>CAZFTJ010000003.1:0-260914 GCA_964521865.1 uncultured Spirochaetota bacterium | reverse complement strand
TCCTCAAAATTTCTTTATCACGCAATACAGCAAGGATTCTCTTAGCGTTGGGTGTCGGAATTTCTCTAATATATGATTCTTATTTAGTGAATCCATAATCTCTTGGATTATATCTTTCTTTCCATTGCTCACGATATTAAGAAAGGATTTTTGATTCATTTTTAATGATACTCCTCCATCCGGATGTTCGACCCAGGATATTTTGATTTATTTCTGTGAGAGTACAACAACTTCCTTCTCAAGTCTGTCTCCGAGCAAATCCTTTTGAAGTTCCATGTCGTACCGTGTCTGCAAATTCATCCAGAACTTCTCAGAAGTACAAAAATATCTAGAGAGTCGAAGAGCAGTATCAGCAGTGATTGCCCGCTTCCCATGAACAATCTCATTAATCCTTCTTGGAACTACACTAATGTCTTTGGCAAGTCGATATTGAGTAATACCCAAAGGCTTGAGAAATTCTTTCATCAGAATTTCCCCGGGATGAATTGGTGCCATTATTTTCTTTTCCATGTAGTACTCCTAATAGTGGTAATCAGCAATTTCAATTTTATAGGCATCATTGTCTTTCCAGAAAAAGTATATTCGCCATTGATCGTTTAACCGAATGCTGTATTGGCCTTCGCGGCCGCCCTTAAGCTTCTCCAGTCTGTTGCCAGGCGGTATCCTAAGATCGTTGATTGTTTCTGCAGCATCTATAATTGTTAATTTACGGTAAGCAGTAAGCTGCAGTTCGATAGAAAGGTGTTTAGAAGCTAGCCGTTGGAATACTCGCTCTGTGTCTTTGTCTGCAAAAGATCTTATCACTGTAACAATAATAGCGTCTTACGCTATTATTGGCAAGCGTTATTATATTGCTCTTGTAGGTCGAACGCTGGAGCTTCTCGCTGACCGTGTATTTAATGGATATTTTTTTTACATAGTTCAAGGACTAGTAGAACCTTAGCAATTTCACTAGAAAGCCAGTCCAGTGCCCTGACTTGTTCTGCCTTATTTTATTCTCTCTTTATAATAAAATGGTTTTCTATTCAAATGCATAACTGCAATAATATAGATGTCATTATCCAATATTTGATAAATTATCCCAAATGGGAATCGATTAGTTAAACATCGATGAGTATTGGTAGATAACGGTGATCATGCTTGAGGGTATTGTATGATGGGTATCTTTGCTTTGCTTATAAATACTCCTCTAGTATGATAATATATCATACTTACTTCTTATCAAGAGATTTTGCCTACCGAATAGTAACTGTATCGAGAACAGCTAGTATCAATATTATAATGGGCAGAACATCTTAGTATATATTCTTCTACAATAGCTCGCTTCGCGTTTTATGCCGCTCAGGCGCAGGGTGTTTCTGCCGATTTTTCAGTTCCTTTGTTCTCCGTTTACGCACTATATTCATAACATACAGTGCTTCTACGACAGCATGGCGTCAATAGTGATTGTATATGTCGGATTTCTCAGGAGACGCGCAGTATGAGGGAATTGAATGGGATGATCGAAACAGAAATCGATGAGCGGATAACCAGTATCAAAAAGAAGCTCGGGAAAGAACTTTTCATGCCGGTTCACCACTACCAGCGGGATGAGGTGGAGCAGTTTGCCGACTGCACCGGGGATTCTCTCGAGCTCTCGCGGGTTTCGGCCGGGACAAATGCGCGGTTCATTGTGTTTTGCGGGGTCTACTTTATGGCCGAAATCGCGCGTATACTCGCATCCTCCGATAAATTTGTTTTCATTCCGGATAGGGATGCGGGCTGCCCGCTTGCAGACTTTGCACCTGCCGACAGGGTACGGATAATCTGGGATATACTCCAGAGGCTTCATCCTGACGAATACGTTCCAGTTACCTATGCTAACTCGACTGCAGCGGTGAAGGCCTTCTGCGGAAAAAACGAGGGGCTGGTATGTACGTCGAGCAATGCAAAAAACATTTTTTCATGGATTCTGGAAAAGGGAAAGCGGGTATTTTTCATGCCGGATAAGAATCTGGGGATCAATACTGCTCGGGAGCTCGGGCTGGAAGGCAGCTGCTGTGTCGCCGAGCGATATACGGAAAACATACCTGGAGGAATCGACGATGAGCTGCAGGACAAGCAGGTCGTGATATGGGACGGTTTCTGCGTCGTGCACAGGGCTTTTCGGCTCCGGCATGTAACCTACTGGAGGGAGAAGGATCCTGATATTCGCATCATCGTGCATCCTGAGTGTGATCCTGAAGTTGTCGACGCATCCGATTTTTCGGGTTCTACGGCAAAGATAAAACGTATGGTCGAGGAGTCGGAGCCGGGGAGCAAATGGGTGGTGGGAACGGAGTACAACATGGTGCACAGGCTTCAAACGAACAACCCGGATAAGTTCATCGAGCCGCTCGAAAAATCTGTATGCAGGAATATGTCGAAAATAAACCGGTCTAACCTCTTTCATACTCTCCTTTTGATAGAAGAAGGCGATTACTCGGAGCAGGTTATTGTGGGGGCGCGTGAAGCAGCCGAAGCGAAACTCGCGATCGAGCGGATGCTGGCGTTGAGCTGAACGGTCTACCGCAGCATCCCACAACCGAGTATGCATCGAAACCTGCACGTCCATTACTCGTGGTAACGGAAATAAGGCTATGAGCAAGATATATACCCTGACAGGGAAAAACCTCGATACTGTTGCACGGCGGGTTGCCGAATCGCTCAATAAGTGCGGTGTGTGCATCATACCGACAGATACGATTTACGGCATCGTGGCGCTCGAGACGTGCAGTAATGCCGTACGCAGAATCTATAAAATAAAAGGCAGGCCTCCCCAAAAGCAGTTCATCCGGCTCATCAGCGGTTTGGACAGGGTACAGGAGTATACGGACCAGACCCTTTCCCCTGCGCTCCTCAAATACTGGCCGGGTCCTCTTACCATTGTCCTCCGGCGGCGCGGAGGAGGTACCATTGCACTCAGATATCCGGACTCCTCCTTTTTACACCGATTGTTTCGTTTTATCGACAAAAGGAGCATCGTCGCACCGAGCGCAAATATAAGCGGAGAAGAAGATATATTGGACTGTAAAGAACTGGTGCGCGTCTTTGGCGAGCTCGTCGACTGCATCGTATGCAGGGACCAGGCTGTGGGAAAAAACGCGGCTCTGTCGAGCCCGACTGCCTCGACCATCGTAGACATAACGGGTCCGCATGTACAGGTCATCCGCCAGGGAGCAGTGAAGATCACGGTGTAAAAAATATCCTGAAAGCTGTAACGTACGTATATCAACGCCGTTGTATGCGCCCGGTGCGCCGGTTATACATGGCGCCAGTCAAACACAATGCCCAGGAAATCGGCCGATTGGTCAAGAATCATTTCATACATGCCGGGGGCCTCTGAAACCGGGAGGGTATGGGTAACGAGCTCTTTCACCTGCATATGACCGTTTTCAATGAGCCCGAGCGTTGCCTCGAGACGAGCTCTTGTACGAGAATCGGGGCAGTAGACGGTTATCTCCTTTCGCCGCAGCCAGTGCCAGTCGAGCATGCTCTCTGACGGCGGGTAGAATCCGTTCAAGACAAGCTGACCGTCTCGCGCAAGAAGGTCGATGGCAAGGCGAATAGTTTCGTTACTGCTTGCCGTTTCAAGCACAATCGGGATGCCTTGCGGGTGCATGTTCCGTATAAACTCGCCGAGCCCGCCTCCGGAATTATCATACACCTCGTCTGCGCTGTATTGTGCGGCGATCGCAAGACGCTTTTTATTGAGTCCGGCAATGATGACGTGTGCCCCCCGACGGCGCAGTACCTGGCCGGCGTACTGACCGACGAGCCCCTCGCCGATGACAAGGGCAACGTCACCTCGCGATACACGCGGTTTTGACGCGCCGTTGTACCCGACCTGAGCGAGCAGGAGGGATGAAGCTTCGAAGGTCGAAATCCCGGCAGGCAGGGGTATAACCGAACGGTAGTCTGCCACGTGGAGTCCAACGTGGCCGCCCCACCACGAACCGGTGAAATTGTCCGGTTCCCTGCAGTTTCTGCTGAACACGAGGTCTCCCGGTTTTATGTCCGACACATCCACACCCGCTTCAAGCACAATTCCCGCAGCCTGATACCCGGGCACGTGGGGAAATGCGAGCGCCGGCCGGCCGGGGATTTGAAGCCCGGCGGTAAGGCACCAGCGTTCGGTGCCGACGCTTACCGAGGAATATTCTATCCGGACGAGCACATCGGAGGATTCGAGCCGGGGAATGGGGACATTGTCCACGATCGACTTCTCCGGACGGGGAAACAGTACGGCAGTTGTTTTTCGGCCTGTATTCATCATTTTTCTGTAAAGATATTTCATGGTTCCGGCACATACAGGTAGTCCCTGTACCGTGCCTTTCGAATCTTTTTCAGCCCCTTCCAGTAGGCGAGCTCCTCGACATATTTTCCCACGTCTTTCAGCACCATGGGGTAGTGGTGAGGGAGCCCGTTGACGAGAAGGGTATTCATGAGGTCGACGACTGCAACCGGCTCATCGTAAAGTCTCAAATCCTTCACCCAGCCGCGGCTTCCGTGAAAGGTCTTTTTTCCTTCGTTGAAAACCGTACCCGTGAAATAGTAGAAGGATTCGGCTTCGCCGGTAAACCTGAAGACCGTCAGGCCGCCCGGTTTGAAGACCACGTCCGTGATCGGCCCCACATCCTTGTATCTTTCTTCACTGGTATAGTCTGCAAAGTAGTGTCTGTCAAGCGTAACGCCCCGGCTGTCCGACATGTCGAATGGTGAAGTGCCGCAGTGCCACAGCATCAATGAATTGTCGGCTGCATCGAACTTGGGGAGATCCGTCAGTACTGTGCTCGCGTCTGAAAGGTACTTCAGAGCAAGCATCGACACGGTGCTCAGGGCATCCGCCTCGCAACCCGCCACAATTCCCGCGTTGTTGAGCATGGCGTTTATCAGGCAGCCGGTCATTCCCTTCAAGGGCATGAGCTTCGGCCAGCAGGAAAAGGCAACCGCAGAATAGACGTTTTCTTTGCAGATATGTTTGATTGCGAGGTACATTCTGACCGAGCCATCGATTTTTCCCCTGCTGATTCTCTGTGAAGTTGTGGATGACTCCAGCTTTTCAAGCTCCTCCGAAACGTCCTTCCCGGACATCTTGTCTCCCATTGCGATGATATCTTCGACTTCGTAATCTCTCGATATATCGACACCGGTCCAGCGGTATATATCCCGAACATCGTTGTAGTGATTTATATGACCGTCTGCGAGCTTGCCGATCTGAGCCACCTTTGCATCCTTCAGGTTTTTAACGGCTGTAAGGGCCTTCACGGTAATTTCGAATCGGGGCCTGAAAAAAGGCCCGTCGATCGGCCCGAAAAACCACTTGGCCTTCTTTATACCGTTTTTGAAATTGTGATGCGCAATGCTGATATTCTGGGACAGGTTGACGAACGAGGCGAGAGGCATCGGCCCTTCGTCCCGCGGTTCCTCTATAGCCCAGAGCCCAATGAGAGCCTTTGTCTTCAAAACCTCGTATACCAGGTCTCCGATGATATACGCCGGATGAAATAGCAGAAGAAAATCTATATCCTTTTCATCCGCCTCATGCCTGATTTTTCGAGCATCCTGCACGGTGAGCATCTCTTTTTTAAAGTGCAGGATTTCAAAGCCCAATTCCTGCGACATTGTATCGAGCTCCCCCTGGTATTTGGCAAAAAGCTCGAGACCGGTTCTTGAAAATCCATCCATAAAACCGGCGGCAAAACCTATCCTTAATTTTTTCATGGTGCTTCCTCCACAGTTGTTTAATTATGAAGAGACAGGGTTATATAAAATAAAACACGAGTTTTTTTCCGAATTCCTTCCGCGCTACACCCGGGTCACCCGCACTCCCATAGGTAGGATTTTCCAGAAATCAGGTCGAAAGGTACAGCCGTTTTTTTCTTTCAGACGCAAAATCTACAGGGCAGGTCTTCATGTCGCTTCGCATTATGTCGGTGTCATCAGCAAAGGACCTGTCGATAAGGTCCGTGAGGTAGAGCATAACGGAAGTTTCGATCTCACCGGTTTCTGGTGAACGTATCTCTTAAAACTGTATCTTCATCGCTGTGCACTCCTGAATGGACTGTTTAGTATATACTTAAAACTTCATCGGCTCATACAAAAATAATCACTTATGACAAATCTATTCGCAACCTTTGATAATCGGGGACCGATTCATTCAATTTATTGATGGGTCGGTACCCGAAGTGCTTTTCCGTTTCAAAGATCGATTCTTCGATGATTTCAAGTAACTTTGCCGCGGGTTCCTGCTTCATAATAAGCGGCGGGGCGAGACGCAGAATGTTTCCCGCCGGTACCCGGGCGGCCCCCTTTTTGAAGGCCCTTTCATATACCATGTTTCCCGCATCGACAAACGGCTCGTTGTCGTCTTTATTCCCGACGAGATCTATTTCCAGGAGAAGACCCTTGGCCCTGACATCACCGATGATCGTGTGCTTTTCTTTCATCCTGCACAGTTTCTTTAATATAAAGACCCCGACCTTTTGGACGTTGTCGAGAACATGTTCTTCTTCGAAAACCACGGGAAACTGTTTCACCTGCGAGGAGTAATCCTTCATACATTGTGCCGCGCGCGAGTGCCAGCGTTTCGATCCAGGCCCAGGAGGGTTTACACGCATATCAGGAATTTTTTGCTATTTTGTCATGGCAATTCTCTACAATGATGAATTCGCTCATATTGAAAGCTGCTGCTCCTGTTCTACACCCATCGGCTTTCCCGTCGCCGGGGAAAAGGTGATGTCAGTATTCCCTGCGAGAGCTAATCTTCTACCGCATCGTATTTTATAATCGCGGTAGTCGTTGGCACAGTGGTCCACGGGTAAAACCAGTCCGCGTAAGACCGACAATCGCCTCCTTTCGAAACAATTTATTTTATTCTGTGGCGTAAAAGCTCCTTTCTCGGATTTACCGATGGATTTTGATACGCGCTCTTTATTGTTCATGACCACGAGAAGGTAGATGATATCCATAATGGCAGTATGGGACATTTTCGACGGAAGATCGATCTTCTGGTAGAGCGAGGTTACCGGTGCGGTAAATAGCTTTATATCCGCATGTTTCGTTATCAAAGCTTTTATAAAGGTGGTGATGCATATTGTTATTGCTCCGCTTGTCCCGGCAATACGAAGGCGATCCACAGCTTCACCCGAAAACGAAATACCGACAGCAACGTCGTCACTGCTACACTGGGTAGCGAATATTTTCTGGGTGTATATCTCGGAATTAAACGGGCAAATCTTCCCGGCAAGAGAGAATTTCCAGCAGAAATCAGAGGCAAACGGAATGGATGAAGACACGGCGAAAAAAAAGACGCGTCTGGTGCTGTCCACCGCATCAACCGCCTCTTTTATCGAGTTGTAGTTTATGTAGTTTATATTGTAAAGATTTTACTTTTCATGTCAACATTTTTTTCCGCTCAGGAATAATCCGATTTTGCAGGAAATATGGTGGGGTTAGTGTTTAAAAATATACGGAAAATCCGAAGTTGTGAACAATCCCGTAATCTGGGATGGGTTGAAAGGTGTAATCGACTGCGTACTCGGTAAATCCCAGCGCCGCTTTTACGCCGATTCCCGCCGAGAAAGTTCGGTCGATTGCACCGAATGTGTATCCTGCCCGAAAAAATGCCCTATGGAGAAACCCATATTCCGCACCGGCACCTACAGTAATTTCGTCATAGATGGGAAAGTTCGCCTGTACTCCGAGCTTAATGGTGTGCTTTTCCTTGTTTAGCACCGCGTATCCAACGCCCAGATGTACGCTCGCAGGAAGGGGATACCCTTCTTCCACGAATTTCACTTTTGAACCGAAGTTTCGAACGGCGAGATTGACCGATGTATTGAGATATGGGGAATCGGTTTGAAGGTAGATGAGCCTGGTGAGCCTGATCTGCCATTCGAGCTTTTCTATCTCCGTTTCAAATACACTCTTCTTTTCGGCAAGAAGTTTTTTTTCATCCGATTCAATTGATTCAATGGATTTTTGGAGCGCCCGTTTTTTTTCGTCAAGTTCTTTTTTCGATTCCTCTATACGAGCTTTTGCCGATTCATCCCCTCCCGCCAAACTATTTTCAAGCTCGGAAATCAGGTTCAACAGATAGCGCTCCTGGAAGGAGAACTCGTCCTCGAGTCGTTCGAGTGCTTTCCGGTGTTCAGTTTCAGTTTCGTACCTCCCGTTCTCGTAATCCTCTCTCAGTGCGGCCTTCCTGCTACCGAGAATCTTTTCCTCATGATCGTACTTTAAAGACATGAGCTGCAGGTACAGGGCTTTTTCCTTCTCCTCATATTCATCAAGGGCTTTTTGCCTCTGCCCCCCCTTTCTTGCCTCCAATAGTTCGAGCTCTCTCTTCAGCTTTGCCTTTTTAAGTTCACGCTTGAGCCATACCCTGAGCTGGATGAAACCTTTTATGTCTTTCTCGTTATCCTTTGTAATCTCTTCTACCGCCTCATGGATATCCTCTCCCTTTTGTTTTATGTCTTCCCCAAGCTCCTCCTGTTCCTGTTTTTTTTGTTTGATCCTCGCGAGAAGCTTCTTCATCCAGGGGTCGCCCTGTGCGATCTGCAGTTCTTTTTCCTTTTCATTTATCAGCTTCTGTAGTGTGTCGAGTTGCACCTTGCTCTGTTCATCCTCAGTCACAGACAGAGCATCACGCTGTTCTTTGAGAGCATCGAGCTCCTCTTGAAGCTTCTTCACTCTGGTTCCGAACACCTCTTCAATCGTTTTCCCGTATGAGGCTATTTCGATATCTATCTCCTCGATTCTTCCCTGCCGTTGGTTTGTATATTTTACCTTCGCACTGCTCAGTTCCTCTACCCGCTTTTTGAGAAAACTGCGCGATTTTTCTATTGTTTCGTCGATAGAAGAATCGATATGCTCGTCGCTGAGCTCGTTTTCGGTTTCGTTGACCGGCGCGAAAAGCCGCTCCCGTTCTGAAATCACATATTTCAGATCCAACAGGCTCTTATTGTACTCCTCTTCTGATTTTTCCAGATTCTCGGTATACCAGCGCTCAATGCCGACTATCTCCTCTGTGCGTTTATCCTCCTCAACAACAATAGTATTGCGAAGTGACGCCAACTGATCATCGATCTGCTTTATTTTTTCCAAAAGCGGCGGCTTCTTCTCTTCTTCGGCAGACAAGAGCTTCGCTTCGGTATCCGCTTTCCTTGATGACAGTCCCTGGATGTCTTTTTGGAGCTCCTCTACCGTTTTAGAGGCCCTTTGTATGCATTTCTCACGCTCCTTCTGGAGAGATTTCTTTTTTTTATGTAACTTCTTTTTAAGGGTATCCACCTTCGGTGGTTTAGGGCGACTGGCGAAATGTGGTGTTTCAAATCGATATCCTGCACCTATATCAGTGCCGAAGGCGAGGGCGTTGTACTCTCCCAGTTTTCGGTAAATCGTTTTTACGCACATCCCTGCAGACAGCTCTTTCCAGACAAAACGAGAATAACCGACGGTAGCAGCTGCATCGTACACACTTACCGTATCTCCGGGCTGGAGGTTTTCGTTGATATAGGTAAAACCGCCCGTGTTCAATAACTGCGCCGATGCGGCGGCAACGCCTCCGAACATAGGAAGGCCGGTTGAAATCTGGTAATGTGACACATCGTTGGGGTAGGGATTCACGCTCAGTGAAAGCGAGAGGCTCTGAAGTGTCGCGAGGAGGGCCGCGTTGTAGTGAATGGCTTCGAGATCATTGCCGAGTCCGTCGATCACCCCGCCCATGGCATTATACCGCGGCGTCATAGGTCCGGTCAGAAACTCTGCTCCGGTGACTCCGCCCCCTCCAGGGCAAATCCGTGGGAGCCGAAAATGAATAGAAGCAAAACGGTGGCACATACCGATACGATGTAAAATGATCTGGTATTGAACATACTCCTCTTCATTGGGCGTTCCCTTCTCTTTTCACGTTTTTCATCTACCGTACGATCAGTACCTTGAGCACACGCTTATAGCTGCCTGTTCTTATCTGGATGAAGTAGAGCCCGGGACCGAGATCTTTCTGCCTTCCGTTTTTACCGTACCAAAGAAGCGGCAGGTCATTAACGATCTGGCTGTATGGCCTGTTGTCGACAAGGGTCGCCACACGCTGTCCCTTGGCTGTGTATACCTGTACGGTGATTTTTTCGGAAGACCCTCCGGGCGGCTCTGGTATATAGATCTTCACGGGATCGGTGGAACCAGGCAAAATTCGGTTGTTTGCCGCTATCGGCTCGGGTATACTGGGTATGGTTGTGAACTCCCATGTATAGTCCCGGTCTATGGGATTTCCCGCCGCATCCTTGATCTCCGTAGTGAGCCTCGCAGCATACTTCGTTTCGTAATCGAGTTCCTTAGAAGGTGTGAATGTTGCTGTTTCTCCGGATGCACTGACCGTCCCGAAAATCGACTTACCGGTGATATCCTTGAGTATGAAGGTGGAGGTTGCCACCGTCGACACGTTGATTTTTTCCGAAAATAATGCTGTAACTTCAGTGCCGATAGGAACATCCTTTTTCCCGCTTGCGGGATCGGTGAAAATGACTGTCGGGGAGGTCACATCGACAGTTGTTATCTCCTGTATGGTAATCGTATTGTTCGTCACAGGGACTGTTGCCGCAGGATCTATAAAGCCTCTCTGAGTATACGCATCGGTTGGAATTGGATCGATGAATACAATGTCATTGTCCGGGTCCTCGAGCTCAAGACCGATCGTTTTGCCTATCTGAGCGTCTGCTGCGATATTGATGACCGCGTAGTATATCGATCCTGAGCTTGTGACCGGAAGATTGGCAGTGGGGTTGAGGAACGCGTATCCCGGTATTCCACCGCCGAGGGTTGATGCGCTTCCCGCAATCTCCTGATCTCCGCTGTCGAAGCTGCCTGCCGTCGACCGGAATCGTCGAACAGAATGATGCCGCCTGCAGCCACATCGGAATCCACTCCTGTTCCGGCACGCTTGAGACGGATAGAATCGATCGTAGAATACCCGTTTGCCGATACGGTACTGTCTCCGGCTTTGAAAGTGAATTTCAGGATCGGGACATTCTGCGCCCCCTGCTCGGCTTCGGCGGGTAAGGGGGCGATACCGGAAGCCTGGGGTATGACCTCGTAGTCGTCTACGCCTCCGCCGATGATGGTGTGCTTGGATTTTCTGTATAAACCGTCACAGGAGCATTATCATCGTAATAAATGATTTCAACAACTTCGCAGTTGATGTTCGCGCTGAGATTTGCTGAAGGAGAATCGGCGCCGTTTGAGAAGTCGTAGGATATGTACAGGCGCGTCCAGTTGGCGTCGAAAGCGCTCTTTGAAGTATCGATGTCTACGACTTTGGTGACGCCGCCGCTGAAATTATAGGGGCCCGATGCCCCAGTCCAGTTGTTTGCAGCCGTCGTATCGTCGACACGCTCATACAGGTTGTCGCCGTCGTCCTTATATACCTTGACGGCGGTTATATCGGACGCTTCATCGAAGTTTCCTGTTTCCGTAAAGCGCACCTCTATGCTTTTCACGCGAAATGTGCCGCCGGATGGCCCTGGGTCCTGGGTCGCCCGAAACCGAAGGGTGGTCATGCCTATATTCGATGATCCTGTGCCGAAGCTCTCGAACACGGGGACGGAGACCGGTGTTATCGATTCGTACTTTAGCAGGTCGAAATACTGAGCATTAAGAAGTGCGGGAAAGGATAAAAGAAGAGTCAATAATACATAAAAAGCACCGGTGACAATCTTATTTTTGACAAATACGATAGTGGTTTTTATCCTTTTATCCTGTAATTCACGTTTCACTGCATCCATATGTCCAACGCCTCTTCATTCATGTAATATCGGCCGTTAATGGGATAAAATTTCAATATTGAAAAAATTCTCTCTATAAATAAAAATACCGCTTTTTCAGGTAATTTCAGGAGCATGCGAAAACTGCAGTTGCGCTGGGAACATCATTCAATCACCCGTTGTACGCAGGTGGTGTTTGATCATGCATGACTGTACAGTTGAGTAACGGCGGTCAGTGCCTCGTCATGCGGCAGACGTGTGTCGATAATGGAGAATTTTGGCTGAAAACTTTTGAACAGGTGGCTATTTTATATGAAAGACATAGGTAAGAGAACTTATCAATCTAAAAATATTAAAACAGATGCTTGAATAATGGTCTTTACATCGATTAATCAATACGGACGGTGCTTTTATACATAAAGGATTATTATCCGGACGTTTTGCGTCCTTATGCGGCATTATATTTCAGAAAATCCGCTCCCAAAAACCGGCTTTTTCCAACATAGCATGCCGGTATTTTAATGGATAAAACTATACCTGTACCGGCTTTGCTGTGCAAGATGCCAGTCGTAGCCCCCGGAGCGCTCGAGAACTTCCCGGATGTTTCTCCGGTCGCTTTTTCGGTAATGGCGGCGGGCTTCTCTGCGAAGAATTCCTCCCTTCGCCTTTCTTCCGATAATCCGAGGCCGAAGGATGCGCTCCCTGGACTCGATAAATATCCGTTTGTCGAAATACGGCCGCAGAAGGACCCAGGGAGGCTCCGAGAGGAGCAGGTAGTTGCCCTCGATGATGTAGAGGGAATGATTGTCCCATATGTGCTCCCCCTTTTCGACCGGATCGTGGGTAGTCCTAGAATATACGGGCCAGAAAAAGGAGCTTCCCCGGGATAGTTTTTTCATGCAGTCGAATAGCTTTGCGGTGTCATAGGTCTCTTTCGCACCTTTGACGTCATACAAAAAGATTTTCCCTCCGTCGATCAGGGCGGTCTTCTTTTTCAACTCGCTGTTTTTCAAATGAAAGCCGTCCAGTGGGAGCACATGCGCATCTAATCCACGGTCGCCGCAAAAAAGCTGCAAAAGATGTGCGATAGAGCTTTTACCGCTTCCCGGCGGCCCTGCGATGCAGAGGATGTAGCGCTCATTTTCTTTTTTTCGGAAGTCTTCGACGATCATTTTAACAAGCGGTATGAAAGTTTTTTGTATGCTTTTTTTTGTGTATTTAATCGTACAGGGAAGCCCGGATTCAGTGATAGTATACGTGTCGAAAAGACTCATGACCGATAGACCATGCAGCTGTATGAATTGTAGTGAACAATATACTCATTTCATTTTTACAACTGCAACTTGTTTGATCCGAAAAAGCATAACTAGTGAAGCTTGTAATAAAATTGTATATATTGTAACGGACAAAACAGCTTTTAATAAGGTAATTCGGCCGGTCTGCGGCCGGCTGAATGAGGCGTATGACCTGTGTGTCTGATTAAAGACGGCGGGATTTGCCGTTACAACGGGCGTCTTTTGCTCGATGTTTCGCGGGTCCCATTATTCATTGGTATTTTGGTATGAAAAGGGTTGATTGCAATTAAAAAAGAGGGCCGGTTCTTACGGAATCTTTTTACTGAGTATAAATCGACGCTCAAACCGCAGGAGACGGAGGAACCTATCAATCAGTTCCTCAACAGGCCAGCAGCGTTTGTGGTTGCGAAATTTTTTCACGTAACCAACAGAAGTCCGAACTTCGTGACACTTTTCTCGATGGTGTTCGGCGTTGTCGCCGGATACTTTTTTTCCAGGGGCAGATTTCCGTTCATGCTGTACGGCGCGGTTTTACTCGAGCTCATGATAGTATTCGACTGCGCAGACGGTCAGCTTGCCCGGATATCCGGAAAGAGCTCTCCCTTCGGCAAGACACTCGACGCCCTGGCCGATACGGCTACGCACTTTTCCATATTCTACGGCGTCGCATTTGCGCTTTTAAGGGATACCGGAAGCTATTTTCCCTTTGTCCTTGCGGTGATTTCCCAGCTTTCGATGTACCTTCATATCATTCTGTACGATCATTTCAAGAATGTTTTCATCAACATCGCCAAACCGGGGTATGTAGACAGGGTGGAGACGCTCGAACAGATGCGAAAACGACTGAAGTTGGATGATGAAAACATAGGCCGGCTGAAGAGGCTGCCTGCGGCCCTTTACTATCTTTTTTACCGTCTTGAGAATGTGGTGGTTTCGATCGGCTATCCGTCATCGGTGGGAAATTTCTACAATCTCTTTCCGGATCCGGACAGGATCGATAACGCGACGCGTGAGCTTTACTACAGGGAAATGCGATTTTCCGTGAAGCTGTGGTCGATGATCGGCGACACCATTCACCTCACAATCTTTGTTGTGTGCGGCTTTGCGGGCAGGCTGGGGATTATTTTTCCGGTACTGATCCTGTACACAAACGGTATGATGGCAGCTGCCATCTTCTATCAGAGGGTAACATTCAAACGCCTCGGGCTGGAGAGAGAAATCCTCTGGCAGGAACGGGTGGATTGAGCGCATTCCGATTACTGCCGCTTTTTTTCCGATGCTCGACTATCGTTGACAATAAGTGATGACCGGTTCATACCAACCGATTACTGCTTCTTTTTTTTGAGAAGCTCGACCTCTTTGATAAGCTGGTCTATCTTTCCATTGAGCCGGTCAAGCTTTTCCATACCGGGCGTCAGCGTCTTTTTTATCTTTTCCGATACCTTCTTGCCGGTGTCTTCGAGCCGTTCGAGTGTTTTCTCGATGAAATCTTCCTTGTCCTCCTCACTCAGTTCTCCCCGCTTCTTCAGCTCATTGAAGATTTTCTCGACATCCTCCCTTTTGAGTGTTATCAGCCCCTTACCGGCACGATAAAGGCCTTGAAGTATATCTTTCATGGTTTTTCTCCTTCCTCTGCCTATGGTTTTACCCATTGGAATACCGGCTTTCCATGCCGGAGAAAGCCGGTTCTTTCGACCTGCGGCCGGCTGAATGGGGCTCGTCGTGCGGCTGCAGCGGACGATCGCCCTTCCGCGAGCCCTATTTGTTTGAATCTTTTACGATTGAAAATCGACATGCCTATTTTATAATTCCTTCGGTAATGAGATCGCCGATTTCAGACGTGGTGTATCCCATCTTTCCCGCCGCCATGCTTTTCATCCTTCCCAGTATGGCAACAAGCGCGGTTTCCAGGGCGGCTGCCGCCTTCTGTTCGCCGAAAAGCTCCAGCATCATCTGAACAGCCGATATGGCGGCAACGGGGTTTATCATATTTTTTCCGGTATACTTGGGCGCCGAGCCGCCTATGGGTTCGAACATGGAGACTCCCCCGGGATTGATGTTCCCACCCGCTGCAATTCCCATTCCGCCCTGAATCATTGCGCCGAGGTCGGTGATGATGTCGCCGAACATGTTCGTGGTGACGATGACGTCGAACCATTCCGGATTCTTTACCATCCACATGGTAATTGCATCCACATGCGCGTAGTCGGACTGTATATCCGGGTATTCCTCTGCGACCTCGCGAAACACCCTGTCCCAGAGGTCGTGCGCATAGGTGAGCACGTTCGTTTTGGCGCAGAGCGTCAGTTTCTTTTCCCTGTTTCTCTTTCTCGTATACTCAAAGGCGAAGCGCACACACCGTTCGACGCCCTTTCTGGTATTTATCATCTCCTGAATGGCAACTTCGTCCTTTGTGCCCTTTTTCAGAAATCCCCCGATACCGGCGTACAGGCCTTCTGTATTCTCCCGCACGACGACAAAATCTATATCTTCGGGCTTCTTGTCGGCAAGCGGGGTTTCGACATTTGGATAGAGCTTTACGGGGCGCAGATTGATGTATTGATCGAGGTCGAACCGCAGCTTCAGGAGTATCCCCTTTTCTAGTATTCCCGGTTTTACATCCTGATGCCCGATCGCACCGAGATATATTGCATCAAATTCACGAAGCTCAGTAACATCTTCATCGTCGAGCACGTGTCCGGTTTTCAGGTACCGTTCTCCGCCGAAATCAAACACCCTGATATTGAAGTCGATCGAAAACAGCTTTCCGATTTTTTCGAGGACCTTCAATCCCTCGCGCACAACTTCCGGACCTGTCCCATCACCCGGTATTACAGCAATTCTGTACATAAATCTTTTTCCTCCCGAAGTTATACTTCACGTATCCTTTGCGAGCTTCCTTTTTACGCTCTGAATGAGGCCTCCGGCGTTGATTATGTTCTGCATGAACAGGGGAAAGGGTTCGGATGTGTACGTCTTCCCGGTTGTAGTGTCAACTATTTTTCCATTCTCAAGGTCCGCCTCCACAACGTCTCCGTCTTTGATACCGGCCGGCGCTTCTTTTGATTCCATGATCGGCAGACCGATGTTGATTGCATTTCTATAAAATATTCTGGCAAAAGAGGCGGCGATGACGCAGGATATACCGCTCGCTTTGATGGCAATAGGAGCATGCTCCCGGGAGGAACCGCAGCCGAAGTTTTCTCCAGCGACCAGAATATCGCCGCTTTTTACTCTCTTTGCAAACCCGATGTCGGTGTCTTCCATACAGTGGGAGGCGAGCTCATCGGGATCGAGAGTATCCAGATACCGCGCGGGAATTATGACATCGGTATCGATGTTGTCGCCTAAGGTAAGTGCTCTTCCCCTCAACACAAATGGTTTTTTCCCTGCCATATACGTCTCCCTAGCCCGCAACTTCTGCGGGAGATATTATCCTGCCCGCAACGGCAGATGCAGCGGCAACTGCCGGCGATGCAAGGTACACCTCGCTTTTCGTGTGTCCCATTCGGCCGACGAAATTGCGGTTCGTCGTCGATATTGCCCGCTCTCCCTGTGCGAGTATTCCCATGTGCCCTCCGAGACACGGCCCGCACGTGGGGGTCGATACGGCGGCACCGGCTTCGACGAGTACTTCGATATACCCCTTCTTCAGCGCTTCGAGGTAGATTTTCTGGGTTGCGGGAAAGACCAGCGTCCGCACACCTTTATGTACCTTTTTCCCGCCGAGTATTTTCGCAGCAATTTCTAGATCTTCCAGCCGTCCGTTCGTACACGACCCGATCACGACCTGGTCGACAGGGATATCACCGACCTCCGAGATGTTTTTTGTGTTTTCGGGAAGATGCGGGAATGCGACCTGGGGTTGGAGATCGTCGAGTGTATATTCATAAACCTGTTTATATTGGGCATCGGGGTCGCTGCTGTATATCGTATAGGAGTCTTTTCTCCTTCCCTCTTTCATGCTCTTTTCGACATAGCTGAGCGTGAGCTCATCAACCGGGAATATCCCGTTTTTCGCACCGGCCTCTATCGCCATATTGGCAATGGTGAAACGGCTGTCCATGGACAGGTTTTTTATCCCGTCACCGGTATACTCCATTGCCATGTATCGAGCCCCGTCGACACCGACATCGCCGATTATACGCAAAATCAGATCCTTGCCGCTCACCCATTTTCTGAGTCTGCCTCTTACGATAAACTTCAGCGATTCGGGAACTTTGAACCATGCTCTGCCCGTTGCCATTCCACATGCAAGGTCGGTGCTCCCAACGCCTGTTGAAAAGGCGCCGAGCGCCCCGTAGGTACATGTATGTGAATCAGCGCCGATAACGAGATCGCCTGGTAGAACAAGCCCTTTTTCAGGCAAAAGGGCGTGCTCGATACCCATCTCGCCGACTTCAAAGTAATTTAAAAGATTCATCTTTCGGGCGAATTCCCGCACGTACAGTGCCTGCTGCGCAGATTTTATATCCCTGTTCGGAGTGAAATGATCGGGTACAAGAGCTATACGCTCGCTGTCATAGACCCGGTCGATGCCGAGCTTGTAAAACTGCTGTATAGCAATCGGAGCCGTGATATCGTTTGCCAGCATCATGTCGCATCGAGCCTCCACAAGCTGGCCCGGTTTCACCTCTTCGAGGCCGGCATGAACAGCGAGTATTTTCTCGGTAACCGTCATTGAAGCATCCTCCAGATTCGGGTGGGTCGGTATGGTAAAACTATAGTAACAAACACCAGGCTCTTTGACAAGATGTTTGCGAACATCAGGCGCTGCTCCCCTCTGATTCGATTGCTCGTTTTCATAATCGATGGGACCTCGCATCCAATTTTCATTGACAATTGCTGTTCTTCAAGTACACTGTATGCAAGCGAACTTTCAATTCTACATGGTGCTATCCGGCCCATGCCGCAGGTTTTTTACCTGCAGAATACAACTGCAGGACATTGTAATAGATGTCCTTGAGCATAGAATTCTGGTATAAATAATGCCGCCGTCAAGCGGCAAGTCCTCCAGGATATGCAAGGAGGGTTATATCCGCTAACCGTTGGTACTATCCGGATGCGAAGCGTCCGAATAACCGGAGTTTAATTGACAAAACCATAGAAAAAATCGAGGAGGGGTTCGCAATGAAAAAATGGCTTGTCACATCATTTATTCTCATATTCGGTGTATGCTCCCTGCAGATTCTGAGCGGACAGGAAATGAGGATCTATAACGACGGAATTATCGATTATGTCCCCATGACAGCGAGCTTTGTTTTGTCCGCAAATGACAATGAATCGAGTTTGAAGGAAATTCAGTACAGTGTGGACGGATCCGCTCTTCAGGTGTACAACGGCCCGATCAGTTTCTCGACAGAGGGCAGACACATTATCGTGTACAGGGCGATAGATAAAACGGACAATATAAGCAGTGAACAGATTTATTCGGTCATCGTCGACGGGACTCCGCCCGACGGTATTGCCTCGGTAGACGGTCCGCTCTTTGTCAACAACGGTAAAATATACATATCGACAAAAAGCGCGATTGTGCTCTGGGCAGAGGACAATCTCTCGGGCGTCGATTCGATTTACGTATCCCTTGACGACAGCGGGTATATCGCATATACCGAACCGATGGTCATAACTCAGGAAGGCCGCCACAGCGCAACCGCATATACAGTCGATAATGTCGGAAACAAAACGGCCGAATTCACGGTGGAAGGATATGTTGACAGCACCCCTCCGGTAGTGCGCATTACACCAGAGGACCAATTTGTTGTGGTTGACGGAATTAATTACACGAACAGGTCAAACGAGTATTCACTCAGTGCAAACGACGGCATGTCCGGCGTGCGGGATATTCTTGTTTCCCTTGACGGCAGTGAGTACGTTGCGTATACGAGCCCCTTCATGGTACAGAAGCCGGGACGCCATGTCCTCAGGGTGAAAGCGGTCGACAACCTCGGAAACGAATCAGATCCTCAGGAGCTGAGTTTCTTCACAGACGTAACGCCGCCCAAAGCTTCGATGGGTGCCTCGGTCGAATGACCTGAGGCAGGGCAAAATTACGGCTATAGGGCGGTCAAAGCGATACGGTTTACAGGCGCAGGTCATACGGCTCCCGTTCGCGTGAAATCTCTATTGAACAAAACAGGGTTATACAAACGAGGAGTTTTCAAACGGGGATAAATGTAGTACTTTTCTAACACCTCTGCTTCGCGGGGGTGTTTTTATTATACCCTTCTTCGGAAAGGAGCTGGGGAAAGAACATGCTTGAGAAATATGTGAGAAATCTCTATGAGAGTGTCAGGAAGCAGAATGAATGGAGAAGAAGGACGGTGAATCTCATTGCGAGCGAGAACATTATGTCTCAAACCGTCCGGCAGCTTGCAGGGTCGGATTTTGCGCACCGATATGCGGAGGGACATCCGGGCGAACGGTACTATCAGGGTACGGAGTTCATCGACAAAATCGAAAGCGATCTCAGAAACGATATTAAGACGCTTTTCCGATGCTCACATGCAGATGTCCGCCCGATAAGCGGAACCAACGCAAATGAAGCGGTATTTTCCAGTTTTATTGCAAACGGCGATATCGTTATGGTTAACTCAACTCCGGGCGGCGGGCATATCAGCCACCATCTTGCCGGATCGGTCGGTAAATTTACAAAGAATGTCATTGATTTTCCACTTTCGAGAGATGGGTTTCATATCGATATCGAACGCACGAAAGAGCTCATTCATGTGTGCAGGCCACGGATGCTCATCTTCGGCAAGAGCCTCTTTCTCTTTCCCGAGCCCCTCAGGGAGCTCAGAGACATCTGTTCCGAATATCGAATAAAAATGGTATACGACGCGGCCCATGTGCTCGGTCTTATTGCCGGCGGCATGTTTCAGGATCCCATCGGCGAGGGTGCATTCATCGTTACCGGCAGCACTCACAAGACCTATTTCGGAACCCAGCGGGGGATAATACTGAGCAATATGGGCAGCACGGAGTGGCAGAAAGTCGACAAAGGTGCCTTCCCGGGCTCATCGAGCAATCATCACCTCGATACCCTGGTCGGACTTGCAGTCGCGACCCAGGAGATCATCAGTTTCGGGAAGGAGTACAGTAATCAGGTAGTTAAAAATGCGAAAGCACTCGGAAGGGCGATGAAACATAAAAAATTCAATGTGGTTGCCGAGGAGTTCGGGTTTACCGAGTCCCATCAGATTGCGGCCGATGTCAAAGAGTACGGAGGCGGGAAAATGGTGGCGAACCTTCTAAAGGAGAACGATATTATCCTGAATATGAATATACTTCCCCATGAGCCGCTCAGGAACGTCGCCAATCCTGACGGAATAAGAATCGGGGTGCAGGAGATGACCAGGGTAGGTATGAAGGAGGAAGAAATGGAGCAGATTGCCGACTTCATTGCCTTCTGCATTCAGAAGGGTAAGGAAGTGAGGGAAAGGGTCAATAAATTCCGTGAAAACTTCGAAACGGTGAAGTATTCATTTGACGAGCTTCTATCAGAGCTCGAATCGCCGAACAGGCTGTAAACGCGAAAACCGGGCATCTGTTTATCGACGTGTTTGGAAAAATCTCATTTGCAGAAAAAAATAAAAGGCGCCACCCGTTAAAATTAAAAAGTTTTAATCTTCCCTTAATTTTCCTTTAATGTTCAAGCCTTAAGCTACCTTAAATAATGTGTATATGTCTTAAAACAAATACCTCGATTATATGTACAGTGCCGGGTCGGTATGGTCTTAAAAATTTTAAAAAAAGTATTTATAGCAATCATAATACTTATTCCGTCCTGTTCTGTAGTACAAATTGAGCCTTCTGATGAGGATTGGTCGTTTGTTGTGTTCGGTGATTTGAGACAGGGATTTGGAGTATACGGTAAGCTTGTAGAATATATGAGAACCATTGAGCCTACTCCTAAATTTGCTATATGCAATGGCGATATTATGAAAAAAAGTGGCAATGAGGTCGAATGGGCGGATTTCTGGCATTATTCTAAACCCCTCACAGATAAAATGCCGCTTTATATAGCAAGGGGAAATCATGAAGGGAATGATAAAAAATCAGAAGAAATTTTTAAAGAACAAACCGGTATATCAAGGGATACGTTTTATTTTTCATTTGGTTATTCACATTCATATTTTATAATTCTTGATTCCTATATTCGTAATGAAGAAAATAGCATTGGTCTAAAACAATTCAATTGGTTAAAGAATCAATTGGATTCCGCAGCTTCTAAACCTGACATCAAAAATGTTTTTATCTTTATTCACCACCCCCTTTATCCTCAAGGCGTATATAAAGGCACAAATATGAAAAATGCAGACGAGGTCCATCATCTTTTCACTTTGTACGATAAAATAAAAGCCGTTATTGTTTCGCACGAACATTCATATAATAAATTTGTAAAGGATAATGTTACGTATATCACTACTGGAGGTGCGGGCGCGCCTTTGGATTATGGATATGGTGAAGATTTTTATCATTTCCTTAAAGTTTCTATTTATGAAAAAACGAACAGAATAAATATTAAAACGATTGGAATTTTTAATGAAGTTATCGAAGATTTCGATTTATAAGCTCTTTGTTCTTTTAATTATTTTTTCGCCGTTACCGTTATTGGCTGACAATTTAGTGCTACAATTCGGTATTTATGATTTTACAGATGAAGTTTCAAAAGAGTTTTATAAAATCGCGCCATCAGCAATTATTGCAACCGATGTTTATAAAAGGACACACTTATCTTTTAATATTTCTTCAGGTGCAACATTTACATCGGTGAAATACAACGGAAAAAGGCATACGCTTCTTATAGTTCCAATGAATCTGATTGCTTTATACACAAATACAGAACCGGATACCAGGATCAGACCTTTTTTTGGTGCGGGTTTCGGTGTAATTTTCAAATTCGACAAGAATCCATGGTTTGAAAGACCGTATTATTCAGCCACGTATGGGTACATTATTAATACAGGCCTTGAGTTTCCCTTGAAAAACAGGTTATCATTCATCCTGGATATTAAATATAAGTTTTTAATTCCACCGTCAATAGAAGACCTTAATGTTAGCGGCATTTCCTCGACTATCGGGCTAAAAATCCCTATAATTGATTGATAAAAAAATCTATTCAGGAACGTCGCCAATCCTGACGGAATAAGGATCGGTGTGCAGGAAATGACCGGGGTAGGTATGAAGGAAGGGGCCAATGATGAGGATGCTGGTTGTGGAGGATGAGCCCTCCCTGCTCAAAACAATAGCCAGGCGATTGAAGGAGGCGGGGTATATTGTTGATACGGCTAAGGACGGGCAGGAAGGGCTGGATTTCGCTGAAGTTGTGAATTACGATTGTATAATTCTTGATTTAATGCTTCCTGTTATTGACGGTTTTACGGTGCTGCAAAAATTAAGGATAAGAAAAAAACCGACGCCAGTTTTGATTTTAACGGCAAAAGATGCGATTGAAGACAGGGTGAGGGGGCTTGACATGGGCGCCGATGATTATCTGACCAAACCTTTTTCTTTCGACGAGCTTTTAGCAAGAGTGAGGGCACTGTTGAGAAGGCGCGGGGAAGAAAGAGAAGTGGTATTAAGAGTTGGGGATCTAACCCTTGATACGACAACGCATATTGCCAAAAGAGGTGAAAAAATTATTGAGCTGACGGCAAAGGAATACGCCATGCTCGAATATTTCTTGCGAAACAAGGGAATACTCCTGACAAGGTCTCAGATCATAGAACATGTCTGGAATTACGACTTTGACTATAACTCCAATGTCGTGGAGGTATACATACGGTATTTAAGGCGCAAGATCGATGACGGTTTTAAAACAAAATTGATCCATACTCTGAGAGGAAGCGGGTATATTCTTAAGGAGAAGTAGTGAGAAGATTAACGATCAGTGCAAAGATCACTCTATGGTTCACCTCAATGCTTCTGCTGCTGCTCGGGGGTTTCAGTGCATTTATCTATGTTTCGATGTCAAAGATCATGTATCAGGGGACGAAAGAGCTTATAAAGGCACACGCTGCGCAGGTTGTATCGTCAGTAGAGGTTGAAAATGGGAATATCACCAACAGTGAGCTTCAGGAATTTAAAACCACCGGAACATCCGTTACTCTGTATGATGTAAAAAACAGGATAGTTGCAGGAAGCAGGCCCTATCCACAGATTTCCAAGCTTACTCCGGAGTTCAACAAGATAAGAAATTTTGAAATACATGAAGAGAACTTTCTTGTATACGATCAGGCAGTGTATGAAGAAAACAGAATAGTTGCATGGGTACGTGCGGTTCGCTCACTCAATCCTGTCAAAGAGACGCTTGATATTCTGAAAATGATGATACTGTTCGCCGTACCTGCCGGCATAGTTATTGCTGTTGTAGGAGCGTTGTTTCTCGCAAAAAAATCGTTGGCTCCGATAGATCATATAACGAGAACTGCGGAGGCAATTGGGCGTGGCGATTTAACACAGAGGCTCAACCTGCCGGAGGTTAAAGACGAGGTGGGGAGGCTCGTGAAAGTTTTCGATGATATGCTTGAAAAATTGGAATCCTCATTTAAGAGGGAGAGGCAGTTTACCTCGGATGCATCTCATGAGCTGAGGACTCCGATAGCAGTTATTTCCGCTCAGTCGGAAGAGGCGCTTGCAGGAAATAGAACGGTAAGTGAATACAGAGAAGCTTTGCAGATTATTCTGAAGGAGAGCAGGAAAATGGGTGTGATGGTAGCTCAGTTGTTAAACCTGACAAGAGGGGACGAAAACAAGTATAGAATGGAAATAGAAGATATAGATATCGGGATCATCGCCGAAGAGGTCGTTGATGAAATGAGAAGCATAGCGGAGAAAAACGGAGTAAGACTTGTTTTTCAGGGTGATAGGAGTATTAAAATGCGAGTCGATCAGACACTTATTACACGGCTGTTCATTAATCTGATTGACAATGGAATAAAGTATAACAGCGAGCATGGACTGGTTACTGTGGGGCTCCATAGAGAAGGCGAGTGTGCGAAAATAACGGTGGAAGACAGCGGTGCAGGAATACCGCTCGAGCATCTCGATCATATTTTCGACAGGTTCTACAGGATAGACGATGCGAGGAGCGGGGATGGGACAGGACTGGGCCTTTCCATCGTAAAATGGATAGTTGATGCGCATAAGGGCTGTGTTGAAGTCCAAAGTACACCTGGGAAAGGGAGTATTTTTACCGTTCTTCTCCCCATTAAAATTAAAGAGTTTTAATCTTCCTTTAATCTCCAATTAATTTTTAATCCTTATTTTCTTAATGTCAAAGCAAATAGTATCTTAGAAGGTTGGAATGATTGATGATAAAATTGAGTAAACCGGAGGATGGTATGAAGGCATTAAGGTGCTTAGCAATAATTGTTATCGTTTATTGTATGGTCGTTCCGTTATCGGGGTACAGTTATGTATCACCTGAATACTATCTGAAGCAGCGAAAGGAAAGAGTGGCGCATTACAGCGAAACCACTAATTTTAGTGAGAGTGTTCTTAAAGCGGTTCTTGCGGTTCCACGTGAATTTTTTGTTCCCAAAAGCAAGCGCAATGATACGTATAAAGAGTATCCGCTTCCCATTGGATATGGACAGACAATTACCAATATGTGGTTTGTAGCATACATGACAAATCTGCTGGAACTTAAACCGGGGGACTCTGTGCTTGAGATCGGTTCAGGTTCAGGATACCAGGCTTCGATTTTATCTCAGATTACATCAAAGGTGTATAGCATTGAGATTGTTCCACAGCTTGCAGAACAGGCCGCCAGAAGATGGAAAGAGCTTGGATATTCAAACATTAAAGGAAAAACGGGGGACGGTTATTACGGCTGGGACTCATATGCTCCATACGATAAGATTATCGTAACCTGTGCTGCCGACCATGTTCCCGTGTATCTTCTTCGCCAGTTAAAACCGGGAGGTATTATCGTTATCCCGGTGGGCAATCCCTTTGACAGGCAGACCTTGCTGTTAATAAACAAGAAAGAAGATGGTAAAATTACAACACAGCGATTGAGGTCCTGTAAATTTGTCCCCTTCACCGGCAAGATGCTTGAAAAGTATAATAAATCGTAAGAAGTGTTCATAAAAATGGCAAAAAGATACCTCGTTTCTGTTTTTTTTATATCTATCGCAACACTTGCCGTGGAAATGGGAAGCATCCGATTTATGAGTGTTATTAACAGCTCCGGTTTCGCAGCAATGATTATAAGCATAGCAATTCTCGGTTATGGACTTTCCGCAACAGTACTTACGATATATAAGGACAATATAGAGCCTGTCCTGGATGAGTGGCTCTTCTGGTCGGCCTCTGCTTTTATAGTTATTTCAGCGTATGTCTTTATTTTGGGTGAGCAGGTCCCCTTTGTTCCGCAAAGCCTGCATCAGGATAAAAAACAGCTAATTTATCTCGGTCTCTACTATGCCATTTACTTTATGCCCTTTTTTGCCGGCTCTCTTTTTATCAATCTTGCATTCTTAAAGATGAAGAAAAGAATCGGAACGCTTTATTTTTTTAATATGTTTGGTTCCGGAATCGGAGCAATTTCCATCCTTATTATCATGTTTTTTCTCAGCCCCCAGTATTTGATGCTTCCTGTAATTTTTTTTGGTGCACTGGCTTTGCTTTTTCAGATTAAAAAATATAAATGGATGAGACAGACTATTTTTGCTGGTATCGTATTAGTTGCAGCTTTGGTCCCTTATTTTCTTGGTATAAGCCTGAAGATTTCTCAATATAAAGATATTTCATACGCCCTGAAAGCGCCCGATTCCAGGATAATAAAAACGGTTTCTTCACCTCTGGGGTATATTCAGATAGTGAGAAGTGAACAATTTCATTTTGCCCCGGGGCTTTCTCTTTCAAGTTATAAAGTAGATGTACCCAATGAGGACGGTGTTTTTATTGATGGAATATCTGCGTCGGGCATTTTAAGAAATTTCAAGGACAAGGATGCCGAATATATAAACTATCTTCCGTTTTCTTTACCTTTCTCAATTAAAAAAAAACCTGAAGTATTGATTCTTGGAGTAGATGGCGGTAACCCCATCCTGTTTGCCGAAAGGCTTGGCGCCCGTAGAATTACCGCGGTAGAGCCGAACAAGCCGCTTGTTTCTTTGATACATAAAAACTTTAAACAATATACAGCAGGGCTTTGGAATGAGAATAATCTCAGCATTCGGATAAGTAACGGGCGGTCTTTTTGTAAGCGAGAAAAGGGAAAATACGATCTTATTCTTATTCCTGCAATGGTCTCATCCGGTATTTCGTTTTCATCAGGAACGGGGCACGGAGAAAACTATCTATTTACCACCGAGGCTATCTCCGAATACATTTCAAGGTTAAAAAAAGACGGTATCCTGTACATTTCCATGAATATGAAATCTCCTCCCCGTACATTATTAAAGCTTGAATCGTTATCTTTCTCATATTTAAAAAAGATGCATCCGGGCGATTTTTCAAGAAGGATGATTTTTATCCGCGGACTCGATTGGGGTTCGGTAATGATAAAAAACGGTATTTTTGCCGACCATGATATTGAGTTAACAAAAAAAAAGGTTGGTGATCTCAGTGCCGATTTTTCATACTTTCCAGGCATTAAATCTCAGGATACCAATATTAATAATCAGATCAATAATGAATTATACTATAAACTTGCCGAGGCGTATCTTGGAAACTCGGAAAAGTCATTCCTCAATTCCTATTTTTTTAATATAAATCCACCCAGCGACAATAAACCGTATTTCAACCAGTTTCTACGTTTTTCGACTTCTTTAAACCTTTTTGGCTTGAACGGCGGAATGGATACTATACCGTATTCCGAATGGGGCTACCTCCTCCTCTGGGCCACTTTGTTCCAGGGGATAATCTTTAGCTTTCTGATTATTTCGTTTCCATTGCTTTTTTCCCACAGGAGATTTTCGAAGGAAAAGGGAAAATGCCGGGTAATCATTTACTTTTCCGTTTTGGGGATGGGTTTTATGTTTATTGAGATTGCCGTTATTCAGAAGTTGACCCTATTCCTTGCAAATCCACTCTACAGCGTGGCATTTGTAATTTCCGCACTGCTTGTTTTTTCCGGGCTCGGCTCGCAATTTTCGAGCAGATATACGGATAGACCGTTACGAGGAATTACGGTGGGAGTATCCGGAGTTATCGGATCACTTTTGCTAAATGTGTTTTTATTTACTCCTCTTTTTGGAACGCTCATTGGGTTTCCGGTAATTATTCGCATTGTTATTGCACTTATTGCTCTCGCCCCTCTTGGGTTTTTTATGGGCTTCCCTTTTCCACTTGGATTGCAGATAATTTCCAACCGTAGGGAAAAATTTCTCCCGTGGGCGTTATCCATCAACGGTTCGGTATCTGTTTTTGCAACCGTTGTAACAAGTATTCTTTCCATGCAGCTTGGTTTTACTATGATTTATTTAATTGCAGCGGGTTTATACTCGGCGGCCTACTTCAGTTTTCCTGGGCGCAATACATCTACAATTTCCTGAGCTCTTCCGTCAACGGTCGATGGGAAATGAACTTCATTCCCAACACGGCAATAATTGTAGAAGAAACGGAAGCAGCGACGAGCAATCCGAGGTACACCCACGGGATCACGAGGTGCTCCGGCGGGGGATCGAAAACGCCTTTCAATACCTTTACAAGTATATGAGCAATGCCAAACCCAAGCAGCATGCCGATTATTATTCCCCCGATGAGCATCAGGATACCTTCACTCCAGATGAATGCACCGAGTTGACTGCGTTTCGCTCCGAGTGCATCAAGAATTGCAAAATTACGCCTTCGCTCATTCAATCCGAGGCCAAGTATCAAGCCGGTTGCACCCATTACCAGCAACACTGCAAAAACAAGTTCCAACCGGGTGAGCCTTTGTAGATTTATTGAAGTCAGACTTGAACTTATCACTTTTTGTGTAGAGCCGATGTCCGTAACTCTCGCACCCGGAAGCGGAGCAACAATCTTTTTTACTTTCTCTCCAAGGTTTGTCGGATTGCCGCTTGCCTTTATTAAAACTATTTCTTTTGCATTGATCTTTGTTTTCTGTGCAATATAACTGGAATTTGCGACAAGGAAGGAGTCGGTCGGTGCGGTGGGAAACTCACGCACTACTCCCACATACCTGAAAGGTACAATATGGTACTGATGATCGTTTGCAAATTGCAGTCGGAGATTTAAACGATCTCCTTTATGAAGCTGGAAATCACGCCTTGTCTCCTCTGAAACCAGAACCCCATCCGGTTGTTGAACGAGCAGGGAAAGCGCCTCTTTTGCATTGCCGTTTGCAAAATAGGCGTTTGATATACTTGTTGCCTTTCCGATATGTTTTGGGTCGATACCGTAGATATCCTGCAGATCGTTCCCAACATAGGCAAATCTGTGCATCATCGGCTGTACTGCAGAGACTCCCTCGAGATTATTCAACTGAGATATTATTTTATCAGGCGGTGCTGTTGTCAAACCCCGTATCGTTACATCGGAACCGTTGGTAAGCTGTGCGTCCACCACCGACTGAGCATTGTAGGTCGTATTAAAGATTGCCGTGGAGACGGCAAAGGATATCGCAAGGGCGACTAAAATAACACCGCGTGTAAGGCTCGTACGCTGGCGGCCGAGAGATGCGGCAACAACCCCCGACAGGTTCCCTGCAACCGGGTGTAAAAGTTTTGAAATAATACGGCGCCGGTTAAGGCCGTTTTCCCAGAAACGAACGGTAAATAAAACACCGCCAACCCACAGGCAAAAAGGCGCAATAAAGGCATCGTAGTGTACAGTTGCCTGGGGTACGCCTTCAGGAGCCAGCACTACCTGGTACCCCAGACTACTGATTCTCCAGTATATGAGTAATGAAGAAGCGATTAAAATAAAATCAAGATAGAGTTTCTGCCATAGAGACCTTCCAGAAGTCCTTACAAGGGATCTTGACGACGATACCGTAAACAAACGGGCGTGCTTCCATGCAGGGTACATTACACCGGTTACGGCGAGGATAAGACCTGCTGCGCCTGAACCTGAAATCCAGAATATGGCCGATCTGTTCATCATGGCACCCGGTGCAAGGAACTTTTCGGTTAAATAGACGAGGGCCGTTCCCACAATCACACCGCATATCCCTGTTATAAAAGCTTCCAAAGATTCAAACTTCAGGATCTGTCCGATTGAGGCTCCCCTGGTTCTGAGCAGGACCTGTTCCTGAAGCCTGTGGTTCTTTCCGGAGGCTGTAATGGATACTGTTAACAGAATTGCGAGAATTGCGCCCGGCAGGCCCAGGAAGAGGAAGAGTACCCGGGCGTAAAGCGCATCTGCACGCACTGCCAGCAGGCGTGCGGCGATGTTGTTTCCCACGATTCCACTGCCTGCAATTCGAGCTTCCAGGTTATTGGCCAGTTGTTTTACATACGTATATGCTGACGTCGGATCGGCAGGCAGGTTATGCGCAAGACGGATGTGATATTGTACATGTACCGTATCGGGTCGTATCCGGGCCTGGGGATCGAAAATGGCGTGCCACCTGCTTTCCGGCATTAAAAGTACGTTATCCGGGGGTGCTTTTGGAGCCATGCCCGGTGGGACTCCTACTGCCTGAAATAATGAATCCGCGTAAGGAAGATCGACTATACCCTCAACCTTTACCTGAACCGGCGCTAATCCTGTTCTCATTACGGTAACGATATTCCCCTCTTTCACATGCAGGTTTGCTGCGGTTTGCTGAAAAACAAGCACCCCCTGTTTCAAACCCGTAAGCGAGCGTATTTCCCTTGGAAAACTGTCCAGGTAACCCGGGCCGATTCCAAGTACCTTTCCAGGTCCGGTAGTCTGAACCGTTCCCCCTGTTGCTGCCGAAAATCCGCTCACATTTGCATAGCCGACTTTTTCCAGTGCTGTGTATTTGGTCGTTTTCCCGATTGCTTCTGTGATTTTATGCTCTTTCGCGCTGGACGTGAGCAGTATCTGCCAGTCCACCGGAACGTCCGATACCGCCCGTTTAGTCAATGTTGCAGAGCTCGCAGCAAGAAATATTCCGAGGGATGCGAGAAAAGTCATGGTGAGAGCTGTTCCGGCTATTGCTCCGAGGAGGCTGCCCGAACGAGAGATAAATATCCCTTTGATCCATCGGAACAGGAAAATCATTTTAACACCTCCATCCTGCCGTGCTTCATGTGCCAGATTTTATCCATCCGCCTCGCTATCAAAGAATCGTGAGTTGCGACGACCAGCGCCATTTCCGATGATTCCAGGGATTTAAGAAGTAAATCAAAAAGATGCTCCGCAGTGGGATGATCGAGCTGTCCGGTCGGTTCATCTGCAAGAATTAGTCGCGGGTTGGATGCCAGTGCACGGGCGACTGCAACACGTTGGGCTTGACCTCCGGAAACTTCCTCCGGTAATTTATACGCAATCGGCTCAAGCTCCATGTATTTAAGAGCCGTCATGGCGGAATCCAGCGCCTCCAACGGTTTTATATATCTGAGCAGAAGCGGGAGCTCGATGTTTTCCAGTATGGTGAGCGAGGGGAAGAGGCTGACTGATTGAAATACAAAGCCGACTTCTTCAGGGCGGAGGTGCTCTTTCCTGCCGAAGGCGGGCCAGGCGATAGTTCCTTTTGTCGGTGTATCAAGCCCGCCCATGATATGCAGCAGCGTTGATTTGCCGCTTCCCGATGGTCCGACCACTGCAATTCGATCACCGGTATGCACTTTACAATAGATCGAATCAAGTGCAGTAATAATAGTCTTTCCCCGTACATAAATTCTCCAGATATCCTGCATATTGACATATGTATTAGACATTTTCCAAAATCCTCCCATCAAACAAATGGATGGTACGGTCGGCAAATTGCGCCACTGCATCGCTGTGCGTAACAACAAGTACCGCCCCCCCATTTTTTCTATAGCAGTCAAGCAGTTGTAAAATACGCCGCTCGGTTTCGGCGTCAACTTCACTGGTCGGCTCGTCTGCAAGCAGCAGTATCGGCTCTGCGGCAATTGCAACGGCAAGACCGGCACGCGCAGCTTCCCCTCCTGAGATTTGTGAGGGATACGCGTGCCCGCGGTGTATTAATCCTGTCATTTCAATTAATTCTCCCAGCCGTTTTTTATTGATCTTTTCCGCAATATGCATTTGGAGCCTTATATTGTCCTCGACAGAAAGATGATCAAGGAGATTTCCAGACTGGAGCATTATGCCGAGCATCCGGGCGCGTATTTTTGCGCGTTCCACCTCCGCACGCCTTGTGATCCGTTTACCCAAAAGCATTACACATCCGCCGTCGGGCTCGTCGAGCCCTGCGAGGCATGCCAGGAGTGTGGATTTGCCGCTGCCGGAAGGGCCCTGCACCGCAACAATTTCTCCCGAATCGACATGAATACTCACTCCTCGCAAGGCGAGCGTTTCTTCCTCTTCTACATGATAAAAACGGTATATGTCGAATCCCTCCAGTACTCTCATATTACCTCCATCTGAAACTATTTGAGATTCGCTTCCACTGGTCGACATTATCGGCACCGAGAGGCGCCCATAATCTGAGCTCGGCAATCCTGCCCTTTTTAAAAAAGAAAAATGTATCATTTTCGAGACGCATCTGTTTAGCGGTAACAGGATCCGGCTCGGAGTTGGATTCATACACCATGAGCACAGCGGGTCCGCTTGCAAGTTTTACATCCTTAATTTTCTTAATTGTTACAGCCCTTCCTGTTTTTTTCAGTTTTTCAGCTTGATCGGCGCGAATACTCTCTACACCGGGTGTTTGCGATGAATTTGTAAGGACGGTGGAAAGTCCATCCAATTTTTCTGTGAAAACGACATTCATACCGTTTGTTTTCCGCGCCCAGCCTTCAGGGACCTCGAGCTCATAACCGCCTGCAGCGGAAATATATGTAACAAATGCCTGGTTATCGGGAATATCTCCGGGCGGATTTTTTTCCGGAGCAACCGGTTTTTCTGCACGTTGAGTATCTGCGTGCATGTTTTGTGAGGAAGAGGCCCTGTTTTCGGCAGACGTATTTTTTTTACTGCATCCGGTAAAGACTGCACCGACCAAAATTACAGTAACGACTACTACCAATCGCATTCCCTTCATGATTGCACCCCCTTGATAAATTTCTTTTTCCTCTCGACATATATACGAACAGAACATTAAACAGGGATGAGTTAAAAATTAAAATTTTTTAATCTTGTATTGAATTGTTTATCGAGGCAGGGACGTCAGGTCAATCGAGTATCAGGAAGCAACTTTCATGAAACGACATAAACGGTCGATTCTTTTATTTTCTGGGCTGCAAAAAAATCAAAAAAAAGCTTCTGCCCTTTTAACAGGGCGGAAGCTTACAAAGCATGGGGTTTTTATTCTTTCAAATTATCCTTCGTGTTCCCCCTGCTGTTCGTTTTGTTTATTGTCCGTATCATGTCCATTCTCATGCTCATTTCCGTTCTTTTCACTTTCTCTCCTTGAGTCGTTGGTTTCGCCGTCATTATCGGCAGACTTATCTTCCGCTAAAATCTTTGCATCGCCCGCATCTACCTTTACATGTAAAACCTTTCCGGATTTATCGAGCATTTTTACGGAGTAGATAAGGTAACCATTCTCATTCTCGATTTCAACCCTATCTGTCGTATACCCGGGATAGGCATTTGAAGCTGCCTTTACAGCATCAGCTGCGGTTATCCTGGCCTGCCCGGCAAGCTCGGCATCTCCCTGCGCTGTGCCTTTTTCGTGTTCGCCCGCATAAATCGATCCTTTGTTGCTTGTATCTGTCTGTTTTGTCCTGCTGCCCTGAGCCTGCAACCCTGCAACACTCAGTAAAACGAAACTTCCCGCCAGTATCGACACGGCAACAATCTTGAATCTTTTTTTAAGTGTCATAACAACACCTCCTGGAAAAAATTTTTTATTTGAGCTTTAGGCTCAATGTACTTATATATAAAGCATCAGGATTAAATCTCCATTAAAAGGAAATTAATTTTTTTTAATTTTCTTGCCCTTTTCTTTAGAGCTTTGTCTTTTACCTTTTACCAGAAAAAATGGATGCCGGGACCACTGGAACAGTCATTCGGTACCGGGAACGATGTAAGAATAACCGGAGGTGTTTTTTTATGAAGAATGTTCTCATATCAAATGACGACGGCATAAACAGCAGAGGCATATGGGCGCTCAAGGAACATCTGGAGCCGGACTATCGAGTATTTGTGGTGGCTCCGGACAGAGAGAGAAGCGCTGCCGGTCATTCCATGTCACTGCACGACCCGTTACGGGTGAAGGTAATCGAGGAGGGGAGGGTTTATGCAATCGATGGAACGCCTGTTGACGCCGTGCATCTCGCTCTATTGGGCATTATTAAGCAGAGGATCGATATGGTGGTAACCGGAATCAACAACGGGTTGAATTTGGGAACAGATGTGTTTTATTCGGGCACCGTATCGGCGGCATTTCAGGCAACCACGCACAATATCCCCGGTATTGCAGTTTCCATTGACAACAGCGGACGAATGGTGCACTATAAAACAGCTGCCCATTTCGCAAAGAAACTGCTCGGCAGAATCGTGGAGCGCAACCTGGACAGGAATATTATCTTAAACCTGAATGTTCCGAACATTAAGATAGAGGACGTCAAGGGCATAGAGATAACCCGCATGGGACGGCGAGATTATGACGATGCGCTCGTTGAGCGTGAAGACCCGAAAAAGAACAAGTATTACTGGATCGAAGGCTCGCTCGTTCATGAAATCGATGAACTCGGTACCGATGTGCGGGCCGTTCATGACAACAGCGTGTCGATAACACCGCTTCGCATGGATATAACGGCGGTTGATGTTGTGGAAAAGCTGAAGAGGTGGAATATTACTACTCTCATGGAATAGGTGGAAACTGCAATCCGGTAACGAGTGGCGGGGAATGACTGACATACTCGGGCTGTGGGACGATATTTATTCTATTAAACAGGCGGCTTTCACCATCTGACAATGAAAAAGTCTGGAAATATCGAACAGCTTATTACAGCAGGCAGGGCGGATTTAAAAGTCTCCGATCACGACCAGGCGCTGCAGCACTTTCTAGATGCCTTTGCACTGGATAAGGACAATCCGGAGATACATTACTTTCTCGGCATTACTTACGCACGTCTCAAACGCTACGATGCGGCGATCGATTACCTGCAAAAGGTAATCAATTCAGAACTCGCATACATCCATAAGGTCCAGACCCAGATGATACTCGGATACATCTATACAATACTCGAGGACTATGACTCCGCGCTGTCGCAGTTCAAGGATATCGTGAAAAGCGGGATCGAAAGCGCCCCCGCGTATGCTGCTATCGGCTATATTCTCGATCGGATCGGTAAATTCAAAGAGGCGGTTATGAACCTGTACCGGGCGATTGAGATCGATCCTTCTAATGCAAACGCCCATAACTCGCTCGGGTACATCTTCGCGGAATCGAACCTGAATCTCAATGAGGCGCTGAAAGAATGCAAAAAAGCCGTTTCACTCGACAGGGAAAACCCGGCATACCTGGACAGTCTCGGGTGGGTGCACTATAAACTTGGTGCGCTCTCACAGGCAAGAAGTTATCTGAAAAAGGCCCTCAAATATGCGCCCCATAACGAAGAAATCAGACACCACCTCGATGTTGTCAACAAAGAGAGCCGCAAGTAGTCTAGCTTATCCTCCCCTTTATTATCGCCTTCGGTTTGATAAAGTATATAAAAGCGGGCAGGATGAAAATAACGCCGATAAGGCAGCCGAGCATGGTAACCGAAATCAAAAGGCCGAAGTACAGAATCGGCTTGAAGCTCGAGAAGAGTAAAACGCAGAACCCAGCTACCAGTGTGAATGAGGTAAAAAATATGGGAATGCCGGAATTGACCAGGGCGCGTTTGATCCGCTCGTTGAGCGGCAGTGTGTGCTTTGTCTTGGAAAATCGTATCAGGTAGTGGATACTGTTGTCGACACCGAGCCCCACCGCGATACTCGCGATCATCGAAGTAATAAAATCCATCGGCACGTTGAAGTAGCTCATTGCTCCGAAGTTGAGAAGAAGGCCGAAGATAATCGGGATGAGCCCGAAGAGGCCGAAAACAAAGGACCTGAATGTGTATGCGATGATAAAAAAAACGATGACGACGCTTATGGCAATACTCGTAAGCTGGGACCGGACGAGATAATCTATAAGCGATACATAGATAAGGTCGACGCCGGAAAGAGTAACAGTTATGCCCTCAAAAGGGTTTTCTTTAATAAACTCCCTGAAGTTTTTTTCAAATCGCTTTAAATCGGGAATGGTCACCTCCTTTTCGTTTGCGGCGGAGGTTCTGACTACAATATTCGCATTCTTGAAATCGGGAGTAATCACATTGCCGAGACTTTTTGTGAATTTAGACATCTTGAACATGAGAAGGATCTTCAGCATCTCTGCATCATTGTCGGGAAGCCGGTATTCATCGGGATTGTTATCGTGTAAAAGCTGGTTCGCCCGTTTTATGTATCCAACGAGCGAATTTGTCGGCCCCAGGAGATGTCGGTTCCGTATCCACTGCTCTATTTTGTCGGCGTACCGCAGGGTTTTGAGGTTTCTGAAATCTATGTTAGAACCTTCGTCCGTGGTCAGACTGACGTTTATCGTTGAAACACTGCCGAAATTGGACTTGATGAAGCCCTGGCTCACGAGGATTTGTGAATTTTTTTTAAAATACCGCTTCCAGCTCGTGTCGATTTTAATGTTGTGAATCCCCAGCGCAGACCATATGCCAATCATGATGGCAATGACAAGGATGATCTTCCACCGCAGTATAACCACTTCACCGAGCCTGCAGAAAAAGCGGTTCATGGCGCTTCCCTCACTCGATGCGTATGTCACTGCCCTCGGTTTTTTTACTATGCACAGGACGCCGGGAAGAAAGGTGAGGCTCAGCAGCATGGCGATAAAGACTCCGATAAGAACAAAGACGCCGAGGTCCATCATCGGCTTTATCCTGTTGATCGTAAGGGCCGCAAAACCGGCAATAGTGGTAAGAGCGGCGAGAAAGATGGTTTTCCCAATGTGGAGAATTGCCCTTTCCACATTACGTATCTTATGCTGATCAGCGAAGATATCCTTGTAATACTGGTTGAGAAAATGAATACTGTATGAGCTCGATATGACGAGGATGAGGGTGGGCAGCATGACCCCCACCATGGTAATCGATTTACCGAATATTCCCATGAGGCCGAGGGTCCAGATAATGCTGCCGAGCATGATGGAAATCGGAAGCACGACGCCCCGCAGCGATTTGAAGTTGATAAAGAGTACAACGACGACAAGAAGCACAATCGGCAGTGCGAGGCGGACAAAATCTCTTTTCATATAGTCTTTGACCCAGCTTTCGATTACCGGACTTCCGGCCATATAAAATTTTTCAGGGCCGCTGTACTTATTGATAATTTTCATGAGCTCGTCCCTGAAATACTGCGGGTCCTTATCGTCTTTGAGTTTGATATAGATAGCGAGAGATTCGCCGTTTTCAGATACCACGACATTTTTCAATATCGGCTCCGAAAGCATTTCCTGCTTGAGCTTCTGTATTTTTTCTCTGGATTCGGGAATCTGGCCCCCGGGAAAGCTCTTTTTGACCACGAGCATTCCGAATAGATACTTAAAAACCGTGGCATTGAGGGGATTGAGGACCTCTTCTACTTCCGGAAGTTTTTCAATCTCATCCGATATTTTTTTTATCTTCGTGAGAGTGGAAAGCGAATAAGCGTCATCCGACTTTACGCTTATCATGACAAATCTTGAAGAACCGAATTTCTGTAGGTTTTGTTTCAGGGCGATAAGCTCGGGACTTTTCTCCGGAGCGAGGTCCATGAGATTTGACGACATCTTTACTCTGGTGGCAAAAAATCCAAGCAAAGCGGTGAGCGCGATAACGGAAATGATGACGGGTACTCTCAATCGGACGACGAAACGCGCAAACTTTTTGAGCATATATACATACCGAAGTTTTTACCAAATATATAACCCGCAACTATTCATGTCAATTTATATCCGGGACGGCTGAAACAGGACGTTATCCGGACGATTTGCATCCGGATAAAGCCGCTGGTGAACGGCATTAAATCTCATTTGTCCGCATTCTGATGGGTATCATACCGGCGTTTTGCCGCTTCAGTTTGTACTTTTCGTTTTATTTTTTTAATAATACCTTATGTTCAGCAGAGAGTCGTTTTGAGAACGGAAAAAGATGAGCAATACAATTCTTTTAAAATGCAGAAGCTGCGGGGCGAAAAACAGGGTTCAGCTGGACCTCCTGTCTTCAATACTGCGCTGCGGTAAATGTAAAGCTCAGCTCGTTGTTCCAGATCGGACTGTCGATATAACATCGGAACAGGATTTGGCACGGGAGGTGCTCGAAGAGACAATTCCCACCGCCGTTGATTTCTGGGCACCATGGTGCGGGCCGTGCAGTATGATGGGACCGCTGCTTAACGAGATCGCCGGAAATTACGCGGGAAGAATAAAAATCGCGAAGGTCAACTCCGATGACAACCCGGATCTTGCCGCACGACACGGCGTTCAGGGTATTCCGACCCTCATCCTGTTCAGGGATGGAAAAGAGGTGGACCGGCTTATCGGTGCAGCACCGCGTGACCGCGTTTTGAATTTCCTGCGTCTCAGTTGAAACTCATTTCCCCTGCCAGACCGGCTATCGCGTCTCGGTGTCTCGGGATTTCGTCGTCGCCTGAAGATACAACATTTTAAAACAGCAGCATACAACCTGCAAATTTCTACTTTATTCAAGAATAATCGTTTTATCCGGCAAAATATCGGAAGGTATTAAAAGATCATATCCGAAGGCTCGATCCCCTCTTTTTTACAGTGCCTTTGATAAAGCTCTCTGTAATTGTCCGATAGGCCGTCGTCCATGGACAAACCGAGAAGGCGTGCGGTATCGGCGATGCGCTCCCTCTCGCCTTCGATTTCGATGAAATTGCCGATCGGCGTTTCATCGAGAAGGACGTACACACCGCCTGTTTCGAATATATCCCTTTTTTTCTGGTAGCGGAAAACCCGGTGAAAACCGAGCGCATTGAGGATGGCGACGGCTTCATCGAAGTCGGAAACCACCACTTCATGCTCGTCCATTACCTTGAAGCGAGATCTTTCCACAGGGTTCTTAAAGGTGAGCGTTACACGGTCGCTTTTCCTGAGGCGAAGGAGCTTTCCTCCGCGTTTCAATGTACCTGTTTCATCGTCAAAGACGATGTTGTCTTCCAAAAACGAGGCCTTTTTTACGGCGTTTTGATCGTTCAGCCTTTTCCTGTATATCGTAAAGCCTTTGACCGGGAATTTAATCTCGATTTCTTTCATAATTACCAGCCGTCCGGTGCGTCTGTTTCCGATTGCTTCTACCGGCCTTTTGCACCGTCATGGATTGAACTCATGAGCACCGCGGTCGATTGTTGCGGGGTTTCTCGTGTTTCCGTCTATGTCGATGAGAAGCTCGTCGAGCAGCGACGGATTGCTTGTAAAAAGCGGTAGCGTTGAGAGGGTTTTATAGCCGTTATCTTTAATTGAAGATGTATCTGCGGAGATTCCGCTCACATGAAAATCTGTCGTCGACTCATCGACGAAAGAAATATCAGATGAGGAGAACTCTTCATTGGATGAGGGAGTAGGGGAGATGTTTATTTCAGAATTTACAGCAGAGATTGAGGTGTCGTTGAATCCGCTTCCGTCGATGTAACGATCAATATTATCATTTCTGAATGAGTTGTTTAATATTCGACAAGCAATCGGCGGTGTACCATATATGAGACGTAGTCCGTCGTTGAAATTGTTCGTACCTTCGAGAAAAATATTGTTCACTATATAGGGGTTGATATTCCAAGGGTTATCGGAAACACAAACGGTATATGAACTTGTCATTCCCGATGGACTGCCTCCGCTTCCGATGGTATTATTTATCAATACGATATCAGTGTCGTTTGCATACACGCCGTAGCATTCGTTGTTCAGGTCTGAAGAATCTGTCGATCCGCGTATAAAGTTGTTGAATACTATGCATTCATTTGCCTGTTTAACATATAATCCATAATCCATGTTTGAAGCTGCCGGAGTGGATGTGCCTCCTATTATATGGTTTCTGAATATTCTTACATCAGCACCGCTGTTGACGAACAAGCCGTACGTATCGCTGTTGGAGGTCGTTCCGCCAGATATATAGTCGTTGTCCGCTATTTCAACATCGGCACCGGAATCGATATATATTCCGTAAGTCGGTTTGTTCGATGTAGAGCCTCCTGATATTAGGCTGTTGTTTTCGATGGTAATGGGGCCTGTTCCGGTTCCCAGCAATATGCCGTATGATATTCCGGTCGCCCCACCTTGGATGCCCATGATATCCATGTTGTTTTTAATTGTAACGTTCTTGGAGCTGCCGAGCACATATACACCCGCATTGTATGGAGTGCTCCCGCCGGATATACCATCGTTACTGTCAAGGATAACGTTCGAAGAGTTTTCGATCTTGATTCCGTAGCCCTGGGTGGCGGTGGTTTGATTGGGTCCCAGAATGTTGGAGTATTGTACTGAGATATTGGAGCTGTTTTCGATAAAAACGGCGGTATCTTCTGTTCCGGTGCTCTCTCCTCCCCAGATACTGAGGCTATCGAGAGTACATCCTGAAACGCCCGATAAAATAAATGTATGCTGTGAAGAACCTGAATTGATGGTGGTAGAATAGGTGTATCTGTTTTTTTCGTCAAAACTCTGATTCCAGCCGCCCTCGATAGACACGCCGCTCGGGACGCTGAATGATCCGGTGTAATCAGGGCCAGGTCCTCCTGAGCCTTCAACCTTGATCAGAGAAAATCCGTAACTTTTAGCCTTCTCCCACGACTTGCCTATGGTCTGCACCGGGACGGTTCTATGAAAACCCTCGTTTGCATCGTCTCCACCGCTATACGAAACGTATATCGCCGTATCCGCGGTGTAAAACGTACATTCAAAGTTGGAAAGTGCGTTGCCGGCCAGGTCGCGGCATACTATCCCGCGGTTGTTGAGATACACGGCATACCCGTGATTATTCCCCGGCAGCTGTTCCGGAATAAAGGTAACCTTTTCACCGGAAGCGGTATTTTCCCACGCGAAACTGCCGTTATCGGAGGACCAGGACCCTTCGTCCGGACTGTCCGAAACAAGGAGAAAGGAGGATTCAACAGTTGTATGCAGCATGAGACGATTAAACTCGATGACGATTTTGAAATCGGACGGCAATACAACCTGAAAAGACTGCGGCAGCATGCTCAGTACCAGTGGCGTGCCGGAGTAAAAATTATATCCGGTTGTAAAGGACCATTCAAAGGGAGTCGATAGATGAATGCCGTCTATTGACTGGGCTGAAACTTCAATTCGGGCGGTTATCAGAGATCCAGGGGGAATACTTCCCGATGCGGGGTAGTATATAAACATTCTGTTTTCATCAAGCCATTCGAAACTGCCGCCAGAAATGTACGCCTCTCCGGAAACCGTCAATGAGAACGCGTTTTCAACGGAGGCAGTATCCATGGATTTTGAGAATCGTACGCCCACGACCGGGTTGGCTGGCACACAGGGGCAGTCAGTGGAAGGGTCGGCGGTAAGTACAACCGGAATTTCAGACTGAGTTACTCTGGCGCTTTCAAGAAGATCTTCCCTGTTTCCACAGCCTGTCATGATAATTATCGAAATAACAATAAAAGCTAAAATAAGGGCAAAAAATAACTTCATAATTTTTATCTTGTTTTAATATATAAAACCAGTAATTATTATACATCAGAAGGCGGAAAATATCAAAATTTTAATGTTGATTTACAGAGTACCTAACATGTACGGGAGTCCCTATAGTGAGTGAGTTGTACTCCCGCAGGACAGTACTGCACCAGTATCTTTATCGGTTCCGGCAGTGTCGAATCTTCAATATAAAATCTTAGCCGTCTGCACAATCTTGTCTTGCCAAAAACGGGCAATTGAATATTATTGAGAGTACGGCAGCTGCCCGGCGTCTGCCGATTCAATTGCTGCAACAGCATAGTACCAGCGGAGCGGTCTTATGTCTGAGCTTATTCGGTTTGGTGTATCCATGGAAAAAAACCTGCTTTCATCCTTTGATGACTTCATTGCTGCGCACGGTTTTCACAACCGCAGTGAGGCTATTCGGGATCTCATAAGGGAAAAGCTATCTCTTGAAAAGAGCGAAAAAACGGGGCAGGTAATGGGCTCGATTACCATAATTTATAATCATCATATGCACAATCTTTCAGAGGCTCTCACGGAAATTCAGCATCACTATCAGCAGTCTATACACTTTGCCAATCATGTTCATATAACGCATGATTACTGCATGGAAGTTATAGTGGTGCGGGGGGAAGAGAAGGTATTGCGGGACCTGACGAACAGAATAGGCGGGCAGAAGGGAGTGCACATGGCGCTTCCCTCCTTTTTTTCGTTCGACCTCGACTGATATGTGTGAAATGGTGAATTCAGCCGACCTGCGGCCAATGAATGCACAAGTTTTTCGCACTATTGCCGCTGCGAAATTATCAAATCCATAATCAAAACAGGGAAAAAAAGTTATGTCTGCTGAAGAAAAAATAAACGATCTTGAAAAGCAGGTCCAGCGGTACAGGGAGGAGGTCGAACGGCTTCTTCGGGACCGCAGGGAGTATCTCAGGATCAGCGCTCATCAGTTGAAATCTCCCATTGCGACCATAATTTTCAGTGTAGAAACCCTGCTCGGCGAGTATGCAGGAAAGCTGAACAACAAACAGCTTCGTGTTGTGGAGTCGATAAAGAGAGGGAGCAGGGACCTGCAGGATCTTATCATGGACATCCTGGAGCTCGAACGCTTTCGAAGCGGCGAGGTCGAGCTCCTGGAGGTGGATTTTTCCGAAATTTGTATCGAAGCGGTGGACGAGTTGAGAGAAAAAATCAGGGAAAAGAGCATTCATTTTGTCAGTGATATTCCCAACAAGCTCCTGATCGTTCTGGGGAACAGAGTCGGACTGAAACATACCGTGTACAATCTCCTTGAGAATGCCCTAAAGTATACATCCCGCGAAGGTCACGTCATACTTACTGTACAGTACAGCGAAGATACGGGTGAAATCGTTACACGCGTTGAAGACAACGGTATCGGCATACCCGCTGAAGTGAGCGATAAAATTTTCGAAGAATTTTTTAGAGCCGAAAATGCACGTCTCTTCGACAAAAAAGGGACCGGGTTCGGCCTTACAATCGTTAAAAAGATCATAGAGATATGCGGCGGCTCGATACGGGTTGAGAGCAGGCTGAACGAAGGAACTGCGTTCATCTTTACGCTTCCGCTGGTTCGTGTTGCAGAAACGGAAAAGGTCGATGAATCGAAAAAACGGTTTAAAAAGCGAATCGTTGTCATAGGCGGCGTCGCCGCGGGGCCGAAAGCGGCTTCACGTGCGCGGAGGCTCGACCCGGAGGCAAAGATCACCGTTTTTGAAAAGGACCATTTTCTTGCATATGCGGGATGTGCACTTCCGTACTATATCGCCGGAAAGCTGAAGCAGCAGCGTGAGCTGTTCGGGTTCTACTCTGGATTTGAGAATGCGACGGAGTTTTTCAGGAGTGTGAAGGGTATAGAGATAAAGAACCTCTCTGAAGTGATAAAGATAGACAGGGAAGAGAAGGTAATACACTACCGCGATATTCTCACAGAACGGGTCTTTACCGAACCCTACGACATTCTTATTATCTCGACTGGAAGCAGACCGTCTCTTCCCGATATCAGGGGTATTGGATTGCAGAATATCTTCGTGCTGCACGGTGTAACCGATTCCGAAAGAATAAAACGTTTCCTTACCAACAATCTTGCAAAGGATATCGTTGTGCTTGGAGGCGGTAATATTGGCATTGAAACCGCAGAAGCGCTGACCGCATCCGGAGCGCGTGTAACAATTGTTGAGAAAGATCATGAGATTCTGCCCTTTCTCGACCGTGAAATGGGAGCCCTCGTGCGCAACCATCTGGAGCTCAACGGTGTACGAATTATAACGAATACCGAAGTCCAGGAATTTATTGGAACAGAAGGTGTTGAATCGGTCCAGCTTGACGGGTTCCGCCTTCCGGCTGATCTCGTTATTATTGCAACAGGATTTGTACCGAGTGTTACGCTTGCGAAAAAGGCCGGGCTGAAAATCGGCTCCACGGGTGCGATTGCCGTTAACGAGCGGTTGCAGACAAGCGATGCATCCATCTATGCAGCCGGTGACTGCTGTGAGGTGGTTCATGCAGTATCTAAAAAACCCTGTTATATTCCTCTCGGTTCGATTGCAAACAAGCAGGGGAGGGTGGCCGGTACGAATGCGGCGGGAAAGAAAGCGATTTTCCCCGCCGTTACCGGTACAATCATTATCAGGGTTTTTGAATTCCATATCGCGAAGACGGGGTTGAACGAGCAAGAGGCCAGTAAAGCGGGATTCCATCCGGTGACGGTATATGTTCCCGATTTCGACAGGGATGAGTTTATCCCTGAATCGCAGATGATACACGTCAAGATGATTGGTGATAAAAAAACGAGGAAGCTGCTCGGGGTTCAGATAGTCGGCAAAGGTGATGTGGCCAAGAGGATTGACGTTGCGTCGACCGTTATCGCCAATGACGGTATAATAGACGATATTGCATCTCTCGATCTCGGGTATGCGCCTTCATACTCCAGGGCCATCGACAGTATTATTGTCGCAGCACATGTCATGCAGAATAAGCTCGACGGTGTGTTTGAGGGAATCATGGCAATGGATGCACGGGAAGTTATAGAGGCAAAAAAGACCTGCACCTGTATCGACGTGCGGCTTCCGCGTGAATTCGAGGAGGAGCGAATTCCGGGAGTCGAGCTCATTCCCCTCGAAAGCCTGAGGAGAAGAATAGATGAGATACCCCGCGACCGTGGTATTATACTGATCGACGAGACTGGAAGCAGGTCCTATCAGGCGTCGCTTATTCTCAAGGCACAGGGGTTCACGAATATTCGAATACTTGAAGGCGGGCTCAAGATGTGGCCTTTTCAAACGGCGCGGGAATAACTGCTCGGTGCTATCAATGGCCTATGGCTATCAGCATGCCGATCTCTTCTCTTTTCGCGTGGTCGAGTATTTTGATAATGTTTCCCTGCGACATAACTGCGATGCGGTCGCTCAGCGCCATTATCTCATCGAGATCTTCGGAAATCAGCAGGAAGGATGTGCCCGTTTTTCTCAGCTCCATAAACAGTTCCCAGGTGTGCTCGATCGCCTTTGCGTCGAGTCCCTGCGTCGGGTATGCGGCGACGATGAAGCGGGGTTTGCGCCAGGTTTCCCTCCCCAGTATGAGACGCTGTATGTTTCCTCCTGATAGGATTCTGGTCGGAGTTTTCCAAAGGTCCGACACAATGGCGCCGAAGCTCTCGACGATTTCCTCCGTATGGTTTGTAATACAGGGAACATTGAGAAACGAGCGTTTCGAAAACGGTGGGATCCTGACATCCTTCAAGACGACGTTCTCTGCGACGGTCATTGCTTCAATCACGCCGACCTCACGTCTCTTTTCGGGAATATGAGCGATCCCGGCCTCGATTATTTTTCCCGGCGAGCTGTTCGTAAAATCTTTTCCATCGATCAACATCCTCCCGCCTGTAGCTCTTCGCAGCCCTGTCAACACCTCGGCGAGCTCACTCTGGCCGTTTCCCGAAACTCCCGCAATACCGAAAATTTCCCCTTCTGCGATGGAAAAAGACACACCACGGAGCGCAGGCTCTTCATCCATTCCGGCTGCTTCGAGGTTCTGAACTTCAAACACCACCTTTTTCGAACGCACCGGTTTTCGCTCGAGCTGTGCCGGCTCGTGTTCTCCGAACATGAGCCTTACCAGCTCCTCTTTGTCTGTCCGTGAAGATTCCCTGGTTCCCATGAGCTTTCCGAGGCGGAGCACGGTAACCCGGTCGCCCATCTCGAGGGCTTCCTCGATCTTATGGGTTATAAACAGTATGCCGTATCCCATTTTCGCCATATTGCGGAGTACTTCAAACAGGTTCCGGGCATCCACGGATATAAGCGATGTCGGCTCATCGAGAATGAGAATCTCCGGATCATGGTACAGGACCTTGATGATTTCGGCTCGCTGCTGTTCTCCGGCGGAAAGGTCCTCGATCCGCGCTGTTGGATCGATACGCAGATTGAATCTCTTCGACAATTCACGAACCCTGCTTTCCACATCACGGAGGGGGAAGGAGAGATCGTACCCCGGCAGGCCGATCGCAATGTTCTGGGCCACGGTAAAGGGTTTGACAAGAGCCAGTTCCTGATGTACCATCCCTATGCGGTGCTTGAGGCCGTCTTTCGGAGACTTCAGATGAACCGGTTGCCCTTTTACGTATATCTGCCCCTCGGTGAGGCTATAAAATCCGGAGAGGCAGTTTGCGATAACGGTTTTTCCGGCTCCGTTTTCTCCGAGCAGCGTATGTATTTCACCTACCCGCACATCGATGTCGATGTGATCGAGAATGAGATGCTCCCATACACCTGGAAATCCCTTGCAGATTCCCTCTCCCCGTAAAATGACATCGGTATCGTCACGCATGGCGTCATCACCCATAAACCCGGCACTCCTTTTCGACCTCATTCACGCATATACGGAGCTCCCATTGCAGCGGGAAACCTGACCCTGCCGATGACACCGGCCACAATGAGCAGTGTCACTATATAGGGGGCCATGGAAACGAGCTGCCATGGAACAACGCTCTGAACCGCGGGCATAGTGGATATCCACACCGCAAGATTATCGAAAAATCCGAAAATAAAGCCGCCTAAAAGAACCAGGAGCGGGTTCAATCCGCTGAAAACAACGGTTGCGAGCGCAATAAAGCCTCTGCCGGCTGAAATTCCCTTTGTTACGGAGCCCATCCACGCCACGCTGATATAGGCGCCTGCAAGTCCGGCGAGGGATGCCCCTGAAGCCGTAGAAAAAAGTCTGAGCAGGTGCACATTGATGCCCGCAACATCCGCTGCCTGCGGATTCTCCCCCACCGCCCTGATTTTCAGGCCGAGTTTCGTCCTGAAGAGCAGGATCCAGACGATAACCGGCAGTGCAATGGTCACAAGAATCATGGGACTTATGTTGCCGATTCCGGTGGAAATTGCAACCAGTTGACTTTCCTTGGGTACCGCATGGTGCCCGGGAACACCGAGGTGTATGAGCCAGAAAGATACCATGCCGATGGCGGCGAGATTGATTCCGACTCCCGTAATAAGCTGTACGCCTTTGAAGTAGGTGTTGATCAGCCCGAAGATGAGGCCCATGGCGAATCCGGTCGCAAGACCGGTTACCAGGCCCATGAAAGCGCCCCACGCCTCTGCGCCGAGAGCACCCGTCATAGCGCTGAGAAGGATTATGCCTTCGAGCCCGATATTGAATAATCCGGCCGATTCACCGACGGTTTCTCCCGTGGCAGTGAGGGTGATCGGGACCATTGCATAAAGCGACCCCGTGAATATTCCGATGAAAAGGGAGGCCGGGCTCATCCATTCCTCCATGTATCCGTCTTAGGGGATTTGGGCTTTGAGTCTTTTAAAAAAAGAGAATATTCGTGACAGCTCGGGTATTGCGAGAAAGAGCACGACGACTCCTTCCAGTACGCGAACCATCTCGAGCGGTACCTGGGCGAAGAGCTGCATCATCCTCCCTCCGGCCAGCAAACCGCCGAAAAAAATTGCGGCAAAGATGATGCCTGCCGGATGGTTTCTTCCGATCATTGCTACAGCGAGACCGTCGAAACCGAGATTTCTAATTGCCGGTATGCCGCTGTACACCGCGTAGGTAGGTGGACGGCCCATCACATGCACAGCTCCTCCGAGTCCGGCTGTTATTCCACCCATCACGAATACTGAAAGTATCACCCTCCATTTTTCGATACCCGCATACCTGGCGGCATTCTGATTGTAGCCCATAGCCCGTATATCAAAGCCGATGACCGTCCGCCAGAGAAGCAGCCATACAAGAGCTGCCGCAGCAAGTGAGACCAAGATGCCGAAGCTGAGACTGGTTCCCGGCACGAGCAGGGCGAAACGTGCGCCTTCGGCAATGCTGACGGTTTTCTCGGCTCTCTGGGGGTCGACAAGTACTGTGGAGATAAGGTAGAAGGAAAAAAAATGGGCAACCCAGTTGAGCATTATTGTGGATATAACTTCGTGGACCCCTCTGGTCGCCTTCAAAACCGCAACAGGCATACTCCAGATTACACCGGCAAGAGCTGCTGCAAAAATACTCGACACAAAGGCAACTGCAGGCGGCAGTCGCAGCAGGGTTACGGAAACGGCAGCAAGCGCCCCCAGGTACAGCTGGCCTTCGGCCCCGATATTGAACATGCCGCCTCTGAATCCAACTGCAAAAGTGAGGGCGGTGAGTATCAGTGGAGTGGCGTTTGCGATGGACTCCGAAAACCCGTACAGGTCGCCGAAGGCGCCGCTGAGAAGGGCAGTATATGCGCTCAGGGGATTGTACCCGTATGCCAGTATGATGAGAGCGCCCACGCAGAAACCGATAACTCCCGCAGTGATCGATTTTCTCAGCTCTTCGGTCCGTTCGAGCGCAGCCCTCTTCCAATCCTTCATTCGAGGTTATTTGTCCTTTGCCCTATATTTTCCCCTCATACTTCTATGCGCTGTGTATCCTGCATGATGAGGTGCAGGATTTTCACGTCCAATTTATTCCTTTGAGGTGTGGGGAGGCCGATTCTACACAGGACGTTTTGGTGAACAGGGAAAGGGGGCAGCATTGCTGCCCCCGTAGTTTCCGGAGTTTATCGTTTTAGCGGATACTTCGTTCTGACGGATTTCATCTCCTCGAGCGTGTTCGCCGTCGGAACGCTGACCTGCCCGGAAATAATCTGCTTTTCCAGATCGTCAACCGCCCGCCAGATGAATTCCGGAAGATCGTTTCGCATACGCTTCCAGTTGGAAGTTATTCTTCCCTTGTCCTGTTCGGTGATCTTTTTCGACTCAATACCGAACTCCATGAATGTGTCGAGGTCTTCATACTTGCTCATGGCAACACCTTTTGAATCGAGGCCCATGACAACGAGCCCTCCTTTGAAAGTGCCGTCGACAACTGCCTTGACAGCACTGTAGCAGCCGTTGTCGACCCGCTTCAGCATGCTGGCAAGAACCCGGTGGCCGTCTCCCATCCAGTCCTGATTCGCATCCACACCGATCATAAAAGGCGGGCCCGCCTCTTTTCCCTTCGCCTCTATCGCTTCGGTAACGGCCTGCAGGTCGCCTATGCCAAGCGGTCCGGCTACATTGTAAATAAGTCCGGCTCCCTGGGCGAGCATCGCCTTGGATGCCTCTTTTCCCTTTGCGATATCGTCAAAAGTGCCCGTATAGGTGTACAGAAGCCCTATATTCGGATTTTTTCCCTTGACCTGTGCGTACCTCTTGTTACCCCAGTCGATGCCGTACCTGAAACCGGCTTCGAAATGGTACAGTACCGGAATTTCAATACCGAGCACACACCCGACATAGGGGTAGCCGTAATGGGCCGCGGTCATTGCTGCGAGCGCTCCGACGAGGGCGGAGCCTTCGTTTTCCTTGAAGACGATGGACATTACATTCGGTGAATCGACCACCGAATCGATTATCATAAACTTCTGATCTGGAAACTCCTTCGCAACCGTTGAGACCGCGTCGGTCAGCAGAAACCCGACCGCAATGACAAGATCGAATCTGCCCGACCTGGCCGCATTTCGAACATTGGGAAGATAATCGGCTGCCGAGGCGCTCTGAATCTCCACCATCTTCAAGCCGAAATCCTCAGCCGCCTTGTCTGTGCCTTTGAACCCCATGTCGTTAAAGGACAAATCCCCGCGTCCGCCGACATCGAGCACAACGGCAACACTGCCTTTAAGCTTCGCCTGGGCCGTTCCAGGCGCCGCAAACAGACCAGCGACAAAGAGCACTGCAACAACAGCGCACATCAGTGACTTTTGTTTGATATTCATGTACCAGCCTCCTCTCATGGATTAATTAAATGTACAACCTCTTATGATGTATCACCGTATACCAAATATATGAATTATGCAAGTACAATTGACATTGTTTTATTGAAATCCGGTGTTCCGTATGTGCATGCAATACCGTCTTCCGCGGATGTGTACTTTCGTATTGACCGTGCTTCGTTTCTCCTGTACAATCTGGAAAACACGAGGAGAAAAACATGGACCATGTGATTCTCAAAGCAAAAGATCTGGACGGATACCTCACCGAGCAGGACAGGGGAAATATAGAACAGGTCAACGGGATGTATGAGCAGGCGATCTCCGTTTTTCAGGTTCTCTCCAACGTGCGGGTGCTGCAGAGGAGAGAGAAGTCGATCACCGAGCTCATCGATCTGTATAACAGAATGGGAGATATGATGCAGGAGATAATCAGCAGAGAGGATCGTATACACGTGTACTCATTTGAGACGCATGAATCCATACACGGTGAGGCTTCGCGCCTTATTGCAAAGCTTCGCGATGAGAAAACCGAACGCCCCGAATTCATCTACTATATTCAACGCGCATACGAGCTCTTGTTCAACTTTGCATTCGGGAACGTGAAGCACAAGAAAAAAAACTATATCGTGGTGAAGACTCCCGTCGAAGTGCCGGTTGCAAACTATGCGGTCCATAAAATTCCGGATATCGATAGCCGTGTTGAACAGAGTGTAATGTGCGTTATGCTCAGGGGAGCGCTTCTTCCTTCGATGATCATGTCGAAAGAAATTCAGGAATATTCGTCCCATAACTACCTTACACCCTTCGCACTCTTCAAGATAGCGCGAGACGACTCGAAGGAGGAGCATAATATGGAGTATATTCTCAACCTGGAGCGATCGTACTTCGATACTGCAGCGCTCGACGGAAAAGACCTTTTTTTCGCCGATCCCATGAATGCGACGGGTGGAAGCCTGGTGACTATCGTCAAGTACCTTCTCGATCAGGGTATAAAGCCGCGCTCGATCAATTTTTTCAACGTCATTTCGGTGTTGAAGGGTGCGCTTCGTATAATCCGGGCTGTCGAGAACGTTCATGTATATACAATCTGGATGGACCCTGTGCTGAACAGACTCGCATACATTTTACCCGGTCTCGGCGATGCAGGCGACAGGATAAACGGGTATGATGAACCTGGAAGCCCGAGGAATATACTCCGCCTCGTCGCGGATTACGGGGCCAACATCGCCCTGCTGTACAGCGACCAGCTGAAAGAAATTGAGGAGACGGTATTGGGTTAATATATGCGGTCCGTCATTGCGGAGTCTCGGGGTGTGGACACATGCTTTGTAGAGCTCGGAGTCGCCGAATCCGTACGTTCGTTCCTCTTTGATTGCAACTGTGCCGCACGGGTGCTCACACACTGGAGGTTTGTGCCGTACTGTCTTTGTACTGAAAGATACTCCATCACGAAAGGCTTAAAATGTAATTGCATAGAAAATAACGCGTTACCTGAAAATATAATCGTCGGAGGAGAAACAGATGTCTAAAAAGATTCTCGTGCCGATCGCAGACGGCAGCGAGGAAATAGAGGCCGTATGCATTATCGATGTGCTTCGCAGGGCGGGGGCTGAGGTCACCGTTGCATCGGTGGGCGACCTCCTGATCACGGCATCGCGCGGTGTAAAGATTTTTGCCGATGCTCGTATAACGGACTGCACGGGCGAAATCTACGACTGCATCGCCCTCCCGGGCGGGATGCCCGGAGCAGAGCATCTGAGAGATTCAAAAGAGCTTTTAATTCTATTGAAGCGCCAGGCGGACGAGGGCAGGCTGTTCGCGGCGATTTGCGCGGCTCCGGTGGTCGTGCTCCGGCACCACGGGCTTTTGAAGGGACGCAGGGCAACGGGTCATCCGGATTTCAGTAATGTCCTTGAGAACAGGGAGGAGGTCGATTCGCGGGTCGTTATCGACGGAAACTGTGTGACGAGCCGCGGGCCGGGAACGGCGATCGAATTCGCGCTCACGCTGGTGGAGCTTCTTTTCGGGAAAGACAAGGCCGAGGAATTAGCCGTCCCAATGCTTGTCAAACCTTAAATGCGGGCTACCGGTCCTGGTTCAGGCATACAGGAAACACGCCACAAACTGATTCGGAGTTATTTCCTTCAACTCCGGTACTTTTTTGTCGCATATATCCATCTTGTACGGGCATCTCGGATGAAACCTGCATCCCGAAGGGGGGTTGACCGGGCTTGGAACATCGCCCGTTAAAATTTCACCCTTTTTTTTGAGCCTCGGGTTGGGGACGGGTATTGCCGAAAGGAGCGCTCTGGTATACGGGTGTTTCGGGTCGTCAAAGATGACTTTTTTGGAAGCCTTTTCAACGATCGTGCCCAGGTACATAACAGCAATGCGGTCGCTTATGTGTTTTATGACACTCAAATCGTGTGCTATAAAGAGAAGGGTTATCCCGAATTCCTCCTGCAGATCGTGCAATAAATTTATGATCTGAGCCTGAATAGAAACGTCCAGGGCCGAGACCGATTCATCTGCAACAATAAAATCCGGGTTTATTGCCAGAGCCCGTGCAATTCCGATTCGCTGTCTCTGGCCCCCGCTGAACTCATGGGGATATCGAAACCTCTGATCGGGTGTGAGCCCGACCTTTTCCATAATTTCTATTACCTTTTCTTCCCGCTTTTTTTTCGGCACACAATTATGTACTGCCATTGGCTCGGCTATTGTCGATTTGATCGTCATTCTCGGATCGAGAGAGCCAAAGGGGTCTTGATAAATGACCATCATCCTGCGCCTGATCGGCATCATCTCCCTTTTTTTCAAATGAGTTATTTCTCTTCCGTTAAAAAAAATGCTGCCGTCGGTCGGTTCCAATATTTTCAGGATTACTTTCCCGCACGTTGTCTTCCCGCAGCCCGATTCGCCGACGAGCCCGAGAACTTCCCGTCTTTCTATAGAGAAGCTGACGTCATCGACGGCCCTCACAGCCTCTTTTCCCATCGGTCCTTTTTTCCCCGTCCAAAACCATTTTTTCAGATTTTTTACTTCAATCAATTTTTCCAATCCGACGGTCCCCTTAATACAAATAGCATTTTACAAGATGATTGGAATCGATCTTCTTTAATTCGGGAGGTTCGGTAACACATTTTTCAAAGCAGAAATTGCACCTTGGATGAAACGAGCATCCTGAGGGTATGGCAAGGAGATTCGGCACCAGGCCTTTTATTGTTTCGAGCCGTTTCGTATTTACATCGAGCCTTGGTATGGATTTATTAAGTCCCATGGTGTAGGGATGCAGCGGATTGCCGAACAGCGTGTCCACATCGGTATACTCAACAATATTCCCCGCATACATCACTGCAACATCATCACACATTTGGGCAATCACCCCCAGATCATGTGTTATCAGCAGTACCGAAGCGTTGAACCTATCCTTCATTTCATTGATCAATCTCAGGATCTGCGCCTGAATGGTGACATCAAGCGCAGTTGTGGGTTCATCGGCAATGAGCAGTGCCGGGTTGCACGCCAGTGCCATTGCGATCATCGCTCTCTGCCGCATTCCGCCGGAAAGCTCATGCGGGTAGCAGTTTATCCTTTTTTCTGCATCCGGTATCCCGACAATTGAAAGAGTTTTTATTGCCTCTTTTTTTGCCTGCGCCTTATTTAATCCCTGATGCAGTCTGATGGATTCCATTATTTCATGACCGATGGTGAATACGGGGTCCAGCGACGTCATGGGCTCCTGGAAAATCATGGAAATTTTTTTTCCCCGTACCTTTCTCATTTCTTTCTCCGACAGATCCAGGAGGTTCTTCCCCTTAAAAATAATTTCTCCTCCCAGAATCTTACCGGGAGGATGCTGAACCAGCCTCATTATTGAGAGAGCGGTAACGCTTTTTCCGCATCCGGATTCTCCGACAAGTCCAAGCGTTTCTCCCTGTTTGATGGTGAAACTGACCCTGTCCACAGCTTTTGCCGTTCCCTCATGTGTAAAGAAGGAGGTGTTCAGGTTTTTTACGTTCAGTAGCTCTTTCATGATCTGTTCTATGTTTTCAATCTCGGGTCAAGAATATCCCGCAAACCGTCTCCCAGCAGGTTGAGTCCGAGCACTGAAAGGAGGATGGCGATTCCGGGAAAAGTTGCCGCCCACCATGCACCGCTCACTATATAGGAGTAGCTTTTTGAGAGCATCGCACCCCATTCGGGTGTGGGAGGCTGGGCTCCCAGGCCTAAAAAACCCAGAGCCGCACAGTCAAGAATTGCGGTCGCCAGCATCAGGGTTCCGTATACGATTACCGGAGCAACGCTGTTCGGCAGAACATGACGAAAAATAATCCGCAGGCTTCGCGATCCCAGCGCTGTCTGCACTTCTATGTACTCCATTTCCTTGATATAGAGTACCGAGCTTCTGATAATTCGCGCCATCTGCGGGGTGTACACAATGCCGATGGCGATCATCGCTTTGCTCAGACCCTGGCCTATAATGGTGACAATTACGATTGCCAGAAGCAGCGCGGGGAATGCAAACATAATATCCACCAGTCTCATTATCGTTGCATCGACCCATCCTCCGAAATAACCCGCAATTGTTCCAAAGGTAATGCCGAGGATCATGGCGATTCCGACGGCAACAAAACCGGCGCTCAAGCTGACCCTGGTTCCGTAGATTATTCTGCTGAGAACGCACCGTCCGAGGGCATCGGTTCCGAGCGGTTTGCCCTTCAGGCCCTGTGCGCTCCAGAACCCGGGCTTTAACTTATTGGCTAGATCCGGCGGTGAGGGGATCGGGTTATTGGGAGCAATTACGTTTGCGAAGATAGCACACATGATCAGAATAATGAGGATGACCAGACCGAACGTCGCCGACTTGTTGTATCTCAGCCGTCTAATTACTTCTGCTGTTCTGGTTTCTTTCTTTTTTTCCATGGCGTTGGGTCTACCTGTATTTAATTCTCGGATCGATGAATACATAGAGTATGTCCGTAATCAGATTAACGATGACGAACATAAAAGCAAAGAACAGTACGCACCCCTGCACAGCGGGATAATCACGCATGCGTACTGCGTTTATCACGTATCTTCCTATTCCGGGCCAGGAGAAGACTGTTTCTGTGAGAATAGCACCGGCAAGAAGCAAACCGAAATTCAATCCGATAACCGTAATGACGGGAAGCAATGCATTTCTCGCCGCGTGTTTATAGATGACCAGACGTTCGGATAATCCTTTTGCACGCTCGGTACGTATGAAATCCTGCCTCAATACCTCCAGCATACTCGACCTGGTCACTCTGGCGATCGTCGCCATGGGGATGGTGCCGAGAGCGACGGAGGGCAGGATTAAATATCGGATAGTACTTATAAAAGCAGGGCCGTTCCATGTAATGATGCTGTCAAGCAGATAGAAACCGGTGATTCGTTTGAAGGGAATAAGCGAATCGATGCGACCGCCTATGGGGAGCCACCGTAGAAACACGCCGAAAATCATCATGAGCATAATTCCAAGCCAGAAAACGGGCATTGAGACCCCGAAGAGAGCGACTCCCATTGTTGAATAATCGAGAACAGAGTACTGCCTGGAAGCTGAGACGATTCCGGCCAAAGAACCGACAAGTATGGCGATCGCCATTGCACAGAAGGTAAGCTCAACGGTATTGGGAAATCTATGAAGTATTTCTTTCATAACGTATTCGTTGGAAACGATGGAGCGTCCCATATCGCCGTGCAGGACTTTTTTCAGCCAGATCCAGTACTGGGTTGTAATCGGTTTATCCAGTCCGTATTTTTCTCTTATTGCATTGATTGTTTGTGGTGATGCGTGCTCGCCCGCCATCGTTATTGCAGGGTCTCCAGGTGCGAGTTGAATCAGGGAAAATGAAAGAATTGAAACTCCCAGCAGTACGGGCACAAGCATGAGCAGGCGCTTTGTAATATACCATTTCATGTATCGACACCAGTCTTATTCAGTCCATTTTTTAAAGCTGTCTCTCATCAATACTTTTAATAAAAAAAAGTGCCCTCCCGGACACATTTTTTATCTTCGGATGAGGCCTCTCATTCATAATTTCACCGGCAAAAGGACAGCGTCCCCTTTGCCGGCGAATAGATTATGCACAGTACGGTTATCTTACTTTATCCACACAGGGTAGAAGAACTTTCTCGATGTGGGATGCAGCACATATCCCTGCACATTCGACCTGAACACCACATTCTGATTGGAATGAGCGATATATACCCAGTTCGCACTTTCATGTATTCGTACCTGCGCTTCCTTATAGTACTCTGCCCTTTTCTTCACATCGTAGGTCTGCAGCGCCGCGGTAAGAAGCTCCTGGGTTTTTTCGTCGGTATAGAAGCCGTAGTTGCCGGCTTTCCCTATCGAACAGGCGTTTGCGCCGTACAGGACGTTCATAAAATTATCGGGGTCGCCGTTGTCGCCTGTCCATCCGAGAAGACACATCTGATGCTTTCCGGCCTCAGTTTCCTGCAGATAGGTCCCCCAGTCCACCTGGTAGAATTTCACCTTGATGCCGACGGCAGCAAGATAACTCTGAATCGCTTCTCCGATCTTCGGTGGGTCGAACATATAGGGTCGTGATACCGGCATGACGTACAGGGTAACTTCAAATCCGTTCGGATACCCGGCTTCCGCAAGAAGCTGTTTTGCCTTTTGGGGGTCGTAGGGATAATCCTTGATATCATTGTTGTATCCAAGCATAAACGGCGGCATTCCGTTCTTTGCCACTATTGCGGTTCCCATGTAGATATTATCCACGATTGACTTTTTATCAATAGCGTAGTTGATAGCCTGTCTCACCTTTTTCTTGGTAAGGGGCTCATAATATCCGGGAGTCTTGACAAGCGGTTCATCCGCATCGCGTATGCCGTTTTCATTGGCGTCGTTATATCCGTACCCGGCATTCATGGCCATGTATCCGATATTCATTCCCGGAGCTGTAAGCAGTTTGAGATTTTTATTGGATTTTATTCGTTCGAAATCGGCAGGATTCGGATATTCTATGCCCTGGACTTCGCCGACCTCCAGCGCCAGAAGCCTGGCGGAAGGATCGGGGATAACCTTGAAGATCAACTTGTCGAGTTTGGGCCTTTTCCGCCAATAGTTGTCGTTCGCCTCGAGGGTGATGTGGTCATCCTTTACCCATTCGACGAATTTGAAGGGGCCTGTCCCGCAGGGATGCTTGAAGGCATCGCCCTTGTATTTCTCGGCATTGGTCGGGCTTACAATAGCCGTTGTGAACATTGCGAGGCTTGTCATTATCGAAGCATTGACATTCTTAAGCACCAGTTTTACCGTATAATCGTCGATCTTCTCCATTCTGTCCACATCATAGAACATATATCCCCAGTATGCCCATTCTCCGTACTGATGGTAGGGATGGTGCGGATCGTACTGTCTGGCAAAGGAGAATACAACGGCATCTGCATTGAAATCGGTCCCGTCGTGGAACTTTACTCCCTTCCTCAGGTGAAAGGTAATTTCTTTGCCGTCTGCAGACGTTTCCCATGAAGTAGCCAGGGCCGGTTGTATTTCTGTGGAGCCTTCCTTGTATTCAACCAGGCCTTCAAAAATGTTGTCCATTCTCTGGATGGACTCTCCGTCCGTCACATCTCCAGGATCCAACCGGGCTGCATCGCCGCTGCTGCCGAATACCAGTACCTGCGCTGGTACGGGAGCCTCCTTTTTTTCAGGAGCCTTCTCCTTTTCGGCCGGTGCGGCCTTTTCCTCGGCAGGAGCTGCTGCGGGAGCAGCCTCCTCTTTCTTCTTGCCGCCGGCAAAGACGGCCTGCACTGAAAAAATCATTGCCAGTGCGATAAAAATGACGATGAATGTTTTGAACTTCATGGTACACCTCCTTGAAAAGAGTGATTACTCATAATTGTACGCACCTGGTAAATAAATACAAGAAAATAAATTTATGATTTGGGTTTATTGTTGCATCGACATACGATTTTACGTGAAAAAACAAATTTGCGATTGAAAGTTTTCAGGTTCTGCTTTTGTTTCGTAATAGTGATGCGGGATATGGGAAGAGCTGCGGGGCTCGAAAAACCTTCGCCACACGTCCGTACCGATTACCCGAACCCGGCCTTCATACCCGATGTGAAAAAAGGAGCCGGGCCCACGATATACACAGAGTCAAATCGATTGCCTGTTTTTTCAAAGCCCCGGTTTCCCAAAGCGGCGGGATTATTTGATATTGAGCTTCGTCTTCAGCGTGCTGATGAGGACCTCGTGGTTGATCGGCTTCTGGAAAATACCGTCGAGGCCGAGGTCCTTGGCATCGATGTTGTAGCGGACCGTATCCCCGGCAGCGCTGAGCAGGTAGATCGGTCCCTTGAACCCAGATTCTTTCAGCTTTGCCGATACCCTGCTGCCCGCATCGACCGTTTCCATCATCAGATCGACAATGACTGCCTCCGGATTGACCTTCTGGGCGACTTTCAAGCCCTCTTCTCCGTCCCCCGCCTCTCCGACTGAAAAACCGGCAGCCTCCAACACTATCCGTATCGAGGCCCTGATATCGGCATCGTCATCAATAATTAATACTGTTTTTTCCTCGTTTTTCGTGGTCGCCATAATTCTTTCCCCATATATACGTAATAGTTGAGTTATAAAAACAAACGCCTTCCGGTAGTTCTTCTGTGCCCTTTCGGTAAAGCCCTCTGTGAACTCGAACTCGTATCCCCTGATGCCAATAATCCATACATCGGGCACCCTGCCGAATGCATCATCGCACAGGGCCACGATGGATTCAGGGTCGACAAGATGACTGGTGAAGGTGATAGCGGAAGCAGGCAGCACCTTACGGATTGAAAAACAGTCGACATCCTGAACCGTCGTATCTATGAGAACGACAAAGTCGTGCGCCGCCATTTCAGCGGCATCCTCAATACTCAGCTGATAGTTCGCATCCGTCTCCACAAAGCCGAAGCCGAGACGCTCTATCTGCTCTACCATCGCCGGGCCCAGGCCGTCGTCCTGACGTCCCGGGTTCCCGTATCCGTATATCAGCACAGATTTACAGTCCACCCGGTCAATCCCGCACTTTTCTATCGATCACGGCGCCGCCTTCGTCTTCCAGGGTCACGATAAGAGGCATCCGACCGATTGCATGGGTGGCACAGCTCAGGCAGGGGTCATAGGCCCGTATCGCAACCTCAACGAGGTTCAACAGCGGTTCCGTAACCTCTCTACCGGCAATATGATCCTCTGCAACGACGCGCACCGCCTCATTCATCGGCTGATTGTTGCTCGTGGTCGAAACGATGAGATTCGCCATGGTGATCTGATCCGTGTCATCCACCCGATAGTGATGGAACAGGGTGCCCCTCGGCGCCTCGATGATGGCTATTCCCTCGTTTCTCCTTTCGCCGCTCACGACGAGATCATCTCCCTGCAGGTCCGGATCGTTCAGAAGCTCCTTTATTCTTTCAGCCGCATACAGGGTTTCAATCAGCCGTGCCCAGTGATAGGCCATGGTTGAATGGACAGGCCTGCCGCCTCCGAGCTCCATAAACTCCCGACGCTCCTTCTCGGCCTTCGGGGTCGTGATGAAATCGCAGTTGTTCAGCCGTGCGAGCGGACCGACGCGGTACCAGCCCTTCTCCTGACCGAGCGAGTAAATGAACGGGAATTTCATGTAGCTCCAGTTTCTCACCCCTTCCCGTATGTACTTTAAATAGTCTTTCGGCTCGACCATATCGAAAATCAGGTTGCCGTCAGGATCTTTCGCCCTGAGCTTGCCGTCATACATGTCGAGCGCTCCATCCTCCCGGACGATACTGACAAAATTCGACTCAAATGAGCCGAGCTTGCTCAGACGAGCGGTGTCGTCGCGGTAAAGTTTCTTGTATAGATCAAGACCACCCTGTGCCCAGTCGATCATCCGGTCGACATCCTCGAGCAGGGCATCCCGTTCTTCGATCGACAGGTTCTTATTCATGCCGCCGGGAATCGATCCGTTGCCGTGTATCTTCTTGCCTGCGGTTGCTTTGATCACTTCCTGGCCGTACTTCCGCATCATAACCGCCTGCACGGCGAGATCTGTGTTCTTCTTTGCAAGTCCGATGACGTTCCTGATTACAGGGTCTGCATCGTACCCGAGGAGCAGATCGGGTGCGCTGAGGTGGAAGAAATGCAGTGAATGGGACTGGTACACCTGCCCCATGTGCAAAAGCCTCCTCATCTTCTCAGCGGTCGGTGTCAGTCTATCCGCTCCGACGATGACATCCATTGCCTTCGATGCGCAGAGCAGGTGGCTGACCGGACATATCCCGCACAGACGCTGTACGATGACCGGTGCTTCCCAATAAAGACGACCGCGCACAAAGCGTTCAAAACCGCGAAACTCCACAATATGCATCCTCGCCCTGTCGACTTTCCCGTTTTCATCAAGCCTTATTGTTACCTTGGCATGTCCTTCAATCCGTGTCACCGGATTGATGACGATCTTTCGTGCTTTTGTCTCAGAAGCCATATTTAAACGCCTCCATGAAATTAATCGTATTTGATGAGCTCGTACGGCAGCTTCGGTTCTTCGCCTTTAAGCAGAGCCGTTAATGCGGCCCAGAAAGTTTCCGCTCTGGGAGGACAGCCCGGCAGCCAGTAGTCGATCTTTACCACTTCGTGGACGGGATAGACCTTGTCCAGAATGAGCGGAATATCGGGATCGTTCGGTATGACGCCGTCGACGACGGACGGACCGTTGAGATACGCTTCCTCCATGCACTCTTTGAGGGGAATCATGTTGCGCAGGTGTGGAACACCTCCGGTATTGGCGCATTCTCCGACTGCTATAAGAATTTTGCAGTGCTTGCGAAAAGAACGAAGCACTTCAACATTTTCCTGAGTGGAGCATCCTCCCTCGATCAGGCCGATATCAACAGTGCCCGTAAACTGCTTTATATCGTCTATGGGTGATTTGTCGAAATCCACAAGCTCAATCAGATCGAGTATCTTTTCATCGATATCGAGGAGAGACATGTGACAGCCAAAGCACCCCGTCATATGTGTTGTCGCTACTTTTGGTTTGGCCATTTTTCCTTCCTCAGAATTAAGATTTTTTACGGAGTCTTCTGAATATCCGAGCCGATGGGTTGCGTGTCATACAACCGTGTGCCGAACGGCTTGGCATAGCCGACACGTTTGATGACGATACAGCCGGTCGGGCAGATTGAAGCCGCTTTGTCGGCTGCCGCAAGCTCTGTATCGGATAATCGGTCACCCTTTGAATTCACGGCAATTCGCTTGTTTATACCGCGTCCGACAAATCCGAACACGTCCTTCCCGTCGATATCACGCGATGCCCGCACGCATCTGCCGCAGAGAACACAGCGCTCACGATCGATGTAGACATCCGGATGTGTTGCATCGACTTCGACATGCTTGTACTGATACGTGTATCTCGGGGTGAGCATGCCCAATCGATACGCAAGCGCCTGCAGTTCGCAGTCTCCGCTCTTTTCGCAGAACGGGCAGAAGTGATTCCCTTCCACAAAGAGCATCTCTATTATATGCCGACGCTCCTCGTTCAATTCGGGAGTTTCATTTTCAATGACCATGCCGTCTGCAGCAGGCATTGAACAGGCATTTGTCGGTTTTCCATTGACTTTTACCGTGCATACCCGACAGTGTCCGGCCGGAATCAGGTCTTTGTGATAGCAGAGGCGCGGGATATAGATTCCCGCTGCATCGGCCGCCTGCATGATAGACTGGCCGAAAACCGCCTCGATTTCTTTACCGTCGATGATTATTGTGATCTTTTGTTCTTTCATCATTCCTCCTCTTCCACCACAGGTTCTCTCCCTGCAATCTGGATTCCCGCCGCAAGCGCTTTTTCATAGTCGAACGGTGGAATAAACTCACCGGATGTTGCTTTTGCCGTGTACAGCGAATGAAAATTCTTCAATGTCGTCAGAATGGGGTTTGCAGCAGTCTGGCCGAGACCGCAGCGGCTCATCTTCTCCACCGTATTGCCGAGACTCTCGAGCTCCTCGAGGTCCAGCCGTGAACCTTTACCCTCAATCACCCTTTCAAGCTTCTGTAAAAGGAGAGTCGTTCCAACCCTGCACGGTGCGCACCAGCCGCATGACTCCTCTACAAAGAATTCGGTGAATTGTCTGACGATCTCGAGAAGGTCCCGCTCCTTGCCGAAAACGATCACGGAGCCGCCGGTAGGAAGGTCTTCAAAGCTGATGCTTCGCCCGAAATCTTTCGGTGCGACGCACCTTCCGGACGGTCCGCCCACCTGCACAGCCTGGGCTTCTTTCGCGCCCACAAGATCCAGCAGATTGTCGATCGTAATTCCATATTCGACCTCGTACACCCCGGGGTGCGCACAGTCGCCGGATACGCTCAGGCATTTTGTACCGGTCGAATCTTTGGTGCCGAGCCTGGAAAACCACTCTGCGCCCTTTTCCATGATACGGGCTGAACAGCAGAATGTTTCGACATTGTTGACGGAGCTCGGCTGGTTCATGTACCCGCGGGTCACCGGGAACGGCGGTCTATCGCGCGGAGCGCCCCGTTTTCCTTCGAGCGATTCGATGAGTGCGGATTCTTCTCCGCATATATAGGCTCCTGCACCGACCTGGATCCGTATATCGAAGTCGAATCCCTGCTTCCCGGCAATGTTTTTTCCGAGGAGGCCGATGTGCCTTCGCCGGCTGAGCACCTGCTCCAGGGAGCTGAGAAGGTACTGAAATTCTCCTCTCAGGTACATGAAGCCCTGCGATGCCCCAACAGCATATCCTGCAATGGTCATGCCTTCAAAAACAAGGTCCGCTGCCTCGGTCAGGATGACTCTGTCCTTGAAGGTACCGGGTTCTCCTTCATCCGCATTGCAGATCACGTAGTGATTTTCACCTTTCGATTTTCTGCAGAAATTCCACTTCATTCCTGTGGGAAAGCCTGCACCGCCGCGCCCACGCAGTCGAGATTCGTTGATACTGTTGATGACATCCTCCGGCGGCATGTTCAGCGCAGCCCTGATCCCGTTCCCCGGTTCCTGTGGTGAAAAAACCACCTGACCCGTCTTATTGAGATTGCTCTCGAGCAGGGTGGCGGCAAGAACCGTTTCCGCTTTTTCAGGACTGTACTTCGTACCGCTTTTGAGCTCTTTGACGATGCCCGGTACATCTTCCGGGCAGATTTTCGTAACGGGGATGCCGTTGATCAGGGCGGACGGAGGCTGATCGCTCATTCCGATACATGACGTGTACTCGAGTGAAATCGACCCGTCCGTGCTCGTACTGCCGAACGGAACGCCCACTTCCTTTTCAAAGGCATCGGCGACAAGGTCTGCTCCGTGCATTTTCTCAACAACGGCATTACAGAGACGGATTACATTCTTACCCGCCGGTTCTCGTGAAAAGAAGGTATAAAAACTGACCATGTCACGCACTTCAACGAGATGAATACCCAACGCCCTCGCAATGTGCTCCATGTTTTCTTCGGATATGTATCCGAATCGGTTTTGCACTTTTCGTGCAATGTCCATCAAGTGTCCACGGTCGCTGCAGTACTCCTCGACTATTTCCTTGACGGCTTTGCTTTGATCATTTGCCATTACTGTACCTCCGATTGAATAATCAGTCACATGTATTGGTGAATCTTACAATATTTTGCAGCGGGGAAATTACGCCTATACTGCGTATATAGCATGTTCTCTATTATTACCTCCCGCATTAATTGAATGGCGCTCACTTTTTTTGATTGGATGGGTGCATCCCGCTGATACGCCCCGGTGTATGCTCATTCAGCAGTTTGACATTCTGGTCTCAACAGCGACGTATCGGCCCTATTCTTCTATGAGGAATTTGCCGGCTTGGTTTTACTTGACCTCAACCCCCGCCGCTGTTAAATTCAGTGCCGCGGAAAAAAGCGGCGGGTGATATACAGCAGTCGCTTCATCGGCCGAAATAGCGCCAGAACTATGTTAAAAAATTAACTATTTTTTTTAAAGATACGAAACCCTTTTATTAGTATTGTTCTTTTATGAAAATGTCAAGTCATATTTTCCTTTAGGAAGTTGATAATCATCGGGGAAGATATTCAGGGCAGGCAATGCCGCTGTCGAGCGGCATGCACGCGGGGATTGTATCCGCTCTACTTGATTTGTCGATACCTCCAGGTACGCGAGCCGGCGGCATTAATAAAATATTGAAAACAAGGGAAAATTGGTAGATATTAGTTAGAAGTGGTCTACGTCCCCGGGGACCGAATATCACAAAGTAACTTTTGAAGTTACTTAAAAGATAATCCTCGCCCTCAGAACGATAAACGCATGTTGCGGGGGGCAGGAAACCCTTCATGTGGGGCAGCCACGGGCACAGTTCATGCATGAGCTTTCAATTACGGAAGAGCTGCTGAAGATGATACACCGGCGGGCTGAAGAGGAGGGCATGCAGAAGATTTCGAAAATCAACCTGAAAATCGGAAAGTACTCCGGTGTGTTAGCCGATGCGCTTCTCTTTGCATTCGATGTGCTCTCCAAAGACACGATTTCCGAGGGGGCTCACATCAGCATAGAGGAGTCCGGGGGGTCTGAGCTTCAGGTTCTCTCGTTCGAAGGCGACTGACGGGATCAATCCGCGGTTCGCCGGATATTTCAATGGTCGTATTCATTATAACACCGCCGGTGTAAACACCTGATTTGTTATGCGTCTCTTCGAGCCGTATAATAAATCCAGTTGAGCAGACATAACCACCGCTTATGTATCGCGGAAAACAAGCTGCCTGACGGCGGCATTACATCAAGAAAGGATGAATTCATGAAGGTAAATGTCATGAGCGATATTCTGCAGGCAAACGATCTTCTTGCGCGGGATATCAGGAATATGTTGCATAACAGGAAGATCACATGCTGGAATGTCATGGGGTCGCCCGGTGCAGGAAAGACCGCAATGCTTGAACGGCTTGTCCCGATGCTGCCCCCCCGGATGAAGGCCGCCGTGATCGAAGGCGACCTTGCCACCTCGCATGACGCCGAGAGAATCTCGAAAACAGGTGTGCAGTCCGCGCAGATCAATACAAACGGGGCGTGCCATCTGGATGCAGCCATGGTGAGATCGGCTCTCGATACGATCGAGCTCGACAATATTGCGCTGCTGTTTATCGAGAATGTCGGAAACCTGGTCTGCCCGTCGGGCTTCGATCTTGGTGAGAGCGGAAGAATAATCGTCGCGAGCATCACTGAGGGAGACGATAAGCCGGAGAAATATCCTACGATGTACAGAACCGCAGACCTCGTTGTAGTGAATAAAATAGATATGCAGTCGAACACCGATTTCAGGCTCGAAAACTTCGAAAAGAGGCTCCACAAAGTCAACCCTTCATCCGCCAGTATCCCGGTTTCCTCAGCAACCGGAGAGGGCTTCGACAAACTCCTTGGATGGATCATCGACAGGCTGTAACGTATGGAAAATACCGGGACAACCGGTGCCGTTATCTGGTATAAGGGCATCGTACAGGGGGTGGGATTTCGGCCGCTTACGTATAGAAAAGCCCGTTACTACCGTCTCAGGGGGATAATCAGAAACACAGAAACAGGCGTGTGCATCGAGCTTGACGGTTCAAAACGAAATATCGAACAATTCTACAGAGACGTTTTGAAAAATCCCCCTGTACGTGCTCACATACACGAAAGCTCTATCGAGTATAAAAAACCGCACGGATTCAGGAGCCTCAATATAGTCGGGAGCGCCGTGGAAGGAGGGGGTTTTACTCCGATCTCTCCGGACATTGCTACCTGCGACAGCTGCCTCGAGGAGATATTCGATCCGAAAAACAGAAGGTATTTCTACCCCTTTACCAACTGTACGGACTGCGGACCTCGTTTCACGATCGTACGGTCTATTCCGTACGACAGAAAAAATACGACGATGAGTAATTTCACGATGTGCCACGACTGTACGGCCGAATACGAGAATCCCCTCGACCGTCGGTATCACGCACAGCCGAATGCATGTCCTGTATGCGGACCGGGCCTTGTACTGAAAACAGCTGCGGGGTCGGTTGTGGAAGGCGATCCGATAGGCGCTGCAGTTTCGATGTTAAGACAGGGGCGCATCATTGCGGTCAAAGGTCTCGGCGGATACCATATGGCGGTTTCACCTGCAAAATCGGAATGGGTGGTACGCCTTCGGAAGAAGAAGCGAAGGCCCGCCAAACCCTTTGCGCTGATGGCCCGGGATATGCGTACGGTAAAAAAGTACTGCGTCGTCGGGGAGCGGGAAGAGGCCCTGCTAGGGGGTTTTGAACGGCCAATAGTCCTGCTCAGGGGAAGAAAAAACAACCTGCCCGAAGAGATTGCACCAGATACGGACTACGTCGGTATTATGCTGCCCTACACACCCCTGCATCATATTCTTCTGAGGAAAGGGCCTGAAATACTTATAATGACGAGTGCGAATATATCCGAGGAACCGCTCGTTTACCGGGATGCAGAGGCATTTAAGGAGCTTGACGGCATTGCGGATGCTTTTCTCGTTCACAACAGGGAGATACAGCGCCCCTGCGACGATTCTGTATTTTTCGTGAGCGATGAGGTTCCCGTGCCGGTGCGGAGGTCCCGCGGGTATGTGCCGAAAGCCATACCGGCAGGCCCGCCTGACAGGGCTTTGCTTGCTTTCGGCCCGAATGAGAAAAATACCTTCTGTGTTTTCAGGGAGGGGATGGCCTATGTCAGCCACCATATAGGCGATCTCAACAACACCACGAGTGTCGACGCCTTTTTAGCAGGTATTCAGGATTTTTTGAGCATGCTTCGGGTGGAACCTGAAATACTCGTCTGCGACATGCACCCCGAGTATATCAGCACCCGTCTTGCGGAGAGTGCGGCCTCGGATCGAGGCATACCGCTTGAGCGCGTTCAGCACCATCATGCGCATATAGCAGGTGTGCTCGGCGAGGCAGGTGTTAATGCTGCCGTGATCGGTATAGCACTCGATGGGACGGGATTCGGTACGGATAACACGATATGGGGCGGTGAGTTTCTCATTGCAACGCGGGCGGATTTCAGCAGGGCCGCACGATACTTCCCTGTTCCCATGCCGGGCGGGGAAAAGGCGATTACTGAAACCGACCGCATGGCGGTATCGTACCTGCTTCAGGCCTTCGGTTCTGTATCGAATATCCCGGATTTTCCGTTTATTGAAAGGTACGACAAAAGCAGGCTTTTCCTGCTGGAGAAGATGATACGCTCGGGGGTCAACTGCCCGACCACGTCGTCCTGTGGAAGGCTGTTTGATGCGGTGTCAGCGATGATTTTACTCTGTTCCAGACCGTCATACGATGCGCAGGGGGCAGTGCTTCTTGAAAAGGCCGGAGGGGCTTCTGAATCTCTACCCGTATCACGTGAGGACGCATACTCCTATTATATGGATGCGGAGATGAATGTACATTTTGAGCCGGCAATCAGGGGGATCGTCGACGACATACGGGCCCAACTTTCTCCCATTTTAATATCACAAAAGTTTCATGCCGCTGTTATATTATCTGGTGTCGATGTATGCCGGCGCCTTCGGGAAAAAACAGGCATCGGCACCGTAGCGCTGAGCGGCGGAGTGTTTCAGAACCGTACGGTTCTGAAGTCATTACGGCGCATGCTGTCGGAAAACGGGTTTTCAGTGCTCATTCACAGATTACTGCCGCCGAACGACGGCGGTATTGCATTCGGACAGGGTATCGTCGCTCGTGCACGATGCGGAAGGGGTAGGGGATAATGTGTCTTGCAGTAACGGGAAAGATAATACGCAAAGAGGGATTGACCGGTGTTGTGGATATGAGCGGGATCAAAGTCAATACCGGTTTTCATCTGGTTCCGGAAGCAAAAGTGGGAGATTATGTTCTGCTCCATGCCGGATTCGCCATACAGATCGTCGATGAGCAGGAGGCGCTCGAAACGCGCGCTCTGCTCGAGGAACTGCTTCGTCCGGAGGAAGGCCGGTGAACGAACCGTACAGGGACAGGGAGCTCGTAAAGACGCTGGAGCGCAAGATACGCGATATCTATCCGGGCGGCACGGTCAGGATCATGGAGGTCTGCGGCACCCATACGATGGCGATCGCCCGCTACGGTCTCAGAGGTCTTTTTCCGGACGGGCTTTTGCTTATTTCAGGACCGGGGTGTCCGGTCTGCGTTACACCCTCGTCGATTATAAATGCAGCGCTCGATCTGGCCGCGCTTTCGAATGTTGCTGTTGCGACATTCGGAGATATGATGCGTGTTCCCGGCTCGGGGAGAAGCCTCGAACAGATAAAGGCCGAGGGTGCCGATGTTCGCGTCGTCTACTCGACGTACGAACTGCTGGACATGGCTTCGTCCGAAAAGGACAGGGAGTTCGTGTTTGTCAGTGTCGGATTTGAGACTACTACTCCCGGGATCGCACTATCCATTCTGGAAGCTGAAAAGCGAGGTATAAAAAATCTGTTCTTTATAGCCGCAAACCGCCTGGTAATACCGGCGCTCGAGGCGCTGTGTCTCAGTGATGACACACGGATAGACGGGTTTTTATGTCCCGGTCATGTGAGCGTTATTATCGGCTGGGACGCGTACAGACCGATTGCCGACCGGTTTCATGTGCCGTGCGTTGTCGGCGGGTTTGAGCCTGTAGATATTCTGACGGCTGTCTTTGAAATCGTACGTCGGGTGTCAAGGGGAGAGGCGGGCGTCGCCAATACCTACAAAAGGGCGGTCTCCGAGAAGGGAAACGTGCGCGCTCTCGATGTGATGGATCGGGTATTCGAACCGACAGACGCCGAATGGCGCGGCATCGGGAAAATACCGAAAAGCGGTCTCAGACTTCGTGAAGAGTTTACCCACCTCGAGGCGCTGGCGCATTTCGGGCTGCGTCTTGTCGAAAGCCCCGATCCGAAGGGGTGCAGATGCTCGGATGTGCTCAGGGGAGTAATAATTCCGCCGGAATGCGCACTGTTCGGTAAAAGGTGCACGTCCGAGAATCCCGTCGGGCCGTGTATGGTTTCTTCGGAGGGGTCCTGTGCCGCATACTACAAATACGGACGAAGCGATTAAACGGGCAGTGCGTATCCCCGGGGTTCGCCTCATAATCCGGGAAAAGCCTCCTAAAATCATGCGTAAGGCATGCTGCCGCTCTCTTTTTTTCACAGCCACATTAGAATATTTAAACATCAAATTTCGGGAGAATGGAGGAGGGGTATGAGCGTAGAGAGAATTCTGCTTACACATGGGGGCGGCGGCCGTATGGCAAGAAGCCTCGTCGAGGGCATCGTCTCCACATTCGACAACCCGGCCCTGGATCGGATGGAGGATGCTTCACGTATCGATATCCCGGCAGGGGCCGGAAGGACCGTGGAAAGAATTTCGAGAGGTTCCACTGCAGAAGAACAGCCGAGAATGGTTATGACGACCGACAGCTTCGTCGTGACTCCGCTCTTTTTTCCGGGTGGAGATATCGGCAGGCTCTCCGTATGCGGAACAGTGAACGACCTCGCCGCTGTAGGCGCTTTGCCGGTCGCCCTGTCCGTCGGGCTGATCATCGAGGAGGGTTTTCCGGTCCGGGATCTCGAAAGGGTGCTTGTATCGATAAAAAAGACCGCAGACAGCGTGCCCGTCCCTCTCATAACGGGTGATACGAAGGTTGTCGAAAAGGGCAGGGGCGACGGCATATACATATCGACCGCAGGAGTGGGAGTTGTACGGCCCGGTGTCGAGCTTTCACCGTCACGGATAGCGGAAGGAGATGCAGTTATAATAAGCGGGGCGATCGGCAACCATGAGGCGTCGATATTGAGCGTACGAAACGATCTTTCACTTGGGGCGGACATACGATCGGACTGTGCTCCTCTCTCCGATCTCATGCAGGCCGTGATCGAAGCTGTGCCGGAGGTCAAATGTGCGCGCGACCCGACGAGGGGAGGAGTCGCAGCGGTTCTCTGCGAGCTTGCAGAAAGTGCAGAATGCGCCATAGCACTCGATGAGGAGGCACTGCCGGTCGATGAGGATGTGCAGGGTCTCTGTGATATTCTCGGTCTCGATCCGCTGCAGATGGCGAACGAAGGAAAGATGATCGTAATTGTGCCGGGAAGCAAGGCACGGATATGTCTTGAGGCGATGAGAAGCGTTGAAGAGGGAAGAGGCAGCGTGAAAATCGGTGAGATCCATGAGGGGGCGGGACGTCTCACCATGAAAACACCCTACGGTACGAGCAGAATTATTACCATGCCGGTGGGAAACCAGCTTCCCCGTATATGCTGATCGCACGGGCCTGCGAACCGTCTTCCCTGCATATACCAGACCGGGCCGCCGGATAACACACTTGCCGCACTGTGCTCCCGAAACTCCGGATTCTAAAAATCCGCTGTTCAGCTCCTTATGCTGTAGTACACGGCCTTTCGGTTGAATACGGCGGAATCGCTGAGCTCCTCCTCTATCCTGAGGAGCTGATTGTATTTCGCAATCCTGTCGGAGCGTGAAGCGGAACCGGTTTTTATCTGTCCGGTGCTCATGGCCACCACAAAATCCGCAATAAAGGAATCCTCGGTTTCTCCAGACCTGTGCGATACCACCGCGGTGAAGCCGGCCCTCTTCGCCATCTCGATTGCATCGATTGTTTCTGTGACGGTTCCGATCTGGTTGAGCTTGATGAGTATCGAATTGGCCGCCTTCTCTTCGATGCCTCTCTTCAATATCTCGGTATTCGTGACGAAAAGGTCGTCGCCGACGATCTGTATACGGTTCCCGAGACGTTTTGTAAGGAGCTTGAATCCATCCCAGTCGTTTTCATCGAGTCCGTCTTCAATAGACACGATCGGATACCTCTTTACCAGGTCCTCGTAGAATGCGACCATGCCCGCAGAATCCCTGATCGGGTCCTTCTCCGCAGCGAGATTGTACTTCCCGTTTTCAAAGAATGAGCTGGCCGCCGGATCGAGGCATATTACGATATCCTCGCCCGGTTTGTAACCGGCTTTTTCGATGGCCTTCATGATGACCTGCAGCGCCTCTTCGTTCGATTTCAGATTGGGCGCGTACCCGCCTTCATCGCCGACGGATGTATTGAGCCCCATGCCGTGCAGTATGGATTTCAGATTGTGGAAAACCTCGGCCCCCATTCTGAGGGCTTCTCGAAAGTTCGGTGCGCCGGCGGGCGCTATCATGAATTCCTGAATATCGACATTGTTATCGGCATGCTTTCCCCCGTTGAGGATGTTCATCATCGGAACCGGCAGCTCCTTCGCGTTCACACCGCCGAGATACCGGTACAGCGGAAGGCCGGCGTCCTGCGCTGCGGCTTTTGTACAGGCCATGGAGACGGCAAGGATTGCATTTGCACCGAGTCTTCCCTTGTTCTTCGTACCGTCCAGTTCGATCATAATCTCATCGATATCAACCTGCAGCGACGCATCGTAGCTGAGCAACTCCGGAGTTATTTCATCATTAATGTTTTCCACTGCTTTCTGCACACCTTTGCCGAGATATCTCTTTGCATCCTGGTCGCGAAGCTCAACAGCCTCTCTCTCCCCGGTCGACGCACCGGACGGCACTGCCGCTCTTCCTATTGCGCCGGTTTCAAGCAGTACATCCACTTCAACGGTGGGGTTGCCCCTCGAATCGAGTATCTCCCTTCCGACGATGCTCTCTATTGCCGACATTGTATGCCTCCTGCCTTTTCAAATATTGACGATCCCGTTAAATATACGGACAGGCATCTCCTTTATCAAGAAATAATTTGCCGCCTGTTCTGTAACGAGCGCGGGGTTACGGGGAGTCACTTAAGGCTTATAGGAATGCCGTCTGTTCCGATAAATTAAGAGAACACAGCGCGATACAGCTGCGCCCGAATGTGCAGGGAAAGATGGATAAAAAAGAAAAAGAGCCGCTCTTTGATCCCGGAGACTGGTACTCCGGATTGTTTAACGATGAGCCCGATCATGAGAAATCGGGACCCGGGACGTTAAAAGGCGCGTCCAATCCGGTAAAAGTGAAAAAAGGAACATCGGAATCCGCCGGGTGTGCCGGGCCGCACGGGCAGCATTCGGATAGAAATACAGATCCGGATGACTCACTTGAAAGAGAAAACAAAGCACAGGGCAAAAACAGGCATATTCCGGTGTATATCTTTTTCTCATGCGCGATTTTGATCTTTGTGCTGTGTATATACTATATGGTCCATATTGACGATTTGAGCGCATTGCCTGCTCTCCATTCTTCCGTGCCTGATTCTGAGTATGTAGCGAGCTATCTTTCCTATTCTGCGAAACAGAATATGCATAAAGAGACACTCAATCTTCTCAGAAAGAACCGTACTCTGCTCGTATCGGTACAGCATGAGCTGAAAACCCTTGAAGAAGGTAAAAACAGCTTTCTTGCGGGGATGGAAAAGAAAGAGAAAATATTTTCACAGAGCAGGTCCATATTCAATCTGACGGGAAGAGAGAAGAATCTACGGTCCATTGCCGACCTGATCAAATCGGATGTGGAGTTCAGAGGAGAGAAAAGACGGCGCATACAGATATATCTGACTCTGTACAACAGAAGAAAGAAGTCTCTCCTTGCGCAGAAGGCAGAGTATGAGCACAACCTCGACGCCCTGACCGAGTATCAGAGGGCGGTTGAGCCTCTGAAGCCCCGTACCGCTCCCGGCTGGAACGGTACCTTTTTTATCGATACAGTGCGGTCCGGATATCTCGAAAATTTCCTGTACTCTGTTGAGCACGGGGATTATGAGACTGCTGTTTCGGCCTGGAAGGCAATCGAATCACTGTCATCAACGGACAATGAACGGGCGATGAGTCTTGTCGGCCGCCTTGTTTTTCTGTTACAGGAGTACGACCGGCGCCTCGAGCTGTTAAAAAGACGCTCGCCATTTGAGGAAATAAATCTTGCCTTTTTGAATGAAGACTATAATTTTGCTGAAACGAGGATTCGCGTTCTCGAAAAAGAGGAGTATTTAAAACCGATTCTCAGCGGGCTTAACGGGAGCCTGTTCGCAAACAGCAATGCCCGGGATGCGGCTGCCGCCGAAATCAGACAGAGCGAAAAGCTCGAGCAACTCGTCCGGCAGGCGGAGTCGTATGAGAAAAAGAGCGAATATAAAAAAGCCCTCGATATATATGAAAACCTGCTTATATTCAGGATACACAGCTATGACCGGGAAATGATACTCGGCAAGCTCCACTCCATTTGGCTTACCCTCGAGGAGGAAAAGCGGAGACGTGAGGAGAATACAAAGGCGATAAAGTATATCGACAGTGCGCGTATTCTCGTCAGAGAGGGGAAGGATGCCGATGCCCTCGAATATTACAGGATGCTTTTACGGGAATGCCCGAACTCCGATTACACACAGGAGGCGGTGGAAGGTATTATCAGGATTACATCCTTGAATAAAATTCCCGGTTGATCGCCGGCATGTGTACACCCGCCGGTAAAAGCAGAGCAGGCGCTTTACGCTGGCACCAGAAACACTATTTCTCCGGAACATAGTTGCGAAGCTTCAAAGAATACGCCGTAATAAAATGAAAAAACCGAAACTCACACCCGGCGTGATGTCGGATGCACGTAAGAAGTTGTACCGATTTACCTTTTTAAACATCATCGCCTTTACCCTTCTCAGTGGAAACATAATTGCCCTTTTTTCTCTACGGCTTGGAGCGGGCAGTTTTTTAATCGGCCTGCTGTCATTTTTTACGTATGCAAGTTATATCTGCATGCTCATCGGTCGGTCTCTTGTAAAGAAATTCGGCGTCGTCGGTTTGATGGGAAGGTTCTGGATCATTCGGCATTTGATGATGCTGCCGATGCTCAGCGCACCTCTCTTTGCCGATAGAGGACACTATACCGCTGTGTATGCGGTGATCATATTCAGCGTGCTCGGCTTCAGTGTCTTCCGCGGCATTGCAATAACAGGCTACAACCCGGTAATCGGCGAGGTTACAACAGAAAAACAGCGAGGCGGCCTTCTTTCGCAGCTTCAGAAAATTCAGCATGCGGCTACTCTCGCGGTCGGCATCGTTATGGCCCTCGTTCTGGGCAAGCAGGCTCCTCTGTACCGGTACCTGCTCCTCATCATTACAGGGATCATCTGCGGCTTATGTGCCTCTTTCGTCTTCATGAAAATCCCCGAACCGTATAATATACGCGAAAACATATCGGAAAATCTATGGTCGAGCTTCTTTCAGGCGTTCACACGGGCACCATTCAGGAAATTTACTATAATTCACTTCCTTATATCGCTTGCAACTTTCATGATCTTCCCCTTCCTGATCGTGTATATGAAGATGATATTCAATCAGCCCGATAATTTTATTCTCGTCTACACCGTTTTCGGAAGCCTGGGCGCCGTACTTATGGCGCTTATCAGCGGATTTATGATCGACAGGCTCGGTGCGAAACCATTCTATTTTATCTTTTCAGGCGTTACTCTGCTTGCCGTAATCCCCACCATTCTATCGCCAGAAACGATACAACCCGGATTCATATGGATATTTGCCTCATTGGTGTTTTTCTTTCACAACATGGGAAACTTCGGCGTTTATAATGCGGGCCAGACATATTTTTTCGCTGCCATCAGGGCTGACGAAAGACTGAATCTGGGGGTTGTGTTCTTTCTGATTCGAGGTCTTGCAAGCGGGATCGGAGCCTTATCAGGGGGTGTAATAATCGAATGGCTCCAACACTTTCAAAACATCGGCAATGCCGACGTCTTCAGAATATACTTCGGGTCCATTGCCCTGTTATTCGTTTTTATCATGATACTCATTGCAAGGATGGAAAACCTGGGCGCCTATCCCATCGGCAATGCCATGGCGATAATCTTCTCTCCAAGGGAAATACGTACTGTCAGCCTGCTGAGCAGGCTGGACAGGTCACGCACCGTGTCCGAAGAGAAAAGTGCGATCAGGGCGCTTGCCTCATCGGGGTCGGCGCTCTCTATTGACGAGATCCTGAACAAGCTCAAATCGCCGCTGTTTACAATCAGAAAAGAGGCTCTCGCAGCGCTCAGCACTCTGCCTGTTGATGAAACGGTTGTCAGCGCTCTTATAACTGAGGTCAAGAACCACTCCTTCACAACTGCATATCTTGCTGCAGATATTATCGGAAAGAGGAAAATTCATGAAGGTAAAACCGTACTCAGAAAGCATCTTTACTCGAAGGATTATTTTTTAAGCGGCAAATGCATGGTTGCGCTGGCTCATCTGAATGACAGGAAAAGCCTTCCTGTTATTGAAGATATTATCAAAAAAACAAGGAATCCGAGTCTCATTGTACACGGTGCTTCGGCCCTGGCGCTTTTCCATGACCCTGCGTCGGTGCAAACCCTTCTTGCCAAATTAAAAGAAAAGAACCAGCCCTACATGCGGGATGAAATAATACTCTCCATCGCAGGCATTCTCGGATTCGACAAATGGTTTTATCCGATCTATATCTCTTTTCTTGACAACAGCACAACAGGGATTTCTCATCTAATCGATTTTTTGAAAAGCCGCCAGGCCGGGGCGCACATTGCAAACCAGCTTGAAGAATTATACGCAAACCTTCCGGTGACAGGCCAGTCTCGGTTTTCCAGACTTGCGGAAAAACTTTTTGCCGGGATACCCGTGGTGCAGGACGGAGTCGATATTTCTCCTCTTTTACGTACTGCCGTTAGAGATACGGGTCTCACCAAGCTTGTTCGCTTTCGTTTTCTTGCTGCAGCGGCAGTCACATGGTTTGCTCTTAAAGGATAAGGGGACATCGTGCTCATGGTTTTATCCATTTAAAAACCCGGTCCAGCGAAGCGATATCTTTTTCTTTTATACCGGCATTATAAAAGACTGCTGTTGAGAATAATTTAATGTGCAGCGAACCGGTATTGGATACGGATAAAATTATATATAATGGCAGACTATGTTCGAGTCAGTATCAAAAAGGTAAGAGGAATTAGTCCCTCATGCTCTTCGCTGAAAATAATCTCGAATTGCTCATGCGGATACGAAGGAAAATAAACATCTCCGTCAAAATCCTGCCGGATAACTGTCAGATAGAGCCTGTGGGCAACGGGTATTGCCTTTTCAAAGATTTCTCTGCCGCCGATTATAAAAATCTCGCTTATCCTCATCCCTTCTGCATGCGAAAGGACCTCTTCAAACGAATGCAGGACAATCGCCCCGGCAGCTTTATACCCTTTTTGCCTTGTGAGGATGATATTTTCACGCTGCGGAAGGGTGCGCCCTATTGATTCAAATGTCTTTCTCCCCATAACGACCGGATGATGGAGTGTGTGTCTCCTGAACCACTGAAGATCCGCAGGGATATGCCAGGGGAGTTTCCCGTTTTTTCCAATGACACCTGTTTGCGTCATCGCAGCGATGATGGAAACGGTCATTATCAGTATCCCTTTTCTTCGAGCTCTTTGAAATGCCTTTTGGCGAGGGCGTTGTCCTTATCGATTGTAAGGAGCTTCGTATAGGTCTTTTTCGCCTCCGGAAAACGCCCGGCCTTTTCATAGGTGACGGCGAGGTTCGTTACGTAGAGCCTGTCTTCCGGCTTGAGAGAATATGCCTTCTCGAAGTATGGAAGGGCCTTTTCATACATACCGAGTTTTCCGTATACGAGACCCAGGGCTTCGAGCGCCTGGTTGTGATCGGGGTTGTATCGCAGGGCAGCTTCGAATTCCTCGATCGCTTTATCGTACCGTTCGGATTTTACGTAGCGTTTGCCTTCCTCGTAATGTTTGGTCGATTTAATGTTGGCGCATCCGTCGAGAAGAAGAACGAGGAAACACGACCATACGACGAGGACCGTGAAAATCACGATTTTTCCTGCACGCCCAACGTTCGGTATATTCCGAGTGTGTTTGCCTGCTGCCATAACCGGTTTCCTTTCAAAAATCCATATCGTTTGCATTTATATACGTCTGGGGTTAAGATACATCGAATGAGAGGGAAAAAGAATAAAAAACGAGGTTCGGTACTAAGGTTGCAGTTTTTCACATAGATGCAGCTTCCTGCATTCCGTTGCCGCGTATCAGGATTCTGTTCTTCTCAAGAATATCCCGTATACTGCGGACAGCAGCACACCCAGTCCGATAAAGTACCATATCCACAGAGGCAGACCGGCCGAAAGTACGGGAGTTTTTCCCCAGTTCCAAAAGTCGTTGCCCAGAATAAAAATCAAAATAAAAATCGGTATAAAGAGGAGAGATTTCCTATGTATCGAAAACACGATATCCTTATTATCGTTTTCATCGCTCGTTAGCGCACTTATAATAATAAAAACAGAACCTGCAACACCGAGAATCGGTATGATCGGGTGCAGTCCCGGCACATTTATTTTTTCGAAATAATAGGCAATTACCATGATTTCGCCGGTAAAGATGCTGGCAACTGCACCGAACTTGTTTGCCTTTTTCCAGTACAGGCCGCCCAATACGCAGGGACCAAGCACACTCAGACCGTTGAAGGTCGATCTGCTTATGAAGTCGAGGATGGTGCTCGGCGGCTTCAATGCGATTAAAAAGCTTACGGCCCCGATCACGATAATTGTGATTTTTTCCTTTAATATTTCATTCTTTTCAATTTTAAGAAAGTCGATGGTGATCATCGAGGTCAGGGTCAAAAGCTGCGAGTCCATTGTCGACATGAGAGCTGCAATGCTTCCGGTCAACAGGAGTGTACCAAGAAACACATTGGTATACTGTCCGAGAAGGAGCGGGAAAATGGTATCCGACATGTTTGCTTCAAGGCTCGGAAATGAGGCCCTTCCCATTACGCCTATCGACACGGTGAGGAAAAAAAGAAATGTGGTGATAATGGGGTATAAGATTACGGTCGTGTGCAGGGTCTTGCGATCCTTTGCAACCATAAAACGCTGAAAAAGCTGGGGGAACATAGGGTCGGCGAAAAACCATAGTACCATATAGCCGATCCAGATTCCGAACCCCATCGAGCCGTTCACTCCCGGCCTTGAAAAGAGTGCCGGCGTTTCGGAAAGAATTTTTTTATGAACATGAACGAATCCTCCGCTTCTTTCGGCGATAATGATAAACGCGGCGAGGGTGAAGGCTATCATCAAGAACCCCTGGAAAAAGTCGGTCCATACGATTGAACGAAGACCACCGAGAACAACGTAGGTTACAACAAAACCGGTTATAAGGAGCGCTCCTGCAAGATAGGAAATCCCGATGAGCGAATTGAGCGATTTCCCGCTCGCAATAGCCTGCAGTGCAATGTAGGGAAGGGTAAAGATTATCATTACCATGGAAAAAAGCTTTTTGAGGAAAGGAGAGTTGTACCGGTCCTGAATGAAATCTGAAGGAATTATATAGTTACGTTTTCTTGAAAGTATGAGAATTTTGTCTCCGATGATAAAGAATGAGAGTGCCATGAACCCTGTTCCGAAGCCCATGACCGGGTAGAAGGAGTATCCGATTCTGTACCCGGCACCTGAAAAACCGAATATCGTGAAGGCACTGAAGTTGGTCGCCGCCATGGTAAAGAAAAGGAGCACCCGGTTCAAATTGCGCCCCGCAAGAAAGAATTCGATGGAGCTTTTCCGTGCACTTTTTCGAAATAGTGCGCCGATACCGAGCGTTGCGAGAAGATAGATCAGTACAATAAAAAGCCGTGTGTTCATGATATCCTCCTCGATGGATATGCATTCCAAAAAAAACCATCCGGACCGGGAGGGTCTGGATGGCTTTCACCTTGGCATAACCCGTTGATGCAGTATACACCCGCATGATGGATAAAGTCAATTATTTTAGTTTGAGCTTTCGAGCACTGCTTTTTATTCGAAACGTTCAACAGAGCGCGGCATCCTGAAAAGTGCACTCATTAAATACTTAATCTCAAGAAGTGTATTTAAAAATGTATAATAAGTACATATCGCCGGCAATTTAATAATTGACTGAATTTAAATTCCGGTATACTTTGATAGAACACTTATAGACAGGAGGTGTGTGCATGGCGGATTTTAAAGGTATGGCAGAAGCCCTTATCGAGGGGAACGCCGGTAAAGTGAAAGAGCTTGTGCAGGCGGCTGTTGATGAAAGTGTGGGCCCGCAGAAAATACTCGACGAAGGTCTGATTTCCGGCATGGAGGTTGTCGGCGTACGTTTTAAAAATTGTGAAATTTATGTGCCGGAAGTGCTGGTGAGTGCAAGGGCGATGTCTGCGGGAATGGAAATTCTGGAACCGTTGCTTGCCAAGGCAGGTGTAAAGTCCCGTGGTATTTTTGTTGTGGGGACGGTGAAAGGTGACCTGCATGATATCGGGAAAAATCTGGTTGCCATGATGCTTAAAGGAGCTGGATGGAAGGTTGTGGATGTCGGTGTTGATGTCGATGCGGAGAAATTTGTTCAAACGGCAATCGATGAAGATGCCGATGTAATCGGTTTGAGCGCACTGCTTACAACAACAATGGTGAATATGAAGCAGGTAATCGAGCTCGCAAAGAATAAGGACTGCAAGTCAAAAGTCGTTGTCGGTGGGGCACCGCTTACACAGAATTACGCCAATGAGATCGGGGCTGACGGCTATGCACCGGATGCAGCGACTGCTGTTGAAGTTATCAACGGTCTCGCCTCATAATCACCATGTAACTGACGCGAGCAATCGAATGAGCGTATCGTCCTACTTACTGTGGAGGAGAGCAGAGGAGGTTTCTCCTCCTTTTTTATAGCTGTGTTTTTAGAAGAGCGGAGAACACGCCGCTTTCCGGCGGCAGGCGGACGCGGTGTGATGCATCTGCCCGGCCCTTCCTTTTTAATTGCGGCAACAGGAGGTGGACGGGACATGGAAAAAGTGTAGACGGATGGATCGGGAATGTCAAAAAGGTTTCTTGCGTGGAAGTCTCTTTTTTCCGAAGAGGTGTTTTCAACCCCCTGGATGAGCATCTATCACGACCAGTTTGAAATGCCCGACGGGAAAAAGGGAAACTACTTTTATATGCACACGAGGGGAAGCGCTCTCGTCATTCCGGTAACGGACGAGAAGGAGATAATCCTAGTGAAACAGTACCGCTATCTATTAAACAAGACATCAATCGAACTGCCGAGCGGCGGCATCAAGGAAGGACAGGATGAAAACGATGCTGCCAGGGCGGAGCTGATCGAGGAAACGGGATTTGATTGCGGGCGCATGAAACAGGTGGGGCGATTTATTCCGTATAATGGACTGTCGGATGAGTTCTGTACGGTGTTTATAGCGAAGAAGCTCTCATTTGTCGGATCCAGGCCCGATGATACGGAGCAGATCGAAGTTATGAAAGCCTCTCCCGCCGACGTTGATTCCATGATCGTAAAGGGAAAGATAATCGACGGCATGAGCATCGCAGGATGGATGCTGGGTCGCAGATATATCGAAAAATCCGGCTGAAGAAAATCAGCAGCTTATCACCCGTACCATTGTCACTCCTTCGATAGACCGTATTCTCATAACACTTGTTTCGCTTATTTCGGTATCCGTATCGATAATATTATATGCATTGTCGCCTTTTGAACGATTGAGCATATCGGATATATTGATGCCCTCTTCCGCAAGCACCGCCGTGATCTGTCCCACCATTGTCGGTATATTCTGGTTTGCGACCACTATTCTCTGCTTTCCCGAAATATCGAGCTCGCAGTCGGGAAAATTGACCGAGTTTCTGATGTTTCCTCTCTCGAGCAGGTTTCTGACCTGCTCGACCGCCATAATTGCGCAGTTCTCTTCTGCCTCCGGTGTCGAAGCCCCGAGATGGGGAATGGCGATTACTCCGTCCATCTTAAGAAGATCTTCATCCGGAAAATCGGATATATAGATCGAGACAATATCTTCGGCAATCGCATTTTTCAAATCCTTTCTGTTGACAAGCCCGCCCCTCGCATAGTTGAGAATACGGACGCCTCTTTTCATCATGGCAAACCTATTTTCATTGAGAATGCCTTCCGTCTCCGCTGTAAGAGGTATATGCAGGGTAATGTAGTCGGACTCGGATAGAAGACTTTCGAAGTTTCGTGCCCTTCGGATGCTTCGCGAAAGCCCCCAGGCAGCATCCACGGAGATGAAAGGGTCGTATCCGAGTACGTTCATGCCCAGTGCAGCCGCGTCGTTTGCGACCATTACGCCTATGGCGCCGAGACCGATGACTCCAAGTGTCTTGCCTTTTATCTCAGGACCGGCAAACTGCGACTTGTTTTTTTCTATGATCCGTACAGCTTCCTCCCCTTTTCCGATAAGTGTCTTTGCCCAGTTGATTCCCTGAACAACCTTTCTCGAAGCGATAAACAGTCCCATCAATACGAGCTCTTTTACACTGTTGGCATTCGCCCCCGGTGTATTGAAAATAACTATCCCGTGTTTTGAGCATTTTTCTATTGGAATATTGTTAACACCCACACCGGCGCGCGCAATAGCCTTCAAAGATGGGGGAAGTTCCATGTCGTGCATGCTCCGGCTTCTAACCAGTACAGCGTCGGGATGGAGCATTTCCGATGCGACTTCGTACTGCTCCATCGGAAAATGCCCGAGCCCTGTCGTGGAGATCCTGTTGAGTGTTTGGATTTTGAACATGATTTCAATCCTTGATCATCGTAAGCTGTTCTGCCTCTAGTTGTTTGAAGATTCGAATTTCTCGAGGAACGATACGAGCTTTTCAACTCCCTCGAAGGGCATCGCATTAAAGACGCTTGCTCTGAGCCCTCCCACAGATCGGTGTCCCTTGAGGTTTAAAAGACCGTTCTGTTCAGCTTCACGCACACACTGTGCGTTGAGCTCCTCGGACGGCAGCACAAACGTGATATTCATAAGGGAGCGGTCCCTTTTTTCGGCAGTGGGACGAAAGAGCCCGGAGCTGTCGAGAAAGTCGTATATAAGCCCGGCTTTTTTTCTGTTGACCGCCTCGAGCGCCTGAACGCCGCCCTGCTCCCTGACCCACTCGAACATGAGTTTTGCCATGTAAATGTTCCAGCAGGGCGGAGTATTGTACAGCGACCTCTTTTCTGCGTGTATTTTATAATCGAGCATGGTCGGTGTAATATCAAGCGCATTTCCGATGAGGTTGTTTCGTACTATGACGATTGTAAGCCCCGCAGGTGCAATGTTCTTCTGAGCCCCTGCATATATGAGTCCGAACATGCCTATATCGTAGACTTCGGACAGTATGTTCGAGGACATATCCGCTACAAGCGGCACATGTCCGGTATCGGGAATGGAGCTGAAGCGTGTACCGTAGATGGTATTGTTGGTGGTTATATGGAAATAATCCGCCTCGGGGTCGAACTGCGAGCTGTTGAGCTCGGGTATACGGGTAAATTTATCATCCTCCGATGAGGCAACGATACGCACCGTTCCGTAGCGCGATGCCTCGGCTATCGCCCTGTTTGACCAGTTTCCGGTGTTTACATAGTCGGCCTTTTTACTTTTTCTGAAAAGGTTGAGGGGTATCATGGCAAACTGCGTCGATGCACCGCCCTGAAGGAAGAGTACGCTATAGGTTGAAGGAATATTCATGATCTCACGCAGCAGGGACTCTGCGTCCCGTATAATCTCCCCGAACAGATCGGATCTGTGGCTGATCTCCATAACCGACATGCCTGAGCCTTTGTAATCGAGCAGCTGGTTTTTGGCTTTGTTCAGTACTTCTTCGGGAAGTGTGGCTGGTCCGGGTGAAAAGTTATACACCGTACGCATCGCGTTTCTCCTTTCTATTCCGTGTTTGAAACAGGGTATAGTATGTTTTACTGCTGTTCAGCATCATCTTGTGATGAGATCGGTACTATAGTATACTACCGTTTCCCGGAAGATGAAAATGTGAAAAAGCCTGTAAAGTGAGAATTGTTGCGGAAGACGGCTAGGGAGAGCTTTTTTTATCGTATATCTTTTCAAAAAAAGTGAAGAGCCATTTCGGTCTGAAGAGGATCAGGGCTATGCCTATAACCGCAGCTATGGGAACAAAGAGTGAAAAGGCATCAACAATTGCAATTGCAATGAGTATAAGAATCGCCATCATACGCAATTGTAGGCTCTTTTTCATACGTATCTTACTCCTTTCTGTACATTACCAATAGCACCCGGTTAAGTCAACAAAAACAAAAAAACCTTGACAGACCCTGTTTGTAATGATAAGTTTTGCGAGTTTATCACGTTTTGAAGAAAGGATTAAGAATTATGATTACTCAGTTGTTTGCAGCATACGGGCCCCAGGGCGGGACAGCAGGTCAGGGTGCCGGCGGCGGAAGCCCGATGTCTCTCATTTTCATGATTATAGCGATTTTTGCGGTCATGTATTTTCTTATGATACGACCCCAGCAGAGGCAGAAAAAGCAGCATCAGGATCTGATGAGTCAGCTCTCCAAGGGCGATAAGGTTGTGACTGCGGGCGGAGTACACGGCACTGTTGCCGGTGTGAAGGACAATATCGTCATCCTGAAAATTGCTGATAACGTGAAAGTTGAGGTAAACAGGTCGTCGATCAGCCAGATAGTGTCTTCAAGGGCCTCCAAAAGCCAGTCACAAGGACCCCGGAAGGCTGAGGAGAAGAGTGAAAAGACCGAAAATCAGGAATAGCAGCCATCTCACAATGTAGATTTTCTTTTTGCGGAATGCACCGGTTGACGTAAGCGGAGAATCCTAACCAGAGAGATCAATGAACAAAGCATTCAGACTTCTGTTAGCACTTATCGCCATCGGCATCGCGACGTGGGGTTTTTCCTATACCTATATCTGGTATTTCAGATACACAAAAGAAGATCGCGCCCTGACCAATCTCACCGCCGAAGCGCTTGTCCGTTATCCTGAGAAGAAGAGACTGAAGATAAAGGAGATGAAGAAGCTTCGTTCGCGAATAATAAATCTCGGTCTCGATCTTCAGGGTGGTATTTACATGGTTCTGGAACCGGATTATGCAGAGCTCGAAAAGCGGCAGGGGAGCTCGCTCACCCCCGACGAGATGAAGGATGCGATGAAGCGGGTAATGGAAATACTGAGGAACCGGATAGATAAATTCGGTGTTTCAGAACCCTCTATCAGAACACAGGGTGAGGATAGAATCGTCGTCGAGCTCCCGGGGTCCAAGGACCCCAACAGGGCGAGAAATGTGGTTATGGGGAGAGGACTTTTAGAGTTTCGTCTCGTTGATGAGGAAACAACCGCCAAGCTGAGGCGGGACATGTTCGACGACACCGGGACGCTGATCGATCCTTCCGTCATCCCGAAAGGTTCCGAGCTGCTCTACCTCTGGGAGAAGAACAAGTTTGATATTCTTGAGAGGAAACGGGCTGTCGTCGTGTACAAGGATGTCCTGCTCGAGGGAAGCGCCATCAAGCGTGCACAGGTGCAGACCGATCAGTTCGGCAAGCCCGAGGTGACCTTTGAGCTGAGCGCGGAAGGCGCCAAACAGTTTGCAAACATAACCGGGGCGAATGTCGGGAAACGTCTCGCAATAATACTGGACAACAAAATTCTTTCCATGCCTGCGATCCGGGAGCGAATCCCCTCGGGACGTGTGCGTATAACCGGTGATTTTACCATGAAGGATGCGCAGGATCAGGCGCTGGTGCTGAGGGCCGGTGCATTTCCCGTGCCACTGCAGATCGCCGAGCAGAGAATCGTCGGACCTTCACTCGGAGAGGATTCGATACAGGCAGGCATCAAGGCTGCGATAATCGGTTCCGCACTCGTCATTCTCTTTATGCTCGGATACTACAAGCTTTCCGGTATTGTTGCGAATATTGCGCTCGTGCTCAATATTTATCTGCTCCTCGGAATTCTTGCATGGCTGAACTTTACGCTGACCCTTCCCGGAATTGCGGGTATGATTTTAACGGTCGGTATGGCTGTGGATGCGAACGTCATCATTTTTGAAAGAATCAAGGAAGAACTGCGCAGCGGCAAAACTGTGTCCGCCGCTGTTCAATCCGGGTATGAGAAGGCCTTTCGGACAATCCTGGATGCAAACATGACGACGCTTATTGCGACATTTGTGCTGTCCCAGTTCGGCTCCGGCCCGATCAAGGGTTTTGCGGTGACACTGAGCGTCGGTATAGTAGTTAATATGTTTACGTCGATTTTCGTGACCCGTCTTTTGTTTACAATGGGCATCGATGCATTCAGGATAAAAAAACTTTCGATCTGATGCGGGTTTTGAGGAGATATCGGTTTTGCAGAACAGATAAGAGGAAAGCATGAAAAATATAAAGATCCTGCACATCAGAAAGTTCACCTATATGTTATCTGCTGTGATTATTCTGGCGGGCGCCGTGAATATGACGATCCATCACGGACTCAAGATGGGTATCGATTTTGCCGGCGGCAATGTCGTGCAGGTTCAACTTACCGATCCGAATGTTACAATCGGGGATGTGCGGGATGTTCTCATAAATACCGGTTATGGTAATAATGTGCAGAAAATCGATGATCCTTCAAAGAATCTGTTCATACTAAAAACTCTTGCCCGCGAAAGGGACAACGACAGGATCATAGCCGAAATAACGGATGCGCTCTATAAGAAATTCGGACGGGATTCAGTAGTCATTGAGAAAGCCGATATCGTCGGTCCGAGAATAAGCAAGTACCTGCTGAGAAGCTCCTATATCATAGGAATCGTTGCGCTTGTGTTGATTTTGTTGTACACGACGTTCAGATTCAAGTTCCGGTTTGGTATTGCCGCGATCATAGCACTCATTCACGACGTTCTTGTTGTTCTCAGTTTCATCTCTTTTTTCGGCAAGGAGATGGACACCTTTATACTCGCGGCGGTTCTGACCATTATCGGTTATTCGCTGAACGATACAATTGTTGTATTTGACAGGGCACGGGAAAATCTCAAATCATCAAAAGCATATGAGAATTACGCCAATACAGTGAACCACAGTATCAATCAATCGCTTTCACGTACCGTCATAACGTCGCTGACAACCCTGCTTGCCGTCTTTTCTCTCTTCATTTTCGGGGGCAATACCATGAAGAATTTTGCTTTTGCACTTATCGTGGGTATCATAGCAGGTACGTATTCTTCGATATTTATTGCATCTGCAATTGTTGTAGACTGGCACCGGTGGCGTCCGGAAAAGATGAAAAAGGTTTAATGCCGTGCGTATGGTAAATATTGTGCTGTAATTCTCCATAATAATTTCTATAGTAAGGAGTTATGGATATGGTTAAACCAAACGACACGAAATTGGTTGAAGAAAAGGACGTTGATACCGTACTGGCGGAAGACATCGATTTTTCGGGCACAATGAAGTTTCAGAACTCTCTCATGATCAAGGGCAAGTTTGACGGTCAGATCGATGCGGTGGGACATCTTATACTCGGCCCCAATGCGGAGGTAAAGGCTACGATCAAAGCCGGCGTGGTAACGAATTACGGAAAGATAATCGGAAACGTTGAAACTATCAAGAAGCTGGAATTGCTGAAGGGTGCGGAATTGAATGGGGATGTCAAGACTCCCGACCTTATTATAGAAAGCGGATGTATTTTCAACGGGAAATGCACTATGGGGCCCGGTGATATAGGTCCGGCGCGCTATGATTCAAAGGAAAAGACTGCCGGTTCTCCCGCCGGAATCCTTAAAGAATAGCGTGCCTGTAACGGGCTTCAATGTCATTTTGACGCGCGAACCGCACATGAGAAGCGGGTGTCAAAACATGCCATGCAGTTGTACTTCCGATTTGGAGGCGTGAAAAGCGCAATGAGAACATATGAACGTGCCCTTTTGACGGTTTTTACCGTGAGCCTCCTGTCTCTCCTTCCCGCAGTCTCCATTTTTGCAAGCTTCCAGCAGGGGTACGATCTGTACAAAAAAGGCAAATATTATGACGCTGAAGAGGCGCTCCTTCGTGAAAAGGAGCTCTCTCCGGGAAACCTCGATATCTATGCGGTTTTAGGGTGGTGCTATTTAAATACAGGAAGGTATAAGGACGCTATAGATATCAGTGACGAAGGCTTGAAACTGAATGCCGGCGATACCAGATTTTTAACAACAATCGGCCGTGCGTACCTTGAATTGAAGCGCTACAATGACGCCCTCTCCTACCTGGAGCGTGCCATTTCTCTGAATCCTGATTATGCATATAACTACTTTTATGCAGGCCGCGCGTATCTCAGTCAGGGCAAGTATATACTTGCCGAAACTGCCTTTTCCGCTTCCATAAAGCTTAATAGCGACAGGTATATTTTTTACCGCTATCGCGGTGAAGTGTATGAAAAAATGGCCAACTACAAAGCTGCAGAAGAGGACTACAAGCAGGCTCTGACCCTGAAACCGAACGACCCGCGCCTGAAAGAATCTCTCATCCGTGTCATAAGCAAGCAAACGGAGCAAGCCTCAGGGGTAGAAGAGGAGTAACCCGTGCATTCCGTCATAAGTCACGCTATACCTCATTAAAGCTTTCGCGTTTCACGCATATAATACATAGAGAGAGTCTGACCGGGAGTTTGCGGTGAAAAAACCAAAGGTCGCCGTTATTAATCACGGCTGTAAATTAAATCAATTTGAGGGTGAATCCATCGCGTATTCACTTGAATGCGCTGGTTTTGAAATCGTCGGGACCGGTCATACGTGCACCGAAGCGCGTATTGGTTATGAACATAACCGAAAACCGCGATCTTTTCAGGAGGACGGACAAAAGCCCGATATCATTATTGTCAACACCTGTACGGTTACCGGAAAAAGCGACAGGAAGTCACGCCATTCCGTGCTGCAGGCATCCCGGTTCCTCGCGCAAGGCGGGAGATTGATTGTAACGGGCTGTTATGCAGAAACAAACCCGGATGAACTGCGGAACATCGAGGGAGTCGATATGGTTGTTGGCGCCAGGGGCAAGGCGTTGATTCCGGATATACTGCGTATGGATTACGGCAAGGCGGTCTCTCCGATCCGGACCGGTTCTTCTGCCTTTGATTTTCACGATCCTGCACCGCATCGCTCCAGGGCATTTGTAAAAGTGCAGGACGGATGCAGCCTGCGCTGTTCCTACTGCAAAGTTCCTCAAGCGCGAGGGATGCGTCAGAGCAGAAACGATCGCGATGTGGTTGATGCGGTACGGGAGATTGTTGCAAACGGATACCATGAAGTGGTGCTTACAGGAATCAACCTGGGATCCTATAATTACGGCGGAGTGAAGCTCCATGCGCTGATTGCACGCATCTTTGAAAAGATTGAAGGAAATTACCGCATACGTCTTTCGTCGATAGAGCCTGTATACTTCACCGACGAACTCGTGCGCCTGATCGCACAGTGTCCGGATATAGCCCCGCATTTTCATGTTCCGCTTCAGAGCGGTTCGAACAGGCTGCTCGTGTTGATGAAAAGACCTTATACCGCGGATACGTATCTTGACGTCGCCGCGAGGCTCAGAGGTGCAAGACCGGATTGCCATATTGCAGCCGACGTCATCGTCGGTTTCCCGACAGAGACCGCAGAGGACTTTAGGGCGACCGAAAGGGTGATCAGAGATACGGGATGTGCATCAATCCATGTGTTCCGGTATTCGCCGAGAGAAGGCACTGCAGCAGCACGCCTGCAGGATGATGTTTCGCATCAGGAGAAATCCGCACGGAGCAGGCGGCTCATTGAAGTGGGGAGAGGCCTCAACTACCGATACAGAAAGAGGTTTTTGAGGGCTCAACGAGATACGATTGTGGAGCAGCGGGGAGATGGGTGCGAAGGCATGACGGATAACTATATCCGTGTCCGGCTGCCGGCGGTGGGAGGAAAACAAAAACAGAGGTGCAGCGTACGAATAATTCACGTTGATGAAAAACTCACGGTTGGAGAGTTCGTTTCACGATGAAAACGACAAATACCGGCGGCATAAGATCCGAATAAAAGCCATGCTATAACAGCGCTTTTTCGATTTTCAGTACTTTATAGCGTTTTTTTCTGCTGCTGGTGCCGAGGTCGATAACATCTCCGACCGCCTTGTTTATGAGGTTCTCACCTATCGGCGATGTATAGGATATGATATTTTTTGCCGGTTCGGATTCCCACGGACCGAGCACAGTGAACTTTTCCGTCTTCTCATCATCAAGACTGTTCAAGGTAATCATGGTCCCGACCGAGATAACGTTGGTCTTGATATCTTCGCCTTTGATAATCTTCGCCCTGTTGAGCTTTTCCGTGAGGTTCTTGACCTGCTGTTTAAGAATTTCCTGTTTCTCCAGGGCGAACTTGTACTCCGCATTCTCCCGCAGATCACCCTTTTCCATGGCAACGCCGATTTCCCTGCTGTTCGAGGGGATTGCCACCTCCATCAGGTATTTCAATTCGTTCTGTTTCAATTCATATGACCGCTGTGTGACGACAAGCTGCTTGGAGTTGTCCACACTCTCGACTTCATCATCGAATATAATGTTCGGGTACGAGGTTTTTATGGCGAAACGGGTCTTGATGATATATTCATCCTTCAGCTCTTCGATGTTCAGAATGGTAGGCATCAGGCGCCTGACCCTGGCTTCATCGGCGGTTCTGATATACTCGACCAGTAGGTCATCCTTGAAAAGGATATCGACGATGGTATTGAACATCTTCCTGTTGCTCACCACATTTTTCTCATTGATAAGCTCTCTGCTAGCAATTTCCAATAAGTGGGTAAGACCGATGATCACCTGATCGAAGTTTATCTTGAGCTCGTATTCATCCTGTTTCCTGATAAGATTTTTACTGATCCATATAAATAGTTCTCTGTACTCCCTATAGTGAGATGTAACATTGGATATGATGTCATCTGCCCGCGCGGTTTCTTCGGATGCGATAAGCTCATCAATTATGAACTTCATCGGATATACGTAAAAACACTTAACAAACAGCTCCGGCCACGCCGCGGATTCCTCCTTGATATTCAATAAAAAGCTTTTTTTCAGCTCATTATCGTGAATGATTGCGAGGTAGGTGTGGATGTCTTTGAGGTTTTCAAGTATCGTGCTGAAGTCGAATGAAAAATCAAACGGGAGGTAGCCGTATGATTTCTTCAGGTTTTTTAAAAGGAGAAAACTTTTGAGCGTGTTTTCATTCATGTTTCCGGGAGATGCGATAAAGCCGGTAAAGTAGTGCAGCATTTCTTGGAAGTATTCCGAATCGATGTCGCCGTTGGCAATAAAATCGTTGAAAAGCTCAAAACGTTTGTCGAAATTCTTCTCCGTTTTAAACTTGTTGTAGATGTCCTCGTTATAGGAGATCGGATTTTTTCTTATGAAGTACACGTCGCCATTTTCGGGTATGGTACCGAAATACGGATTCTTTTTAAGTATTGTCTTCGCCCTGTTCCACCACCTCGACCATTCCTTTTTTGTGAGAATTCCTTTGAGAAGCTCCTCTTTAAAATCCTTTACCGATGCGGCATTGTTCTTGCTCTTTATAATAATCCTTAAGCCCTCCTCTACGTTATTCAGAATCAGTTCACGCAATTTCTCGAGGTCCTTTGCCTTGAGGAGCCAGATATGATCATCCGGGAGAATCTGAAGACAACTGAGAGCCATCTGGAGCGTCATGCTGTGATTTTTTCTGTCCGCAAAGTCAATAATGAGGGATTCATCTTTTATATCGGTGCACCTCCCGATACCCCAGGTCCGGTGGTAGACATAGCTCCCGACGTCGAAAATTATATGTTTTTCAAAGGTTTCGATAGCCTGGAGAACCTCAACCCCCGGGTCTTTCAGGCCGGTCTTTTCTATGTATTCATCGAGGTATGAATGCCGGCTGTATTTCTGACTGTAGCAGTCGATAAGTTCTTCGCGTGCTTCCCTGTCCTTCGGATTGTACCTGAGGATCTTTTTCAGAAGATCGATGGCGATGTCGAATTCGCCTTTGTCCTTGTAATAGGGAAGTATGAAAGAAAGCAGAAATGCCGACTTATCTGCCCCTATGGTGTCGGCAATCCTCTTTTCCGTGTTCAGGAAAAAATTAAGGTCCTCCGGGATCAAATCGACCAGTTTCAACCATATCTCCTCAACGGGATTGTTTATCCCTTTTTTCAGATACCGGAGAAGTGCTTTTTTATAGAAATCCACCGCCTCTTCCAGGTCGCCCCTTTTCTCTTTGATGGTTGCCAGCTTTCTCGTAAGTTCGGCTTCATCATAATCGATTTTGACGAGGCGTTCCCACACACCTATCAACTCATCTTCCCTGCTGTCGGTGGACAGACATTGCGACAGCGCCTCGAGGGCATACTTGTTTTCTCCGTATTTGAGCGTCTCCTTTGAGAGAAACTCGACGATGTTGAATCGTTTGTTGTCGATAAAGAGATTGATGAGCTTGTGAATATGCTCTTCGTCCAGTGCATGTTCCTCGAAATTGAGCTTTCCCATCATGTAGAGCGCAATAATACTGTTAGGCGTATGGTTCAGGTGTTCTTCAGTGAGTGAACGCACTGCAGGTTGTTTTCCTGCCTTTTTTGCTTCGCCAAGAAGGGTATCCAGATCGGTAAAGTTTTTAATGGTATAATTGCTGAGAGTTGCCCGGGTCCATTTTTCTTCGTTAAGCAGCTCGGACAATTTTTGAACAACATCGACAGCCATACATATCTCCATATATTTTTTCAATTATTCTGGATGCAAGATGTTAACGGGGTACTACTAAAGTAAAAAAAGTGTAGAGATAAATCAATCATTATTTGAATCACCACCGGGAGGCATGTTGATTGTATATACCGCATAGAATAACAAATATCCCCTTATTCCAGATAGCGGGAGAAAATTTCCGAGTCGATCTCGTTTATCCTCTGCAGAGAGTGTTCTATCTCTTTCCTGCTCCCCCCTATTATCTTTAATGTATCAATCAGCCAGAAATAGTGATTCAGCAATTTCGGTTCGATATAGGGGCGCTTTTTACGGTTTATTGCATACTCTTCTTCGAGTGTTGTGATTTCCAAACGCAACTTTTCAAGTTCGCCCTTTTTCGGCTCTCGTTTGACATTGAAAGCCCTGTTTATCTCCGCAATAACGGGCAGCCAGTACACGGACACTTCTCTGTCGGATATCTTTTCCATTGTCTTTTTAACGAGCATATGAATAAACGGTGATTCGATGCAGTCCAGCTCGACCTGGCCGGGATCGATAAAGAAGGCCTCTCTGAACAGCACCTTCGCCTTTGAGGTCTCATCTATACTGAAATAGCAGTCTGCGAGTTTCGATAGAAGTCCGGGATCGTTTTTGTTGAAGCTTCTCGCATACTCGTATATATCGATCGCCCGTTCGTAATTTCCCAGTTTTTTAAAACAGTCTCCTATCTGGATAAGAATACCGGTATCCGGAACCACCCCCTCATTGTATGCGTCGGTAAATGATTCGATAATGTCGCCGAAGATATACTTTTGAATTGCTGCGGTCGATCTTCCGTGCCGGAGATTGTTTTTCACCATGTATTTCTCAAAATCCTTCCATTCCTTTACCAGAAGCCGGGCTTTATCATAAGGACTGCCGTACCTCTTTGCCCTGTTCTTCCTGCTGATCCAGAATCGGGCCGCCCTGAGGCCGTCCGTAACACCCGGGTAATTGCTGTTTTCACCGATGATATTCTCGAACAGGGAGATGGCCTCGCTGAAATTACCATCTTCCAGGAGTTTATGTGCCCTGTTCTGCTTGATATACAGGGGATCGTCCTCGAATGTGAGCTGGCCGTCATTTTCCATTGGCATTCATTCCGTCTACCCTGCAGTCATAGTAACATATTCCGTAAAAAACTGTCAAATGGTTTAAATCCTTTAAAACTCTTAATTGCGCCTGTATAGATGTCGACTAGTATTATAATGAGACTGTTTTTCCAGAATAGACCATTTTCCGTCACCTAATGGCACGGTGTTTTTCTCGACGCAACGAATTGTCGCGGTATTTCAATGAGATGGAACGCACCGGATTTTTCGAATACGGAAGGCAGGTCTCAGGTTGACTAACAGGTGTGGAGCAGCACATGAAAAAGAAAGCTACTGTTATTGTCATACTGTGTATGATTCTCGTCACGAGCCTCTTGCCCGCTGTCGGTTTTTCCCGTACTACTTCACTTGAGGACGCCCAGTTCGATCTTGCGCTGACCCTGTATAGAAGAGGACGCTATACGGACGCAATTACGGAATTCAGACGGCTTCTCTTCGATATGAAAACCAAAAAGTACAGGGATGCCGGGTATTACTATGCCGCCCACTGCTATATGTCGCTGAAGAACTATGCCAGGGCAATGAAGAACTTCGAAATTGTGGTGGAAGAGATGAAAAAGAGCAGGTATCACAGCATGTCCCTGTATTATCTCGGGCGGTGCGAGTACCTGCTGAAAAATTATAAAGCTGCGATTTCGGAATTCGATACGTATGTGAGCATGTACCCATCACTGGAATATGCCGATAACAGCCTCTACTGGAAGGCGGAATCTCTCCTCAGCATGGGATCTCGAACGCAGGCCAGAACGGTCCTTTCGGAGCTTTTAAAATATTACCCTAATGGAAATAAGGCCGATGCCGCATCGTTCAAGCTACGCCTTCTCGATCTGGAAGAGCGTGTAAAAAAGGAGCAGATGCAAATGCGTCCCGCGATTGCCGATGAGAGCTTGAAAAACGAGCTTGCACAGGCGCGAGAAGAGTTGAAGCAGATGAGGGAGAAGGAGGCGCAGTACAGGGAGGAGGTCGCCAAGCTGAACAATCAGATCGAGACATTACAATCGGAGATTACAAACCTGAAGGAGATCGGCGAGGGAACCAAGGACGAGAGGGAAAAGCAGATCGAGGAAAAGATAAAGGCGCTTGTGTCATGGGAAAACGTTTTGAGGGTAAAGGAGGAGGCTCTTGACGCAAAGGAACAGAAGCTGAATGAGGAATATGAGCGGCTGCAAAAAATTACAACCGAGCTTGAAGGTAATGAATAAAATTGTTTCCATTATGATGATTATCATGATGATTATCCTCGCTTTTGCCGTGTCCCCGGTCTATGCTGCGGTTTTGAGCAACAGCTCGATTCTTGTCGATGTTGACGGCGGCAGCGGCAGGATATTCCTTTCGACGGTGAACGGCAGGGACGATATTAAGGGGGACGAGAACAGTGATTTGCTTTTTTATGACGAACCGCCGACAAGCTACACAATAGTGTATGTCGATGATGAGCTTTTTGTGTTCGGCAGCGCCCAAGGAGAGTTCTCTCTACCCCCGATAAATCGAAACGGTTCGGTGGAAGCCGTGTGGGAAAATGATCTGGTGCGTGTTCGGCAGACCGTTTTATTTGCACGCAGCAGGGATACCGGTAAAAAAGAGGGAGTGCTCATCGAATATAAGGTTGAAAATAAGTCAAAAATGAAACGTTCGATCGGCTTGCGGCTTCTGTTCGACACCTATCTGGGTGAGAAGGGTGAATCCCATTTCGAGCTTTCCGATGGAAGACAGGTTTCGTTCGAGACAACCCTTGAAAACGGAGCTCTGCCTGCGTTTTGGCGTTCAAGATCCAAAAAGACTCCCGGACTCTGTCTGAGCAGCCTCATTACAGGGAGCATTGTAACTACTCCGGATAAAATAACCTTTGCAAACTATAAAACACTGCAGGACAACCCGGAATATAACTGGGTTGTTCCTGTAACAAAACGAAAAAGGAGGTTCGACAACCTCCCCTTTTCTAAAGGCGACAGTGCGGTTGCGCTGTATTTCAAACCTGCTCCCGTTGATCCCGGAGGCGTACGTGAATGCAAAACCGTACTTGGCCTCTGCGGGTCGGAGGATTATACACTTGGAGCTCCTGAAACCGTCGTAAAAGAAAAAGCCGTAAAGGAAATCGAAAAAAAACCTTCCGATCTCACTCAGGCAAAGGCTGAAACCGCGAAGCTCTCACCCTCTGAGCTGAACCGAATCAAGAAGGAACTGAACAGTATCGAGCTGATACGGGGTTCTCTCGACGATATCAACATGGTGCTTAAAAGGATCAACGAAATCCTTGCCTCGGAAGGAAAGCAGATGCAGAAGGATGAGCTTGTTGATTTGCTGAACGTCCTTCAGAAAGCGGAGAAACAGCAGCATGATTAGTATGAAGCATAGTGCCCCGCTTCTCCTGAAGGGTCGAGCATCACTTGAGTGGGCCCGAGAGATTCGATGTCTTGAAGTGCCGCCTGAGCTCTCGCGACTCGTCCTTTTTCCTGATATCCTCCTTTTTGTTGTACAACCTTTTACCCCTGACGAGACCGAGCTCCACCTTGATCCTGCCGCCTTTGAGGTATACCCTGAGCGGGACGAGTGTATATCCTTTTTCCCGTGTTTTCGAATAGAGTTTCAGTATTTCTCCCTTATGGAGGAGCAGTTTTCTCTCTCGTACGGGATCATGATTCACTCTGTTTCCGAACGGATACTGGCTGACATGTACATTTTTTAAAAACATTTCCCCGGATCTGATAAATGCAAAGCCGTCCTTCAGGTTGATGTTTCCTGCTCTTATGGATTTCACCTCAGTGCCGAACAGTGATATTCCCGCCTCTATTTTCTGTAGTATGGTAAAATCATGGTAGGCTTTTTTATTGGTAACGAGTACTTTTTCTTCAGCTTTTTTCTCTGCCATGCACATAAAATACTAGATGGTTATCGAAACAGTCAACTGAGGAGTCTGTATTGGCTGGTCGCAGCGTCACCCGTTTTTCAAATACTGCGTTGCACCTGTTAAGACCGGCAACGTCGCCTGCACGTTCCCATTCGGATCGGATTGGGTGGAATTGGAGGGTGTGCCGTGATTTCTCTCTATTTACATATACCATTCTGTTCGAGCAAATGCTCCTACTGCGATTTTCTCTCCTTTCCCGCGCGAGGTGGAGAGGACGTAAACCGATATATACGCGCAATCTGCCGGGAGATGGAGCTCTATAGAGGGGCAGAGATTAAAACAGTGTATATCGGAGGCGGAACACCTTCCATCCTGACACCCCGGCAGTACGAGGCCGTTGTGAAGAAGCTGTATGAGCTTTTTGATATCAGCCGAACGGCTGAATTCACACTTGAGGCTAATCCGGAATCAATGGACAGGGAAAAGATCCGCGTATGGAAATCCTCCGGAGTAAACAGGATTTCACTCGGCGTGCAGAGCTTCGATGATTCGGTGCTTGAATTCTGGGGGAGGAAGACACGGAGGAGCGACACCATCAGGGCGGTTGCTGCCCTGTCTGAAGAGGATATTCGGAATTTCAACATCGATCTCATACTGGGGATACAGGTGCACAGGGACCGTACTGCCAGCAACGGTCTGTTCAAAAGAGACCTTATGGAAGCTGTAGCCCTCGACCCTTCTCATTTATCCGTATATATACTCAGCCTGCACAGTGGGAGAATGTCCGATTTAGTTAATACCGCGGGAGTACGATTGCTCGATGATAAAACCTGTGAAAAGCTGTATTATTTTACAGTCGGGTATCTTTCCGCTCACGGGTACGGGCAGTACGAAGTTTCGAACTTCGCAAAGAGCGGATTTGCGTCGATACATAACCTGAATTACTGGAAGGGTGGTGATTATATCGGTCTGGGCCTTGGAGCGGTGACGACAGAAAACGGCATCCGCCGGAAAAATACAGAGTGCTTCGAAAAATATATCGAAACGTCTGAAAAAGGGTTTCAACCGGTTGAAGAGACTGAAATTCTCGGCGAGCGTGAGCTGTTTTATGAAAGGATAATGCTCTCCCTCCGTATGCTGCACGGTATAGAGCTGTCGGAATTAAAATCCGGACCTCATAAAAAGGATCGTGTTGAATTAGATAATTTTATCGATGAGCTTCTGAATCTCGGATATGCGGAAAAAAAATCAGGACGCCTGGCCCTCACACCCTCAGGTCTCTTCCGCTCGACCTACATCATTTCAAAACTGCTAACGTTTTTTGATTAACGACCCAAAGACGCGGTGGGAGGAGGACATTTAAGGAATCTCGAATACGTTTTAGTTGACGTTGAATTCTTTTAGCGTTATCTTTTTTCTAGGCGGAATGGAATGCAGTTTTATAGAATAATTATATGAAAGTCGGTTTTAGAGTTTAAATGGATAAAAAAGATAAAAAGATTCCTGAACAGCAGACAGAAAAGACAAAACATGGCGGCCGACAGACCGATGAACGTGAAATCGCAATAGACGGGCTCGACGATATGAATCAAGAGGCAGCATCGGCTGAAGGATCAGAAAAACCGAAAATCGAAAAGGAAACTCCCGCAAAAACCCTTTTACAGACACTCTGTGAAGACGAGCTTCAGGAGCTTCTCGATGCAAGAGAGATGCTCGAAGAACAGTCGAAGACCCTGGAAGAGAAGTGCACACTTTTAGCCGAATACGAGGATCTGCTCAAACGAAAACAGGCGGAGTTCGAGAACTACCGAAAGAGGGTCCAGAGGGAATTTGATGATTTTAAGAAGTACGCCACATCCGATCTTGTGCTCGATATTCTGAACGTCATCGATGACTTTGAACGGGCTATCGATTCTGCCAGATCTTCAAAGGATTTCAATGTCCTTCTTGAAGGGATTCTTCTTGTTGAAAAGCAGCTCAGGAATCTACTCGAAAACAAATACGGCATCGAACCCATTGAAACCGTGGGCAGGGAGTTCGATCCGATGGTTCATGATGCAATCATGATGGAAGAATCAGGAAAATACAGTGAAGATACGGTGGTCGAAGATTTTCAGAAGGGGTATAAGCTCCATGACAGGGTTTTGAGACCTGCCAAGGTAAAGGTTGCGAAAGCTGTATCTTCGAGCAGCGAGTCAGACGAAAAAACCGATGAAGTGGCAGAATCCTCCGGGAAAGGAGATTAAAAATGGGAAAAATAATAGGAATTGACCTTGGCACAACCAATTCCTGTGTTGCCGTTATGGAGGGGAATGAAGCGAAGGTTATTACGAATGCCGAAGGGCAGAGAACGACCCCTTCCGTTGTTGCGTTTACAAAGAAGGGAGAAGTCCTCGTCGGCCAGCCGGCGAAGAATCAAATTATCACAAATTCAGAAAATACCGTATATTCCATCAAGAGATTTATGGGCAGGCGCTATTCGGAAGTAACGAAAGAGAAGGATATGGTGCCCTATCAGGTGATTCAGGGGAAAAACGGCGATGCACGCGTCAAGGTCGGAGCCGGTGAATTTTCACCACCCGAAATATCTGCCCGGGTGCTCCAGAAGATGAAGCAGACTGCAGAGGATTATCTTGGAGAAAAAGTGACGGAAGCGGTTATTACCGTCCCGGCATACTTTAACGATTCCCAGAGGCAGGCAACGAAGGATGCGGGAAGGATTTCCGGGCTCGAGGTCAAGCGCATTATAAACGAGCCGACGGCCGCATCACTTGCGTACGGTCTGGAGAAAAAGAAGGATGAAAAGATCGCCGTCTACGATCTCGGAGGAGGAACGTTCGATATATCGATTCTTGAGCTCGGCGACGGAGTGTTCGAAGTCAAATCGACCAACGGAAACACACATCTCGGCGGTGACGACTTCGACAAACGTGTCATGGACTGGTTGATCGATGAGTTTAAGAAGGAGTACAGCATCGACCTCTCAAAGGACAAGATGGCGCTTCAGCGGCTGAAGGAAGCGGCCGAAAAGGCCAAAGTCGAACTGTCAAGCACGATGTCCACCGATATCAATCTTCCCTTTATCACGGCTGATTCGGGTGGACCGAAACATTTGAACTATACACTGACACGTGCAAAAATCGAGCAGCTCGTCGGCGATCTGGTTGAATCGACAAAGGGCCCCTGTGAAAACGCACTCAAAGATGCAGGGTTGACTGCTAATGATATCGATGAAGTAATTCTCGTCGGAGGTTCAACCCGTATTCCCGCTGTTGTCGAAATGGTCAAAAAAATATTCAAGAAAGAGCCGAATAAGGGAGTGAATCCTGATGAGGCGGTCGCCATAGGCGCAGCAATTCAGGGCGGAATTCTTGCCGGTGAGGTCAAGGACGTGCTTCTTCTTGATGTTACACCGCTTTCGCTTGGTATTGAGACTCTGGGCGGTGTAATGACCAGACTTATCGAGAGAAACACCACGATTCCGACAAGAAAGAGTCAGATCTTCTCGACCGCTGCAGACAATCAGACTGCGGTAAGCATACATGTGCTGCAGGGTGAGCGTGAGATGGCAGTTCACAACAGAACACTCGGCAGATTCGACCTTGTCGGCATACCACCCGCGCCGAGAGGTATCCCGCAGATTGAGGTAACGTTTGATATCGATGCGAACGGCATCGTCCATGTATCTGCAAAAGACCTTGCCACTGCTAAAGAGCAGAAGATCAGAATTGAGTCTTCGAGCGGTCTCAGTGAGGATGAAATCCAGAAAATGGTGAAGGATGCCGAATCTCATGCTGAAGAGGATAAAAAAGCAAAGGAAAAGGCTGAAGCGGTGAATCAGGCTGACAGCCTCATCTATCAGACGGAAAAGATGCTGAAGGATTACGGCGATAAGATTTCTGCGGACGACCGATCGAATATCGAGCGTGAAATCGAAAACACCAGAAAAGCAATGAACGAGGGTAATGCCGAAACCATAAAACAGGCCGTTGAATCGTTGACACAGGCTTCCTATAAAATTTCAGAATCCATGTACAGGGAAGCGGCAAGTCAGCAGGCGTCACGGCAGGGGCAAACCGCCGATACGGGAACATCATCAGGACAGCAGGAAGAGTCCGAGTCCCAACAGAAAGAAGAAGATGTGGTGGACGCCGAGTATGAAGTAGTTGATGACGACAAAAACACAAACAATTAATCATAGGAGCTCGCGTGTCAGCGGCTGAGGAGGCGTACTTTCCTCATGGATATGGAGGACCGATGTCCGGATGGCATGATGCGAGCGTGAAACGGCTGAATGAACGTATTAACCTCATAACCCAGGAAAGAGGAGGTGGGCGAAAGCTCGCCTCCTGTTCAGTTGGGGGAACTGCTCAAAATGGCACCAAAAAGAGACTACTATGAAATACTCGGTGTTGATAGAAACGCGTCAAAAGACGAGATAAAGAAAGCCTACCGAAAGCTTGCCGTAAAGTATCATCCCGATAAAAACCCTGGTAATAAAACATCGGAAGACAAGTTCAAAGAAGCAACGGAAGCCTATGAAGTGCTCGGGGATGAAGAACGGCGAAAGATGTACGACCAGTTCGGTCATGAAGGGCTCAATGCACAGGCCGGCGGATTTCGCGGGTTCAGGAGCACTTCGGATTTTGAGGACCTGTTCGGCGGTTTTTCCGATATATTCGGATCCGATTTTTTTGAATCCTTTTTCGGTTTCGGAGACATGTTCGGCAGAACGCGGGGAGGCACCGCCCAGCAGCGCGCAGCGAGACAGCGTGCCGCACGTGGATCGGATATACGTTATGATGTCAATCTGAGCCTCGAAGAGGCCGCATTCGGCAAAAAAATCGAGATACAGCTCAATAGATTGGAGCAGTGCAAGGAATGCAGTGGTACGGGTTCAAAAGAAGGAAGCGGCTACGTAACCTGTCAGCAATGCGGGGGAACAGGGCAAATAACCCGTTCTCAGGGTTTTTTTACGATCGCCTCGACATGCCCCGCATGCAGGGGTACGGGAAAGGTCATCAAGGATTACTGCCCCGTCTGCAAGGGCAGCGGGCAGACAAAAAAGAACAGGAAGATCGTGCTCGATATGGAACCGGGTGTTGAGGACGGTACGGTTTTGCGCCTCCACGGGGAAGGGAACGCCGGTCAACAGGGCGGGCCTCATGGCGACCTGATCGTTGTTGTGCATCAAAAACCACACCCATTTTTCCTTAGAAAGGGAAATGATGTCGTCTGTGAAGTGCCGATAAGCGTTTTTCAGGCAATTCTGGGAGCTGAAATCAAGGTTCCGACTCTTGACGGGAAGATGGTAAAAATCAATATTCCTTCCGGAACAGAGAGCGGGAAGGTGTTTCGACTGAAAAAGGCGGGAATCCCCTATTTCAAGCGATGGGGAAAGGGCGATCAGCTTGTCAAGGTTATCGTGCAGATACCGAAAAATCTCTCCTCAAAAGAAAAAAAGGTTTTGCACGAGCTTCATGCGGACAGAAACGATACCGATACACCATCCCTTCTGCGTGTCAGTAATTTCAAATAATATGCACCCATTATTCCATCCCGGACAGTAGTTTTATCCATTAGGATTCTATTTTTTTGGACAAATTTACGTACAGGAGATATTTTGTAGTGGGGGTTGAGATGTTACGCTTTGCGACTGAGCTGTTAAGCCCGAAATTTCTATAGGACAGATCAATGCAGAAGAGGAAGAAGCGATTCGGACAGAACAAAAAAATCGGGATCGGTATAATCGGTGTCGGGAAGATGGGAACCTACCATGCGAATGTGCTTTCCACCATGGACGATGAAATTGAATTTATCGGCGTGTACGACATCGACGACCGGCGGGCGCAGGATGTATCGGAGAAATACAAAATCCGGGCCTATGAAAGCCTGGAGGAGCTTCTCGACGAAGCGGACGGAGTATGTGTTGCGGTTCCCACAGGCATTCATTACGATATTTCTAAGAAAGCGCTGGATTCAGGTGTACATACGCTCGTGGAAAAGCCGATTTCCAGAACAATCGAAGAGGCAACCGATCTTGTCAATACGGCATCGGCCAACAAGCTCATCTTTCAGGTCGGACATATCGAGCGATTCAAAGGAGCGGTCGCTGAGTTGAGAAAGATAGTGGCGGACCCGTACCTCGTTGAGGCAAGAAGAATCGGTCCCTGGAAAGACAAGGACTGGGATACAGGTGTGGTGTTCGATCTGATGATCCACGATATCGATATTGTTTTATCGTTGATAAACAGCAACGTCAAGCATATCGACAGTATCGGGAAACGGGTAAAGAGCAACTACGAGGATATTGCGTCTGCTGTTCTTCAGTTTGAAAACGGCACAATTGCGACGATCACATCGAGCAGGTTGAGTGAAACACGAATACGAACCATGGCCATTTCACAGGACAGGGCATACATTGTTCTTGATTTTGAAAAAGACGATATAAACATATTCAGAGGTTCATCTGCAAGTTTCTTCGTTTCTCCTGTTGAAATTACCTACAAGCACGATTCATTCGTCGAGCGGGTTCTCGTCCAGAGAGAAAACGCCTTGAAAGACGAGCTCCAGCATTTCATCGATTGCATCTACGGCCGCACAGAGCCGATTGTGAGCGGAGAAGACGATATCAAAACCCTCGATATTACTCTCAGAATTATTGATAAAATAGAGAAGAGAATACAGTCGTCCCAACAGATGTACAGCACCTAAGAACATCGTACTTGCCGTTATTTCACCTTGTGCCCGGCCTAAAAATGCATTACAATCATTGGTATCATGACGCTTTGCGTCCGGTTAGGGCATCCGGGGCTGCAACGTGCGGGAAATTTTCACCACATCTCAATAACAGGAGTGAAAAGTCATGCACAGGAGAAGGCATTTTATTGTCGAGGGAAACTTCCAAACTCGTTTTATTCTTCGTTTTATTCTTGTCGTTGTGGGGGCGACGCTTCTCTCCACGGCCGCAATTCTCGGGCTTTTTTATTTCAAATATCGGTACCGCGGAGCGGATTTCGAGAATATTGTCATCATGGTCACGTCGAAAGGGCAGACAGATGTAACCGGCCTGTTTCAGATAGTACTCACACCGCTTATTGCAGCAAATCTGTTTGTACTCTGCATTATTGTTCCGTTTTCCCTGTTTTATTCTCATAAAATTGCGGGGCCGATATACCGGCTCGAGCAGAGCCTGGATTTGCTGCTCAGTGGAGACATGGACTTTATCATTACGCTGCGAAAAAACGATGAATTCAAATATCTGGCGGCCAAGATGAATGCGCTTATCGATTATATGCGGCGGAATGTCGGTGAGGTCAGGTCCAGCTACAGACTGATTCAGGAAAAGATCAAAAAGATCTCAGCAGACGTTCTTTCCGGACATCCGGATGCAGCTTCTCTAAAGAAGGAGGTTACTGAACTTGAGCGCTTTTTCAGTGAGAGAAAAAAGCCCTTCAGCTATTGACAGCACTTCCTGCTCTCATCGGCTGGAACCCGTTTTGCAATCTACCACTTGATTTTCTTCAGGGCATCCCGAGCTGCTATCTTTATACTTCTTCTGAACTTCCCCCGCATCACCTCGACGAGAGGAATAAAACCGTCCCTGTGCCCAATAGTACCGAGAGCCTGCACACAGGCCAGCACGAGCTGGTCGTCGGGTCCTGCAGGGCTCGATGTTTCGATTGTTCGAGTGATTTCAGGAATTGATTCCCGCCGGCCCATTTTGCCGATACCGATTACCACCGAGCTCCGCACGAATACATCGGGGTCGTATCTGAGAGCCTGGTAGAGCTTGGGAAGCACACGGGGGTTTCCGATATCGCCGAGGGCCACTGCACTCGCTGCACGTACATCCCAGAAGTCGTTCACCACCTTGCCGTTCTGCCTCTCCACATAGAGGGTTCCCTGCTGCAATCCGAACACGAGCGCATCTATTACGTCATCATCCTTTGCACCCATCTCGACCAGCTTGTTTATTGCCCACAGCTTGTTCTCGTGGGAACCTTCATAGATGAGTTTTACATAATCGTCTTTGCCCGGTTTCTCAAGTTCCCGAAGGAACTGTTCGATACTTTCCTGTGCGTGGAGCACTCCTGCGCCGAGTACACAGAGTACTGCGACAAGTATAACCGTCTTTTTCATTCTATCCCTCCTCCTCTCGCAGACCTTTCAGCCATTTGCCGTTGATCCTTACAAAAGTGTGCTGCGGCTCCGGGAATTCCCTGTTTTTAAAAAATACGTACACATATGCCTTATTCGGGTTGGCGAAGACCACCCGTGAAATCTTCAGGGTCTTTATCTGCCCCTTCCGCCTTGTTTTTACAAGGAGGTTGAAGAAGGAATGGAGATCGGCGGCGTCCCACCCTTCTTCCCGCAGGTTTACGGGATCGCTGTATTTCTTCCTGTAATCAGGAGTCAGCATGCTCTGCCATCCCTCAAAGTCGTTGTTTTCATACGTTTCCTCAAGCCTGTTTATAACCGCCAGTATATTTTCCGCCTCCTGCTTCGCTTCGCCCGCCTTGATGACCGGGGAAAGGCCTGCGCTTTCGGGCAGTACGATCTCTATTTTCGATTCCTGCTCAGGGATTGATATGGTGAGCTCTTCCTGCGCACCGGCGTCGGCTGCAGGCGCGGCCCCGGAAGGCTCTTTCCCCTGTAGTTCAGCCTGAGGCTGTTCTTCCTGAACAGAACCGGGTTCTTGCTCAGCCGGCCTTTTTTCAACAGCCGGCGGTTTTCTCTGTACGGGCATTTTCTGTACGGTTTTTTTTCCGGAGCAGTCGGTTAAAAAAACAACCGCAGCCACGGCAAAAAATACAGGCCACTGCATGATCAGGATTTTTAACGCCATACGGAGAATTTTAGCAATTTCTCCTTTTTTTTCAATATCTTTCTTACCCCGGTATAATACTACAGGTAATTGAACGTATCAATCGTAAAAGTTAATGCCGCCGTCAAGCGGAATGTTCTCCGCGACGCATAAGCGGGGGTTATGTAATCAACATGTAAAGAACCGCGAACAAAGAAAAATCAGTATCTGTATCGGTGTTTAGTTTCAGGTACGAAGTGATTAGTTTCAGATGCTGTCCGGTTCTAGCATCGAAAGGTCTACAGCCGCTCCTTTCTCGATTTTCACGGCAGTCCTCCTGTTGATCAGTGCATCGATCTCCTCCGAACCGATGCCTGTTTTCGGCCGCAGAAAGCGAAGTTTTCCCGGGGCAAGTTTCTCCCCGCGCAGTATGTCTCGTGCTGCGTATACACCTCTTCGTGCAAATATTCGTTCACGCGCCTCCTGTGCGCTCACATTCCTTTTTTCGTCACCGCATATTTTTTCACCGGTTCGGATTTTTTCAACAAACCTTTTAAATTCAGCCGGATCGAGAGAATTTTTATGATCCGCTCCTTCCATGGTACAATCAAGGGTGAAATGCTTTTCAATAGACGCAATTTCTTTCCCCACGCATACAAGTGCCGCATCGCTCCCCGTTGTGTGGTCGGAGAAACCGACCGGAAGGTTGTACCGCCTTTTCAACGTATCGATAAAACGAAGATTCAGAAGGTTGTCGGGCGGCGGGTACAGCATTACACAGTGCATGATGCAGATAAAAGCCGGATCGAAGGAGCGAAACAGGTCTACTGCCCTGTCTATTTCTTCCAGTGTGGACGCCCCCGTCGAAATAAATATACCCCTTTTTTTTTCGGCGACCGCTCTGAGCAGTGTGATATGTGTGATATCACCGGATGATATTTTATAAAACGGTACATAGGGATCAAGAGTTTCAACCGCCTCTACTGAAAAGGGGGTTGAAAAGTAGTGTATACCGACACGGTGGGCCTCTTCGCTGATCGGGCGGTTCCACTCGGGTTTAAACGAAAGATGCTCTATCTTTTGCTTCCAGGAAGAATCGGTAATATTGAGCGCTTTTTCATAATGAGGGGAAGAAAAGAGGTCATCCAATGTATAACTTTGAAACTTCACCGCATCTGCGCCTGCATCTTTTGCCCTCCGGACAAGTTCCAATGCAGTATTCAGATCCCCGTTGTGATTTGAGCCTGCTTCGGCAACAATAAAAATCCTTTCGAACATCCTCTCTCCTTCCAATCGATGTGAATACCGACAAAAATCTGTTTTATGCGGTCAATGTATTGAATCTTCAACAATCGTTTAGTATACTATGCTATGTGCTTCATATGCAACAAACAGTAAACAGGCGACGATACAAAGCGCAAAAACTACGATTACGTATCGGGCCGGTACGGATGCCGTAGACGGTTATGACACAGCCGTAGCGTAATGTATCGTGTGAACCATGGTTTTCATATTATTATCGGCAGAATGCTGTGTGCACCTGCCTGTAAACGTGTTTCGGAGCATCTTATCACGGTACAAGAAGAGGGATCACGGAAATACAGATCCATAACGCAAATGGTTTTTCAGACCGTTGTGAATGAGGATTACCTGAGCACACCATATGGTAAAATCAGGAGAATGGAAGAGTGAATGAGAACAGCACTGTACCCCGGAAGTTTTGACCCCCCCACAAACGGGCACTGCGACATAATATGGAGGGCCGCGAAGCTCTTTGATCATTTGATTGTCGCCGTAGCAAAAAATCCTTTCAAGGAGAGTTTCTTCTCGGTTGAAGAACGGATCGCTATGCTCGAAGAGATTGTCCATGATTATGATCATATTACCGTGGACCATTTTGAAGGTTTGCTTGTCGAATACGCCAGCAAGGTCGATGCACTGGCAATTATTAGAGGTCTGAGGGCGCTCTCGGATTTTGAGTATGAATTCGAGCTCTCCCTCATGAACAGACATCTCGATGGGAAAGTGGATACCATCTTCATGATGACCGATGAGCATTACTCCTTTGTAAGAAGCTCTCTCGTCCGCGAGGTTGCACGCCTGGGAGGAGATATCTCCGATAAAGTTCCTCCGGTTGTCGAAAGATATTTAAAGAGGAGATTTTCCTGAATTCCGTCTGTTCGGATGATATACGTGTTTGATCTGTGAGAATGCCGTCGGGAGAAAAGGAAATGAGCTTTGAGGAGTACGTCAGGATAAAGGCCCGGAAGCTGCACGCACACATCGTTCTGCCGGAAGCATGCGACCGGAGAATCCAGTATGCCGCTTCAGTATCCAAACAAAAGCGGATTGCAGAAAAGATTTCTTTCATCGGTGATCCGGATGAGATCAGATCCGTTGCAGAAAAAGAAGAGATAGATATATCGGGTATCGAGATCATCACTCATGTCGAAGAGCGAAATTTCGAGACCTTTGCAAATAAGTACTATGAGCTCAGAAAACACAAGGGAGTAACCCCGGAACTGGCATTCGAAAAGATGAAGGATCCGCTTGTATACGGGGCGATGATGGTTCGTACGGGAATGGTCGACGGTATGGTTGCGGGTGCTGTCGTTTCCACTGCCGATCTGCTTCGAGCAGCACTTACCATAGTCGGTTTAAAACCGGGAACCAGAACAGTATCGAGCTGTTTTATCATGGTGCTGGAAGACCGGCCGTTCGGCTGTGAGGGACAGATGGTTTTTGCCGACTGCGCAACCATTCCTTTTCCGGATCATAAACAGCTTGCGGAAATTGCTATTGCATCAGCGGAAACAGGTCGCGCTCTCGTCGGCCTTGAACCGAGAATCGCCATGCTCTCTTATTCAACGAAAGGAAGCGCTACGCATGAAAGCATCGGCAAGGTCATAAAAGCGACCAATATCGTCAGAGAGAGTAGGCCGGACCTTGGTATCGACGGTGAACTGCAGATAGATGCAGCGGTCGTTGAAGCGGTGGCCCGGATAAAATGTCCCGGTTCTCCGGTGGGAGGCAGGGCAAATGTGCTTATTTTTCCCGATCTGCATGCCGGTAACATTACCTATAAAGCCGTTCAGCGCTTTGCACACGCAAAAGCCTACGGTCCGATAATGCAGGGCTTTTCACAGCCGATAAACGACCTTTCACGCGGATGCTCGGCTGAAGACATCGTCAATGTCATTGCGGTGACCGCAATTCAAACACTCGGATGAACGCCTGAGCTGCATTTCGCCGACACAGCCGGTATTATGTCTGATGAGGGTCAAAAACGTAACCCTTTCAATTTTAAATGATGACAATTCTATTTCCAGTGCTTGATTTTTCCAGTATATTTAGCTGTGATTGCGTTTTGCGGCGCCGGGTGGTGCATGTTTTTTCGCTGCTCACAGCAGTATCCGGCTGTACTACGAAAAAGTGTTGTATTATGCCGCCGTCAAGCGATATGTTCTCCGCGGCATGTAAGCGGGGGTTATATCCGCTCAACTGGATTTGTTGACAAATCCTGGTGCTTGTACCAGCGGTACTTTCAGTACTTTACAGCACCTGCGGCATTTTCAACATTATCCGGATGCGATGCGTCTGGATAACGACAAATCCGGGGCTCATACCGGCGGCCTCATTCGAACGCTTCGCGTCTGGAAGAGAGAAGGGATCTGACAGCGTATACTATATAAGGAGTGGGATGTATGGCGGTACCAAAACAGAAGAAATCGAAATCAAAAACGAGGATGAGACGCTCGCATAACGATAAAGTTTCATTAAAAAAGCTCGTGCTTTGTCCGCAGTGTGGAGAGTTTATGCGACCTCACCGTGTATGTCCGAACTGCGGGTATTACAAAGACAGGGAGATTATTGCACAAGAGGAAGAGTAACCGGTATGATTGTTGTTGACGTAATGAGCGGTGAAAGTCCGCCCGAAGCGTATATAAAGGGAGCGCTGAAAACAGCTCAAGAGAATAACATAAAAATCGGACTTGTCGGTGACAGCGAGCTCATTGAAACGAGTCTTAAAAAGCTGAAGTTGGAAAAAAGCAGGTTGGTGAAGGTTTTTCATGCCGGTGAAGTAATACGAATGCATGAAACACCCTCGGTTGCGTGTAAAAAGAAGAAGGATGCCTCCATTATGGTGTGCACCCGGCTCGTCGGCGAGGGGAAGGCACAGGGTGTCTGGTCGGCGGGGAATTCCGGGGCGACACTTGTTTCCGCAATAATGAATATGAAAAAGATCGGCGGCATATACCGTCCGGCACTCGCCTCATATATACCGACGGTGAAAGGCCACAGCATGCTCATCGATGCCGGCGTCAATATGGACTGCACGTCGGAGTATCTCGCCCAGTTTGCGATTATGGGTGAGGTCTTTGCCAATAAGGTGCAGGGGAAAAGCAAACCGGCAGTCGGACTGCTCAGCATCGGCCCTGAAAAATCGAAGGGAAACGAGCTCACATTAAAAACCTACGACATGCTCAAAGACCTTGATTTCAATTTTGTAGGCAACATCGAGGGCTATGATATTTCTGACGGCGATGTAGATGTTATTGTCTGTGACGGTTTTACAGGAAATATTGCCTTAAAGGTTACAGAACGAGTTTTTAAGCTCACCTTTGAATTTGTCTGGCAGGAGATGGGAAATCACCTGCTGCAGAGGATTGGATTTGCACTCGCATACCCTGCAGTCAGGAAGCTGAACAAAAAAACCGACCCTCGCGAATACGGCGGTGCTCCGCTTCTCGGATTGAATGGAAGTCTGGTTATTGGACATGGTGCCTCGGATGCACTTGCCGCGTATAACGGTGTGCAGATGGTAAATAATCTTGTGACAAACAAGGTAAGCGACCTTATTGAACGCCGTCTTGCCAAATTTGGATTGAGCACCATACCCAACAGTCATCAGGATGTCTGAAGAAACATCGAAAAGACTTCAGAGAAGTCTTTGATGAAAAGCCCGCGATTGCCGTATACTGTTCCGATAATTCCGGAATCCGGTAAACCCAATACACAAAAAATATACTTGCTCTCATAGGAGGATTTTATCATATTAAAACAGTTATTTTTGAAAGAACATGCGGGAAAGGGGATACATGAGCATCGCGAACATCATGATAAAGAGTACGGGAGCATATGTTCCGGAAAGGGTGTTATCGAATCATGATCTCGAAAAGATGGTCGATACATCGGATGAATGGATAACGACAAGAACCGGGATACGTACTCGGCATATTGCCGCCGATAATCAGGCGACATCCGACATGGCAACGGAGGCGTCGAAGATTGCGTTGAAAAAAGCTGAACTGAAACCGAAAGACCTGGATTTAATCCTTGTGGGAACCGTGTCTCCGGATATGTTCTTTCCGAGCACCGCATGCCTTGTGCAGAGCAAGCTCGGCGCCGAGCATGCCGCTGCATTCGACCTGAATGCAGCGTGTTCCGGCTATATCTATTCGCTGGTTATTGCATCTCAGTTTCTCAATAACGGCAGTTACAGGAACACGCTGATCGTCGGTGCGGAAAAGCTCTCGAGCTTTCTCAATTGGGAGGACAGGACCACCTGCGTAATTTTTGCGGATGGTGCGGGTGCAAGCGTCGTTATACCTTCAGACGGCAAAAGCCAGCTTCTTGCGTTCGATATGGGAGTCGACGGTTCATGGGGCGATCAGCTCAAAATACCTGCAGGAGCGGCAGCGCTTCCGGCCTCGGAAGAGACAGTCAGAAACAAACTTCACAGCATCAAGATGAATGGAAATGCGATATTCAAGGTCGCAGTAAACAAGATGAGGGAGACTTTCAATATTTCCATGAAAAAGGCCGGGCTTTCGGTGGAAGATATAGCTCTCGTCATTCCGCATCAGGCGAATGTCCGGATCATAGAATCCCTTCGCAGTTTTTTAAAGCTTCCGAAGGAGAAGGTTTTTGTAAATATAGACAAGTATGGAAACACCTCTTCCGCGAGTATCCCTATAGCGCTTTATGAAGCGGAGCAGCAGGGCCTCGTCAAGCGGGGAGATATCATCGGTTTTGCCGCTTTCGGCGGAGGATTAACCTGGGCCTCTGCCATCATCAGGTATTGAAATTTTCGTTTCATCAGAGGGCATATGGCAGTTATTTGAAACGCGGCAGGCTGCAGGACGCAAATTTTCATTGGTTTATCATGGAAATGCTGTTAAATTTCCAACTCTTAAAAATTTCTGGCTGAGGTGCTGTTGAGTCAAACTGCAGGCCCGTGCCTGTGCAGAGGCAGGGTGTTTTCATTATGGAAAAATTGGCATATCTGTTTCCCGGACAGGGTGCTCAAAAACAGGGTATGGGGAGAGAATTCTACGAGACCTATAAAACGGCGCGGGAAATCTTCGATCGTGCCGATGAGGCGCTCGACGATTGTTCCGTTACGCGCCTCTGCTTCGAATCTGATGCCGATGAACTGAAAAAAACGGAAAATACGCAACCTGCTCTTTTTACCGTTTCATCCGCAATATACAGTGTGCTTGCTGAGGAAGGGTACACCGGCACCGTCTTTGCCGGTCATTCACTCGGGGAATATACCGCTGTACATGCGGCGGGTTTCCTGAGTTTTGAAGATGGTCTCAAAATCGTCCGCAAACGAGGCCTTTTGATGCGCGACTGCGATCCGGAACAAAAGGGTACAATGGCGGCAATTATCGGGATTGATGCAGATGACATCGCAGCGGTGTGTGAAGATGTGGGCAATGTATTCCCTGCTAATGTGAACAGTCCCTCTCAGGTCGTCATATCGGGTGAAAAGATACGTGTACAGCAGGCTATGGACAGGCTGAAAGAGAAGGGTGCGAAAAAGACTGTTATTCTTAACGTGGGCGGGCCCTTTCATTCACCTTCAATGAAAAATGCAGCCGAAGAATTAAAAGAAGCTCTCGAGAGTGCGGGCTGGCGAAAAGGCAGCGGAAAGGTCATATCCAATGTTACCGCTGCTCCGACAGACAATCCGGATGAAATACGGAATAATCTGATTGAGCAGCTCTTCCATCCGGTGCTGTGGATGCAATCTATGCAAAGACTTGTGTCTGACGGCTATATGCAGTATATTGAAGCGGGGCCCGGTACGGTGCTCAAGGGCCTCTTCAGAGCGATAGAAAAGAACGCCCGGGTTTTTTCGGTTGCAAAACCCGATGACATTGTTACATTAAAAGCATAGCGCGGCTTCCGGCCGTAATAAAATGCACTGAATTACCACTCGCACCGTGTCTCATTTCAGTTTTTCGCGCTTTGCACGACCAAAGGAAGCGCCGTCGGTATAAAAATCTTAGAGGAATAACATAAAATCGAGGAATGCGATGGAGCTGAAAAACAGTGTGGCTCTTATTACGGGTGGTGCACGCGGAATCGGCAGGGAAATCGCGGATGCCTTTGCCGCAGCAGGCGCCGACATTGTACTCGGCGATGTTGACAGGGAAGGGGTGACATCGGCTGCTGAGGATCTTAAAAAATTCAATGTTCGGACCGAGGGATATTATCTCGACGTGAGCAGCATAGAATCGGTTGAAGAGGCTGTCAGAAATACCGTTGACAAATTCGGCCGTCTGGATATACTCGTGAATAATGCCGGCATTACGAGAGACAATCTCATCATTCGAATGTCGGTTGGTGATTTTGACCGGGTTGTCTCGATCAACCTCAAGGGGGCGTTCAACTGCACGAAGATAGTATCCCGTATCATGATGAAACAGCGGGCCGGACGGATTATCAACATTGCTTCCGTGATAGGGATAATCGGAAATGCGGGCCAGGCGAATTACGCGGCTTCTAAAGCAGGGCTGATCGGGCTGACAAAGTCAGCCGCGAAAGAACTTGCCTCCAGAAATATAACGGTCAATGCAATAGCTCCGGGCTTTATCCAGTCGGAAATGACAGGAGAGCTTCCCGAAGAGGTTCAAAAAAAGTACCTCGAGGTTATTCCGCTGCGAAGAGCGGGCACCCCGCGGGATGTTGCACATGCAGCGCTTTTTCTTGCGTCCGAGTATTCATCCTATATAACTGGACAGGTGATTGTTGTGGACGGTGGTATGGTAATGTAAAGAACGAATAAAAAATTTGTGAATGAGCAAGGGGGATTTAGTATCAATGAGTACACTTGACAAAGTAAAAGAGATTATTGTTGAACGTCTGAGCGTTGACGAAAAGGACGTTGTTGAGAGTGCCTCTTTCATAGACGATCTCGGGGCAGATTCGCTTGATACGGTTGAGCTCGTTATGGCTCTTGAAGAGGAGTTTGGCCTCGAGATTCCCGATGAAGAAGCGGAAAAGATAGCAACGGTGGGAGATGCGGTAAAATATATCGATTCACACAAGTAGGGAGTGGATGTGGTAAGAGAAAGAAGAAAGGTAGTGATAACCGGTATGGGGGCCGTTACCCCCATCGGTATCGGTCTGGAGGCATTCTGGAAGGGGCTCGTGCAGGGAAAATCCGGCATCTCGAAAATCACCCTGTTTGATGCAAGCAATCTCGATACACAGATCGCCGGAGAAGTCAGCGATTATGATCCGCTCGACTATATGGACAAGCAGGAGGCCAGGAGAAACGACCGTTTTACCCAGTTTGCAATGGTAGCAAGTGATCAGGCGGTAGTCGATTCCGGTCTTGATTTTGATAAAATCGATCGCTACAGGGTCGGTGTCATTATCGGATCCGGCATAGGCGGTCTCAAAACGTTAATCGCACAGCGTGATCTGTACGTGAACAAGGGGCCGAAGAGAGTAAGCCCCTTTTTAATTCCCAACATGATTGCCAATATGGCGAGCGGAGTTGTTTCGATCAAGCATCAGCTTCACGGCCCCAATATGTGTGTTGTAAGCGCCTGTGCATCATCCAACCACTCGATCGGCGAAGCCTTCAAGTATATAGAACGCGGTGACGCAGAAGTTATGCTCTGCGGTGGTGCTGAAGCGCCGATCGTCGATCTCGGCGTTGCCGGATTCGTATCGATGAAGGCCGTATCGACGCGTAACGATGAACCGGAAAAGGCATCCCGGCCGTTTGACAGGGATAGAAACGGTTTTGTTATGGGAGAGGGTGCGGCAGTTCTGATCCTTGAAAGTGAAGAGCACGCACTCAGCCGCAACGCCAGGATTTATGCCAGGCTTGCCGGCTACGGAGCGAGCGCCGACGCATACCATATTGCCGCTCCGGAGGCCTCAGGAAAGGGTGCCTATCGCTGCATGAAAAATGCCATTGAGGATGCCGGGCTGGATGTAATCGATATAGAGTACATAAACGCGCATGGAACATCCACGCCTGTCGGGGATAGATCTGAAGTTACTGCAGTAAAAAATCTGTTCGGTGAACATGCCTATAAAGTGAAGATAAGCTCAAACAAGTCAATGATCGGGCATCTTCTCGGGGCGGCCGGCGGGGCTGAAACGATTGCAACGATTCTCACCCTTCGAAACGGTATTATTCCTCCCACCATAAATCTTGACAATCCGGAATTCGACCTCGATTTCGTACCCAACAGGAGCATTCATCAGGAGGTCGGTGTTGCGATTAATAATTCCTTTGGTTTCGGCGGTCACAACGCATCGCTCGTCATAACACGGTATGAACAGAAGTAAAAAAGGCATTTCCAGAGAGAGAATCGAGGCCCTTTTAGAATTCCAGAAAGAAATAGGTGTGCGGTTCAAGAAACTTGCCCTGCTGAATACAGCGCTGTCGCATAAATCCTACGTGAATGAGTTCGATGGAGACCTGGAGAACAATGAAAAATTGGAGTTTCTCGGTGATGCGTTTCTCGGTATGGTGATAAGCGACACGTTGTACAATCAAAATCTCTATTTCAAGGAAGGTTCGCTGGCCAGGATAAAGTCATATGTCGTCAGCGAGCCGACTCTGTTGAGAGTCGGAAGGGAGATGGGTATTGAAAAATATATTCTCCTGGGCAAAGGCGAAGAAAAATCGGGCGGACGTCAGAGAAGCTCTCTCATCGGGGACAGCGTCGAGGCGGTTCTCGGCGCGTACTATCTGGATGCCGGTTTCAAGCAGGCAAGAAAGCTCGTGGATCGTTTTTTCCTCAAGGAGATACTGTGGGTTGAAGCAAACAAGCACGAAAAGGATTATAAGTCGATTCTTCAGGAGTACACGCAGAAAAGGCATAAAACCGTGCCCCGGTACCAGGTGATGAATACCGAGGGTCCCGATCATAAACGAAAGTTCTACGTGAATGTGTATGTGCAGGACCGTGTCTTCGGCCCCGGCGTCGGGAAGAGCAAAAAAAAGGCCGAACAAAACGCTGCAGAAGCCGCACTGAGCAAATTGAAGAAAAAGGGTTTTCGGGACACGAATATAGAGAGGATTGCACGGCAGGGAAAAACAAAGCAGAGGACAGGCGGATTTGTTCGAAAGGGTAAGAGGTCAAAAAATAGCCGTACAAATGCTGACCCATGAGCTGAAGGACAAACGGCTCCCCAGGACGCTCCTTTTCTACGGTCCGGACGGCGTCGGGAAGTACCTCACCGCCGTCGAGCTTGCACGCGTGGTGAACTGTGAAGAAGACGGTTCGTCAGAGTGCACCTGCAGGACATGCACAGCAGTTAAAAATCTCACATCAAAAAATCTTTTCGTCGTATCGCGGGCTAATCTTTCAAATACATTTCAACTGTGGAAAGCCTTCGGCGTTGAGAAAAATAATCTGGTTTTCTTTCTGAGAGATCTCAGGCGGCTTGTCTTCAGCTTTGCGGATGAATCGGGATTCTCAAAAGAAATGCAGGCCGTTACGGACGCTCTCCTCGAGCCGCATGAACTTATCAGTAATGCCGGGAAAATAATCGAAACTGCACTTATTATGCTGAACAGCCCGGCACAGCGGGTGATAGGTATTGACAGGATACGCGCAATACAGAAATACCTGTCGCTGCGGGGCGATGAAAAAGCAAAATTTGTCATACTCGATGGGGCCGAGCATATGACCGAAGAGGCGGCAAACAGCTTTCTGAAGATCTCAGAGGACACCCCGGAACATGCGGTGATAGTGCTTACAGCCCTGAGGAAGGAATATCTGAAGGAAACAATCCTCTCCAGGTGCCGGATATACCGTTTTGTTTCACTTGCGGAGGATACCGCTGTGGAAATAAGAAAGCGGGTCTTTCCGGGATGCTCGGGTAAGAGACCCGATGATACTCCGATGAGGATGGAGTCATATTACGCAAAGCTTGCTGCCGCCGATATGCATATCGGAATGGGAGTGATCAGGGAGATAGCGGATAACGGAGACGCCGGTGCATTCTTCGATTTTGTCATCGATCTGCTCATGAAGCGGATTCGTTCCTCGATGAACGAGGATATCGGTCAGCTCGATACGATTCTCCGGCACATCAATCGGGCATCCTTTCTTAAAATGGGCATCTTTGCTCATCACATGAACGTGCAGCTTGCATTGACCGATTTTTTGTTGAATAATATCCCCGAAATCATTGAGTACCAGTCGTGAACGCTTCACCGTAAAGATCAGCCTGCGGCTGAAAGAGGCTCATCTTCTGCCCTCTCAACAATCTGAAATTATTTTTGTTTCGATATCCTGGAGTGAACCGTCATTTCAAAATCAGCGGGATCGTATCCCCGATCACGAAGCAGCACAAACATTCGATCCAGCCGATCCGGAGAAAGAGAAGGCTGTCTGCTTAGAATCCAACCGTATTTTCGATTCGGAGTTCCTACTATCGCGTAATCATATTCTTCGCCCAGACCCAGTATCCAATAGTCGCCCCAAAAAAGTGAAAAACCGAGAAATCGCACGAAGCTCACCTTTAATTTGGCATTCGATTTCTTGTCAAAAACTTTCGCAATACCTTTCGCCTCGATTGGATCACCATCCTCCTTTGAGCAACGATTCACAACATCAATTCGTCCGTCTTCCCGCAGGGAGTAAAAAGCTGTCGTATTACCTGCACATTTGCGTTGGAATCTATTTGGAATCTTTGCTATCTCATACCAGAGACCTGTGTACTTCTCTATATCGACGTATTCCACAGTTGCGGGTTCTTCAGACGCTTCATTGCTTCCCATTACTGATTTCGGTGATGAAAATAACATTACTATAAACATACTTATCCCGAATGTTACCAAATATATTTTCATTTAGATCTCCTCTCTTTCAGTATCACGGCGATTCTGTAATTTTTATCTTCCTCCAGGGCATTTTCCTGTCTCTGATGAATATCGTATGCAGGTTACTATTTAAAGTGTCGTTTGTCGAGAAGTTTTCCAGCACATAAACCGGGTTCTGCAGGGAAAGATAGGCTGCTTTATACAGGCAGCTTTTTCCAACAGCCCCGGAGGCATTCGTTTATTCTGTTTGACCTTTCAGAACATGAAATGCATCATTAATGGTTTTATCCGTTAAAATTCTGATATTTTTTGTACCGGAATTTTATGTTCAGCTGATTATATTATGTTACAATTACCTGCCGACGCATTCTACAGGTAAAAAACAATACGGCACGTGTTCGTCCGGCTGAACGGACTCGCTCTGAGGCTGTAAAGATCGATGACCAGTCCGCGGGCCCTGTCGGTTTTGACTTTCTGGGATTGAAAGTACACGTGCCAGGCAATTGAATTTTCGGACCGGTCATGCGAGAGCACAGAAACTCGATCTTCATATTCCTCGGTGTAACGTTTCTTTTCTGGCTTACCCTCTACCTGTACGTCCCGACGCTCCCGACCTACGTCAAGACGAAAACCGTAAACCTCTCAATGGTCGGACTCGTGCTCTCGATGTACGGCCTTCTGATGGCAATTTTTCGACTGCCTGTGGGCATAGCAGTCGACTCGGTAGGATGGGGAAAGCCGTTTATCATCGGCGGGCTCTTATTCGGCGCACTCGGCGCGTTTACCATGGGAAAGGGCAGCTCGCTGGGAACGATCGCTGTTGGAAGGGCGTTTACCGGAGTTTCGGCCGCGACCTGGGTGCCGCTCCTCGTGGTGTTCAGCTCTTTTTTTTCACCTGAGGAGGCGATTTACTCCAGCACCATGCTTACCTTTACCTCGTCCTTCGGCCGTATGGTGGGGACGAGCCTCACCGGGCTGCTGAACCGTGCGGGTGGGTACGGGCTGCCGTTCTATCTCGCAGCCGGGACCGGCATCCTTGCGATCTGTATAATGCTCTTCACGAAAGTGGCAAGAAAACCGAAGCAGAAGATGTCGCTCACATCGATCGGCGCGCTTTTTTTGAGAAGGGACGTGGTATTTCCCGCCTTTATCAGCATCATTGTCCACTATGCAGACTGGTCGGTGACCTTCGGGCTTCTCCCGATACTCGCGCAGAGTATGGGGGCCAGTGATGTGGTCAAGAGCCTTCTCATCAGCCTGAACATAGTCTCCATTGCCGCTGCGAACCTGCTGAACACCATTCTTCTGAAGAGAGTCAGGCACACCCTCCTCCTCTCTTCCGGAGCGCTCCTCTTCTTTGCGGGTATTGTGGTGATAGCGCTCTCCCCTTCCCTGGCCTGGATTTATCCGGGGACCATGACGATGGGGTTTGCCTTCGGGCTCGTATACCCGATCCTGCTCGGGATGAGCATTCACAAGGTCGAACAGAGCCAGAGAAGCACCGCCATGGGGATCAATCAGGCGCTGTACTCTATCGGGATGTTTACCGGTCCGTGGCTCACCGGGATCATTGCAGATTCCATCGGTATCCGGCATACTTTTCTTGTTACTGCTGGCTTTTTCCTTATGGCGGTCTACTTTTTTATTTTTCTGCTGTACCGGGATACGGAAAATACAGGCTGACTTTTTTCGGACTTCTTGAGTCGCGACGGTATCTCTTCCTTAACCGGCAGCTATTCGATTAGCACCATGCCGTAGTAGTTGCACTCGGAGTCCGGGCCTGTTGCCACTTCTATGAAGGACCCGTTGTTTCGCACCGTGCTGTATACGTCGATACCGCATGCTTCCATGGACGGTCTTGCGCTGTGAGGCTGCCTGCAGTGCTCAGGACACTCATTGCAAAGCTCGCACGGTCCCGCACCCATGCCGAACGCCTTGTAGTAGCCGTCGAGAAACAACTCCCTCTCGAGAGTGGATACGATGTCTCTCAGCAGGGGGTAATCTTTTCCATGGATCAGGATGCAGTAGGAGTAGTACGAGAGCGCCGTTTTTGTCTCCTCCGGAGTCGGTGAGTTGGGCGGACAGGTAAGGCATCTTCCGTAACCGCCGCACCCGAAACGGCATTTGAACCTTACCCATTCGGCAGTTACCACGCTCTCTGCTGCGATAATCTTTACATCTACGGCTCCGAGCACCTCTGCTCTTGCGATATACTTATTATATGTATCCATTGGAGTCTCTCCCCGGTGCCGCTGTCGCGGTGAACACAGCATGGAACAGTAACGGTTGACCGGCACATGGAGTATACTATACTGGTTGTTATCAATTAACAGTTTCCGCACGGGATATTCAACATGTTTTTGAGAAATTCACATGATCGATGGGGATGATGGTCATATCGGCGCTGTTTTATGTGCCGTCCTGGTGCAGTTTCGTCATGTTCGGCGGCGAAAGAGGGAGGAAGATCGGCGAGTTTGATACAGTGAATCCGACCGTGTTGATACCAGGGCCGATCAGTATCGAAAAGACGGGGTTCGGCGGTCATTTTTGATATACCGCTTGGTGAAACTGCGTGCGACGGTATTTATACCGGCAGGTTCAGCTTGGTTATCTTTATGTTCCTCTGGTCCAGAGAATTTTTAATAAATTCGATCAGCTGGAGGGTCTCCTCGTATAACGTGCGGCCAAGCTCACGGCTCGCCTGAAAATGCAGTCTATCGTAGTCTTTTTTCCTCTTATGCAGCCGGTTCTCGATTATATCCTCCATGGAGCGACTTGCGGCCCCCACCATCATTCCCCGAAGCATTCCCATTAAACCCAGCCGATCAAGGTCATCTGCATCAAACACAACTTTCTCGGCAACAGTCTCCGGAGGCAGCATGGAAGTCTCGGTGTGACGGACCACAATCCGAACTATCCGTTCCCGGATTTCATCCTCTATATCAATAGCCCGCAGGTATTCCCCGGCGATTGCAGCTCCGCGAAGTCCATGCAGCCGACCGGTTTGAGTACCCACCCGACCGATATCGTGAAAAAGAGCTCCACAGATCAATACGAACGGATCTACCGCATCAGGTATTCGTTTGGCTATCTCTATAGCATAATTAGTAACAGCGAGGACATGAGAATAATCATGTCCCTGTAATGTATCGTGCTTGTCCCGAACGTACAATTCTATCTTGTGAATAACGGCTATTTCCTTCTTGTCTAAATTTCTGGTGAACATTCGGCGGCCTCCTTACGTTGGATACAATAGTACGGCGAAATTTAGTACGAATAATTTATATCTTGAGCACGTAGCGGGGTATCAGCTTGGCTACCAGCTCGCACATATTTAGCTCTAACGACTTGAGCACCACTTGCCGGTCTCTATACGTGTAAGGAATTTCCCGCACATCAGATAGTACCTTTTTACCCCGATCGGTGATCTGATCCACCTCGAAATATCTATTCTCGTCGAATTCGAGAACCCGGCACACATCAAGAAGATCGGGGAAGGTATAGCCTGCCCCATGGGGTATTATGTTGGCATGCCTCAATCTCTCATATACACCCAATCTTTTTGATCTCTGTGTAAAGCCAAGCGCCTCGATTTCATTCTTCCCCAGGTTTGGTTTGCCCTTTACCAAATAGGAGGGTATGTCCGCTCTCAATACAAAAGGCAAGACAACGTCCGGTCTATTATTATCCAGAAGGTGACAACCCAGAAGAACCTCATTCATGTTCACCAGCCCCTGGTGTACCTCATTAGAGATGAGCTGAAAATCTCCAAAAAGCGTTTCAGCTGCGAGCATGCGTTTCTTTTTCGCATAGTCTTCCGCATAGCGATAAAATTCGTAATATTCCCGGGCCCGAGAGCCGGTTAAAATATGGAGAGAACCGAAGGGGGTATCAAACCTTTCGGCCATATCGAGCAGAAGCTTGCTGCTGTCGTAGTAGAGACCGTACTCCGTCTGGCGGTCTCCTTTCAGCTCGCGGGCGGAAGAGTGTATTATGAAGGCATACTCTGGGAATTTGATATCACTCAGAGGTTTAACCCAGAAGAGATCGATGAAGTGGTTCGAAAGGTGGAAGTCCCACTGGATCTCGATTCCATCGATTTCCGACTTTTTACCTCTGAGCGTATCGAGTCTACGAACCAGCTTTGAGCTATCGGGGAATTGCTCCAGTCCTCCCACCAGCATCCCGCACGTGTTCGGTTTTACATTGAGAATTACCAGTTCAGTACGGCCGTCGCCCCAGCTGATCTTTCCCCCATACCCGAATCCGCTTTTCCACCTGGAAGCGTTCCGGCTGATAGTCATGTCCGGTGTGGAGATGAAAGTAGCATCCGGTTTAAGACCGAGGCGTTCCTGTACCCAGTGAATTTTTGCCAGGCCATACTTCATATTTGCCTTACAGAGCTGTGTTGCCCCGTCTCGAAGCCCTGTAGCAAACAGATGCGCCTCGGCTCTGGCCAGAAGCTCCTCTTTCGAGGTCATTTTTGGTTCCTTTTTCATCACAATTATACCACGCTCTCGAATTATGTAAAAAATTGCGATAGTCTTGCATTAGGCAGGTTTTCAAATAAGATATGTTTTACGTACATCACTCGCTAAAGGCAATAATCAAGCGCGCTTTTCCTGCACGGTGCTGAAAATTCACCGGAAGCTATTCAATACCTTGACATCTTTCCCGTATTTGTCAAGCGTTTTTTCTCCCATGACATAACAGAGTCCTGGAATCTTCACCTCATTCCATTTACTGCGTATACCGCGAATAGAAAAACCCAGTATATTTACGATGCGCTTCACAACTCGAAATTACCTCAAAATTGCTATTGACAGGATTGTTAAAGTATTATAAATTATTTTATTCGGAATATTATTATTTTATTGAAAATACTAACAATTTATAACTAATTCTAACATATATGAATAGCGAGAACAGTTCCTTTGAAACCCAGTTCATCTCTGCACGCGAGGTATCGAGACTTCTGGACATCAATGAGAAGAAGGTCTATACACTCGCGCAGGAAGGAAAGATTCCCAGTACAAAGGTAACCGGCAAGTGGCTTTTCCCGAAGAAGGATCTGGAAGGATTTTTGCGTCGAAAGGCAACCAATACCTTAAAAAAGTTTTCGACTGAATTTGCGCTTGCAAAGAACATCCTGCTCGTAGCAGGTTCTGACGATCCTGTCATCTACCCGCTTCAGGGGATTCTTCACTCCCTTCATCACGACTTTGTTCTCTTTTCAGCCAGCGTTGGGAGCCAGGAAGGGCTCCGTCTCTTAAAAAAATCCTTCTGCCATATTGCTCTGAGCCATCTCTACGATTATGAAGCAGACGACTATAATTTTTCCGCTATTCATACACTTTTTGATAACCCGCATGAGCTTGCAGTGATAAATCTTTTTTACAGGACGATCGGATTTATATCCGGAGAGGAGCAGGTGCGCTCGTTTGAGGAGATCGTATCGAAAAAGCTCAGGTTTATCAACAGACAATCCGGATCCGGTGTTCGGCTCAGGGTAGAGAGTATAATTGTCGAAGAGGGTATAACGAAAGACCGCATTAAAGGGTATGATGAGCAGGTCAACACCCATTTCAATGTGGCGAGTGCTATTCTCAGTGGAAAGGCAGATGTGGGTGTGGCTGCCGAGACTGTGGCACGGTATTTCAACCTCAAATTCACGAAGCTCTTCGAAGAGCGGTTTGACATGGTGGTGTACCAGGATAGCTACTTCGAGGAAAACGTTCAAATTTTTATAGAATTTATCAAGTCCACGGCCTTCTTCGAGCTGCTTGCTGCTATGGCAGGATACAGCAGCAGGCAAACCGGCAGGGTTCTTTATCCAAAAAATCGCAATCTGAAGGAGAAATGATATGCAAAAGTCGTGTGCTGTTTTCTTCCTGTTGTTGCTCGCGGGTGCTCTGGCTCTCTTGCCGGTCACAGGTTATGCTGGAGATCCGGTGCTTCGAATGGCCACGACAACGAGCACGGACAATACAGGCCTTCTCGATTACCTTGCTCCTGTTTTTCAGCACGACACAGGGATCGAGCTTCAATGGGTTGCTGTTGGTACGGGGAAGGCGCTTGCCCTCGGGGAAAACTGCGACGTCGATATACTCATGGTTCATGCACCGAGCGCAGAGCTGAAATTCGTAAACGATGGCTATGGTACAGACCGTCGCGAGATCATGTACAATGACTTCGTCATAATAGGCCCCAGGAGTGATCCGGCCGGCATAAAGGGAAAATCGGTTGATGATGCGCTCAATCGAATCTTAAAAAAAGGTGCTCTTTTTGCAAGCAGGGGAGACGATTCAGGGACTAATAAAAAGGAAACCGGCCTCTGGAAGGCTGCTGGGCTGGGCATTCCTGATCGACAAAACTGGTACATCCAGACAGGTCAGGGCATGCTCGCAACCATTACCATTGCCGAAGAAATGGATGCATATACCCTCACCGACCGCGGGACATACATTAAGTATGAAGCGAACAACGGCGGCAACCCGCCTCTCGTCATCCTCGTAGAAGGAGACGAAGGGTTGAAGAATCAGTACAGTGTGATCGCAGTAAACCGGGAAAAATGTCCATCGGTCAGGTACGGCTATGCACTGAAATTCATAGAGTGGATCACCTCTGATAAAACGCAGAAGCTCATCGGGAATTTCACCATGCTCGAAAAAAAACTCTTTATACCTAATGCGCGGTAAGTATGGGGTACATCGCAGAAGGATTCGCTACGGCTATCAAGCTCCTTGTTCGAGGGGACCCTGAGACATACTCTGCGGTTTTCACAACATTGAGGATATCTTCACTCTCAATAATGGCAGCTCTTGTGATAGGAATTCCCCTTGGCTTTCTGCTTGGATACTACCAATTTCCAGGCAAGAGGCAGATCCATGCTGTGGTGGATACCCTTCTCGCACTGCCTACCGTCGTTGTGGGTCTTTTTGTATACGTATTGATTTCACGGAGAGGGCCTCTGGGAAGCCTCGGCCTTCTCTTTACCATACCCGGTATCGGGATGGCCCAGACCGTACTCATCCTTCCGATAGTCATTGCTCTGACAGCGACGGCGGTATCCAACCTTGATGTTCGGTTCAGGAGGACGGTTTTGACGCTTGGTGCCGGCAAAAAGCGAACGGCGGCCACGGCTCTCTACGAATCCAGGTACGGAGTTATTGCAGCTGCTATTGCAGCCTATGGACGAGCAATAGGGGAAGTCGGCGTTTCCATGATGATTGGCGGGAATATAAAGTGGCATACGAGAACAATAACAACAGCTATAGCTCTGGAAACAGGAAAGGGTCAGTTTGCCATGGGAATCGCACTCGGCCTGGTTCTTCTTCTTCTTGCCTTTGTGATAAACTGGATATTGCAGATTATGAAACGAAAGATATGACGGTTTCGCAGTGTATGAATAACCCCATACTTTATGAAATTAAAGACCTTAAGCGACGCTATAGCGGGGGTTTTGTCCTCGATATACCGTATCTCGAAATAAAACAGGGCACGTCCTATGGAATCGTTGGACCGAACGGGAGCGGAAAGAGCACGCTGCTCAGGATACTCGCATTCATTGACAAGCAGGACGAAGGCACGGTTCGATTCAACAAGGATGCCCCTTCAGGTGATAGTGCTAAAACGAATGAGGATCGGATCAAGGGTGCAACAGTCACAATGCTCCTTCAGGAGCCTTATCTTTTAAAGCGATCGGTTTTTGAAAATATCGCTTATGGCCTTCGAGTGCGGGGTATCAGGAATAACATCCGTGAAAGAGTACATGAATCACTGCGTATGGTTGGCCTTGACCCCGGTACATTTGTACACCGAAAATGGTCGGAGCTATCCGGAGGTGAGGCCCAGCGCATCGCCCTTGCAGCGCGGCTCGTTCTCAAACCTGCCGTATTGATTCTCGATGAGCCGACCGCAAGTGTCGACCGGGTGAGCGCTCAGCACATCAAAGAAACAATCGGGAAGGTTCGCAGGAAGTACAGGACTACTCTTATCATAGCGACCCACGACCTTATATGGCTCCATGAGGTGAGTGACGAGATCATGAAGATGCATGAGGGACGACTCATGGGCTCGGCCGAAGAAAACTTCATTACAGGGGCATGGTCGCCGGCCCCGGATGGTTTATGGAGCACACGGCTTTCGGACGGTCAGTGTATCGTGGCTCTTCGGCCCACAGGGGAGCAGCACATTGCACTCCTTGATTCTACGAATATCATTATTACTACCGAGCGTCCGGATCACATGTCTGCCCAGAACATTCTCTCAGGTCGACTGATGCACATGTACACTTTCGAACACTCCGAGCGCGTCAGGCTCGACATACAGGTTTCGGACCTGTCACTGATCTGCAGCATCACCCGAAAGGCGGCACGCCTGCTCGATCTTCTCCCGGGTATGAATGTGTGGGTGGTTTTCAAGGCCTCGTCGCTTCGGTGGCAGTGAGGTGGGTCGAATGCGCTATTTTTTCTTCTCCATAATTTCAACTTTAATATCTTTATCAACCAGCTATAGTAAGTATGTAACCAACATTCATGGCTGATTTGGGATGGGCTTTGATCCATAAAATTTTACCGATTCACCCGATTGTTAGCATTTTTTATTTACTCTTTTGTTTATACCTGTTCGGCTCATTAAAAAAAGTAATGTCGGTATACCCGGAATATATCTTGCCTGAATGCTTTGTGCCCGCAGGTATGTAGTACATATCGCCTTTTTTATAGGTTTTCAGCTCCTCATTTATTTTCAGGTCAATTTTCCCCTCGATAACGATGCCGACCTGGGCGGCATGAGAATGCTCAGGTAGATCAACGTCTTCTTCAAATTCCATAAATATTATTTGATGACTTTCTGCCTGCGATAGAAATGCCTTTACCCCAATCAATGGGATATCGGCTTCCGGCAGATTTCTTATTGGCTCAGGAAATATATTTTTCATTTCGGTGTCCTTTTTCTTTAAATGCATAACGTCCACGCTCACCGCGGCAATAAAGCGCAGCTTAATTGCCGTCCAGGTTCTATTTTTATTCGCAACCCTCATCAGGTGAAGACATGATGCCAGTTACATTCAGTATGCAGCTCCAATACATGTATTTCCTGGGTACAAGCATCGGGTTTCTTAGCTACGAAACGATGTCTCTTCCGATCGCATGTTCGGCTTCATTCAATCAACCCATGTACCAGCCCCCATTGATATTGAGAGTCTGGCCCGTTATGTAACCGTTGTGCACAAGCATTACGACGACATCAGCGACTTCTTCGACAGTACCAAAGCGTCCCACGGGAATCAGATCAGACCGTGCGTTTGGATTCCGTGTGACCATTTCAGTCGCAATCAGGGCAGGAGCGATGGCGTTTACAGTGATTCCTTCTTTCGATAGCAGTGATGCATATGAATGTGTTAAGCCTATCAAGCCCGCCTTTGATGCCGCATAATGCGGGCCGACGACACCCCCAAGCTGAGCGGCAACGGATGACATATTGATTATTCGGCCCCAGCCTTTTTGAAGCATTTCCGGAAGCAATACCTGTGTCACGAGGAATGCGGACTTGAGGTTTGTCTCAATTATTTCATCCCAGTCTTTTTCACTGATTTCCGGGATTGATTGCGGCCTTACTATTCCTGCATTGTTTATTAGAATTTGCACCACGCCAAGCCTACTCATAATGATATCCTTCATGCGTGTAACTTCACTGCTCTTTGATACGTCGGCACGTACTGTTATGCACTGCGAACCACACTTCTCCACTTCAGAAAGAACCTTGTTTGCTTCATGTTCGCTTCTGAAGTAGTTCACTGCAATGTCAGCACCCTGCCAGGCGAGGGCAAGTGCAATCTGCCGTCCAATTCCGCGGCTTCCGCCCGTAACCAGAGCAACCTTACCCGTTAAATTCCTAGCGTTACGCATTTTATAACTCTCCTTAGGTATGACCTGATGCCGCCGTCAAGCGTCATGTTCAGCCGCCCTGCGGCCGGCTGAACAAATCCAGGTGCGTGCACCATCGGCATTATCCGGACGCACATCGTCTGGACAATGTTCTTTTTGCTACGAAAATTACAAATTTATCTGTATTCTATAAAAAAATACTGTCCAGGTCAAGTTTTTATACAATTTTCTTGACATAATTGGAAACAACGTGGTATATTTTGATAAGTTTTACCAGTCTTATAAAGCAATATAATTATGCGATTTGTCATGAGAGGGGAGTTTCAATCCTATGTATAGACCGCAAAACAATAAAAGAGAAAGAGGTTGAACAGAATTTTGATAAAATGTCAGGCGTGCATCGACTTACGGCAATGCCGACATATGGTTGCGGCCCTCCTTTACATGAGTGCCTGAGCCTCCGTACAAAAGATGTTGACCTCGAGCAGAATATTATTATTGTTAGGTCTGTGTCGGAGAGTAAGCTCTTCTCCACCATTGATCCGCGAGCCCCGAGAAAGGGATGGGATACAAGAACCATTCAGGAATTGCTCGGTCATAAACAGCTTCATACGACGATTATATACACGCATGCTGCAAAAATGAACATTCTTGGAATGCGAAGCCCGCTCGATGGATAGTTCTAATAATACCATCCATCTTTAATGTGTCCGGCACAAGGAAGATCAGCTCTCCGATCTTGCATTGAACCTTGGAAACATCGCCGGCCATCCCAACCTGTATTGGTTTATCGGGAATTGCGGTCCAGACTTTAATTCTGCTGAGTATTTCCAAAAAATATGGTACAATAAAATAACACTAATCGGGATAAGGCTATGCGTAATTCCGGATTCATACAGAAGGTATACGAAAAGATAGACAAGCTCGATCGTCCGAGGATCAGAAGCATAATAGCCGAGCTTTCGACCGAGAAGGAGTTGTATAAGCTGGTATTCGATTCCATGATCGAGGGAGTCATTGTAACGAACAGCGAGGGCAAGGTTCTCCTCATCAACCGCGTCATGGAGGAGTTCATTTCGGTTCCGAAAGGGAGGCTTTACTCGCAGGATATCGCGGACTGGAATTTCGATCCTGAGATCAGGGAGGTGTTGGACAGTGCGCTTTCCAGTAAAGAAAAGATCCTTGAAAGGGAAATCCATCTGAAAAGGACGGATAAAACCTTTACCATGAGCGTGCTGCCGCTTTTGAGCAGCGGTGAGCCTGAGGGCCATATTATCATACTCGTAGATATAACGGAGAAAAGAACAAAGGAGATACAGCTTCGCCAGGCGGAGAGCCTTGCCGCTCTGACCACTTTGACCGCAGGGGTTGCCCATGAAATCAAGAATCCGCTTACCTCGATAGATATACACATTCAGCTTTTGAAAAAAGAGATAGCAAAGCTCGATGAAGGGCAGACGAGGGATATGAAGAACCTGCTTGTCATCGTCAAGGAAGAGATCGATCGTCTCAACTCGATTGTCCAGGATTTTCTCTTTGCCGTGCGGCCCATGAGCATGAGCTTTGATAGTGAGGATATCAATGCGATTATCGAAGAGCTTGCGGAATTTCTCAAATATGAGCTGGTGGAAAAGGAGATTAGCCTTGTTCTCGAACCTGGAAAAGACATTCCGCGCGTAACAGTGGATCAGAAGTATCTGAAGCAGGCTCTCCTGAATATATTGAAGAATTCGATTGAAGCGATTCAGGAAAACGGAGAAATTCGCATCAAGACGGAAGTCAACAGTGATGATGATGTTGTTGTTCAGGTTTTTGACAATGGAGGGGGCATTTCCGAAAGTAATATCGGGAAGATCTTCGAGCCCTATTTCACCACACGAAAGTTCGGGACCGGACTGGGGCTCGTTATCGTATACAAGATAATCAAGGAATTCGGCGGCGATATCAAGGTTAAAAGTGAAGAGGGCAGGGGCACGGTTTTCACGATAACTCTGCCCGTTATCGAAAAGAAGAAAAAGTTGCTGACCTATGAGGAGAGAGATGAAAGCACGGCTGTTAATCGTCGATGATGAAAAACATATTCGCGAGGGTCTCGAAAAGGCGCTCAGACCGGAGGGCTTCGATGTGATCCTCGCCTCCGACGGTCAGGAGGCGATCGAAAAACTTGAAGAGAATGATATAGACCTGATTATCTCCGATCTGAAGATGCCCCGGATCTCCGGCGAGGATCTCATAAAGGAGACGCAGGATCTCTACCCTTATGTGCCGATAATCATTCTGACGGGCCATGGAACAATCGAGAATGCAGTAGAAGCAATGCGGAACGGGGCCTATGATTTTCTCACAAAACCGCTCAATATCGACAAACTCTCCATTATTGTAAGACGTGCACTGGAAAATTCATCGCTCAAACGGCAGAATATCGAGCTGCTCGGACAGCTGAAAAAGAAATACTCCTTCGAAAATATCATCGGGAAGAGTACGCCGATGAAAAAGGTGTTCGAGACCATCGAGCTCGTTGCGCCTTCCCGTGCGAATGTTCTGATTTACGGCGAGAGCGGGACGGGAAAGGAGATGATTGCGGACGCCATTCATCACAACAGTCCGAGAAGAGACAAGGCGTATATCAAGGTACACTGTGCGGCACTTCCGGAAACTCTTCTGGAAAGCGAGCTTTTCGGACATGAAAAGGGTGCGTTTACCGGCGCTGTTTCGCGAAAACGGGGAAGATTCGAACTCGCAAATCTCGGGTCTATCTTTCTCGATGAAGTCGGAGAAATCAGTCTGCAGATGCAGGTGAAGCTGCTTCGGGTTATTCAGCAGCGTGAATTCGAGCGTGTCGGGGGAGAGGCGCCGATAAAGGTCGACGTACGGATTATTTCAGCAACTAACAAGGATCTGAAAGAAGAGATAAAAAATGGGAATTTCAGAGAGGACCTCTATTATCGGCTTGACGTTGTATCGATACACGTGCCGCCGCTCAGAGAACGGCGGGACGATATCCCCCTTATGGTTCACAAGTTTATGGAAGAGTTCTCAAAGGAAAACAACAAAGAAATTGAGGGCATCACCAACGGTGCGCTGCAGGCTCTGATGGGATACCGCTGGCCTGGGAATGTACGGGAATTGAGAAATGTAATCGAGAGCATCGTCGTATTGACAAAAAGAAAAAGCATTAACGAAGAAGATCTCCCACCGTATATTCTCGAGAAGGATGAACAGTCCTCTTTAAAGGTGGCGGCGGGTATGAGCCTTGCAGAGGCGGAAAAGCGGTACATACTCTTTACGCTCCAGAATTCCGGCGGAAACAAAACGAAGGCCTCCGAAATTCTTAAAATAGGGAGAAAAACGCTGCACAGAAAGCTCGCTGAATACGGAATTGCATAAAAACCGGGTTATAAGTATACAATATTATGCGAAAATTGTAATATAGTATCATTTTGACACAAACTCTGTCATCCGGGGAATAGCAGAATATCTATAGTTTTTATTTGTTGTATGTTAATTAATTAAACTTTCCGATATTTCTTTCATGGTATGGTATTTGCAGCTAGAGGAGAGGTATAGATGTGTACCTCATTATAACAAAAATTACTAGTTTTGTATAACTAAAAGGGAGGAAATTGTATTGTCAGTTGATAGACAGTATGCAGATTTCGGCTCAAGTCTTGATGTAAGCTCGCTATCGGTTTATTTGAGGGAGATCAACAAAATTCCTCTTCTCACGAGGGAGGAAGAGGTCTATCTCGCTCGTGAAGCGAGGGACGGCAGCCAGGAGGCCAAGGACAAGCTTATTCAGGCGAACCTCCGTTTTGTGGTGAACGTGGCGAAGAAGTATCAGAACCAGGGCCTTACACTGAGTGACCTGATAAGTGAGGGGAATCTGGGCCTTATTACGGCAGTCGACAAGTTCGACGTGGATAAGGGGTATCATTTTATCTCCTATGCGGTGTGGTGGATCAAACAGTCCATTCTCAAGGCAATATGCGAGAAATCCAGGATGATCCGTCTTCCGCTCAACAGGGCGAATGAGCTGTTGCAGATTGAAAAGGTAAAGAGAGAAATCAGCAGCAATAAGGACGGAGAAGCCGATATCGATGAAATCGCCGATTTTCTCGATATGGACAAGAGTAGAATTACCGATCTTATCAATGCATCAAAGGAGTTCGTATCGCTTGAGACTCCTCTCTCCTCCGATAAGGACGCGAATACCATATCAGACCTGATGGAGGACACGAAAGGGGCCGATCCTGAGGAAGTTCTTATCGACAGAACGCTTCAGGAATCGATAGAGCAGGTGCTTTCAACACTCACCGCGAAGGAGTCGGATGTAATAAAGTACCGATTCGGACTCAATGGTGAGCGGCCTCACTCCCTGAAGGAGATCGGTGACAAGTACAACCTCACCAAGGAGCGGATCAGGCAGATTGAAAAAAAGGCAATCAGCAGGCTGCGGCATCCCTCCCGGAGTCAGAAGCTGAAAAGCTATGTGAGGGATTGAAATTCCGCCCTTTACACATTACACATATAAGGCGACGAAAGCCCCCCTATACGGGGGGCTTTTTAGTGGGCTACAAAACAGCGTATGCTTCTCTACTCTTCGCGTATAGTATGCCTCCGTGAGCACGTCTCAATACGGTGACCCGGATCGTGTGGAATACGGTTTGACCCGGGTATGACGGATGGGCCCGCCGTATCGATTCGATCAGAACAGACTGAGCTGGCCTCCATCCTTCTTTGGGTTCCTGCTGAATACGATTTCGCTTTTTTCGAGCAGCTCTTCCTCGATGCCGTCGATGAAGGGGCTTCTTTTGAGCTGCAGCGTTCTGCCGAACAGAAATCTCCTCTTTGCGTGGCTGAGAAAGAGGAATTTTTTTGCCCTCGTCATGCCTACATAGAGAAGCCTCTTCTCCTCTTCCGGGTTGCCCTTCTGATTTTTGAATAATGAATAGGGAAGGAGGCCGTCTTCACAGCCTACAACGATCACACATTGAAATTCGAGCCCCTTGGCAGCATGCAGGGTCAGTACCGAGACTCCTTCGATATCCTTTCTATACATGTCGGCACCCTCGCCAAGGTCTGTATACCGAAAGAAGGAGTCAAAGTCGTCTTTAAACTCTCCGCATAGCTCGTACAGCAGGGCGATTTCAGCCGGATTTTGTTTTTCGAGGGTTTTAAAATACAGGTCGACTGCACGGACGGCATTTTCCTTTACAGAGCCGTCGAAGTCGGCCGGTCGGGGAAGAGTGTCTGCTGCGGTGAGCACACCTCGTTGAATGAGGCTTTCTTGAAGGAACCTCTGTTCGGGACAGGCTGCAAGCTTCAAAAGATCGATCACCGAGCGAATCGGTTCTTCTCTGAAAAACGGCGTGTTTGCCACTGTCTGAAAGGGAATACTGTGGTTATTGAAGGCATTCTCCACCTCCTTCATCTGCTCTTTGATTCTACAGAGCACCGCAAAATCGGCGAGACTTACAATCTCCTTTTCCCCGTTTCCCTGTGTAATGCTGCTGTCCATGGAAAAAAAACCCAGCCCTCCTATCATGCGCTCGACGGTTCGAGCAGCCCATTCGGCCTCACTCCTGTCGGAGCCGTGCTCGACAACCTGCAGCTTTACCCCGGAAGCAACGCCTTTGAGAAAACGTCGGTCTTCGTCTCTCTTCTGTATCATTGCCGCGGATGCACCGAGTATAAAATCGGAACAGCGGTAGCTGGTCCTCAGGTTGTACAGTGCCGCACCCGGATAGTCCAGCATGAAACGACGTATGAATTTCGCATCTGCCCCTCTGAAACCGTAAATTGCCTGATCAGGATCGCCGATTGCAAAGAGGTTTGAATCGGTTGAAGGCATGAGCATACGCATCAGGAGGTACTGCGCATAGTTTATGTCCTGATATTCATCCACGAGCATCCATCGATAGTGCTGCCTGTAACCTGAAAGCACTTCTCCATAGGTGCTGAAAAGCAGTACAGGAAGGCAGACGAGGTCGTCGAAGTCGAAGGAATTATACGTACGAAGCAGCTTTTCGTACCGTGAGAACACACGTGAAGTAGTTTCATCTCTTACCTGCGAGGGAGTCAGGACGTTTCTTTTTGCCTTGGAAATCGCATCGGAAATATCTGTGATTCCCTTTTTTCCGGTATCGGCCGCTCGAGAGATGAGCTCTCTCCTGATTCGGTCATCGAGTATGACAAAGGGCGTAGTTCTTTCCGTTTTTTCGATATTCCCGCGAATAATTTCCAGACCGAGAGAATGAAACGTACATACGTCGGGCAGCCGGTCTCCGTTCAGCAGAGCTGCAAGGCGCCGCTTCATTTCGTCGCACGCCCTGTTGGTGAAGGTAACCGCAAGAACGGATGTCGGGTCGATGCCGTTCAGGATGAGGCGGGCGATCCTGCCTGTAAGTACACGTGTTTTGCCTGTTCCGGGTCCTGCGATTATCAGTGAAGGGCCCGTCTCGTGCTGTACGGCCCGAAGCTGTTCGGAGTCGAGTTCCGGAAGCAGACGTTCAACTGCCGTTTTATTCTCGGAGGATTTTATTTCGAAGCCGCCTTTCTCCACTGCAACAGTACCGCTTGTGTTTTGATATGCCTCCAGGTCAAAGATGGAATCTCCTTCGGATGGTCCCCCATGTGCTATACGGCTGCCAGGCACCTGCAGGACCTTCTTTTTTTGATTTTCGGTTTCACCTTCGGCATACTCCGGCTGCGGCAATCGTTCGGGAAAGGCGTCCGAAGAAGGCTGCTGGGGTGCAAAGAGAGGACGTTCCGGTGTTGGGGATGATTCCTTATCCTCCCCGAATACCCGTATTGTTCCGAATTCTCCGTCAAAGCCCTCGGATATGATCACCTCGCCGTCCCGCATGCGTCGTATCCCCTCCGAAAGCAACTCGCCGCCGAGCACACGAATCTCGTCGATGGGTGTTTCGAGGAGAATTCCGAGCTCGGAACCTCCCGTTCGAACAATGGAGCTGTACAGCGTTTGCACCTTTTTTGAGCCCGGCCCGACGCCGGTTATTTCAGACAGAATCTCCTTGAGCGGTATAAGCGAATGAAAGGGTATTTTCTCCTTCTTCCCGCCCGGTTCTTTTCTGTCTGCAAGCTGCACCACGCGGCTCATGACCCCGATCGTCATCTTCTTTCCGCAAACCGGACATATGTAATCCAGCTTCTGGGATTCGGGAGGGGCCGTTTTAATGCCGCATTTTCTATGTCCGTCGTAATGATACTTTCCCTCCTGGGGAAAGAATTCTATAGTACCCAGGAATCTCCGATCGCCCGCCTTCATAGCATCGATAATGGCATCATACTGAACAGCGGTATCGAACAGGTTTGCCTCTCGGCCGAGTTTCTCAGGCGAATGGGCGTCGGAATTTGAAATAAGGGTATAGTTGTCGAGAAAGCTGCAGAGACGGTTCATGGGAGGATCGGACGAAAGTCCGGTCTCAGCCGCGTGGATGTGATTTGATAGATCGGCGAAGCATTCCTCAATCGAATCGAAACCCGATTGAGCACCGAGCACGGAAAACCACGGCGTCCAGATATGTGAAGGAACGAAGAAGCACCGTTCGGAACTTTCGAGCACGATTTCAAGCAGATCTCGAGAATCGATCCCCAGAATGGGTCTTCCGTCCGACGTAATATTTCCGATTTTCCCCAGCCTGCCCTGCAGTTTTTTAGCAGTTGAAAAAGCGGGTGCGAATATGAGGTTGTGCACCTTGCGCACCCTGCCTCCCTTTTTATAGATGCTGCTGATTTCTGCTGTAAGAATGAATCGGACATCCTTTTCATACAGGGACAATTCGGTCGGAAACTGCCGTCTGTATTCGGGTTTCAGTTTGTAAAGTCCGGGTTCTGCGGGACACAGTTTTTCCTCGAGCTCGGCAAGCCATCCGGGATGGGTGAAATCGCCCGTTCCGACAACCGTAATGCCCTTTATTCGGGCCCAGTAATCGAGGTATTCGGGAGTGAGGTTTTTACTCGTGGCAACAGAGTAGTGGGAGTGTAGATGAAAATCACCGATAAATCGCACAACCGAATCCTGATTTGATAAAAGCGGGTTGATCCCGTGTCAATTATAAACCGGCTGATGCGAAAGGTCTACCGATTTGCATATGCGACGTGATTGGAGCAAGCAATTCACGGATTATTTCCCGGCATGACCCTGTGCTCTCTCTTCGTGCAGGCCCATTTGCAGTGTCCGGGGCTGACGGCCTTACTGCGGTCGGTCGTAATCCCGCTCGCCTATAGAAATCTGGATCGAGGCGAAGATACGGGATTTTTTACCGGCCCCGGGGGAATATGCCGGGTGCTGTTTTCAGAATGCAGTATTATTTCACGAAGGCTCCCGTGCGATACTCCTCGAAAGCTGTTTGCAGCTCCGCCTCGGTGTTCATGACGATAGGTCCGCGCCATGCGATCGGCTCTCCGATCGGTTTTCCCGAGACAAGTAGAAAACGAAGTTCATGCGCGGTCGATATACGGACCTCGCCGCCGTCGCCATATACGACAAGATGTTCACGACCGACCGTTTCAGCCTGCGCTGTATCGAAGAGCCCTCTGCCGGCCAGGACATAGGTGAATACGGTATACCCCGGTTCTACCTGATGAACGAATTCCGTATTCGGGCCGATTTTTATGTCTAGATACTGCGGATCTGCGATTATATTCCGTACCGGTCCCTGCACGCCGCCGACCGATCCGCAAATCACCCGTATCTCCACATCCTTTTGAACTGAAAGTACGGGAATATCATCTTCCAAAACCTCCTGATATCGGGGGCTCATCATTTTATGACCGGAAGGAAGATTTACCCAGAGCTGAAAGCCCCAGAGCATACCGTTGTTTGTTTTCGGCATTTCCTGATGGATTATACCGCTTCCCGCCGTCATCCACTGCACATCACCGCTTTTTATAACACCCCTGTTGCCCATGCTGTCCTGATGTTCCACTCGTCCCTCGACCATATAGGTAACCGTTTCTATGCCTCTGTGTGGGTGCCATGGGAAACCGGCGATATAGTCGTCGGGATTATCCGAATGAAAATCATCAAGGAGCAGAAACGGATCAAGAAGGTCCCTTTCGCTGTAACCGAATACGCGCTTGAGACGTACACCCGCACCCTCGAGCCTCGGCTTGCTTTTAAATGTTCTCGAAATCTGTCTCGTATTTTTCATAACAGATTTTTCCTTAATAAAATAAAATAATGTCACTGCATCGTGCTGCAGAACCCATGAGGCGCGTTCATGGGCGGGATATAAGAATCTTTAATACCGTACAGCTATTGATTCGGTATATTCAATTTCCGTTTGGCTGCGCCTAGTATATCATTGAATTTAAGGCAAACAGTTGTTTTGGACAGTAATAAAATTGCGCCTCGAAACGGTTTTTTGCGGTGAAGCCTCTTGAGCCGCCTTTCATTGCTCTTCTCTATTTTCTTTGATACCGTGCGGGATACTTATTATTATGTAAAAAACCGGGGTTTTTCGTCGTATTCCCTCATTTTTTAAAAAGAGCGGCGTACAAAGCTATCCGTGATTGCATCGCTTCGAAAGACATGTATTGAATAAAGAGGTCTTTAGTCCTGTAATGAACCATGTACATTTCATCGGTGTAAGCGGAATCGGGGTAAGCGCAGCTGCATTGATAACTATGGAGTCCGGCATACGTATAAGCGGATCTGCGAATGAGGAAAATGAGCTTACAGCCGGGCTTCAGAAGCGGGGGATGGAGTTTCATCTGGGCCATAAACCGGAGTATCTTGACAGTCCGGATTTCGTTGTGAGAAGCGCCGCAGTTCCGGAGGACAATCCTGAGGTACAGGAAGCTAAAACGCGGGGAATTCCGATCTACCTGTATTCTCAGTACCTGGGAATGCTTATGGGAGAACGGCAGGGTATCGCCGTTGCCGGGACACACGGTAAAACAACGACAACCGCAATGCTTGCAAGGATATTTTCAGACGCTGGTCTGAATCCCTCTGTCGTATGCGGAGGGGTAATGAGTGATTTTGCATCCAATGCCCTGTACGGCAGCGGTGAATATTTTATCGCTGAAGCCTGTGAATTCAACCGATCATTCCTCCATCTGAAGAAGCGCTATTCGATTGTAGCGAATATCGAATCCGATCATCTTGATTATTACAGTGATATCGATGATATCAAAACTGCGTTCGGTGATTTTCTTCTCAGCACAGACAGCCGCGGCTTCAGCGTCGTCAGCGGAGATGATATGAATATCGCCGACATTCTGAATGCTGAACCTGAAATTGATAGTCGCTGTGTACGTGTAGGATTCGGCGAATCAAACCTATTCAGAATAACAGAAATACGGGAAAAAAACGGTCGCTACTCCTTCTCCCTCGATTACGGAAAGGCGCCCGCTCTTGCCGTTGATCTTTCGGTGCCCGGCCGTTTCAACTGCCTCAATGCGGCCCTCGCCTCGGTCTGCGCGCTTCGCATTGGTGTCGACGCTGCATGTATCAGAAAGGCTCTCGAAACCTTTGCAGGTATAGAGAGAAGATTCGAGCTGCTGGGATCAAAAGACGGCAGCCTCGTATACAGCGATTACGCACATCACCCCACTGAAATCAGGGCAGTCGTAACCGCATTGCGTGAGATGTACCCATCTAAGAAAATTATCGTCATTTTCCAGCCGCATCAGTATGCACGGACCAGTCATCTGTTCGACGATTTCATCAGCTCCCTAAAAACCGCAGACGAGATCCTGCTCACACAGATCTACAGACAGCGCGACAGCGAGCAGTATGTGCGCTGTGTTTCGGGGAAAGATCTCTATAGAGGACTGAAGAAGGGCCGGGGAGGCGAGGTGTGGTTTATTGAAGAAAAGAAGAATATACCGGGGTTCATTGATCGGATGCATACTGAGAATGCAGTAATCGTCTTTATGGGGGCCGGCGATATTGATACCATCGCGAGAGATTATGTTCGCCTTTTTTTATGATTATCTGTATCTTCATAAATGTATGGAGGCGAGCCGTGAATATCTGTGCTCATTGTAAAAAAGAAGTCATTTTAAGCGGCAGGGTGATGCGGGAGAGCATTTGTCCGCATTGCAGGGCATATCTCCACAGCTGTGTAAACTGCACGTTCTACAGTCCCGGGAGACACAACGACTGCATAGAACCTCAGGCCGAGCTCGTTGGCGATAAAAGGACTGCCAACTTCTGTGACTTTTTTGTATTCCGGGAAAAAGCGGAGAAGAATGTGGACGTCCGGAAGAAGAGAGATGAGGCACGCGACAGGTTCAATAGACTGTTCGGCGGATGATACGTAAACGGCGGATCAGCTCTCCTTCGTGCGCAGGCATGAGGCAGTGAAGCAGCAGGGAAGGTTATCCTGCATTTTTGAACCTCGACACTGTTCAACAAACAATTCAGGGAGCTTTAGACAGGCTCATCGTCCCGCTGAAAGGGAAAACTTCATAGTGCCTGGCGCTTGCACCGGCTGTACTTTCAGTACCACAGTCACCTTCGGTACTTGACAGCACCTGCGGCATCTTCGACATTATCCGGATGCGAAGCGTCCGGATAACGGCATGTACACATGAGGGGAGGGAGAATGTCTGAGTTGAAAGTTAAAAACGCCATAATCAGTGTTTCTGATAAAACAGGCCTCCAAAAACTCGCGAAGGGACTTCACACACGGAATATTCGAATATTCTCTACCGGCGGTACAGCCCGCGCGCTGACCGAATACGGTATTCCGGTAACAAAAATATCCGAATATACCGGTTTTCCTGAAATACTCGACGGAAGGGTCAAGAGCCTTCATCCAAAGATACACGGCGGAATACTGGCCAGAAAGGATGATGTTGCGCACCTGAAGCAGATGGAGGAAAACGGCATCATCCCATTCGACCTTGTCGTTATCAACCTGTACCCCTTCGAAGAAGTAATAAAAAATCCTGATACAACCGTTGAAGAAGCAATAGAGAATATAGATATCGGAGGGCCCTCGATGCTCAGGTCCTCTGCAAAGAATTACAGGTACGTGTGTGTGGTACCCGAGCCCCGGTACTACGATCCTGTTCTGAAAGAGATCGAGGATAAGGGATCGATTTCACTCTCGACGAGGGCGCAGCTTGCAATGGCGGTGTTTGAAAAAACCTCCTACTATGACGGGATCATCGGAAGTTATATGCACAGTGAGATAGTGCACAAGGGTACGGATGTGTTTCCGGATTCCGTGAGTTTTTATTTTAAAAAGAAGCAGGACTTGCGGTATGGAGAAAACCCGCATCAGCGGGCCGCATTTTATACAAACCCGGATATAAGGGTAAGCGGCGTCGCTCAGGCTTCGCAGCTTCAGGGGAAGGGACTTTCATTCAACAATATACTGGACATCGAGGCGGCTTTCGAGATAGTGAAGGAGTTCGACGTGCCTGCCTGCAGCATCGTCAAGCACACAAACCCATGCGGCGTAGCTGTTGCGTCGTCTCTCGTTCATGCCTTTAAAAATGCTCATGCATGCGATCCGATTTCCGCATTTGGAAGCATCGTCGGATGCAACAAAACGGTGAACACCGACACTGCCGAAGCCATACTGGATGCAGGATTTGTTGAGTGTGTAATTGCCCCGGGGTTCGAAGAAGCTGCGATGCGTGTATTTTCTGAAAAGAAAAATCTCCGTATTCTGCAGGCCGGCGGTTTTGCAAAGGAAAAAGAGATATACGATTACGATATGAAGAGAGTTGTCGGTGGTGTTCTGATACAGACAAGAGATACCGAAGAAATCGGCAAAGGGAAGCTTGATTCGGTTACCGTGAAGAAGGCAACTGAAGAGCAGATCGACACACTGCTTTTCGCGTGGAAGGTTGCCAAGCATGTCAAATCCAACGCTATCGTTCTTGCACGGAAGGCGGAAGGGGGCGCAAAAACAGTCGGCATTGGAGCCGGGCAGATGAGCAGGGTTGATGCGGCTTTTATGGCTGTTTCAAAGGCGGGTGAGAGGGCAGGCGGCGCCGTTCTGGCGTCCGACGCTTTCTTTCCGAAAGAGGATACAATTGAGCTCGCGGCGAAACATGGGATCACCGCTGTCATTCAGCCGGGTGGTTCAATACGGGATGATGACATTGTTGCCGCATGTAACAGGGCGGGCATTGCAATGGTGTATACAGGGTTGAGACATTTCAGGCATTGACTGCCGCCGAACAGGTTGGAAGGTGTCTCGGCCACTCCAGTTTAAATGAGTCCTTTCAAAAACCGGGGGGCTTCGGAGTGGAAGGGAAGGTTTTGCCTTTTCTCTGCAGAGAGGATGGTCTTTTTCAATGGGGTTCAGTTCTGAATACTGCGGTGAAAAAATTCTTAAGGCGGGGTTTAAAGCCTTTTATGCCTTTAAAACGGCGAGAGAGATGCTCCTCTTTAGAGACCCGCAGGATATCAATATTGTGACAACCGCCGACCTGTCCCAGCTTTCGAAACTTTTTCCTGATCTGCAGTTCAGGAAAACAAGACGTGAGCACGCCTTTCTCCGCAATTCAGGTGCCCCGGTCTATTTCTATGTTTCGGATTTTCCAACAAATACCGTGCGCATCCCGGGCATACTCGAAAAGCACAGTGAGCTGTTTCTCAAGGCTCTTGAACCGGAGCTTTTCACCATCAACGGTTTTTTTTATGACATCGAAAAACAAAAATTTTACGACCCCCTCGGTTCTTTTAATCTGCTCAAGCAGGGGTATATAAGTACCATAAATACCCCCGTTCGGGCGGCCGAAAAAGACCCCGCGATTGCTCTCAAAGCGGCGAAGATATACAGTGATACCGGATTTATAATTGACAGGGACCTCGTTTCGTTTTTAAAAAAAAGGTCCCATTTGGACGTGTATAGAAAAAGCGACGAAGAAATCATAGAGGCTTTTCTCAACATACTTGTTTCAAAACGTACGTTTGAAGCGTTGTCCATGCTCGATGACTGGGGAGTGCTCGAAGCGCTTCTCCCCGAACTATCCCGGTTAAAGGATGTAGAGCATGACAAGGACCATCACCCGGAAGGGGATGCGTTCCGCCACACACTCAGATGCCTGCAGTGTGTAAAAAAGCAGGATAGAAATCTCATGATGGCGATTCTCCTTCACGACACGGGCAAGGCGAGAACGTACAGCAGAGGAAACGGGAGCCCGTTTCCCAATCATGCAGGAGAGAGTAAAAAGATTGCCAGAAATGTGCTCAGACGTTTCAACTTTGTTTACAGGGATATGCAGGAGATACTTTTTCTCGTGGAAAACCACATGATAATCGGCGGTATACATAGTTTACCCGACAAAAGACGCAGAGAGATTTTTTCCTCACCATACTTCCCCAACCTCCTGGAGCTGTACAGGGCAGATATCGAGAGCGGGTTTCATGCAATGAACGACTACTACAATGCTGCAAAGATGTACCGTTCGTTTATACGGAAGAGGAAGCTCTGGAAGGGTGTTGTCCATTAATCATTTTCCTATTATACGGAATGAGCTCCGTATAAGCGGCACTATGAGTCATAATTCAGGTACAATCGGATAAAAATTTATCTATTCCCTCCGAAGCAATTTTTGCATCGGCAATTGCAGTTACAGCATCCAGATTCAAATTAACTATATCTCCTCCTGCAAACACATTGGGAATGGAGGTCATACCGTTTTCATCAATTTTAACTTTTCTTCTTTCGGTAAATTCGAGTTTATTGAATAATTTCTCGGGCATGAATGAGAAATCCGGTCTTTGACCGATGGCTTCAATTATCATATCTCCTTCCAGGAGCATCTGATTTTCCTCGTAAAAGGCAGGATTAAACCTTCCCTGCTCATCGAATACCGATTTTACCTTCATACATCGAAGCCCTTTTACATTTCCCTTTTCATCCAGAACAACTTCCTTCGGTCCCCAAGCAGGATTGAACTCTATCCCTTCTGCTTTGGCATCTTCAATTTCTTCCTCCGATGCCGGCATCTCTTCCCAGTTTTCCAACGATACCGTTTTGGTGATAACTTTATCGCCAGGATATTCCATATGTTGCCTTCTTATTGACTCCCTGGCTACGTCCATGGCTACATTACCGCCGCCTATAATAATAATATCCCTGCCCGCTTTACTTCCCTTTCCAATTTTGTTTTCTTTCAGGAAATCGAGAGCCAAAGCACATTTTTCGGAGTTCTTCACCCTGGTAGAGAGGCTTACCGTGGTTCCTATTCCCAGGAAGACTGCCTGGTAGTGATTCAAAAGATCTTCAAACAAAACGTCCTTTCCTACTCTGGTATTGAACCGGAATTCAACTCCCAGAAAAGCTATGTTGTTCACGTCTTTGTCTATGCTTTCGATAGGAAGTCTGTACAGGGGCGGCCCTATCCGCATCATGCCGCCGCCGCCGGGAAGAGCATCGAATGCTACCACCGTATACCCTTTCAGAATAAGAAAATAAGCAACAGCCAGACCGCTTGGTCCTGCACCGATGACGGCTATCTTTTTATCGGTTGATGGAGCCGGCCTGAGCTCCAGTGTGGTTTTATAATCTTTGACGGCATCTGCAGCGTATCTTTTCAGCCACCTTACAGCTAACGCTTCCCCTCGTATACTTAAAGAGCAGGCTTCCTCGCAGTGTTTCATGCAAATCCTTCCACAGATGGAAGGAATCGGATTATCCTCGAATATTTTCTTCAAAGATTCTTCCGGTTTATCCTCAAAAATAGCCCGGACATAGTCTGAAATTTTAAGATGCGCCGGGCATGCGTCCTCACAGAGTTTGCACTCCAGGCACCGGGAAGCCTCTCTTTCCGCTTCTTCTCTATTGTATCCTATGACCTGTTCTACAAAGGTAAGTTTTCTTTCCTCGGGTATAACCTCCGGCATGGATACGCGCTCGGTTTCAAACAGAGAATATTTGAGATCAGAAACAAATCCTTCATAATTCTGTTTGCGGTGTGAAAGGCTTGCCTTTAGCACAGAATATGTATCGGGAGGGAGAAATTTTTCTTCTTCTGTTTTTTCGTCCTTGGGAAAGAAAACATACGTAGTGGTATCAAAGTGTATATGAAAATAATCCCTGGAGAGTCGTAAACAACCGGGAGGACAGATATCCACACATAAACCACAGAAACAGCATCTGCCGTAATCCAGTTTAGGCCGTTCGTTTTTCTGGCCAGCTTTGGGCTTTAAATCGGGTATCTCCACCATAGTTATAGCCTCATTTGGGCATAAATCTGCGCAATTCCCGCAGCCTGTGCACTTTTCCCAATCATTGAGATGAAAGCCTCTGTATCGGGGCGACGGCTCTTTAAGCTCGAAGGGGTATCTCAAAGTCTTTGGCTTTTTGAAAAGAAACCTGATTGATTTAAACGGACTTACAATGCTTCGCTTGGGCATAATAAATATCCCTCAAGAGGTTTATTATCTATCTATCTCTGAAGCAACCACATACAGGCTGATCATGGTATTGCCCACATCGGCTATACTTTCATTTATTAATGCCTTTTCCAGTACAGTGAGGCCATGGGGATAGGAAGGGGTTCTGAAATGCACCCGGTAGGGCTTATCTTCGCCATTGCTCACCATGTAGAGTCCAAGCTCTCCACGTGAAGACTCACATCTCACATACGTTTCTCCCTTCGGTATGTTCCATTTGAACGGGTTGGGTACCCGGTTATAGATCTCTCCCTCGGGCATTTTATCAAGGAGTTTAAATATCATGTGAACGCTTTCGATCATCTCATCCCGAACTACCCATATTCTCGAATAGGCATCCCCGTCTTCTCTTGTGGGAACATCCCACGGCACCTGAGCGTAGGCGGCATATGGCTCAACCTTCCGGATATCGTACTTCATTCCGGTTGCCCGTAAAATCTGACCGGTTGCGCCCATTTCTTTAGCCTCTTCCCGAGTTATCTTTCCTATTCCCTTGGATCTTTGGTAAAAGATACGGTTATTAAAAAATGTGGCATCGTAATCCGGTACACAACCGCCTATGGAATGTAATTTATTTACGATTTTATCTTTAAACCCCTGCGGGAAATCCCTCCTTACTCCGCCGGGCCATATGTAAATATGATAAACTCTACCACCGGTGAGCTCTTCAAAAAGATCAAGAACAAGGTCGCGGTGGTACATAGCCCATTGAGCAACGGTGTCAATACCAAGCATGTTCGCATAAGCCCACAAACCAAACAGATGGGAAACAACCCGGGCAGGCTCAAGACAAATGCTCCTTACATAGTGCGCTCTTTCCGGCACTTCGATACCCGCCAGTTTTTCCACCGCCATTGAATACACCATTTCCATGGAATCGGGCTCCACCACGTTTATCCGGCACACCATGGGGAAATTCTGTATCCATTTTCTTAATTCCATGAGCTTTTCAAAGCCCCTGTGCAGGTATCCGGGATTGGATTCAGCCTTCAGAATCCGGTCGCCTTCAACCTTCAGGGTTATGCTGAAATTACCTACCATTCCCAGATGTTGAGGCCCAAAATAAAGCTCGAGCTCTCTGGTAGAATCAACTGCCTTACTGTTTGGATTCTTATTTATGATCTCCATCTTTCCTCGGCCATTGTCATGATAATCAGCTCATAATCGTTATTATTTATTCTTATCTTCGACAAAGGGAATTTTATCAAAGACTTCTTTAACATAGTTTCTCGTATCGAAATCCTTTCTGAAAGGAGGTATTTTATAATCCCTTTCCAGGAACAAGGGTGTTTGTCTTGGGTGACCTTCGAAGTGTATTCCGTAAAGTTCGTGAAGTTCACGCTCGTAAGGTTCAGCAGTTTTAAATATGGGAATAACTGTGAAGAAGTCCGGTGTTTCCCTGGAAATTCTTGTTTTTATTATTATATTTATTTTCTCTTTTTCCGTATGCCCAGCATCCTCCTCCTTCATATAAGCGGAGAGTATGTAAACCAGCTCGAACTCCTTTTCTTCGATCCAGTCTACACAGGACACCAGAGCCAGATGCTCATACCCTTGGTCTTTCAAAAATTTCAGAACAGACAGGACCGAGTCCTTTTTTACGGATATAACAAGCCTGTTTTCCTCGGGAGTGCTTATACGGATATCTCTAAAGACCGATTCAACTTTTTTCTTTAGCGAGTTGCTCATATGTATCTCCTGCTGGAAATAGAGGAGGCCATTCAAGTTTACCAAAAAGCTGTTCCTGGTTTGTACGATAGTATCTATACTTCTCCCGATATTTTTTATACCCATTTGCCATTTCTTTATCAATCAATGTCCAGAGATGGGTCACTGCGACAAATATGGCTTCGGGCCTCGGCATGCATCCGGCGATCCAACCATCTACAGGAATATATTTATCAAGATGCTTTATAGTGTTATATGAATCCCAGTACATCCCACCGTTTACAGGGCGGGAACCGAAACCGACTGTAAATTTCGGCTCCGGCATCTGTTCGTAGGTTCTTATTATAGCCTTCAAGGTTTTCACTGAAACATAGCCCGTAATTAAGAATAAGTTTGCCTGCCTGGGAGTAGCTACCGGTATCACTCCGAACCTCTCTGCATCCCAGCGAGCTGTTATACAGGGCGGTACCTCGATAATCCCGCATCCAGTACAAAAATAGACTGCGTGGAGCGAATATTTATGGCCCATTTTTGCCGGTTCTTTCAACCATTTTACAAGCTTGTTCCTGTCCATTATTACCTCTCGATTATAAAGACTAGAACTAATCCGATAAAAGCAAGCAGTGTAGGCCACTTGCACAGATATCTAAACGCCTGTTCAACCCTGAAGCGCGGGAAAACGGCGTTGATTAAAACTTCCACTACAAACACCACCAGCATTTTAATAATAAAGAAACCAGGATTACTCGCACCACCTAAAAACAGGTTTACAAACAGGGCTATCCCGATAAACATGGTGAAGGCATGCTGAATGGTTGCCAGTGCCAAAAATTTACCACCGTATTCTACCATGGGCCCTGATGAAATTTCCTGCGGCGCCTGTATAAGCTCAAAGGGCCTTTTTCCCGGTATTGCCGGAAGAATAAGAAGATAGGCAATGCCCGGAACTGCAATTGGAAAGAATAGTAAGGACCAGCGTGTTTCCTGCTGCATTCTTACTATCTCTACTATTGATATGCTCCTGTAATAGGTCATCACCGCGAGAAGTATTAATATGAGCGGTATTTCATAACCCAGAGTCAGAATAAGTTTACGGGAGATGGTTATACTGGTATTGGGATTAGCCGCTTCACCGCCGCTAAGGGCTATACCCAGAGGTCCGAAAAGCATTAAATAGAGAATGACCAGCATACCGCCGGAGCCGCTTAATGGATAGAGCTGTCCAATAGGTAGAAACAAAACCACCACCATCGAACCCGCCAGGGAAAGGATAATCCCTAGATTGAAAATACCACCGTGGCTTATGCTGGTTTGATTGAACAGCTTAATTATATCGATAACCGGCTGAGCAAGAGGCGGTCCGTAACGCCAATGGATTCGAGCCATTATTTTTCTCGATAACCCCAGGAAGAAAATCCCGATTATAAAAGCAATAAGGGGAGATATAATGATTTCTATAATCTCGATTACCATATACTCCATCTCATCTGAACAAAAATTAATAATGCGAGAAAAAGTACAATGTAAATCACGTAGTATCCAACGTCTCCTGTATATACACGTCTTACTCCATTACCCAGTCCTCGAGTCCAATGAGCCAGTTTCATATAGAACTCATCTACAAAATCTCTCAGGTAAGGACTGATCATCCGATACAGAGGGTTGTAGAAATCAACTGTGTAATGATACTTGTCCCTGGGAATGGCTGCTCCTGCAGCATAGTTGTTGTCTTGAGCAACTGGAATGGCCTTTGGTCCAGCCCTGAAAATCATCCAGACAACGATACAGGCAACCATGATAGCAACGAAAATATTTATAGTATTTATTGCACCGGTTTCCGAGACAATCCCCCAGATGGTTACATGCAAGGATTCAAAACCAAGAGAGGCTCCGATGACATTGATAACTTTTAGAGGAATGCCGGGAAGAATACCAAAAAGAATGATGACCAGGCTGAATACAATTATGGGGAATTGCATGCTAAATGGTGCTTTCTTGATGTCCTTATATTTTTCAGGGAGTTGTCCTAAGAACATATTATGAATAAGTTTATAAGAATAAAGGATGGTTCCCCATGTTCCTATTAATGCTGCAAAGGCCAAAAAGGGTGAGCCTTCTAAAATCAAGGTTTTATAAATCAGCCACTTGGAAACGAAACCCTCGTTAAGGGAACTCCGATTAATCCGCAAACACCTGCTAAAGCACCTATAAAAGTGATGGGCATCTTCTTAATCAAACCTCCCAGTGAATTCAAATCTCTAACCCCCTGGGTTTTATATTCGACCGCACCCACAGCCATGAAAAGTAGTGCTTTGAATTCAGCGTGGTTGAAAAAGTGAAATATGCCGCTGGTAATACTTAAACTTGTTCCAAAGGCAATGGCCAAAATTATATACCCCGCCTGCCCTATTGAAGACCAGGCCAGGAGTCTTTTAGCATCATCCTGGAGCATAGCTATAAAGGTGGGGATGATAATAGTAATTGCTCCCAATATGGAAAGGATATAATGAAAACTTAAAGTTCCTTGCCCTAAAGTTAGAAAAGTTTTTAACCCAAATATCACATAAATGAAGAGAAGAAACCCATAAGTACCCATTTTTATCAATATCCCGGAAAGTACTGCTGAGAACGGAGACGGTGCCTCTGAATGAGCGGGCTGGAGCCACGTATGAAATGGCCAAACTGCGTTCTTTATTCCAAAAGCTATAAAAAAGAGTATTAAGAGGAATAGAATATAACCCGGAGAAGCAGAGGCTGTATGAACAGAAAGCGCCGTGAAGATCAAAATTTCATACCGTGCATAGAGCGATAGTATTCCGATGAGCATGCACACGGAACCAACAACGGACATGATGATATATTTCATCCCCGCAGCCAGGGCTGGTCCTCGATTGTAACTTATTAAAAGGAATGCACTCCACGACATGATCTCCCAGAAGATGTAGAAAGAAATTAAATCACCACTGAGTACTATTCCCAGCATACCAGCATTTACCAGGAGCATCATAAGATAGTAGAAATCGGTTCTTTCTCTCATCTTTATGTAGTCTAAAGAAAAGATTATGGAGAGGGCTCCCACTGATGAGACAGTAATAGCAAAAAACCACGACAACATGTTTAATCGTAAAAGAAGGGGCAGACCAAAAAATCCAAAATAAAACGTTTTTTCCAAGGAATGTCCAAAGAGATACGCAATTATGCCTGTCAAAGCACAGGAGACAAAAACGGCGCATGCATCGCGCAATATATGAGAGACCTTTCCAAGAAAATAGCTGAGGAATGCTCCTCCAAATGCTATTATGAGCAGAAGTTCAATACTCATCCCAGAACACTCCTGATATAATCAATCCTGTTTAGGAGCTCCGAAGAGGCAGAATTCAAAATAGTTGTCACAGGTTTGGGGAATACCCCGACTGTGACAATCAATACCACTAAGATAAAAATAGGAATCAAAGCTGAAATAGGAGCTTCCTCTCTTTGAAGATTAGTCTGATTACCTTTGAAGTACAAAGCCTGTACTACACGGAAAAAATAAGCTCCTTCGATTACCGTACCCAGCAGGACAATTGCAATAAGCACGGTGAACAGCACCTCTCCTTTTAAAAGGGGAGCTCGAATGATAAGGAATTTACTGGGGAATCCTATAAAAGGCGGAAAACCCACCAGGGAGAATGCGCCAATGGTAAAAGCCAGGGAAGTAAGGGGCATTCTTTTCCCCATACCTTCGAGCCTGGCGATATCCATAGAACCGCTGCGGTAGATCATATATCCCACGGTCAGGAAGAGCAATGCTTTGCTCAAGGCATGTGAAATAAGTTGGAACAGGCCACCGACTATTCCGGAGGAGATTCCCATACCCAGAGCAAAAACAATCAACCCTATCTGCCCTATACTGGAGTACGCAAGGAGCCTTTTGATATTGTTCTGGCTGAAAGCGGAGATCTCGCCGATGAGAAGGATTAAAAGCCCCAGAAATACCATAAAATGAAGAATGCTCATTGCACCAAATATGGTAAATGTTACTCTCGCAACCGCATATATACCTGCCTTAATGGCTATTCCCGAAAGAATTGCACTGATGGATGACGGGGCGGATGAATGAGCATCGGGGAGCCATGCGTTTAATGGAAATATGGCAGCTTCTACTCCCAGGCCGGTAATCAATAAAACCAGAGGCACGAATACGGAAATGGAATTCACCGAGTCAATATTACGAGCTATATCCGCCATGTTCAGAGTCCCGAAAAGACCATAAAGCAGGCCGATGCCTATGAGCATAAGGCTCGATCCCAAAGCTCCTTGAATAAGATATTTTACAGCCGATTCAATCCCTGCCCGGTTTCCCATATAAGCGACAAGAGCGTATGAAGATATGCAAAGAATCTCGAAAAATACGAACAGGTTGAATATATCTCCTGTGAGAACAATCCCCGTGGCCCCGGTGAGAAGCAACAGATACAACATATGGTATAATTGTTGAGCACCTGCCCTTATATAATCCAGCGCATAAATGGATGCCAATAACCCTACCAGAGCAATAAGGGCTGAAAATAAAACACCAACCGGACCCGCTACCAGGTTGATACAGAAAGGCGGTTGAAAGCCGCCTATAAAGACGTTGATCGGCTGTTTTATTACTTTGGGTATGAGAAGCAAGGAAACAACAAGGTTAAACATAAGCGCAACTATAGGAACGTATTTTTCTACTCTTTTCGAAATGGCCCCGAACAGAGGTATGGTAAAAGAAAGCCCCAGAGGCACAGCGATGAGCAGAACGGGATTTACCATCTTTGATCCTTTATTTTGCGAAGATTGAGTGTGCCGTAATGGTGATACAATCTGATGGCCAGGGAAAGGGCCAATGCCAGGACAGCAACTCCAATAACAATAGCTGTAAGCACCAGTGCCTGCGGTACGGGATCGACCATACGGGCGATTTCTGTGTCGATTTTGCTAAAGACGGGAGCGGTTCCATTGCTGATATACCCGATTGAGATAAGAAAAAGGTTTATTCCTGTATCAAGGATGCTCAGGCCAATGATTACTTTGATGAGGTTTCGTTTGACCAGGACAATATAGATACCGATAAATATGAGTCCGAAAGCTCCTATATAATAAATGTAATTATGTATAAAATTCATCCACTTTCCTCCATTAATTTGTCGATTATGCCTGCGAGCTCTGATCCGACCTTAAATCCAATAGCTATATAAATTATAGGAATAATACCTGCACTCAATAGAGACAGTAGAATACCCTTGGGCAGAAAATTATTGAGGAAATAATGTCCACCGACAGCCAGCCCGGTTAATCCTACTACAACAAAAACCAATCCGCTCAGAGATTCTGTTGATTTATTCCTCTGCTCGGAAATCCGTCTTCCACGACAGCCAAGATAAATTAAAAGGAAAGCAGAGGCAATAATTGCCCCACCCTGGAAACCTCCGCCGGGCGTGAGATGCCCGTGGATGAAGATGTAAGCACCGAAAAAAAGAATCAGCGGAAATAAAAAGCGGCAGCCGGTATTTAAGACAAGACTTGAGGGCTCGATTTCTTTTTTGATCTTTTTCTTCCGGGCGGCCAGAACGGCACTTACGCCAACAGATGCAATAAAAAGCACGGTAACCTCACCCAGAGTATCGAAACCCCGGTAATTAACCACTACTGAAGTAACGATATTTGCGGCTCCCGTTTGTTCTCTCCCTTTACCAATGTAGTAATTGCCCACTTTTGTTTTGGGAGTACCGAACGGAATGTGTATCAAAGACAGGACAACTCCCAGAGCAACAATAGCTAATAATATAAGGCTAATTATTCTTCTCATTCCTCGTGCCTTTTTGTTCTTCTTAGAGCGATGATAAAGATGGCTGTGATCAGCGCCGCACCGATAGCAGCTTCCGCCATAGCTACATCCGGTGCCTGAAGGAAATAAAAAAGTATTGATGCTATCAAACTGACTAAGCACGAAGCAATAACAGCGTTCATCAGGTCTTTAAAGATAGAGGCTGCGATTGCTGCTGCAAGCATCACAATCACAAAAAATGTAACAATGAAAATCATACTTTTTCTCTGTATATCTCGAATTCATCGGTCTTGTCCACTACACTTCGATCGCACAAGGAAACCCTTGCCTTTCGGGAGGCCCTTGCTATGGCATGGTTTGAAATGGGGTTTGTTACCAGAATGAATACCGCAATGATCAGAGATTTCCAGAACCATCCCGGCTCCATTATTCCCACACCTATTATGGAGAGGAAAGCCCCCAAGGTGGTGCATTTTGTTCCTGCTTGAACCCGGTTATAGACGTCGGGTAATCTAAGCACTCCAAGATTTCCAAAAAAGAGAAACATGATCCCAATACCAGTAATAATAGCCCCATGTATGCTCATTTAAATTCCCCTTTCGAGAAATCTGGCAAGTGCAACCAACCCGACAAAAGAAAGCACTGAATAAACAAGGGAAACATCCAGGTAAACGTATCTCCGAAAGATAAAGCCCAGAAAGACAAGTAAAGCCACAACGGTGGTGGTGATGGTATCTACCGCTACGGCTCTATCAGAGGCGGTAGGTCCCAACAGCATCCGCAAGAAGCTCAGTAGAATACCGGCCCCGATAACGGCTAAATAAAATATTAAGATTGTGCTCATTTTATCCTGTTTTTATTTTGTTGACCGATGAATAAATATTTTTACTCATACGCTTATGAGAATATAATCTTTAGATACTTTTCAAACCTTTCCCCAACCATTTTTGTTGCTTCATCCGTATCTTCTGTCTTGACGTTTATCCAGTGAATAAGAAGCGTATTATCAATAATATCCAGAGTAAATGTTCCAGGGGTCAGAGTAATGGAGTTTGCCAGTATCATTTTGGCGATGTCCTGTTTCAAGGCAGTTTTTATAATCACAATACCTGGCTTTATAGGCATCTTTGGGTGAATAATCCGATAGGCTACATCAACATTTGCTTTAATTATCTCTTTGAAAAGCACACCCAGATATATAAGGAAGAACGCTATTCGCTTTATACTCAGTGGGGGAAACCCTAATCTGATGTACGTTTTACTCAATATGAAGGGAAGAAGAAGACTGATTACAATTCCTGCGGTGAGTTCCTGCCATTGTACGCTCGAAGTTAGAGCAAGCCATACTATTACGAGTAAGATGAAAAGATATAAAAAATTTCTTACTTTATAATTTTTCCTGCCAATTATTTCATCCATAATTAATACACTTGTAAAAGCGTGGTTGAGAATTGTATGAAGATAATTAAATTTTCCTTATTGGTATTGAAAATCATTTTCATTTATAAAAACACTATCACAATACCATTTTTTTTTTCAATAAATATTTTATTATTTTTATGATAAAACCATAATTCTCGATACGCAGAATTATTGTATGATGTTCTCTGCACAACAAATAATCTGCGTTGAATACCGGCTTTCGATACGGCTTTTGCCCCGGCCCTATTCATTTCCTTTCAGTCAGCCGGCACTGTTGCGAAAATAACTGCAAATAAAACCTCGTTTTTTCCGGAATTCATAAAAAAATAGTTGACACACCGTACAAACGTGTTACTATTAATTTAATTCGTGCTACTATTTTATAGGCACTTCACCAACTCGAGGAGGGAGCACATGAAGAAAAAAGGCATCATAGCTATCTTTATCACAGGTTTATTATTGATTTTCTGCAGTACAGCGCAGGCTCACTTCCAGTACATTCTGCCTTCCGACGACATTGTAATGGCCGGTGAGAGCAGAACAATCAGATTAGACCTCATGTTCGGCCACCCCTTTGAAGGGAACTACCTTGAAATGAAGAAGCCGGTCAGGTTCGGTATGCGTGTCAGGGGCAGGGATACGGATCTTCTGAATACACTGGTACATCAAAAGGTGCATGGATCGGATGCATGGTATACGGAGTATAAAATCAATCGGCCTGGTGATTATGTTTTTTATGTAGAACCGGCTCCCTATTTTGAAGCGGCGGAAGATACATTTATCGTCCATTACACCAAGACTGTGGTGCATGCCTTCGGTCTTGAAGAGGGATGGGATGCGGAAATCGGATTGAAGACGGAGATAATACCTATGACACGCCCGTACGGATTATGGACCGGAAACGTATTTCAGGGGATAGTGAAGGCATTTGGAAAACCCGTTCCCAATGCAGAGGTCGAGGTAGAGTATTTTGCCGACGGCACGCTGAAGGCGCCTGCAGATCCGTTTGTTACACAGGTGATCAAGGCAGATGCGAACGGCGTATTTACCTATGCCTGTCCAAAGGCGGGGTGGTGGAGTTTTGCCGCTCTCGGTGAGGACAAGGTGAAGATGCGGTTTACCGATGGTAAAATGTACCCGGTCGAAATAGGCGCGGTTTTCTGGATACGGGTGTACGATATGCCCTGATTGTCTGAAAAAATTGTTGAAAATAACACGAATATATAATATTGTGTTACCAGAGGTGTGCTGTGACGGCTCTATTTTATAGTGCAGAGGTGAATTGATGCATATATCGGATGGCGTTTTATCGGGGGAAGTGCTCCTTGCGGGGGCAGCTGTTGCAGCCGGGGGGACTGCCGTCGGCCTGCGGAAGATCGATATGGAGAAGATGCCGAGAGTTGCGGTGCTGTCTTCCGCATTCTTCGTAGCATCGTTGATTCATGTTCCGCTCGGGCCTTCGAGCGTTCACCTGCTGTTAAACGGTATCATCGGACTGCTTTTGGGGTGGGCGAGTTTTCCCGCAATACTCATAGGCCTGCTTCTCCAGGCACTGCTCTTTCAGTACGGAGGTCTTACAGTCCTGGGGGTCAACACGGTAAACATGGCCCTGCCGGGGCTTTTGGTATTTTTTCTTTTCAACAGAGCAATTAAAAATAAAAACGGCGCAATTGCAGTTGTGTGCTCGTTCCTTTCAGGCGCACTGGCTGTGTTTTTATCGGCCGTTATGACCGCCTTTACCCTCATATTTTCTGGAGATGAATTTATGCAAATAGCCAAACTCCTCATTGCAGCGCATTTTCCCATCATGCTCATTGAAGGAGTGGTAAGCGTCTTCGTGGTCTCCCTTCTGAAAAAGGTAAAACCGGAAATATTGGAGGTTCCCTATGCCCTCTCTCACAGCATGTAACCGTTCGGTGAGGTCTCCACTGAGGTTTTTATCCGGTATTGGAACCGGGTGCCTTCTGCTATGCACAGCTTTTTTTATCATGTTCGGCGCTCTTCCCGCATTCGCTCACAAAGTGAGTATATTTGCCTACGCTGAGAACGGCACGATTTTTACTGAAAGTTATTTCCCGGACGGGAAACCGGTCGTAGACGGTAGAATAGAGGTGTACAACAATGCAGGACGCCTGATACAGGAGGGGCGCACCGATAAAGAAGGAAATTTTAAATTTAAAATAAAGGCGGTTGAGGACCTCACAATAGTTCTCAATGCGTCGATGGGACACAGGGCGGAGTTCTCCCTGAAATCCGATGAGCTTGCAAGCGGAAATGCAGCAGGTGAAAATGAAAAGGCCGTACAGGATGTGAAACCCACAGAACCGACAGAAACGGAGACCCGGGAAGCGGACGTACGTCTCGTGTCCGGGAACCTGACTGCGGAAGATATCCGAAAAATTGTGAGAGAAGAGCTGACCGGGCAGATTGAGCCCATTCGAAGGGGTATCATCGATCTGGAGAAAAGGGAAAAAGTTTCTGCTCGCGATATATTCTCCGGCATCGGCTATATACTCGGTCTTATGGGCATTGCTTTGCTCGTTCATACCAGACGGCAAAAAAAAGCTCTGAAACAGGACGAATAAGTGTGAAGATATACCCTGACTCTCACAGAACGCGGTAGTAGAGGAGCCTCCTGATACACACCACCTCCTGCAGGCGTCGAAGCTATTGCCCTGGTCGGCGTGCCGAATCTCTGGATACGACTGAAAGATGATTGATGAAAGATTTTCAGAAGGAAATTCCCTTCTCCACTCTCTCGACCCCCGTGTTAAGATAGCCGTCGTGTTTCCCTATGCGTGTGTTATAGCCCTTTCTCAAAAAATACCTGTGGCGGTTTTGTGCCTGTGTATCTCTCTTGTGACGATACTGCTCGCGAGGCTGAAAATCGTGAGTGTTCTGAAAAGCCTCAAGGTGCTTTTAGTATTTATCATTCTGCTCTGGATATTTCTCCCCCTGAGCATGCCAGGTGCACCCATCTATGCCAGCGGATCCCTGATTGTCAGCAAAGAGGGCATGATGAGGGCGTTGTCGATTACACTCAAATCGGCGGCGATTGTACTGCTCATCGTATCCCTCCTTGCCACATCAACTGTATTCTCGCTTGTTCATGCGATGAGTCACTTCCGTTTGCCGAAAAAACTTTTATATCTCGCTTTTTTAAGCTATCGTTATATTCACGTACTCTATGTCGAACATGCACGGCTGAAGAACGCCATGCGGATTCGGGGGTTTAAACCGGGAACGAATATGCATACCTATAAAACGTACGGGTATCTCATCGGGATGCTCATTATACGGAGCTATGAACGCTCTGAAAGAATATACAAGGCTATGCTCTGCAGGGGATTTCAGGGCAGGTTCTATCTGCTCGATCATTTCAAGATGAGAAAAATGGACGTACTGTTTGCGTCGATTATGACAGTACTGCTTTCGGGGGTTATATGGCTGGAGTGGGGCACAAAGATACTATAATCGAGATTGAGGATCTCTGCTTTGCGTACGGAGAAGGAATCGAAGTGCTTGAGAACGTAAATTTTGTGTTCGGGCATACCATGAAGGCGGGGCTGCACGGCGCGAACGGAAGCGGGAAAACCACCTTGTTCCATATTATCATGGGGCTTCTCAAGCCGTCGTCCGGGACACTGCGTATATTCGGTAAGGAGCGGAAAAGCGGCTCGGCTTTTACGGAGGTACGGCGGAGAATCGGGCTCCTCTTTCAGGACTCAGACGATCAGCTCTTCAGTCCGACAGTTGCTGAGGACATCGCATTCGGTCCGCTCAATCTCGGAAAGAACAGAGAAGAAGTAAAAGATATTGTACGTGAAACCCTGCATCTGATCGGCCTCGATGGATTCGAACACCGGATAACCTTCAGGCTGTCCGGCGGAGAAAAGCGACTCGTAGCGCTCGGTACCGTCATTGCGATGGATCCGGAACTGCTTCTGCTCGATGAGCCGGTCATCGGTCTCGATGACGATCACCGGGAAAAATTCATTCGTATACTTCGGGGAATGGAGCGCCCGTATTTTATAATTTCTCATGACCGCGAATTTCTTCGGGAAGTCACGAATGTGGACTTTCTTCTCAGAGATAAAGTATTACGACGCGAATAGTTTTATTGCTGCAGGGATGGGGATTCATCCCGTATTATCCGGATGCAGAGAATCCGGATAATACCTCCGTCAAGCTGTATTATCGAACAGCAGGCAAAAATAATTACTCGAAGGAGTGTTTTTATGAATCTTGTACCGATTGTCGAAATGCTCGAAGATGCGCGAAAGCACGGATATGCGGTTGGTGCATTCAATATCATCAATCTCGAGATGCTGCAGGCAATTGTTGCTGCAGCCGCATCACAGCAGTCGCCGGTAATTCTGCAGGTTTGGCATGGAGACCTTGACCTGATAGGCGGCAGCTATGCCGGCGCCGTCGCCCGTGTGGCTGCACAGGAGTCTGGTTTTCCCATTGCACTGCAGCTCGACCATGGACAGAACATCGAACAGGTTCGTTCATGCATCCGCTGGGGATTTTCATCGGTCATGATTGATCTTTCCTCTGCAAGCTTTATGGATAATCTCGAACATACGCAAGAGGTAGTTCGGGAAGCGCATGCGGGAAACGTATCCGTTGAGGCCGAGCTCGGTAAGATTTACGGCGGCGAGAATCCGGTTGAAACGCAGATATCCGGGCTTACTGAGCCAAAGCGGGCCGCGGAGTTTGTCGAGGAGACGGGAATCGACGCACTTGCCGTATCGGTCGGGACAGCCCACGGCAAGTATGTGTACGGTCCTGCGATCGATTATGAACTGCTTGAAGAGCTGATCAGGGTTGTTCGGGTCCCGGTCGTTATTCACGGCGGCTCTTTTATCAAAGAAAAAGAGATTATACGACTCATACGGCTCGGTGTGGCAAAGATAAATGTCGGGACGGAACTGATGATGGCTTATGTTGACGGTGTGAAGGATGCGCTGAGGGAAGGCACCGAGGTGCGGGCGTATGATATCATGCGCCGGGCGCGAACAGGCGTTGAACATGTGGTCCGAAGGAAGATAACACTCTTTGTTTCCCTGCGCAACTCGCCCGGCCGGGACTCTTCTGCACAGGCATCTTCTGTGTGACGAAGTCGGAAGTCCTGTTTGAATTTTTTCGTAATGGGAGAGGAATGTGGCTGATCTTCTGGGAATTGATGTGGGGACCACGAATATCAAAGTCGGTGTCTACAGTGAAAACGGAGATATTCTGGAAGAAAAGATAAGTCCCACTCCGTTTAATCCCGATGGAACGGGCGGGGTGTATGACCCTGATAAGATACTGGAAAGAATAACGGATGTCGTTTCGGGGTTCAGTGATAAAATTAAACGGGCTGTTGCCGGCTTGAGCGTATCGAGCTTTGCGGAGACTATGGTGGGTGTTGACAGTACTGGTTTGATCGCCTGCGGAGGAATCGCATGGTTCGATACACGTACCGAAGGGCAGTTTAAAAGAATGCAATCGGTACTCGACCCACAGAAGGTCTATTCCTTCACGGGCCTTGTTCCGCATCATATCTATTCCTTTTATAAGCTGCTCTGGCATAAAGAAAACAGAGAGGCCGATTTTAACCGGGTGCAGTGCTGGACATCGGTTTCGGGATACATACTGTATGCGCTGAGTGGTGAGATATCGTTTGATTATTCTCTTGCTTCGAGAACGATGCTTTTCAACCAGCACACGCTGTCATGGTGGGAAGAGATGATCGATATTGTCGGCATCCCGAAGGCACAGATGGCGGACACAGTGCCGTCGGGTACGGTTCTGGGCAGGGTGACTGAGAACTATGCCGGTATTACCGGATTGAATCCGGAGTTGAAAATCGTTACCGGCGGACACGATCATCTCTGTGCTGCGCTTGCTACAGGCGTTTTTCAGACGGGCAACATGCTCATCTCAACGGGTACAACAGAATCGCTCACTCTGTCACTCGAGCGCATACCCGAGGTACATATCGGGTCGTTGAAAAGACCGTTCTGGTGGGGCCGGCATACCGCTGTCGGCAGACTGTACGCATTAAACGGTATATACAGCGGAGGGTACACCGTCGACTGGCTCTTGAAGGTTCTGAATGAAAACTACGACGTGTTTAGCCGCTGTTCCCTGCCCCGGGATGCACATATACCCTTTTTCATACCCTATCTCAGAGGAGGGGAGTATCCCGAATCGCGGGGCGCGATACTCAACATGGACGGAACGATGGACAGAGAGAGCCTCCTTCAGGGGACAATTGCGGGACTGTGTTTTGAAATGCGTTTCGTGTGGGAAGATATGGTCCATGCACTCAACATGCCGGTAACAAGGGTTGTAAATGCAGGAGGAGGCTCGAACAATCGGTACTGGATGGAGATGAAGGCCACAGTGCTCGGCCACAGCATTGAAATTCCCGAAGACAGGGAGGGAAGTGTGAAAGGGGCCGCACTTCTAGCAGGTATAGGAAGCGGTGTATACCGTGATGAGGACGAGGCGTATACTGCCAGCTTCAGGCTGGCCGGTGAGTATTTTCCAGTCGCCGGGCTTGAGGAGAGGCTGGCCGGGATGTATGGGGTGTATGCCCAGGTTATCGAGGATTTGAAGGCGCTCAACATAAAGATGCAGCACGCGCTCAGTTCTCTGAAATGAGGAATGGTTTTGTTCGGAAATTACAGCTTTAAATATGGTTTTATCCATTTAAATCCTGGTTCATCCGACCTGCGGCCGGCTGAATGAAGCTCATCGTAATTCAACGGACGAACGTCGGTGCACCTCAGTTTTTGTACCAGCATCCTCCGGTTTTTTAAAACCGGCTTTTTTATGCTCAACCGACTTATTATGTTACAATTAATTATTATTACATTCTTTAAGTAAAAACCATTAGGCAAGTGTCGATTTGAACCTTTTAAGTTTGGAAGTTCACTTGCCTATATTTTTCCCGGGTTTTTGAATTTTTTGTTGACATGAAGAATTCAGGAATTATAATATAAATCAAACGTTTGCGTAAACGTTTGTACGCAGACCGGGGATATGAAAAGCAAAAAAGTCACAATAAAGGATGTTGCCCGGCTCTCAGGTTTTTCCGTTTCCACGGTGTCGCATGTAATCAACAGCACCAGGTTCGTTGAGGAAACGACAAAACGGAAGGTCCTGAAGGCGGTTGAGGCGCTTGACTACAGGCCAAACTACATAGCCCGCTCTCTGAAAGGGAAAGGAACCAATACAATCGGTTTTATCATCTCAGACATCGGGGAGGGATATTTTTCTGAAATCAGCAGATCGATTGAATTTCACGCCTATAAGAAAGGCTACACCGTTATGCTCTGCGATTCGGAAGAATCCGCGGAAAAAGAAAAACACTACATCGATGTATTGATACGAAAGGGAATAGACGGGCTTATATTTGCGCCTGTAAACAGCAATTCCGTGTTCAAGGATTTGACAGCATATCGAATGCATACGGTACAGATAGACAGGCGGCTGAAGAACTTCAAATCCGATTTTGTCGGCATCGACAACTTCAAGAGCGCCCGGGAGGCTGTCCTGTATATGCACGATCAGGGGTATCGATCGGTCGGTTTCGTTGGGTACAACGAAAGAATTTTCACAATGGAACAGCGGATTGCAGGGTACAAAAGTGCAGTCAAACAGAAAGGCGCGGGCGTAAAGGTAAAATCCATACCGTATGATGAGAGTGATGTAAAAGAAGTAATCGGCGAATGGATCGACACTGAAGGCATCGATGCCGTGCTCTGCGGAAACGACAACATCTGCTTCGAGACGCTTTCGGCCATAGACATGCTTCACCTAAAAATCCCCTTCGAAATCGGTGTTATCTCGTTTGACGACTCGAAGTGGTTCAGCCTGTTGAAAAATCCGGTTACCGCTATACGACAGCCGACATGGGAAATAGGAAAGATGGCGGTACAGCTCCTGATGGATAGAATTGAAAGAAAAAGTGAAGATGATTTCAGGGAAGTTCTGCTCGATACCAAGCTCATGAAGCGCGAGTCGTGTTTGAAAGAAAATATCGCCCAGGGCGCATAGCCCTGCGGTGTTTTTGAAAAAAATCTATAGTATGAGGAGGTTTGAGATGAAGAACAAGCTGTTGAAAGGAAGCATTGTGGCAGGTTTGCTGATTCTTTTCCCCATGGCGCTTCTGTTTGCAGGGGGAGGAGAAAAAGAAGGAGCGGGAAAGGCGCCTGCTCCCGCCGAGTACAAGTATGTGAAGTGGTATGACGACGGGAGTATCGACATTATCACCTTTGAGGACCAGGAGGTTATTCATCTGACGAAAGCTCAGCTCGGTACCATGTTTGAAAAGGGCAAACAGCCGTATGCGGGTAAAAAAATCGCCATTACGGTCAATAACAGCGGGCCCAAAGGCGGGATTTCAGGCCCAATGTACAGGCTGAGACCGGCCTGGGAGGAGCTGACCGGAGCGAAGCTTGACATCGTGGAGATGCCGCTTGCCGAGCAGTTGAGCAAAACCCTGAACGATCTCAGGCTCGGTACAGGTCAGTACGACGGCTTCATCGAAGGCGCCTGGTATATGGGAACCTACGTAACTGGCGGATACATCATTCCGGTCGACAAGTATATGGCCGATAAAAAATTTCCGTACTGGGATCCCAACACGATGCCGCCTTCCCTCAAAAAAATCTATACCTGGCAGGGTAAGTGGTATGCCGTGCGTAATGACAGCGACGGTCAGGTGCTGTACTGGAGAAACGACATCCTGACAGATCCCTCGTGGCAGGCGAAGTTCAAGGCGGCGACGGGCAAGGCTATGCCGTACCCGCCGAAGACATGGGACGACGTTATGGATATTGCAGCGTTCTTCAACGGCAAAAACTGGGACAACAACGATCCCGATCCCGACAACGGTATCGTCATGCACTTCAAGGTGAACGAGCAGGGTATGTTCCACTACATGTCACTTTCCGCGCCCTACGTGGTCATGCCGGGAAACAAGGTAGACAGAAGTACCGCGTATTGGTTTGATCCGGATACGATGGAGCCGCTTATAAACAAGCCCGGTCATGTACGCGCCCTCGAGGTGCTCAACAAGCTCCAGAAGTACGGGCCGCCCGCACAGGCATCCTGGGACCTGGGAACTGCATGGGACTGGTTTTTGCGGGGCAAGGCGATCTTCGTTTTTTCCTGGGGCGATGTCGGATCTCTCGTTCAGGATACCTCGCGTTCCAAGATCAAGGGCAAGCTCGGCGCTTCGATTCTCCCGGGAACCTACGATGTGTATGATTTAGACACCGACAAATGGGTGCATTTCGACAAACCCAATGTTGTCGGAAATACGACCGGCGGTTCGTGGCAGGGCGTTATTTCCTCGAAATCCAAGAATCCTGAAGTGGTGTACAGCTTCCTGGCGCTCATGGCGACGGAGCCTGTAAGCCTCTGGAACATAAACCGCGGCTGGACGGGTGTCGACCCGGGCAACAGCATCCACTTTCTCCCGCCCGAAGGAACAGCTTCGCTTCAGGGATACCTCGATCAGGGCTGGAACGAGAGCGACGTCAAGTTCTATCTCGAAGCCTATCACCAAAACTTCTTTGCGAAGACAATGGAACCCTACCTCAGAATCAACGGGGCGGACGAATACTGGAGGTCTCTCGATCAGAACCTGTCGAAGACAATGATCGGCCAGCTCTCCCCGCAGGAGGCGCTGGACAGGACGGCAAAAGAGTGGGATGAAATTACAAACAGGCTCGGACGCGACGCTCAGCTCAAGCAGTATCAGGAATCAATCGGGTACAAGAAGTAAGGATGTGTAAAAAACAGGGCCCGATGACACGAGCGGGCCCTGTATCTATTTTTTATGAATGATAGAAACCGACGGAGATACAATCCTTCATAAAAGGTTGAAATTGCCGCGCATCAGACGATTTTTACCTTGAGACGCATATTCGAAGTTCGTCACGTACCGGTGTACGAAAATAGCGTCATTTTGTGAAATTCCGGTATATAAGACTGAAATTTCCTATAGAAAAAACTGTAAAAGTGTTTTAAAATGGGCCGTGCACTGAAAAATCATTCGTTGTCATTTTTTTATATTCAGCACAATAAACGAACAGGATCGATCCCATGCATCAGGACAACCGTATAAAGTTCATGTTCCTCCTGCCTGCCGCTCTCTGGGTTCTCGGGTTTACCATATTCCCGCTTATTTACGGGCTCAGGCTCTCCCTGTACAATGTAAAAATCGGAAGCCCCGACGAGTTTATCGGTCTCGGGAATTTTCTGCATTTTTTCAAAGACCCGTACGCGCACAATTCGGCAATTGTAACGATTATTTTCGTGGTGAGCGGCGTGACCGTGGAGATGATACTCGGCATGCTGTTCGCGCTGTTGTTCAACCGGCCGATGCCCGGACGGGGAGTACTGAGAACACTTATGACAATGCCCCTCTTCGCCACACCGATTGCTGTGGGCTTTCTGTTCTTCACTATTTTTTACGAGGAAGGAGGATTGATAAACGGCATCCTGCATCTGAAAATACCCTGGTTATCGAACCCACACTGGGCTCTTGTTTCGATAATAGTGGTCGATATCTGGCAGTGGACGCCGTTCTGCTTTCTTGTTTTTCTCGCTGCCCTGCAGGGCATCCCCGATGATTACTACGATGCCGCGGTTATTGAAACAAAGAACCAGTGGCAGATATTCAGATACATTACTTTTCCGATAATACAGCCGACCGTTATCCTGGTTCTGCTCCTGCGAATAACAGAAGCGTTCAAGGTTTTCGATATACCCTATACATTGACCACCGGAGGCCCCGGCACTGCGACACAGGTGTTGACCATGTTTGCCTACCGCGTCGGATTCAGGTTTTTTAATTTCGGCTACTCATCGGCGATTTCGTTTATACTTTTTATCATAGTTATGGTAATTATTATGACGCTTTTCAAGCGCATACGACAGACGTATCAGTAGGGGAGATGCAGCGCGGCTGCAGTATGGTAGAAGGGCATTAGGATAGAAACTCGCGCTGCACCCTATTAAAGATTTTCGCGTTTCACGCGAAATTATCGAAGAGGAATCGCACATGGGATTTTTGAAAAGAATGAAAAGACGAAAGATAAGTCTCTGGGGGTATTTTATCCTTGCGCTCGTTGTGGCCGGCATTACCTTTCTGCCATTCTACTGGGCCATCAGTCTGAGTATTCGAAATCCGATAGAGGCATTTACAGTAGCGGGACTTGCCGTTCCCTTTATACAGTACAAACCAACACTCGACAACTGGAAAACGGAGCTGGCAACCGGAGAGACGCAAAAGGCGCTTTTAAACAGCACCATTATCGCAGTATGCACTGCCATTGCTGTTCTTGTTCTCGGGACACCGGCGGCGTACGCGATCGCCCGTTTTCGCTTCAAACGCCCCACAAACCAGGATATAACTGTGTGGTTTCTCTCACAGAGAGTGCTGCCTCCAATTGCAACCGCAATACCTTTTTTTCTTATCATACGGTTTCTCGGCCTGCTTGATACGAGGACTGCGTTGATTATGGTGAATACTACATTCAACCTGCCCTTTGTGGTGGTTATTATGCGGCAGGCATTTATCGATCTTCCCATAGAGCTCGAGGAAGCAGCGCTCGTCGACGGTGCAAACTACCTGCATATTTTCTGGAAAATATCGCTTCGGCTCGCTTCACCGAGCCTTGCAGCGGCTGTATTGATCATCATCGCCTTCACCTGGAATGAGTTTTTGTTCGCCCTGATGATTTCAACCGTAAAAACAACGGTTATTCCCGTTCTTATGGCAGGCGCCGTCGATACGAGAGGCATTCAGTTCTGGTTCGTGGCAGTTCGCACATTGATAGCCATGTCTCCTCCGGTTCTTATCGCTCTTCTTGCCCAGAGATACATGGTTCGCGGACTTACCTTCGGCGCTGTAAAAGGCTGATCGTCCGTACTAACCCTCTCTTTTAATTACAGGCAGAGAAGATGGTAATACATTATATACATGTGCTGCACTGCAGAAACCAAAATTTCCCGGGAGTCTACTTTTGTAACTTCAGGTGAGTTGTATTGTTGTTCCGGGACAGCGGTGTAACAGATGGTGCCGGGATTTGGAGTGTCGTATGAACTCGAAAGAAAGGGTTGTTGCAGCAATCCACAGGCAGGAGCCCGACAGAGTGCCCATTGCCCTCTGGGGCAGCTACTATACTTTGAACGACGGCCTCTACCTCAACACGCTCAAGCATCTGGACCTGGGTAATCCGCTCCCTCCATTCAGACGCTTCATGCCGAGAAACTCCAACTACTACGACGACAGAATCCTCGACAGTCTTAAAACCGATATACGGTACGTGTGGTCGGGGTTTACCGATCTGGGCGGCGCGCGGATGGACGGGGACAGAAAAGATGCCTGGGGTGTCGAATGGGTAAGAAGCGGGCCGAATATCACGAGCGCAGGCGCCCCGCTTGCGGATTCGTCGCTGGAGGAGATAGCGGAGTATGCGTGGCCCGGCCCTGAGAAATACCTCGATTTCGATATGATGAAGGAGAGGATTGCCCTTCTGAGAAAGGAGTATCCGAACCATGCAATTGCAGCGCGTGCGGTAAACTCGTACGGTCCATTCGAGCAGGCGGCCGAGCTCAGGGGGAGGGAAAAATTTTACATGGATATAGTCATGGACCCGGAACTCTCACAGCTCATTGTTGATAAATGTACCGATGTCATTGTTCGGGCCCAGGAAATATATCTCGATATTGTCGGGAGAGACCTCGATTTCTTTGAAATACCCGGTGATGATTACGGAGGCACACAGGACCTCATGATATCGCCTGCTGTATTCGATGCCATGTTCAAGCCCGCACTCAAGAGGATAATAGACTCGGTGAAGTCTTTCGATCCGAAGCTCCCCGTCGCCTTCCATTCTGACGGGGCGATTACGAAAATCATAGGCGGCCTGGTTGAAGCGGGAGTTGATATTCTGAACCCTCTGGAACCTCTGCCCGCTATGGACTGGCCTGCGGTGAAAAAGCAGTTCGGAGACAGGCTTTGCTTCATGGGAGGCGTCGATCTGAAGGAGGCGCTTACCGGAACTGTCGGAGATGTCGAAGAGGATGTGAAGCGGTGCCTCCGTACCTTCGGACAGGGTGGAGGCTATATTCTCACCTCTGCAAATCATATGCAGGTTGATATTCCCCCGGATAATGTCGTAGCCATGTTTGAAAGCGCAAAGAAGTTCGGGACCTATCCGCTAGGCCTGTAGCAGACCGGCTGAACGGTAAAGAAGATAGTGCATCCCTGAGATTATTCTTCTTCCCTGTACCCCCGTTGTTTTCTGATAAAGTCGTAGTACAGCTCCCACTTATAGCAGCTTTCGTGCTTCATCTCGAACCGGGCGATATCGTCATCGAGGACGATCTGGAAGAATGTATTCTGTTCCGTCGACCTTCCCCGTATATCCTCGAATCTGAAAATCTTGACGGAGTTGTCCCTGTTGTTGATAAAGAGAAGCCCGGTATCGGTTAAAAAGAGCCTTCCCATTCCCGCTTTTTCCAGTTTCGGGTACTGTGGTTCGTGAAAAAGGGTAACGATTTTCGATGACAGATAGACCGTTTCCTGTACGAGTGCGGAGTGATTGATATCCGGTTCTATCGGTACTACTTCCTTTTCTTGAAACATGGCATCTGAATACTCTTTGATCGACCGCCATGTATCGGTGCCCTTTTCCCGCATGTAGCAGTCGAGGTTTACCTCCCACTCTTTGCCGCAGGTGGCGCAGACCAGGCATCTTCCCTCCCTTTCATCGAGAGTCTCTATGTTCCTGCACGACGGGCATCGCCATAAAAGCCGCCAAAGGCCCTCAGCAGGGTTTTTGCCCCGAATTCTTTTAACTTCGGTGAAATTGTCGTTGTTGTATATTCCCCCCTGGACGTAGTCGATGATTTCCCTGTCCGGCGTCTTCCGGTCAAACAGCACCGGTTTCGAGAAATATATGTCGATCGGACCTTTTCGCCTCCTGTCCGCCCATCGGGGAAAGGCCTTATAGTTGCCCTTTGAAACGACGGTCACGAGGGGCACGTTGAGAAGCTTGACGAGCTTTGCAGTCGATTTCGGTATGGGTAGAGTTTCCCCGTCCCAGTTCCTCCCGCCTTCCGGATAAATTCCGAGCGGGTGGCCCTGTCGCACGAGGTGTATTGCGTACTTTATCGACTTGAAATCGACAAATCCCTTCTTACGCGGAAACGCGCCCATAGCCCACATGAATCGCCGCATGAGCGGCTTTCGGAAAAACTCATTCGATGCCATCTGGAATAGGGGTCGATCGATGATTGCGCCGATGAAAAAGGGGTCGAGGAGGTGGCTGTGATTGGCCATTATAAGGTAGGGTCCCTTCTTCGAGAGGTTTTCTATACCAACCCCGTGTAGTTTGAAATAACGTCTATAAAATGGCCGTACGAATATAAGAATGAAACGGTAGAAGTACAGCTTCGGCGTTTTGAATAAATCAAGCACAGCAGATCTCCTTTAATAATTTTCCGTATGAAATAGCGATCTATTTTCGTTCGTGAGGTTTTTGCCTTCCTGCTGAAGTTCTATAAGAAGCAGGTTTTTCGTTTCCCGCTGTATAACCCGGCTAACATATATAGTTTTCATGAGAGTAAACAAGTAAAAAATTTCCGTGGCTTGAAACCGGTTGACCGCCCGGAAAAGATAGTTATATTTATGACTGACCGTTCAGTCATAAATATGGAGGATGCATGTCTATTGTTGAAGACGATGTGAGAAAGCATAAGAAAAGAATAATGATCATGAATGCCGCGCTCAATGTCTTTTCCGGCAAGGGGTACAGCCCGACGGTGCTCGACGAGATAGCGGATGAGGCTGGCATTGCAAAAGGGACCCTGTACCTCTATTTCAAGGACAAGGAAGATCTGTACTACAGTACGGTAATGTATGTGGTTGAGAAACTGGAGCAGACAATTAGGCGTGAGGTTGATGAAGAAATTCCCCCTCTTGCAGCGCTGGAAAAACTGGCGCTTATTACAATCAGGTTCTTTGCCCAGAACAGGGCTTTCGTCAATATGTACATACTCATACTGCACAACAATCTCGTCAGGAATTTCAAACGGCTTTTTGAAAGCCTTATGCAAAAGGAGAAAGAGCTCTATGACTTTGAGTCGCGTATCATCGAGCGCGGAAAAGCCGAAGGGATGCTCGATAAAAACATAACAACCGAGGATATAGTCGACAGCTTTCATGGAATCATTTCACAAACAATTTCGCGGATGTTTTTCTCAGAGGATGGCAGGGAGTTCGATGCAGAAAAAAAAGCGAAGTCGGCAATGCATATCCTGCTTAACGGTGTAAGGGCTTGGTGAAGCCGCGGAAAAAAAGCAATAAGGTTCGCCTATCAACAGTTGAGGAGACAAACGTGCTCGCCGCGCGCACGCGGGCAGCCCTATCGCGTTCGGCTCGCTGAACACCTGTATGGAGGGGGAGAATGAAGGCTGACAGAGAGAATAAAGATATTTCAGGAGATTTGGTATTCGGCACCCGTAATCGGGATACAAATTTCGGAAAAACGCTTTTTGAGGGGTTCAAGGGAATTCTGTTTCGAAACAAAACGGTTGGTTTTTTCAGACCTGCACCGTTTGTCCTGCGGCTGTTAATACGCGCCGCAATCGGTGGATTTTTTATTCTTGTGCCCTTCAACGCAGCGCATCCGGAAACGATCACCCTGACACTGGAAGAAGCGATCGGCCTTGGGCTGAAGAACAGCTCGACCATACGAGCGAAAGCACTTGCCGCTGCATCCGCTCAGGCCGATGTACAGTCTGCAAAGTCTGCGATGTATCCCGGCGTGTCAGTCTCGGCATCATGGACGCACCTCTTCGATCAGCCGAAAACTCCCGATATGACTGTTGATTTCGGCATGGGCCCGGTCGAAATTCCGGGAAGCTATGCAGGCCCGTCAGACCCGGTGAGCATTTCAGCGGATGCTACCCAGTCGATCTATACATTCGGAAGGATATCCGACGGCGTGCGCATTGCCGAAGAGTCGCTGAAGATGGCCAGGATCGATTTCGAGGAGGAGAAACGCTCTCTCATCGTGAAGATCCAGCGCGCCTTCTACGGGTATATTCTGGCAAAGGAAGTGGTGAGGGTACAGAATGAAACCGTATCGCAGAAAAGGGACGCCCTCGACATTGCGAAAAAGCGTTTTGCAGCAGGTTTGAGCCCGGACTATGAGGTGCTCAGCGCGGAATCTGACCTCGAGAGCTTTAAACCTGAGTTGATATCCGCAGAGAATGAGGTGAAGTTCGCACTTCTCGCGGTAAAAGACCTGCTGGGAATCGAAGAGGAGGGAGACTACGATATCAGGCTCATCGGAGAACTGAAGCCCGAGTTTCGCGAGTTTGATGAGAATCGGATTATTGATGAGGCTTTAGAAAAAAACTACAACATACGGCAGATGGCGGCTCGGATCAATCTTGCAGATTATACGCAGTCGTTGAAGAGTCGGGAGAAGAGACCGACAATAGGCGGATTCGCCAACTATACAGTGCAAAGCGGGTACGATGCAACAACCGGTGAAAATAAGTACTGGGGAGAAGATTCGTGGAGCGGCGACCTTTCTGTCGGTGTTGTTGTACAGATGCAGCTCTCATCCCTCTTTCCGTGGAGTGGGGAAAATGCATCTGAAAAAAAATCATCCTTCGATCTCGAGGCGCTTCGGACGACAAGGGGATCGGTAGAAAGCGGGATTCGGCTCAATATAAAAAATACTTTGTTAAAGCTTGCAAAGGAGAAGGCAAAGATCGGATCAACCGTGAAGGGAGTTGAGCTTGCAGAAAGACTCTACGAATCAGCTCAAAAGCGGTATAAAAACGGGCTCATCTCGAACACAGAGCTCAAAGATGCGCAGATACGTCTCAACAATGCGAAGCTCGGTTATCTGCAGTCGATATACAACTACAAGAGCGCGGTTTTCGATCTCGAGGATGCGGTGGGTGTCGATCATTTTGAATGAAAGACAAAGCTGTGTTGAACAATAGGATGTGCAGGATGAATGATTGCACTTTGCAACGGGAGAGCACTGAGGCGGTTATTGCAACGGTGGAAAAATATCCTTTTCGGAGGACTGTATGAGAAAGGGTGTTAAAACGCTTATAATAATTGTTGTAATTCTTATCGTCATTATCGGGCTCGGCGGCATTGCCTACTACCGCTATCGGCAAAAGATAGAGCTCCTTGCCGGCGGACGATTCGGGCGAGGGAAGGCGGAAGAAGTGGATACCGCCACTCCCGTGGCGGTATATGAGGCGCGGACCGGAGAGATAGCCGAGTCCCTTGTTCTAAACGGCGAGGTTGTGCCTGTTGCAGAGGTTACTATCTTTTCGACGGTGCCGGGCAAGGTAAAGGAGATTCCTGTCGAAGAGGGGCAGAGGGTGTCCAAAAACACGGTTTGTGCCTATATAGACAGGAGTGAAGCGGGGCTTACTTTTGCGCCGAATCCGGTGGAATCGACGATAAACGGTATTGTAAAGGAAATCATGGTTGAAACAGGCGCATATATAACACCGCAGGTACCGCTCTTTCAAATTATCGATATGGATAGTGTCGAGGTGGTTACACATATACCGGAGAGGGATATATACAGGGTAAAGAAGGGGCTCGAAGCACAGGTTGGAATCGTTTCGTATCCCGGACGGGTTTTCTTGGGCAGGGTCGGGCTTCTCAGCCCAGTTGTCGATCCTGTTTCACGGTCAAGGGAAGTGCGGATCCGTATCGAAAACAAGAGTCATGTGCTCAAGCCGGGTATGTTCGGCGAGTGCAGAATTATAATCCGAAACGAGAAAAATGCGCTCATCGTTCCGCGTGCAGCGGTCATAGATAGAAACGAAAAAGAGGTGGTTTTCATCGTCGAGGACGGAAGAGCCGTGCAGGTACAACCGGAGCTCGGTATACAGGAAGGCAACAGGGTTTCCATTGTATCGGGAATTGAACCGGGAGCGAGGATTATCGTGATCGGCCAGCAGAATGTTGATAACGGAGATGAAGTCAAGGTTACGGAGGTAATCAATGAAGCTTTCTGAACTTTCCGTCAACAGGCCGGTCACCACGATGGTTGTGTACCTTGCCATCATCGTGCTCGGTATCTACTCGCTCGGAAGACTCGCAATCGATCTCATTCCCGATATCTCCTATCCGGTAATTACCATTTTCTCAACCTATTCCGGTGTGGCCCCGGAAGAGGTGGAAGAGAACCTTACAAAGGTGCTGGAAAATGCAGCGGCATCAGCGAGCAATGTCAAGAAGATCACGTCAAAATCCCGGGAGGGGCAAACGCAGGTCGTCGTTGAGTATGAGTGGGGTACCGATATGGGAGAGGCTGCCGCCGAGCTGAGGGAAAAGCTCGACCTGGTGCGTGATTATCTTCCCGATGAAGCCACACAGCCGGTGCTGTTCAAGTTCGACCCATCGATGATTCCCGTCATGGTGCTCGTAGTCGAGGGCAAGAGGGATTTGAAGAGTCTCAGGTACAACGCGGACAACAACATAAAAACAAACCTCGAGCAGATCAACGGTGTGGCCAATGTCATGGTCTGGGGAGGTCAGCAGCGCCAGGTGCATGTGGACCTCGACCGAACACTGCTCGCGTCCTACGGTCTGACGGTCGATCAGGTTATAAATAGTATACAGGCTGAGCATATCAATATCGCAGGCGGTAGTATTGATGAGGGTGGTTTGACCTACTCGCTTCGCACCATAGGCAGGTTCCGGAGTCTCGAGGAGATTGAGGGGGTTGTTGTCGACAACAAACGGGATGTTCCCGTTTATCTGAAGGATGTTGCCAGAGTGTATGACGGATATGTGGATGAAAATATGGACGCAAAGCTGGGGCGCCGGGATGCGATCATCATGGTAGTGCAGAAACAGTCCGGCACCAACACGGTAAGGATTGCAAAGCTCATCGAAAAGAAGCTTACCGCTATACAGGACGCGCTTCCCTCGGACATGAAAATTGAAAAGTTCTACTCGCCTGCCGATTTTATAATAGAGTCCATCAACAACGTGTGGCAGGTAGCGCTCATAGGCGGTGTATTCGCCGTGATCGTGCTTTTTGTATTTCTGAGAAACATATCCACGACACTCATAATCTCCGTGTCCATACCTCTTTCGATCATAACGACTTTTATCTTCATGTATCTGTTCGACCTGACCATCAACATGATGTCCCTCGGAGGGCTCGCCCTGGGAATCGGGATGCTCGTCGACAATTCTATTGTCGTTCTGGAAAACATCTTCCGATACAGGGAGTTCGGTGCCAAGCCTCTGGAGGCGTCGAAACTCGGTTCACAGGAGATGTCGAACGCAATCATTGCGTCGACCCTGACGACCATTGCCGTATTTCTGCCGCTCGTGCTCTTTATCAAAGGACTTGCGAGCGAGCTATTCAAAGACCTCGCATTCACCGTGGCCTTTTCCCTTCTCTCCTCCCTGATCGTGGCTCTGACCATCATTCCCATGCTTACGAGCAGGATTAAAAGGGTAACCGTTAAAAAACTCGCTGGTTCTCTGCGGGACATCGAAGAAGAGCTCCGTTCGCGGGGACGGGTGATGCGGTTGCTCGATAGAAGCTACAGCGGCGTTCTCGGCTGGGCGCTCGATCACAGGTTTCTTTTTGTCGGTATGGTATTTGCCGTGCTCGTAGCAAGTATTCTGCTCATTCGCGTCATCGGTGTTGAATTTATGCCGCAGTCGGATGAGAGTTTCATACAGATGAAAATCAGTATGCCGGTCGGAACACAGATCGATGTTACAAGAAGAACGGTAGACCGTATTTACGACATCATCGAACAGAAGGTCCCGGAGCGTAAAATAACCTTCATGCAGGTGGGAAGGACCGGTGAGGAACAGGGCGTTGCATCCCCGGATCGGGCAGAGATATGGATGACCCTGGTTGATGCCGATAAGCGGAAGCGAAGCGACAAAAAGATCATAGATTTCTTGAGAAAAGAGCTCCATGATATACCAGGCTTAACAGTCCAGTTTTCCACAGGCGGCGGTCCCACCGGAACAGGCGGCAATCTCAGTATTGCGATTTCAGGATACAGTCTCAAACAGGGCTCAGAGCTCGCCCAGGAGCTCAAAACGATCATGGAGAAGATCGGAAATGTAAAGGACGTGCGTATATCGCGGGAGGAGGGTCTGCCCGAGTACAGAATAACTATTGACAGGGACAGAGCAGCTCAGTACGGTATCAGTGTCTATCAGGTAGGACAGGCGGTCAACCATGCCTTTGCCGGCGCGGATGTGGCCAAGGTCATTCTCGGGGGTGAAGAGGTCGGCATGCTCGTCAGACTGCGGAAGTCGGATCGTGTTTCAACAGCCGACCTGGACCTCATATCGGTGATGAGCCCTCGAGGCGTGCAGGTCCAGCTTTCCGGTATTGCGCATATCGAGAAGGGGTTCGGACCCGTTATGATTGAACGGGAAGGCCAGCAGAGAGTTGTGTATGTCAATGCACGTGTACAGGGAGACGTGAAAGGCGCAGTCGATGCGATAAAGGCCGAGGTCTACAAACTCGTCATGCCCCCCGGGTTCAGTGTGAAGTACGGCGGCTCCTGGGAGAACCTCAAGGAGGTGGTGCAGGATCTGGTTCTGGTCATGCTGCTTTCCATTGTGCTCGTGTATCTCATAATGGCCGCCCTCTTCGAATCCTTTATGGACCCCTTTATCATCATGTTCACCCTCCCCATGACTTTTATAGGGGTCGTTTGGATGCATATTATCACCGGCACCACGTTCAGCGCAATTTCGGGAATAGGCGTGGTGATGCTTGCAGGTATTGTGGTGAACAATGGGATCATACTCGTCGACTACACGAACCTGCTCAGAAAACGGGGCTATGAACTGCTTGACGCAGTGCGGCTCGCGGGAAGAACAAGATTGCGGCCGATTCTGATGACCATGCTCACCACCGTACTCGGGCTCGTTCCCATGGCCTTTGCCTTCGGGTCGGGAAGCGAAATGCGTTCGCCCATGGCAAAAACTGTCATCGGGGGACTTCTGGTATCCACGGTGTTTACCCTTGTACTGATACCGGTTCTATACACCATATTTGAAACGGGCAGGCTGAAGCGGGCCAAAAAGAAGGCGGCAAAGAAATAGCGCCGGATAATTACGGTATCGGATAATAACTTTTAGAAGCTAAACAAAAGAGGGTAGATATGCAATGAGAGACAAAAAGATGCTGGTATATATTGTCTATGACCGCGCAATTGACGAAGAGCTCGGCGAAATACTGACCAATCTGGACATGCAGTACTACACAAAATGGAAGGATGTGTCGGGAGTGGGAAGAAACGACCCACATCTCGGCGACCATGTTTGGCCCGGACTGAACAACGTGCTCATGATCGTCGTCGACAATGAGAAAAAAGAGGCCCTGCTCCAAAGGATACGATCCCTCCAGTCCACATTCACCTCAGTCGGGCTTCGCGCATTCGTCGTCCCGGTCTTCGAGACGGTGTAAACACGATGTATACGTTTTCTCTTTTCGCCAGACAACTCTTACAGGCATAATACGTACCCCTCATACTGCTGTAATTTAAGAAATGGGTGCTTATTCAAGAATTTCTTGACATTGTTTTAAAGCATAGTATAATGGGGAAGGACAACAGCATATATGTGAAAGACGTTCGGTTGGATGAGATCCGTTATTCCATGTTTTACCTAAAAATCGGGGCTTCGGTGGTATTTCCAGCACGCTGAAAATCTAGTTTTACCTATCAATTATCGGTCGGGAACATTATTCAGTGACAGGGAAGGGCATGCTCACGCTCCGACCAGTGGCGGCGGGTACTCGTGGGGCTCGCCACCCCCTTTTTTCATTTGGGTCTATGGTGCCGGCGCAGGCTCAGTATCCGGGGGAGTCGACCGGAGAAGTGTCAATTCAGGGAATCATACCAATAATTGAATTTTGAAGTTGACGGGATTGGATATGACATTAGTGTATTACAGTAGAGGAGTAGTTTTATAGAGATGCCTCATTCATTTTGTGCGGCATCACTACAAGATCTCAACCATAAGGAGGAAAAGCTCATGCAGAAAAGGTCAAAGGTACTTATCGCCGCGGTGGCTGCGGCTGCAGCTGTGTTATTCATCTTGATTATAGCTTCTCGCGAGCCCGGGAAGTTGTACGCCGCGGGGGAAATGGGCAAGGTTGGAGGCACGGTAAAGGTGCTCGCCGTGTGGGGAGGCCAGGAGCTTGACGTGTTCAACGAAATGGCTAAGTCCTTCGAAGAAGCCACGGGAATCCATGTGCAATACGAGGGGAGTCGGGACATCAACGCGATACTGACTACCAGGGTACAGGCCGGGAATCCTCCCGAAATTGCCGTGCTGCCCGGACCGGGAAAGATGGCAGAGTTTGCCAGAGCAGGCAAGCTGGTGGACCTGAGCACTGTTCTGGACATGAGCCGTATCCGAAGCGATTACGCCAAGGGATGGCTGGATATGGGAACCGTGGATGGTAAGCTGGTGGGCGTGTTCGCCAAGGTGGCCATCAAGGGCCTGGTCTGGTACAATCCCAAGGTTCTGAAACGCGAGGGCATAAAGGTTCCGCCTGAATCCGCAGAAGAGATGATGAGCATCGCACAGAAGCTCGTACGCGAGGGAAAGACCCCGTGGTCCATAGGGCTGGAAAGCGGTGCGGCGAGCGGCTGGGTGGGTACCGACTGGCTTGAGAACATCTTTCTCAGGCTTTACGGCCCGGACAAGTACAGAGACTGGTACAAGGGGAAGCTCTCCTGGACGTCACCCGAGATCAGGGAAGCCTGGGAAACCTGGGGACAGATCGTGGCGAACCCGAACATGGTGTACGGCGGGAAACAGTACGTGCTGTCCACTAATTTCGGGCAGGCGGCTGCACCCCTGTTCCTCAATCCTCCAGGTGCGTACTTCCACATGCAGGCAAGCTTTATCCAGGGATTCATCAAGGACCAGTTCCCCGACCTGAAGCCGGGGGAGGACTTCAACTTCTTCGGGTTTCCTCCCATCAAACCCCAGTACGAGAATGCGATTGAGGCGGCCGGCGACCTGGTGGGAATGTTCGAAGACACTCCTCAGGCCCGGTCTTTCATCCGTTACCTCACCACGCCGGAGGCTCAATCCTACTGGACCAGCGGCACAGGTGCTCTTTCAGCCGACAGGAACCTGTCCCTGGTATTCTATCCCGATGTGCTCAGCAAGCAGGCAGCGAAGATCCTCCAGAAGGCGGAGATCGTGGTCTTCGACGCATCCGATATGATGCCCGGTGAAATGAACAACGCCTTCTGGTCCGCCATAATGGACTACGTCCAGAACCCCGACAGGCTGGACAGCATACTGAGGAATCTGGAGAGAACGAGACAGCAGGCCTACTGAGACACCGGCCGGATAATCCGGCTGGAGAATCCCGTTCCTGCCGGGACAGGATTCTCCAGCGCCAGTCCGTGTGGATGTCTTACCCCGACCTGTAAAAGGCTTGTGAAAAAACCGCAGTAATCATGTTCACAATATTGAGGAAAGAATGTAATGATAGTGGGAAGTGCTCTCCTCGCGATGGCGGCGGTATTCGGCGTTCCCGCCGGACTCACCCTGTACATCTTTCTGGTTGAAAAGGCCGTATCCAGATTGAGCTTCCACCGGCAGAGGAGGGTCCGCCCCTGGCTGTGGGTGGCGCCGGGACTCATCTTGCTTACCGTGTTTCTTCTCTATCCGGTAATCAACACAATAATCATGAGCCTGATGAACCAGGATTCCTCCCGGTTCGTGGGTCTTTTAAACTACTTTCGCATCTTCACCGAGAGGGATATGCTTATCGTTCTGCGCAACAACGTGCTGTGGCTTGTGTTCTTCACCCTGGTGACGGTTACCCTTGGCCTGCTCATCGCAGTGCTCTCCGACCGGGTTAAGTACGAGTCCGTGGCCAAGGCATTCATCTTTCTCCCGATGGCCATCTCCTTCGTTGCAGCCGGAGTGATATGGAAGTTCATGTACGAATTCAAGCCCAAGGGTACGCTCCAGATCGGGACAGTGAACGCTGTGCTGACCTCTCTTTTTCCCTCCTTCGAGCCGCAGGCATGGCTCTTCAACCCCGGGATCAACAACTGGGCGCTCATCGTGGTTGGCATATGGATGTGGACCGGCTTCGCCATGGTCATCCTCTCCGCGAGTATCAAGGGTGTGCCGAAGGAGATCGTGGAAGCAGCGCGAATGGACGGAGCCAGAGAGCTCCAAGTCTTCTTCAGGGTGACCCTTCCCCTCATCAAACCCACCATTGTGGTGGTTACAACCACCCTGATCATCAACGTGCTCAAGATCTTCGACATCGTGTACGTGATGACCAACGGTATACTGGGCACGGAGGTAATCGCGAACCGGATGTACAAGGAGATGTTTAATTTCCTGAACTTCGGTATGGCGAGCGCCCTGGCGGTGATTTTGCTTATCGCCATCATCCCTGTAATGCTCATGAACATAAAGCGCTTCGGACAGAGGGGAGGTGAGCGATGATAGAGAGGAGAGGAACACCGGGTAAAGCACCATCTTTTAACAAGCCGCAGACCTCCCGTACATGGAACAACCTGGCCGGCAGGCTAGTGCTCTTCGTGAGGCGGAGTCCCCTTCACATCATCCTGATCGTCATCTGCATTGTCTGGCTTGTTCCCACCACAGGCCTCCTCATCAGCTCCTTCAGACCCAGGTCGCTTATCCTCACCACCGGATGGTGGAATGCTTTCACCTTCCAGCACAGGTTTACCATGGAGAACTATCTGCATGTCATACAGCGAGCCAACATGGGGAGGAGCTTCTTCAACAGTCTTATGATCGCCATACCGGCGACAGTGATGCCCATACTGATTGCGGCCTTTGCCGCCTATGCATTCTCATGGATGCGCTTTCCGGGAAGGGATACCCTTTTTCTGATGATCATCGGGCTTTTGGTGGTGCCCCTCCAGATGACCCTTATCCCCGTACTCAGGCTATTCAACAGGCTGCATCTCACCGGCACCTTCCCCGGTATATGGATCGCCCACACCGCATACGGCCTTCCCTTCGCCATCTATCTTCTCAGGAACTTCATCGGAGGGATACCGGAGGATCTGTTCGAATCGGCCTTTCTCGACGGAGCGTCCCACTTTCAGATATTCTACCGTATGGTCCTTCCCATATCCGTGCCTGCGATCGCCTCCCTGGCCATTTTTCAGTTCATGTGGGTGTGGAACGACCTGCTGGTGGCCCTCATCTACCTGGGCGGCACCCCGGAGGTGGCGCCCATGACCGTGACCATATCCAACCTGGTCAATTCATACGGAGGAGGCTGGGAGTTTCTCACCTCGGCGGCGTTCATCTCCATGATCCTTCCCCTGGTGGTGTTCTTCTCCCTGCAGCGCTACTTCATACGGGGGATACTGGCGGGCTCCATCAAAGGCTGATGTCTTCAAAGGCTGAAAACCGTTTTACGCCGACACATTCCGGGATTTACAGTTCAGAACTCAACCCTGCAAAGGTGCATTCCACCAGTGCCTATTGTACTACGTGGGTAGAGTAGTCTAGTCGATAACCCTTTATTTTAAACCTTCCGTCTCTTACCTCCCGAATGGCGTGGTAAACACATCTCAAGGAAATCTCTTTACAGTATATGCAGGGGCATCTCAATCATCATCTGGAGATTGCAGGCACAGAAGAATGGCTGTTTTCAAAAGAGGTGGCAGTTGCAGTACAGCAGGGTTCGGTTTGTTTGCTAAGACGCCTAAACTTCTTCGACAATGTGAAATGGCGTATAGTATAGACGATAGTTCCCGACCCCGTTACACGGTTATGAGAGTAAAGCGGTTTCGGGGAGTTGTCAGTTAGAATCCTGCTATTCTTCTATAATAATTGCTTCCGCGGGGCAGCCTTCTGCAGTTTCTCTGACCGCATCCTCGAGATCATCGGGCACATCAGGCTGAATCACTTCAGCGATTTCGTCACCCATTTCGAATACATCCGGCACGTCGTCCGAGCATGCACCGCAACCGGTGCAGAGGTCTTCATCGATACTTACCTTCATACCATCCTCCTTCCAAAAGGGTATACAGCCGCCGGAAAGCGAGATGTCCTGCGCGGAAATTATGTCCGCTCACCCGGGTTGTTCAGGTGTTTGCACCGGCGGTATTATTCGGACGCGAAGTGCCCGAATAACCGTTATTGAATATCGTTATATAGAAACCGGCACAAAAGTATCATATTCCCATTCATTATTCAAGAATTAAATGCCCTGGGAGGATAAAATTTTTATTGATCACCGCTGTTCCCCGGTTTTTCAAGCTCCGCCAGCGCTTTTTCGTAGATCGTTTTTTCCTGGGACCGGCCGAGTATACCGAGGATATTGATAATACTATTGAGATCATTTTTCATTCTACCGATAAGAGACAAACCCCTGTTTACCTCGAGGGCGCGTTTATAGTAAAAGAGAGCGTTTTTGAAATCTCCGTCTTTATTGTATAATTCGGCTATATTGTGCAAATCAGAGGAAATCCCCAGACTGTTTTCCATGTACCTGTCTTCATCGAGGGCCAGAAGGTAGTACTCCAGGGCCTTCTCCCCGTTGCCCTGAATTTCGTTCAGATACCCGAAGTTGTTGTATGCAGCTGCAAGGCCGCTGTGGTTCTTTTCCTTTTTGTGTATGGATATTGCGGACTCTATATTACGGCCGGCGGACTCGTAGTCTCCTTTTTTTATGTAGATGGAGCCGATATTGTTCAGTGCGTTTGCCACCCCCTTTTTGTTTTTGTCTTCCTGATACAATGTATAGCCCTTTTGGAGCAGATCAAGCGCCTCATCATACTCCTTTTTTCTGATCCGTATTGTTGCGAGAAGCAGGTTCACATCTGCGGCCCTGCTTTTGTCTCCGGCCACCGTGTTGATTTCCTGCGCTTCACCAAGCAGCTTCTGGGCGTTATCGTAGAGCCCGTAATTTATGTAACAGCGTGCGAGATTGTACAGGTCCGACGAAATTCCAGGGAGATTGCTCACCTTTTTGTTTTCTTCAAGAGCCTTTTCGAAGTTATGTATTGCATTTTCAAAGTCCCCCCTGTTGTAGTGCTCGAGGGCAAGGGTTTCGTAATCATGCGCCGTTTCCTTCACGATCATGATGGGCCGGTCGGATGCACATGAGGTGATAAACAGGGCAGACAGGATGAGAGAGAAAAAGATGTATCGCCTCATTCGTTCCTCCCTTCATATCCCTCGACGGTGGGCGCGTACCCTCCCTCACGTTCGGTGCTGTCCAGGGGCAGCGGCTGGATCTCTTTTCTTGAGGAGAACCCGCGAACGAAGAAGTTCTGCTTGAGTATTTTGATAAGGCCGATTGCCTCGTTCATGGTTCTGTTGCTCCGGTCGATCGCAGCCTTGATCTCCGGCGAGGTATCGGAGAGGGCTGCCGACAGCTCCTCAAAGTTGCTGATCGTTTTATTGAGATTATCCATGAGCTCGACGATGCTCTGATAGAGCTCGTAGTCGTCGTACATCAGCTTCCCGATACTGCCCTGCTTTTCTTCGATCGATCTGGTGATGCGCTCGAGCGATGCCAGTGTTCTGGGCAGGCTTTCATCCTTTGCGGTAAGCATGGTAAAGAATTCCTGTATTTTCGCAAGGGCCGGTTCGAGACTGCCGTTCTCGGCCGAGAGATTATAGGTGAGCTTTTCCAGGTTGTTCATGAGCCGCGTCATCTGGTCGGGGCGTTCACCCTTGAGTTTCTCGGCGAGTATTCGTTCACCCTGATCGGTATCTTCAGACCATATATACGAGCCGTTTGCAAGCTGCGGCATGTTTTTGTCTCCCGGAATTATCTCAAGCACCTTGGTGCCGATGAGAGGCGCCCTGAGCTTGACCACGCTGTCCTTTCTGATCCGCGACGAGTACTCCTGGTATACCGAAAAGCCCACATCGATCCAGTTGTCCTCGTTGAGAAACACCGACTTTACCTCGCCGATCTGTATGCCCTTTATCGAGACCTGCATGCCCAGAGAGATGCCCTCCCCCCTGAGAAACTTTGTGTTGAACAAGTACTGCTTTTCGAACCATCTCCGCTCCCGGCCGATCATAATGATTACGGCAATTATGACAAGAATAACAATAGTGAGAAATACACCCACTATCTTTTCGAGGTGTTTGAATCTGAAAGACATTGTTTTTTCCTTTTACTCTCCATAAGTTGATTCCGGTTCTTGAAGCAGTTCCGGCCCGCTGGCAATACCCTGTTGTTTTCCACTCTCATTTTCCCGTCAAAAGGCCGAGCACCTCTTCGGCGATGATTGCCTCCTCATCTACTATAATCGACATAATTTTCTGAAGAATCGGGTCGGATGATCGAAGAATTTCATCCCGCCTTCCGTATGCGAAGAGCTTTCCCGCATAGAGAAGAGCGATATAGTCTGCATAGGCTTTGATAAAATCGAGATTGTGGCTCACCATTATGAGAGTAATGTTCGGATCGTCCTGGAGCGGAATCAGCCTGTCGATCATCTTCTGCTGGTGAATCGCATCGATACCGGTAACCGGCTCGTCAAAAAAGATAAGCTTCGGGTTCACAACCAGGGCACGGGCAAATCCCGCCAGTTTACGCTGTCCGGTTGAGAGATGGGCCGGAAGCTGACCCTTGATTTCCAGGAGATCGAAGCCTTCGAGTACATCGTGTACTCTTTTTTCGATTTCATCATCATTGAGGTTGAAGTGGTACCGGAGCGGGAGTGCGATGTTATTGAAAACAGTAAGGTTGCTGATGAGAGCCGCGTCCTGAAAAACGAAACCGAACTCCTTTCGCATCGTGTACAGAGAGCTGCGTGATGCACTGAAGATGTCGACACCGTTGATGTAAACCGTGCCAGTATCGGGAGAAATGAGCCCTGCCGAGATTTTCAGCAGCGTGCTCTTGCCGCAGCCGGAAGGGCCGGTAATGGTTACGAGACGTCCTCTGGGTATGCTCATGGAAACCGAATCGAGTACCTTCTCCTGATCGAACGAGATGGACACATCGTCTATTTTGAGAATCGAGTCGTTCATGTTACTCCATCCTCAGGATCGCGACCCGAACCTGTTCTCTGGAGCGCATAGTGAAACTCCGTATTTCAAAAGTAATAGATAAACGTAATAACACCGTCTGCCAGAAAAAGAGCCGTTATGGCATTCACCACTCCCTTTGTGGTCATCTGCGGCACCTCGGTCGACGATGTCTTCACGGAAAAACCCCTGTAGGTGCTTGTCAGCGATATAAGTATTCCGAAAATAAAACCTTTCAGCAGACTCACGGTGAGATCGGAGAGGACCACCGATTCAAGCAGTCGCTGTAAAAAGGGAATGAAGCTTGTAACGAGCACCAGCTTCGAAACAAGGTATCCGCCGATTATTGCAAAGATGTCGAAGTAGATGTTCAGACTCACGAGCGAAGCGGTCATTCCGAATATTCTCGGAAGCACAATGTATCTGATGGGATCGATCCCCATAGATTCGAGGGCCTCGATCTCATGGGAAACCACCATATTTCCGATTTCCGTGGTGATTGCGGTTCCAGAGCGTCCGATAACGATGAAACCGGTGAGAAGCGGTCCCAGTTCCCGGACGATCACCGTTATGAGTATGTTGCCGATAAAGGATTCTCCTCCGAATCTGGGGAGAAACGTCAGTGACTGTATGATTGAGATGCCGCCGATGGCAAGCGCCACAATTGCAATGAGGGGGAGTGCATCGACTCCGGTGAACAGCACCTGTTTGAAAAGAACGTTCAGGTTTGTACGGTATCCGCCCGGCCTTTTTCCGATACCGGTTTTGATTATAATGTAGGTATATGCGCAGAAGTCGATGATGGTCTGTACTTTTGAAAGAAACCAGCCGCCGAAGCTCTCGAAATAACCAGCCATGAAGTAATTGTATATATAGGATATGGTAATGTCAATAACACTATAGCGATTGCTTTATCATTTTATGTAGGGGTGCAGCCGACGACTGCTGATTTATACTGCATTTTTTTCTTGACAGCGGTTCAGACGCGTGTTATCTATGGTGTGAAACTGGCCCTGTTTCAGGGGAGCGGAATGCGGTTAAAGGCCGCAGCGGTCCCGCCACTGTGACCGGGTATGAAAGCAGCAGCAAGCCATTGGTTTTTCGTTCGGAAATTTCAGGACGGAGAGTCGAGAAGGCGCTGTGAGTAAGACAATCCGGAAGCCAGGAAACCCTCCTGAAACAGCATAACCCTCGAGGAAAGGGAGTGGACATGAATAAAACCCTCATCTTCCGTTTTTCATTCTTCCCCATAACCTTTCTTAAAACATCTGTATTGCTCAACACAGAATCATGAAACCACAGGGTTAATCGGCCTTTCATATGTCATGGGCATGCCGAATCGGCAGAGAATTTGGCGCAGTTCTGCCGCTGCGTCCTGGATGATCGATTCCGGCGCAACGATCACATTGATGAACATTTATATCGAGATAAGCGCTATGTGAAAAGGGGTGCTTTTTTCCAGGGAACTGCTTTCAAAGTTCCGGAATTTAGTACGGATAAGTACCGTACTTGGAGACAAGGTAAGGCAATGAAAAAAAGGGTCTTTCTTACAGCCATTACAGCCGCCTTGTTTATCACGGTTTCCACCATGCTGTCGGCCGGGGAAGGTGCAGGGGAGGATGACGCGCTTGCGGTGCAGGAAGTGGTGATCAGCGCAACGAAAACCGAACAGGCGGTTCTTGACGTTCCGCAGCATGTAACGGTGATTTCAAGCGAAGAGATAGAAAAAAGCGGGGCGCGAAGCGTTTCAGAGCTCCTCGAAAGCCGCACAGGCCTCATAATAACCGATTACGGTCCTGAAGGCGCTGCTCAGAATATATCTATACGCGGTTCGACATCGGCACAGGTGCTCATCCTTGTCGACGGTGTTCGCATGAACAGTGCGCTGAGCGGCGGAGTGGACCTCTCTCTCATCCCTTTGGACAATATCGAGAGAATCGAAGTCGTACGGGGCGGATCGAGCGCCCTGCACGGAGCCGATGCAATGGGCGGGGTTATCAATATCATAACGAAAAAAAAAGCCGGTAACAGACTGAAAGTGTCGCTTGAAAACGGGAGTTTTTTACCCGGTCGGTACGTTTCGGGTTACTCGACCGATAAAACAGAAGAGCCGGCAGACTACTCGGACATTGTCGATTCGCAGAAAGCCCGCATCACCTACTCCAGGGAGCTTGGGAAGGTCGGTCTGACCACGGCCGGATCTGTCGAGCGGGCGAAGAACGGGTATATTTACAAGGATTCGAATCTCGAAAACCGAAGACGTAAAAACGCCGGGCTTCTGGGCGGCGACGTGTCTGCCGGTATACGCATTCCTGCGGGAGAAGGCGCATTTGATGTTACAGGGTCTTTTGTGCGCAATAAAAAGGGAATACCCGGATCAATGACATCTCCGACTCCTGAAGCCTCCCAGGAAGATCGGAGAGTACAAACTTCCGCGGATTTTCATACGGATCGTTTTTTCAGCGACCTGCTTACACTCGATTTCAAAACCTATTTCATCTCCTCCGAACTACGGTACACGTCGCCGTCGATAGACGTTGATTCGGACCATAAAACAAATTCCGCCGGTCTCGATCTGGTGCAGGAGATGTTTTTTTTCAACAGATTTTCTATTATTTACGGCGGGAATGCGAGCTATGATTCTGTGAAGAGCACCGATGTGGGTGCAAAAGACAGGACATACGGCGGCGGGTTTGTCGAAGCGTCGATTTTTGCAACCGACAGGATGACTCTTCAACCGGCAGTTCGATACGACTACTACTCCGATTTCAAGGGAGACCTGAATTATAAGCTCGGCGGCGTGTACAGGGTTTCTTCGACGACGTCTATAAAGGGGAGCATCGCAAAATCTTTCAGAGCACCCACCATGAACGATCTCTATTGGCCGGCCGATTCTTTTGCTGAAGGCAATCCGGACCTCGAACCGGAAACCGGGTACAGCGTTGATTTCGGAATCACCCATACCGGCGAAAAGCTGGGCTTCGATCTCTTCGGGTATGTACGGTACGTACGGGACGTTATTCTCTGGCAGCCGGGTGACGACGGGCTGTGGAGGCCTTCGAACTGGGGTGAGGCGCTCTATCCCGGTATTGAGGGCAGCATGTCCGTGCGTCTTGGTGATGGAGTCTCGGTGAGGCTGGGCTACGGTTTTCTGTATACCTTCGCCCTGTCCGGCGGGCTCACACTCAAGGATAATAAACGGCTCCCTTTGACGCCGGTGCATTCACTCGATCTCGGATGCGACCTGCGTTATGGAAAAAACTTTTTTAGTACAGGTGTCGGGTATAAAAGCCTGCGGTACGAGAAGGTGTCAAATACGTCGTACCTTCCGTCTTATATGGTGGTGAATGTTCTATACAGGAGAAAGTACCGCCATTTCTCCTGGTTTGCAGCGGTCGATAATCTTTTCAACGAGCAGTACGAAGCGGTTCCGCTCTACCCGATGCCGGCTACTTTCATTCGCTCGGGCATCGAGCTGACCTTTTAAATGGACATGCGAATGACGGGGACATACAAGGTGTGGGTTTGGTTTTTAGCCGTTAAAAGTCTGGTTACGTATACCGGCATCCTCCGGTATTTTTAAACCGGTATTTGCAAAAGACATAGTTATTTTCCTTACTATCCGTCATTGTTGTTTATTTTGATAAAAATATAAAAAATTAGAGGAGAGGTGTATGAAAGCAAAACAACTCATCGGCATCGCTGCTGTCGCAGTCATCGTCGTTTCGGTCGTTGCGGTATTGGCCGGATGCAGCACAGGTACGGGTGTGACTTCCGGAACACTGTACATGACCGACACTTTCAACGGACGGGTGTACACGTTCGACATGGAAAACGCCGCTGCATCTTCCACACCTATTCTGTCCACGGGACAGAATGCAACGGGCTCCATATATTTTTACAATGATATCGGGTATATCGCCGTGGGAAATTCCCCAACAACGAATGCTCCCGGCGTGTACCGGTTTGACCCGAACGCCCAGGTTCCCGTTGCCGAAAGAATCGGCGAATCCATCAGCGCACAGTACATTGCCTTCTACAGCTTAACAAAGGCCTATGTGACGGATGCCGATTTCTCGGCATCGACCGGCGTATACACCTTTAACCCCCTTGATCCGGGCGCGGGGTTATCCGGCCCAATCCCCGGAACCGACGATACAGCCGGTGGTATGTACCTGCAGGACATAACGGTGGCGGGCGACAGGGTGTATGTGGCCGACAATGGGAACGGTCAGGTTCTTGTTATCGACCCCGCAACCGACGCTTTTGCAGCATCCTCACCCATACAGGCTTCTGCAGGAGGAACGACAGGGCTCCTCACCGTTAGAGATTCAGACGGGAAAGCCACGGTTTATGTTGCAAACAGCGGAGGATACGATGCACTGTTCAACCCTCTGCCGGGGTCGATTGATGCGATAGATGCGTCGACCGGAATGCTCTCCCAGGTGGTGAGCAATGTCAGCCCGACCCGAATCGCATACGACCCGGTCAACGATTCGTTCTTCGGCACGGGGTATACCAGCACCTATCTTATTGGCCCTGATGCAGGAACGGCAACCCTGATAAAGGATAAAAACGGCCAGTCATTCGGCGGCACGGATATTGTTGCGAGCGGCGGAAAGGTGTATATCTCGAATACCGACTACACATCGAGCAGACTGTACATACTTGACGGGGCCACAGGAGCCGAAGCTGCCGAAAGCCCGGTTTCGATCATGGTCGACGGCGAGGATGCGGTAGCCGGGCTTGCCGTGTATTGATTTCGGGTTCCCGCGTGCAATCCGGTATCTGTTTTGTGACGGCGAGCCTCATTCAGTCGTCAGAAGGACTGTTGAGCCTGCCGTGCGGGCATGGTGTTGACGATGACGGTGCCGGGTGTTTAATTGTAAGAGGCGGCGTTCGGGTGTCTGTACGATTCGTACAGCCGGTCTCCAACCGAACAGAGCCGCCTCGCGGCCGGTATACAACAAGAGGTGCGACGAATTAAGGTCGCAGTTATGCGTGCTGTATGCAGTGCGACTCGCTGATCAGTGAGCCCTGCCTGTCGGCGCGAATCAACTGAAAGGATCGTCGTATGATCGATCTATTCTACAAGGGCGGTCCCCTCATGTACCCCCTCCTCCTCGGATCGGTGCTCATGGTTACCGTCATCGTCGAGCGCGGGTACCATTTCATCCGGGCAAAAACAGGCGGAAGGCTCGTGGAGGAGGTCAAGAGAATGATCGAGGACGGGAACCTGGAAAAGGCCCAGGAGTTTGCCCGCAGCAGTCGAGGCCCCGTCGCCGTGATAGTGTACGAGGCCATAAAGCTCCGTACATACACGCTGGACGTGATAGAGAACGAACTTTCGATTCGAGGGGATCAGGAGCTTGCCCGGCTCACTAAAAATCTTCACCTGCTCGAGCTGATTGGAAAGATTGCGCCGATGATCGGGCTTCTTGGCACCGTGCTCGGTATGGTGGGGGCCTTTCAGCAGGTTGCAACTGTGAAAAACCTTGTCGACCCGTCAATACTGGCACGGGGAATATGGGAGGCGCTGATTACCACAGTGGCGGGTCTTTTTGTCGGCATTCCTGCTCTCGTTTTTCACCACCTCTACGCCAACCGGGTCAAATCGGTGGCATTCGCAATGAAACATTACGGCGAGGAGATTGTTTCCATGACCAGGGGGAGGCATGATTGAGTTTAAAGAGTACGAGGGTTCTGTCGGCAAAAGCTCCGGCCCGGATCTCACCCCGCTCATCGATATGGTTTTCCTTCTCCTTATATTTTTTCTATTGACTTCGTTTCTCGTGCGCCCGTCAATCAGTGTGAACCTGCCGCAAACGACGAGTGCACAGCTGACGGAGAAACCGGAAGTCCTTGTGACGATTCTCGAGGATGGCAGGCTCCTGTTCAACGGAAAAGAGGCGACTCCTGAGAAGCTTTCGAACATGCTCATTCGTTCGTATGCATTTCAGAGAACACGTGAAGTTGTTATACAGTCGGACAGGGAGGTCACCTTCGAGCGGGTAGTCGAGGTCATGGATATTGCGAGAACCGCGGGTGCCGAGAACATCTCGTTTCTTGTCGAGCGGAGGAAATGAAACGGTCCGGTTATATCATTTTGAGCTTCGCTCTTTTTGTTTCGCTCCTCTTCCACTTTACACTGTTTCGTCTTGTTCACTATGAAAAAAAAAGCGAAGAAAGCGAAACACGGAAATATGTGGTGAACCTCGTATACTATGAAAAGCCTGAAACACCTGTTAAAAAACCCGCAGCGAAAAAAGAGACCGGGTCGAAAAAGATTGTCGACAAAAAGGGAAAAAAGGAGAAAAAAAAAGAAAAGACCGAGCCTGAACAGCCGCCTGTGAAAAAAGAGGCTGGTGCCGTCGAAAATTCGCACGAACAGACGCAGCACGAAGCGGCCGCCGATAAGGAGAGTGAAGGAGCACAGTCGAAAACCGATTCCCGGCAGGAGCCGAAATCGGCTGAAAGAGCTCGGCAGGAACAGCCGGATTATACCCCGGTGCTTTCCGGCCTGCGGGATGAACTGCTGAAGAGAAAGGTCTATCCCTATGCTGCGCGGAAAAAAGGTATCGAAGGAGTTGTTGTCGTATTCGTCCGTCTCGGGGCGGATGGAAACCCCCTTGAAATCAGGCTCGCGCGCTCATCGGGGCACAGGGTGCTGGACACCGCCGCCGTATCACTTGTAAAAAAGGTTCTCCCGTATCGGCACAATACGGGACACGAGATTTCATTCGAGATACCGATAAAGTACAGCCTTGTGGACTAGGGCAGGCGGCAGGTTTAAGGAAGAGCGTGTGATGCCTCCGGTGAACGGCATTATCTTATGGAGGAAGAGAATGAACAAAGGCTTGCTGATCGTATTCACAGGGGACGGCAAGGGAAAAACCACCGCTGCGCTGGGATTGGCGCTCCGGGCTTTCGGCCATGATCTCCGCGTGTGTATAATCCAGTTCGTGAAGGCTGACCGGCCCAACGGTGAAAAAAAGGCCCTGGCACATTTCGATAATCTTGCGGATGTGTATACCCTGGGGAAAGGATTTATATACAGAGGTGAAGATCTTACCGTGCATAAAAAAGCAGCTGTTCATGCATGGGCCCTGGCAAAAAACAAGCTCGATTCAGAGGATTACAGCATTATTATTCTCGATGAGATCACCTTTGCGATGCAGTACGGATTTATCGATGAAAAGGAGGTTGTGGGGTGTCTTTCAGGGAGGAGGGAAGACCTTCATGTCGTTGTGACGGGGAGAAATGCCTCGCCTGCTCTGATTGAAGCAGCCGATCTGGTCACTGAAATGGTGTCGATCAAACATCCGCTGAAAAAGGGCGTCAAAGCCCAGGCTGGAATCGAATTTTAAAAGAGGAGCCTTACAGATAATGAAGATAATCGCAAGTTCGGGAGGCCACAGGCTGGAAAATCAAGAGGCAGTGAAGCCGGGGCTGAAAAACTGCAGGATAATGCGAGACCGGAATACGTGACCCTACTGATGAATGATAAAAAAGCGAATATTGTCCGGGTTCAGTTTTTTCTCCTCACGACGAATCTCGAAGTGCAGATGCGGACCGGTGGTTCTTCCCGTCGTTCCAACGGTTCCGATTATCTGCCCCGAATCGACTTTTTGGCCTTCTTCAACCAGTATTTTATCCAGGTGACCGTACAGTGTATAGTAGTCGAGCTCATGCTCCAGTATAACGGTGTTGCCGTACCCGTTGATGTCCCCTGCATATACCACTTTTCCCCACCGTGCACTGTGCACGTTTTTACCCTCATCGGCTGCAATGTCGACTCCTCCGTGAAAGGCGCGTTCGTTCACGAACGGATCGATCCTGGGCCCGAACTTCGAAGTTTCAATTCCCATAAGCGGTGCGTAAAAAACCACACCGGTTAAATAGGTCCGTTCAAGAAAGGAGAGCGTCACTTCAGGTGCGAAGAGCAACGATTTCTGGGGGTTTGCCGGGTCTTCCAGCTTCTGTACATCCTTTTCATGAATACTGTATTCTGCTGCAATATCCCGTATACCGGTGCCTGCCTCATCAAAAAACAGTCCGAGTGTATCGGGAAGGTATACACTGCTCTCCTCCTGTATCATACCGACGAAATCGACGCGATTCAGAGTGGCAATGGTGTCAATGTTGAGGCTCGTTTTTGCAACGATGGTCCAGATATCCTCCCCTCTTTTGAGTGTGTACCGATACAAAACAGGAGGAAGGTATACGTCCTTTCTTGCATGTTTGAGAAGTCTGTTTTTTGACGCAACGGTCGATTCATAGAGGGTATTGAAGGCGCTGTCCGTATAGTTGAGCTCTTTTATAGTAACGGTGTCTGCAAACGCCGAAAACATGGGAAAAAGAAGAATAGCCAGTACGAAAAAGAACGTTTTTTTCATCGCGCGTGCATAGGAACTTTCGGATTCCGGAAAAATGAAGTTGCATTGACCGGTTTTATACACATATTATAACATGTATCGGGATCGAACGACAAATAATTGAGAGGTGCACCCGTGAAAGAAAAGGTGTTTTTCATTGCAGTGGATGATCATGAGGATCCCTCGCGAACGGCAAAAAAGGTCAAACTGCTCTATGAGAAATGCGGAACGAGGAGCTATTTTAGGAAAGGCGACTTTGTCGCCGTAAAAACACACTTCGGAGAATCGAGCAATACCACATTCCTCCATCCGTTTTTCGTGAAGGCAGTTATCGATAAACTAAAGCAGGCAGGCGTTAAACCCTTTCTTACGGAGACGGCAACCCTGTACAGGGGCAGCCGATCCAATGCCCTCGATCACATCACGCTTGCCGTAGAGCACGGCTTCGGCTTTGAAAAATTGGGCGCTCCCCTTATCATGGCGGATGGACTGTTCGGTGATGCAGAGATTCCGGTCCCTGTGGACGGCCGTCATTTCACCACGGTCAATGTCGCCCGGGAAATCACCCGAGTACAGGGCCTCGTCGTCCTCAGCCACTTCAAAGGTCACATGATAACGGGATTCGGCGGAGCCTTCAAAAATCTTGGAATGGGGCTCTCTTCACGGCGGGGAAAACTCAAGCAGCACTCGGTCATGACCCCGGATATCGACTCCTCCAGATGCACCGCATGCGGTGTATGTATAAAATGGTGTCCGCAGGATACCATAGTCATGAAAGAGGGGGCTGCATTTATTGAAAAAGCACACTGCATCGGCTGCGGCGAGTGCTATGCGGTGTGCACCTTCGGGGCGGTTAGGGTTGATTTTCAACGGGACAGTAACGATTTACAGGAGATGATGGCGGAGCATGCTGCCGGCGTGGTCAGGGCGGTCAACGGGAACTTGTTCTACTTCAACTTTTTGATAAATATAACGAAGAACTGCGACTGTATGAACGGCGGCAGCCTCGTTTCGCAGGATATCGGCATCGTCGCCGGCCGGAATATAGTGGCAGTGGAAAAGGCTTCATGCGACCTTTTCGAGAGAGCAAACGGTAGTACGATAGCCCAGGCTGCGCATCTGCAGGTCAACCCGTACATCCAGCTCGCACATGCATGCGAAATCGGTCTCGGGAACATGGAATACGAGATGATCGCAATCGACGGCTGAGGCTGCTGCACTGGAATTTCGTCACCGTGGATAAGCTGATAGCCACGCGTCATTTACAGGTGCGGTTTTCGACAATCGGGTTGACATTTTATGAAACCGTCAATAAACTTAAGGAAACTTGTGTACAGGACGCGTGTTGCGGGGACGGTGCTCTTTGAAACTGAACCGTGAAGGAGGAAGTTGCATTGATCAGCGCAAATGACTTGAGAAAAGGGATGATGTTCAGGATGAACGGAGAGCTGTATACCGTTCTCAGCTATCAGCATGTCAAACCGGGCAAGGGCGGCGCATTCGTACGTTCCAGGATACGGAATATAAAAAAGAATACCATTGTCGACCGTACATTCAGACCCGATGAGAAGATCGAGGACGTGTACATAGAAAAAAGAAAGATGCAGTACCTCTATGATGACGGCGACAACAGCGTATTTATGGATACCGGGAATTACGAACAGGAAAGCGTGCCGAACAGCTCCATAGAAGAAGAAAAGCGTTTTCTCAAGGAGAATCTGGAAGTTGACGTGAGTATTTACGAAGGAGAGATTATCTCCATTGATCTTCCTATATTCGTCGAGCTCAAGGTTGTTCATACCGAGCCCGGACTCAAGGGCGATACAGCCACAACAACATACAAACCTGCTACGGTTGAGACGGGCGCGCATATACAGGTACCCCTGTTTATAAATAAGGATGACGTCATCAAGGTTGATACCAGGACCGGCGAATACTGCGAGCGCGTATAAAAGAACGTCCCAATTGACGCTGACCTATTATCTTGCTTTTCGGATACGTTATTGAAGAAAAAGGGTGTTCAGAAAAAACTAGGGCTGAAGTGCTACAGGAAAAAGCAGTACGTGCAGGCAGTTTCCCACCTCGAGAAGGCCCTCACGGAATATAAAAACGACCCGGAGATTTATCTGTTTCTCGGCTACGCATCGATCTTCACGGATGATTTTGAGGGGGCGCGCCGGTACTTCAGGGCCGGCCTGCTGGTAAGGGAGGACCATATTGAGCTCTTGAAGGGCCTTGCCTACATCTACGTGAAGGACGAAAGGATCGAAGATGCCGTCAGTCTCTGGGGAGAAGTGCTTGAAAAAAATCCCCGTGAGCGATCGGTGAAAAGCGCCATTGCAAAGCTTCGTATGGCCGAGGATACGACTTCTTTCATTCAGTCCTTTGACCTGAAAACCTACCGTTCGGCAATGCTTCCGTTTTTTATAAAACTCAAGCCCTATCTTTTGGGGCTGAGCATTACTGCGGGTATTATTATAATCCTTACAATTTTCTATGCAACACCGCTCTATGACAGGGCGCTTGCGCGTTTTTATCCCGAGATCGTCGCACTGCGGGAGGTAACGCTTCCTGAAGACACTCCTGTCACCGATACGAAGGAAAAAGCGCTGTACTCCTTTACCGATAAGGAGATCGAGGATAGTTTTGTTCGCATAAAAAAGTACATCTACCGCGGTAAGACCAATACCGCTATTGTTGCCCTGAACAGGATAATGCTCTCGAACGCATCGCCTCCCGTCAAGGAAAAGTTCGACATACTGTACACGTTCATCAATCCGCCCGATCCCCTCTCGATCGATTTTTCACCACGATTTTTTGAAATAATGAAGGAGCCGGCTGCATACAGAGGGGTGTATGTCGTATGGACCGGAAAAATTGCCAATCTCGAGAAGAAGAAGGATATATTCGAGTTCGACCTTCTCGTCCGATACGAGGATGAGGATACGATAGAGGGTATTGCGCACGTCACCCTGACAGGTACCTATTATCTCGAAAACCGCAGGGACGTCGAGGTATTCGGAACCTGTGCTGGAGTAGACGGCACGAGCGGGAAGGTTCTTATCAAGGGGATACTTCTGAAGAATGTCGGACATTAGTCAATGGGCTGCTATCTCCAGGTAATTGCTGCTGTACCATTGCACGGGAAGTCGTAACCGCACATCCGGTATACACCCGTTTTGCATGGCTGTACCGGCCAACGACAGAGCTGTCTGTGTAGTCCGTCTGTATAACGGGTTCAAACGGTATGTGTAATTGACGCCGTTCATACATGTTCTTCGTGACAAACAAGCGGGGGTTATGTCCGCTCTATTGGATTTGTTGTCCTCAAACCCAGGAGCCATCGTCGGAGGCAATATCGGGATGCACGGCGTCGGTATGGAAATTATAGGATAGAGGAAATCGCAGGATGTCGGCAGGTGATAGATACGTTCTCGCCCTTGATTTCGGAACGGAATCGGTTCGAGGTGCGCTTTTCGGTGAGCACGGAAACATGGTGTATACGAGTGCGCATGAGTACCGGACCCTGTTCCCGAAGCCCGGCTGGGCGGAGCAGATTCCTGCCCAGTGGTGGGATGCTTTTATCCGGGTCGTCGGAGATATTGTGAAAAAATCGGGGGTGGACAGCGCGAAAATACTTTCAGCTGCAGTCGATACGACGAGCTGTACCGTACTCATACTGGACAAGAACTTCATGCCGCTCAGAAATGCTCTTTTGTGGATGGATGTGCGTGCCTTCAGGCAGGCCGAAAAGATATCGGGATGCGGCATGGACGCCCTGAAGTACAATGGGTTCGGCAGTGTATCCGCAGAATGGATGCCGTCGAAGGTGCTGTGGGTAAAGGAGAACGAACCGGACGTATGGGAGCGCGCGCGATACGTGTGCGGTTTTCAGGACTGGGTGAATTACCGGCTGACCGGAGAGTACGTCGGAAGCATTAACAACGCAACGGTGCGATGGTACTACAATTCAAAGTCGGGGGGATGGCCCCGGGATTTCTATGAGGCCATAGGGCTTGCCGATGCACTGGATAAATTTCCCGGGCTTATTCTGGGGCTTGGTGCGCCGATCGCGCCGATAAGGCCGGAAGTCGCGGAGGTCGTCGGCTTATCGGATAAAACCGTCATCGTGCAGGGCGGCGCCGATGCCTATATCGGTATACTGGGGCTCGGCGCGGTTAAACCGGGAAGAATCGCATTTATCACAGGCTCTTCGCACTTGATGCTGGGGCACTCGTCGGAAGAGTTTCACGGGAAGGGTATATTCGGAGGATTTCCGGATGCGGTTATGCCGGGACTCTATGTCGTCGAGGGGGCGCAGATTTCCACGGGTTCGGTTTTGAAATGGTTCAAAAACGGGTTTATCGGAAGAGAGCTCGAAGAGGAGGCTGCCTCGAAGGGTCTTGACCTGTACGACTATATGAACATGTGCGCGAAGAGCATCAAACTCGGAAGCGATGGGCTCATCCTGCTCGACTACTGGCAGGGAAACAGAAATCCCCTCACCGATTCGCGGGCAAGGGGCGTAATATGGGGGCTTTCTCTGAATCACACGCCTGTTCACGTGTACCGGGCGATAATGGAGGGAGTTGCCTACGGCACGGAGCACATAATGCGCTGCTTCAAGGATTCGGGATTCGAACCGAAGGAGATCTACGCCTGCGGTGGAGCCACACACAGCGATCTGTGGATGCAGATACACAGTGACGTGATGGGTATGCCCATTCACCTTACAGAGGAGCCGAACGCCCCTCTGCTCGGTGATGCGATGCTCGCCTTCTATGGGGCGGGGGTTTATTCAAGCATCGAGGAAGCGGCATCGGCGATGGTGAGGGTCAGGAAGAGCATCGAGCCTAACCTTGAAAACACAAGGCAGTACACCTACTATGTAGACAGGTATCTAGAAACCTATCCCCGGCTGAAGGACCTCATGCACGATATGGTCCGGCATGAGACCGAGTGACGAAAGAGATACTGGGGCACCAAAGCAAGATTCCGGCAACGGCTTCGGTCCGACAGGAGATCATACGATACGGGCTATCCTGTGAGGCCGATTCCCTGGAGGCTGATCGCAAGCTTGTCATTATCGGGATCGTTGCTCCTGATTTCGAGCGTGCCTTTCCGCCTGCCTTTTTTCTCAGGGATGAAAATCGCGTCGAAGGTGGTGCTTTCACCGGGTGAAACGGTGAGGAAGGTATGCTGCAGGTCGATTTTGAAGTCTTTTTCACCTTTGGTGAGTATGATACTGCTTATTTCGAGGTCGGCCTGACCCCTGTTCTCGATGGTGAAGACAACCGGCCGGCTCGAGTCTCCAATAACGGTATCGTCGAAATCCATGTAGTATTTTGTTATTTTTTTGCCGTCCGCCCACAATGCAATATCGGGCTCCTCTGTTTGTATTCCCGTGCCGGTAACGGTAAATATAAAGGGATTCGTATCCGGATCGTCGTTAACCAGTGTAATCCTGGCCCTCTGATTTTTGGTATTCTGAGGGGTGAACGTGATGTCGAAGGTTTTTGTCATTCCGACCGGAACCGTTATCGGAACAGAACCTGAGAACACGAATTGAGGATCGTCTGAAGTAATACTGTTCACATTGAGACCCGCAGAGCCGTTGTTTTTTATGGTAAAGGTGACGGTCTTTGACGTATTCTCCACCACCGGTCCGAAGTAGTAGCTGCCGGATTTATTGGGAATATAGACGGAATTCTGAAGCACCGCTATGTCTGCTGTCGCTGTACTGTTTCCTGTGCCCTGAACGATAAACGTGTACGGGTTTTCATCGAGATCGTTGCTCGATATTGAAACAGTTTCGCTGTAAGGGACGGCCCCCTGTACAGAGGGGTCGAATACGATATCGAACTCGGAGCTTTTGCCCGGGCCGATGGTTATCGGCGGTGAAAAGTTGCTTGTAAACCCCGAGCCGCTGATCGTAACCGGCGACGATACCGTGAGGTCCGCGTTTCCCGTATTTTCGATCGTGAACGCCTCAGCCTTTGTAACACCCGTCCACACGACACCGAAGTCGTAGACGCCCGATCCGCTGACCACAGCTTCACCGGTGTCTTCCACTCCGACGAGTATATCCGGCTGGGGTTGGGTGGAGCCCGTACCCGTAACTGTAAATGTATAGGATTCCGTATCCGGATCGTCGTTTACAATCTTCAATACGGCCTGCTTGGAACCCGCCGACATCGGCTCGAACAGCACGTTGAAGGTTGTGCTTTCACCCTCCTTTACGTAATCGGACGTCTCGAACGTATCAACGCTGAAATCGTCGACATCTCCGTCGACAAAGACGATATCGTGAATCGACAGGTCGAGGGCGCCTGCCCCGCCCTCATTTGTTATTACGAAAGTCATCGGACTGCTCGTTTTATCTGTCTGAATATAACCGAAATCATATCCCACCGTTCCCTCCGGAACCGGTGCGGTTCCAAGATAAAGCTTTATGTCGGGGGGTATTGCACCGGAAGCCGAACCGTTTCCGGCAAGGATGAAGGTGTATTCCGTGTTCTCCGGGTCGTTGCATATCAGAATCAGAGTGGTCGATACATCGCCCTGTTTCGTCGGTTTGTATCGGGCGTTGAATGCGGTGCTCTGCCCCGGCCTGACAATGGAGATGAGTGTATCGGATTCAAGGGTGAACTGAGCTACATTACCGTTAGAAAGGAGCAGACCGGTGATTCTGAGGTCGAAATCCCCCTCGTTCTGAATGACAAATGTGCTATCTGTAAACGATCCTATTCCGTGAGTGCCGAAATTATACGTGCCGACGCCGTTTGGAATCTCCGTTGAGTCCTGTGTGACAACCATTCTCGAAGCAGCCCCGTGACCTTCTACGGTGAAGGTATAGGTGCGGTCCTCCTTCAGCCCGATCGATACCGTCGCCCTTTTGTCTCCGCTTTCGGTCGGCAGAAACGTAATACTGAAGTGTGTGCTTTCGCCGGGAGAGATGGTAAAGGACATAGACGAATCGTTTATCTGAAATTGAGAGGTGTCGCCTTCCGAAAGCGCAAGTGAGACAATAGTGGCCGTTATGTTTCCATTGTTCTGAACGGTAAACCGGGTTTCACCGGTATCGAATACACCGAGCCTCCCGAAACTGTACACACCGCTTCCGTCCGGGAGGGCGAGATAATCTACATACACCACAAGCCCGGATGTCGATTTCGACAGTTCGTGGAGGTCTGCTCTCTGGAATGAGCATGAGGCAATCAACAGTATGATAAACAGGAGAACAGCGTACTGTCCGAAACGTCCCTTCATCTTATTCAAGCCTGGATCATACGATTATCGAGTTAACGTATCATACATCGCTACTGATTCCAGTGCACCCGGTAAAATCTATTATAGCACGATTTTAGGAAAAAACAATAATCCGTTTCAAGCCCATAAATCGCCTGTATTTTCTTATATTCCGTCATTCTATGCCGGCATTTTTTGCATACATACAGTACATCATCTTTTTTCGAAATTTATCCCGGCTTGACACTGAAGTGAAGTGCGCATACAATGGTACAAAAAACAGCGGGCTTGAAAGTCAGGAGGTGAACCGTTTTGAGTCTAATGGGCCTCGATGTGGGAACGACCGGGTGCAAGGCAGCCGTTTTTTCTCAGGAGGGTCAAATGCTCTCGTACAGCTACCGGGAATACCCGCTGCTGCATCCGAGGGAGGGCTGGTCCGAGCTCGATTCAATAAAACTATGGCACTCGATTGAACAGGTTGTCAGAGACGCAGCTTTGAAGGCGAACGAAGACCCGGTGACCGCAGTTTCAGTTTCTGTTCAGGGAGAGGCCGTGGTGCCGGTGGATAAAAAAGGCGAGCCCCTGAACAATTTCGTCGTCACCTTCGATGACCGGACGATTGCCCAGGCCAGGTGGTGGGAAGAGCGAATGGGTCGGAAGCGCATCTTCAAGATTACGGGCATGCCGCTTCATCCGATGTACAGCATATGCAAGATACAATGGTTTCGCAAAAATATGCCCGGCCTCTACAGGAAGGCGTGGAAGTTTCTATGCGTGCAGGATTTCGTATTTCTCAAGCTGGGCCTACCTCCAACTATCGATTTCTCACTTGCTGCACGCACCATGGCCTTTGATGTTCTGAATGAGCGATGGTCGGAGGAAATTCTATCTGCGGCAGGTGTGGACGAGGCGCTCCTTGCCGAAGTAAAACCGTCGGGCAGCATTGTCGGCGAGATACCGGCAGACAGGGCTGATGAGCTCGGTCTTGCGAAAAAGGCGGTTGCGGTGACCGGCGGGCACGATCAGTGCTGCGGGCTTCTCGGCGCCGGCGCTGTCAAAGAGAGCAGCGCTATGAACGCAACTGGAACATCCGACGTGCTCAACCCGGTGCTCGGCAGACCGCTTCTCAGCGAGGGAATGCTTAAAAACAACTACTGCTGCTACCACCACACAAAACCGGGTATGTTTACAAGCTGCGCCTTCAACCTTACCGGTGGTCTTCTGCTTCGCTGGTACAGAGACACGCTTTGCGACCTCGAGATGCGGGAAGCACAAAAAACAGGACGGGATGTATACGAATTGATTGTCGGCAGAGCGTGCAAAAGTCCGGCTTCGGTTTTTTTTCTTCCTCATTTCGTCGGCAGCGGCACGCCAACCCTTGATCCCCGATCGAGAGGAGCGCTGGTCGGTCTGACTCTGTCGACTACGAAAAGCGACATCAGCCGGGCGGTACTGGACAGCACGAACTACGAGATGAAACTGAATATCGATTCGATGGAAAATGTTGGGATTCGTATTGATGAAATCCGCGCGGTCGGGGGTGGTGCAAAATCGCGAAAGTGGCTGCAGATGAAGGCCGATGTATTCGGCAAGACGGTGATTTCACTCGAGGTTTCGGAAGCGGCCTGCCTCGGGGCCGCGATTCTGGCAGGGGCGGCAAGCGGTGTGTTCCGCTCTGTGGATGAGGGAGTATCGCGCACGGTACGGGTAAAGGATACGTACCGTCCGGCCCCATCGATGAAAAGACAGTACCTGGAGAGATACGAACTGTACAAGAAGCTGTATCCCACCCTGAAGAGACTGTTCTCATAGATACGGCCCGGTACACGGCATCGATTCATACAGGACGCTCCATATTATGTATGGTTTTATCCAAATTAAAACCATATGCACGCGAGCTTCGATTGATAAAGCCATAAACAAAAAGTTTATCTCATGTTTATGTACCGTTCATTGATTTTTGTCTACAATTCTGTAACATTCAATCCGTATACTTTTCGATCGAAAGGGGAAGAACCTGAAGTGGCGCACCCTGCATATAAAGTTGCCGAACGTAAAATGACATCGATAAAAGCGACGACGATCATCTTCCTGACTGTACTTTTTTTCGGACTGGTATCGAGTTTTGCCGACGGACTCACACTCGATGAGGCAAAAGAGATAGCGCTGAAAAACAATCCATCCCTGAAAGCAGCAGTCAAGGCAAAGGAGTCTGCGTATTGGGATGCAAAAAAATCTATATGGGGCGTATTGCCGTCGGCGCAGGCGTCCGGCGGTTATTCGGCCTACGATCCGGCAATTTCAACCGTTATTCCGGATCAGGAAAAGAAATCCTCATCCTCTCTCAGCGTATCGATAACTCAGCCGGTTTACAACGGCAGGAAGGGAATCATCGGGATACATACGGGGAGAGAAAACGAAAAAATAACGGAGTACACTCTCGAACAAAAGATGCTCGAAACGATCGCCGGAGTGGAGACGAGGTATTTTGCTGTACTTGAGAATAAATCCCTCATGGAAATTGCCTATAAGGACCTTGAAGCGGCCCGTGAAAACACAGCGACCGCCCGGGTACGGTATTCTCTGGGCACCCTATCGAAGGCGGATTTCCTCAATGTTCAATCGCAGGCTTCTTCAAAAGAGGTAGCGTATATTCAGTCGAGGAGTAATTACGAGATCTCACGCCGCGATATCGCGAACTTTTTGCACGTCTCTTCCGACTTTACACTCGAACCGGTCGATTTTTCCCTAATCGATACCTTCGTAGAGCAGGTAAGCGCACTTGACGACGCGGCAACGGCAAAAATCGCAACTCGCACCGTTTCGCTCGGCCTGACGAAAAACCCTTCTTTAAAAATTTCTTCTGCAACGGTAAAGATAAATGAGCTTGCCCTGGCCGGGTTGAAACAGGAATTTTTTCCTTCGGTCAATCTGTCGTTTACGAACAGCTGGGATAAAAGCGATCTCGAACAACAATACACCTACCAGGGAGTGATCACCCTCTACGGCTCGCTCCCGCTTTTTCCCATCATCGATACACTCGACGAAGTGCGAGGATCTGCTTCGAGCCTGGAGGAGGCGAGGGATACCTACGAATCGGCAAAGGATGAGGTGGTACTCTCGGTCCAAAGCGCAGTATATGCGCTGGTGACAGCCGCCAGGTCGATAGACTCTTCACACCAGGCAGCGGAGTACGCCCGGGAGACCTACGAGCAGATGAAGACTCGCTTTGAAAGCGGCGTCGTTTCCTCGACAGATCTGCTGAATACGGAGATTCTGCTCACCTCTGCCGAGAGTCAGTATACGACAGCGCGGTATAATTTCCTCAGGGCAGAATCCTCCCTCATGAAACAACTCGGACTGCGCGACAAGAAGACGCTTCATGAACTATTTACCGAAGGGGCAGGAGGGGACTAATGAGAAAGATCGGACTGTATTTTCTGTGCGGCGGACTGGTCCTGCTGCTTACTACCGGCTGTACGGGGGCGGGCGGCGGTAAAGGTTCGCTCTTCAAAAAACGAAAACCTCCGGCACAGGATCCGCAGCAGGGTGCATACAAGGAAATGTCGGGGACGATTAAAAAAGTACCCGTAGTGGTCAAAAGGATAAAACCGGGAGATCTTACCCGATACACCCTGGTCACCGGAGTTCTCGAAGGTGAGACCGACATCGTAATGAAGAGCCAGGTGAGCGGCACGGTAATTGACGTGTACAAAAGCCTGGGAGACTGGATTGATGCAGGCGAGGAGATCGGAAGAATAGACAATACCGATTATGAAGTTCAGCTGAAACAGGCGAGGGCGAACGTGTTGTCCGCACAGGCATCCTACAAAGCACTCGAGCTCCAGATGAAGGCAACTGAAAAGCTCTACGCCGGCGGGAACGTTTCTGAAAACGAGTACATGACGGCGCAGAGCAATCTCCAGAAGGCGCGGGCAGCTCAGGATGGCGCCGAAGCGTCACTTCAGCTTGCTGAGAAAAACTACAACAACTCGCGTTTTCTTGCACCGGTATCGGGGTATATTGCAGGTCTTTCACTTGAAGTCGGCGAAACCATTACGACCGGTGCGTCGGTCTGCAGCATCGTCAATACGAAAAGGCTCGTCGTGAATACCGGCGTCGGCGAATCCGATATCGTGTTCCTGCACCGCGGGCAGAAAGTAACGGTGCGCTACGGGAATACCATCGAGCGTCCTGGAAGGATCGCCGGAATCGGAATCAAACGGAGTGAGAATACTGCGAATTACCCGCTGAAAATAGAGCTGGATAATCCGGACAGGAAACTCTACCCCGGTATGATCGTGCAATGCAGCATAGAGACAAAGACATGGAAAAACGTTTTGTATATACCTCAGAAGGACCTTTTGGAAGAGTACGACCAACCCTACCTCTTCGTCGTCACCGACGAGGAAAAGGCGCATAAACTGCGGGTGGTTTTAGGAGAGAAGATTGGTGAAAACGTCATCGTCACCCAGGGGCTTCAGCCAGGCATGAAGGTTGTAACCGACGGCGCTGAAAATCTTACGGAGGGAACCGTCGTCGATATCAGGATAACAAACGATTAAACAGAGGGGCTTGTATGTCGCTTCCGGAATTCTCGGTAAAAAATCCAGTTCTGGTCAATATGATAATGATCATCGTGTTCCTTTTCGGGATTTACACGATCGTGACGATTCCAAAAGAAGAGATGCCTGCAGTAGATTTCGGGTCATTCTATATCATTGTAAACTACCGGGGCGTTTCTCCACTTGAAATGGAACAGCAGGTCACCAAAAAGATAGAAGACCAGATCAGCAGCATCGAAAATATCGATTACATCTCATCGACATCGCGGGAAGGGCAGTCGCGTATCCGCGTAAGCATGCTGCCAAATGCCGATATCGATAAGGCCTGGGAGGATTTGAATACCGCGATGAACAAGGTGACTGATCTTCCGGCAGGGGCAGATGCGCCGAATATAGTCAGGCTCAATATGCGTGAGGTGAATTCAATCTGCACGATCGGCATCGGCGGGGACCTATCCGGGAATGCGCTCCGCGAAATGGCGGAGGACCTCCGCGACCGGCTCCTCGACGTCGACAATGTTTCACGGGTTGAAATCTCCGGCGCACGTGCACGGCAGATTTGGGTGGATGCGGATAGTGAAAAGATAAACGAATACGGGCTCACCCTCAACGATATAATAAATGCCATAAAGGCGCGGAATATCAATATTCCGGGCGGAACGGTGAAAATAGGCTCGACCGAATTCGTGATGCGGACTGTGGGGGAGTTCGACTCGCTGGAGCAGATCCAAAACCTGGTGCTGAGAATGGATGAAAAAGGGAACGCGATCCGTATCAAGGACGTTGCTGCGGTGCAGGATACTCTTGAGAAATCCTCCGTTCTGGGAAAACTGAACGGCCGGCCTTCGGTCAACCTCTTTGTGTATAAAAATGCCAATGGGGACATTATACGGGTAATGAAGGACGTCAGGACAAAGATTGCGGAATTCCAGAAAGACCTTCCGGGCGTCGATGTACAGGTGCGAAACGACGGCTCGATCGACGTGAAGAACAGTATTCACACCCTCAGCACCAACGCGCTTTTCGGCATCGTTTTCGTTTTTTTTCTGCTGTTCATATTTATCGGGTGGCGCAACGCCCTGTTCGCCGTGTGGGGCATACCGTTCAGCTTTCTTCTCGCATTCATTCTTATGCGTGCGTTCGACATTACCATCAACAACCTGAGTCTCTTCGCCCTCATTCTCGTTTCCGGTATGATTGTCGACGACGCGATTATCGTGCTGGAGAACATTCACCGGTACGTTGAGGAGGGAATGGCTGTGCGTGAGGCGACGATCAAAGGTGCGAAAGAGATTATGTGGCCGGTTGTCGCCGCGGTGACCACAACCATCGTCGCCTTCATCCCAATGCTGATGATGAGGGGCATGATGGGCAAGTTCATGAAGATTTTTCCGGTAGTGGTGGCGTTTGCGCTTTCGGCCTCGCTTTTCGAAAGTCTCGTCATTCTGCCCTCCCACGTGGCCGAACTGTCCGGGAAAGTTAAAATAAAAGAAGATAAAAAAAACCGTCTGTACACCTGGATTCTACAGCGGTACAAAAAGGCGATACTGTTTGCGCTCGGGCATCGTTTTCTCGTGATTTCACTTGTCGTTTCCGCCCTGATTCTGGCGGGTATGGCAGTTGCCTTCAGGGTGGTCAGGTTTCAGTTCTTTCCACGGGGCATCTCGACAACCATGGTGCTGCAGCTCCAGACTCCCACCGGCTCCTCGCTCGACGAAACGAATGCCGTCGTTTCTAAAGTTGAAAAATACATACTGAATATGAAGGAGAAAAACGATGTCGAAGCGGTGGTTTCGACCGTTGGACAGCTCAGGGAGCAGCGAATGTGGAAAACCGCAACATCTAACGCGGAAATACGGATTGATTTAAAAAACCCGGATACTCTCACCTATTCGATCGAGCAGATACAAGGGTCGATACGTTCCTTCCTGAACAAGACTCCCGGTATATACATCTATAAATTCGATACAAGTCGACATGGTCCCCCGACGGGAAACGATATCGAACTGAGAATTTCAGGAAATGACCTTAGCCGTCTCAAGTTCATAGGCGATTATATCATCGGTGAACTGCAGAAGGTTCCGGGCGTGGCTGACCTTTCGACCAGTTTCGAATCCGGGGAAAAGGAGCTTACTATCGTACCGAAGTATGATAGACTTGCGCTGTACGGGCTTACGGTGCAGGATATTGCCGGTCTTGTCAACACCGCCTCTTACGGAACGACCGTTTCAGAGTACCGCGGTGGAGGGCTCAATGAGTACGACATCATTGTGAGGGACAGTGATGAACAAACCGATACCATCGACGCCATACAGAACCTCCGCATACGAACGAATGCAGGGATGCTGGTCGGATTGAAGGATGTGGCCGAGTTTCGTATCATCGAGGGGTATTCCGAGATCGATCACCGGGATAAAAAGAGGGTTTTGTCCGTCACCGGAAACACGACTTCGTACCGGGGTGAGGGCGGCATGCAGATGCGTACGCCGGACGAGGTGACCAGTATTCTCAGGGGAAACAGAATGACGGGTGAAAAGGGAATTCTTTCCGATTTTTCGAAGCGGTTTCCCGGATATACTCTGGAGTACGGCGGCGCTGCAGAAGAACAGAAAAAAACCTACCACTCCCTGTACATCGCTTTTATCGTCGCGCTTTTTCTCGTGTACACCATACTCGGTACCGAGTTCAAATCATACGTACAGCCGCTGATCGTCATGGTGACCATTCCGTTCGCCTTCATAGGGGTGATATTCGGCCTTTTCGTAACCCATCTGCCATTTTCACTCAACACACTTGTCGCGGTGGTCGCCCTTGTCGGCGTGGTTGTGAACGATTCGCTTGTTCTCGTTGATTTCGTGAACAGGGAACGGGAAAGGGGTGTCGACCGGTGGAACTCGCTGATCAACGCGGGTATGCTGCGCCTTCGGCCTATAATCCTCACAACGGTTACGACAATCGCCGGTTTTACGCCGATAATTGTTTCAACCGCGAGCGCATCGTCCTTCTGGAAGCCGATGGCGGTGAGCATTGCGTTCGGGCTCGCATTTGCCACCGTGCTGACCCTCGTCGTTATTCCCGTGGTGTACTCGCTGGTCGATTCTCTTTTCGGCAAACTCGGTATTACCAGGTTCAAAACCCACATTTCATTCAAGGAAGCGGTCTTGAGGGCAGGGGAGGTCTCGAAGGCAGGAGACGATTCGAGCGCTAACTGATGAATGCGAATGTTCTCATAATCGAAGACGACAGGGAGATCGGTGAGCTGGTAGGCCTGTACCTGCAGAAAGAAGGAATCACGACGACCCTGTGCCCCACCGCTGAGGAAGGAATGTCGGTTCTGGAGAGCGGCGGTTTCGATCTTCTGGTTTTAGATATCAATCTGCCGGGCATCGACGGGTTCGAGGCGCTCCGGGGGCTGCGCAAGAAGAGCAATTTACCGGTAGTTATCGTTTCTGCCCGCGATACGGACGAGGATTTGATCCTCGGCCTCGGGCTGGGTGCGGACGATTTTGTTACAAAACCGTTTTCACCGAAGGTGCTGGCAGCGCGCGTCAGGGCGCATCTGCGGCGTTTTTATGAATTAAAGGATGCTTTTCCGATACGGTTCGGCGATTTCAGCCTGGATGCGGAAGGGAGCGTGATCAAGAAAAATGGGAAGCGGGTGTCGATCCCGCCGAGGGAGCTCGAGCTCCTGTTCCTGCTTGTGAAAAATCCAGGTGTTACCATGACGCCCGAGGAAATATTCAGGAAGGTATGGGGATACGAATACGGCGACGTCACCACCGTCGCTGTTCATATTCAGAGACTCCGGAGAAAGATCGAGGAAAATCCGGCATCTCCGAAGTTTATCGAAACCATCAGAGGATTCGGGTATAGGTTCAATCCACAAGCCCTCAGAGACCAGACATGAAGGTAAAAACGAAGATCCTCATCCTCATTGTCGGAAACGTCGTTATTCCCGTATTCGTGACCCTGCTCGCCGGCTACATCAACATGATGATTTCGGAGAGAGGGGGCAGAACGAAAGTACCGAATTATTTCATGGCCCGCGGGTGGATCGATCACAGACTTCCGGAAGAGTACAAAAAGGCATATCCCGATCTGGACGGGATACACATTCCACCGGATATCGACATAGCAGTCATCGATGCAGGCGGGAGTATCGTTTTGTCGAGTATACCGGAGCTCCACATAGGAGATACGCTTGCGGCGGTGCTCGGTCCGCCCGATTTTTTTTCAGATACTCACGCCTCGGAATACTTCATACAGCCCTTCATGGTGGATAACGAGGTCAAAGGTCAGGTACTCCTGCGCGTTCCCTTTGTGCGGCGTGAGAGGCCCTCGATCATCGTCAAGTTTTTTAGAAATACGGTGTACGCCTTTATCGCCATCATACTGTTTTCTTCAGTCATGATGATTTTCATTGTGAACTCCCTTAACCGTTCGCTCGGCAGACTCGAGGGGGCGACCGAAAAGATCGCCTCGGGAGACCTTGATTTTGAGCTGAAGACAGAGGGCAGGGATGAAATCGCCTCTCTCACAAGGTCCTTTGAAAAGATGCGCAGGCAGCTCAAGGAGAACAACGCACAGCGTTCGCGGTTCCTGATGGCCGTCTCCCACGATCTGAAGACGCCGCTTACTGCAATATGGGGATACATAGAGGCGATTTCAGACGGTCTCGCACAGAGCCCCGAGCTTCTATCGAAGTACATCGGTATTATATATTCGAAATCCAAAATTCTTGAAGAGCGGATTATGCAGCTGCTCGATTTTTCAAAAATGCAGACAGGAGAGTGGCAGCAGCGTTTTACGCGTATTGATTTTCATGATTTTTTAACTCGCATCGCCAGGGTGTACCTGGAGGACGCGGCCGTATACGGGAGAAAATTCACATCTTCAATCGTACTCGAAAAAGATACGATTGTTATGGGAGACGAAAGGCTTTTGTCACGCGCCTTCGACAACCTGTTCAGCAATGCGCTGCGCTACACCGGTGAGAATGATTCGATAGGTCTCAGAGCGTTCCGACAGGGAGAGGACATCACTGTTGTTCTGGATAATACAGGTACACCGATTTCTGATGAGGAAATAGAGCGCATCTTCGAGCCCTTCTTTAGGGGAACGAACTCGCGAAACGAGCCGGGAACCGGCCTCGGGCTTTCGATCGTTCGATCGATATTCAACTCCCACGGATGGGAGATTACCGCCGAATCCAAGCCCGGAAAGGGGACGCAGTTTATAATACGGATACATATGTAAATGCGGCACTGAAAAGCTCATTTTAAACCGGCTCTTTCACCCCGGTAAGTAATTATAAGAAAAACCGTATGCGCATGATATATATTTTCTATTAAAGCCGCACCAATGCCCGCGGCTATACCCCCGTAATCTTGAAATAGGGCGTATCACATGGGACGTCCCACAGTTTTTTAATCTCCTCATTCGCTCTGCACATGGTCAGCTGAAACCCCGCCATCTCTTGAGTGGTTATGTAGTTGCCGATCTGCGGTTTGTACGGTTTCATTCCCCTGGATAAAAGCAGTCCTTCGAGATGCCTGTACAGGATGAACATCTCCATCAGGGTTGTCGCCCCGCATCCGTTTATTATTACGAGGAGATCGTCTCCCCTTTTGTATCCGCCGTCTTCTATAAGGCGCCCCGCGACCTCGTCCACTACCTCGTCTGCGGTTCTTATCTTCATTGGACCTTCGGGTCCGGGTTCGCCATGCTGGCCGGGTCCGATGATGAGCTCGTCATCGGCGATTGAAAAAAGCGATTGACCCGTCGTCGGGATGGTGCATGAGGTCATTGCCACAAGTATGGTGCGGGTGCACTCGTTTACCTGTTTCGTTTTTTCGACTATGGTTCGGATATCAGCGCTCTGTTCGGCAAGCGCACCGGCTATCTTGAAGCTGAAAATCATACCGGCCATACCCCGCCTCTTCTCCTCCTGTCCCTTCGGCGCACTCGCAATGTCATCGTACAGGAGTACGCTCTCAACGTCGATTCCGTCGTCCCGTGCCATGTCTATACCGATAGTACCGTTTAATACATCCCCTTCATGGTTGGCTATCAGTACGAGGACGGGTGTATTTCCGCTCATTTCCCAGGCTATCTTGATCGCTCCATAGATTCTGTCGCCGCCTGCGCAGGCGAATATATCGCCCGGAACAGAGACATCGTGCATGCCGTATCCGAGCATGCCGGTAAGTCCCGGTTCATGGCCGATACCCTGGGCGAACACAATCTGTACCTTGCCCTTCGCTTTCGGTTTCGCACGGATTATGATGTCGTTGTCGACCAGTTTCAGGTAGTTGCTGTACGCCTTTACAAGGCCTTCGGTGAGCTCCCGACCTACGTCTTCGGGCTTGTTGATGAATTTTTTCATTACCATTATGTTTCTCCCTGTTTCATTGAATAATCCGCTGGTTGTGTTTTGTGCATCCGGGCTATGGTACCGACGGGTTATTAAATTTCCGCTGCAATCCGTGTCAGGTTGCGCAAACCCTGAACTGCAAGCTCCTCCCCGGAGTCGGCGAACTTCCGCCAGATTGCACACAGCCTGTTCAACTCCTCAAAGCTCGGATCGAAAGACTCGATTACCATAGGCCCGGTATAGCCTACGGACTTTACTGCGGTAAAGAACTCCTTCCACGGAACAAGACCGGTTCCGGGTATACCCCTGTTGCTTTCACACACGTGAACATACCCGAGATACTCCGTACCACAAATTGCAACCGCGCCTTTGAAACTCATCTCTTCACGTATCATATGAAAACAGTCCAAATGCACACCCATGTTTCCGGTACCCACGTCCTTGCAGTAGCGTACCGCATCCTCCGCGATATTGAGAAAATGCGTCTCGAAACGATTGACCGGCTCGCAGGCAATGGTCAGGTCTCCTTTTTCCTTCGCATAGGATGCCGCCTCTCGCATCGATTCAACGGAAAAGTTCCATTCATCTTCGGTTCGCGGCTTACCCGTAAGGCAGCCCCACCCGGCGTAGTTTACGCCCCCCAGGATTTTCGAGCCGAGATCGTAGTTGATATCTACGAGAAGCTTGAGAGTTTCGACACCCCTTTTTCTGATACCCGGGTCATGAGAGATCAGGTTCGTGCTCTCATTCAGGGTCGTTGTGGTCACCACCTCGATGCCTGCGTCCGAGGCCGCTTTTTTTACCTTTTCGGTGGGAAATGTTTCGGGATGGGCGATTGCAATGTCGATGGTTTCAAACCCGAGCTCCTTTGCTTTTGGAATTATCCAGAGATCCTGCTCGGAAAAGTTCTCGGACCATATAAACGAATCTACGCCAAATTTGAACTTCATTGTCAGCTCCTTTCGCTGTATAGAAGGTTTATCCGATTTCCCGGATCTTCTCAATTCTCTGTTCGTAGGAAAGATCGTTAAAAAAAGGTTCGATGCAAATACCGATTTGAGACGTATTGAATTCCTCCCAATGGCAAGCTCATATATTCAAGATTTCGTTATGCAGCTGTTTTTCGATGAGAAGCGTGGCGGCGCCTCTCGATGCGGAAAAATCGCGTACACCTGACCTTAGAATTTCGGTCCTCGAGGATATGGCATTGATAGCCTTGAGTCTGACGATGCGTCCGACATTTTCCAGAACATGATCCCCGAAAATGTCGATTACCTCTCCTCCGAGAATAATTACTCCCGGGTCGAATACATTCACCAGATTGGCGATGCCGAAACCTTCGCTAATGGTATTGATGATCATATTCGAGAGCTTATCGGATTTTTCGGATTCGAACAGAATATCTTCAAGGGTGATTTTCCCTTTTTCGGCAGGGATTGTCTTGAGCGTCGAATACACATTTGCTTCAAGGCTGCTTCTTACACCATGCAGTATGGAATCGACGGACACGTACGCTTCAAGACACCCTCTGTTGCCGCAGTTGCAGAGATTGCCGTCTCGATGAATGGTGATGTGTCCGAATTATCCGGCAACGTCGTGCCTTCCGCGATGTATCCTTCCGTCGAGAACGATGCCCGAACCGACACCTTCACCGATGTAGATGTACAAAAAGTTCCGCAAATCACCCACCAGCCCATAGCGCTTTTCAGAAAGGGCCATGCAGCGGGTGGTGTTATCAACGATGACTTCAAGGCCGGAGCCGTCTTTTATCAGCCGGCCGAGATTCACATCCTCCCAGCCGGTCATGTTCGGTGTATACAGAATGACGCCGTCCTTTTCTGTGGGTACATTCTCGGCACTCTCCCTGTATATAATGTCTCCGGTAAAGGATATACCTGAAATCTCGAGTGCATGGGGAATGATATTGATGCCGAATGCGCAGCAGTAATCCGCATTGAGCTTGAGCAGCGAGGCGCTCCTTCCACGTGCACTTTTATTCAGGCCGGCTTCGATGATCGAACCGTCTTTGATCATTTCTTCAATCAGCCGCTTTGTAGTCGCTATGCTGAGATGGGAAACGTCGGAAACCTGTTTTCTTGAAATCGGTGCGCCATATCTGATAATATTCAGGATGATCTGCCTGTTGCGAAGTGCGTTGTCTATATGACTCAATCATGTCCGTTGTATTGTCTTTCTCCTATTTGGCTTAAACTGAACAAAATATTATACACACCAGTCTGCTGTTTTGTCAATATAGTTGTGCAATCTCCATGAAACGGCATAATACGAGTGAAACTTTAACAGCGCAAATGCCTTATAACTTCTTGACATCGTAGAAAAGCGTAATATAATGAGAAAGCTAAACTATATTTTATTATTGAAAATAATTTCTTTTATTATCTATTTAAAAGAATTGCCGGCGGTGATTTCGGTGATGATGAAAATACAATATATCTGTAATAGATATAACTATTTTATAAGGAGGAAGCAGCTATGAAAAAGTTGTCAATCTCGATTATTTCACTGATTTTTTTTATCATGTGCACTGGAGTAGTCTTTGCTGAAGGGAAAAAAGCCGAAACACCGAAAGCTGAAGAACAACCAGCAGCCGAAAAGGCAAAAGCGGCCAAAGATCTGCTGGATTTTTCAGACATAACGATCAGGTTTGAATGTGGAGGGCCGGAAGGCGGTCCATTCGCCAGTGTCCTGTACAATGGAGCAATGGCTGCCGCAAAACAACTGGGATGCAACGTGGAAGCGTTGTGGGACGGATGGGACCCGGGCAAAGAGATAGAGCATTTTAAAGAGACGATTGCAGCGAAGCCTGACGGAGCTGTTCTTATAGGTCAGCCTGGCGATGAAGGGTTTGGACCACTCGTGGAGGAAGCGGAAGCGAAAGGTATTATAGTAACCACGGTATGTGTCGACCTTCCCAAGACCAGGGGCAAATATGTCGCCAACGGTTTTGGTTACGCAGGCGCTTCACTGTACAATGCAGGTTATGCACTGGGTAAAAAAGCTGCAGTTGATAACGGCCTCGGGAAGGGAGACAGGGCCATGGTTTGGGGTCTCCTTGGAGAACCGCTTCGCGGTATGCGGACAAAGGGTTGCATCGATGCTTTAAAAGATAGAGGGCTGACGGTTGATTACCTCGATATATCGCCTACTACAAATGCGGATCCACCGTCTGGCACGCCCATCATTGTCGCTTATATAGCATCCCACCCCGATGTGGATCTGATAATCCCGGATCATGGCGGTCTTACTGCCACGGCACAGACCTATATGGAGGCAGCAGGTAAAAAACCCGGCGAGATCATTGTTGCAGGTTTCGATCTTTCTTCAGCGACAACAGCGGCTATCAGAAATGGCTACGTACAGGTCGTTGCCGATCAGCAGCCGTGGCTGCAGGCGTATCTCGGGGTTCTGCAGATATGTATGGCCAAGAAGTTTGGGTTCTCCGGTCTCTACATAGACACTGGTGCAGGCTTCGTAACAGCAGATAATATCGAAACAATCGCACCTCTTGCAGAAGCCGGCATACGATAAGGATAAGAGCACGATGAAGGACAATAAATTTCCTCCCCTGATACAGCTTGTGGGCGTCCATAAACATTTTGGTGGTATTACTGCCCTGGAGAACATCGACTTTGAGGTTGGCAAGAATGAAGTGGTTGGCTTGATCGGCGACAATGGCGCCGGCAAGTCAACCATGATCAAAATCATAATGGGTGTTTATAAGGCTGATGAGGGTGAAGTCTATTTTAAAGGGAACAAGGTCACGCACTGGAGTGTGGAGAGGGCACGCAGCCTTGGAGTAGAGACCGTATACCAGGAGAAGGCACTGGGAGGAAAACAGACCATATGGAGCAATATTTTTGTCGGCAGGGAACTGTGCGGTCCAGTTGGATTTCTCAAGATAAAGAAAGCGAAAGAAGAAACCAACACGATAATGAGGAAGTATATCGGTTTCACATCCAAGGCTGTTACACCTGATTCGTTCGTTAAAACTATGTCGGGTGGAGAGCAGCAGGGTGTTGCCATAGCAAGGGCTCTTTTCTTCGATGCAGAGCTCATTATCCTGGACGAACCTACCACTGCCCTCTCATTGACGGAAACAAAGAAGGTGCTTGATTTCATAAGTGGAATAAAGGAGAGCGGGAAATCAGCCATAATGATAAGCCATACCATCTATCACCTGTATCCTGTCTCAGACCGGTTCGTGATCCTCGATCGTGGAAGGATCGTCGGAGAGTTTAAAAAGGAGGAGATATCGCTGGATGAGCTCGTTGAAGAGCTTCAGAAGGTAGCAAGCACAGGGCATGTTTGAGGAAAAAATATTAACAACTCTCAAATAGATCTATATGGTGGATAGTTTTAATAATCGTTGCTGTTGTCCATTTTAAATTGTACAAAACAGGAACCATAGTTACATAGGATGAAATAAATTACATTCACATACACACTGTTATTTCACCTTAAAACATATTAAATACGCCTATTAGTGCTGGATAACATTATAAGATATACACCAGTCTGAATAGCTATATTAATTAATAACTTTGTGTTTGGAAGAAGATCATGATGTCAGAGAAAGGTGAAATATCAGGGAACAGGAATTTGTTCAGATTGGGGAAGTACTATGCCAATCGCTACAGCATCCAGCTGAGCGTTTTTGGTGTGTTGGTAGTACTGTTTGCGATATTCATTTTAGTGCGCCCAGGGGTTTTTCTCTCCTACGATATATACTTTGCTTTTTTATCATCGATTCCTTTTACCGCTATCTCTGCACTTGCACTGACCCTTGTAATCATTACAGGAGAGATAGACCTCTCCTTTCCTTCTGTAATGGGTTTCGGCGGCTGGATATTCACACACCTGTATATCTCGACCGGAAATATTACCCTTGCCCTCATAGGCTGTCTAATTACAGGGTCATTGATCGGGGCCTGTAACGGTCTTCTTGTAACAAAAATCCGTATTCCGTCTCTCATAGCGACAATAGGTACCATGTATTTATGGAGAGGTATAACCATGATCCTGTGTGGGGGCAGGGGAACGCCGCTTGTTGCTGCAAAGTCAACAATATTGTCGTACATACTAGTTGGAAGACTCCCCTGGAAGAGGATACCAATGCAGGCAGTATGGACTGTTGTAATAGCCGTAATTCTCTGGTTTATATTGAACCGGCATAAATTCGGTCTCCGCATCTTTCATGTAGGGGACAGCATAACAAGCGCTCGAATGATGGGCATCAATACCGATAGGGTGAAAGTAATCACATTCATGCAGATGGGGTTTTTTGCAACTTTTGCCGGGGTGCTTGCCAGCCTGGAGGTGAGCTACCTCTGGCCGACTCTCGGCGAGGGGTATCTCATCAAGGTGATTGCGGCGGTTTTTGTTGGGGGAACTTCGATCTCGGGTGGCGAAGGCACTCTTTTCGGTACATTTATCGGTGTTATTATTATAGGGTGCCTGGAAGCTGGTATAATCGCCATGGGTATGACAGGCTTCTGGACACAGGCTGTATACGGGGCAGTTATTGTTATATCACTTTCATTCTACTCATTTATAAGACGAGGAGGTTGATCTTTTCAAAAAATATTATGACGAACCTTGAAAGATTTACCAAAACGGTTAATTGGGAACCTGTTGATAGGATCCTGACCTATGATTTTGTAGACAACCAAGCACTTCTTATGAAATACGGAGATTACGATGAATCGAAAAATTACAGCTTTGAGCAAATAATAGAGACAAATGTAAATTCTTTTAAAAGAATAGGGCTTGACGTCACTCGATATACCTATAATCCGGCTGAGCACTGGATGGGATTAAAGATAGTCAACTGGATACGGTTTTTTGGCGTAAATCCCGATAACTGGAAGGTCTCCCAGAAAGGAGGGACTGCATGGATTTCAGAGAGACCATTCTCGGACCTCAAAGGGCTTGAGAGGAATATGCCGAAGCTTCCAAAGTATGAAGAGGTAGCCGAATGGTATGTACCATATATAAAGCATATGAAAGAGGTTTTCGATTACCATGACCTCGTTTTTATCGGCGCTGTGGAAGGACCAATAACAGACGCATACACGTACATGGACATGGAACTTTTTTCCACCGCTATCTATGATGCCCCTGAGCTCGTTTCGCATGTTATGGATCGCACGGGTAAGTTTTCCGCATATATCGCGAAGGCATTTGCCGAGAATGCATCTGCACCTTTACAGTTTATGGGAGAGGATATTGCAATGTCTACTGGAGCAATGTTCAGCCCTCAGTTTATCAGGGAACACGGGCTTTCGCGATGGAGGTGGATTATTGATCCTGTAAGGGAAAAGGGATATAAGTTCTTATTCCATAGTGACGGGAAGTACGGTTCTCTGCTGCGGATTATATTCGATGAACTCGGGGCCGACGGGCTCAATCCCATTGAGCGGAACGGCTGTAACGATATATTCGAAATCAGGAAGATGTATCCAGATAAGCTGCTCTTTGGTAATGTATGCTGTGAGATTACCCTGCCCCATGGAACTGTATACGATGTTGAGGATGAGACTCTCGAATTGATAGAAAAAATAGGGCCGCAGGGCGGCATTCTGATAGGATCTTCGAGTGAGGTTCATGATCTCATCCCTCCTGAAAATGCCATTAAAATGTACGATACGGTTCACGAATACGGTGTTTATCCGATCGATGTCGAACGTATAAAAAAAAGAAGGGCCGAAATAAAGCATAAACTCACAACGAGAAAGGCCGAGGTTGAAAAGGAATCCACCTCTTGAGAGATTTACATTACCTCTAAACGAGGGTCATTTTGATCCCGAGGTCCGAGTATCTTTCGACGGTTTCGGCAGGCAGGTTTTTATCCGTTATGATTTCATCGAAAACATTCGCAGATGCGACCTTGACAAATGAGGTTTTTCCGAACTTTGATGCGTAGATAAGGCCGATTCTCTTTTCCGCGCACTTTTCAAGAATCATCCTCGTTATGTCCGCCTCATAGGCGCTGTCGGCGGTAATACCCGTTTCGAGGTCGATTGCGGTTACGCTCACAAATGCAAAGTCTACATGCACAGAATCGAATAGAGTGCGGGCATGCGGGCCGAGCAGAAAATTTTTATGAACATTGAGTATCCCACCGCAGGAGATAATTTCAAAATCGTTGTTGTATTTCTCTGATATTTCGGCAAGCTGCATGACGATTCGTGGAGATGCGGTAACGATTTTCAATTGTTGCAGCTCCGTTAGATGCTGTACGAGGGCAAGGCAGGTGCTTCCCGATTCAATGATAATAAAATCCCCGTCAGTGATTCGTTTTGATGCCTCTCTCCCTATCCGTATCTGCTCTTCTGTAATATGTGCGGACAGTTCTGAAGATTTCGGCGCAATCACAATATTGGAAAGCGCCATTGCACCGCCGTGCACACGCTGCAGAAGGTTATCCCGTGCGAGTTTGTCGAGGTCGCGTCGTATGGTTATCGAAGATACGGGGAAATGGCCGGAAAGTTCTTCAACCGAGATGGATCTTCTCCGGTTGACGATGTCGAGTATCTTCTGTCTTCGGTCAGATGCGAGAATGTTGTCGGCGTTACGATGCTCCACTGTACATCACCGTCGTTCGTGATTGTTCATAGAGACTGATGATACTTTACACATTTTTGCAAAATAAATCAAATACATTTTCAAATCCAATCATAATTTATCATAATATGCGACGAAAAATCTCGTCATAATGATTGCCGCAATTCTCATGCCCATTAATACTCTGCGGGCATGAGTACAGCATTGATAGAATATACTGAAGATACCCTAAAATTTCTTGACAGAAATGATAAAAAATGAGATAATATGCTAATATTTGATTATTTATGCTGAAGGGTTTGCCATGGATCCCATTCTGGAGAGGGTGTATTCAATTAAAAAAGAAGATCTTGGTGCGTATGCAAAATATCTCATGCTGGGCGGCGGAACGAGGGGAGGGCCGGTTCTCAAGCGGGGGAAGGGGTGCTGGGCAGAGGATATAGACGGGAAGAAGTACATCGACTGCACCTCACAGAGCTGGGCCCTCTATTTGGGGTACGCGAATGACGAAATTAATGCCATTGTGCAGGAACATTCTCAAAATCTGACACACGTGCATCAGGGGTTCGACACCCTGCCGCGCTTTGCGCTCGCAAAGAAGCTTGCAGAGCTGGCACCCGGGACGTTGAATCGTGTTTCCTTCACTGTGGGGGGCGGGCCTGCCGTCGAGGCGGCCATGAAGATAGCAATCAAAAACCGTGAGAGTGCCGGAGAGTTTATATGCCTCTATGACTCCTATCACGGTGTAACGCTCGGGACAATGGGAGCGAGCTGGGTGTCGACAATGGCCTCCGGGAAATTCGTCGGCGGGGCGCGGTTCAACCGTATTACGAAACAGTTTATACGGGTGCCGAACCCCTACTGCTATCGATGCCCGCTCGGTCTTGAACCGAAAACCTGCAACATGATGTGCCTCACCCTGTTGCGGGTGACGATCGAAAGGGGGATAAACGGCCCGACCGCAGCGGTTATTCTCGAACCGCTTCAGGCATCCGGCGGACAGATCATCTTTCCCCGGGAATACCTGGAAGGAGTCCGAAGGATATGCGACGAGCACGGTATTATTCTCGTTTACGACGAAATACAGACATACGCCCGCATAGGGAATTTTTTTGCTCATGAGTACTACGGCGTCGCACCCGATATCATCGCTCTCGGCAAAGGCCTGGGCGCCGGTTTCCCGATCGGCGCGATCATTATCAGCGATACATTGAAGGGTTTCGACCCCGATTCAGAAGAGCTTCACACCTTCGCCAATAATTCCGTGTCACAGGTAGCTGCACTGAAGCTCATCGACATCCTTGAAAAGGGAGTTCTTGAAAACTGCAGAAACATGGGTAATTATATCGGACGCCGTTTGATGGAATTGCAGAAGGAGTTTCCTCAGATGGGTGATGTTCGGCAGGTAGGCCTGCATATAGGGGTTGAGTTCGTTACCGACCCGGTCACTAAAGAGCCCGCGTCCGACCTTCTTGCCGGAGTACGAAAGGCCGGTTTTGAAAACGGGATCATCTTCGGTGTCGGCGGGATGGCCAGGAACGTTCTGAAAATAAAACCGCCGCTTATTATTTCTAAAGATGAAGCGGATGCGGTGCTGGAACGGTTCAGAAAATCACTTGTCGATACCCTGCGTATTATGAAAAAACGGTGATTGCCCGGAATTATTCATGTGAGGAGGTGCAGGATATTTTTGGTATCTCTCTTCTTACTATCTGCAGTTATAAGGGTAGGATTGGGTTCTCCGGATGAGCTGCGAGCTTATCTGAATTATTCATTTCTGCGTATATGCTTTAGAGTAGCTCGATGGAGTTGCCTCCTGAAATTACACTGCTCCGGCCGACCGGACAGCCTATCCCGCTTCTATGGCTCTGAGAATATGAACCGGAGAAGATTCGGTTGAAACCGCTGAATCAGTTCGTACAGGTGCTTTCGGATAGTGAGCTCGATATGCTCCATGATAGCATACTTTCGCTGCTGGAAAACCCCGGCATGAAAATTGAAAACGAGACCGCTTTGCAGGCCCTTGAGGCACGGGGAGCACTCGTTGATTATGAGTCTGAAACCGTCCGTTTTCCGAAAAATCTCGTCGAAGAGACAATCGAAATTGCACGAAAAGAGGAGATCAGGCGTTTTTCACAGGGGCATACAACCGTTGATGCGCCCGATGCATTGACCATGAGCTGGCACACCCCTTTTCATGAACGTACTCCCGAGGTGCAGGTGAGTATGGGCGGCGGGTGCCCCTGTTACTACGATCATGAAAAGGGTGAAACAAGAATTGCCACGGCCGATGATTTTCTTCGTATGGTGCACCTCGCAGAGGGAATACCTGAAATCGTAACAGTCGGTAATGCGGTTCACTGTGTGAAGGAAGCGGACGGTACCGAAGTTCCGCCGAAAATGGTCGCAATCAGAGGAGCTGAAATGGTGGCGAAGCATTCAAGTAAACCGGGGTGCACGGCAATCATAGACCGCCGCCAGCTCGAGTATCTGATGGATATCGGCATCATTGTAAAGGGCTCGGCTGCGGAGTATATAAGACGTCCTGTTTTCGTTAATATTCATGATACCGAAAGCCCCCTCCGCCTTATACGGCCCGAGGCTGCGATAATTGTGGAAATGGCAAGGCGAAGGCTGAGCATTTTCATACTCCCCATGCCGATGGCCGGGATATCCGGCCCTGTATATCCGATTGCAAATTCGATCATCGGTGCTGCTGAAATACTTGCTGTCTGGACAATGGCAAAGGCAATACGGGAAGACGCGCCGGTTGAAGCGGCAGTTGTAACAGGGGCCCTGAATCCCATAACGGGTGCAGCCTGCTTTTCGGGACCCGAGGCAATGCTTCAGGACCTCGCGGTTGCACAGCTTTTCAGGCAGAGGTACCAGACGCGGTGCAGTACAGGGCCCGGTATTATCGATGCACCGGTTCCGGGAGCGCTTTCCATCTATGAACGAATGCTCAAATCCTGGTGCGCCTCTCTTTCGGGAGAGCCGCTTTTCAACGCGGGGATTCTGGGAGCCGGTGTTGTATTTTCTCCGGAGCAGATGATGATCGATATCGATATAGCGCACTCGCAGTACGCATTCTGCAGGGGTATTGGAGGTGATAATTTCAGGGAATCCGTTGATCTGATACGGGAAAAGGGAATCGGCGGGCTGTTCATCGACACCGAGCATACGGTAAAGCACTTCAGGAAATATCTATGGGTTCCGCAGATATTCGAACGGTTGAAAAGCACAGATGTGTCAAATGCACTGAAGCATGATCCTATTGAGAATGCATACGGAAAATGGAGAAATATTCTAGAGAATACCGAAATGTACACACTTGACGACGACCGCTACCGGGAAGTAGACGAGGTGGTAAAAAAAGCATCAAGAGCTCTATCGGGAATTGAAGGCGCTGCAGAGTGATAGCTGCACCGGACATTTCCGGGTTTATATGTGTTGAAATATTTATCATAAATTAGCATTTTTTTAAAATAACCGTTGACAGATTGATATAATATGATATAAAATGAACTATTATGCAAGAAACAGTCTATCAATTAATTTTATAGAGGAAAGAAGTGATTATAATTGATTATATTGTTAAAAGCCGGAAAATTTCATAAATGTACAGGTTTGGAGGGAGATTCTCAAAAAGACTAATTTAAATTTTATTACCGGTTTTAGATTCAGTAAGTATCATAAGCAAAATATCAATAGGTACAATGTTAAAATGGGTTTTTGTAACCCTGTGGCTTTTAACAAATGATTCACTGCTATGAACGAAAAGGTACAAATGGCAAATCCTTCTGAGCTTGTGCGTATGCTATGCTGTTCTTCAAGAAGTTTTAAATAGTATTCGAGAATATTTTGTACATATTCATTATTATATATTTGATCCATATTATTTTTATAATCTCAATGATTGAAAGCAGAACATGATCGTAAAAGACAACGTTTTTTTTGAAAGCTTCAATCTATTGCAAGGGGAGGTGATATTAAGTAATAATGCATTTTTTACCAAAACTAAAAAATTATTAATTTAGGAGGCTGTAAAATGAAACAGGTTAAACTATTAAGTCTATTTGTTGTGATTTTCTTTGTGACAGCAACTTTTTTCCTTTTTGCAGGGGGGCCTAAGGAAAAAGAAAAAACTTACAAAATCGGTTACGCAAGTCATTACTTAGGTGATTCTTTCATGGTTTCTGTCCAGGAAGGATTTAAAGAAGCAGCTAAGAAATATCCAAATATAAAAATGGTATATGGTGATTGCCAGGATAATTCGGAAACAGGTTTAAAAGTGATTGATAACTTTATTTCCCAGAAGGTTGATGTAATTATCATTTTAGCCTGGTTAGGGGTGGAAGATAAAATTGCTGAAAAAGCGAGGAATGCTAACATCCCATTGATATGCATTGATGTTGATTATGGCGAAGGTACTTACTTTTTCGGATTAGACAATATGGGTACAGGCAGGGCAACTGGGGAAATGCTCACCGAATGGGCAAAAGAGAATTGGCCTGGTGATAAATATGATTTAGTATTTGGCGTAGAATTAATATCGGGTGAAATTGTTTACCAGAGAAGAGAAGGAGCTCTTGAAAAGTTGAAAGAAGGACTCGGAGAAGGGAATATACTTAGTATTACCGATTTAGATACCGATACCGATCAGCAACTAGCGTTAAAGATGTTTAGTGAATATTTAACAGCCCATCCAAATTCTAAGCATATCCTTGTTTCAACATTGAACGATGAAGCAGCAATAGGATATTGGAAAGCCTCACAGCAACAAAACAGACTTAAGGATGTTGCTATTTGTGGTATTGGAGGTGATGAAGCGGGTATAAAAACAATGCTTGCCCCGGACACTAATTATATTGGTGCGGTTGCTACCTTCCCCGAAAAGGATGGGGAGTATACCTTAAAGATGGCATTAGATATACTTAATGGTAAAAAGTTGCAGAGGTATACATTTGGGCCTTTCGCAAAGATGACTCCTGAGAATTTAAAAGATTACTATCCTCAGTATGTGAAATAGATAATTTTTTAAATAAAGTCTGGAGGTAATAATGTTTATCTCCAGACTGACTCAATTCAGTAATACATATAAATATCAACTGAGAAAAGCCCGGGTTACAACCATGAGAAACAACATGTCAAAGCAATTGAAGCTTAGTAACTTATCTTTACCAATTTTGCTTATTCTGCTATTGATCATATTTTCTATTTTATCTCCGTATTTTTTTTCGGTCAAAAATTTAATGAATATAGGAATGTATTCGAGCATTAATGGAGTTATAGCAGTTGGAATGACATTCGTAATTTTAACCGCCAATATTGATATATCTGTTGGTTCAATTTTAGCATTGAGCGGGATGGTCGGCCCATACTTACTATTAATAGGAATGCATTCAGGGATAGCAATTTTGGCTACTCTAATTACTGGTATTTTTTTAGGAGCAATAAATGGTTATGTTGTTACCAGATTAAGGGTGAATTCATTGATCGCCACTTTAGGAACAATGGCTATCTTTCGGGGAGTATCTCTAATTATTTCAAAAGCTAAAGTTATTTATACCCCACCCGGTACTTTTTTCGATTTTATAGGTGCAGGACGTGTTTTTGGAATAATACCTACAGCTTTCATCATTATGATAATTTCATATTTATTTGGATATTTTATTCTGAAAAATACCACCTTCGGATGGAATATTTATTCAGTGGGAGGAAACCCTTTTGCCTGTGAACTATTGGGGATCGATGTTAATAAAGTTATATTTTTAGCATTTGTATTGAGCGGATTTTCTTCAGCTTTGGGTTCAGCAGTTTTTATGTCAATGCTTGGCTCATGGGTTCCAAAGGTGGGGTTAACAACTGCTCTGGATGTAATAACCGCTACTATTCTTGGTGGAATAAGTGTATTTGGGGGGAGAGGGAAAATTGTAGGAGTAATTTTTGGAGTTTTGATCATAGCGACCATTGGAAACGGATTAACTATTTTAAATGTAGTATCCTACTGGCAGGATGTTGCAAAAGGATCGCTATTGATTTTTGCGATATATTTAAATCAAATTGAGTTTAAACAAAAATAAAAAGTTATTAAAAATACTAGTTATTTAACTCATCTGTTTCTTTATTTTATTGTAATTTCGATTTTTACCGAGATATCTGAAAATTAACTGACAATAGTTTGATTCATAAATTGTTTTAAATTAGGATGTGGAGTTCAAGTGATGAACGATAATCTACCTTTACTAAAAATGGAAAGAATTTGCAAATACTTTGGTGGAGTTCATGCATTAGAAAATGTTGATTTTGAATTGTATCCAAATGAGATATTAGCTCTGGTAGGAAATAACGCAGCTGGGAAATCCACTTTAATAAAGATATTATCAGGAGTTTATAGACCAGATAAAGGCAAAATATATATTAATGGCAACGAGGTTGTGTTTAATAGTCCACATGATGCTAAACAACGAGGGATTGAAACAGTATTTCAGGAATTAGCACTTGTAAACAGCAGAAATGTTATTGAAAATCTATTTTTGGGGAGAGAAATAAAGAAACCATTTTTTAGAATTGTGGATTATAAGAAGATGGAAAAAGAAACATCAAAGATCATGAATAAATTAAAAATAGATATTCCGGATTTAAAAGCAGAAGTAGGAGATCTATCTGGGGGACAGAGACAGGCGCTTGCTGTTGGCAGAGCTGTAGCATGGGGCAAGAGAATCATTATCATGGATGAACCCACAGCAGCATTAGGAGTAAAGGAAGCCAGAAAAGTATTAGATTTTATATCAACTTTAAAGGAACACGGTGCTTCTGTTATTGTTATAAGCCACAATCTTACCCATGTATATAACGTGGCAGATAGAATTTTTATACTAAGGGGTGGACGTAAGATCGCTTCAGAACCCAAATCGAATATAAGGCCAGAAGAAGTAGTGAAACATATGACAGGTGCTGAGTTATTATAATAATAAAATGCATTTTATAGAAGTAGTGTATAAATTAGGAAATTAACCGATCGTTTGGCCTCGGACGATTCACATTTTATTTTTACATCCATATTAAGATTGAATAAATTACAAGCTTATTTTGCCAGAATAATAAAAATTTAGAAATTGGATCTAAGTATGATTAAAACGAAAGAGTTTAAAAAACTTGCAAATAGAATGATAAATGCTTGCAAGAGACTTCATGCGGAAGGGATATTAGCAGGACCCGGGGGAAATATATCGCTTAGAACCAGTATCCCAACAATTATCTTATGTAGCCCCACAGGGGTGCCCCTTATGGATATGCTTTTAGAGGATATATGCATTATTGATATATCTGATGAAAAAATTAAAAACTATAAGTGTTTAAGATGTAAACATGAGCCGACTTCAGAGATTTTACTTCATATTGGTATTTACAATAAAAGACCTCAAATAAAAGCTATTATTCATTCACACCCCCCTATTACGACCGCTTTTTACTGTACGACCTATGATGTAAATTATAGGATTTATGAAGATCCAAGTTGGTATATTGGAGATATTGAGTCAATTCCTTTTATTTCATCTGCGGAAGATTTAGCTGAAGCCGCTCTACCAAAACTAAAAAAAAATTATGCTCTTATTTTAAGAAATCATGGAATATTCTCACTGGGCGATAGTATTTTGGAAGCTGTTACGATTACGGAATTAATAGAAAATACATCAAAATTGTATTATTACGCCAGGATGATAAGTGCTGGAAATGATGTAGTTGAAATACCTAAGGATTACTGGACGGGAGCGAATGTCGAACCCAGACAAGGTTTAATCTATCATGATGAAATTTTTGATTAGGTAAAGAATAAACATCTGAATACCCCTATTTTTAATTTAATTAAAAACCAAGTGAACTTGCTAATCGTAAAGGGTCCATTTATTACTTGCCTAATGGTTTTTACCTTAATTTAGTCAATACTTTAAGGTACTTGGAATAAATAAGAAATTATTACTGTGATAAAATTCTGGTGTAAACAACCAGATTTATAATGGATAAGACTATAACTGATAAGAAAATAAGAAGTTCGCATAATGGTATCAGTGGCTTTATACAGGTTCATTTTTCTCATGAATTAACTCCAGTGTATATTGGGGGGACAAATGCCTATACTTTTTGGGAAAAATATCGATAAAAATAAATTAACTGAGTTTGTAGGTGATATATCACAAATTTGCGGTATCGAGTCGTTTATGTATAACGACGGGATGGCAAAAAGTGTGAGAGGACTTGAATTTAGAACTGGAAGTGGGCTTAGGTTCATTGTATTACCAGACAGGGGATTGGATATTTTCTATGCAGAGTATATGAGTATCCCTTTGAATTGGCGAAGTGGAACCGGTCCGGTCTCACCTTATTTTTATTCTTCAAAAGGATGGGAATGGTTAAGGAGTTTTTATGGAGGATTGCTGGTAACCTGCGGTTTATCTAATGTTGGTTCACCATGTGTTGATAGTGGTGCGTATTTAGAGGAAGAGGAGTTTGGCGGTCACGGCAGGATATCTAATACACCTGCAAAAAATGTTAGTTATAAATCATATTGGAATGATGATGATTATATTTTAAAAGTTGAAGGCGATATTATTGAGGCTTCAGGGCAAGGTGAAAATTTAAGGTTATCAAGGATAATAGAAACAAAAATGGGTGATGCGAGAATCATCATTAGTGATAAAGTAGAAAATAGGAGCTTTTATTCAGTTCCGCATATGTTTCTTTATCATATCAATATTGGTTATCCCCTTCTCGATAATAAATCAGAGCTTTTTATGTCATACATAACTGCCGAACCCTTAGATAATACCACAAAAAACTATATTGATAAGATAAACAACTTTACTCTGCCAGACGAAAAATATCCGGAACTTGTGTACATTATTGATCTGACTAAAGATGAAAGTGGTTTCTGCAATATTGTATTTATAAATCGGTATATTAATAATCAATCCGGATTGGGGATCTATCTGAAATTTTTAAAGGAGGATTTTCCATACCTTAATTTATGGAAAAGATTGAATAAAGGAGAATATGTTATAGGTTTTGAGCCGGGTAACTGCACAGTTGAAGGGCGAAATAAACAAAAAGAGCGAGGCGATTTGAAGTATTTAAAACCGCAGGAGTCTGTAAACTACAAAATGCAAATAGGTGTTTTAAAATCTCAGAGAGAGATTGATGAGTATTTGCAGAATAATAATTTGTTAAAATGATATATAAAGAAACCTGTTAATAGAGGAGTCAGGAATGAGTAAAAAAAAATATGCAACTGGAACTGCAGTGTTCGGTGCATGCCCGGATAGGTTTGTCCCTGCTGGTTATCATGAATCGCTGAAAATAGAACAGGTGCTGGAGAGAATCAATAAAATTGAAAAATTGTCAGGGGTTGAGCTCGGATGGCCCGGAGATTTTCCCAATGGTGATGGAATAAAAATGAAAGAACTTATAAAAAGGTATGGAATTGAAATTGCCATGGTCGAAATCGATACTTCCACAAATCCTAAATATAAATTTGGTACGTTAACAAATCCGGATGAAAAACTGAGAAAAGAATGTATGGATTATTTAAAGAAGGGAATAGATGAAATTAAACAGGCTGGATGCAATAAAATAAATTTCTGGTTGGGTCAGGAAGGATACGATTATCCATTACAGGTTAATTATAAAGAGAATTGGAATAATTTAAGAAAAAGTCTTAAGGAAATTGCAACCTATAATAACAGTATTCAGTTTTGTATTGAGTATAAAATAAAGGAACCGCGAACGCATTGCCACGTAGCAACTATCGGGAAAGCTTTATTGCTTGCCATGGATACTGGAATGGAAAATGTCGGCGTTACAATAGATACAGGTCATGCATTGATGGCTTATGAAAATATGGCTGAATCAGCAGTATTACTGAGTCTTTATGAAAAACTTTTTCATCTCCATGTAAATGATAATTTCAGATACTGGGATGATGATATGGCCGTTGGTTCAGTTCATTTTTGGGAAACACTCGAACTTTTCTATTGGCTTGATGAAATTGGGTATAACGGGTGGTTCAGTTTGGATTTATTTCCATATAGAGAAGGATGGGAGGATATTAGTATTCAGAGTATTGAGAATATGGAAATTATTTCTGAAATAGTATCGAGAGTTGATAAGAAAAAAATTAGAAAAATTCAATCCAAAAATAATTCCATGAAAATAGTGGAATTTTTAAGGGAGGAGGTTTTAAAAAAAGCATTTTAATATATGAGACTCTCATAACTTTTTTAAAAAGGGGCGGTCGAAAATGAATTTAAGAGAAAGGTTCGTGGAAGTAATGGAAAATTTTAATACAACGGTGAGTCCTCCAAAATGGGAGTTTGGATACTGGGGCGAAACGGTAGAACATTGGTATGAAGAAGGATTACCAAAGAAAAATTATCCGAAAATCCCTAATAATATTTCAACTCCTACATCTTCTTTGTATAATCCTGCATGGATATCGATCGATGGAGGAAAGCTTCCATCAGGTGTTGGTATCATTGGTGGAGGATTATACTGGCCAACACAAAGTTTTCCCCTTGATAATGATGTTAAAGATGAGCTTAGAATGGATAGGAGTCAGATATTGGTAAACGTCAATTTATTATTTCACCCCATGTTCGAAGTAGAAGTGTTGGAAGAAGATGCTAATTATTTAACCTATATAGATATTGATGGCATCAAAAGAAAATTCATAAAGAAGACTGGTGTGATACCTACCGGTGTTGAATGGGTAATAAGCAATTGGAAAAGCTGGAATAAACTGAAAGAAGAAAGACTCAATATAAAAGATATACGAGGAAGATTTCCTTCCAATTGGAATGAGCTTATAGAGAAGTATAAAAATCGAGACTATCCTTTAGCATTAGGAGGATACCCTCATGGATACTTTATGACTTTAGCTCATCTTATGGGGTATCAAAACCTGTTCTATGCCTATTTCGATGATCCAAAACTTATTCACGATATTCAGAATACCTTCACTAAATTGTGGATTGCTGTTTACTCTGAGATATTATCGGAAATTGATGTGGATCTTTTTGTTTTTTGTGAAGACGTATCTGCTGGAACTGGTTCAATGGTTTCTCCTTCAATGATAAAGGAATTTATGATTCCCTATTACAAAAGGCTCACAGGATTCTTAAAGAATCGTGGAGTGAAAATTATTTTTATCGATACTGATGGAGATTGTTTTGATTTAATCCCTCTTTTTATCGAGGCGGGTGTTACCGGAATGTATCCCATAGAAGTGAGCTGTGGAATGGATCTTGTGAGGGTGAGGAAATGTTTTAGTGAACTACAGCTGATGGGAGGAATACCAAAATCTGAAATTCAATATGGACAAGATAGGATTAATGAAATTTTAAGTCCTGTGAATGAAGTATTAAAAACTGGTGGCTATATACCATTTGGAGATCATTTAATACCACCTGATATACACTGGAATTTGTTCAAGTATTATAGACTAAAGTTGAATAGTATGATCGATAACGTAAAAAGAGGTTAACAATGCAACGATCCTAAAAAGGAATTTCCTGTAGATGATTAATATTGAACTTCTGTTGAGATGACTTTATCAAATTCTGTAACAATATAATTTAAGAAAAATGAATTATGTTTAATTGGGAATTATGATGGAATATAAAAATTATCTCATATTTGATTTTGGTGCAAGCAATGTAAGAGTCCTTGTCGGCAGATTTGATGGGGAAAGAATTTCTTTTATTGAAACTCTTCGCTTTGAAAATAGACCGGTATATGCAGCGGGAACACTTTATTGGGATATTCTCAGGTTGTATTCGGAATTAAAAATCGGTGTACAGATTTCTTTTAAAAAATACAGCGATATAGCATCGATGGCTATTGATACATGGGGAGTTGATTTTGGGCTAATAGATAAAAGTGGAAATCTTATATCAAATCCGGTTCATTATAGAGACGAAGAAAGGGCCAAAGCGGTTAAAGAAGTATATAAAGTTATCCCTATCAAAGAAGTGTTCGGTATGACAGGTGGCCAACTCACATCAGAGGTGAGTCTATTTCATATGTATTCATTAAAACTTAAAAGCGCCCCTGAATTATATAATGCGCATAATTTTTTAATGATACCGGATTTATTCAACTATTTTTTAACTGGAGAAAAAAGTAACGAGTTTACTAATGCTACTACAACACTCATGTTTGACCAGAAAAATAAAAAATGGTCTAATAAGTTACTGAATAAGTTAAGTATTCCTCAAAAAATCTTTAATGAAATAACACAACCCGGAAATAAAATCGGAAAGCTTTCAAACAGTGTGAGTAAAGAACTGGAAATCCACCCCGTTGAGGTTATTGCTCCTTGCAGTCACGATACTGCTTCTGCAGTTACCGGTATACCGGTAGCAGATACTAGTAAAAACTGGGCATTTATCAGTATGGGCACTTGGTGCGTTATTGGAATTGAAACAGAAAACATCATAATAAAAGAGGAGGTCGTTGGAACTGGATTTTTTAATGAAGGTTGTGCAGAAGGATTAAATCTTTTTGTCAAGGATATAAATGGACTTTGGGTAATTCAGCAGTGCAGAGCGAGATGGATGAAAGAGAAAGGAAAAGTTATATCATGGGATGAAATTGTAAAATTGTCCTCTAAAACCAAGCCATTTATGTCTTTTATTGATGTTGATAATAGAGTTTTTTGTGAACCTCAAGTAGATATGCCAGAAAAGATTATAATATATTGCAAGAAGACAGGACAAAAAATTCCTGAAGATATAGGGGAAATTTCTAGATGTGTATATGCAAGTCTAGCTTTGAGATTTCGTTATGATCTTGAAGCTTTGGAAAAATTCATTGATAAGAAAATAGATTTTCTGCATCTAGTTGGGGGAGGCTCTGCAAATAAATTGTTGTGTCAATGGACTGCAAATGCAACAGGGCTTCCGGTTATGGCAGGTCCAGAGGAAACAACATCAGTAGGAAATCTCTTAATACAACTGAGAGGAACTGGTGAAATTAAAACCTTAGAGGAAGGTAGGCAAATATCTCTGGCCTCTTCGAATGTGGTTGGTTATGAACCAAATGAAGAAGATAAATGGGATGAAGCGTACGATAAATACTTGAGGTTGTTTGGATAATACTTGCCGAGTGTATTTTCACATAAATAACCTGAATAAATATTAGGGTGTGGTTATTATGGGGTTATCCATATACTGGTAAAAAAATAAAGTGGAGAAAGAAAATGAAAATGCGTTTAATGGCAGATGCTGTAGTATTTGATACCTATGCAGAAAGATACGTTCCGGGCGGATATCATGGGGAAATAGGTTTAAAGAGGCGTTTAGAAATAATGTCTGAAATTATTGGCCTTCATGGACAGGGAATAACTTGGCCCCCGGACCCTCTTCCGGATGATCCGAATAAACTTTTGAAATTATTTGCAGATTACAACTTGAAACCTGGCGATTTAACAATCATTAATTATGATGATAGAAAATGGAGGCATGGAGCTCTCTGCACTAATGAAAAAAATGTGAGAGAAGATAACTTTATATTATGTAAAGAAGCAATTGACTTTGCAGCTGAAATACCAGGGGCGAAGGTTATGATATGGCCGGCACACGATGGTTTTGATTATCCTTTTCAAACAAATTATTCAGACGGCTGGAAAAATATGGTAGAGAGTTTTCAAAAAATTTGCTCATATAATCCAAAGGTGACAATATGTATAGAGTATAAGCAAAAGGATCCAAGACAAAGATTTTATGTAGGAAACATTGGTAAAATGATGGCTTTATTTCATGATGTTGGTATGGATAATTTTAAAGGTGTAATAGATACCGGTCATGCTTTGCAGGCTCAGGAAAGCTTAGCCGAAGACATTGTATTTTTACATGAACATAATAGGCTTGGTATTATTCATTTAAATGATAATTACAGGGATGCAGATCCAGATCTAATTATAGGAACTATTGCATTTTGGGACAATTTAGAATTTTATTATTACCTAAATAGAACTGATTATGATGGTACTCAGGAGATTGATTATCAAAATCCAAGAGATGATAGATTAAAATCGTTAAAACTCGCTGTAAAAAATATTTACATGTATAAAAAACTGGCAGATAAACTGATCGAACACTCAGAAGAGATAGATAATAACTTACAAGGATACCGCTTCGCGGATAATATGGATTTAATAACGAATATATTATTTGAAAAAATATTATGAGCTTTGTTGAGATTGTTATTTAAAAATATCGGTTCGATATCAGAAGTGACATTATTTCCCATGACACCGGCTCATATGATAAAGCGACATATCATCCCCTTGAACAATTTAAGCCTGTTCGATATTAAATGTTAAGAACATCGCCTTATTTCCTTGTTTTCGAATGTTAATGGAGGATATCTCGATATAGTTCTTTCGCATCATACTCTGCATCGAGAATTATACAAATAAAGGGAAGACTTGGGTAACAAACCGGAAAAGTACGAAATATGAAAGAACTATTAGGAGAGGAGTGAAGCAGAAGATGCGGTATGAAAAAATCATACAGGAGATTGCGGAAAAGAAGCGGGATGCCCTTTCGAAACTGTCGTTTTTCGACTCCAATGTCTGGCTCGGAAGGCCTGCTTTTTTCCCACTGGCTGCGGAATGGAGCGCTGCAGACCTGGAAAGGATGCTGGAGGAGTTTTCGATTGAAGGAGCTCTTGTGTCGCACTGGGAAGGGGTGACGGTGTCGGCCCAGGACGGGAACAGGGCGCTGATTGGGTGCATAAAGGATTTGCCTGAAAGTGTGTACACAATATGGACAGGCCTGCCGCTTATTCCTCACGAGCAGACCCCTCACCCGGGATCGGGCAAACCTGATTCTCATCTCCGGGGAGTGAGGCTCTTTCCGAAAACGCATCACTTTACGCTTGCGCCCTGGTCGGTTGGAGGGCTTTGCGAGTGGTGCGTCGAATATCGCATCCCTCTTTTTATCTGGCATGTCGAGGTGGACTGGCAGCAACTTCACACCCTGGCCCGAACCCATCCCGATCTTACGGTTATCGTCGAATCCCAGTGGCAGAAGATCCTGTATGAGAACAGGAACCTGTACGGTGTTATGACAGAGAACAGGAATGTATGCCTTGAAATATCCAATTTTGCAGGCCCTGATTTTGTTGCACACGCGGTCCGCACGTTCGGCGCCGACCGGTTTTTATACGGCTCATTCCTGCCGGTAAACGATGCGTATACTGCCATGGGTATGATTGCAGATGCCGAATTGTCTTCCCAGGAAAAACAATTGATAGCGGGAGGAAATATAAAACGCATACTGCAGGAAGTGAAAATATGAAGACACCGTTTATCATAGATGCGCACGTTCACACGGGGTTTCCCAATATCTTTTTTTCACCGGAAATCGATGCCGGACAGCTTTTGAAGCGGATGGACCAGTTTGGAATCCAGTTTTCCATCAACCTCTCCTCAATGCGTGCAATAACCGGTTACAGGAAACAGGAGCTCTGCAGGGCAAGAAGGGAGTTCGAACAGTTGAACCGGAGAATCTTCTACCTGGGATTTTACGATCCACACGATGGAGAAAACGACCTCGCTCTGCTGCAAAAGGCGTGTGACTGGCCCGGATTCAAGGGCATAAAGATTCACCCGTCGTTCAACGGAACGCCGGCAGATGACCCTTCATATGAGCCTGTATGGAAATTTGCCTCTGAAAACGATCTTCCGATCGTTGCTCACTCCTGGAGCGTCTCGACGTATAATCCTGTCCAAAGGTTTTCAACACCTGAGAAGTTCGAGAAGTATGTACGGAAATACCGGGATGTACGCTTCGTGCTCGCACACTCGGGCGGGCGGGGAAGCGGCAGGCAGGAGGCCGTGCGGATGGCAGATATGTACAAGAACGTATACACCGACTGTGCAGGGGACATATACGACTATCATTTCTTCGAGAATATGATGGCATCGCTGCCGCACAATAAACTGCTCTTCGGTACAGATTTTCCCTGGTTCGACCACCGTTCCCACCTGACAAGGATTTTTCTTGCAGACATTCCCACCACGATCAAGCAGAAAATACTCCGGGACAATGCAATCGAAGTTTTCAAGCTCGAGGCTGTGTAGTACGCAGGCATTGTTCGGATGCGAAGAGTCCTGATAACAGGTGTATGAAAGCGAAAGATAGTCAACGTGATACGGATAAGTATACACCGGGACGGCCACTGCAGCGCTGCGAATTAAATACAAGCATTTATTTACAAAAAATGGTAGAATAGCTGAATTCGCGGGTGTTACGAGATTCGGCGGAACCCGATACCGTACCGCACATCACTATAAGGAGGAAAGCCATGAAAATAATTGTTTCTTTGTTAACTGTACTATTTGTATACGTTTTATTCAATGCCTTCGCCCAGGAAGAGCCGAAAGGGATTACGCTCGACGAATATTTCGATCTGGTAAAGGCGAATCATCCGTATTTTAAGCAGGAGCGGCTGTCGGTGGAGATCGAACAGAAACAGGCCGAAAGCCTGCTCGGCTCGCAGGACTGGCAGCTCCACGTTGCGCCGAGCTATTCGTATCTGGGTAAGGGGAGCGCACCGGAATACAATGCCAATGAAATGCACAGCGCCGGCATCGAGGCCGGACTCGGAAGGTCCATATGGAATACCGGCGGCCGGTTAGACCTTTCATTAACGAGCGGGTACACGCACATGAACTCGGATCTGGGCCTGAGCAATGTCTATCGGCACGGAGTTGCCGCCACCTTCACCCAGCCGCTTCTTCAGAACTGGAAGGGAAAACTGGACCGGCTGGAGTACGGGCTGAGCGGCTACACCATCGATTTCACGAAAATGCAGGCCTACGAGAACGAGGAGAATTTCATGTTGGACGTAGCGGTACGGTTTCTCGACTGGGCGTATTATGAGGAGGAAGCTGCTATCAGAAAGCAAAGGCTCGAGATCGCCCGAAGGGGACTCGAACAGGTCAAAAAACGCTACGAGGCAAATCTGGTGGACAGAGTTGATGTGCTCCGTTCTGAGGATGCACTGCGGCTTTCCGAGCAGGGGCTCGTGCTTGCCCGGTCGCAGAGCAGGGCGAAGCAGGCGGAGCTTGCCGTTATAGCCGGCAATGACGAGATGTACGGTCGAATGCCGATGTACGACCTGTACCGTTTCGTCACACTGCCTGAAACCGCTCAGGTAATGGCGGAGATGAAATCCCGGTCCCGTATGCTCAAAACCTTCGATATTCTCAGGGAACAGGTTGTGTATCAGCGCGAAGGCGTAAAAGATCAGGAACGCGCACGGCTCGACCTGAGCGTAACCGCCGGTTTGTACGGGAGGGATGAGGTATTCGGAGATTCCCTGGAGATATACCATCCGGACGCGGCGGTTTCTCTCGTTTTTGCCAGGCCTCTTGGCGGCAATACGGTGAAGGCTCAGCTCGAGAAGCTCGAAAAGCAGATTTCACTGATCGATGAGGAGAAGAAGAGCCTTGAACGTGAGCTTGAGGCATCCATGATCAACCTCCTGGTTCGTATTCGGGACTTGGAGGACATACTCGACCTGAACCGGAAGCAGATCGAATCTGCCCGGGTGAAGACCGGAGAGGAGCTCAAGCTCTACAACCAGGGCAGAGGACAGCTCACTTTCGTAATACAGAGCGAGGACGGCGAAGAGGAGGCTCTGCTCACCTATGCCGGCAACGCCTATCTCTACCAGACGCTTATGCTGCAGTATAGGGCGTTGCTCGACACGTTATACGTTATCGAGTGAAAAAAGGAGAATCAGCCATGAAAAAGGTATTCGATTTTTTTACGAGGCGCCATATGCTGGCAACCCTCCTGACGATCGGTATTGTTATGCTTGGTATCAATTCGCTGCGTACCCTGAAACGCGACCAGTTTCCCGAAGTCGACATCGGAGAGGTCGTGATTACCACCGCATACCCGGGAGCTTCACCCGAGGATGTGGAGCTTAATGTAACCAACAAGCTCGAAGACGAGCTGAAAAATGTGACCGGCATAGACAGGATGACGTCCACCTCCATGGAGAATCTATCGCTCATTGATGTGACCATCGACCCCGACAGCAAGGACCCGGACAAGGTCAAATCCGACATCCGCGAAGCGGTAGGCAGGGTGACCGACTTGCCCGAGGAGGTAACGGATTCTCCGCTTGTTACGGAAATAACCACGGCGATTTTTCCCATCATCGAAGTCGGAATCACGGGTGACGTAGAGTACCGCGAGCTTCGGGATGTTGCGAAGCAATTCGAAAAAAAGCTCAAGGAGGTGCCCGGGGTATCGAGCCTCGACACGTACGGCTACCGCGCCAGGGAGATCAAGGTCGAAGTCAATCCGCGAAGAATGGAGCAGTATCAGATTCCACTCCGAGAGATCATACAGGCCATACAGGCGCGGAATATCAGGTCAACGGGCGGCACCTTCGAATCGTTCACCAGTGAGAAGAATGTGGTAACGCTCGCACAGTTCAGAAAACCTCTCGATGTCGGTGACGTAATCGTGAGATCGACATTCGAGGGGCCGCTCATCAAGGTGAAAGACCTCGCCATTGTCAGCGACGATTTCAAGGATGAGGACATAATCTCCCGCATGAACGGGAAAACCGCCATATCCTTTGTGGTCAATAAATCCGAAAATGCGGATATTATCCGAACGGTCAGGGCCATAAAAAAACTCATGCGGCAGGAGGCGGCGAAGGGAGTACTGGGGGGGTACGTGGAGTACCCGGCGGAGGAAGCAGAGGGGCAGGGATTTATAGCATCTCTGAAGTCAAGATTGACGCGGGAGCCTGCCGGGCCGGAGATATACCGGTACGGTCCGGTACAGATCACGTCGGCCAACGATCTTTCCGGTTACGTTCGAGACAGCTTTCAGACCGTTCTTGCAAATATGGCAATCGGCCTGGTGCTCGTGGTGGCGATGCTTACGATATTTCTCAATTTCAGAACCGCCTTCTGGGTAGCCATGGGTATTCCCGTTTCCATGTGCGGCGTATTCTTCCTCATGCCGTTTTTCGGCACGTATCTCGACAGCATATCGCTCGCATCGCTCGTTCTAGTAATCGGCATCATTGTCGACGACGGCATCATCATCTCGGAAAACATCATGTTCAGGAAGCATCTTGGAGAATCACCTCTCGATGCGGCGGTGAATGGAGTGAACGAGGTATTCTTTCCGGTGCTTACCACCGTTCTCACAACCTTTTTAGCATTTGCACCGATATTTTTCATTAAGGGTATGCTTGGGAAGTTCATCTTTGTCATTCCCCTCACGGTAAGTCTCGCACTCTTTATCTCCCTGTTCGAGGCGGTGTTCGCCCTGCCGTCTCACCTGAAACGGGGGATGGAGAGACGGTCGATGAAATCGGAACGAGAGACCATCGGATTGTGGTTCGAGAGTCTCAAGAAGATCTATAACAAAATCGCTCTGGTATTTCTCCGGATTCGGTACTTCATATTTGTGATTTTTATCGGTGTAATCTTTTTAGCTCTGGGCTACATGCAGAAAAATATGGATTTCATACTTTTCCCTCAGAGAGGCGCCGAACAGTTCTGGATTCTCGTTGAGCTGCCGATGGGCTCTTCCCTGCAGGCGACATCCAAAAAGGTGAAGGAGGTAGAGGCCCTTATCGAAGACATTCCCGCAGACGAGCTCGACAACTACGTTACCCGTGTCGGCCAGATAGGCTGGGTCGGTCGAGCCGAAAACTACGCACAGATCGTCGTAAACCTCACCCCCTTTTCAACTAGAAACCGCACCGCGGCTCAAATCGTGGACGAGCTTCGGCATAAGACCGATGTGCTTGCGGGATACGAAAAGATTACCTACCAGATCAACGCCGGCGGTCCGCCTGTGGGAAAGGCGATCAGTCTCAGGATACTCGGTACCGACGACGCAATGAGAGCCAGCTTTGCAGACGAGATAGAAGACTACCTTTCTTCGATCGAGGGTGTGAAGGACATCGATCGTGACGACAAACTCGGGAAGGACCAGATAGAGATCAATCTGAATTACGACAGACTCGCACGTGTGGGGCTCACCGTGGCGGATGTTGCGCAGAATGTGCGTATCGCCTACGACGGCCAGGTCGTAACGTCTCTCAGGGATGGAGACGAGGACGTCGATTACCGCGTTCAGTTTACGGAACGCGCCCGGCAGGATGAGCGCTTTCTCATGAGCCTTGCCGTTCCCAATGCCTCCAACCGCCTGATCAAGCTGAAAGATGTGGCAACACTCAAACAGGGGCCGGGGCCGAACGCGTACCGTCATTACGACGGCGAGAGGTCGACTACGGTGGAGGCCGATGTGGATCCCGATATCATCACCTCACTGGAGGTGACAGATATGATGGCTGAGCATTTCAGCGGTTACGATGATCGCTATCCCGGGCTGAGGCTTCGGATTAGCGGTGAAGCGCAGGAGAGTCAGGAATCGATCACCAATATTCTTACCACCTTTGCAATCGCCGTCGTTGGAATTTACTTTCTCCTCGTTTTACTGTTCAACTCCTTCACGCAGCCCTTGCTGGTGCTCATTGCCATTCCCTTCGGGTTCGTCGGGGTCATACTTGCGCTTGCAATTCACGGCGAACCGCTCAGCTTCCTCGCACTTATCGGGTCCGTGGGTCTGGTCGGCGTGGTGGTGAACGATTCGCTTGTTCTGGTAAGCCATCTGAACGAGCTCAGGAAACAGTTTCCCGACATGGAACGCAGGGAGCTCGTGGCAATGGGAGGGACGAACCGTCTTCGTGCAATTGTGCTGACCACACTCACTACTGTGTCCGGGCTTCTGCCGCTTGCCTACGGGTGGGGCGGAACGAGCCTGTACATGTCGCCAATGGCACTCACGCTCGGATACGGGCTTCTTTTCGCGACGCCCGTTACGCTCATACTTGTTCCGAGTCTTTACATGATATTCTGGGATATTGAGCGCCTGTTCAGGCGGGGCGGGGGAAAGGAAAAGGCATAGACTGAATATCCGGCAGCAGGTTGGATGAACATGCGGTTAGTTGCCTCCGGGTTTGTTTTATTCGTTGAATTTAAGATGTACAACATGATGTGATTCTTGTATACTTGTTGATGCCCTCTCGGTGATCGAAACTATTTCGTGGTTTCTTTCTCGCATATTTTGCTCGAAGAAAAATATTTTTACAAGAAGAGCCCACTATGCGTCGTAAAGTGTTTTATTGTGCGACAACCTTTATTTTAATAGGGCTGACTTTACTATCAGTTTTAGTTATAACCTCCTGCTCCAACGACTCGACTGTATTTCCTGTAGCTCGCATCTGTGTTTTTTCAGACCCACACTATTTTGATCCTGATCTTGGAACAAGCGGGAGTGCATTTGATACGTATATTGAAAATGACAGAAAGCTTCTTGCCCAGAGCGATGAGATTTTAAAATCCCTTATCCGGTCGGTCATCTCTGAAAATGCTGAGATAGTGTTGATCCCCGGTGATCTCACCAAGGATGGTGAATTGACGAGCCATCAAAAAGTAGCAGAATATCTGAGACAGCTTGAAACGGCCGGTAAGCGGGTGTATGTCATTCCAGGCAATCACGATATAGACAACCCCCATGCATGCAGTTATTCAGGAGATCAAACAATACCTGAGAAATCCATCACTGCGGCAGAGTTTGCAGAAATATATAAGGACTTTGGCTATGATGAAGCACTGGAAAGAGATCCTAACTCCCTGAGCTATGTGGCCGAACCGGCGAGCGGGCTCTGGATTCTCGCAATGGATTCCTGCATGTATGAGGAAAATACGGATCATCCTGTGACAGGAGGACGATTTTCTGAAAGTACATTGAAATGGATAAAAGAAAAGCTTGAAGAGGCTCAATCAAAGGAAGTAGTTGTCTTCGGCATGATGCATCACGGCCTTGTTGAGCACTTTACCGGTGAAGCTATTATGTTTCCCGACTATGTCCTTGAAAACTGGACAACCGTGTCGAATGAGTTCGCAGATGCAGGCATGCGCCTGATGTTCACTGGGCATTTTCATGCCCAGGATATTGTCAAAAGAACAACCGACGACGAAAATATCATATTCGACATTGAAACAGGTTCACTGGTTTCGTATCCATGTCCGTACAGGGTCATACAGCTGAGTTCCAATGGAGAATTAATTGTATCGAGCAGGAAGATAACTCAAATAAACTACGACACAGGAGGAAAATCCTTTCAGGATTATGCGAAGGACTTTCTTGAAAAGGGCCTCGATAAAAGAATGGCATCGATGTTGATTGACCAATTCCAGATTTCGCAGGACGATGCTCTGCAGATAGCTCCGTATATGGCGTCTGGAATGATTGCCCATTTTGCCGGAGACGAATCACCTCCAGAGCAAACCCTTGCTTTCATAGCACAATTACTGGCGGATGACGATGCGAAAAAAAAGATGATCGGGTTTGGATTACAGTCGATCTGGAACGATCTTGAACCGGAGGATAACTCAGCTGTGCTCGATCTATCAACGAGATAGAACAAACCCATGGGAAAATGTCCCTCTCTCTGAGATGAGAAGAGAAATTACGGTAATGTGCTGTACTGGGAGGGGAATGTGATCGACGCGATCATGGATACGCTCGATAGCTTATGAAGGAGGACTGCGATCAGATTGCAACGGCAATCGAGGAAGTAGCCCCGGTTCTGTTGTAGCCTGCAAGGCATGGGACATGACCGGCACATATCCCTGCGGAAATTCCGATATCAAAAGAGGTGTGATGCTGTATGGAACTGACGGCTGATATCGACTTACAGGAGATCGAAAGGAGAAAGCGCTCAATCGCCCGGGTGTGGGAGTATAAAAAGGTTGATCATATTCCCATCAACGTCTGGATGGATGATTTCAGTACCTATTCGCTGCATGAGCAGTGTGAAGACGGTCGGCTCCAGTTCGACGTTATGGTGAAGAATATAAACAGGTGTTTGCGATGCCTTCCGGACGATTACATACCGTATATGCGGATCTGGCCGGGATACATGACCATAGCCACCATGTTCGGTATGGCTGTACACTGGAGCGATGACCCGAACCAGGCGCCGGGAGCGGACGGGTATGTGATCGATAATATGAATGAGGTGTACGATCTCGTGATGCCTGATCCTGTCAGTGACGGGCTGATGCCGTATAACCTGAAGTGGCTCGACTATGCACGGCGTACTCTTCCGAAAGACGTGTACCTCACGGGGATAGACCTCGGCGGCCCGTTGAATACCGCGAAAGACCTTCTCGAAACGAATCTTATGTATACCGCATTCATCGATGCCCCGGATGCGATGCACTATTTTCTTGATCTGGTAACAAAGCTTCAGATGAGGTGCAACCGCGAGATCATAAAGGCAGCCGGGGGGCTGGAAAGGCTCACCTGTACCGATTTCGATCCGATCTGGGCGCCGCTGCAGTACAAGGGTTTTGTGTCTGATGACGTGTGTGCTTCGCTCGGCCCGTCGATGTTTAAAAAATTCAGCATTCCGTACAACAACAGGATTCTCGCAGGATTTCGAGGCGCGCGGATTCATAACTGCGGACCCAACCCCTCAGCCCACTTCTACCGGGAGCATGATGTCGATATTATGGGATTGAACTGTTCGTTCAAGTACTCGAAAGGCGACCTTCGCGTATTGAAAGAGGCGTTCATGGGCGGGGGAATTATTGAAATTAACTTCGACAATGATGAAACCGCCCGGGAGATTATCGCAGGCTACGAACATATTGCGAATACACTCACACCGGATGTTATTGCGATGCCGCTGCTCTTTTTGAACGAGTCATGGAGAGACGACGATATTCGGGCGGTATACACGGACCTCAGGAAGATCTCCGAGCGCTATGCCGCTGAAATAAAATGGAGGGAGAACGAATAACCGGTCGGCAGGCGCATAATCAGCCTCGTGTATCCGTATGTTTCTTTGCAATTTCCCGATATTGGATTACTATATGAAGGACAGGTCTTCCATTGAGCCATGGGAATCAACCGGTGTTTTTGATTGGACTTGATGACTGTTCTCTGTAAATATAAAATCAGCCGGAGACAGCAGTGCGAATTCTTATCGTAGAAGACGACGGCAAAATCGCATCATTTGTGGCAAAGGGCCTGCGGGAAGCGGGGTATGCAGTTGATCATGTGACGAGCGGTGAAGAGGCGCTCGATTTTGGGGAATCGGTTACCTATGACGCTGCCGTCGTTGATATCATGCTGCCGGGAATGGACGGCCTGACCTTCATAGAGAAGCTCCGCAAGAAAAATATCAATACGCCGGTCATCATACTCAGCGCAAAACGCACGCTCGACGACAGGATCAAGGGACTGAAAGCGGGCGGTGACGATTATCTCACAAAGCCGTTTTCATTTTCAGAGCTGCTCGTGCGTATACAGGCGCTTTTCAGGCGGGCGTCGCTGGCAGCATCTCCGGTGCAGCTTCAGGTCGGAGATTTGTCCATGGATCTCGTATCCCGGAAGGTGAAGCGCGGTGACATGGAGATAGATCTCATGCCCCGTGAGTTCGCGCTGCTCGAGTTTTTGATGCGCAATGAAGGAAACGTGCTTCCGAAAACGGTCATTATGGAACACGTGTGGGACTACCATTTTGATCCGCAGACGAATGTCGTGGATGTGCTCGTAAGCCGTCTGAGAAGCAAGGTTGACAAAGATTTCAAACATAAGATGATTCGCACAATACGCGGGGTCGGGTATGTTCTCAAAGCTCCTGAAGAGGATGACAAGGATTAACCTCCGTCTTGCGGCACTGTTTTCGGGGATTGTGGTTGCCTGCTCCCTCTTTCTCTACGGATTTACATACTTCCTTATCTATTCCTCTCTTGTGCACGATGATCATGAAAATGTGCGGCTGAAATTGCTGGAGTACAGCGCGTACTACCGGAGCGGCGGCGTCGCCCTCCTGAGAAGAGAGATAACGTTCGAAAAGTTTTTCGGTGAAAAAAAGCTCTTCTTTCTCCGGGTTGCGGATATATGGAACAACTCCATCATGCTTCTCATACCGGAAAGGTGGCGGCGGTATGCTATTGAGAAGCTCAGGGAGGTCGATACCGGAAAAAACCGGAGTGTCGTCCGTATGGAAGTCGGCGGAGAGAAGTATATTCTCGAGATATCCTCGTTCAGGCTTCCGGACGGCAACATTCTTCAGATAGGCATGGATATCGAGGACAGGGAACGAGTGCTGAAGCACTTTCGCGCTATTTCAGTTCTTGTCATTGTACCTCTCATACTGCTGAGCTTTTTAGGCGGTTCTATTTTAGCCGCGCGCACGCTTCGACCGATCCATGAGCTCAATACTACCGTGAAGAGTATTATCGACACAGGGAGAATCGAGGCGCGTATTTCCGAGAGAGGCGCACGGGATGAGCTCGGCGATATGGTGGTACTTTTCAACCGCATGCTGACGAGGATTGAAAAGCTCGTAAACGGTATGCGGGAGGCGCTCGACAGCGTGGCCCATGAGCTTAAAACGCCGATGACGCGGCTTCGGGGAGTGGCTGAAAATGTACTCCGCAAGGGAAAAACGAAGCAGGAATGCAGGGACGCGCTCGCGGACTGTATGGAGGAATCGGAGCATATACTCACCATGCTGAATACGCTCATGGACATATCGGAGGCTGAAACCGGGTCCATCAAGCTTAATATTGAACGGGTCGATCTTTCGCCGGTTATCGAGGACATGGTGGAGCTCTATCGCTATGTTGCGGATGAGAAGGGTGTTTCGGTAGCCGCTTCCGTACAGCAGGGGCTTGTTGTTCCCGCCGACCTGAGCCGCATCAGGCAGGTGCTTGCCAATCTGCTGGACAATGCGGTAAAGTACACAAAAGCAGGCGGTAGTGTGCATATCGAAGCGGAGGTCGATCGCGGTTCGGCGGTCATATCGGTACGGGATACCGGAGAAGGTATTCCGTATGAGGAGATCGACCGCATATGGGAACGGCTGTACCGTGGCGACAGTAACCGGACACAGCCCGGTCTCGGCCTTGGATTGAGCTTCGTAAAGGCCATTGTAGAAGCTCATAACGGAAATGTCAGGGTCACAAGCGAGACCGGCAGGGGCTCGTTTTTTTACGTGCATCTCCCGCTTGAAGGATGACGGGAATTTCCCCGTAATTAGTAATTCTCGGTGAAAAATTTTACTGCATAGGGCATGAAGTATAAAGCTGTATTACAAAGAAATATGTCTTGATTTCGAATGTTACCGAGTATTAACGAGACTCCAAACAGGAGATTCAAAGAAGTTTTTTTTCTATTAAGGAAAAACGTATCCCTCTTCCGGCTTGCATACTTGAAAGGTCTTCTGGTTAGTGGTGTACTACTTCATCCTTAAAACGCAGGCCCAAACGGTATCACCTGCCTCTTCCCGGGTGTTTTTAAAGTTGAAAATATTAAAGTTGCAAGTTTTCAAACGGCATAAAAATGAATATATCTCAAGAATACGAATAAAGAGGGGAGATATTGAAAAGCCGAGGGTGGATTAAAAACGAAAATCATACGTAAATCACGATGGGATGAGATCGTTGTCTTCTTGGTATTAAAACACCGTTTAAGAGTTTGGTCCATTTCAACGTTTCGGTATACTGGTCTACCAGAATAAACTGGTAAGATCGAATAGCAGACTGTACGTGATTGACGTTTTTACATAATCCTGGTTTTTTTTATGAACTTTTTTATGGAAATGGGTTGACAAATTTCTACATAGCAGAAGGGTCTTGTAAATAAAACATCGCTAATCCACTCATGTAACAGTCGTGAAATGCGTATGTTGTCTTCGAAGTTTGACGTGTGTCGAGTTTTTTCCGGATATGTTTACTCATTACATCACGTAATGAGTGAAAACTGAGATGTTTCTTGGTATGAATGGGTCTCCTCCCTGGTCGCACGACAGAAGGTATAGCAGGTGGGCAAAAAATATAGTTTTATAACTTATTATATAATAATATCACTCAATAGCGTTTCCTTTTTTGCCATTTCGTCTGCGAAAATTTCTTTGTCGATAATTACTGACCACGATGGCTTATGAACATCATCGACTTGCAGCTGTCACCCTACGAGCTTCTTCCATGCGCACCGGTAGATCTTTTCAAGCTCTCTCCGCACATCATCTTCGGCCCTGTAGGTGTGGCTCCGTATCCTTTCCTTCGCGATTTCCCACGCGACCTGTGCAGGCCCCCTTGAACCACGCTCCTCCCACTGGATGAGGGTCGGATGGGTGAATATGTCGGGGTCCCAAAGATCATTTCGGAAATTTTTCAGCGTTGAATCTCGATCGAGATAGGTTCCAGAATGTCCCAGCTCCTCGATCTCGCGAAGGGCATCAAGTTTCTCGTCAAAATCATAGCCGCGCATGACCCGCGAACAGAACAGAACGATTTCCCAGTCGATAATGAGCTGTTGAACGCTGTAAATCTCGTCCACACAGAGCAGGCCGGCGTTGCTGAAAACATATGCGCCTGCCAGAACGGCAGCCATGGTATGGGCCGCCTTTTCACCCGCCGCATGGGCATCGACTCCTTTGCCCGTCGTCAACAGCGATTTGGCGACGAGGGGTATTCCGAAATAACGGTTGAGCTGCGCCTGATAGAGCGTACCGATGCAGTCTTCGGCCGATCCATAGACGAAAGAGGCATAGCGCATATCGAAGGGATAGGCCCGGATATTGTCCGCAACAACGCACCGTATTTTCCCCTTTTTTAATTTTCGTTCGTTGAGAAGGTATACTAGGGTCATGGCTGAGAAAAGCTCCGCCAGGCTCTGCATATAGGAGTCGATCATGTTGATCGGCGCGGTTGTACCCGTCACCGGCATTGTGGACACATTCATGTCGACCGGTTCATCTCTGAACTCATACAGGATGTCAAGCCCTTCCCTGGGTGCGGTGAAGGGGCTCACGAGCCAGAGGTCGAGCCTGAAACTCTTGCCCGCGGCTTTGCACATCTCCCTGCCGTACCGTGCGTCATTCGGATTAAGCCAGCCCGCGACGTCCAGGATGCCATGTGCATGCAACCGGCTGTATTCATAAGAAGTTTTGTACATGTGGATACGCTGCATCTCGATTGGAACATCGTTCGGTCTCACGATCGGTGGACCATAGAATCCATAGGAGTCGCAGAGCCTGGTATAGTCGATCAGGTCCCTCTCCAGGGCCGGTCTGATCTCATTCGTTTCGGGATCCATGACATTCTTGATATAGGCACCTGCAATGACAGTCGGGTTGTCAGGACCGTACTCAGCCGGCCAATCGGAGTAATCCTGCGCAGCTCGTGCACGCTCCACGAGATCGGCATCGAACAACACCACATCGTCACGAAAATGGACACCTTCAAAATCGGAGATCAGCATGCGTATACCTTCATGGGGGACCTTCACTCCCACATGTCCGATGAGCCGAAGTGCCCCCTCCCACATCCTATCGATGTCATCATTCGTAAATCCCCCTTCAAGGTTATATCTAATTGGCCGCATAATTCATTCCCCTATGAGATTTTTCGCGAGATTGACTGCTCCCGGTGAATCTGGCGTGAGTCCGTCGGATCCGACCTCACGGGCATACTCCGTGGCGAGCAGTGCACCGCCTGCCATGATCTTCGCCTCCGGTTCCCTGAGCCGGATGATCTTCACCGCGTCACAGAGCATTATAATGAGCGCCTTCATTGCCGCCGCCGACTGGAGCACCTCAGGCAGATACATCTCGAAGTTTTGAAACTTCTCCCCCACGACATCCATGCCTGACAGCAACTCCTTGTTAAGAATGCAGGTCGGCGGTTCACCATCTACGAGATACTTCAGGGAGGTATTTCCTGCAGCCTCCTCGTAGTCCTCTATCAACGCGCTTTTCAGGTCTTCGTACGTTGTCGACTCCACATCCTAAAATTGCGTATCCGGAAAAGTCTATCTGGAAAATTTGAATGAATCCTCGAGTGCCCCGTCCTTGCTGGGCTTTCCTGTAAATACGGTCAAGCTCCTTCCACATCCCCGAATCCGCCTTGTAGTTATACCCACGTATTTTCCTTTTCACCAGCTCGTTCACGTATTGCCAGATCGATTTGGACCCCATTTCCTGCCACTGACCGAGGTTCGAGTGCAAAAAGAACCCGGGCTCCCAGAACTCCTTTCTGAAATTGTGAAAGGTGCTTTTTTTTCCCCGCAAAGCCCTACCCCAGACCCACTTCGCGGATTTCTTCCTCAATGAGACGCTCGGCTAAAAACGGCTCCTCCTTCAGGACATTCTTCAGGTAGTTGAAGATCTCTCTGTTAATGACCACAATCTCCGCTGAATATACCTCAACCGCGGACAGGAGTCCTGCAGTCCTGAAAGCTCTTGCGCCTGCGAGAAGGGCGATGAGAGAATGCGACCCTACCTCGAACGCCGCCTGCGCATCAGGCTTCTTACCCGCAGTATTGAGGGATTTGCCAATGGCCGGTATGTGGTAGTAATTGCACAAGACGATTTTGTGCAGGGCCGCTCTGTTATATTCCGCCGAACCATAGACGAACATGGAGTGCCTCATATCGAAGGGGTCGGCCTCAAAGGCGTCGTCAGGCACAATATAATTGTGGGAACTGGTGTTGATGAGGTTCAGCATAGTCAGTCCGGTAAGGTACTCGAACATGCTCTGGAGCAATGTGAACAGCATGGTAATGGGGGCCGGAATAGACTTGTCCATGTGCTCGTAGATGTCGTTGCAGCGGTATCGCGAGTACCTGTAGGAAACATTGTGCATCAGGATGTATTGGTGATGTACGGGTACGTCAAGCGAATCACAGCAGCGGAGCCGATTGTATCGAGTATATCTCCGAGCTTGGTCATGTTGATAAAATTCCGTGAAGTGGGTTTGCGGAGCTTCATCGAGTTCAGATCGCAATAGGTCGTATGATGCACGCCAGCATCCATGAGCCATGCATCCCCGTTGTAATCGAGTACGTTGTATTTCGCCTCTCTCAGCGCCTTTTTGGCCAACTCGTCCCTAAATTTGACAATATCCCCCTTAATCGTTACACTATCGTAATCCGCCAGCATGCGTATGATTCACTTGTAGGGAATCTTGATGCCGACATCCTCGACAAGCGACAGCGCTTGGTGGTGCATCGTCCTCATCTGCCCATTGGTGAGCGTGCCCCTGAAGGCTGAATCCATCAATGATGTTCATAGGCTCCTCTGAATTGGGTTGTGTTCAACCATTCATGTACAATACTGTCATACAGTTGCATGCGCTAGTAGTGTAACGCATAACGGGAGCATGGTCTATTATGTTTTTATCAATTGTTTTAACTATATTGTCATTATCTCTCCTCTTTCACGATACATCCCGCATGTACCCGGTCGTTGTAAATGAATGAAGCTCCATCCTTATGGGGAAACCTGAAATTATGATTGTGGTTCGTTTTCTCCTCATATATGATATACAATCATATGTAGTTCCGATATTTTTTGGTACAAGAATGGCCAGCCATGTAGGTTGACTAAAACGACAGAAACATTATCCACATCCTGAGGGGAAATAGCTGTATTCCTAACAATGAAATCGGTTCTAGATTCTCCATATCCGAAGATACGGTCAGGAAACGCATCAATAAGATGACCAATAATGGTTACTTGAAAATAAAGGGGTTGATCAGCCCCGATACTACTGGATAGAAGCAGCTCATCTTTATACTGGTGAAGCTCCAAATTCCGAAGAGATGGAAGGATCTCGCTGAAAGAATATCAAAGTTTCCCGATGTGAAATCCGTAACCATGATCACGGGGCGATTCGATCTGATTATCGAGCTATACATCGAGCACCCCAATCTGCTCAATTTCCTCATCAATGACTTGGGGAATGTGTGTAACATTTCCTCGACTGAAAGCATGGTAACCATCACCAATTTCAACAAATGGGTCGAGGAACGCCGCCGACAAATCTTCCTGGGATTTTTCAATAGTCTTCGGCACCAGCCGCTGAGATATTTTCAAAAACGAAGCCACGAAGGAGATTGATAATAGTCGGCGAGCCGTTCAGGCTTAGGGTCGCCGTTGCCCGTATGGACAATTCACTCTAGAGCTGCTGGAACCACTGGTTGAGGGAGAGTCAATCCGGGCCGGGTTCCTCGAAACTAGGGGGGAGAGACTGCACCATGTTGCCGTCAGCGTCCCAAGTTGGGAGGAGGCGGTAGTGAAGGAAGAGAAGCCCTCATATGCAAAGAGGTTTACTGAGACGAAGATAGTTCTAGTGACACTAGGCATCGTTGCTGACGGAGACATTGAGGGGCTGAAAAAGTGTGTAGGGCTTCGAGAGATAAAGAAGAAGTTGCCAATCAGGATACATGAAAGAGCGAAGGAACAGGGAGAGTTGTTGTCTGAGCTAAATATGGCAATGATATGAAGATCATCACTTAATTGGAGGACAGAGGGTTGGAAAAAGATCTTGAAAATGATCTGTTAGATTATAAGATTACCTTTGACAGGAGTTCAGGGGAAGTGGGTATGCATAATGGCGTTAAGCTGGGGAAATGGGCGAAATATTGTTATTAAAGGGAGGATTACTCACCACCAATGCTCAAAACGGCCACGAGGATTATCGTAGAGCGATTTTTTTTCATGGGGTGATGTTTTTTTATATACCCCCTCCAAATTAAGTTCGGGAATGATAAGACTATAAATTGGGAGTCAGCGGTACACTACAATACGAATTTTACCTTAACTCAGAACTCCGTATACTCCGATTTCCGGTGAACCACTACAATATCCATTCCTACATAGTATAATCTTTCCTTAGGGTCCTCTTTTTGTATGAGGTAAGTCCATTATTATGATAAATCCGCGCATTTGCAAATTAGGAGGTCACATCACGTGTTCTAAGGGAAGTCATAGAATTCATATTGGAAAGCATTCACTATTATAGGAGGTTGATGCTCTACTTGAGGCAAGTTAACAATTCCTCTACAATTATTTATTTCGAGAAGGGAAAGGTTTATCCGAACAGGAAGATTTGTAGTTTTCATCTAAAAACCCCATTTCATGATGAAATTCATATCAGCTCCTCCTATGATTTTTTAATTGACACCAATAGTTTTGTTGGTATAATAGTATATACTATGAAAAAAGATAGTCTTTCTATAGATGTATTAATAGATAAAACAAGTGTTGTCCCACTTCATGTACAGGTTGAAATTCTTCTCAGAAACCTCATAAAAAGTGGGTATTTTGAGAAATTACAAAATCCGATAACAGAGGCATTTTTACAAGATCAGCTTAATGTGAGCCGCAATACCATAAGACATGCTGTATCCAAACTTGTTCATGAGGGTTTAATTGTGAGACGTAGGGCTCATGGTATTAGTTTGGTAAAAAATGCTTCTCATATTATGGGAGAAACTATAAACGGCCTAAGCTTCACTGAAGCTGCCATAAAAAGAGGTCAGGTTCCTTCTATAAAATTACTTAAAACAGAAACAGTTAAAGCGCCGGATCGTATATCATCGGTTCTTTTTTTAAAAAAAGGTGAATTAACATTTTATTGCAAGAGAGTCAGGTTTCTTGATGGCAATCCTGTTGGCATTACAAATACATATGTTCCAATCAAACTAGCCCCCAGAATATCAAAAAACGATTTTTCAGAGACAGGTATGAGCCAGTCTCTTCATTTCGTCTTAGAAAAGAAGCATAGTTTACAAATCCTTAAATGGGTTGAGTCTGTAGAGGCTGTTTCAATCACTGAGGAGGATGCATTCATTCTGCAAGTCAAAGCGAGTTCTCCAGGAATATTGAGAAATGATATTTTATATTCAATCGGGGGGAAAATTATTGCCTGTGATGAAACTCTCATGACGAGCAATTATCAAATTCGAGGTCTCGTATATATTAAAGAAAGACTGTAAGATGTAAGAAAAGTCCACTATCAGTAAATTATTCATTGCCAAAACATTCATATCGCAATTCAAAATGTGACTGCTGACTGCATCAAGTCATTTAAACTTAATGGGGGAGTAACAATGCATTTAGATCTTAGAGGCATGATCGCCATTGTCACTGGTGCTAATCGTGGAATCGGACGGAGCATCAGCCTCGCCCTTGGAGCTTGTGGTGCCCACGTTGTTCTTGCAGCACGAAATAAAAAGCTTCTAAAAAAAGTAGAAACAGAAATAACGTCTATTCAGGGAAAAGCAACATCCATACAAACAGATATATCTTTGAAACGAAACATTGATCTGCTCTTTCGATCGATTAAAGAAAGATGGGGAAAACTTGACATTCTCGTTAACAATGCAGCAGTAGGGATTTTTGGTAAAATGGCCGATTTCAGAATTGAAGATTTCGATAAGATTATGAAAGTGAATCTTCGAGGTGTGTATATCTGTTGTCAGGAGGCTTTGAAAATAATGGTTCCTTCAGGAAGTGGGTATATAATCAACATCTCAAGCATGCAAGGTGTTAAAGCTTATCCTAATCAATCTGCATACGCAGCAAGTAAACATGGCGTAATGGGTATGACAAAATCCCTTGCCACTGAAGTTCAGAAATATGGTATCCGTGTATCAGCCATTCTTCCCGGAGGTGTTGACACTGATCTTATACGTCGTGCACGACCAGATCTTGATACTGCCCAGCTCATCCCCCCAGAGGACATTGCTCAGACAGTTCTTTATTTACTTTCTTTATCCGATAAAGCTATGGTAGATCAAATAATAATCAGACGACGTACAGCTTTACCATTTTGATTACTGTTAATTTTATGAGTAAAAACCTGTAATATGTTTTTATACCTTTTTTAAAATACAAGTAGCTTTTGTCTATTTTTATAAATGGGGATGATAATTTGAAAATTGTATTAGTTGGAGATCTATTTATTCCAAGCCAAACTTGTATTGCTGAACTTGATACAATTGTAGAACAATACGGTGCATCCTATCATGTACTTGATTGGGAGGCAAAAGATCTCGAAGAATTGAACAAGCGAAACATCCATGTGGAGAAAGTGGGACCTGCTGCTGAAAGACCCCCTGAAAAACTTTGGAACCTTATTAAAGATGTTAATATTTTAATAGTTCATTTCTGTCCCATTTCAGAAGCTCTGCTTAAGAGGGCAGCCTACCTAAAAGTAATAGGTACAATGAGAACGGGATTATCGAATATTAATACTGTTGTGGCAAAGAGGTTAGGAGTTGATGTTATAAATTTACCGGGTAGACTTGGGGATTCAGTTTCAGAATATACTATCGGGCTTATGATTGCCGAAACTAGAAACATCGCCCGTTCTTATGAGGCTATTCGAAAGGGCAATTGGGTAAAAAAATACAGCAATGATTCATTTTGTTACGAACTTTCAGGGAAAACAGTAGGAATTATCGGTTTCGGTGAGGTCGGTAAGAAAGTTGTGGATAAGCTCAGAGGTTTCAATGTTAGAATAATCGCTTATGATCCATATATACAATATGAAATAATGAGTAGTAGGGGTGTTGAAAAAGTTGAATTGGACTATTTATTGGCAAAATCAGACATTATATCAATACACACAAAATTGGATGATACTACACGGGGAATGATTGGTAAAAGAGAGATCACACTAATGAAACCGACAAGTTATATAATAAACACCGCTCGTGCGGATATTATAGATAAGAATTCTCTCTATTACGCGCTATCAAGAAAATTAATAGCGGGTGCAGCTATTGATGTTTTTTGGACCGAGCCTGTTGATGCATCAGATCCACTTCTACACCTCGAGAATGTGACAGTTACATCTCATCTTGCTGGGACTACAAAGGATGCACTGTTAAAATCCCTATCGAAATTAAATAAAAAATTGAAACCTTATTATGAAAAGCTGAGCCAGGTACATACGCATCAATAAACTGGGGGTAATACACTATGAGCTTGGGTGGCCTAGATGTTGGTACAAATGTATGTAGACTTATTGTTTTTAATGAATCTGGGGAGATGTTGACTAGTGCGTACAAGGAGTACCCACTTATATCTTCGCAGGGATTCCTTGAAATTGATCCCAATAAATTGTGGCATTCTGTTTGTGATGTTTGCAGAGAAGCTTCATTAGAAGTGAAAGACGATCCAATTGAGGCAATTGCCGTATCGGCAATGGGTGATACATTGATTGCGACTAACAGAAATTTTGAACCGGTAGGCAATGCGATATTGGCGTTTGATACGAGATCAAGGGAGCAATGTGAAAGACTTGTTGATCAGCTTGGATTTGAAAACATCTTTAGGGTTACAGGTATGCCAGCCCATCCTATGTCTACTGCAAGTAAGGTGCTCTGGATGCTTGATTCAGCCGGCAAGGAAGGCAAAATTCCAGCCCGATTTATGTGTACTGAGGATTTCGTTATATCCAGGTTTACAGGAACTCCAATATTGAGTTGGTCAACGGCAGGGCGGACGATGATGTTCAACTGCTCTATCAAAAAATGGTGGGCTGAGATGCTGAATTATCTTACTATTGATGAAGAAAACCTTTCAAAGGTTGTGCCATCGGCAACAACCGTAGGGAAAATCTCGAAAAGGATTGCGAAAGATTTAGGACTCTCTAAGGATGTTATTATCGTTACGGCTGGTCATGATCAAATTTGTAGCGCTATTGGCTCAGGTGCAGTGAAGTATGGCATGGTTTCAGATAATACAGGTACCTTTGAGTGTGTAATTGTGGGAGTCGATGGAATTAGAAAAAATGAGGTTGACATGAAAGTACTAGCAGATAATAATCTTGCTTTTTATCTCCATGGCCCTGAAAACTTATGGGCCGCTTTTGCATGGTTCAATTCGGGATCAGTTATAAACTGGTGTAAAAATAACCTGTTTTCACTAGAAGAAAAACAAGCCAGGGCAAAGGGAAAGGATATCTTTGATTTGATATTCGCTGAATTAGATGATAAGCCAACAAAGGTTCAATTCATGCCCCACCTTACCGGAACGGGCACTCCATGGCTGAATCCTGGGGCATCAGGGGTTATGGTTGGTTTCGATCTTGGAACAGATAGATATGATATATTTAAAGCAGTATTACAGGGTATAGGATACGATCTCATACTTAATTTAGAAAGCTTTGAAAAAGCAGGAATCAGCATTAAAGAAGTTAGAGTCACAGGCGGTGGCTCGCGGTCTTCTAAATGGGTCCAGCTAAAAGCGGACATGATGGGCAGGGAAGTCACAACTGTTCATATGCCCGAAGCCTCGGCAATGGGGGCTGCTATTTGTGCCGGAACCGCAGTCGGGAAATTTGGTTCAATCATTGAAGGTGCAGAACAGATGACGACGTTGGAAAAGATCTATCAACCTGATATGATATTACATGAAAAATATATGGCTGCTGTTGAGTGTTACCGTACTCTATATAAAACAATTTTAAAGTATCGTGAGGATAATAAGGAATACTGTTAAAAAAAACAATTATAGATGATATAAATGATCTGTTAAGTTAACGCTGTCATTTATTTGTTACCCACATGACATTATAATAAAAAATGTAATTTTAAGATTTGATTCATTACATAACGTGTACTAAATTTAAAACAGAAGCATTTTATACATATATCAGGATGAAAAAATGATTGAACAAAGAACGTCGAATAGAAAACATCTAATATTTAATAATCTTACGGCTAAAACTATTGGGGGGAAAAAGACCGTTCGAATTGAAAAATTAAGAAATTACTTATTAGGCATGATCCCTGAAATATCCTCAGAACGGGTCCGTTATTACACAGAGATCTACAAAGAAAATGAACATGAAATGCCGATTATAAAAAGGGCAAAAGCTTTCCGGAAAATGTTACAAAAAATGAGTATCTACATCCTGGAGGGCGAACTCATAGTAGGTAATACGTCAAAATATCCAAAGGGGGTCGAACTTTTTCCAGAATATGAGGTGGATTGGATTGAGAGGGAGTTAAAAGGCAACCCATATTACTTTGATGAGCGCCCTGGAGACAGGTTTGTAATTAATGAAAAGATAAAAAAAGTACTAAAGGAATTTTTACAATATTGGCATGGCAAAACCCATTCTGAGCGTGTTAAATCAATGCTTCCTGAAACAACGAGGAAGGCAAGGAAAATGCACATCATCGACAGTTCCTGGCTACTGCAAGGGGGAGACGGGCATATCACAGTTAATTATAAAAAACTTCTTGAAAAGGGAGTAAAAGGCCTTATAGAAGAGATTAAACAAAAGCTCTCTGAGGTAGATATGACACAGCGTGAAGGAGTGTCGATGAAGTTGTTTTATGATGCGGCTTTAATTTCTCTTGAGGCACTTATTGAATATGCTAAGAGATATTCAGAGTACGCGCTGGTTCAAGCGAAAAAAGATAAAGACCCAGAACGGAAGAAGGAGCTGGAAAATATAGCCAGGACATGTAAAAGAGTCCCATATAATCCTGCTGAAACTTTTCAAGAGGCTCTCCAATCAGTATGGTTTATCCAGGCAGTAATACAGATTGAAACAAACGGGCATTCTATTTCATTGGGGAGACTCGATCAAACACTCTATCCCTATTTCAGGAAAGATCTTGAAAATGAGGTATTAACGCTTGAGAAAGCAGCAGAACTTTTACAGTGTTTCTGGCTTAAACTTTTTACCGTTAATAAAATTAGGGATTGGGACAGCACTCGTTTCTTTCTAGGGTATCAAGTTTTTGAGAATATAACAATTGGCGGGCAACTCTATAACGGAAAGGATGCCGCTAATGAGCTGTCTTTTATGATGCTCGGAGTACAAAAGGGGATTAAGCTTACAATACCATCTCTTTCGTTCCGTTTTTTCGACGGCACGCCTGAAGAGTTTCTTCAGGCGGCAATTGATGTGATCAAACAAGGAGGTGGGCAGCCCGCTTTATACAGTGATGAATGTATTATTCCTTCTCTCGTTAACAGGGGTATACCATTTGAAGATGCGGTAAACTGGTCTGTCGTTGGCTGTGTGGAGCCTATTATCGAAGGAAAGCAGGCCTACCGCCCCAACGGAGCTGCTTTCGTAAGTATACTCAAAATTCTTGAACTTGTTGTACATGGAGGGAAAGACCCCTCCACCGGTTACAATTTACTCCCAGTTGGAAAAGACCTTTCATCCTTTTCCTCTTTTAACGAGGTAATAGAAATATGGGAAAAGCAGGCTAAGTTCTATATAAACCAGCAGATTGTTCTGGATACTATCATTGATATGTCCATGGAGGAATTATCGCCCAATCCCTTTGTATCCTGTTTTGTGAATGACTGCATCAGGAGGGGTAAGACGATCAAGCAAGGTGGCGCGGAGTATGACTTTTGCGGACCACTCATTGTTGGAGTTGCCAATGTAGGAGATTCCCTAGCGGCCATGAGGAAGCTGGTATTTGATGAGAAGAAACTAACCGGTGAGCAAGTACTCCATGCGTTAGATACGAATTTTGACGATCAGATGACAAGTCCTACCGGTGAGGAGATAAGACAGGTGCTGCTTGATGCCCCCAAATACGGTAATGATGATGATTATGTTGATTCACTGACGGCCAAGGTTCTTAACCTGTTCTGTAGAGAACTACCTAAATACAGGACGACGAGGTACGGAAGGGGGCCGAAAGGTGGCATATGGCATGCTTCGTGCAGTACAGTTTCCGGGAATATACCCTTCGGATTAACTGTCGGTGCTACCCCGGATGGTCGAAAGGCCGAGATGCCAACAGCCGATACGACATCTCCGACGCAAGGCATGGACAGGCAAGGCCCTTTGAGCACAATGAAATCGGTAGCAAAACTACCTAACCTTTTATCTTCAGGTGGAAATCTGTTTAACATGAAATTTTCTCCGCTCGTGCTACAGGATGAGGCAGGACGGCAGAGGTTTTCCTCCCTGATAAGGACATTTCTTGGGGATTTGAAAGGAATGCACGTGCAGTTTAATATAGTCGACGGAGAAACCCTGCGAGACGCAAAGGACCACCCACAGGATTATCAGAACCTCATGGTGCGTGTGGCAGGATACAGCGCGTTTTTTACAACAATCGATCCAAAACTACAGGACGATATAATTAATAGAACCGAGCAAATGAGTGAATATGTTTGATCGTGAAGAGATTTCTAAAAAAAGGATCTTCTCCAATATATTTGCAGATTAGAGATTATAAACGCAGACTAATTTTAAATATGGAAAAGAGTTAGGGTTATTAAATATTATTTTCTATTTAAACTATTTCTACGGTTCATCCCTGAGAACCTAAATACCTTTAATACTATGATTTTCAATCTATATTATCTTGAATAGGTAATTAAATATGGCGAAAAGCCCTCTTTTTTTGCTATATGCAATTATCCTTATCAACTAATTTGGAGAAGAACCTAAAAAAAAAGAAGCAGTAGTGTTTAATATACAGGGCTACTCTATCCACGATGGTCTCGGAATCAGGACCGTTGTTTTTTTTAAGGGCTGCCCCCTCTCATGTACCTGGTGTTCAAACCCTGAATCCCAGAGTCAAAATCCTGAAATAGGTATTTTTAAAGCTCGCTGTAGGCAATGCGGGAAATGTATTTCCGTCTGTCCCGTCCTAGCCATTTCAATTGCTGAAGATGGTAAAATAATAACAGACAGAGAAAAATGTATAAAATGCGGTAGATGTGTGGGTGTTTGTCCTTACGGGGCAAGGCAAATCTACGGGAGAAAAATAACAACTGAAAAATTAATGGAAGGATTCTTAAAGGATACGCCCTTTTTTATTAGATCGGGTGGTGGTGTCACATTTTCAGGCGGGGAGCCGACAGTACAATACGAAGCCCTGATCGAAATTCTTCAGACCTGTAAGGCGAAGTTTATACATACTGCTATTGAAACTTGCGGGTATATTAAAAATAAAAAGAAACTTGAAAGAATACTGCAATACCTTGATTTAATTCTCTACGATATTAAATGTATCGATGAGGAAAAACATAAAAAATTCACCGGAGTCTCGAATAATATAATCCTTGAAAACGCCCGCTTCATCGCCTCCATAGGAAAGCGAATAGTAATAAGGGTACCTCTGGTTCCCGGTTTTAACAATTCATAAGGAGGAGATTAAAAAAATCGGAGAGTTCGTCCTCAGTCTGGTTTCGGTAAAAGAGATAAACCTGCTCCCCTATCATGAGCTTGGAAAATCGAAGTACGATGCGCTTGATAGAGAATATCTTCTGGACGATGCAGCTGTAATTCCAGAAGATAAAGTAATGGATTTTAAGTCATTACTGGAATCCTATAATCTAGTATGCAAAATAGATTGAGTGAAAAGCTATAAACGCCTCCGTATAGTTTAAATTCTGACTGGATATTTACCATATTTATAAGCTGAATCGAACATTGCAACGATGTTTTCAGGGATGATATTGGGTTGGATATTGTGAACCTGATTGAAAATAAAGCCACCACCCGGCGCAAAGTCTTTTATTCTTTTTTTAACCTCTTTTTCAACTTCTCCCGGAGATCCGAATGGAAGAACCCACTGGGTATCGCATCCTCCTCCCCAAAAGGTTATCTGATCTCCAAATCTATCTTTAAGCATCTTTGAATCCATATTAGCACCAGACACCTGTACAGGATTTATGGCATCAACACCAAGTTCAATAAAATCTTCTATTATTTCACTAATGGCTCCACAGCTGTGGACAAGTAAATATGCTCTCGAATTTTTCTTAATAAATTGCCAGAGTTTCTTCTGCCGTGGTTTCACAACCTCCCTATACAGGTCAGGGTTTATTTCCAACCTATCCTGGCCTCCGATGTCCTCTCCACCTACCATAATCACATCTATATAATCAGACACTTTCTCAAGATATCGTTTCGCATATTCGATATTAGCATTAACAAGTTTATCGAGTAATTTCTCAACAAATTTCCTATTTGTAATTATATCGGTGAGAAATCTTTCATAACCCATAAGGCCTGTTGCCGCCTCGTATATAGAACCACCTAAGTTTCCTACCAGGGCATATTCAGAATTTTCATACCAGTATTTTGCTTCCTCTTCCAATCCGTTTATATAGATACTTAGATTGTTGATATCAGGAAGCTTATAAAAAGCAAATGGAGCAGGCCATACAAAATCATCGAGGTCTTCAATTGTCGCATCTTTTAAAGGCCAGTAGATATGATCATAATAGTATCCGTTATTGGGCATTTTAAAGACTATGTTATCTCCATCATAAACAATCTTTGATCCATCAGGGAGTGTCATAGGTCTCCAGATATCGGGTACACTGCAGACTGAACCATCACAAAGCTTTTCATCTCTCCATCTCTCAACCTTTGGGAAAATACCCTTTAGATCAACGTGAAACCTCTCACGGATGGACTCGTCTATATGAACCACCTGCTGCAGCATATCAACTATCTTACAGTCACACTGAATATTTAGATATTTACATAATTTTATGTAAGCAATGGCAGAAATGGTCGAAGCCGTTGTACTACCAAAGTCAATAGGCACTCTATCGGGTTCTTTATGTTCAAAAACCATTTTTACTCTCTCTCTGGAATTCATTTTTTCCTCCCTCTCTGTTCCTCTTTGTAAAAGATGAATGGGATCTTGTATTCTTAAACCACATTATATGTTTTTAAACCTATTCTGTCAAACTTTAGCAGAACATCATCTTGCTCTTTGTGACACTCTAATACCCGCATCGGCTTCTCTTCAAGAAATTACTTAAAAATCAAATAAAATCTCTCCAAATCCCCTATTTACTCAATTTCTTTCCACTAGGTTTATTTTTAATCACTACAGCTTAATTTGCACCTTTTTCAAGGTAAAATTATTACGGACAATTCTCTATCTCATTGGTTGGGTTTATTTTAAAACCATCGTAGATGGCTTATTTTTAAAAATGTTCAATTTTTTTCTGACTGAAAGCATTTTCCCCTTGACAAATTCTAATTTGTTGGTATAATAGTACATTATCTTGAAAAGGAGGTGAGAAAGTTTTAATAGTATTAAGGTAAGATATTAAGAAAGTGTCGTGAGTTTTATTGTGAATAAATTTTCACAAATGATTTCATTATTAAAAACAATTGAAGGAGGATGACGTGATACGAAAGAAATCAAAACTAATTATTATTTGTCTTGTTGTGTTTTTTTCCTTAAGTATAATGGTTGCAAGTAAAGGAAAAGAAGAAAAAGTAAAAGAATCTCCAAAAGAAGCTGTAAAAGAAAAAGAAAAGTCGGAAATCCCTTCGACTGCAAAGGTGGCCGGGTCACCGGAAGTTATGCCGACGGAAGCAGAATTGCGGACCGCAATACTTCCTTCTCTCAAAAAGCTCGGCAACGGAAAAACGATCCGTATACTATTTCAGGCCGGTGGTGATTCAGATACACCTTCACACCTCCAGGATTTTATTCAAAAAGAAGTCGGAATGAAAATCACCGCGGATATCGTGCCTCCACAGCAGATGCATGAAAAGGAGGTAATGGCCCTCATGACAGGCGATTATGAATATGACCTTATTGAGACCTATCCGACTTACATTGGCGAGTATGCTGAAGCGAACTTCATTGAAAACCTCGACAAGTGGTACGATAAATATGGTGATGAAATTAATACGACCGATTATGTCAAAGCTGCGCAAGTAGGGGCTGATACTTATAAAGGTTCATGGTATGCGATACCATACGATGGTGATGTTTTACTCTTCTATTATCGAAGGGATCTTTTCAATGACTCCGAGAACAAGTCCGATTTCAAAGCAAAATATGGTTATAATCTTGACGCTCCTGAGACTTGGGAACAAGTCAGAGATATAGCCGAGTTCTTTGATAATAAGTACCCGGATATGAAAGGCATTGGTTTTCTCGGTGGAAAGGACTGGCTCTCGATTGATTATTGGGTGACAATTTATAGAAACTGGCTGACATCTAGAGGAATTCACTATGAAAACGGCTTAGTGAATGATTACGGGAAGATAGAGCTTAATAAAGACGCGTTTTTCGCGGCAAACGAAATGTGGTTGGAGCTCCTGAAGTTTGCACCAGATGATATACTCTCATGGGGATATTCCGAATGTAAGGAGGCAATTAGTACCGGTAGAATTCCCATGACGATGCAGTGGGCAAGTGCAGTTTTCCGAGATCCGCGGCAAACAAAATTCTGGAATGATATTACCGCGACTGTTATGCCGGGTTTCAAAAAAACGGATGGCAGTGTAGAGCATGTTACATCACTCGCAGTTGGCAAAGCAATGGTAGTCCCTAAAACGGCAAAATATGGAGAACTTGCGTTTCTCTATGCTAGCTACCTGTCGACCACAACTTTGCAGATCTATGAGACCAATTCTGGAACTGGAGTAGACCCAAACCGCTATTCTGTTTGGAAAGATCAAAGAGTGCGGGATGTTTGGGGGCCACTTTATGAGCCGACCCTTCGATCTCTGGACGTCGGAATCGGTGATATCAAGGTTCCGCAGGCTTCAAAGTTATATGAGGCAATCTTGACTCCATTACATTCGTCATGGTCAGGAACGATGAGCACAGAAAAAGCGTGGAAAGCCACTTTAGAAGAATATCAAAAAATTATGACCAAATAAGGTAAAAAAATTAAATTAAGTATTAAAAAAGGGGAATATATGTTACCTATGTATTCCCCTTTATTTTTTCATCTCTATAGGATAATACGGGAATACAGGCAGGTATTGACAAAAGTCTTAGGTGAATAGAAGTATATGATTAAAATACTTCAAGCTAGAGAATATACAGGATAAAAAATGGAGAAAAAAAGCTATACCAGTGTGAAAAAAAATATCGTGCCATATTTGTTCATGTCGCCAACCATGATCTGGATACTCTTCTTTATGATTTATCCGCTTATTTTTGCTCTTGTTATGGCCTTTAAACGCTTCAAAATGGAAGCAGGTTTAAGCTTTTTAAATATGCCATGGGTTGGGATCGGTAACTTTACTGATGCGTTTACAGATAAACTTTTTCTCCTTTCAATCAGAAAGACATTTTTTTTCCTCTTTATAGCACTCTCAATCGAATTTTTATTAGGCATGGTTATTTCGCTTCTACTCAACAGAAAAAAGGGAATAAAACTTGATTATATCTGGATAACATTGTTACTCACACCACTAATGTTTCCACTCATTGCAAGTGGAAATTTGTGGAGAATGCTTTTTGATACTCGTTGGGGTTTTATTAACAGTATAATAACGGGCTTGGGGTTTAACTCGATAAATTTTCTTGGGAACCCAGATTATGCGTACATCGCAATACTAGTTGTTGAGATATGGCAATGGACACCATTCGTCATTATTATCCTACTGGCTGGTTTACGTTCGATTCCAGCTGAACCAATAGAAGCTGCAACCGTTGATGGGGCTTCAAAGTGGCAGGTTTTCATCCGAGTCATACTCCCCATGTTAACTCCACAGATCTTAATTGTACTCCTCATTCGAGGTATGGATATTTTTAAGACGTTCGATTTTATCTATGCACTGACTTTTGGAGGACCCGGGGAGAGTACAACTCTGGTTAGTTTTTATATCTACCGGCAATCATTTATACAGTTTAAACTTGGCTACGGTGCCGCATTATCTTGGATAATATTTGTTATTATCTATATTATAGCTTTTATTATTTTGAAATTTATTAAACCGAAGGATTTAACGCTATGAGAAGAAGTCTGAATAAAAGAAAAATTTTCCCCTCGATCGTGGCGCATATAATTATAATTGTTATCGCAATGATTTTCGCATTTCCACTTTTCTGGGTATTCATGACAAGCTTTAAATCTCCTAGGGAGTATTATAAGATGCCCCCTTCATTTTTCCCAAATCAACTGACTATGATTCACTACCAGGAGGCTTTCGCCCCGTGGACGATTGACAAGGAAAAACTTAAGCGTTCTGGGGCTTTCTACTTAGAAGAGTCAGCTGGAACTGTAAATCCTGTTACTGCTAATATAATTAATTCACTGATCATAGTCGCTGGTTCAGTTGGGTTGTCTGTACTAATAGGAATGTGGGCTGCTTACGCGCTTTCCAGGTACAATTTTAGAGGCAGTAAAGATTTAGGAGTATGGATACTTTCAATCAGAATGATGCCTCCAATTGTAATTTCAGTTCCAATCTTCTGGATGATGAAATCATTAAAACTTAAAGGCACACAACTAGGTTTAATAATGGTATATGTGTTGATAAATTTGCCTTTTGTAGTATGGATGATGAAGGGCTTTTTTGATACTATTCCAAAAGAACTTGAAGAATCAGTATTTATTGATGGTGGGAATAGGGGTACGGTAATATTTCGTGTGGCCCTTCCATTGGCCTTCAATGGAATAATTGCAACAGCATTATTCTGTGTTTATCTAACGTGGACAGAGTTTTTATTTGCATCTATTTTAACAAACAGGTTTAGTGCTACTTTACCTGTAGTACTCAGCGCGTTCAGGCAGGATCGTGGTATCCTATGGGGGCAGATGAGTGCTGTAATTATTATCGCGCTGATACCGATAATACTATTAACAATTTTACTGCAGAAGCAGATGATAAAAGGTCTTGCTGCAGGGGCCATAAAATAATGTAATTACCAATCAGTGATCGTAGCCGGGCATGGATATGGTCAATACAGGAAATAGATAGAGGCCTGAACTTGGGTGGCATAAACAGGTTGATATAAACAATATACAGGAGCGGCCAACCATGAATGTTCGGGAAAGGTTTATTGAAGTGATGAATTTTAATAAACATGTTTCACCTCCAAAATGGGAGTTTGGTTACTGGGGTCAAACAATGGATAATTGGTATGAATCGGGATTGCCAAAAAAGAAATATCCAGTATTTCCCAGCAAGATATCAACCCCGGCATCACATTACTTTACTCCTGCCTGGCAATCAGTGAAAACCGGAAAGCTACCAAAAAATGGTATTGTCATGGCGGGGGGGTTATACTGGCCTGCACAGGGATGGCCGGTGGATGACGATATACGTAATTATTTGAACATGGATAAATCTCAGATTGTGGTAAATGTGAATCTGGTATTTTACCCTATGTTTGACCTGGAGGTTTATGAGGATGAGAAATATTTTGATTATGTAGACCTTGATGGGGTTAAGAGACGCTTCATTAAAGAGGACGAAACATTTCCATCAGCGCTGGATTATCCAATTAAGGACAGGAAGAGCTGGGAAAAGGTAAAATATGAAAGGCTTAATTTTAATTATATAAAAGGGAGGTTTCCTGAAAACTGGGATCATCTTGTAAAGATTTATAAAAACAGAGATTTTCCTCTGGCACTCGGCGGCTACCCTCAAGGATTTTTTGGTATCCTTGCAACCCTGATGGGGTATGAAAAATTATTTATGAACTACTTTGATGACCCGGAACTCATTCACGACATTGTTGGAACATTTACAGATTTATGGATAGCGATATACCAAGAGGTCTTTCAATATGTGAAAGTTGATCATGTTCATATATGGGAAGATATATCCTACGGAATCGGTCCTATGATCTCTCCAAAACACATTAGGGAGTTTATGATTCCTTATTATAAAAAATTTACTGATTTTTTAAGAAGTGAGGGAATTAATATTATACTGGTTGATACCGACGGATACTGTATGGATATTATTCCTCTCTTTCTTGAGGGAGGGGCAACTGGAATGTATCCGTTCGAACAGCATTGCGGGATGGATATTATAAAAGTAAGAAAAGAATTTCCAGATTTAAAAATGCTGGGTGGAATTCCCAAATCTGAAATATGTCAAGGCAGGAAAAGAATAGACGAGATTCTTAAACCGGTTAAAGAAGTGCTTAAGACAGGTGGCTACATTCCATTTGGAGACCATTTTATTCCACCGGAAGTTGATTGGGGAAATTTCAAATATTATCGAACTAAATTGAATAACATAATCAATAGAGTTTCCAGTTATACTAATTAGTGTCTGACCGAAAACTCTATTTTCGGTTGAATTCCGGCAGAATTTTGCTCCCTGCCAGCTAAGACCATATCCGACAAATAGGCTCAATATCAAGTAAGATGAAAAATCAGAGCGCTATTTTACGGAAATGAAGGTTTTTGGTGTTATGCG
>CAZFTJ010000002.1:13469-396515 GCA_964521865.1 uncultured Spirochaetota bacterium | reverse complement strand
AGGGGTACCCCTGGGGTAGTATTCAGACACGACAACAATCCTGACACATAGGGCCTGGGCGGCAGACTATATGTGAATATTTTAAATCATTAAGACCACCTAGGTGGACAGCTAGAACTTGGGAAGTACTATAAAGTTGTGAAAAACGTCGTATATCATGGTGTTATCGGCTCAGGTGCCTGGGTTGCTTTCGCCCAAACACTTTAATCTTGTGACCAGCTTCGAGCACGCAGGCCCCTTTCGGCGAAATACTTAGTCTATGGCTGAGTCGTTTAAGGATTTGATGTATGGAATCAAGAGGTACGATTGAAAAAGTAGATGATTTTCTTTCTCACATTCGAGAACATACTAGCAATTGGGCATACACGACACATGCAGCTAAGCCGTGGTATAGAGGTCAACAAAACGCGAATCATGCACCTCTCCCTTCAATTTTCAGGCACAGGTATTAAGAAGTGGGATTGACTCTGATGTTTAGAGAACGAGCACCAGTATATGGTGATGTACCCGGCAGAACGGGAAATATAGACCAATGGCTATTCCTAATGCAGCACTATGGTGCACCTACCAGATTGCTTGACTGGACGGAAAGCGCGATGGCCGGTCTTTTCTTTGCGGTTTTTAATAAGAACGAGGATAAGCCAAGTGACGATTACGATGCCGTTGTATGGATGCTACATCCTCTTGAGTTAAACAAGCTTGAAGACTCAATAGGTAAATACGAGTTTCCCAATACATGGTCCGATCATGAAGGTAACGTAGTAAGAGAGAATCTAGCCAGACTTTTCGGGCTTGGCAAGAAGGCCACCAAATATCCAATAAGCGATTCAGACAACATATAGTAGACCGCTCATGAGTAGTCAGAAGAGCTGCTTTACCATTCATGGTACCCTCGAGGAAGATTTCGAGACCATGTTTTCTGGCACGAAATTGGAGAAAGAAGGTCGCCTTCGGAAGTACACCATACCTTCGAAGAGAAAAGCTGAAATCGAGAAAGAACTGGATGTTCTCGGTTTTACGTATTCGACTGTCTTTCCTAATTTATCCGGACTGGCGCTTGAGCTCAAATACAGATTTAGAAAGGATGTGGACTGAGAACTTTTTTTACCACGTGCATTTCCGGCTTCGCTCCCCTTGGTCGATCTGCCCAAATTGCCTATTGTCACAGTTTTTGCTTTCACAAATGCGGCCCCCTTATACAACATATGGAAATAATTTTTTATAGAAGGTTATAAATGGCAACTAAACTGGACAATGATCCGGTTTTGCAAATTTTGGAGGATTCAATCCTTTGGCGTTATTTCGATACCACAAAACTATTGTGGTTATTGTTTAATGAGTCTCTATACTTCGCAGGAGCTGATCAATTCTCAGATGAATTTAAGGGGACATGGCCTAAATCCGATATTGAAAGATTTAAAAGAAAAACCATGGAAGTTCTTTCAGCACCTGGTATTAAGAATGAAACAAAAAAATTAATTCTTGAAACTTCTAAAAAGGCACGCGAACGAGAAAAAAGAAATACCTACATCAGTTGCTGGCATTTAAACAAAGATGAAAATATGGCTATGTAGTCAATATATGGACATATTGGCAAAATAGTCGCGATACGAACAACCCTCGGAAAGCTATTAAAATCATTACCTGATTATGTAAGCGTAGGCTGTGTAATTTACCGGAATTACATCACACAGAGTCTTTTTCAAAATAAAGACGAATTAATTACTCCGTTTTTATATAAAAGAGCTGAATATAAATATGAACATGAATTACGGTGTATTGTCTACAAACCGGAAGGAGTTAACTTTGACTTTAAGGATACTAAAGTAAACGACAGTATAGGTCTTTCAATAAAGCTAGTCAATATTTCAATATTTCGAATTTTATTCAATGTGTTATTATTTCTCCCAAAGCAGATAGATGGATTGAAGATATTCTATATAAGTTGCTTAATCTACTAAGAATCAAAATTAAAGTGTGTCACTCCTCAATGGACGAAGGCCCGTTTATATAATTCCCGCTGCATTACTACGCACGATGTACCCGGTTCAATGGCTTCACCGCCTCACCCCAGGCCAACCCTTTTTCTTCCTTGCTGAAATACTCTTACATGCTATCATGAAAAAAGCAGTTCCTTGCCTTGCCAGGTTTCGGTTATATCGGCCCCCTTGGGTATAATTTAGCTCTCCGGTGTGTAAAACTATGGGAAATAAAAAAACGCGTAGATTGGTTGCCTTTCTGCTAAAAGAAGGTGTGTCCAGTCCACAAGAAGCAATCTCCACCGAGATCAACAATTACCGATTTTCAGCGTCACTGCAGGGGCACAAGCTTGAGTGTCTGAACTGCGGCGTTTCTCACCTCTTCCTCTCTGTACAAAAGTGTGTGGTATTCCCCGTTAAACCAGTCTTCGATCTGATCGTCGTAATGAGAGCTTGCAGGATTGCCCGTCTGGCCGGGAGCGAGCACGCTCATTGTCCGACCGAGATCCGAAAGGTCTGCAATAAATCGATACGGCGGGCCGATTACGGTACTGCTGCACAGATCGTGCATATTGGAGAAGCTCGCCCACACGGTTGTACCGTCCCCTCCAATCGGGAATGGCCCGCGGTTGAAAAATTCTGCGAACGCTCGGACACTGCCGAGAGGATGGCCGAAGGTAAGCCTGTGGAGTTTCCCCCACGACCAGTTTTCCACGGACCTGTCCAGCTTTTTCTTTAATATTCGCACAGCTTCCGCCATCGATTCGAGCACAATATGTCTTTTATCCGTGCCTTTTTCAGAACCGGCCCAGCCCGACTTTTCGCCTTCGAGCTCCTTTCGAAGCCATTCGAGAGAATGCCAGCAGAACATGCTGTATTCAGCGAGCACAGGCGTCGGTCCCTTTCCCATATAACGGGATGTCAGGTTTCCCAGCTCATCCGACAGAACGGCGGCGATCAAGGTTCGAACGAAAGTTTCATATAAAGCTGCTGCCGGACTGGTGCTTTCGAGCACACCGTCCCAGTTTTCAAGCAGCTCGCAGGCATTTTTAATTTCCTCAGGTATATCTTTTTCCGAATCTTCTCTGAGAAGCTTCGTTATGTGTCTTGTGATGGTCAGCGCAGTAGGTGACTTGAGGTCGCGATGTATTTTCTTCATATCGGTGACGCTGAAGCGCCTCTTCGACCTCAGGAATTCCTCGATACGCGCGGCTCTGTCTCCGGCGCAGTACTCCTCACCGAGTCTGAATGGATAGTCTTTTTCAGCCACTTTGTTGTTGGCAGAAACGATATATCCGCATTTCGGGTTGAAGGAATGTGGAAGCTTTCCGAAGGGAATATACCCTTCCCATTCGTAGGTACCGAGCCAGCCGGGAACGGGCATCTTTCCGTCCCCTCTTCTGCGAACCGGAACCTTGCCTGCAAGGGTGTAGGCGATGTTGCCCTCAGTGTCCGAGTAGTGAACATTCAAGTTGGGAGTAACCCACTTTGCCAGGGCATCCTTGAACTCACGGCAGCTGTTTGAACGCAGCATGTCGTGCATTGCACGGGAGGTTGTATCCTGTCCCGCACCAACCCATCTGAGCGACAGGTGCTCACCGTTTGGTATTTCAGTTGTGAGTGCATTGATAACGGGTCCGTGCCTTGTGATCAGCACCTCTTCAACAACGGGACTTTCCCTCTTCACGGAAATCTCTTCATGGATGACAGCGGCATCATGCCATTTTCCCATATACTCGTACTGAACGTTTTTGCCGTCAACCTTTCTCATCCTCTCGATATACAGATCCTGTACGTCTGACATCCCGGCGGTAAATCCCCAGGCAACGCGGCCGTTATGACCGGAGACGATAAAGGGGATACCGGGAGTGGTGATGCCGGCGAGCTGTAATTCATTGCCGACCAGGTGGTTTTCATACCAGATTGCAGGCGCGCTTAGAACGAGATGCATATCATTACACAGGATCGGAGAACCCGACTCGGTCAGCTTTCCCGATATTGTCCAGCAGTTGCTTCCCGTACCCTCAAATGGAGAATTTCCCGTATAAAAACGAGAGTCGGAAAATCTCTGCAGCGCTGCGTTCGTCTGATTCGCCGAAGCCTTCTTTCGATTCATTACGGTCGGCCAGAAATCGAAATAACCGGGTTCCAGCTCGGCCTCTCTCTCGGGGCCGAGCAGCTCGATAAGTCGGGAGCGGAGCAGCTCGCTCTCCCAGTTTACGGAAAGATTCCATGACATCAGTTTGTTCCATACCAGTGTGTCGAACGGTTGCCAGAGATCGGGCTCATACCCGAGGAGTGAAAATTCCGGCGGAAGCCTTCCTGTCTTTATGAAGGCATTGATCCCTTCGCAGTATGCCTGTTGTTCGCGAAGTAATTCGGAATCGAGATGTGAATTTTCCAGCCGGGCAGCTCGGTTCAGTCCCACTATTCGGGTCCAGCGATCGATGTCAAGGGTTTTCCGGCCGAAAATTTCGGAAAGACGCCCGGATGCAGCGCGGCGGGTGAAATCCATCTGCCAGAGTCTGTCCTGTGCATGAACGTAACCCTGTGCAAAAAGAAGATCGTGCATGTTTTCTACATAGATGTGAGGAACGCCCCATCTGTCTCTCAGTATTCGTACCCTGGAGTGGAGTCCCTCCAGTTCAATGACGCCTTGGGCTGTGGATTTTTTTCTACTCAGAAGTTTCAGCCAGAGGCGAAGAAAAGGGCCGACGACATCCAGAAGTGAAAACACGGCAATCCTCTCAGGTAAAAAACCGTTTTATTTCCAGAATCCTTTTGTGGAAATTTTTTTCAATTTTTTATCATCCATGTACATAATGAGCCCTTCGATTCCTCTTTTCTCAAGAAATGCGTACCCCTTCGTACTTCCCATGACAAAAACTGCAGTTGCGATTGCGTCACCGTATGCGGTGTCATCGGTCAGTATCGTGACGCTCTTACAATCGCTGAAAGGGTAGCCGGTTTTCGGATTGAACAGATGACTGTAGCGCCTGTTGTTTTCAATAAAAAATCGTTCATAATCACCCGATGTAACGATTGCCGTATCCGTTTTTTCGAGAATGCCGCTGAACTTGTCGTTGTTGATCGGGTCCTGAATGGCAATACGCCACTTCCTGTTCTGAGCGGTAAAGCCGCGTACGTAAATATCTCCGCCGGCATCTATAAGAAAATTATCGAAGCCGTTTTCAATGAGCAGCAGCCGGACCAGGTCCACAATTTTGCCCTTTGCTATTGCGCTCAGATCGAATTGAACGTCCAGTGGTTTTTCGATTTTTCCGTCATCCACCGTCACATTTATATATCCCACCCTTTCAAGGGCCGATTGAATCTGCTGTTCGGTTGGAAGGTGGGGAGAGTCGGTATCGAATCCCCATACCCGAACAATCGGCAGGATCGTTGGATCAAAATAGCCGCCCGTCATATCGGCGTATCGCAATGCATCACGCAGGAGATCGAACAGGGCTTCATTGCCCTCTCTTTTCAGTACTGTTGTACTGTTGAAAGTTGTAAGCTCCCCGCCTTTTCTTCTGTAGTCGAAGTTTGTTTCGTACCCTGCAATCTTCTTATATGCCCTTTCCAGCATGTTCAGCGCCCGATTGCTGTCTTTTTTTTTCGTAACAATCGAGATTTTTACGTATGTTCCGAGAGCTATTCTAGTATCGGATATTGTAACTTCTTTATCGGCGCAGGAAGCGAGGAGCAGCACGGTACATAGTGCCGGCAGCAGTGATGTAAAGAATTTTTTACAGGAGAGAGTCGATATCGGTTTGCTCATGCTGCGACCGCGTCGGTTCTTTTGGAATAGTGCCTGCGATTCATCAATAATGCCGCCGTCAGACGGCATTGTCGATAATTTTACATGGAAAGCTGGGACAGGTCCTGTTTTGTATACACCTGTTTGAGAGGTATGCCTTCTCCGGTGATATACTGCTTCTGCTTTCCGTCTATATGAATGCTGACCCCCCGGACCTGCTGAAAACCGAACGATGTGAAGAGCACCTGTGAGAGCTGAAGCAGTATCGCCTCCCTGCCGCTGTAATTTTCCTCAAACCGGCTGCTGAAGTTGAGGGTGAGCAGTCCGTTTTTTATTTGGGCGGAGATAAGAGACGTTCCTTCGGGGATGAGGCTTATAATGCCGCTCTCATGTTCAGACCGGGTCGGACCTTTGAGAAGAGTATCGATTGTTTTTGTTATGGGAGAATCTTTATACTCGACACGTCTTGCAACAGGAACAAGTCTTACCGAACCGTCATTCTGGTTCAATTTGACATAGAAGATATCCGCTTCAAGGGTTTTTGTTGTAATGGATATTTTATCAGACTCTCTCTGCTCCCCGACAGCGGTGCCCTTTTCTTCTGTTTTTACCCGAGCCTTCTCTTCTTCCTTTACAGCTGCAGAGGTGGAAGTTTCAGACCCGGTTTCTTCAGCAGCTTCCTGTCGGCCCTCACCGGATTGTACGGCAGGGCCCTGATTTTTACTTTTTTCTTCAACCGCTTCCGGGCCTCGGATTTTCACGGGTGTTTCGGCTTTTTGTTTCTTCACTTCCTCCTTAACTTCTCCACTGAAAATGCTATCTTTTATAGTAGAAAATGTGTGCCTGAGAGAGCCTTTTCCACGATAAACAATAATAACAATGATAACAAGTAGAATGAAAATCCAGAACAGGCACCCTGTTTTTCCGATTCTCGGCCTTGTTCTTCTTCTCGGCATACTGAATCTTTCCTGTTGCAATTTTGCGCAGGATGTTTGTAATGCCGCCGTCAAGCGGCATATTCTTCGCGTCAAGCCAAAGGCTTGTAAGCGGGGGTTATGTCCGCTCAACTGGATTTGTTACACGGCGCGAAGCGCCGTGTAACAAATCCTGGTGCTCGCACCGGCGGTATTATCCGGATGCAAAGCGTCCGGATAACATTGCAGATAGCCTTCCGTGCGTAAGACACGGGGCATTCGGCGGCTGGTCTGCATGAAATACCTGTGCTGTGCAATATAGGTTTTATATCGGTATTTGTCAAGAAAACAAAAGTGCAGGGGACTCTCCCGGTGAAAAAAACAGTTCTTTTATGCATGATCTGCGTGTTTCTCGTTGCAACATGCAGTATAATAAAATCGAAAAGGCTCACTCTCAGTATAAACGGCAGGCCGCTTGCCGTGGAAATAGCGCGGACGAAGGCTCAGAGAAAAAAAGGACTCATGTACAGGGATGAGATCGGACGCCATGAAGGCATGATCTTCGTTTTCAGAAAGGATCAGTACCTGACGTTCTGGATGAAAAATACCAGGATACCCCTTTCCATTGCTTTTTTGGATAAAAACGGGAAAGTGACCGATATATATGATATGGAACCTTACTCCCTCCGCCCGGTGCGATCAACGAAGGAATGCAGGTATGCCATTGAGGTGAACCGGGGCTTTTTTAACGAGTGCAACCTTTCAGTCGGTGATAGGATTGATCTGAGCCTGTTGAGATAATAACAATGAAAATGCGATTTTTAATCGTTGTACTGATGTTTTCAGTTTGTGCTGCTCCTCTCTTCGGAAAGAGTGAGGGCACGGTAATGCTCTACTACTTTCAAAATTTAACCGGTGATGAATCCTATGACGATTTGATGTACCGAATACCGCTCTGCCTGTATGGAGAGCTCAATGGAGGCGGGAAGAAAAAGGATATATCCATAATCGATGAGAGAGGTTTGGGGGAGTATTATGAGGATCGATCGATAAATCTGTGGGACAAGGACTTTCTGTTGACTGTTGCGAAAAAGAAACGGATCGGCAGAATATTTTTCGGGTACTACTATATCGAAAGCGGCAAGATTTCCGTAAGAGGCAAGATATACTACCTGGAAAGCGGTCTTATACTCGATGTTTCGCGGGAAAATTCCGCAGAGGATGTCTCCGATGAACAGGATGTATTCTTGACGGCTCTCACGAAAATCGAGAGTATGCCGTTGGAGCAGATGAGACGGTGTGCATCGGATGAGAAACCGAAGGAGGTAAAAACTTCCCGGAGGTCTCTGGGGAGCATAAAAATCTCGAAAGCGCAGACTGTGCTTGCGACAACCATTGGTATGCTCATTCCGGCCCTGGATTGGGGGAAACTCTATTCACCCGGCGTATATGGGGATGTATCATACATCTACTACCCGGCGAAAGATATAGTTTCCGTCGGATTCGGTCTGCAGACAGGGTTTATGATACTGAGCAGGGAAGATGATTCCTATGTGTCCTCGCAGAACGTAATCCTCCCATTCGGTACATCCGTGCGCTATGCAATACCCGGTCGCGGAATTATCGACAGATTGATTCTTTCGTTTAATATCGGCCTTGCCCGTTCTTCACTCTCCATCAACAATGAGGTATTTACCTCGATGGATCTATACACAAGCGGAGGAATCAGCTTTAACTTTAATTTCAGGAAGGACAACAACATATCTGTTAAGCTTGGGCTCCTTACGGTTTCCTACAGGGATTCTCCGTTGAATGCGATTACCGGTGAGATCGGAATGCGGTTTTATGAATACTAATAGTAAAGGCACGGTGAACCCAGTATGAAAAAAGTCATTATTGCCCTGCTTGTGTGCGGTGTATGCGTGCAGTGGTCCTGGGCGGATGAACTGTTTATAAACACCGATCCGATCGGTGCCGATATCTACTTCGGAAAACAGTATATCGGAAAGACCCCTGTTCGTGTGCCGGAGTTTCATGATAATTCAGTCAGGTTACTGATCGAGAAAAAAGGGTACGAGGCTGTTAAGGATACTGTTCGGCAGACAGGACCGAGACCGCAATTGAAATTTTATAATCTTATCCCGCTCAGTGTAGATCTTGTGCTCAATCAAAAGGAGAAGGACCTCTATATGAATGATGTTCATGCGGGGAAGACGCCTCTTTTAGTCAAGAATATACCCGGCGGAGTGTATGAGATACGGAGCGCTGAGGGAAGAATATATATATCGAATGCTGCGAATGCCCGTTTGAGGCGGACTACATTCTTAGAAACACTATTTACTGCAGGATTTTTTCTCGTTTCCGCCGGAGGTGCAGCGGTGAGCAACAGCCGCGGTGATGCGGCAGGAATGAGTACGTTAACGGTTTCCAGCATGATTTTCGGCGGCCTTTTGGGATACAATCTCATGAAGCTTGCAAAGATATCGACGGATTCCAGGAAAGACCGTTTCAATATGAGCGCTGTGGAGATCACACCTTTTCGCGGTGAAGAGGATAGAGAGATATTTTCATCCGGTATGGAACAGATCGGGAAAGAATCGTGGCCAGATGCACGGGCACAGTTCAATCTGCTGCTGAATATATATCCCGGCTCGAGCTTTGTGCCTCTCAGCATCTATGAGATAGGCTACTGTTACTTCAGTGAGGGCAATTTCACGACTGCGCGAGATTATTTCCTCAAATATATGCGTGAATATCCCGCATACGAATTCTTTCAGTACGCGTTTTATTACTTTCTTGAATCCGAGATACGTGCATATAATTATGGTGAGGCGTTCTCTCTGTACAAAGAACTGCGGCCCCTGCACATAAACGATGCGAGCGGTGAATTGTACGAAAATTTCTATACTGTTCTGACCCAACTGTACGAAAACACAAAGGACGGGATCGTTTTGCAGGACCTGCTTGATGAAATTGATTATTTCCTCAATAATAACAAGGACTCCGATAGATATCCGAACATGCTCCTTCTGAAAGGCCGTCTGCTGTTCAGTTATATCGACAGGGAAGCCGGGAACGGTATTTTCAACAGTATACGGGATAATTACGGGTATGATAAAGAATTAATATCCGAACTAAAAAAAATACTCCATGAATGAACCGATGAATGACAGGGTACTCTGCTTTACGCTGAACGGATATCTTCTCGGTGTAGAGCCCCGACAAATCGAGAAAATCCTGTTCAGCAAGCGGCCGGAAAGGACATCTTTCACGCTTGAAACAGGTGTTGAGGTAAAGAGTCTTCTCGATCGCCTCCCGCTCCCGGGGGAGAAGAAACCGCGGGCAGAGCATATACTTTTCATCAAAGACCAGAAAGATTTTTACGGATTTTCTGTTGATAAGGTTCAGGGATATATCAAACTCAGAGGGAATTCCCATATTCCGGGTCGAGGAGAGCAGGCCCCTGTAAAATATTTTCTGAAGGCCCAGGGGAAGCTGATTCCGGTACTCGACCTTCACTATATAACAAACCTCGAACAGCCCGTTTCCCAGGATGTTGTTGATGAGATTGTCAATAACGCGCAGCTGCAGGAGGGGGTAGAGGAAGAGGAGCGTGATGAAATTTTTTCCGAGGTAAGAGAAGAGGAGATATACCACCTGATAGAAGAGGAGATCAACAAGGAGAAGACCACAGCGTACGCCGACGAGGTTATTACGAGCGAGAAGAAAGGACTGCTTCTGCCGCTTGTTGTGAATATTGTGATTGTCGTTATATTTACGGCGGGGCTCGGGCTTTATATTATCATGAATAGAGAGAGAACGCGGGATCAGGTAGTCGGAGGAAGCGTTTCGGGTGTTGAGGAGCAGGTTATCAAAGAGATCAGACGCCGTTCGGAAGAGGAGGTCGCTGCACAGAAAAAAAAGCTCGGTGAGGTCAGGCAGAGGCTTGAAACGCTAAAAAAGGAAAAGGATTATTTCCTGCAAAATCAGGATAAGATTCTTGCAGAGAGGGAGAAGGCTCTCAATGACGAGTTTCAGAGGAGGCTCGAGGATGCGCGGCAGAGGATTGTTGCTAGTGGTGTCTCAAACGTCGATGAAGAGCTTGAAAAGGAGCGGATCAGGCTGAACAGGGAGCTGCTCCAGTCCAAAGAGGAGGCCAGAGGAGAGATAGAGAAGGCGAAAGAGGAGTATGAAAAGGCACTCCTTCAAAAACAGAATGAATTGAACAAGGAAATAAATCTCTACAGTGAAAGAATACAGGGAATAGAACAGCAATTGAGGGAAAAACAGGCGGAGTTAAAGGCGACCGAGGAAAAATTTCAGACCGCGCTGGGCTCACAGCAGGAATACATTGCCTTCAGAAGGCAGCTGAATGCCGCGTACAACAGGGCACTCGGATACCTTTCAAAGAAGGAGTATACAAAAGGAATCGACGAGCTCAACGCCATACTGCCCATTATTGAAAAGGCGAGACAGCAGGGGGTCGGAGAAAAGAAGGAGTTGGACGTTGAAGAAAAACTTGCACGGAATGTGCTTTCTCTCGCGGAAAACGAACAGAAACAGGTTGATTTGAACAGGGTCGCCGCCGAAACCTTTCAATCCGCTTCAAAGCTCGAGGAGCTCGGTAAATTGAAGGAGGCACTATCACGTTACTATACCGTCTATACAATTTCCGGTTCTACGGATTACAGGAACAGGGCGTATGCCAGAGCCGAATCGGTCCTGGAAAGAATTTTTGCCGGGCGTACCGAGAGCGAGAAAAGGAGTATTAATGAGAAGGCCGCCTCTCTGTTTCAAACTGCAATGGATTTCAAACAGAGAGGCGGCTACGAATCGGCAAAAGAAACCCTTGAAAAGATTATCACCGATTACCCCGAATCCGACAGAACAAATGATTCCCTGAAAGAGATAGACTCCATCAATGATCTACAACAGCAGCAGGCGGCTCGGACGCAAAAGAAGGAGGTGAATGATGCAGCGAATAAAATAATGAAGAGCGCCCGGCGCTCCTATGAGAGCGGGTACTATTCAGACGCTCTGGAGAAGTATGAAGAGATTATCAGAGAATATCAAAATTCCGACTACATGGATATCGCACTCTCGGAGATAATCCGCATTAATAAGGAAATGCGCTCGGGCACTGAAAAATCCGCGGTCGTATTTACCGGAGAACAGGCACAAACCGGTGTAATTATTCAGATTTCGTCCGAAAACAGTTTCCTCTTCAATCTCGGCACGAGGGACGGCATGAAACGCGGAGACGTGCTCGGTGTATACCGCAGGGAAGGCGAAAAGCTGACATTTATAGGAAATGTCATGGTTTCGGAGGCATACCCCACCGTTTCAAAGGGGAAGATCATGTACTTCGAAAAGAAAATGAAGGTAGGGGATATTGTTTCGCGCTCCTGAGCTTTTTTGTCCGGTGTTGACACCGCCTGTACCCTGCCCGAGAGTGCCGTCGGGCACTGTCGTTCGATATGTAAGGGGTCGAAAACCCATCCTCCGGATGCAGGGATCACGGGATAAAGGGGACGGGAAATCTCACCTTAATAAATTGTATGACGCCGCTTTCTGTCCGATTGTCGAGAGCAATACCATAGTCGAATTTTACCTTTAAAGAGGTCCTATCGTTCACCAGATACTTCAACTGGGCTCCGACGGTCATAAGAGGTGAAAGGTTCGTGGAGTTTTCATCTATATTCGGGATATGTGTAAAGCTGAATCCCGTTCCGATGAACGGGAAGAATAGAAGTTTTTTCGTAACGTTCAGTTTGTAGGCAAAATCAACGAGGATGGGAACGGTGATGAGAAGATCCCTGTCCCCGGTGCTTGTGTCTATTGTGATTTCATTCAGCGCAGCACCTGCCTCGAAAATATTGTAGATCCGCTGTGTTCTAAAATAATTTGCAAAAAGTGGGCTCTTCATGCTCAGGTAGCCCCCGAAATATATACCCGGGCGGATGTCCGGGCTGTTTTCACCTTCTTTTGCGAAGTAGCCGAGATAGCTCATGGAGATGTCGAAGTCAGGGTCGTAGAATATAAGGCTGGCTTTTGACGGTCGGGGGCATACAATCAAAAGGCCCGAAAACGTCAGCATCATAACAAGCACAGAAAGTATTCTATTTCGTTTTTGCCGTAAACACACCATCCCAATCCTCGGCGGGGGGGTTCATCTTCAGCTCTTTGCACCGGTCTATGTAAATCGAGCTTGGGGTATCCCCCTGCAGCAGTTCTTCGCATGAAGAAAAGAGGTCCAGAGCCTCATCGAATTTCTTTTCCCTGTAGTACTGAATACCCTCATTAAACAGAGCATAACTCTTTTTCTGGTTCTCATTCACTATTTTGTAGGGTTGATATATCTTGACAGGCTGTATTTTCCCTTTTACTCTGACGGCGTCGATTTCCCTTGCCGGCACGGAATCCTTGATATACGTGTTCGTATTTTCACTGATAATAATCGGTACGCCGTACATCTTTGTCAGCCCTTCGAGACGAGACGCCAGGTTGACGGCATCTCCGATGCAGGTATAATCGAGCTTCTGATTGGAACCGATATTACCCACAATAACCTCTCCTGTGTTCAAGCCGATACCGATTCTGAATGTGGGCCTTCCCATGCGCACCTGCTTTTTGTTGAAATCCCCGAGCGCTCCGATCATTTCAAGTGCGGTATACACGGCCTGCAGAGGATCATCATCGTATTTTACGGGCGCTCCGTAAATCGCCATTATCGCGTCACCGATAAACTTGTCGATGGTTCCCTTGTGTTCGATTATTAGACCGACCATGATGTTGAAGTATGTGTTCAGAGATTTTACGAGCTCCTCGGCGGAAAGACGCTCGGAAATGGAGGTGAAGCTCCGAATATCGGAGAAGAGAATGGTCGCAAACTGTTTCTTGCCCACAAGCAGCTTTTCACCCTTTGTTTTCAGCACTTCGTCGATTATTTCTCCCGGTACGTACTTCTGAAAGATATGCCTGATCCGCTCTTCGCTGTTTTTTGCGAGCACACTCCTGTAGGCGTATTTTTTTACCTGGTTGTAGGCAAGCTCGAGATCTCCGACCATTCTGTTGAACCATGTCGCGAGATAACCGATTTCATCGTCGTATTCGACTCTCACACGCTTGGAAAGATCGTTGCTTGTAATTATTTTTTTCATCGTCTGCACGACATTTCCGATTGGATCGGTTAATTTCTTGATAAAGAGGAGTATAAGGCCTGCAGCCACGATAAGCGTCAGGCCGAGGGTATAGGCGACCTGCTTTCGTATATTGTGAGCATCCTTGAAGAATACGGTGTCCTTCTCACTGAGGAGAATATACCAGTCCCAGGGTTCGAAATAGATGTAGTAACCAACGCGGCTGAGGCTGTCGAGCGTGAAGGTGATAAGGCCTTTCTCAGTGCCTTTAGCCTCTTTGAAAAAGTCCAGTCCGGATACATCCGGGACAATCTCCCGGGGAAAGATAACGTTGCCGGTCGAATCGAACACAATAAAATAACCTGTTTCTGAAAGCCTGATTGCATCGGCGTACTCCTGTGCGGACTTTTTTGCAAGCTCCCTGTAATCACCCAGGTTTGTCAGTCCGGTGCCGACGAGAATATCCTCCTGTCTGCGGCAGTACTTGTACATCTCGAGGGTTTTGTAGCTTAAGAATTCTTTCGCAACTTTTGTAATACCGTTTTTTGCGGAGATAAACGAGGAAAAGCCGACAAGAACCATGGGAAATATCAAGAGAGGGAGCACGACGATCAGTACCTTTGTCCGTATCTTCATCTGTCTACCTGTTTCTCCGAATACTCAAAAAATGATGCAGCCGATATACGGTATTTATTATCGGCATGTTGCGCAAATCCAAAAAAAGTTTGGAGTTTTTTACGTCTGCTCTTCATCAATATCTCGAAAGAGCTCGAGTATATCTTCATTATTTTTACCTTTTGTCAGGATCTGGACCTTCCGCTCAATCTGCGACAATTTCTTGGCGCAGATTCTGGATAGCTTCGTTCCTTCTTCGAACAACAGAAGTGCCTTTTCAATTTCGATATCACCCTTTTCGAGCTCTTTTACTATTTCTTCCAGGCGTTTAAGTGCATCTTCAAAGCTTACCGATGTGTCCATGACCTCTCCATTCATTTTTATTGACATGTTATCCGCGAGCCCCATTATACACCGTGCATGCCTTTTTCGGTTCTTCGTACCGTACTGAAGATCGCACCGTCTCTCAGTGTGGATTTGATCTCCTCGTCCATGCGCACCTCTGAAACGGAAAACACCGGTCTCTTATCCCTCGTTCTCGTAACGATTGCATACCCTCGAGAGAGTGTGTTGAGTGGGCTCAGCACATTGAGCTCACCCACCATCTTTTCAAATACGGACCGCGTTTTTTTGAGAATATCTTCCATACGAATACTCAGCATCTTTTCCAGGTCGTCGAGGACGAGCTGTTTCTCCCGCAGTATGTTCTCTACTCTGGATCTCAGGGCGTCGACGGTGAACCGTGAAAGCATTTCAGCTTTGAACTGCATCATATTTTGAACCGTCTGTATGAGCCTGCCAGCGAGGACTCTGAGCTGCCGGACGAGTTCGGCCTTGTTCCGCACCACCAGTTCCGCAGCCGCGGACGGTGTAGGAGCACGCACATCGGCAGTAAAATCACTTATGGTAAAATCTATTTCGTGGCCGACTGCGCTGATAACGGGAATATGCGATTTATATAGTGCCCTGGCGACAACCTCCTCATTGAAGGGCCAGAGGTCCTCGGTTGAACCGCCTCCCCGCCCTACGATAAGAACATCGACTTCATCTCTCTCATTTGCCTTTTCTATTGCCCCGGCAATGCTTTGAGCGGCCTCGGCGCCCTGTACGAGAGTCGGGTATACAATGATGTGCACACCGCTGTACCGTCTGCCGATTACATTGAGAATATCCTGTATTGCAGCGCCGGTCGGCGACGTTACGACTCCCACGGTATCCGGAAACGGCGGGATCGGTTTTTTGTGGGCCTCATCGAAAAGTCCCTCTTCAGCAAGCTTTTTTTTGAGCTGCTCGAATGCGAGCTGCAGAGCGCCGAGCCCCTCGGGTTCCATGAAATCGATTATGATCTGGTACTCTCCGCGTTTTTCAAAAACGCTTACATTCCCGTGGACAATGACGGTAAGGCCGTCCTCAAGCTCGAATTTAATACCCGACTGATAGCCCTTGAATAGAACCGCACGCACAACTGATTTATCATCCTTGAGTGTAAGGTATATATGTCCGGATGCAGCCCTCCTGAAGTTCGATACCTCGCCTTTTACCCATATATCACCGAGATTTTCCTCCAGAATAAGCTTGATGTTTTTTGTCAGTTCATCGACCGAATAGATGTGCCGGGTTGTGTCGGACCTTTCAATATCCATAGGATTAGAGTAAGGAAGTTTGAAAGCCTTGTCAATCATTAAGAATTGACGCCCAAAGCTTTTTACTGTAGTATACCACGTATGAAGAAGGCGATTGTCGTCAATTCTCTCCTCGATGGTGAATCTTGGGCACGGGAACTCGGTGGAACAGACGGAATTTCCGTGATTCTTGAAAAAGCGGTTTCTCTGGCTAAAGATGCTGTTTTTATCATAACCGATAAGAATGCGGAAGACCTGATCGATGCGAGAGCAGATGGATTCAAACGCATCTCCGTTCAAAACCGCACAACGAAACACGTGTTCGATCGGATGTACCGCGCGCTTCGAAACTACGAGTATATCATATATCTTTTTTTCGATACACCGCTTTTTGACGTTGAGATTACGAAAAAGATGGAAGAGCTGCACTGTGAGGAGATAGCAGAGTACACGTACGGCGAGGGATTCCCAATCGGATTTACTCCGGAGATACTGCAGGTAGCTGTGCTGCCCAGGCTTGCGGCACTCATCGAAAAAGACACTAACCCGATACGGCGTGATTCGGTTTTTTCCGCTCTTTCAAAGGAGATCAATTCCTTTGATATTGAAACCTATTTTTCCTATCAGAACATGAGACTGAAACGGCTGGAGCTGACAGTCTCTGAGAAACGCAACAAACTACTGGTGCAGCGAATCGTCGACCGGGCAGGAGCCTGGTGCGATTTTAAAAATTTCTGCGTGATTCTCGAGGATTCACCTGCTGTTGTGAGGACTCTGCCTGCCTATGCCGAGATTGAAATTACCGGCAGAACGAACGGCAGATGCATATATTCATCCGTTCCCCTGTGTGAAAGACGGACCGGCGATATGGAGGTCTCAGAATATGCCGATGTTCTGGACAAGCTCCTTGGTTTTACCGGGGGGCTGCATATTTCGATTTCATACATGGGGGAGCCGCTCCTTCACCGTGATTTCCACGGCATCATAAAACGTTCACTAGACAGAAGTGATATTCATCTTATTGTTGAAACCGATGGTATCCAGTGCACACCGCAGGTTTCAGATTTTCTTTCCGGGCTCGATTCTGATCGCCTCTCGGTTATTTTTCAGGTAGATGCGGTAAGCGAGGAGACGTACAGGACAGTGAGGGATGGGAACCTCGGCAGAGTAGAGCGGAACATGCGCTATCTCCTTTCAAAAAAAGCTGAGAATGTGTATGTGCAGTTCGTCCGTATGGACGGCAATGAGGATGAGATGCTGAAATTCTTCGATGTCTGGGAGCCTGAAGGAGCACAGGTGATCGTTCAGAAGTACAACTCCTATCTCGGACTTCTGCCGGCGCTGTCGTCATCGGATCTGACGCCGCTTGAAAGAATGCCGTGCTGGCATCTGCAGAGAGACATCGTCGTATTCAGCAGCGGCGATATTCCTCGATGCAAGCAGGATTTAAATGGAAATATCCTTCTTGGCAACATATTCAGAGAAGATATTGCCGATATTTGGAAAAGAGGAGAAACGCACTACATCGATCACTGCCGCAGAAAATACGATACCTGGTGTGATGTTTGCGATGAGTACTACACTTTTAATTTTTAACGCAGACCGGGAACTCAAATGGGAAACACCTACATAGTCCTCCAGGTGCGCCTCTTTTCCACCAGACTGCCCCGCAAACTGCTGCTCCCCCTGAAGGGCATAAGCATCTTCGAGCATATTTTGCAGAGACTTACCTGTGCAAAACTGCCGGACGGGATCATAGTGGCAACTACGGATGATACCGCTCCTTTTATCAGTGGAATTTCGGCGCAGTACGACGCCTGCGTTGTCCTCGGCAGTGAGGAGGATGTGCTTTCACGCTTTATCAGGGCTGTCGACAGGTACAGCGTTGACACTGTAATACGCGCCACAGGGGATAATCCCCTCGTATGCATCGAGTATATCGATAGAGCTCTGCTCTCCCACCGTGAACGTGCAGCGGATCTGACAACCTTTCCCCAGCTTCCCTATGGTACGGGAATCGAGGTGATCAGCAGCTCTTCGCTGCGATATGCCGATGCACGAGCAACGGACCCGTCCGAACGGGAGCATATTACCAGGTATTTATACAACCATGAAAAAGAATTCAGGATCAACCGGGAAAAGCCGGATGCCCGGCTGCACAGGCCTGAGATACGGTTGACGGTCGATACGCAGGCTGATTATGAAAAAATGAAGCGTATTTACAACGAGCTCTACAGAGGTCGGCCTCTTCTGGTGCGGGATGTTATCGCCTATCTCGATTCGGTGGAAGAGTGAACAAATCAGGTGGAGCGAACATACCCTGCAGAGCACGGAGCATGCCGCTTGATGGTGGAGGCGGCTTATTTTTTCATCATCTTTCGGATACGAGTAAAGTGGTGGATAAAAAACCGAGGATACTCTTCTGCACCGCCTGTGGCGCATCGTATGGGATCGGGCATTTAAAGCGTGCGGTTTCGCTTATATATGCGGGACGTTCGCTCTATTCTGCAGGCCTCTGTATTACGCGCGGCAACGCCGATGGGCTGAGCGGTCGTATCGATATTCCCGCCCGGATAGAGGTTTTTCAATATGTCGAGGATGCAGGTCGGGCTGAGCTCATCGTTTCCGATATGCGAAATACCTGCAGGCGGGAGATGGCCGCACTCAACAGAGCAGCTCCAGTGCTGTCAATTGACGACTGCGGTCCGGGCAGTGAACATTCGTTTGTTTCCATATACACGCTTCCCACCGTGGATTCCGTGCACGGAAACCTGCAGGGACCTGACTATCTGATCCTCGATGAAAAAATCCGCGAACATCGCGGGACGGAAACGGGAAAAACGATTGAAGTGCTCGTGAGCTTCGGCGGGGAGGACCCGTTAAACCTGACCGGATACATCGTTTCTGTACTCAATGAAATCGGCATAACGCCCGTTGCCGTCACCGGTCCGCTGTATCGCCATGGTTCGGTGGATGGAAAGTGCATGGTCGTTCATAACCCACCGGACCTGTACGGATTGATTGCCAGCTCAAGTGTGCTGATCACCTCATTCGGTATGACCATGTATGAAGCATTCTACCTTCGTACCCCTGTGATACTTTACAATCATTCACTCTATCACTTCAGGCTCGCCCAGTCAGTGGAGGCGATAAATCTCGGATACTTCGGCGGTATTAAAAAAGATGATCTCAAGCGGCGGTGCAAGAAGGCTATCGAGGATAAAAAGGCGCTCGGTAAAAATGTTGAAAAATGCGCCGTACTCGTCGACGGGCAGGGGGCATCGCGTGTTGCTTCTATTATCGCGAATGCTGCGTTATCCGGGCGAACGGATTGTCTCTTCAAACATGGCCGGCCCGCTGTGTTAAAACGAACCGATTCATACACCCTGTTCAGGTGCCGGCGGTGCGGAGACCTCTTTCTGTATTCCTTTCAAGGAAATCGGGAGAAGACATACTCAAGAAGCAGTTTCTTTCTTTCGGAATATGCACGACAGTACGGGAAAACATATATCGAGGACAGGGAGAATATTTCCCGTGCAGGCAGAAGGCGGATTGGTATTATCGAGCGTTATAAGCGGAAAAAGGGGAGACTCCTTGATATCGGTTGTGCCATGGGTTTTTTTCTCGATGTTGCCGGAAAGAGGGGATGGGAAGCAGAAGGAGTTGAAATATCTCATTATGCGGGTCAGTGGGGAGTAAAAAACCTCTCTCTGAAAATAAGGACGGGTAATTTTCTCGATATCGAGTATGAAAAGGGCTCCTTTGACGTGATAACGCTCTTTTTTGTTGCAGAACATTTTTATAATGTCGAAAAAGTTATTGAAAAGGTGCGGGATTTGATGAAAGATGGCGGTCTTGTGGTCATCGGCCTGCCGAACAGGGGCGGTATCAGTTATCGTATAAACAGACGTGAGTATATTTCTCAGCATCCCGCCGATCATTACTTTGATACCAGCACGGTGAACCTGATAAAGCTGTTGAAGCGATACGGATTCAGAAAAAAATGCATTTACAGCACCGGCATTCATCCTGAAAGATTCTATAAAAGCCTCGGTATGGGTTTTGACAGGCTTTCGGATGGTCGAAGAGGCGTGCTTGCATCAGGCATTAATTTCTTATTGACAAAACTGTACACCGCGTGTGCACAATTTTTACGTTTAGGTGATACGTTTGAGTATTACGGGACCAAAAAAGCTTAGTATTTTCGTGTATCTTTTCCTTGCAGTTGCGGTTTTTTTTGCCGCAGCGCCGCGAAATGAGAGAGGACGGCGCGATGTTCCTCTTGAAAAAGTTGTCGAAGCCCTCAATCTCGAGTATCTGTATTCCCCCACGATCGGCACATTCTGGATAGATGCAGGGCAAAAGGGCATCATATTTATCATCAACTCCAACAGGGTATATATCGGCAACAGGGTTTCTTATTTGCAGAACACTGTGCGGATTTTGGATGAGCAGCCGTTTGTGAGCGCGGATGGCGTTGACCTTATTCTGCAAGAGGTGTTCGGAAAAACAGTGTCATGGAAGTACGATCACGCCGCGTTCACGCTTGGTTCGGGTTCGAAAGACCGGACCGCCGAACAGTCTGGGTCGCAGAAAACGGAAGCTGCGGCACCGAGAAGAAATGCACGATCTCGCACAGATTATAGCATCGGCACAATTATCATAGATGCAGGTCATGGCGGGAAAGATCCGGGTGGTATCGGGTATAAAGGAGTGAAGGAGAAGGACATTGTCCTCGGTGTGGCTGGAGAGCTGGAAAAAGAGCTCAAAAGACGCCTCAGGGGTATAACAATCATAATGACGCGGAAGGACGACCGTTTTATCCCGCTTGAAGAGAGAGGAAGAATAGCGAACGAGGTCGATCCGTCGCGTAATCCGATATTCGTGAGTATTCACGCCAATGTCAGTTTTATACAATCCACTTCCGGATTCGAGAGCTACTTTCTCTCAATTGATCCTTTCGGGGAGAAGGCGAGGGATGTCGCGCAGAGGGAGAATTCAGTACTCAATTTTGAAATTGATGATTATAATGAGTATATCCAGGAGATACTCAACAGGATTGTCGATATCGAATACAGACGTGAGAGTGTGCGGCTTGCGGCTGATATTCAGAAGCGTCTGCGGGGATCCCTTGGCGGACAGAGCGAGGACAGGGGTGTAAAAAGCGCCTTTTTTTATGTGTTGAAGGCGTCGAAGATGCCTGCAGTTCTGGTTGAGGTCGGGTTTGTAACCAGCAAGAATGAGGCGCTTGATCTGCAGGCCCCGGAGTACCAGAAAAAGATTGCAAAGGGAATCGCATTCGGCATTGAAGATTTTTTGAATGATTTTCGCCAGTCCAAGGGATTTACGGAGTAAAAGTTTTTCCAACGGGTGCCCTGACGTTTCATGCAAATATCAAAGAGGAATAGTACGGCCATGAAGAAATGCACTGCCGCCCGCTGTTTTCTTCTTTTTCTCTCTCTGTTTTTTCTCATGAGTGTATTTTATCAGATTGTCAGCGAGAAAACGACAAAGAAGGTGCGGATCTATGTGAAGGATCGTCAAACCGGAGCGCTTGTTTCAGAGAAGGTCATTATACCGAATACGGCGGACGATACTGAAAAGTTATTCTGGGTATTGAAGGAGCTGATTTCCGGCCCTGCAGGCGGCAGGTATGAAAAAATCTTCAACCCGAATATTGAAATACAGAAAGTAATTATCAGAGGGAAAATAGCATACGTATCGTTCGGATGGAAGCTCGTTGAATCCCTCCATACCGAGCCGGAACTTGTGATTCGTTCGATAGTGAATTCGGCACTGGTAAATATCAGAGGCTTGAAAGGCGTTAAAATTTTGATAGAGGACATAGAGCCGGTCAGCACATTCTGCAGTATCTCCCTTCTCAACACATTCAAAAAGCCCCTGTAACGTAATGCCGCCGGTGAGCGGTACTCATCAGCACCTTCGGTACTTGACAGCATCTTCGATACTTGACAGCACCTACGGCATTATCCGGATGCGAAGCGTCCGGATAATGGAGTTGTGCCTCACGCATGCTCCTGTTTTTTGCCCTATACTGGGAAAAATGGGCTAAAGTTATCTCGAAAACATACCGATAGATGTAGAGAGGCTCTTTTCAGATATACGATAAGCGGAGAGGAATTTGAAGCGTGGTGTGGGGCATAAAAAAGTTTTGACATGCCCCGTTTTATGCATATAATTAAACTAGAATATTGAAGTCAACGGTGGAAGGAGACTAAAAATGAAACGATTAATTTTCGTTTTTATCTGCTTTATTGTGATATTCGGCGGATGGGGCTTTTACGCATGCGCCCAGGAAACGCAGGGAGGCCCTCAGGTTTTGATTGATTTTTCAAATCTCGAGGGTACTGAAGTGGATTTCTCGAAGTATCCGGGTGCAATGGCGGAGGGTGTTGAGTCGATCAAGGTTGATCTGTCTCTGGATAACTGGGCAATCAAGCTTGCACCTTCGTCTGCAAGCTCTGAAAACAGGATACTGTCGTTTACGAAACCTGTGGAGAGTAAAAAGATGCAGGGTAATGTGCTGGGGGTTCGTGTTCACTTTCCGACCGCTCCGTTTAACTCCTGGGCGAAGATTACGCCTCCTTTCGAGATACCCTTCTATGAGCAGGCTGAGGGAGATCAAACCGGAGAGGGCTCAAAGTTCGTGCATAAGGGGGTTCTGCGGAATGTCGGTACCATCAAATCGATTTCCGTGAGAGTAACCGGGAGAAACTTTCCACACGGCTTGTCGGTATCGCTCCAGAACGAACAGAATAACGTACGAGAGATGTTTTTAGGTTATCTTGATTTTGACGGATGGCGCACACTGACGTGGGAAAACCCGAACTATATAACCGACGTCAAACAGCGCGATCTGAGAAAAACCCCTCTCTATCCCGAAACGATGCCGTCGGTGAAGTTCAACTCCTTTACCATATACAGACACGGCAGCCAGATCGGCGGTGACTTCGTTACCTATATCAAGGATGTGCAGATGGTGTACGATCTTGCAGTGCTCGAGGCTGAGCGCGACATCAACGACGAAGCTGCATGGGGTATTCTCCAGGCACGGAGAGATGCACGCAGGGCTGCCGAAATCAGAAGGCTCGGCATCCTCCAGCTGCTCAGGCAGCAGGAACTGGTGAAGATGCAGCATGCGGTAACCGAATCGAAGTAACATCCTTCCACATGTACAGTCTAAAAAACGGTCCCGCCCGCAAGGGCGGGACCTTTTTGGTTTCAGGTGTATACTCCTGCGGCAAAAACCATGAAAAAAATATTTACAATTTTAAGGGAATCTGTTACATTATCGCCAGGCCGAGATAGCTCAGTCGGTAGAGCAGCGGACTGAAAATCCGCGTGTCGACGGTTCGATTCCGCCTCTCGGCAATTTCACGCCACCCTAGCTCAACCGGTAGAGCAACGCATTCGTAATGCGTAGGTTATCGGTTCAACTCCGATGGGTGGCTTTTTCTAGAATCGCGGATCATCGGTGGAGGATGCGAGTGGGCGTGCGTTCAGCCGGCTGCGGGGGGTTGAACTCTCTTTTAAAGCGGACTGCCGATAGTTTTAAACCGGTAAATATTTGTGGTATTGTTTAAATATCAACAGTCACTTAAATTAGACGCATTGTACTTGTTAAAATTACTATCAAAAAACTTGATTTTAAAAACACTATTTATTATCTTTTCGTAAACAAAATTTCAAGAAAGGAAGGAAGGGAACGAAAATGGCAAAACAGCTGTTATACGATGAGGAATCGAGACGAACCCTGCTCAAAGGAGTTGACAAACTTGCCAATGCCGTAAAAGTCACCTTGGGTCCAAAGGGAAGAAACGTTGTACTCGATAAAAAGTTTGGTGCTCCTACGGTAACGAACGACGGTGTAACTATTGCGAAGGAAATCGAGCTTGAGGATCCTTTTGAAAATATGGGGGCACAGCTGGTAAAAGAAGTTGCAACAAAAACAAATGATGTTGCAGGCGACGGCACCACGACTGCTACCCTCCTTGCGCAGAGCATTATCAAAGAAGGTTTGCGAAACGTAACGGCCGGTGCCAATCCGATGGGCATTAAGAGAGGCGTTGAAAAGGCGGTAAAGGTTGCGGTTGAACAGATCGAAAAATTGTCCAAGAAGATCGAAACTGCGGAAGAGATCTCGAACATTGCCGCAATATCTGCGAACAACGATCCTGAAATAGGGAAACTCATTGCCGATGCGATGGACAAGGTGGGTAAGGACGGCGTGATAACGGTTGAGGAAGCCAAATCTATGGAGACTCATCTTGAGGTCGTCGAAGGTATGCAGTTTGACAGAGGGTATCTGTCGCCCTATTTTGTTACCAATGCCGAAAATATGAATGCCGTTCTTGAAGATACAATGGTTCTGATTCATGATAAGAAGATCAGCGCCATGAAAGACCTCATTTCTGTTCTTGAAAAAGTGGCGCAGATGGGCAAGCCTCTTCTTATAATAGCCGAGGATGTCGAGGGCGAAGCTCTGGCGACTCTTGTTGTAAATAAGATCAGGGGAACACTGAACGTTGTTGCCGTCAAGGCGCCTGGTTTTGGAGATAGAAGGAAGGCTATGCTTGAAGATATCGCCATTCTGACCGGGGGCAGGGTTATTTCCGAGGAGATGGGTATGAAGCTCGAAAACACCGATCTCAAGGATCTGGGCCGTGCCAAACGGGTGACTGTCGACAAGGAGAATACCACCATTGTTGAAGGAGCCGGTGAGACAAAAACCATTCAGGGCAGAATCAATCAGATAAAAATCCAGATAGATGAGACTACCTCGGATTACGACAGGGAAAAGCTCCAGGAGAGACTCGCAAAGCTGGCAGGCGGAGTGGCGGTTATCAATGTGGGTGCGGCGACAGAAATCGAGCTGAAAGAGAAGAAGCACAGGGTTGAGGATGCGTTGTCGGCAACAAGGGCCGCGGTCGAGGAAGGGATAGTTCCAGGTGGTGGTATTACACTGCTGAGATGTATTCCGTTTGTTGAAAAATTTAAGCTTGAGGGCGATGAGGAAATCGGTAAGAAAATAATAATAAGGGCTCTTGAAGAGCCGATCAGGCAGATTGCAAATAATGCGGGTGTTGACGGTTCGGTCATTGCCGAACAGGCGAAAGCCAAGGAAAAGAACATGGGATTCGATGCGGCGAAACTCGAATGGGCGGATATGTTCAAGGCCGGTATTATCGACCCTGCGAAGGTAGTGCGGTCCGAACTGCAGAATGCGGCAAGCGTATCGGCCCTTCTTCTTACCACGGAGACGATTGTCACAGATATTCCTGAAAAGAAGGAAACTGTTGCCGGTATGCCTCCGGGTGGCGGTCCGGGAGGAATGGGAGGAATGTATTAAACAGTAAAAAAATAAATTGAATACTCCCAAAAAATGATTCATAATACAGAGGAGAGATGATGTTCTCTCCTCTTTTTTTATACGTTTTTTACACGGAATTACTCGTGCTTGTTACTCGATATTGATAGTTCTGCAATTTAATGCCGCCGTCAAGCGACATTATCCGGATGCGAAGCGTCCGGATAATAACAAGGGTGAATAATGACAGACGAAGGTTCTCATATCTCAAAAAAGAGGAAGAAACCGGACAAGGAATCTGAGATTGAGGAACAGGTGCAGAATATTTTAAAAAGTACCGAGGTGCCCGATATTGGAAATATCGACATCAATGGACAGATTCGTGACCGCTTGAAGGATGCGGACGCCGCCGAGCTGGATTCGCTCGAAAAGGAACTCGGCATCCCCTCCGATAGTGATTTTTGTGATATAATCAATAAAGATGAAGAAGTCATTTTCAAACCTTTGGAACAGATCGTTGAAAATCAAAAAACCGATGCAGCGGCTGTCGAGATGAATACGGAGAACAGGGAGAAAGTGCCTTTTGAGGAACGGGATGAAAAAACATCGATTGACGGAAGCTGTACGGTAACGGTAAACGAGGATAAAATGGGGGCAGTCATAGACCTCAATCCGTCCGAGGGGAACGGGAGGCCGCTCAACTATGAAATGGTGAACAGGGAATTGAAGGCGAAAGGTGTAGTGTACGGCGTAAATACGGAGCTGCTGAAAAAGCTTATACAGAATGTGGAAAAGACAAAAGACATGAAGCGGGGAGTGATTATCGCGCAGGGTACTTTGCCGGTACAGGGAAAGAACGGATCGATTGAATTTCATTTCAGTGATGATGAATCCGTTTTATTTAAAGAGGATAACGGTAATGAGGATACACTGGTTACTTAAATGGGAAAAGTACGGTTGAGATCTCATAAAAAAAAGAAATTCACAGAACGTATGTCGCCCTTAGAATCCGGAAGGGCCGAAAGTAAACTGAAACAGGAGAAATCGGGGGGGGACCGAACTGTTGTGCAGAGAGGGTTTGCAAAAAAGGGGGATGTCGTTGCAGAGCTCGTTCCCGCTGTGCCGGGAAAAGAGGGAAAAAACGTTCTTGGGGAGAGAATAGTCCCGGATGAGGTGTCTGAAACGAGGCTCGTTGCCGGTGCGCATATAAGAGTTGAAGGTGGAACGAAATATTTTATGGGTACGGACGGTGTAGTTACCGTTCTCAGAGATGACAGAGGAACGAATTATATTGAGGGAAAGACCTACCGGCACGGAAGATGCGTTGTAGCAATCGCCGATGATGCCATGAAGGCATTTCTCACAGTGACGCCTCCTGTCGGCGGGGCGAAACCGGTTACGAGTGAAGATGTCATGGTGCTGTGCCGGGAAAAAGGTATTACGTACGGTATCAAGGAGGACGTAATACGTGAAACCCTAGACAGGGCGGTTGGTGAGAGGATTGCGATAGGCGACGTGGTTATTGCGGAAGGTGATGAGCCTGTGTACGGCAGGGATGCGCGGATAGAGTTCAAAGTTCGGCTTGCCTCGGGTAGTTCGTTTACCGTACTGCATAACGGGAAGGTCGATTTCAAGGAACATGACGATATTACACATGTAGGCAAGGATCAACTGATTGCAGTGGTGCATAAGGCAAAAAAGGGTGAAAAGGACGGGCATTCCGTTACGGGAGATGTGATTCCTGCTCGCAGAGGGGATGATATAGCGCTTGAGGTCGGGAACAATATTCAGATGCAGGATGAAGATGAGACCATTCGCTATATATCAAAAATTGACGGGCAGCTTGTAATGGCGGGAAGCTGTATTTCAACCGAGCCGGTTCTCACAATCCAGGGTGATGTGGGCCCGAAAACAGGCAATATTAATTTTAACGGTGTTGTATCGGTGCAGGGGAGCGTCGCGGATGGATTCAATGTGCTCGCAGGTAAGGATATCGTAGTAAACGGCAACGCGGGCTGCAGCGAGCTGCATGCAGGCGGAAATATTGTTGTTAAGAACGGCATTATCGGAAAGAACAGGGGACTGGTATATGCAAAGGGCGATGTAACTGCAAAGTTTGCCGAGAACTCCGAGATACGGGCCGGAGGAAGCATCAACATTAAACGAGCAGCTCTGAACTGCACGCTTATTGCAGGAGGACGAATACTCTCATTAACGGAGAAAGGGCAGATTATCGGCGGAGTGCTCAAAGCCAGAGAGGGAGTGGAGGTCAAAATACTTGGGAATGAATCAGAACATAAGATGGAGGTCTATGTTGGTTCTGATTTTGTCATTGAGATAAAGATGAAGGAGCTCGGGAAAAAACTTGCAAAGTATCAGAGTGCATTGAATAAGATATTTCTTCTGATCGACAAGGTGAAAAGGGTATATACCGACCTGGATGAGCTTCCCGAAAAAATCCGTGCAACCTATAACGAGGCCCGCAAAAGGGCGACTATACTGAAAATAGCCATCAATGATCTGAAGAAAAAGGAACAAAAGTATCTGGCAAAGTTGTCGGATGTGTATGACAGTGAAGTGGTCGTACGGGATTCTCTGTACAAGGGTGTTCGCATTTATTTCGGTTCGGCGGTGTATGAACCGGAGAATACCAAAAACAGGATACGGTTGTCGTACAATGGAGACACGGAAAACATCAATGTAGGTTTGCTGTAGTATTTATTGAGATTTCGCCACTTTCTGACGTTTTCTCTCGAGGGAATCCATTTTCTTGTAGAAACCGACCTGTTTTGCGAGCTCTTCGAGGTCGGTCACTATGATTTTTCTGTCCTGCAGTTTGAATTTTTTGTTTTCAAAGAGCTTTTGAATAAGAAGATTGCCCTTGTCGGCAGACAGCCCCACCATTTTTATCAGTTCTTCAGGACCGAAGTCGAAGGTGTATGATGCATTGTGCTGGATGGGCACCCTGTTTTCTTCAACCACTGTAAGCAGCATATCATACATTCTTCCGAGCGGGTCCGAAATGAGGATATTCGCGAGCTGGCGGTAGGCCTTCCATATTCTTTCCGAAAGGAGGGTTATCAATTTCGTTCCGAGCTGCGGATTCTTCTGAACCATAATACCGAAGTTGTCCTTGCTGACGGTTAATAGCTCGCTCTCTCCAAAAGAGATTGCCGATGCGCTTCTCGGCTTGTTTTCGAGTATCGCCATCTCGCCGAATATGTCACCGGGTTTGAGCACGGCAAGCAGCACTTCGTTGTTATCCACAATCTTGGTTATTTTAATTTTTCCTTTCTGAATAATGTACAGTTCTTCTCCCGGCTCATGTTCACAGAAAAGAATCTCATTGTCGTTGTAATGCCTGTTGAAGCCTTTCTGCTTTCTCGTAAATTGATCATCCCTGATGTGCGGCTGTATTTTGAGCATACTGCCTTTCGCTTGAGCCACGAAGGTGCTGTCGGGACAGTACTGTATGAATTTCTTAAAGGCGTAAAAGGCATGACTGAGCTGCTTTTTCTTCAGATAATAATCGCCGATATTGTAGAGATACTTCGGGTTTTCCTCGATATTTCCCTTGAAGGACAACCGTGTAATAGCGGAATCGAAATAGCGCAGTTTATGGCTGAATGATTTGATGATTTTCATTGCAATGGGGGAGTGTTTCTGGATCAGAATGCCGAATTGATCTCTGTATACGGCAATGACGGATACATCATTCAGGGCTTTTGCGGATTCGATGCTCTCATGAGTGCTCATACACGATACGACGCCGAAGAAATCACCGGGATAGAGGATATTACCCGTATCCTCCTCGATTATTTCCGCCTCCTTTGAAATCTGTACCTGTCCCTCCCTGATGATGTAGAACCTGTCGGCATCATGTTTGCCCTCAACATTGATATATGAGCCCTTTTTGAAGCGCATAATGGAGAGCTGAACGCTTGGCATCGATTAATCCCCTTGCGTTAAGAGCATAGTATATGCATACATCTTTGTCAACTTAAAAAAAGCATGCGCTCTATTATATATCGGCCGTTCAATGCCGGATATACACAAAGTATAGTGCGTGCAGTGAATAATTTCAATAGTGCGCGGGCATACTTTTTTTACGGATGAGATTTTCCCTGTACGGTTTTCATTTTTCTCCGCCGAAATCTATCTGGGAAAAATGTTGGCCCTACAAGCGCCTTTTTAAAAAAATGTATTGAAAATATTCAGTTAAAATGGGATAATTTTTTAGCCGCAGAAAGATTATACGATTATTACGGAGGCGGTCGAACGTGTTAATTGCAAAAGCACCAATGTATCGTGTGCCTGGTTCTTTTTACCTTTATTTCCCGATGCGTGAAAGTGCATGGAAAAGCGAAAGACCGTTGTCTTTAATAAATAACGATATTAAAATACATGAATGTTGACGGATAAAGCCGTACACTGCAAAACGACGCCGTTTGACTGGAATAGCGAATAGTAACCTGTTGTGCTCAAATTAAAAATCAGGAAGAGACGTGAGTATGTCTGAGCCTCTATCAGCTGAAAATCTCTATGCACCGTGCATCGCCGCGTGCCCTGTGCACACTGATACGCGTAAACTGGCTGAGTTAATCGTCTCGGGTGAATACGAGCAGGCACTCGAGCTTCTCCTCGAATGCAATCCTTTCTCCTCTGTCTGCGGGAGGATCTGTCATCATCCCTGCGAACAGAATTGCCGGAGAGCAAAAGTCGATGCTCCTGTGGGATTGATGAAGCTGAAGCGTTTTGTAATGGAAGCCGCGCAGGAATATCGTCTTTCCCGGAGAGAAAGGCTTCGGAGCTTGAAAGAGGATAAAGACAAAATCGCTGTCGTGGGTTCCGGACCGTCAGGAATGACCGCAGCATATGATCTTGCAAAAATGGGGTATCAGGCAGTTGTTTTTGAAAGATCGGAAACCCCCGGCGGCCTTCTCGGTCATGCTATTCCGCGTTATAGGCTTCCATATTCTATAGTAAAGGAAGATATCGATGATATCCTTGCTGCAGGTGTGGAATTAAGAACAGGCAGGGAAATTGGAAAAGATTATTCTATTGACGACCTCTTTCTGCAGGGCTTCGCGTCCGTTCTTCTCGCAACAGGCTTATCCGAAAGCCGCACGCTGAATATTGCCGGTATTGACAGCAGGGGGATATGGCTGGCCCTTCCATTTTTAAGAACCGTGCTGTCTCAGCAGCCTCCCGCCATGGGAAGACGGGTCGTGGTAATTGGAGGAGGAAATGTTGCAGTAGACGTAGCCCGTTCTGCAAGAAGACTCGGAGCCGAAAGGATAACCATCGTGTGCCTTGAATCCCGGGATGAGATGCCGGCCTGGAGGTGGGAGATTGAAGAAGCCCGGGAAGAAGGAATTGTCATAATGCATTCGTGGGGTCCGAAATCGGTTTTCTCTGAAAACGGCCGGGTTAAAGGTTTGGAGCTGAAAAGATGTGCCAGTGTTTTTGATTCCGATGGAAGGTTCGATCCCCAGTTTAATGATTCAGATACTGCAGCCATACCGGCAGATAATGCCATTATCGCGATCGGTCAGAGGGGAGACCTCACCTGTATCCAGGGAAGTGATTTGAATGTACTGCCCGGAGAAAGGCTTGAGAGCGACCCTCAAACCCTCTCTTCATCCAGAAAAGGGGTTTTTGTCTGCGGAGAGCTTCTTACCGGGCCTGCTTCTTCTGTAGAGTCGGTTCGGGATGGGCATAGAGCTGCGAAGGCAATAGTCCACTATCTGGAAAATGGTGGATTACTGCAGCAGCCTCCTATGGAGCTCACGGCCCTGGGGGAGCTTCCTGATGAAACTGCAGAAAAGATAAAAAAACTGACGCCGATAACCACAGAGGTGTTGTCGCCGGAAGTTAGATTGAAAGAGTTTTCAGAAATAGACAGGGGTTATACTGAAGAGGAGGCCCTATCCGAGGCAAAGCGTTGTCTTGCATGTACGACAGGCGCTCTTGTCGATACGGAAAAATGTACCGCCTGTCTTACCTGCGTCAGGATATGCCCTTTTGGTGTTGCCACAGTGGAAAAAACTGCCGTGATGCCGGAAGAGAAGTGTCTTGCATGCGGACTCTGCGCCGCTGAATGCCCTGCTGCTGCAATTGCACTGAAGAGATTCGGTACGAATAAAATGAAGGATCAGCTGCATGAAATGCTTACCGCAGCAACACCCGAGATCGTTGCGAGGCCCCTTATTATTTCCTACTGCTGCCTTTTTGAAGTGACCAGCAGGAAGTTTATTAATGAAAAATCGGTAAATTTCAAAAAATCTGGAATTTATACGATAACGATTCCCTGTGTTGCGCGTCTCAGTGTGCCGGATATTCTTTCACCTTTTGAACTTGGTGCGGACGGTCTTGTAATAATTGGGTGCAGTAACGGCGAATGCCTGTATCCCACGGCTGAGGAAAAATTATTGCAGCGGATTCACAGGGCTAAAAGTGTGCTCGAAGAGGTGGGTGTTGAGGGTGAACGGATAGATTACTGGAGAACAGAGGGTTCGGCAGAGGTGTCCTGGACCTCATTTTGGGAGATTTCCAGGAGAAAATTACAAAAGATTAAGAATAAGGAGTAATGAACCTTGATAATAGCAGAGAGAAAACCTTTAAAAGAAATTAAGTCCTTTGTGGAGAATTACAGAAAGATTCTCATTGTCGGATGCGGAACCTGTACGACGGTGTGTTTGGCGGGTGGAGAAACGGAGGTAAGGGTTGTTGCCGCCGGACTGCGTATCGGTTTTCTCAAGGAGGATAAGGAGATTGAGATTCTTGAGGATTGTATCACACGGCAATGCGAACCGGAATTTGTAACAAAGATCGTTGATAGAGTGAGGGAAGAAAGCGTAGAAGCGGTTCTTTCACTCGGATGTGGAGTGGGTGTGAATTTCATGGCGGACAAGCTGGAAACTGTTCCCGTTTTTCCTGGGGTAAATACTGAATTTTTCGGTGCGGCCGTCGAACCGGGAGTGTGGATTGAGATGTGTGCCGGATGCGGGAACTGTATACTCCATTTAACCGGCGGAATTTGCCCGGTTGCCAGATGTTCCAAGTCTATTTTAAATGGTCCCTGCGGGGGGAGCAAGGACGGTAAATGTGAGATCAGTCCGGATGTAGACTGCGCATGGCATCTTATTGTAGAACGCATGAAAAAGATAGGAACACTCAATCGACTTGAGGAGATTATTCCGCCCAGAGACTGGTCGACTTCCCATTCTGGCGGTCCTCGTCGAGTTATCCATGAAGAAATCATGCTTCTGACAAATGGAGGAAAGGAATCCACAGAGGCAAAAGAGTTTGTAAAAGGAAAAGAGGCCGGGAGGTAGAATGAAACAATGGAACTGAATTCTCTGAAAAGCGGCAGCAACCTCGAGAGAGTGCTGGCGAATGGGCATTTTGCTGTAACTGTGGAAATCGGCCCTCCCATGGATTGCAATGAGGAAGTTGTTCTGGAAAAGGCGAGACTTTTAAAAGGGCTCGCAGACGCTTTCAATATCACAGACAATCAGACCGGTGTCGTTCGTCTTTCAAGTATAGCATCGGCAGTACTGATAATGAGAGAGGGTCTGGAACCGGTGATGCAGATGACCTGCAGGGACAGAAATCGTCTGGCAATACAGTCGGACATACTTGGAGCTTGTGCGCTGGGTATCAGGAACTGCCTGTGCATCGCAGGCGACCACCAGTCGTTCGGGGCAGCCGGGAAATTGAAGGGGCATCCGGGGGCGAAGAATGTCTACGACATTGATTCCATCCAGCTTGTCTCTGTGCTGAAAGTCATGAGGGATGAAGGCGTTCAACAGGGGGGAGACCCTCTCGAAAAAAGGCCCCCTGTCTTTATCGGTGCTGCCTGGACTCCGCTGGGAGATCCCGTTGAAATCAGACCTCTCAGGCTTAAGAAGAAGATAGCAGCGGGGGCTGATTTTATTCAGACTCAGGGCGTTTTTAATGTCGAACAGTTCAAAAAACAGATGAATGTAATTGTCAATATGGGACTGCATGAACATACGGCCGTTCTTGCCGGTATTATTGTTCCAAAAAATCTGGGCATGTTGAAATATATGAATAGCTCGGTTGCCGGAGTGAGTGTACCCGAGAGCCTTATACAAAGAATGGAACAGGCCAAGTTATCGGCAGGAGATGATAAAAAGCAGGCCAGGAAGAATCAGGCGGAGGAGGGGATCAAGATAAGCGTGGAATTGATACAACAGGTTCAGGAAATACCGGGTATACGAGGGGTTCATATTCAGGCTATTGAATGGGAGCACCGGGTCCCGGAAATTCTAGAAAAGGCAGGTCTTATTCCGAGACCTGTTTTCTCGAAAGCAGGAGGATAAAATGTCACTAAAAGCAAGGATTTTGGTTGTTGAGGACAACATTGACGAGACAAAATTAATAAAAATGGCACTCGAACCTGAAGGGTATGAAGTCACAACGGTCATGAATGGAAAGGAAGCACAGGAAAAAATGAGCGCTGAGAGGCCTGATTTTATTGTGCTTGATGTTATGATGCCGGAAATGGATGGATTTGCCTTCTGTTCATGGCTCCGATCGGTTCAGGAGTACAAAGAAATACCGGTATTGCTCCTCACAGGAGTAAGTCAACATATTTATGACACCAAATATCCGCTGTCGGGAGTCATGGAAGCGGATGCTGATGAATATCTGGAAAAACCCGTTAAACCCGAGGTTCTTCTGGAAACAATTTCCAGATTGTTAAAAAAATGAACGCCGACGCTCTTTTTCAATAAGGTTGAATAAATAATGAGTAGCAGCTCAAAACGTAATTGCTGGGAATACATACATTGTAATTATGGGCCGGGGGGTAAAAACCCTTGTCCTGCTGCAATTGACGAAACGAGCAATGGAGTGAATAGGGGAAAGAATGCGGGCCGTGTATGCTGGACGGTCCCCGATACGCTGTGTTTTGGCACACCGATGGGACAGTTTACCGAAAAAAGGGAAATCTGTTTTTCATGCGATGTATTTCGCCTTGTAAAAAAGGAAGAGGGAAGCTCCTTCCATCTTTTTAAGCTCTCACAGGGAGTGAGAGGACCCCATGAACTTCACGATACTATTTCTCAGATGGAGCATCTTTTTGAGATACATGAGAGGCTCCATTCCAACTTTGACCTTACTGCAACATTGAGGGACATTACGAGAAATGCCCGGGCAATTACAGGGGCTCAGAGAAGCATTGTTCTCCTTCTTAAAGGCGACCCTTCCGCCCTCTACGGGAAGTTTAAATTAAAAGGAAAGTTGCACCATGTCAATATTAAGGTCGATAATAATAGCGCTGTGGGATATGCTGTTACCCACACCCAGGTGGTGAATTTGAGAGACCTGTACAAAGATTCAGAATCCTTCCACATGCCCGTCTTTAACAGATCATTCGATAAGCTCTGTAACTGTGAAACTCATTCTTTTCTTGCAGTTCCCGTACAGGATTCAAATCAGAGGGTCATCGGTGTGATAACTGCCGCGAATTCTAAAAAAGGGTTCTTTTCAGCAGATGACGAATGGTTTATGCGCACCTACGCGACTGAAGTAGCTCTGGCTGTTGAAAAGCAGAAGTTTCTTCATCAGAGCTTTTCTGTCCTTCGACTTGCTTCCATCGGTGAAACAATAGCCGGACTTTCTCATTGCATAAAGAATATTGCTCAGGCATTGAGGGGCAGCTCTTTCATAATAAAAAGGGCCATCGATTCGAATAATGTGAGGGATATAAAAGTAGCATGGGAGATTCTCGACCGCCATATTGAAAGCCTCGCAAATCTTTCCCTGGATGTTTTAACCTATGACCCGGGGGCTCATAGCGGGGAAAAAGGGACACAGTTGAACGATCTGGTCACTCATGTTGTAAAGCTGTTTCAGGAGGAAGCTCGGGCCAGAGCGATTACTCTCAAGATGCAGCTCGGAGAAAAGGTCGATCCGAGCTCCTTTAATGCAAGGGGAATATATCGCTGTCTGGTTAATCTTATTACCAATGCCTTTGATGCCTGCCCCTTAAGCCAGGGAGTAGTTGTTGTATCCACGAAGAGAACAGGAACGAAAGAGCTCATGGTAAGTGTAGCCGATAATGGGAGGGGAATGGACGAAAAGAGCACGTCTGAACTTTTTAATATCTTTAAAACATCGAAGAGCGGCTCGGGTACCGGTCTGGGCCTGCCAACTGTAGCCGATATTGTTAAAGAGCACAAAGGGAAGATTGAGATTAAAACAAAACCGGGAAAGGGAACGACATTTAAAGTGTATATTCAAGAAATATAGCACGGAGGCGATCGACAGAGATTATAGTAATAATATTAAATAAATAATTTCACAACTTCTTTTTTCATGGCCGTATATCATCCGGTTTAAATAAAACCTGATTGTATTATCCTCTTAGAAACCCAGAAGCATCACGATCGCTCCCAGCACGAGACCGAAGGCGAAATTAATACCCTTTATCTTCAAAAATGAAGCCCGCGAGTAGGCAAGCATCGGAAGCATGCCGTGGCCGTCCTGCACGATAGAGCTGGCGAGCAGGATGCTGACCGGTATCAAACCCTGCGCATAGAGGGTCACAAAAAGAAGGTGAGGTCCTGATTCGGGTATCAGCCCGATCAGACATGCGGTGAAGAGAATGAACCATTTACCCTGTTGAACTATTTTTTCCAGGTCAACCTCCAGATATTCCGTCAGAAAAAAAAGAATAAACAGGGTTCCGGCCGTCCAGAGAAAAATTCTCGGTACATGCTTCATCACAACATGTTTCCATAGATGCTCGTCGAGAAAGTGGTCTGGAGCAGTGCTTACGATAAATAGAGCTGTTGTGCCGACGACGAGAATCGTAATACGAATCCAGTTCCATCGAGCAGGCCCGAGAATACCGGCTGCGAATGTTATGATAATGGTAACGAGTACAATGGAGAGCATACCGCGAGCCGGTATGCACTTCCTCCACTGCGCAAGAATATTTCCCCGTGGCAGGCAGGCGCATGAATCCTCACGATGGATCGGAAACTGGTAATCGGGCTGGTCCCTGAATGCTCTTCTTTTCTTCATGATAACAGTGTCGGTGAAGTATCCGGCTGCAATGCCGAGGATGAACAGTCCGGCGGTAATGACGGACGCCTGTTTCGGTACCATTGCAAAGAGTACGAATGCCTCGTCTCCGCTTGTTGCAATCATGGTGGCAACCACCGCACCGACACCGAGAACGCCGTGTGTGTACATGGCGACAACCGCGAACGAACCGAGACAACCCGGTATTGCTCCGAGACCCGCTGCGAGCACATACTGTCCCCAGAGGCGATTCGTCAGTTTTTTCTGCCATTCACCCTTTGTAAGGATGTTGACATACTCGATCACGAGCATCATCGCAAAAACAAAGCTCGTTATCATCAGCGATTCTTTCAGAACGTCAAGCATCGTACAATCCTTCTGAAGGATTTTGATACACCGGTCTGATGAAGAATTACAGATTAAAAGATAATGATTATCATTACTAATAATATACCGTATCTTTATACATTTAATCAAGAGAAGATGTTCAATAAACCGGCTGTGGTCGTATTTCGTTCCACAGAAATTCTTATTTTAATGCATACTGTACTGCTGTGTAAACGATTCACCCTAGAGCTACATCGAGAAGCATCATAACTGAAAATCCAATCATGGCGCCCATTGTTGAAACGTCGCTTTTCCTGTCCGCCTGGGATTCGGGAATAAGCTCCTCGACCACGACAAAGATCATTGCTCCTGCGGCAAATGCAAGGGCATAGGGAAGCAGAGGTCTCATCATTATAACCGCAACCGCTCCGATGACACCGGCCGCAGGCTCCACTATGCCGGAGAGCTGTCCGTACCAGAAACACTTGAGTCGTGAAAATCCCTCCCTTCTGAGTGGAACGGATACTGCGGTTCCTTCCGGAAAGTTCTGTATCCCTATGCCGAAGGCAAGTGAGACAGCTCCGATGAGGGTCGCGGAGGGGAACCCCGCTTTCAGTGCGCCGAATGCCACGCCGACTGCAAGTCCTTCCGGTATATTGTGCAGGGTGATCGCAAGCACCAGTAGAATGCTTCTCTGAAGCTGGGTATGTAAGCCCTCCGCATCCTTCAAATCATAGCCCAGATGAAGATGCGGAAGTATTTTATCGATTCCCAGCAGAAACAGCCCGCCAAGCATGAATCCGACAACGGCGGGCATCCAGGCACTACCGCCCGACTTCACTGCCATTTCGATGGCAGGTGCAAGTAACGACCAGAAACTTGCCGCTACCATAACTCCCGCCGCAAAACCGAGCATTCCATCGAGCACCCTGCGATTAATGGATTTAAAAAAGAAAACCAGTGCAGCACCCAGCGCGGTAATAAACCAGGTGAATCCCGTCGCAACGAGAGCCTGTAAAATCGGGTCGAGACGCATAAACCATTGTACGAGCATGTTGTCTCTCTTTTATAGTAAGGTCGTATTTGCCGGACGACGAAACTTCAAATAACTGCACCGGCATTTCAATGAACAAAACCGTAATCGAGGTAGTATGAATGTTTTTCAGGAAGAAATCAAGGGTAATGTGAAGGCGAGGGACTTCAATTCACTTGACACGGACGGTAATTATCGGTAGATTTACAGAGTTTTGAAATTGAGGGATCGCAAGGATTTATGGATACGATCATCCTGGCGTCAAAATCGCCGCGGAGGAGCGAGATTTTAAAGCAGCTCGGTATTCCATTTATCCAATACGGCACCGACGTTGTCGAGGATTTGGGCGGGAAGCGCTCCATACGTTCCGCAGTCATCGATATATCGAGAAAGAAGACTGATAGGGCAGCCGGGGCGTTTTCAAACGGGATTGTACTTGGTATTGACACAGTTGTACGTTTCAACGGGTCTATACTTGGAAAGCCACCTACGCCCGAGAAGGCCCGCAGATTCCTGAAAATGCTCAGCGGGAACAGACATCAGGTTTTTTCGGGAATTACGCTGAAGAACGCACGCACAGGCAAGCACTACTCATCATGTTCTGTTACCGACGTGTACTTTGCACACCTGGCTCCGGAAGAAGTTGATATGTATATAGAATCCGGTGAATGGCGGGACAAGGCAGGCGGGTATGCTGTGCAGGGAAAAGCAGCTCTCTTCGTTGCGAGGCTTGAAGGATCCTATTACAATGTCATGGGGCTTCCTGTGGAAGAAATGTACCGATTTTTGTTGAAATTTTCATACTTTACAAGTACAGGCCTGTATCGGCCGGCAAGAAAGGAGTAATTCCATCTTCCGGCAGCAGTGTGCTGTTTGAGAAAGAGTGATACCGTGGCGCAGGGATCATTTCCGGACTGCTGATCCATGGTGTATGCCTGACAGGACAGGTTTTCGGCATGAGATGTCCTTAAGAGAGTTTTTTTCTCTAAAGGACGGGTCCCTCAGACTCCGCTCGATTTCTCAAAACGGCGGCTGCTCTGAAGGGATTTTTTTTTGAGGGCTGTAATAGCGGTGTATTCACTGACGCAGTGTACGGTCGGTATATTACACATCAACAGTCTGTACAGGCGGTACAGAGTATTCGAAAAATTTAATGCCGCCTGGTGCTTGCACCGGCGGTACTTTCAGTATCTTCGACATTATCCGGATGCGAAGTGTCCGGATAATAATTGTAATAACTGGCAGCAATCGGGCCATGCCCGTGCGATAAAAACATTACTCATGGAGGTGAAAAGAATTGGGAATCGTAACAATGAAGGAACTTCTGGAAGCGGGGGTCCACTTCGGACATCAGACCCGACGATGGGACCCAAAGATGAAGTTCTATATATTTACGGAGCGGAATGGAATTCACATCATCGATCTTCAGAAGACCATAGCCCAGCTTAAAATTGCATACAATGCAGTCAAGGAAGCTGCGAAGAACGGCGGCAACGTGCTGTTTGTGGGCACGAAAAGACAGGCACAGTCGGCAATTGTCGAAGAAGCGACGAGATGCGGAATGCCCTATGTATCAAACCGATGGCTCGGCGGGATGATGACAAACTTCACGACCATTCAGAAGAGCATCATGCGGCTGAAGAAACTGGAGAGGATGGAGGTTGACGGCTCCTTTGACCTGATGACCAAAAAGGAGGTGATCAGGCTGAACAGGGAGAAAGAGAAGCTCATGAAGAATATCGGCGGCGTTAAGGACATGGAGACGCTTCCAGACATGATATTCATCATTGATCCGAAAAAAGAGGCGATTGCCATTGCAGAGGCGATGCGTGTGGGAATTCCGATCGTTGCCATCGTTGATACCAACTGCAATCCGGACGGAATCGACTATCCCATACCCGGTAATGACGACGCAATACGGGCGATCAATCTTTTTGCGCAGGTAATATCCTCTGCCGTGATCGAAGGCCAGAATGAGGCGGGCAAGATCGAGGTTGCTGAAGAAACGGAGATAATATCCCTCGCAGAGGAGGAGCGTGCTCGGGAAGAGGCGGAGGCGAGAGAGGAGGTCGAAGAGGGGTATATTACGACGGAGGATGAGGGAGCTGAGAAAACCGGCGTCGAAATGGAAGCTCCTGCCGAACCGGCTGCAGCCGAAGCACAGGCTCAACCAAAAGGACACATTCCAGAAGTGCCGGCCGATGAAGGTCATACAGAATCAGGTGATGTTCAGAACCGTGGTGCAGGACGGCAATCGGCTGGTCCTGCAGAACCTGAGGCGACTGAAACAGATAAAGCCGGACGTATACTGCAGCCTGTTGAAGAGGATAGAGAAGCGGGGGTGGATGAACATGAAACTGCGGTAGAAGAAGCACTAAGCGGCGGGAAGGAACACGAATCTCCGGAAGCGGAAACAACAGCGGATAGACCTGAAACAAAAGCTCCAGAAGCGACCGGGGAAGAGCCTCAACGCGCTGAAGCGCGATTCCCCGTTCAAGAAACGTCCGGAGAGGTATCGGACGATCAAAAAATCGCATCGTCCGAGCCGGCATCGGGGAAGAATGGGAAGGATGCTGAAGAAACGGGTGCGGAAGAACCGTCTGAGAAGGAATAATTTCCTAAAATTAACCGTACAGGAGGAGACAGGTGGCTGTTAATGCACAGGATGTTAGATCATTGAGAGAAAAGACCGGTGCCGGTATAATGGACTGCAAAATGGCGCTGATTGAAAGCGGCGGCGATTTCGAAAAGGCCGTAAAGTATCTGAAAGAAAAGGGACTTGCAGAGGCGAAGAAAAGAAGCGGAAGAGAAGCCAGGGAGGGCATTATTGCCGTATCGTATACCGGCGATAAAAACTCGGTTGTAATGGCCGAAGTAAACTGTGAAACCGATTTTGTAGCAAGAACGGATAAATTCAAGGATTTCGTGCAGGATACTGTCGTCAGGCTCCTCGATCTCGGCGTAACAGATACCGGCAGCCTGCCGGACGAAATAGCCGGAAGGATAAAGGAAGCGGCCGCTTCCTTCGGAGAAAATATTCTGCTTCGCAGGATTGCACGGTTCGACAGTTTCGATTCTGATAAAAGTGTGCTATACTCATATATTCACCTTGACGGGAAGGTTGGTGTTATAGTCGAATATACGGTCGATGACACGGAGCTCATCGGGAGTGCGGATGTTCAGGATCTGATGAAAAACGTGTCTCTGCAGATTGCATCGATGGACCCTGTGAGCCTGTCGCAGGACGATTTTCCGGTTGAGCTGCTCGAAGAGCAGAAAGACATCTTCATACAGCAGGCCCGTGAGAGCGGAAAACCCGATACAATACTCGAGAAAATCGTTTCCGGCAGGATGAAAAAATTTTTTTCAGAATCGTGTCTTCTCGAGCAGAAGTATGTGAAGGACGGCGCTATCACCGTCGGTGAGTATATTAAGAGTGTATCCGATAGAGCAGGAACTGCTGTGACGGTGCAGAGATTTTCACGGTTCAAACTCGGAGAAGAGTAAGGTGCTCAAATACACGAGAATACTTTTGAAGCTGAGCGGAGAAGCGGTTTCCGGGTCAACCTCGGTTTTCAATTTCGACACGCTCAACCAGATTGCGCGGGAAATCAGGAGTGTTTGGAGCGAAGGCGCTCGAATCGGCATAGTGCTCGGCGGAGGAAACATTGTCCGTGGTCGCGATCTGACACCTTTCGGTCTCGATCGGATACAGTCCGATTACATGGGTATGCTTGCCACGGTTATCAACAGCATGCTCATGCAGGAGGTTCTCAAGGCGAACGGAGTTCCCTCTGTTCTGCAATCGGCGCTGGAAATAGGCACAGTGACGGATGGTGTCATTTTACGGCGCACCCTGAAGTATCTTGAAGAAAATAAGGTTGTGCTCTTTGCGGGCGGAACAGGAAGCCCGTATTTTACAACTGACTCCGCAGCTTCGCTCCGCGCGTGCGAAATCGGTGCGGATATATTTCTCAAGGCAACGAAGGTTGACGGGGTGTTTGACAGAGATCCTGAAAAGTATGCAAACAGCACCTTTTACCGCATACTGACCTATGATCAGGTTCTCCGGAAGCGCCTGAATGTCATGGATATGGCGGCGGTGTCCATGTGCAGGGATAACCGTATTCCGATGATTGTTTTTAATATTTTCAGGGATGGTTCGCTGGTCAGAGCGGCCCGCGGAGAAGAAATAGGAACCTTGATAAAGGAGTAAGTCATGTATGAGGAAATAAAGACAGAGATTAAGTCGCGTATGGGCAAATCTATCGAAAGCCTGCAGGAAGAGTTTAAAAAAATCAGATCCGGAAGGGCCAATGCAGGCCTGGTGGATGGATTGATGGTTGATTACTACGGGAATAAAACGCCCTTAAAGCAGCTTGCAAGTATTTCGGTTCCTGAGCCCCGTCTTATCGTTGTTCAGCCGTGGGACAAGGGCTCTTTAGCGGATATTGAAAAGGCCTTTCATAAGTCCGACCTTATGCTCACTCCGAACAATGACGGCAAAGTGATCAGGATTGCAGTTCCTGCCCTTACCGAAGAGCGAAGAAAGGAACTCGTCAAAGTGGCGAGGGGAAAGGCCGAGGATGCCCGGATTGCGATACGGAATATCAGGCGTGACGGAAACGACGAGATCAAGGCCGCCGAAAAAGAGGGCCATGTGAGTGAAGACGATTCGAAAAAAGCGATTGGAGAGATACAGAAAATTACTGATGAGTATATTGAAAAGATAAATCAGCTTCTCGAGGCAAAAGAAGAAGAAATCATGGAAGTGTAGGTCATGGCCGGACAAAATGAAGGAGCAGTGTCGGCAGCCGATGAGGCCCTTGTACCGCGGCACGTCGCCATAATAATGGACGGTAACGGCAGATGGGCTGAGGAGCGTGGTCTTCCCCGCAGCGAGGGTCACCTGGCCGGCGCGGAAAGGGTGGAGGAAATCGTGTATGCGTGCCTGTCCAACGGTGTACGATACCTCACAATTTATGCCTTCTCAAAAGAAAACTGGAAGCGTCCTGCGTATGAAGTAAACGGCATCATGCGTCTCGCGCAGATTTTCTTCCGGCGATCGTTCAACAAGCTCAAGAGAGACGGTGTGTACTTCGTGCATGTCGGCGACCGGAAAGGCCTTCCCGTCTCCGTTCTCAGGATCATAGACAATATGGAAAAAAACAATGCCAACCGGCGTGATCTTCACCTGTGTATCGCATTCAATTACAGCGGAAGAGCTGAAATTGTACGGGCGTGCAGACTGCTCGGTACGCGGATCGAGAAAAAGGAGATGCATCCGTCGGATATCAGCGAGAGGATGGTCGCCGATTCCCTGTTTACACGGGGTATACCGGACCCCGACCTTCTTATAAGAACGGGCGGTGAAATGCGTGTGAGTAATTTCCTGCTATGGCAGATTGCGTATGCGGAATTATGGGTAACCGATGTGCTCTGGCCGGATTTCACTGCAGACATTTTCAATCAGGCATTATCTGAATACGGGAAAAGGGAAAGACGGTTTGGTGCAATTTAGAGTAATGGGTAAACGCATTCTCTTTTCAGTGCTCTTCATTCCCGTTGTCGCTTCTGCCGTTTTTATCGGATACTTCCATGCGGTACTTCTGTTTATTTTTTTATTTATTCTTTGTGTGTATGCATCGCGGGAAGTGTATTATCTTTCAGCACGCGCGTTTTCTCTTCCTCAGGGCCGGGCGATATCTGCCCTGTTTATTATACCGCCGGCGCTTTTAATGTGCGCATTCTATGTACACGTTTTGCTCGGCCTTCCCTTGCACGTTACTGTGTATTGCACAGGAGGAATTGCAGCAGGAGTTGTTATTTGTATATTTGTTGACAGGCAGAAAAAAAAGATAATACGAATTTTGATACTGCTTTCAAACCTTTTATACACAGGCCTGTTTCCCGGCCTTCTTTTACTTTTACGTCAAAGGCCGTACGGACGATCTGCAGTGGCTTTTGTGTTGCTGCTCGTCTGGTGCAATGATGCCGGGGCCTATTTTACAGGCAGTTTTTTAGGCCGTACACGGGGGATTATAAAATCGAGCCCGAATAAAAGTGTCGAAGGGTACACCGGCGCTTTCTTTATTACGATGCTCGTTGCCTTTTTATTCAGATTGCTGTTCGGAGAGAGTATCGGGCTCGGCTATTCTGCTGTTGCTGTGCTGGCCCTGGCCATGTCCGTGACGGCTCCTTTCGGTGACATGCTCGAGTCGCTGCTGAAGAGGCGGGCCGGGGTGAAGGATTCGTCCGCATTTCTGCCCGGTCTCGGAGGGGTTCTGGACATTTTTGATAGCGTACTGCTGAGCGTACCGGTATACTATGCACTTTTTCAATTTTTTTACGCATGATCCCCGGGAACTCCTGACTCCGGGAAGAATTTTACAGTATATTATATGCACAGGCTTTCATGCCGTCGTCAGGCGGCATCATGCGACTGCGTCATGCACCATCAATCTATGAACAGCGCTGTGGATAAACGGGTGACATTATGGTGACTACAATTGTACTCGGCATCGTATCGATCGGGATACTGATATTTGTGCACGAGCTCGGTCATTTCATCGCTGCCAGGACGAACGGCATCCGGGTTGAGGTGTTTTCCATCGGATGGGGCAAGGGTATCGTATCCTTCAACTGGAAGGGCACGAAAATTCAGGTCGGGTGGATACCGTTCGGCGGGTACTGTAAGATGGCTGGCGATTCTCCCCGCGACAGTCTGACCGGAAGTCCTGAAGAGTTTTATTCAAGTCCGCCGTACAAGCGTATTTTAGTTGCGCTCGGCGGTCCGGTATTCAACTATTTTTTTGCCATGGTTCTCTTCATAGTGATCGTTATGATCGGGTACCAGATAAATACCTTCCCGAACAGGATCGTTCTTGCACGGGAGCCGGACGAGACGCTCGGAGAAGTGACTCCCGCTGAAAAGGCGGGACTGCAGGACGGTGATGTCATTGTTGCAATAAACGGCAAAAGGGTAAACAACTGGGATGACATCACGGAGGGTATAGTGCGGAATGCGCTTAAACCGATTACGATTACCATACAGCGCGGCAGCAGGACCCTGCATCTTGTTGCGAAGCCGAAGCTCGACAGAGAAACAGGCAGGGGACTGATAGGGATACATCCCTGGGTAGAACCGGTTATAGGAGGTGTTACGCCCGGCGGATCGGCCGACAGGGCCGGCATACGGAAGGGCGACCGGATACTTTCGGTCGACGGAGTTGGAATTAAGAATCACATCGATTTTTACAACACGGTTGAAGGCAAGGCCTACAAGGATGTTACGGTTGTGCTTGAGCGAAACGGCTCACAGAAACGGGTCGTTATGATGCCGCAGAAAGAGGATGACTATGTTTCGGTCGGTCTCTATTTCAAACAGATAACCGTCCATACGCCGAAATACCCGTTCTTCATTGCAGTGGGAAAGGGTGCGGTAAAATCTGCGGATGCCGTTCATGACACAATACGCGGGCTTTTGTTCGTAATAAGCGGCAAGATACGGGCAAAATCTGCCGTTGCAGGTCCCGCGAAGCTTATCTATATCTCCGGCGTTATAGCGAAGGAGGGTTTCAGCTATTTTCTGCAGGTAATGAGCTATATCAGCATCGCCTTTTTTATTATGAATCTCATTCCCTTTCCAGCGCTTGACGGGAGCCATATCGTGATTGCCCTGTATGAGGCAGTTGCACGTAAAAAGCCGAACATTGAAGTCATCTACAGGATACAGACATTCGGTTTTATAATTCTGTTTGCAGCGCTTGTGTTGATCACAATGAACGATATAAGCAGTTTTTTCAAAGGTAATTTGATGCCCTGAGTTTTTTCTGTTCAGTTGGAGGTGGATATGAAGTGGCTTGGTTTGGAGGGAAAGGCGGTTATTGTTACCGGCGGCGCTTCCGGGATCGGGAAGGCCTGCTGTGAGGGTCTGGCTGAGGTCGGTGCGAACGTTGTTGTCGCCGATATGAATGAGGCAGGCGGAAAGGCCGCAGTTGACGAGTTGAAGAATTCGTTTTCCGGGAATCATACCTTTGTGAAGGTAGATGTGACAGTCAAGGACAGTGTGGATCAAATAGTGTCGGCTGTTCTCGGTATCTACGGCGGTATCGACGTGCTCGTAAACAATGCGGGGATAAACGTCCCTCGTCTTCTCGTTGACCCCGCAGGCAGGGAGGAGATCACGGAGGATATCTGGGACAGGATCGTTTCAATCAATCAGAAAGGCGTTTTCCTCTGCTCCCAGGCGGCGGCCAGAGTAATGATCGCAAACGGAAAAGGCGGTGTAATCATCAACATGGCCTCGGAAGCAGGCATGGAAGGCTCGGAAGGCCAGAGCGTGTATGCGGGCACCAAGGCTGCCATCTATACACTTACCCGGTCGTGGGCAAAGGAGCTCGGCAGGTACGGAATACGGGTTGTCGGGGTTGCGCCGGGTATTCTCGAACCGACGGCGTTGAGATCGGAGGAGTATGAGCGGGCGCTTGCCTATACGAGGGGGATAACGGTAGAAGAGCTCAGGGCCGGCTATGAAAAGGTTTCGATCCCGCTTGGCCGGACCGGCCGATTGAAGGAAGTAGCGGATCTGGTCTGCTATCTGGCGTCCAAACGAAGCTCCTATGTTCACGGAACAACGGTTAATATTACGGGCGGTAAAACGCGGGCATAGATCGGGATTACCGGCGCGGAAAGTCGCCTGCCGCCGGTGATCCTATTCAACCGGCAGGCCGCCGGCTGAATTTTCCGATAAGCATCAGGTATGCACATCGGTTATACAACGGGAGGGAAGCTATGAAAGCTGCCGTAATAAGAAAACCGGGCGTCATCGAGATCATGGATGTACCGAAACCGGTGCCTGCCGAGGGCGAGGTGCTTCTCAGGATAGAAGCATGCGCGCTGTGCGGGACCGATCAGCGCGTTTTGACAGGCGAAAAAAAGGTTGATGTATCCGTCGTGGGACATGAAATTACCGGCAGGGCTGCCGAAACAGGCCCCGGTGTACGGGGAATAAAGGTCGGAGACCGTTTTATCGTCCAGACCGTCATTGGATGCGGCCGCTGCCGCATGTGTAGAATACACAGAGAGAATCTCTGTGAAAACGGGTTCAGGGCAATCGGCTACCAGTTCAACGGCGGCTTTGCCGAATACATGATCATGCCGAAGGCCGGTGTCGATCAGGGGTGTCTGATCCCGGTGCCTGAGGATTTACCTGCTGAAGACGGTACGCTTATCGAACCTCTGAGCTGTTGTGTAAACGGGATGAGATATATTCCAATGGAAAAAATGGAGCACGTTGTCATTTTCGGCGGCGGAATCATCGGCGTATTGAACGGACTTGTAGTGCGTGCACGCGGCGCACAATGCGTCACCATTATGGATGTGTCGCAAAAGCGTCTGGATTTACATAAAAAGCTCGGGCTCCCGTTTGACAATCTGGTGAACACCGGGGAAACGGACCCGGGGAAATGGGTTCGGGAGAACACCGATGGACGCGGGGTGGATGCAGTTGTCGTTGCAGCCTCGGTGAAAGTGCTCGTAAAGCTTGGGCTCAGCCTTCTTGCCAGGGGCGGTCATCTTTCGGTTTTTGCCGGTATGCCGAAATCCGATCCGGTTGAAGAGATCGACCTGAACCTGATCCATTACAACGAGTTTAACCTGCACGGGGCCACGAGCTCCGCAATAAACGAATACCTCACTGCGAAAGATTTAATACTCTCCGGTAAAATCAACGGAAGCCGGCTTGTCACGCATCGGTTCGGCCTCGATGATTTCAATGAGGCCTTCAAAACCCAGCGTGACACCTCAAGCGGCGCGCTCAAGGTGGTTATCATTCCATGAAGGCCCTCTAATGCCGCCGAATTGCACCCTGATTTTACCGGAGATGGAGGGGGTATGGAGTATTTTTATCGGTGTATAGAAGTTCCTGAGATTGTGTCCAGAAAGAGCAGTTGCCGGAAATCTGTCGAGCCGACCGGGGAGCGTACCGTCACCTGAAACTCCGTGCAGTCTCGATCAGTGCCTCTATGTTCTCCGGCCGGGTTGTCGGAGGTATCGCACATCCGGCATTGAGAATAAACCGTGGAGAATCGCCGTATACTTCGAGAAGATTCCGTACGGAGCTTCGCACCGTATCCGCTGTTCCAAGCGCAATAACCCCGCTCGGATCGATGTTGCCGATGAACACAACCCTGTTCCTGCACACGCTGTGCACCAGTTCGATATCGGTCTTGTAGTCGAGCTCAACCGCGTCTGTGCCCGTTTCGAGCATCTTCCGTATTATGAGCGACGTATCGCCGCAGATATGCAGTCCGTAGGGAAGACCGAGCCTGTGGGCCTCTTCCACGACCCTTTTTTCATAGGGAAGGGCGAACTCTTCATACATCTGCGGGGATATCAGCTCAGGACCCGCCGGGCTGTCGCCGTTTGAAACCATATGCGCGCCTGTTTCGGACATGAGCCTGATGAATTGGCTCGTTACGCCGGTACAGTACTCGAGAAGCCCGAATACAAGGTGCCGGTTCCCCGCATCGGACAGGTCCATCATCCACTCCTGAGGCGATCTCATCATACTCGAAAGTGAGAAGGGGGCCTGATCGCAGTTGCCGCGAATAAATATCTCATCCCCGAAATGATTTTTTATCAATCTGACCGCTTCAAGCCAGTTTCTGACATACTCATACCTTGAGATATCGACCGGTTCCAGGTCGCGCACCATCTCAAGAGACGTTATGTTGCCCCGATTGCTTCGGGCCGGTTCATATTCCGGAAAATCAACTGGAATACCGACGGCTCCGGCGAGCGTCGCCGTGTCGATATCGACGAGTATACCGTCATACCCGTACACTTCAACCGCACGAATGAACGCGCGGGCGATCTTGTCCGGATCCGACCTGTACTGCGCCATTGAGTATCCCGCCTCTCTGGCAGCCATCATGAAATTGTGCAGCATGATCGGTACTTTATCGGGCCATTTTCCGTCAAATACGGCCCGAATCCTCTCATACCCGTTCACCGTTTTTTCCTTTCGATTGTTATTCGGATGCAAAACGTGGGCACCCGGCAGCTTAATACTACCCATTCTGCGCCCTGTAATCAATCTGTTTCGCAAAATCGGTTCGGCGCGCCGAAATATTTATTCTCTCCGTTCGAATGTGCTTCGTAAAATAAGAATTTTTTTATACATTAGTCGCTGCTATAATAAAAACGGGTGATCGCTTTGAGTTTGAAAAAAAATCTTGAAGAGCAGCTCAATGTTTTCGATCCGGCCAAACGGCGTGCTGCGCTGCAGAAGCTCGTTGGAGAGTACGGGGGCACGCTTCCTCCTGTACAGGATAACGTCAATATGCACTTTCATTCCTTTTTTTCCTACAATTCGATGTGGTACTCTCCGTCGCGTATTGCATGGGAGTCGCGAAAGTCCGGACTGTATGCAGCGGCATTATGTGATTTTGATGTGCTGGACGGGCAGGAAGAGTTTCTCGACGCCGGGTTGATTCTTTCTCTTCGTACAGCTGTGCATATTGAAACCCGTGCATACATGCGCGAATATGAAGACATCGACATAAACTCACCGGGTGAAAACGGCGTTGTATATGTCATGGGTGCAGGATTTGCCAGACTGTTTCCCGATGAGTCCGAACAGGCCAGGTCCCTTCTCTTTTTTCGATGGAAAGCAGCTGAAAGAAACAGGGAGCTCGTTGGACGTATCAATGAGTATGTTCCGGATATTGCAGTCGACTACGACCGGAATGTGCTTCCCCTGGCTCCCGGTGGATCGCCGACTGAACGGCATATCGTCCGGGCGTACGTAAACAGGTCGAAGGAAGGTTTCTGCGATACTGTGCGCCTGGCGGAGTACTGGGCGAAGATTCTCGAAAGGGATGTCGAATCGACCCGAATGCTCGTATCGGATATGCCGTCTTTGGAGGAGCAGGTGCGGGCCAGGTTCGTAAAGAGGGACGGGCTCGGTTATAAAAAACCCTCTATGGATACATTTCCGTCGGTCGACGATTTTCTAAAATGGGTTGCCTCGTGCGAAGCAGTGCCGATGGCTGCATGGCTTGACGGTACGAGCGAAGGAGAAAAAAATCCGCGGCAACTGCTCGAATATATGCGGGATAAGGGTGCTGCTGCTCTGAACATTATACCGGACAGAAACTGGAATATAGACGATCCTGACGAACGGAAAATCAAAACGAGAAACCTGCGGCGTATCATTGAAATAGCCGACAGTATGGAGTTTCCGATCAATGTGGGTACCGAAATGAACAGGCTCGGTCTTCCATTTGTCGACGACCTCGATGTCGAAGCGCTCAGGCCGTACAGGGAGATATTTCTACGGGGAGCCCGCATAATGATCGGACACACTATACTGCTCCGGTATGCTGGATACTCCTACATCGGGGAGGCGGCCGCAGGAGATTTCTCCGGTATCGCGGCAAAGAACGCCTTTTTCGAAGCGATCGGCGGCCTGCCGCCGCTGAACAACGACACTGCAAAGAGACTCGAGGACATGGGGGAAAACAGGGCACTTCTCTGGCTGAAGGAAAGGGCTGATGCTGTGCTCTGAGAGGCTTCCGGCACGTCGGAGGTCTGTCGTGAAGGGATGAGGGAAAACAGACCATCAATCGTGCTCTTGCCGGCGGTAACGTTTCTTTTTGTGGATTTCCCTATTGAAATATCGTTTTTTTTGCGCTACATTGAGGTGTGTTCGGTGAAGGTAAAGCGTTTTGATCGGATTGGAAAACAGATTTAATGTATCTATTTTAATGAAAAAAAACCTTTTCAAACCGTATCTTATTTTTTTTACAGCCGCTCTTCTGACCCCGTGGACGCTGCCTGCGTCCGAAAATCGTCTCCCCTTTTCTCCAGGTGAAAAGCTTCAGTACTCGATACATGCTGCATCCTTTTATGTGGGAAAACAGATCATCGAGCTGGATAAAACCGACCGGTACGGCGCAGTCGAGGTGTACAGATTGAACGGACATTCCAGAACATCACCCTTTATCAGTATTTTTTACAGGCTCGATGACAAATGGCTGGTCTTTATGGACAGAGACACCCTCCTTCCTCTGCGAGTCGAAAAAGACATGGTTGAGGGAAAGAGCCAGGGGTATATTACCTACACGATAGACCAGGCTGCCGGCAGTGTTCTCATCGAGAGCGCGGACGGTAAGACAAAAAAAATCGTTACGGCCGACAACAGGGTTCTGGACCTCTTTTCCCTTATATACTATTACAGAAAAGACCCGGCGCTTTTCGATACCCTGTTCACCTTTGATTTCCTTGAAGCGAAGAACGTTCAAACCGTACAGTTTCAAAATGCGGGAGATGCAGAAATAATCGTGCCGAAAATATCGAAAATCGACACGGTACAGGCGGTGAAGCTGCAGCAGGTCGGGGGAATTGGTATTGAGATATATGTGGGCAGGGATGCACTCAGGCTGCCGCTGAAGCTCGTCGTCCCGTCAAAGCTGCCGCGAAAAAAGCGTATGATTATTGAATTCAACCTGGAAAAGTACGCACCGGGGAAACAACAATCCGATGTTCCCGTCATGTATAAAGAGCTGAGTTTTTAAATCCGCGCCGGCGCGAATTACATTGGATTGTGGTATACATACGTGCGAATACGGTATTCGGCAGGGAATACGGATGTCCTGTATCTAAATATCTCCGGTAAAATGTCGATACAGGGAATAAGCGGAGAAGACAGTTGGATATAGAAGCTTTTCGCATTACCACACCAACAACCTCACAGGTAGTTGTTCTCATTATTGTTGTATTTGTGATAGGATTAGGGCTTTTTATCATGGCACGCCGCTCGACCACACGCACGCGCGGGGAAAAGGGGAAGATAACGGGAACCGGATGGCATAATTTCTATCAAATCGCAAAAAACAGGGGACTCAGTAAAACAGAGACGGAGATACTGAAACGGCTAGTTCTGGCGTGCAAGCTGTCGAAACCTACCCTTATCTTTACATCCACGAATATCCTCGATTCGTGTATACAGCGAATCGTCAGAAAGCTGAGCCTCCAGGAGGTAAAAGGGGAGACGAAGGACGATACGATCAACATGTATTACCGGCTCAGGAATAAGGTTATGCGTACCAAATCCGCTGCCGGGATTACCTCCACCCGTGCGATTCCCCTCGGCGCCCGTATACGGGTCATGATGCCCAATTACGGAAATTTCAACGTCACCGTCAATAAAAATGAGGAGGAGTACCTCGGAATCAGTATTCCGGTACTGCCTCCCGGCAAGGTGGTACCCTGGGATAAAAAGAAGGTCAAGTGCTCCTACTGGAAGGAGAATGATGCAGCCTATGTATTTATGACCAAGGTTGAAGATGTTGTCGTGAACGATGAGATACAGACGATATGTCTGAAACATACCGACAAGATTACGAGAATTCAGAAGAGGCTGTACCCCAGAAAGGGCGTCAGGCTCCCGGTTTTTTTCTCCCGCGTTCGTGTAATAGAAGAGGGCGGTAAAAAGAAAGCTGTTGTCGATCGCAAGGATACACACTGGGGAACCGTTGTTGACATTTCAGTCGGTGGTCTGTCGGTGGAGACTGCTATCCCGGTGAACAAGAACAATTATATCCGGGTTGAGTTCGAATTACGGGAGGATTACAAACTCATTGCGTTCGGAAAAGTCAAAAGGATAGAGCAGAACGCTGCGCGGAAAACCTGGCTCATGCACATACAGTTTACGAAGATTGAAAAAAAGCATAAAAACGAAATCTTCGCCCTTCTGTATAACTATCAAACGATCTAAGGCTGCAAAGGATGAACTTTGAAGCTTTTCCATTTCGTGTATGCTGTTGCTAAAAGAACAATTCTGAGATTCAGACATGACGGGTGCAGCATCGAAGCCCGTTCACTGAGCTATATTTCTCTTCTTTCTCTTGTTCCTCTTCTCATCGTAACGATTCTGCAGCTCAAGAATTTTTATTTTCATCCGTCGGTAAGAGAGCAGATGCTTGAAAGTATTTCTGCATATTTTCTTCCGGAAACTGCAAAAGAAATCGTTACCTATATAGAAAAAATCCTGAAAAACAGCGGCGTTGCAGATACTTTCAGTATCGGCTTTTCAGTACTGATGTCCTTTTCTCTTATTTTTACGTTGAGCAGAACAATAAACCGGATCTGGAAAAAATATATACGGCAATCCCTTGTCAAATCTCTCATAAAGGCCGTTATTGTCGTCTTGTGCGCCCCGGTTTTTATCAGTATTACCATCTATCTTCAGAACTATGTATCACTGAGGAGCGTCTCTTTTTTCATACCTCTCCCTTTTTCGCTCAACAGCATCGCGACACAGTTTCTCTCCCTCGTGGTAAATTGGTGCCTGCTTGCGTTTATTTTCGGTATAATGCCTCATTACAGGGTAAGGACCGGGTACACGATGATTGCAGGTATTTTTTCCGGCACACTATGGTACATACTTCGCCTTGGATTGAACGCGTATGTTACGATCATTCCGCAGTTCAGCATTCTCTACGGTTCTCTCGCTTTTTTTCCGATTCTACTGGTCTGGATATACATATCGTGGTTGATTGTACTCTTCGGCATCCAGCTCAATTATACCTTGCATTTCGAGCTTGAGTAAAAGACCGAGGCTCTGAGAAAATACCGAAGCATACCGATGCAATAAATCCGTTTTCTCCGGAATGCAGCGGGTGTATTTTATAACGATAAAGAAATATGTCCTGCCGGATTGAAACTATGCGCAACTCAGCATTGAATGAATACATTTCAAATAGTTATCAGGATACCGTCCGATACGGTATTGAAATCGGAAGGTCGCTCAGGGGCGGTGAGGTGCTGGTATTGACCGGTGAGCTCGGAAGCGGAAAAACCGCTTTCACCAAGGGTCTTGCGGAGGCTGTGGGCATCGATGAGGTGGTAACGAGCCCTTCCTTTGCAATCATGAACGAGTATGAAGGGAGGCTTAATCTCTACCATTTTGATTTTTACAGGATCGGTGATACAGCCGAGATGGAACAGCTCTTAGAGGATTATGTCTACAGGAAAGACGGGATCGTCGTTATCGAGTGGGGTGAGCGGGCGGCTGAATTTCTTGATTCCTATTTCCGGGTACGCATCGCTATTGAGGGTGCTGTACGAAGGTTTTGTATCGAGAGGAGAGCCGATTGATTTTATCTTTGGAAACATCAACGAGGGCATTCTCGGTTACTCTGTTTAAAGAGAGGGAGCTCGCACATTTCGAGCTCGATTACGATCTTTCTCATTCTCAGCATATAGTGCGTGTCGTGCAATTTCTCCTCCAGCGGCTGGGCATAGGGCTCGGTGAGATTACAGCCGCGTATGCCGGGATCGGCCCGGGTTCCTTTACCGGATTGAGAATCGGGCTTTCTTTCGTCAATACTCTATCCCAGGTTTTTCATATCCCCCTTCTCGGTGTTTCATCTCTCGATCTTCTTGCGTTTGAGAATTCCAGATGGTATACTTCCATTATTCCCTTCATACGTTCGAGAAAACATGAGGTGTATACCGCCCTGTACAGGGGTTCTGTTCGCAGGACAGAGTATCTTGTGCTCGGCAGGAATGACTTTCTAAAATTCATTCGTCAGCATGCACCGGAGTGCGTCGTCGCAGGAAATGAGTTCGACGATATTCTGCCGTTACATGAAGACGGCATGCTGCCGGGAGATGTAGGTTTAAATGACGGACGGATAGTGTCGACGCATCCGAGCTCTCGCACCATCCTGAAGCTCTCGAAAGAAAGAGGACTGACTCCGGAACACGGATACCTGAATCCTCTGTATATTCACGGTGTATAAGATCACCAATTATGGCGTATCTCATTCGAACAGATACAAAGAACATGCTCGAATCCGTGCAGAAGGGACGACTGCGTATACCGCGGAGGCTGAGACATGAAGCCGATCTGAGCAGGATCGAAAGGGGAGATTCCGTCTTTCTGTACGATTATGAGAGCGGATGCGTCCACGGTCCGCTCCTGTCATGTTCTTCGGAGGTTACGGAAGAAAAAAATCCCAGTTCAGGTCCGTTCAACGGATCGACCGGCACCGCCCGATATTTTATATACGACAGCATCGAAGTCGACTGTTCGAGAATGTTCTCAAAGGGCTGTCCGGTGGGGGAATCAGCCTTTAACCCGCTGGGCGCCGGTTTTTATATAACGGAGGAAGATGAAGAGTTGCTCACCTCGAAACTGCGTTATTCCAATACTCGGTCCCAACCCCTCATCATCAACGCTCTATCCGTTGAGGACAGCCTGCATGTAACGATTGTACAATGGGCTGACGGGATAGATATCTCCAACATCATGATAGGCGGATGGAGATGTCTCCGCGATCGGGTGCGGGATATGAAGAGAGCCGGGGAAGAGGCCCTGTGCCGGGGGGGTGAAGAGGATTTCTATGCTTTACTGATCGAGATCGGTACCTGCATATACGAGCGTCTTGTTACCCCGCTCGGTCTTGACAGGCTGCACGAAAAAGGAGGTTATCGCATATATATTTCAGGAATGGAAAACTCCCTCGATATACCCTTTGAGATTTCCTTCAATAAAAAATTTATGTTCGAACAAAATATAGTTTCATATGCTGCGGGGAGCAGCAGATGCCTTGACCCGGTTGAGGTACGGAGAATACTCGTGGTTGCCGATCCTTCGAGTACCTGTATGCATGCGTACAAGGAGGGGGAACGGATCTACGATTATTTTTTACAGGCGGGATTTCATATTGATTTGCTGTCCAGGCCCCTTCAAAATTATCTTCTCGCAGAACTCCTGTCGGAGTACGACATTGTGCATTTTTGCGGGCACCGCAGTGCGGAGAACACCGATGAGGGATGGGAACTGGGGTATTCGAAGTTTACCGCAGGAGATCTGGGTTTGGTAAAATCTCCGCCTTCTCTCGTCGTATCGTCGGCCTGCGGAAACTCTCTAAGAATGGGATACGATATGATACAGAGAGGCATCGTCAATGCTATTTCTTCGCGGTGGCAGATCCCCGACCGTGATATGGGGGATTTTTATATCACGTTTTATAAAGCCCTCTTCAATACAATGGATGTCGGGTATTCATTCAGCCGGGCTGTTCAGGATGCGTATAAAAGAGGAGATCTTACTCCCCTCAAATTCGTGCTGCAGGGTGAGAACAGGATGATATATGAAAAAAAGAATAGCTGACGAGAAGGTTAAAACTCTTTTACGGCAGTATCATACCGGTGACGCGCACTGCTTTTCAGAGATAGTGAATATGCTCTCCCCGTACATATACAACTTCCCCCGCATCGTGTTCTGCGCTTCCGATGATCGGTGCGGCGAGTTTTATGAATATATGCTCGTACGTCTCCGGAATATTCTGAAGTTATACAGAGAGTCTGAGGCGAAGTTCGTTACGTGGCTGACCGTTGGACTGAGGAACAGATATTTTAACTATCTTCGGGAGCAGAAGAACAAAGATTCCGTTGAGCGGGGATATGATATTGTATCCCTGGATTTCAGGAATGAGCATGAACATAGTCTGTACAATCTTCTCGGCGACAGCAGGGTGTACGTGCACGAAGGGTCCAGGCGATACGGGGATTATATAGATCGCATTGTTTCCGGTCTGAGAAAAAACCAGAGAGTTTTCTTTCACCTGTATTTCATTGAAAACCTCAGACAGGAGGATATCGGATTTCTTGCCGTGACGCTCGGCAGACCGGTTCGGGATGTGCTGAAGAGCATCGATGCGGTGAGAGATTCAATGCTGAGAAAATACGAGATGAGGCACGAACACCTCTCAAAACTAAATGTGCTGTACTGTGCGATACTGGAGGGACAGCGTGCCGGGAACGAACAGGAGGTGCATCGTCTTAAGGTAAAGAGGGAGAAAATCCTCGAGGAGTACCGGAGGGTAAAACTGAATCCCTCATACGAGAGTATTGCGGAATTCCTCGATGTGCCGGTTGGAACGGTTTCCACCGGTATTTCAAGAATGAAATCTGCAGTCAGGGGAATACTAAAGGAGCAGTATGATGAAAAATTGTCCGTTTCATGAATCAAACATAATCGCCGGGTATTTTGACGGTACGCTCGATGCCCGGACCGAGGAGGCGTTTTCCGAGCACCTTTTAGGCTGCAGCCGGTGTATGGACGCTCTCTTACATCTTGAAAAGGACATATTCCTCATGGAGTCGATGAAACTGCAACCGCTTCCGAAAAAACTCAGATCGGGTTTTGCTCTGTTTCATATGGTGCGCGGGCAGCTGAACCTTGTACGGAACATTGCCGGTGAGAACAGGTTCATGGCCCTGCCGCTTGCCCAAGTGCGGGGCAGGCAGAAATCCGTGCATGCATTCGAAAAGAGCGGAGTAGGTCTGCGCATCGAAGGAGAGGGAGACCATACGTTCAGGATCGAGCTGGACGGTGTTGAAGGGAAGAGCATCCTGGTGAGAAGAAACGGCAGGATCGTCGAGCGTCATTCTGCCGAGCGGAAACGGCGAGTGGTCTTTCGATACCTGGAGAGAGGATCTTTCTCCCTGTATATCGATGATCGGGAGTTTATACATTTCTTAGTTCAGTAGGGGATTGCCGGATGGATTTAAAAGAGGCGTTTGAAAAAGCCATGAACAGTGAGATCGAGGGGAGGGAGCTGTACACGGAAGCTGCCGAAAGAAGTCGGGATGACCGGACACAGGTGGGAGATGGTATTTTTCGAGGACGACTATTTTATCGAGAATAATTTTGCACCGTTTTGAGAGGACATGTCATTAGATATATATAATGAGATACACGGAATCTATAAGGAGATAAGAGGAGAAATAGAATACCGGTGCGCCCGGTTTGCCGAAATAGGGCGGATTGGAAGTGATGAGGAGCTGTTTTATGAACTTGTATTCTGTCTGCTTACCCCTGCGTCCCGGGCCCGCTCAGCCTGGATTGCCGTGAAGAAGATCAGGGAAAGCGGTCTTGTTCAGCCATCGTCAGCATGTCCCGTTGAACGAATTGCTGATGTACTGAATACCGTCCGTTTCAGGAATAACAAGGCTCGCCGTGTCTGTGAAGCCCTTACGCTCTTTTCGGATGGGAAGCGTTTTTCAGTACGCAGCAAAATTGCACGATTTAAGGGCGTACATGAACGGAGAGAGTGGCTTGTGCGCGCTGTCAAAGGAATCGGGTATAAAGAGGCGAGTCATTTCCTCCGGAATACGGGGTTTTCGGGAGATATTGCGATACTGGACAGACATATTTTGAGAAACCTCGTGCGTGCCCGTGTAATTGATGAAATACCCGAAAATCTCGGCAGGAAAAGCTATCTGTCGATAGAGAAGAAGATGATAGATTTTTCGCATGCAATGAATCTTCCGGTAGGCCATCTCGACTTTGTGCTCTGGTACAGGGAAACGGGAGATATATTCAAATAAACCCTAGTTCGCATACTTTGCAACTTTTCGTTTGGCGAGCTCGATTAAATCGATAACCGTTTCAGCGGCTTTATTTATTGCCGTATAAAGCGCCATGGAATTCTTGAGAGCCTCTCGTTTGTTTCGAGCCTTTCCGGCAAGTATTTGATGTATAGGCGACTGCAGTACCATGCTTATGAGCAGGTTTTCCTCCCCGAACGAAAGAATCTCTTCATCGACCGACGCAAGCTCTTTATACCCGGTCGGAATATCGGCGTTGTTCTCGAGCATGAGTCCTGTGATGGAGGAGCCTTTTCTGCTGAGGCTTTGAAGTGTGCGGAGGTTTTTACCGGCAGATTGAAGAAAGGCGGTAAACCGTAAGATGCGTGCAGTCTTTGTGCCGGGCGATTTCAGCACGGTGTTCAGCGCCGCCCTTCGCTCCTCTTTCTTTTCGGGTCCGTTCGATATGAATCGACGTATCCTTTTGAATTCGATATCATGCATTCCCCGTATCGAAAGTCCGCCGCGTGTTGCATTGAGTATTGTTCTGCCGTTTGAATACGGCCGATTTTCAAACCATGATTTATACAATAAAAGTCTCTTGTCGGTGAAAACGCAGCGCCCCCTGCGGTCGGCAGCCGTCGAAGGTCTGCCTGAGCGAATATACTCCGCATAGAAGGACAAAACGGTCTTGAAACGATGTGCTTTTGACAGGATATACTCCTCGATAAAGGAACCGGACAGGTGAGTCTTTCCTTTCGTGTAGGAGAGGTCGAGACCGGCGACAATTATGGGATCGGCACCGGTTGTTCGTGCAAAGTCGAACGCTGCCGTTGCTACCGACCCGCCCGCTGCAATATGGCCCTTTGACCCCGAGAAGTCTTCAATGAGCCGTCCAGGGCTGAATACTGAGGAGCTGAGCACCGTTATTCCGTTATAGTTTCGCAATATCGATGGGTGCACGGCAGGGTCGGCCACCAGGATCGGTGTTTCGCCGCCGTTCAGTTTCGGAAGAGGGCCGGCAATGTGAAAGCTGTTGATAAACTGCGGGTCCACGGTAACGACAAAATCCGGTACAATGCCGTGACCGAGCAGGGGACGAAGGGCACTGTCCGCCGCAACGATAAAAACGTTCTGTTCGATCCTCCTGATTTCTTCGATATCCTCATCCAGGGATGGTCCTGCAGCAAGCACCAGGGCGGCAAAGCCCTTCAGGGAATCCTTTAGTGCATTGACGCCGTTGAGTGTAAAAAAGTACCTGCAGTTCTTGAACGTATTTTTTGTCCAGAGGCGGTCGAATCTATTGAGGGTGGCGGTGTTGATATCCGTTTTATTTCGAAAATTCAGGAAAGCCTGTTTCAATTCTTCCGTTTTTTCGGGAAAGATCAGGGAATAGGGTCTTGGCACATAGAATTTCATGGCGCCGGCGGGAATATCGGGGATGACCTCATCAAAGGGCACTGTATCGGGCTCCACGAAGAGCATCACCCGTTCCGATTCCAGCATCCCACTCAGGTCGCGGACCTTGAGCGCTTGAATAAAAATATGCCTGTCTGGCTCAATGACAATAAAGCGCGTTTGACCGTTTTTCCTGAGCATTTCTTCGACATGGTATCCGAGGCCGAATCCGATGAGCACGACAACCTGCTCGGACCCGTCCATAACGGAATCGGCAATCCGTCGGGCTTCACGCACCGGATCAATTTTTGAATGGAGCGCTGCCGTTTTATCGCCGGAGGTGATTTCAATACCGCCGGTTTTTGTTCGGTGCACCGTTAATGCGGTCGTGTCCGCTCGATCATCCGTAATTATTCGATACGCGTCCGGATACCGGGTGCGGAGAACGGTCGCATTTCTTTCATATATGCGGCTATTGTCTTGAGCGCTGTTCATACTTAGACTTTTCGAAGTATCCTCGCTGCGTTGAAGATGGCGATAAGTGCGACTCCCATGTCGGCAAATACCGCTTCCCACATCGTCGCGGTGCCGGCAATTCCCAGTCCCACGAAGAGAGCCTTTACAACAAACGAAAAAATAATATTTTCCCAGACGATTCTGCGCGTTTTTTTGCTTATCCGTATTGCATCCGCCACCTTCCGCGGCGAATCGCTCATCAATACCACATCGGCGGTATCGATGGCGGCGTCGGACCCCGTCTCACCCATGGCGATTCCCACATCGGCCTGGGCGATAACCGGTGCGTCGTTTATTCCGTCACCGACAAAGGCGACTTTTCCATCTTTTTCTTCGATGAGTTTCTCAATTGCTTTAACCTTTTCCTCAGGGAGAAGCTGAGCCTGATAGGAATCAATGCGGAGTTTTTTATATACGCTCTGTGCCGCCTGACGGTTGTCTCCGGTCAGCAGTATGCATTTTTTAATGCCGAGTTTCCTCAAATCGTCAATCGCCTGAAATGCATCATTTTTAATTTCGTCGCCTATAATCATATACCCTGCGTACGTTTTTTGGGAAACGAAATGTACAACAGTTCCTTCGATGCAGCAGACATCGTTTTCATGGGCAATATTTTCCCTGTGCAAAAGCCTGTCGTTTCCTGCAAGAAACCCGCGTTCGTTGATCATTCCCCTGATGCCGAGCCCGGCAATTTCCTCGTACTCTTCAAATGAGGGAGTCACGGTCTTTTTCCCGTATGCTTCAAGAATTGATTGCGCGATGGGGTGATTCGACTGCGATTCAACTTCTGCTGCAAACTGCAGAAGCCGTTGCCTGTCAAAACCGTTCTTCGGTACGATTTGGAGCACTTTGAAGACGCCTCTGGTGAGAGTCCCGGTTTTATCGAATACAACCGTCGACGCATTGCTGAGAATGTCGAAATAATTCGAGCCTTTGACCAGGATTCCTCTTCGCGAGGCTCCGCCTATTCCACCGAAGTAGCTGAGGGGTATACTGATGATAAGAGCGCAGGGGCAGGAGATGACGAGGAGAACCAGCGCCCGGTAGGTCCATTCGGAAAAGGTTGCTCCCGTCAGAACGAGGGGAGGAATGACTGCGGTTGCGAGCGCCGCAGCAACAACCGCCGGGGTGTAATATCCGGAGAAGCGTGTGATAAACTTTTCCGTTTTGGCCTTTTTCTGCAGCGCATTTTGCACCATGTCCAGAATCAGAGATATGGATGATTCTTCAAACGGCTTGCCGACTTTTATCGTAAGCATCCCCGTTTTGTTGATCATGCCTGCAAGAACCGTGTCTTCTTTGTCGACCGTACGCGGCACGGATTCTCCGGTCAAAGCCGATGTCTCGACAAGAGAGCTGCCCTCTATTATTTCTCCGTCAAGAGGTACCTTTTCTCCGGGCTTTACAATGACCGTATCGCCAACTGCCACTGTATCGGGGCTGACTCTTTCAATCCTGCCGTCCACTACTCTGTTTGCATATTCGGGCCGGCTGGCAAGAAGGGATTGTATGGATCTTCTCGATCGATTGAGAGACATGTGCTGCACCATATCGCCCACCTGAAACAGTATCATGACAGCCGCCGCTTCAGGCAACTGGTGTATGAGGATTGCACCTGCCGTTGCAATGGTCATTAAAAAATTTTCGTCGAATATCCTGCCGTGAATGATGTTTTTGACGGCGCGCAGCAGGACCATCCTTCCGCTCAGCAGGTAGGCGGTGAGAAATACGGCATATTCCGCAAGAAAAAACGGTGTTTGATGCAGTGTTTCCTTAAAGTAAACGCCACCTGCGAGAAGCAAAATGGAAAGGCCGATAAACAGAAACTCTCTAATGCCGGCCTTCGGCTCTTCCTCATTGACGGCGCACGTCGGGCAGTCGAGGTTTTTAACGGTGTACGTTTTCATGTATCTTCCCTGCGTTGATCGGGATCGTTCGTATTGGCCGGCTTTCTGGGTGAAAAACGCTCCTCTTTCAGATGAATGAACCCCTGCTCAAATATATTTTCCACATGGCGGTCCTTTAACGAGTAGTACACGACTTTTCCTTCTCTGCGGTGCTTTACGAGTCGTGCCTGTTTCAGAACCCTGAGCTGATGAGAGACGGCGGATTGATTCATCTGCAGTAAAACCGATAGATCACAGACACATATTTCGGAAAAGAGCAGGGCGTACAGGATCTTTATCCTTGTCGTATCGCCGAACACCTTGAAAAAGTCGGCCAGGTCGTACAAAAGCTCATCCTCCGGCATGTTTTTTTTAACTGTATTTACCCTGTCTTCATGGATAATAAAGGATTTACAGATGTTGTTGCCCCGTTCCATATGACCTCTTATAATAAATGAATATATGAACAAATGTTCATATAAAGTATAGATATTCAGCGGGCCTCTGTCAAGAAATTTCGGCCCGACCCGACCCGATTCAATGCCTCAGTCAAGCGGAATGTTCTCCGCGTCGTGCAGGCTGGGGTTATGTCCGCTCAGGTTGTCCCCATCCCGCTTTTACTGGATGACATACACCTCGGAAGCGGCCGGTAGAATATTGAGGTAGGGAGCGATGCGCTCGACTATGTCTTTAAATACAGGAGCTGCGGTCTGGCCGCCGTACACCTCTCCGATCGGTCTGTCGAGCGTTATCAAAATGACGATTTTCGGATTCGGAACGGGCACGAACCCGACGAAGGACGCATAGAACTGATTTTCGAGATAGCCACCCTTCTCTGTATCGGCAATCTGTGCGGTACCCGTTTTACCGGCTATGGTATACCCCTCTATTTTTGCCTTGTATCCGGTGCCTCTATCCGAGAGCACGCCGATAAGGATGTTCAGAATTTTGGAGGCGGTATTCTTCTGGATAACCCTTCTGACCTGAAGGGGTTTGAACTCCTTCACCGTTGAGCCGTCGGGCCGTTCAATGCGCCGGACGATTCGCGGCTGCATGAGCACGCCGCCGTTTGCTATGGCTGATGCAGCGGTTATCAGCTGCAGCGATGTGGCGGACACCTCCTGGCCGATTGCCATTTCATATTTGGATATTTTGCTCCAGTCTTTCGGATTTCTCAAGATACCGTGTGCCTCACCGGGAAGCATGACGCCGGTCGGAGTTCCGAAGCCGAACGCTCTGAGACTTTCGAAAAGGTCGATGTCGTCTATCCGTTCTGCCGACTCGATCATTCCGACATTGCATGACCGTTCAAGCACTTCCCTGAAATTGATCACGCCATGAACGCCGGTGTCGTGTATCGTCACATTGCCGATGTCGATTGAGCCGGTGCAGGTAAAGGTATCGTCTTCATGTACCAGGCCTTTATCCATCAGTATCGATGCGATAAATATTTTAAAGGTCGAGCCCGGTTCGAATGTGTCTGTGATGGTTTTATTCCGTATTTTTTCCTCCGAGTAGTCCCTGAAATGATTAAGGTCATATCCGGGACTGTTCGCCATTGCCAGTATCCGGCCGGATGAGGGCTGCATAACGACGGCGTTTATCAGTTTTGCACCCGTTTGTCTGTACGCCTTTTCGATCTCCTCCTCTACAATTTCCTGAATGTACCGGTCGATTGTCAGCACAACGGTGTACCCCTGTCTGTATCCGCTGACCGAACTTGTCGCGGGTTCGGTTTTCGGATAGAGCACCCTGTCGAACTCATATTCAATTCCCTCGAGACCTCTCTGATCGATTCCGGCAAACCCTACGACATGTGCAGCGAGCGTATCAAATGGGTAGTAGCGCTTATACTCCTTTTCTGTATACACACCCTTTATATCGAGGTTCTCAAGCTTTTCGCTGTACGCAAGATCTATTTGCCGTTTTATCCATACAAAAGATTTTCTCGTATTCATGCTTCGAAGAATTTCCCTGTAGGGCATGTCGAGCATTTGAGAAAGCGAAAGTGCGGTCTCTTTTTTATTCTCTATCTCATTAGGCCTGACGTACACGGAATATGTTTCGAGGCTTAGTGCGAGCTTCTCGCCGTTTCTGTCGGTAATGAAGCCCCGTTCCAGACTGCCGGCAAGATCAGGAGAGCTTGACACGAGTTCCTTTTGGAAAAACATCAGTTTTGTTATTCTGATGACCAGAATACTGAATACGAGGGCGATGAGAACGATAACCACTATAAAACGTCTTCGGATTCGATCATGCATTGTACGACTTTTTTCCTGTTTCTATTCGTCCTGCTTAAGGTAACATGCGCCGGTCGGGAAGTCCACCGTGTGCCCAGGGAGGATGGGCGCGTCCCGGCATGAGAGCACACCCTGCGTCTCAGCACTGCCCCCAATGCTTCTATATTCATGTATCGGGCTTGACATATATTTACTGAATGAATACATTAGTGCCGTATTATTCGGGGACTCCGGTATGGGAACCATGACATTTCAACAGCTCATCTTTCGTCTCGAGACCTACTGGAGTGAGAAGGGCGCTCTCGTCGTTCAGCCGTACGACATCGAAACGGGCGCGGGCACGTTCAACCCGGCTACCATGCTTCGCTGCCTCGGGCCCGAGCCGTGGTACGTTGCGTACGTGGAGCCCTCCCGGAGACCCACAGACGGCAGGTACGGTGAAAATCCGAACAGGCTTCAGCTCTTCTATCAGTACCAGGTGCTGATCAAGCCGTCTCCCGAAGAGGTGCAGAATCTCTATCTGGACAGCATCCGCACAATGGGTATCGACTTCACAGAGCACGATCTCCGTTTCGTTCATGATGATTGGGAGTCGCCGACCCTCGGCGCAACCGGTCTCGGATGGGAGGTCTGGCTGGACGGTATGGAGGTCACCCAGTTTACCTATTTTCAGCAGGTGGGCGGAATCGAGCTCGATCCGATATCGGTTGAGCTGACGTACGGGCTCGAGCGTCTGGCCATGTTCATTCAGAAGAAGGACAATGTTTTCGATATCATGTGGAACGATTCACTTACCTACGGGGATGTGCGAAAACGGGAGGAGTTAGAATTTTCGACGTATAATTTTGAAACGGCGGATATCGAAAAACATGTCAGGCTTTTCAACGATTATGAACAGGAAGCGCTGTTCTGCCTGAAAAAAAATCTCGTGCTCCCTGCATACGATATGGTAATTAAATGCTCACACGTATTTAATATCCTCGATGCAAGAGGAGCTCTTAGTGTTACTGAAAGAACCTCCTACATCGGCAGAGTACGGAACCTGGCAAAAGCTGTGGCGGAAACCTTTGTCGAATCGAGAAAAACCCAGGGATTTCCCCTTCTGAAAGGCTGATAGGATTTAGATTTATGCACGAAGCGAAAGATCTCCTCGTTGAGCTGGGGCTTGAAGAACTCCCGCATGCAATCATTCCCGAAGCAGCCCGCGACTTCAAGGCCCTGTTTACCGACCATCTGACCGAATCGAGGATCGGTTATTCCGGAATCCGGGAATTCTCGACACCGCGAAGGATCGCCCTTTTACTCGGACGGGTGGAAGCCAGGCAAAGTGATTTTACAGCAGAAAAAAAGGGCCCGTCTCTCGAAAAGGCGTACCTGCAGGACGGCAGTCCGTCGAAAGCGCTCGCAGGGTTTTTAAACGGAAATGGAGTCACCCTGAACGATATAACGGAGAGAGAAACGGATAACGGTGCATATATTTTTCTCGTACGCAAGATACGGGGGGAAGAAACCGCAAAGCTGCTTCCCTCTATTCTGGATAAAACGCTTAAATCACTGCGATTCGTTAAAACCATGCGGTGGGAAAAATCGGGATTCGCCTTCGTGCGTCCCCTCAGGTGGATCGTGTTTCTTTACGGGCATGATGTGATCCCCTATGAAATAGCCGGTGTACAATCCGGACGTTTCACACAGGGCCACAGGACGTACCATCGTGATGCGGTGGAAATCGCCAGCACAGCCGGGTATGAATCTGCGCTTTACGAAGCGGATGTCGTTGCCCTGCGGGAAAAAAGGGTGGAGAGGATCCATGAACAGATAGGATCCATCTGTGATGCGGAGAGGCTCAAAGTGCCCAAAGCAGCGGAAGCTCTGTTTGAAATCAATGCGGACCTTACGGAGCTCCCACAGGCGGTTTTATGTTCATTTGACGAGGAATTTCTCGAGCTGCCGACTGAGGTGCTGATTTCCGAAATGGTCGAGCATCAGCACTACTTTCCGCTTGAAACAGAATCAAACTCCAGGCTTTCAAACCGTTTTATCGCCGTATCGAACATAAGGGATAACTCCAGGACACGGTTCGGGTATGAGCGGGTGCTGCGCGCCCGTCTTGACGACGGGAAATTTTTCTACAACGAGGACAAAAAGCATAATCTGAGGGACCTCCTCAGCCGGCTCAAATCCGTAACGTTCCACGAAAAGCTGGGCAGCATGCACGAAAAGGTTCTACGAATTGCAAAAATCAGCGATATTCTTGGTGATCTTCTCTCTCTTGAGGATGAACAGCTGGAGAATATCCGTGAAGTTTGTTGCCTCTGCAAGAACGACCTTACCACGCTCATGGTCGAGGAGTTTCCCCATCTCCAGGGGATTATGGGTTTTTACTATGCGCGTTATTCGGGCTGCAGTGAAATTATTGCAGAGGGCATTCGGGAGCACTATGCCCCCAGATTTGCCGACGATGCGCCGCCGAAAACAATTGAAGGGGCGGTGGTGGGCATTGCGGACAGGCTCGACACGATACTCGGTATCTTCTCGATCGGTTTGAAGCCCAAAGGATCGAAGGACCCGTTCGCGCTCAGACGCAAGGTGCTGGCGATCATCCGCATTATACTGCATCATAAACTGAATTTTTCACCTGATATGCTTTTGAGAAAAAGTATTGTATTATTCAGCGCCGACGGGGATGAGCTCAGAAGCGAAATTGAATCTTTCTTCATAAGCAGGATCAGGACAATATTCACGGATATGGGCTTCAGCTACGATGAAATCGATGCCTCGCTTTCCGGGAGCTTTGAAAACCTGTATGAAGCATACAGGCGGGTCTCCGCTCTTCATGAAATGAGGGGGTACGGAGATTTCGGTGCCCTCCTTAGTTCGTTCAGGAGGATGTGCAATATTATAAGGGGGCAAAGGGCCGCAGGCTTTTCGGAAGAGCTGCTTATCCACCCCGCGGAGCAGGCGCTGTACCGGCATTACACCAGTGTTCGCGAGGATGTTGAAACGAGCGTCTCGGAAAGAAACTATTCGGATGTGTACCGCACCCTTTCAACGTTCAAAACATATGTGGATGACTTCTTCGAAAATGTTCTCGTCATGGATGATGATGTGCGGTTTCGCTCCAATCGAATCGGCATGCTGAATGAAATTGTTTCGCTTTTTTCCGGTATTATCGATTTCTCTAAAATTGTTCAACCTGGAGAGTAAATCTTGACCCCCCGTCCGGGGTATGCATATATTTGAGCAAAACCATACTGAATTGGAGGAAGGCGTTATGCAGAAGTTCGTATACTTCTTCGGAGGCGGCAAAGCGGAGGGCCGTGCCGATATGAAGGAAATACTCGGGGGAAAAGGCGCAAATCTTGCGGAAATGACCAATCTGGGTATACCCGTTCCGCCGGGTTTTACGATAAGCGCCGGGGTCTGCGAAATGTTCTACAAAAACAACCGGCGATATCCTCAGGGACTGAAGGAGGAGGTTGAGGAACAACTCGAACGTCTTGAAAAGCTCATGGGAAAGAAGCTCGGAGATCCCAAGAACCCCCTTCTCGTTTCCGTGCGTTCCGGTGCCGCCATTTCGATGCCCGGTATGATGGATACGGTTTTGAATCTCGGAACCAACAATGAAACGGTCAACGGCCTCGAGGAAATGACCGGCAGCAAGAGGTTTGCCTGGGATGCCTACAGAAGATTCCTGCAGATGTTCGGTAATGTGGTGATGGGAATAGACAGCGAAGAGTTTGAGAAGATTCTCGACAGTCACAAGAAGAAAAACGGAGTCAAGCTCGATACGGAACTGACCGCTGAAAATCTCATGGATATTGTCGCTCATTATAAAAAGCTGTACGGGGAAAAAACAGGTGAAGGCTTTCCCGAAGACCCGAAAGAGCAGCTCTGGAAGGCAATCGATGCGGTGTTCGGATCGTGGAACAATGAGCGTGCAATAAAGTACAGAGAGATAAATGAAATCAAAGGGCTTCTGGGGACCGCCGTCAATGTGCAGACCATGGTATTCGGTAATGCGGGAGAGGATTCGGGGACAGGGGTGTGTTTCTCGAGGGACCCGTCTACCGGAGAGAATATTTTTTATGGCGAGTATCTCATCAATGCCCAGGGCGAAGACGTTGTTGCAGGTATCAGGACACCCGAGACCCTGGAAGATATGGAAAAAGAGATGCCTGAAATGTACAAGCAGCTTGTTGAAATCAAGGATACGCTCGAGCAGCACTACAGGGATATGCAGGATATGGAGTTCACCATTGAAAAGGGCACGCTCTATATGCTGCAGACGAGAACGGGAAAACGTACGGCCCAGTCGGCTATCAAGATTGCGGTTGATATGGTGAAAGAGAAGCTCATCGATAAAAAGACCGCCGTTATGAGGATTTCGCCGAACCAGCTCGATCAGCTTCTTCACCCAACCATAGACCCGCAGGAAAAGGTCACATCGATTGCGAAGGGGCTTCCCGCGTCACCGGGTGCTGCCGTGGGAGAGATTGTATTCACTGCACAGAAGGCGGAGGAGGAGGCGGCCAAAGGAAAACAGGTGATTCTCGTACGGGTGGAGACATCTCCGGAAGATATCGGAGGCATGAATGTAGCACAGGGTATTCTTACCGCCCGCGGCGGTATGACCTCCCATGCAGCGGTGGTTGCACGTGGAATGGGAAAGTGCTGTGTCGCCGGATGCTCGGCGGTTCATATTATAAACGACGGCGAATGCGAGATAGCGAATATAAAACTCAGGGCCGGAGATTACATTACGCTGAACGGCACGACGGGCGAGGTTATTCAGGGCAAGGTCAAGCTCGTCGAACCGGAACCGACCGGGGATTTCGCCGTACTCATGGAATGGGCCGATGAGCTGAGAAAACTCGGTGTGCGCACCAATGCCGATACACCGGGAGATGCCGAGAACGCCAGAAGGCTCGGGGCTGAAGGTATCGGCCTGTGCAGAACGGAGCATATGTTCTTTGAGGGGGACAGGATCGATTCCGTGCGGGAAATGATACTTGCGGAAGATGAGGCCGGCCGCCGCAAGGCGCTTGGCAAGCTTCTCCCGATGCAGCAGGGCGATTTCGAAGGGATATTCCGGGTAATGGACGGCCTTCCCGTTACAATCAGGCTCCTCGACCCGCCGCTCCATGAGTTTCTGCCCCATGACGGGGAGGAGATTGAAGCACTGGCAAATGATATGGGTGTATCGAAGGAGAAGCTTTCCCAGAAGGTGGAATCACTCAAGGAGTTCAATCCCATGCTCGGGCACAGAGGATGCCGGTTGGGTATTACCTACCCCGAGATATACGAAATGCAGATCGAGGCCATTTTCCGTGCGGCCGCAAGTATGAAAAAAGAGGGTATTACCGTAATTCCGGAGGTTATGATTCCACTGATCGGGACGGTGCAGGAGCTCAGTATTCTCCGTGAGCTCACCGTCAGAACGGCGTCGAGAATCATGAAAGAGCTGACAGTGGGAATCGAATATAAGGTCGGCACGATGATAGAGATCCCGCGTGCCGCGCTTGTTGCCGATAAAATCGCAAAGGAAGCCGAGTTTTTCTCCTTCGGTACAAACGACCTCACGCAGATGACATTCGGGTATTCCCGTGATGATGCGGGTGTATTCCTGCCGGAATATATTAACAGGGGCATTTTGGAGAAAGACCCCTTTCAGGCCCTCGATCAGGAGGGAGTCGGGCAGCTTGTCGATATCGGCATAAAGAGAGGAAGAGATACAAGAAAAGAGCTGAAAGTCGGTATCTGCGGTGAGCACGGGGGTGAACCGTCATCCGTTGAGTTCTGCCACCGTGTCGGTATGAATTATGTGAGCTGCTCCCCGTTCAGGGTGCCGATCGCACGTCTTGCCGCCGCACAGGCCGCAATACAGGATAAACAGGCATAAAAGGAAAAAGCCGGTACTTTCCCGATTTTTACCATTGCGGGAAAGAGGCGACAAACGAAAATGATACGACAATAACGGATGGGCATGGCGTCCATCCGTTATTCATATACGGGACAATCCTCAGATCAGCGGGCGTTCCATGCGGATAGAGTATCGTTTATGAGTAATACAGCGTACATCAGAAACTTTTCGATCATTGCGCACATCGATCACGGCAAGTCGACTCTTGCGGACAGGTTTCTGGAGCTTTCAGGTATTCTCAATCCCGAAGCGAAAAACGAACAGTTTCTCGACAGCATGGAAATAGAACGGGAGCGGGGCATCACCATCAAGTCTCATCCGGTCACCATAGAGTATGAATACCGACCAGGTCAGGTGTACACCCTGAACCTTCTCGATACACCGGGCCATGTCGATTTTACCTACGAGGTCTCAAGGTCGCTTGCCGCATGTGAGGGCGTGATTCTGCTTGTCGACGCTTCTCAGGGTATTGAGGCCCAGACAATTTCAAATTTTTACATGGCTCTGGAGCACGACCTGGAGATTATCCCCGTTGTCAACAAGATCGATCTCCCGCAGGCGGATATAGAAGGTACAAAACGGCAGATCATCGATGAGCTCGGATTCAAGGATAAAGAGATACTGCTGGTAAGCGCGAAGGAGGGTACGGGAATACGAGAGGTTCTCGATGCCGTTGTCCAGAGAGTTACGCCTCCGACGGGAAGTGCGGATGAATCGCTTAGAGCGCTCATTTTCGACTCGCATTTCGACACGTACAGGGGGGTGGTGATACATGTCCGGATGTTTTCGGGATCGGCAAAAGGTGAATACAGTATCATGCTCATGTCAAGCGGCGCCCGTTACAGGATCGAGGAAGTCGGCATATTCAGGCCGGAAATGGTAAAGAGGGATCGGTTGGATCCGGGCGATGTCGGCTATATTGTTGCCGGTATCAAGGATATTTCCAGAACAAGAGTCGGAGACACAATAACCTCGGCGGAAAAAGCCGCTTCGGCGCCGCTGCCCGGTTACAAGGCGGTAAAACCCATGGTTTTTGCGAGCATTTATCCGGTTGCGTCCGATGATTACGAGGAACTGTCGCGGGCAATGGAGAAGCTCAAGCTCAACGATGCGTCGCTTATATATGAGCCCGAATCCTCCACAGCCCTGGGCTTCGGGTTCAGGTGCGGATTTCTCGGTCTTCTTCACCTCGAGGTCGTCCAGGAACGCCTGGAAAGAGAATTTTTTCTCTCCCTCGTCATCACTGCACCGAGTGTCGAATACCGGGTATACCTCAATGACGGGAAAAGCAGGGTTGTTGACAATCCAGTATATTTTCCCGAGCAGGGGCGGTACGAGTATGCGGAAGAGCCGTTTGTCAGAGCTTCCATCATTACACCCGATGAGTATATCGGGAATATAATGAAGATTGCAATCGAAAGAAACGGGATTCAGAAGGGTTTGAGCTACATAGGTGAAAGAAGGGTTGAGGTTCAGTACGAGATGCCCCTTGCAGAAATCATCTATGATTTTCACGACAAATTAAAATCCGTAAGCAGGGGATACGCATCGCTTGATTATGAGCACCTCGATTATCGAAAGGCCGACCTCGTTCGGCTGGACATACTGGTATCCGGGAAACAGGTCGATGCACTTTCTCAGATTGTACGTCGGGATCAAGCGTACGTCAGGGGAAAGGAAACTGTAAGGGCGCTCAGGCACGAGATACCTCCCCATCTTTTCAAGATCCCTCTTCAGGCTGCAGTAGGGGGACAGATTATTGCGAGGGAAACGATCAGTGCGGTCGGAAAGAATGTGCTTGCCAAGTGCTACGGCGGCGATATCACGAGGAAGAGAAAGCTCATTGAAAAGCAGAAAGAGGGAAAAAAGCGAATGAAGAGTGTGGGGAATGTGGATATACCGCAGAGTGCATTCATGTCGGTGCTGCGGAGAAAATAACGGCGTGATACCGGTTGATTTCAGAACATTCCAGGGGTATTGCCGACGGTAAGCGGAATGTCCTCTGCGACATATACCAGCGGATGTTATAACAACTCGTGTTTGTTGACAAATACTGACGGGTATACAATCGGCATTATAATAATTGCTTGATGATTGTACTGAAAATTATTACACTTTATGGAATATTGGCACGTGTATGTATCAATCGTAAAACATCTAGTGTATCACGTGCCGAATGTTTTTTGACAAAAAACAGAATAGACAGGGTAAACAGCTCGGCATAGTGATATTTAAAGCTGAAATTCTGGTGCAAGATACCAGCTTTCTCCGGTATGGAATGCCGGTATTTTAATGAAAAAAACCATAATTTACGATGGAGGCTAGTGAATGTCTGTAAAGGTTGCAATCAATGGTTTTGGAAGGATAGGAAGAAATGTGTTCAGAATCGCGCAGGGAAGGGCTGATGTGGATATCGTTGCAATCAACGATATGTTCCGCCCCGATCAGCTCGCGCATCTTCTAAAATACGATTCTGTGTTCGGCAGGTTCAACGGTACGGTCCAAGCCCTGGAAAGCGCACTGAAAGTCAACGGGAAAGAGATCAAGGTTTCGAGCGAAAAGGACCCCTCAAAGCTGCCCTGGAAGGCACTCGGCGTCGATCTTGTCATCGAGTCGACCGGAGTTTTCAGAAAAAGAGAGCAGGTGGCCATGCATCTGGAGGCAGGGGCGAAAAAGGCCATTCTTACCGTTCCTGCAAAGGATGAGATCGACAGAACGATTGTTCTTGGTGTCAATGAAGAAATGCTGAGCCCGGACGACAAGATCGTATCGAACGCATCGTGCACCACCAACTGTCTGGCGCCGATTGCAAAGGTTCTTCACGACAATTTCACAATAGTTCGGGGATTGATGACGACCACACATGCGTATACAAACGATCAGAAACTGGTGGATTCGCCGCACAGCGATATGAGAAGGGCGCGTTCGGCGGCAATCAATATTATTCCTACCACAACAGGGGCTGCAAAGGCGATCGGAAAGGTTATTCCGGATTTGAACGGCAAGCTTGATGGAATGGCGATGAGAGTGCCCGTGCCGACCGGTTCAATCGTCGACCTCGTAGCCGAGGTGGAAAAAGAAGCGGGCAGAGAATCAGTAAACGAGGCAATGGCCGAAGCCGCTTCGGGACCCATGAAGGGCATCCTCGAATACTGCACGGACCCGATTGTCTCCACCGATGTTATCCAGAACCCTCATTCGTCGATCTTCGATTCACTCGCAACGATGGTGATCGGTGAGAGGCTCGTCAAGCTCGTGTCCTGGTACGACAACGAATGGGGATATTCAAACAGGGTCGTGGATCTCATCGGGAAACTATTCTAATCCTGGAGTAGACATTTATGCTGAACAAGAAAAGTGTGAGAGATGTGGACCTGGGAGGAAAGCGCGTCATTATGCGTGTGGATTTCAATGTGCCGCTCGACAAAGAGGGGAACATTACGGACGATACGCGAATCAGGGCGGCGCTGCCCACGATTAGCTATATTCTCGAGCAGAGTACGAAGCTCATTATCATGAGTCATCTGGGAAGGCCGAAAGGTCAGGTCAAGGAGGAGCTGCGTCTTACCCCGGTCGGAAAACGCCTCTCGGAGCTTCTCGGCAAAGAGGTGATCTGTACCAGAGACTGTATCGGTGAAGAAACGGAAAAGCTTATATCCGGCATGCAGAACGGTGATGTCGTCCTCCTTGAAAACGTGCGGTTTCACAAGGAGGAGGAGGAGAATGACCCGGATTTCGCAAAGTCGCTTTCGGCTTATGCGGATATCTATGTAAATGATGCGTTCGGAACGGCGCACCGGGCCCACGCATCGACCGAGGGCATTGCACATTCTCTCCCGGCGGTTGCCGGATTCCTCATGGAAAAGGAGATCAACTTTCTCGGAAAACTCCTCTACCAGCCGGAGGAGCCGTACATAGCGATTATCGGCGGCGCCAAGGTTTCGACAAAGATCGGGATACTGGAAAAGCTCCTCGAAAAGGTCAGTACACTTATCATCGGCGGGGGAATGTGCTACACATTCCTCAAAGCAAAAGGATTTGAAATCGGCAATTCACTCGTGGAGACCGAAAAAGTCAATCTGGCCTTTGAGCTCATCAAAAAGGCGGACGAAAAAAATGTCAATCTCATGCTGCCGTACGATCATATCGTGACGAACAGGGTGGAAGAGGGATCTAAAACGAAAACGGTCGATACGAACGCGATATCTCCGCAGATGATAGGGGTTGATATCGGACCGAAAACGATCAGAGCGTATAAAAAAGAGATAAAGCGTGCACGGACGGTGCTGTGGAACGGACCGATGGGCGTGTTTGAAATAGACCGTTTCGCACGTGGGACAAATCAGATTGTAAAGGCCCTTGCTTCGAGCAGCGCGACGACGGTTGTCGGCGGGGGAGATTCTGTCGCAGCGGTTAATAAACTGGGTGTCGCTCAAAAAATCGACCATATATCAACCGGAGGAGGCGCCTCCCTGGAGTTTCTCGAAGGTAGAGCTCTGCCGGGAATTGAGGCGCTTCAGGATAAATAGACAGCTCCAGACTGTCGAAGAGGTCTGTTTCGTTACGCTGTTCTCCTGCATGGAAAGGAAGTACAGGATGAGAAAGGTATTGATCGCAGGAAACTGGAAAATGCACCTCGACAGGGATTCCGCCGTTGCTCTTGCCCGATCGCTTTCACGTGAGGCCCCGGATACGGAAGATAGGGACGTGCTCGTATGTCCTTCATTTCCTCTGCTTGCCGACGTAAAACGCGCACTCGGCAAGGGCCATGTGCTGCTCGGGGCGCAGAACATGCACTTCGAGGACAGCGGCGCTTTTACCGGGGAGGTGTCTGCGGATATGCTGCTCTCGATCGGCTGCAGCCATGTAATACTCGGTCATAGTGAAAGACGGCACATTTTTCATGAGGATAATGAAACCGTCAACAAGAAGGTGATGCAGGCCCTCAGCAGGGGGCTTATACCGATCCTCTGCGTCGGGGAGCTTCTCGCGGAGCGTGAAGCGGGGAAGACTGAAGACATCGTGAAGGATCAGGTGGTGGGCGGATTGCGGGGCGTTTCCGAGGAAGATATGCGCGTTCTTGTCATTGCCTATGAGCCTGTATGGGCCATCGGCACCGGTAAAACCGCGACGCCTGAAGATGCGGATGGAGTTCACGGTTTTATTCGGGAAACCGTTGCAGATTTGTACAACGCACAGACAGCCGAAGGGTTGTGCATTCTGTACGGCGGTTCAGTCAAGCCCCAGAATGTCGACGGCCTCATGGCGATGGATAATATCGACGGAGCGCTTGTCGGCGGAGCATCGTTGAAGGCGGATTCTTTTTTAAGAATTATCGATTTTCAGTGCTGATGGGTACATTGCCCTACGTTGTCTTAAGATAAAAACGATCCGGGCTTTGTTGAAAATGGTCTCGGTCATGAAACGGCCTTTGCGAGAAGTTTGCCCTCTTTTAAAAAGGTCGATCCGGTTTGAAAGCGGTTTTCGTATCGAGAGGGTGCGGCCGCATCCGAAGCTTCCTGTGTGTGCCGGATGTATACGATGCATGAAATGTTAAAGACAGAAGGTGATGCTTTATGTTAATTGCTTTGACGGCTATTTTTTTCTTTATAGCGCTTCTTATGATGGTCGTGATTCTTCTTCAGCCTGGAAGCAGCGGCGGACTCGGATTCATCGGAGGCGGCAGTCAATCCGCTTTCGGTACACAGACGGGAAACGTGATGACTAAAATCACCACGACGCTTGCCGCGCTTTTTCTGCTTGTGAGTTTTATCCTCGGATATCTCAACGCACGACAGGGGAGGGTGGAAACGAAGGACATAATAAAACTCAACAAAGAAGCTCAGCAGGCTCCTGCGGAGCAGGCCCCGGGAGAAACGCAGCGGGGAGAGATAGGAGTCGATATTTCCGATACCAATAAATAGCGTCGGTCCGGCCGATACACCTTTTGATCCGTATCGTTGCTCTCATTCTTCATTCTGCCTGCGGCTCAATTCTTGCAGCCCGTTCGAATCCCAGCCGGCCTGCGGCAGGAACACCCGCATATGGCGCCGGGCAGCTCGTGGCTGAAGGCAAGCGATCCCGTCCTCACCACCGCAGGTCAGCGAGCCCCAAAATACACCGTTACTCTGTGGATTCTATATACACGGACATAAAGCCCGCCGGTATCCCGGGAAGTGCTGAAACAGAGTTCACCCGGAAGCAGGCGGGAAACGGCGTGCAGCGAGCACGGAATTTACACGGGCGGCCGGGAGCGTCGGAATAGTGTAATCGGAAAGAGGTCTTATGAAGATACTTCATACAGCGGATATTCATCTGAGGACGGTCGACGATGAACGCTGGAACGCTCTCGTCACCCTGCTTGAGCTTGGAAAAAGGGAGAAGGTGGACGTTTTTACCGTCTCCGGAGATCTCTTCAACAGCGGAACGGATGCAGATGCCATCCGCGCCGAATTGAGGGGTATATTATCAAACAATCCGTTTAAAATACTACTGCTTTCGGGCAATCATGATCGGGATGTCTATGAAGGGGGACGATATTTCGGTGACGATGTGGTGTTGATGAATGATGTCGGCAAATCGTTCATGTTTGAGGATGTATGCATATGGTGTTTGCCCTATGTACCTGCCGGTGCAGAAGAGGTCCTGCGGGCCCTCCGCTTTTTTAAAGAACTGCTCGATACCCAAAAGACCAATATCCTCCTCTATCATGGTGAGCTGATTGACGCCTTTTTCTCCAGGCTCGATTTCGGAGAAGAGGGCCCGGGGCGGTACATGCCCCTCAGACTCTCATATTTTAGCGGGCTTTCCTTTACATACGTTCTGGCAGGCCATTTCCATACTCGTTTCGATGTACGGTCATTGCCAAACGGAGGCTTTTTTGTATATCCGGGCTCTCCCGTGTCTGTTTCGAGCAGGGAAACGGGCAGACGGAAGGTGAATTTATTCGAGGTGGGCGGGCCTCCCGAGGGAAGGAAAGTGGATACATCATATTACGAGGAGTTGGTGGTTACGCTCAGTCCGTCCGATGAATCCAAGCCCGTTGAAAGAATCTCGAAGATTCTTGAAGCAATGGATCCCCACCAGAAGCTTCTTCTTACCCTGGAAGGTTATTTCAACGGAGAAAAGTGCGCCACCGATGAAACACAGCTCGCAGAGGAGATACAGCGGCTGATACGGGGAAAACCCGTAACTTTTACCCCTCTGTATAAGGATATACGAAGTATTCTCGAAGATGATCTCTTTTCCATGTTTCTTGAAAAGCTGAACAGGAGGGATTTTGACAGGAATAAAAAGGCACAGCTCTACAGTACGGCAGTGCAGGCTATGATGAATGCGGGTCTCAGGCAGCAGGAAAAGGGGTAATTGTCGATGCGGATTAAAGAATTTTACATTACCCGATACGGGCCGCTCTCCTTTAAAAACCCGATCGCTACCGGGCCTTTCAGCGTCGTTTTCGGGAGGAACGAGGAGGGCAAGAGCCTTACAATTGATGCGCTCGTCAAACTTCTCTTCGGCAGAAAGCTTACGGAATTTACACGTGTCGACAGGGTCGCTCATCTTCCCGAAGGGTACGTGCTTATCGAAGGACACGCAGGAGATGATCAAAAACTTCCGGAAGCGGGCCTTCTTACCGATGTAACCGGCCTCACTCAGCGGGAGTGTTCCAACATATTTATCATACGAAACAGCAGCCTGTCCATCTCAAATCAGGATGATTTCTTTACCGGCATTACGGATAAGCTGACCGGACTGAAAACCGCCGAGATAGCCCGTATCAGAGCGGCCCTGATCGAGACGGCGAGATTGACCCCGGGAGAAACATTCAGAGACATAAAGGGTGAAAAGCTCAAAACGCGGCTAGACAGGGCGTGCGGACTTGTAGAACAGATTGAAGAGCTTCTTCTGGAAATGAAGGCCTCCGGGTTCGACGAGCTTTATGAAAATAAGGTACTGCTGGATGAGGATATGGCAGGTCTTTCATCCCACATTGAAGACCTTGAAGACGCCCGAAGGAGAGAGTTGTTTGAAAAGTGTTCGGGAGCACTCGAAAAAATAGAGGAGAACGAGCGGAGACGTACTGAACTTGAAATTTTCACCGAAAAAGACGAGCAGGAATGGAGAAACTGTGAAAACAGCATTGCGCACCTGGAAAAAGAAAGGGCGGATACAAACGGGATGATACGGGAAAAAGAATCTCAACTGACGGTTGTGAGGAAAAAGTTCGAAGATAAAACCCGTTCGCTGCGGGTACTCGACGAGAAGCGTAAAATCATAAACAATGAAATCCGTCCCAGATTACGAAACATGGATGCCAGGTCGGCAGAGATTGCTGCACAGGAAGTAAAGAACCGGTTTATTACGGCTCTTTTTATCACCTTTGCCCTGCTTGCAGGGCTGTCGCTCATAGGAGCGGTGTTCGGCAGGGGAGCATATTTTTTTATTATCTGCGGATTTTTCCTGCTCGGTCTTATAACTGTTTCTGCTTTCAAGCTCATGTTTTTACGGAAAAAGAGTAGACTCGGCGGAGAGCTCAGAGAGGTGAACATGCTGCTTTCCGCCTGTGGTATGAATGCGGGGAATCTGGAGCAGATGCTGGAAACCGTCCAGAAGTTTGAAGATAACTGCACGTTTCTTTCAAATGAGGTGAACGATCTTATCGGAGAGCTGAACGGATTGAAGGGTACCGTCCAGGCGTTCAAGACGCAGACGCTTCAAACCATTGACAGCGGTATTGCGTCTGAAAATGACAGGATACGAAAAATACGGGAATCAAGCGGCGTGACGTCTCTTGACCGGTTTACGAACGAATTGCGGCGGGAAAAGAAGCTTCATGCTGAAATACAGGAACGACAGGCACTCTTGCGGGAATTACTGGGGGAAGAGAGCAATTCGAAACGCGAAGCAAGTATACAGTACTGGAAAACGCGGGTTGAGAGCTTGCGTCAGTATGGTGAAAAGGCGGCGGGTCTTGATTTCAATGAGGAGAAGCTTTTACGGGTAAAAGATGAGCTGAAGAAAAAAAACGAGGAGCGTGAAAAACTCGACGTGGAAATTGAGCAATTAAAACGAAAACTGGAAGATGTGGAGAGGGAAGTAAATGACGTGCTGGCCCCGGGGAACGAGCATTTGCCCTGTGCAACAACGGTGGACCTTCAAGCCGTGAAAAAACTGCTTGCCGGGTTTGTCGATGCATGGGAGACCACCCGTGAAAATGTCCTTACTGTGCTGGATCTGTTTGAAGAGATCGAACAGGAGGAAAAGGAGAAGGTGCAGGAGCTTTTCGGCGCCGGGAGCGCTGTAACGGATTATTTCAAGGATATTACCGGAGGACGGTATACGGAAGCGCTGTATAACCGTGAGGCCGGATTGATCGAGGTTCGAAAAGAAAACGGGGAAATATTGAGCGCTGAAAAGCTGTCCGGCGGCGCATACGACCAGCTCTATCTCAGCGTCAGGCTCGCACTCGGCACAAGCCTGCTGAAGGACAACCGCGGATTCTTCATTTTTGACGACCCTTTTATCAAGGCAGATCCCGACAGGCTCGAGCGCCAGTTCAGAACCCTCGTAGATATTTCAGAGCTCGGGTGGCAGATACTATTCTTCAGCGCCAAGGGTGAGATAGAGGAGCTTGTCGAAAGGATGAACAGGAAGAAAAGGATAATAGAGTTCATCGAGCTTCATAAAAACCTGCTGGATGCATAGAGTATTTGTGGGACAGTTTCATACCCGGTATCGTCGTAGTACGAGAAGCAGTCAGATTGCGAGGGCAGCTGCGGCTGATGCATGGAGCTTTTTCATACCTGCTGCAATATCGTCTGTGAAAACACTCGATCCCGCGATAAGGTAGTTTGCGCCCGCTCTCACAATATCGGATGCGGTGCTGCTGTTAACAGCACCGTCCACACCAATGTCAAACGAAGCCTGCGTCTCTTCTCTCATTAAACACGCTTTTCTTATTTTAGGCAGCGCTACCGGTGAAAAGGGCTGGCCGCCGTATCCGGGATACACAGCCATGACAATGAGCAGGTCGATCTCTCGAAGAATTTCCGGGTTGGCCTCGAATTTTTCAAATCCTCGATCGGGGTTTACTCCGATACCTGCTCTTATACCCATTTTTTTGATCGCGTTTATTGTATACGGCAGATGCGGGCACGTATCTTCCTGAACCACAACCATATCGCTTCCAGCCCTGGCGAAATCGTCGATAAATACATCCGGATTATCTATCTCAAGGTGTGCAACGATCGGGATGCGCACATGCCTTTTAAGGGCGGGAATGATATTTATACCGAATGAAAAATTATGCACGTAGTGACCGTCCATGATGTCGATATGAATTGCGCAGCCGCCGCTTTTTTCCGCCTGCAGCGCATCATGGCGCAGGTTGCCGAAGTCGGCGGACAGTATGGATGGGCTGATCTTGATCGGGTAGTTCATAGTGATTTCCCCGCTGTAATGAATATGTACGTTCCAGCTATTTTCTGATATACCGCAGGTAGTCGAAATCCCGCAGCGAGAGCCCTCTTCTTTCGAGCTCATCCAGGATGAGCTCTGTAGCCCAAGCGGAGGCATCGGCAACAACCGTCGTGCATTTGTCGGTGTGTGCTCCCGCTTGCTCAAACGCCTCTTTCTCTTTCTCGTTCCAGAGATCGAAGCTTCGCCCGAATAGCGTTTCATGGATATCCATACAGATAACGCTCCCGTACTTTTCCATGTACCGTTCGTACAGGGATACCGCCATATTAAAGGAGCAGTATTTGTCTTCGCGGTCGTCATCGAACTTTGTACGTATTCTGCCGAAGTACGAGCTCATGACCATGACGCCTCCGGAATACCCGCCGCAGAGACCGATGCGAAGCAGCCCTCCTCCCGTTGCAAGTCCGCTTCCGGCTTTGAAAACAAAATCATTTCGTGTGCCGAGCGCATCCTGTATTGCAGCGATTGCACACTGGGAACATCCCCTGTACTGCTTCTCATAATCAAATCCGAGCTTGAATGCCTTTTTTACGATAGCGTCCCTGTCCATTTCATAGTTCCTTGCCGATTTGCAGTATTGTAATGCGGTTAAACCAGCGTATTGTGTGTGAGATTTTAATATAACAAAAAATGGGTAACTATTGAACCAATTTTCAGGAACTGACAAAACGGTAATTTCCTTGACTTTCATCATATTACCCTTACCTTGAGAAGAAGTATTTCCCGCTAGTACCATGCGTACGATGGGTAGTGGGGACAGCGTGTGCATGCTAGTGACTGTTTGGTGAAAATAGGCACGTGCTCTGTGAGTTGAAACGGCTGTAGAACGGGAATGCGGAAGAGCCGCAGCGGTCCCGCCACTGTAACCGGGGATGAAAGCAGCAGATTCCATTACGCAGGGTCCAATCGGACCAAAGGCCCGCCGGAAAAGAGGCGGTAATGATAAGGCGTGAGAAGGAGCTGTGAGTAAGGTGATCCGGGAGCCAGGATACCGCCTGCAGCCGGTAACATCCTGCGAGGGTTTGGGCTCTGTTACCCGACGGTTTGCCGATAAACCCTTGTCTTCCGATAACGGAGGGAAAGGGTTTTTTTAATGCGCCCTGCAGCGCATCCATACTCCTAAAAGGGTCTGGTGGAGCTTTTTCTGTCGGTAATGCGCGCCGCGGTATAGCCGGGAGCAGCTCTCGTATTTTTTATGTTTTGGTAATTTCCCTATCTTTGAGATCAGCGGTGGTACTGTGGTGAAATTACATATCCGTATTCCTGTCATTTCAGCTCTTATTGCTCTTCTGGGAATGGTTTTATCTGTGCGGGTTGCTGCAGCGGGTGTGGGAGTGGATTCCTTCGGCAACAGAGTCGAGGTACCCGGGAATCGAGCCAGGATCGTCTCTCTTTCTCCCGGTGCAACGGAAACGCTTTTTGCAATCGGCATTCGTGATGCTGTTGTCGGGATTTCGGATTACTGTGATTATCCGCCCGATTTTGTACATACGAAGCAGAGAATGGGCGGCTTTTCCAGCCCGAACATCGAGAAAATACAGGCTGCATCTCCTGATGTCGTGATACTGGGTACCGTCGTTCCCCTGAAGATAAAGAGGCAGCTCGACAGCCTCGGCATACAGGTGTTTGTATACGATCCGAAAGCATATTCCTCGCTTCTTGATTCTGTGTATCAGTTCGGCAGGATGTTTTCACATGAAGAGGAGGCCGTTGAGCTGATACTGTCTCTGCAAAATGGGGCGGCAGATGTGGTGCAGCATGTGCAAAAACGGAGCATACGACCGGTAACGACTTTTATTGAAATATTTGACAATCCGTTGTATGGAGCCGGCAGAAACAGCCTTCCCGGTGATCTCGTTACCATGGCAGGCGGAAGGGTGGTTCCGGAAGAAGACCTTGAGTATCCGAGACTGAACGAGGAGCAGCTCCTGCTGCTGAACCCGGAGGCTATTGTACTGGGCCATGAGGCGGATTTAACGCAGTTTCTTTCAACACACGAGCAGGTTTCGGATATCAGAGCCATAAAAAATCGCAAGATTCTCATTACAGATCCGGATCAGTTTCTGCGTCCGGGCCCGAGAGTACTGAATGCACTGAAAGAACTCGCGCAGTTTCTCCATCCAGAGGCCTTTTAGTGAGAAAATATGTTCACATACTTCTGCTGATTGCCGTCCTTTTTATCAGCTTTATCGTCAGCACATCTCTGGGCTCGGTGAATGTGCCGCTCAAGGATACATTCAGAATACTCACATCTTTTATCTTCAACACGAGCGGGATTCCCGCAGAATCGCGCGATATCATTCTGAAGATCCGGGTACCGAGGGTTTTTCTCGGCATGTTTGTCGGAGCGGCTCTTTCAGTTTCCGGTCTCGTGTTTCAGGCTCTGCTGAAAAATCCCCTTGCGGACCCCTATACCCTCGGGATTTCGGCGGGCGCGTCTTTCGGTGCGGCGCTGGCAATCTTCTTGTCCTCTGTCGCCGGTGCGTACTTTAAATCCCTCCTCCCGGTCTTCGCGTTCGGCGGTGCTGTTTCTACGATGTTCTTCGTGTATTTCCTCGCGCGCACGAAGGGAAGGGTGCAGATGCTCACCATCATTCTTTCAGGGGTGATTGTAAGCTACCTTTTTTCGTCGGGGCTCGTATTGATCATGTCTCTTGCCGGCGACATGTCTCACGAAATCATTTACTGGCTGATGGGAAGTCTTGCGGGGTTTCATCGATATACGGCACCCGCTGCCGGAGCAATACTTGTTTTAAGCGGATTTACCTTTCTGTTCAACAGAGACCTCGATCTTATTGCCCTGGGAGACGAACGGGCCATCAGTCTTGGTGTGAATACCGACAGTATCCGGCTGATTCTTTTTTCAACCACATCGCTTATAACCGCAACAGCCGTATCTCTCGCAGGCACAATCGGGTTTGTCGGCCTCATCGTTCCCCACTCGATGAGGCTTGTATTCGGACCCAAACACCGCATGCTTATCCCTGCAAGCATTGTATCGGGTGCCGCTTTTTTGCCTCTGTCGGATATGATCGGGCGGGTTCTGCCGGGAGTGCTTTTTGGAAGCGGGCTGGAGATACCGGTAGGCGTTATTACATCGCTGTTCGGGTCTCCTTTTTTTATCTTTCTTCTCATCAAGGGTAAAAAGAAGTCGTGGTTCTGATATCGATGCTGTATAGAAAGAGTTGCAGGAGAGAGTCTTTTGAGCGTGGTGATAGAAACACGAAATCTATTCGTCGGGTATGACGGCAGGTCCGTTCTACATGACATTTCACTGGCAGTGGTAGAGGGGGAATTTCTTTCCATACTGGGTCCGAACGGTGCGGGCAAAACCACTCTTATAAAAGCTTTGACAGGAGTTATCAGAGACGTGCGGGGGGATTTAACCCTTTACGGCAGGCCGTTGCATGCGTACAGAAAAAAGGAGTTTGCGAGGCACGTGTCCTTTCTTCCTCAGAACCTTTCCTCATCCCTTCCCTACCTGGTACGGGATATCGTGATGATGGGCAGATATCCCTATCTCAAGAGATTTGAAATGGAAAAACCCAGGGATGCTCGTATAGTTCGGGAGGCAATGCAGATGCTCGGACTTGAAAAGTTTGCCGGCAGACATCTTTCGGAGCTGTCGGGAGGGGAGTTGAAGCGTGTATTTATAGCACAGGCGGTTGCCCAGGAATCCAGCATTCTGTTTCTTGATGAACCGACTGCGAATCTCGACATTAATTATCAGGTGGAGATATTCAAGCTGCTGCAGAAGTTCAATGAGGAAATGAACAAGACGATTGTTCTGATTACCCATGATATCAATCATGCGGCGCGTTTTGCAAAGAAAATTGTCCTCTTAAAGGAGGGTCGGGTTATAAAAACCGGAAACCCAGCCGACGTTATCGATGCGGATACGGTACATTCGGTTTTTAATACACGGGTGAAAATTCGTTACGACCACAGGAAGAGGCCGTATATTATCCTCTGAATGGCGCCTGTTTTTACTTGAATTTTTTTCCTGATTTTTAGTAATCCCGGGAGGTATGCATATGAACCGTATAAAAAAAGAGAGGCTCAGTGATGCTGAGGCAGCAAAAATGGGAATAGATTCGTGGGGGGTATGGGAGAAGGAGGTATCTGAGTTCGACTGGTCGTATACGAATGAAGAGCACTGTTATATCATCGAGGGAAGGGCGTTTGTTACAACAGAAGAAGAGACGTTTGATATTCGGCAGGGTGATTATGTCGTTTTTCCCGCAGGGCTCAAATGCAGGTGGAACGTTACGAAACCCCTGAAGAAGTATTACAAATTTTCTTAGCCCATGCATCCGTCGTTGTATCGACGCGTGTACCCGTGTACATTGTGTATAATTATGCATGAGGAACAATCTTCGACTGTTCCTCATGGTTTGCCTTTGATTTGGTTTTTAGTCAGTAGCTTTCCACATAGAGCTCGAAGTAGGACATCGGGTGCAGACATGTCGGGCACTTTTTCGGCGGTTCAGGCCCCTCATGGACACGGCCGCAGTTCAAACATTTCCATAGTACAGGGGTGTCTCTTTTGAACACCTTCCCTTCTTCAAGATTCTTGATGAGCTTCTGATACCGCTTCTCATGCCATACTTCGACTTCGGCGACTCTTCTGAAGAGGCTTGCAACCTGTGGGAATCCCTCCCTGTCTGCAACATCTGCAAAGCCGGGGTATATCGAGATGTGTTCCATATTCTCACCTGCGGCTCCGGCCTTCAGATTGTCGAGCGTAGAGCCCACGATACCGGCAGGATACCCGGCAACAATCTCCGCCTCTCCTCCTTCGAGAAAAGAAAAGAATCTCTTTGCGTGCTCCTTCTCATTCTCTGCAGTTTCGATGAAGATGTTGACTATCTGGATGTAGCCTTCGTCTCTGGCCCTGGATGCAAAAAAGGTGTACCTGTTTCGGGCCTGAGATTCACCTGCAAATGCGGCAAGCAGATTTTTTTCCGTCTGTGTTCCTTTAACGCTTTTCAATGTTTACCTCCCCGATAGATAATGTTTTTATTTCATGCGGTCGAACCGCAGCCGAAAGCTTTGAAGAATATGGATATATTGAAGCGATACTCGCTACGACCTATTAATTTTTTTACCAAACGCACCGGCGTTCTTAATGTCTGTACTGACACGTACCGGTACTGGAAGGATGTGAAACAAATATTGAAAATCATTCTATGCCGGGTCGGGTTTTTCCTTCATGCAGGTGCTGCAGATCCCCTTAAGATAGAGATGCCTTTCATTTACCTTGTGGCGACAGACAAAACCGTTTGCAAGAAAGGTGCTGTCTATTTCAATATCAAAGATGCGGCCGCACCTCACGCATTTAAAATGAGCGTGGGGTCTTGTATTGGCATCATACCGGACTTCATTTTCATCAATTGTGAGACCGTAGACGATTCCCTTTTCATGGAAGAGATTCAGTGTATTATAAACGGTCGTTTTTGAAAGAGTGGGTATTTCCTGGAGCAGGCTGTTGTAAATAATATCGACGGTCGGGTGAGAGTTGTTGTGCGCAAGATATTCATAAATTCTAAGCCGCTGATAGGATGGGTGTATACCCTCATTGACGAGGAAATCCTTCAGCGACCCTATTGACGTGTTGCTGTTTTTCAGAGGCATTGCTTTATTGTGCTATTCCCTCTTCAGTGATAGAAGGCTCTATTGTCCACGAGGTTATGATGAAAATACGTTAAATTCTACAGGTAAAAACCATACGGCCAATCCCGGTAGATGTACACCGTATACGTTTTTATTCGGATTCTCTCCTGCCGAGATGACCGTCGAGCATAAACAGTCCGTTTGCAGAATCTTTGATGAGTTTCAGTTTCTGCACGACTCCGAGTGTTGACGCTTCTTCTTCGACCTGCTCTTCGACAAACCACTGTAAAAAGTTCTCAGTTGGAATATCCTTTTGGGCCCGTGCCAGATGTACCAGATCATGAATAAGCCCTGATATCTTTACTTCATGCTGGTACGCATTTTCAAAGGCCTCTAATGGAGATTTCCAGCTCGCCGGCGGCGCATCTATTGCCGTTAATGCAACGTGACCGTCCCGCTCGAAGATATAGGAGTAGAATTTCATTGCATGCCCGGTTTCTTCCCGAGCCTGTACGCGCATCCAGTGAGCAAAGCCGGAGAAATTCAGACTCTCAAAGTAGGTTGATATAGAAAGATAGAGGTAGGCCGAGTACAGCTCTGCGTTCAACTGTTCATTCAAGGCTTTTTCTACTGTCCTGTTCATGCGCACCACTCCTTTCCCTGATATAGAATGTGCAAAATAAGACGAAAAATGGGCAGTTTTGCGTCATGCCCAGGACAGTCTACGGCAGCCCTCTTTGCAGTGTGTAACCGGCCTTCGCCAGAACTTTCTCATAACGGCCTCCTTCCCTGCTTTAATGAGTTTCTCTTTATAATGCCGCAGTTTTGCGGTATTATCCGAACGTTTGCGTCAGGATAATGCTTTCTTCATCTGTGAAAGTGTAGTAAAATGCTTTCTTTCTTCGTTGATGATTGTATCGATGTTATATCGTTCCTTTTCAGGAACGAATGATTTTATCTCCTGATAGTAAAGTATCGAATCGAGCTCTCTTTTTATTCCAAAGTCGACTGCCGCTTTCGTATTTTTTATGCCTGCGAGCTCTTTTTCGAGCTCGTCGCTTTTAAATATCAGGTTATTCGCATATGCCTGCAGGTAGGCAAAATATTCGTCCGGATAGTTTACCTGCTGTTTAAAAGATTCAATACCGTCGAGCATCCGGGAAAAAATTTTAATATGCTTCGATTCTTCATCCGCAAGATATTGAAATATTTCCCTCTCATCGTCAGAATCCAATCTTTGGGCGTATTTCGTGTAAAAATCGTAGCCGTTTTCCTCGATTTTTACGGCAAATTGAAACACCTCGGCAGCGCTTACCAGAGCCATCTCAGCCTCCTCCTATCCCCGCGGCATTTTTGCATCGATCCCCATGGTTTCGTATCTGTACCGGGATTTCTGTATAAATCGAAAAATTATACGGAAATCACCTCTACCACTTCAGGAATTTCTTCTTTGAGCAGTTTTTCAATTCCCATTTTAAGTGTCATCTGGCTCATGGGGCATGCACCGCATGCGCCGGTAAGCTTTACCTTGATGACCCCGTCTTCACCCACATCAATGAGCTCGACATTGCCGCCGTCTGCCTGAAGAGATGGTTTGATTCTGTTGAGAACACTTTCCACTCTTTCTCTCATATGCCGTTTCCTTCCTCATTGAGCGGTTACAGAATAATGTCCATCATACAATCTTGTAACCGTTACAAATGTATTATAACATTATATTATTTTTTATCAAGCAAAATCCATAAAAACAGCTCGCAAACGTGTAAGTCGTAAAATATCGAATTTATCACAATTACGGTTTTACGGTAACAGCTTCATCCAATTTTCCCCCTTTTTTTATCAGGAGAGATTCGAGAGTGACCGATGAAAGAACCTCCCGCATGCTGTGATCGAGATGCACCCAGACATCTCTTGAAAAGCAGTCATTCGAATTTTCACATGAGCCGGGAACATCGACACACTCGGTGAAAAAGACGGTATCCTCAAGAGTTTCGATTATATCAAGCAGAGAAATCCTGCTGAGATCCCGACTAAAAGAAAAGCCGCCTTTTCTCCCCTTTACACTCTTCAGTATTCCTTCGGCACGGAGTTTTGTAAAGATATTTTCGAGATAACGTGGAGAAATATTTTCTCTTTCTGCAATATCCCTCAGATAAACGGGTTCTCCGTTGGTATGTTCCGCGAGATCGAGCAGCGCCCTCAATCCATACCTCGATTTTGTCGATATCACTCCGCGTACCTTATATCACCATTTTAGTGATATTATAAACAAATCTTGAAAGAAAGTCAATATATTTTTACATAAGGGTCTTGTCTACAGTATATTAAACCTGTTGAGCACATGCAGTGTATAAAAGAAAACGGGTGCGGAGATTTGTATGGAGGGACGGATGAGCATTACACGGTTGCTGAATAAGAGAAGGGCGTATCGTTCGCTTGATCCGATAGAGATAACCGAGGAGATGATCGAATCGCTTGCTGAAGGTGCACGTTTATCCCCGTCATGTTTCAATAACCAACCGTGGCGGTATGTATTTGTATATCACAGGGAGAAACTCGAAGAGGCGTTTAAGGCGCTTCACCGGAGTAATGAGTGGGCAAAGAAGGCGTCACTGATAATTGCCGTTTTCAGTAAACCCGATAACGACTGCAGGATAAAGGGCCGCGATTATTATCTCTTCGATACAGGTATGGCTACTGCATGTATCATTCTGAAGGCAACGGAGATGGAGCTTGTCGCCCATCCGATTGCAGGTTTCGATGAGGGAAAGATACGGGAAATACTCAAGATACCGGAGGATATGCAGGTCATAACTCTTATTATCGTCGGCAGGCACTCAAAAGCCATAGACCCCGTGCTTTCCGACAAGCAGGTGGAATGGGAAAAAAATAGACCCGAGCGGCTTCAGATCAAAGAGTTTGTATACAGGGATGAATACAGGTGATGATAAGGGGCTAGCGGATCAGCGTTTGTCGAAGCATGCCTCATTATTTCAATAAGCCGCAAACAAAAAAAATCGTTCGGTGCGTCGGCGGCCCTGTACATCGAATACTTCTGTGTGCTACTCCTCTGGATAAAAGGAGTCTTTATCAGCTCCGCATTCCGGACAAACCCAGTCATCCGGTAAATCTTCAAAAGCTGTTCCCGGTTCGATTCCACCGTCAGGATCTCCTGCTGCAGGATCGTACACGTACCCGCAGACTTCACATACGTATTTTTTCATTTCAATCTCCTCTATATCTGCGTCCGGATAATGTAATAATGAAAGTTCTCCCCGGCTACATTATTTCGATACCCGCATTACATCATTCGGTATTTTCTTCCTCTTGCATGAACCGGTGTACGACAAATCCGTTGTTTGCTCCGGCGATATCATTTGGATACAGGGCGTCCGAATTATGATCGTCTCGTCGGCATTCGGATACGGCCCTCGCGGAAGAGTGGTCATTCTTCGATTGCAATATCCAGGATATCCACAAGATCGGCAGGTTCAACCCTGAATGGAGAACCCCTGCCTTCATAAAATCCATGGACCATTATCATATGTATGTTCAGGTCCGTATAGGTTATTTCTCTGTTCTTTTGGAGGTTTCGTATGATGGTATTGGTTTTGGGGAATATGCCCGGGTCGCCGAAGGGGCAGGGGAGTTTTCCCCGAACGGAATCAACCCGTATTTCGAAATGCGGTTGTACGCTGATAAAATTTCCCAGTCCCCGCAGACCTGCATCCCGAAGCTCGATCATTTTCTGTGCTATTGTTTGATGATCGAGGTTCATTCTCTTTACCTCGGCGTCGTCTTCCACGAGTACATCAATGAGGTTTCTGCGATCCGTGCCCAGAAAACCGTCCCTTGTAATGACGCCGGGTTTCATTTTTTCCTGCACCTGTTTCATCTGAACCGTTTGTTTCATTGTTTTTCCCCCTCTGCTGCACGTTCTTGTCCCGGAAAAGACTTTTTTGTTCCCGTCCGTCTTTCCCTAGCACTGCAAAATATTGGTCTGCAGCGGTATTGATCCTGACCGCTTTAGGCCGATATCATGCAAACTTGTCGTAAAAAATCAGATCCTCAGGTATTCCCTTTTCTGTCAGAACATTGACTGCGGCATCTATCATACCCGGGCTTCCGCAGAGGTACGCTTCGGTATTATCGCCGGATAACAGGTTTCGGCCCAGCACCTCGGTGATGAGACCCGTTTCACCCTTCCAGTTATCCCCGGGAAGCGGCTCCGAAAGTGCCGGTATGAACATAAAATTGGGAAGCGTCTTCTCCAGCTCTTTCATTTCATCGACAAGAAAGAGGTCGCGCACTGCACGGGCGCCGAAAAAGTAGGTCGCTTTTCGAGATATGCCATTTTCGACCATGTCGTACAGCATGGATTTAATCGGAGCCATTCCCGAGCCGCCTGCAATAAAAATGATATCCCTGTCGGAGTCATTCAGATGAAACTCTCCGTACGGTCCGTTAAGCCTTACATGATCTCCTTCCTTCAGGTAGTTGAAAACGTAGGTTGTGCATATCCCGTTCGGAACGAGGCGTATCTCGAGCTCCACCTCGTTTTTATTCGACGGCACAGAGGCCATACTGTATGCCCTGTACACCTCTTCAGAAGACATTTCATACTCGGGTACGACAAACTGTATGTACTGCCCCGCCCTGTAGCTTATTTCAGAAGGATCGAGCAGTTTCAGTGTTATCTGTTTGATGTCGTACGTGAGGTCGGCAATTGATACGACTACAGCATGATACTCCTTTACATTGAAGAGCCCTTCAGGAATCTGGATTGAGATATCTTTTTTCAACTTGAGCTGGCATGAAAGCCTGATGCCTTCCACCCGTTCCTCTTCCGCTATCCAGGGAAGTTCGGTGGGCAGGTAGTCGCCCACATCACTCGTCACCCTAACCTTGCACAATCCACAAGAACCTCTGCCGCCGCATGCGGACGGAATAAAAATTTTCTGTCCCATGAGGGAACCGAGGAGCGGTTTTCCGCCCTCAACCGTTAGCTCCGTGTCATCGTTGATTGTGATCGTTACTTCTCCGTAATTTGCGATTGTCGCATCCGCGATTACCATCAATACGGCGAGAAAAGTAGAAACTCCGCAAATCGCCCCGATACCGATTAATAGCTGCCCGACTGCCCCCATTTATGTCTCCTGCATTTTCATTGCGCTGCACGCATCCCCGTATCTATATCATACCCTTCCGACACAGGGGCTTCACGGAACAAGCTCGGAAAATGGCTGTGCCTGAATAATGACGCAGGTAAACGCACGGCGACGTTACGTAATATTGATCATGCCGCTGAAACCCATGAAAGCGAGCGCCATGATGCCGGCTATGATCAGTGTAATCCCGGCACCGGCAAGACCGCGCGGAACCCGAGAACGCGCCATCTTCTGCCTGATGCCGGCCATTGCGACAATTGCAATCGCCCACCCGATACCGCTCCCCATACCGTAGAAAAATGATGAGATAAATGTGTATTTTCTGATGACCATGAACAGGCTTACTCCCAGTATGGCGCAGTTGACCGTAATCAGCGGGAGAAATATACCGAGGGACGAATACAGCTTCTCGGATACCCGCTCTATTATCATCTCGACGAGCTGTACAAAGGCGGCAATAATGACGATGAACACGATAAAACGGAGATAAATCATGTCGAGCGGTATGAGAATATATTGGTAGGCAAGCCAGTTCAGCACGCTGGTGGCGGTCATAACAAAAATTACCGCACTTCCAAGTCCGACCGATGTGTTCACCTCTCTGGAAACGGCAAGGAATGAGCACATCCCCAGATAGTTTGTCAGCAGTATGTTGTTTGTAAATATGGCGGCAAAAAATATTGCATAAAAAGCGACGCCCTGGCTCATTTCTTTTCCCCTCCCGATTCTTTTTCAAGCGCTCCTTTGACGATCCATATGAATATGGCAAGCATGAAAAACGCGCCCGGCGCCATTACCATGATGGACCAGTTTGTCCACCATTCGCCGAGTACCGGATACCCCCAGATGCTGCCCGATCCGAAAAGCTCCCTGAGGAACGCAATGGCAATAAGCACGTAGGAATAACCGAGCCCCGAAAATATGCCGTCCAAGAAAGAAAGGCCCGGCGGATTGGAAAGTGCAAATGCCTCCGCCCTCCCCATAATAATGCAGTTTGTAATTATGAGTCCGACATAGGGGCCGAGCTGTCTCGAAATGTCCGGGAGATATGCTTTCAGCACGATGTCGACAATAATGACGAAGGATGCAATGATCAGAGTCTCGACCATCATTCTGATGCGTGACGGCATGTAGGAACGAAGGAGAGAAACGGTGAGGTTCGAGAGACCCGTAACAAAGATGAGCCCTGCACACATTACAATTGTGTTCTTCATCACGTTCGTAACCGCGAGGGTGGAGCAGATTCCAAGCACCTGTGCAAAGACGGGATTGTTTGCCCCCAGATCGTCGGAAAAAACCCGCTTTATTTTAAACGCCTCCATAGCGACTCCTTACCGGTTTGATTTGATAATCTTTCTGGCGTATTGAGATGAAGAGTTCAGAATGTCTTTTACACCGTTTGAAGAGTAGGTTGCGCCCGTTATCGCCTGAAACTGATTGTCCGCGGCTGCCGCACCCTCGGGTACGAGACTGAGCGGAGGCTTCTTGCCGCGGAGCTGATTCTTGAACCATGCTTCGGATATCCTGCCGCCGAGACCGGGCGTTTCATTCTGAGCGATTACCTCAAACCCTGTCAACCTTTGAAGCGTACTGTCATATCCGACCGCAGCCGTAATGGTACCCCACAGACCGGGGCCGTCGGCAATCAGCACATAACTCTGCACCTTTTGGGATTCGGATTCATGCACCTCATAGTACAGTACTTTTCCCTGATTGTCCCGTATTTCCCGTACCCGCTTAGCGTATATATTTGCGATTTCCTTCGGATTTTCCGGAAGAGGCACACCTCCACTGTACAAAACAGCCTTCCTGGCGAGCAATGATTCATTCAGTTTGATTGTATCTTTCGTGAGCGTGTACAGCACGGTTGTGACGGAGATAAACACGAGGGTTACAACGAGCATGAACAGTACGGTAAATACACGCTGTCGGATTTTTGTTCCACTTTTCATCTGCCCGCCACCTCACTCTTTTTTTTCGCCTGTTTGATGTAGTAATCGATTATCGGAGCGAACATATTTCCGAGGAGTACCGCAAACATCACACCACCCGGCCATATGGAGAAGACGCGGATGAGAGAGGTAACCGCGCCGATAAATGCGCCGTATATCCAGCGTCCGTTGTTTGTCTGGGAAGCCGAAACCGGGTCGGTTGCCATAAAGAGTATCCCAAGCATCCAACCGCCGCCAAGTACGGAGCTGAGCGGGTCGATCGCTGTTTTAACGCCTGCAGCCCAGAGCGCCGTTTGGAGTATAAGCATACCGATGAACCCGGAAACGACGATACGGTAGCTGGCGTATTTTTTCCAGAGTATAAAAATACCGCCCAACAGTATGAGCAGGGCGCTTGTTTCACCCAGGCATCCGGACTCGTTTCCGAGAAACATTGACAGCTTCGACACGTTAACGCCCTGCGCGATGTTCATCATCGGCGTCGCCTTCGTTACCGCATCGGATGCGAATGCAGTGAACCCGCCGGTGATTCCTCCGATGTGCTGTACCCAGGCAGCGGTCATCGGCGCACCGAAGCTGACGTAGATGAATGCGCGCCCGGTCAACGCGGGGTTGAAGATGTTTCTGCCGAAACCGCCGAACGCCATCTTCCCGATTGCTATACCGAATACAATACCGACAACTGCCATCCAGATGGGCAATGTGGGAGGCAGAGTCAGAGTAAAAAGGAAGGAGGAAACAAACACCGCCGATGTAACGGGCTCTTTATAGTAAATCTTTAGAAAAATATACTCGGTGAGAAAACCCGCAATGTTTACACATGCAAGCAAAAGAAGGCTTCGCCACCCAAAAAAATATATCGATGCGAGAACAGCCGGGATGAGGGAATATACCACGCCCACATTCGGTTTTTGCCATCTAATAAGCGGTTTTTTCTTTATCGACACCGACGGTTGCTCGGCTTTCTTCTCTGCTGTTTCCATGAGCCTCCCCTGTAATAATAAACCTGATCAAAACGGTGTTTGCCAGAATATCGATCCGGAAGGTGTAAATGCATTTGATTTAAAAACAGTAGCATAAATTTTATTGCAGCGCAACCGAAAGATTGAACAGAATTGAACAGAGACGCTCACTATAAAATAAATTCCGATACAAAAAATTGGGTTCATGTCCGTTATGCTGCAGGATAATGGATTTTATAACGCTTCCCCGGTTCCAAAGATGAGCGATTTCCCGGTAATTAAGGTGGTCCTTATAGGGTGTGATGCCTCCAGAATTTCAAAACCCTCCCCGTATGCCTCTATAAGCGCGTACTCTATGCCTTTATGCGCCATTTTCAAAAAATGGCCAGAGCCGGTACACTTTTCATTCCTGCTGATGAGTAATGCCCTTGACAAATAAGTGTTTTTTATTATTTTTTATCCTGTAAAGTCTCAGAGGGTCTCCTTTGTTTATGCGAGCAGCACGATGCTCCAGTAGCTCAGCAGGATAGAGCAACGGTTTCCTAAACCGTGGGTCGCACGTTCGAGTCGTGTCTGGAGCACAAGAGAAATTATCCGGATGCGGAGATTTTTATTCGAAGATTACGGTTATTCATTTAACGATACATGTCAAGCCCAAATGTGCGAAAAAATTATTGGAGACGAGCCTGTGAGTTGATATCGAGGAAATGTAAGGGAACGGCTGCGTTTGGGCTCTGAGTAAACGGTTGTACCAGTTTACCGCTGTATTTTAGAGAAAAGGCGAATCAAAAGAATTTTTTAAATTTTCAATATTATTTGACAAAATAGGTTAAGTGCTGTATATTGATATATCTTTAATATGCAGGAGGAGCAGTTCAGTATGCCAGAAGGAAGAGTAAAGTGGTTTAACGAGAAAAAGGGGTACGGGTTTATCAGCCGTGATGATGGTGAGGATGTATTTGTACACTATTCAGAGATTGTGACAGATGGATTCAAAACGCTCACCGAAGATCAGGAGGTGTCTTTCGAGATAAAGGATGGACCGAAAGGATTGCAGGCAACAAATGTAAAACCCCTGTAACGGAAGTACGATCAAGGGACGTCGAAAAAAGTTGAAAAAAAACCCCGTGTATGCGGGGTTTTTTTATTCGTGGCCGTCTACCTTCTTTTCCAGGCCTCTTTAATTCCCCCTCCGATGAATATGGACGGGCTGTCTGTGCATTGTGGGTTTCGCATCGTTGAAATTATTGAGTTCAGGCAGTTTTTTCCGGGTTTTCCGTACATGGTTCGTGCGCTGTTTCCCGTTCATGACTGCATCATGGATACATGACAAAATATCGTCCCGCCTTCCTTCGGTTGAATGTTTGTTACCTTGAAGAGCAGCCCCGTTTCATTAAAAAATATGGAGATCAGGACTTAATTTTTTCATTTATGCGCTATATTTAACATCAGTACTATAAAATTGTTGCTGTACGATTCCCTGTGTTGCGGCTTGTGGATCAGCGGTGCAGGAGGCGGGCATGGCCGCCTCCTGACGAGTGCGATTAGCGCCGTGCAGTCGGCTGAACGTACGAATTGGCTGCGCGTTTTTTCAGGGCGATCAACGCGATTCTGAAAACATCCGGGAGTATAAAAGAATGAGAATAATTTCCGCCTCCGTAAACACGGTCACTATCGATGAGGATACACAGTGGTGTACCTGCAATCTGATGACGGGGGAGAGAAAGATAATCCCTAAAACAGCCTGGCCCACATACGCGATTTCACTTACCGCCTACCGAAATTATTATTTTGTTGATCCGCCGATTGAAATTGATTCACTTGACGATATCGATGAAGAGCTTGTCCGAAAGGTAAGGGATAGGGTGGTACCCTTTAAGACATCCAAAAAACCGGTCTGAAAGCATCTTTTCCCGGTGCCGTAGAAGATTTCCCCCTGCATGCCTTATTACCCGTTAGTATCCCGATGCACGCGCCCGAATAATGATTGTAAAATGTAAAAGAAAAAAAATTGTAATTCTCTGTGCTGTTGATAATAATTGAAATAGTAATTCCGACGTAAAAAATACACATAACCGCAGGGATATTTAATCGGGCTTTTTTCCGTTTGACATGAATGGGAATTTGCACTATTATTATGCGTAGTTTTTTATGTACCGTTATGGCATAAATGAATAACGGTACTTTATCCGGTGGAGCTGATATGGTAGGTGTGAGGCATGCGCTGAAAACAATCATCGACAACAGCACCGTGATGCAGAATGAAACGATCCCCTTTCTGAGTGCCTTCGGGCGTACCCTTGCAGAGGATGTGTTTGCGGACATCGATATACCTCCTTTCAACAAGTCTGCCATGGACGGATATGCAATCCGAAGCAGTGATTGGATGGAGGGTATGACGGATTTTACGGTTACGGGTGTCTGTGCGGCAGGCACATTTCCCGAAACCGGCGTCGGCCGGGGAGAATGCATGAAGATAATGACAGGGGCTCCAGTTCCAGGAGGAGCGGATTCGGTCGTCATGATCGAGAAAACAAAAACTCTGTCGGACGGACATATACGGATAACCGGGCCGGCCGCCGCCGGCCTGAATATATGTATGAGAGGGGAGGATATTGAACGGGGAGAACGTGTTCTTCGAAGCGGTTCGGTCATAACCGCTCCTGAAATCGCTGTTCTCGCTTCGGTGGGAAAGACGGAGATCGCGGTGGTGAAACGGCCCTCTGTTGCGATGCTCAGCACTGGAAGTGAAATTGTGGAACCGGAACAGAAGCCTTCGCATGGAGCGATACGGAACAGTAACGGCCCCATGCTGATAAGCCTTGCTGCGGCACTCGGGTGTTGTGTCGAGTACCTCGGGATCGGCTGTGACGACGCGGATGTGCTTCACGCGCTCGTGGCAAGGGGTCTCGAGAAGGATGTGTTCCTCGTATCCGGCGGTGTTTCGATGGGTGATTATGATCTTGTTCCCGAAATTCTGAAAGAGGAGGGGGCTGTCATTTTTTTTCACAAGGTGCGCGTAAAACCGGGTAAACCACTGCTCTTCGCGAGAAAGGGGACATGCCACATCTTCGGTATTCCCGGAAACCCGGTTTCCAATTTCACCACTTTTCACATGTTTATCAAGCCCGCGCTCCTGAAAATAATGGGAAGGGAGGATCATACACCCCGGTTTCTGCACGCTTCGCTGGAAAAGGATGTGCACCGAAAAGGGTCGAGAACCTACATCATGCCCGCTCGCTGCAGAGTGCAGGAGGGTGTGCTGATGGTTCAGCCGCTCAAACTCAACGGCTCGGCCGATATTGTTGGATGCAGCGGGTGTAATGCACTCCTGCTGGTGGAAAGCAGCAGAGATACTGTGCGGCATGGTGAAACGGTTGAGGTGATGCTTCTGTGGTAAAAGGCGCAGGCGTTTTGAAGAGACAGGGGCGGCCTTCTATAAAACGGCAAGTAAACGCAGGGGAATGGGTCGACGATTGCTTCATTCCGATCGGTATATTCTGTTATCGGCCGATCGTAAAATGTCTGCCGGAATTTTTCGTTGAGCCGGGGTTGTGCGCCTGCCGAGGTGACGGTACGGGGCCGTATATGGTTTGAGGGGGATTATACGAATGGAAAACGAAGAGAAGATGGGCGATGAATACTCGGTTGAGCTTCGTGTTAACGGAAAAAGGATAGGGATGAACGCGTTTGTCCGTACCGTGTTTTTCAAGGTCGTGACCGGTATTGTGTCGACGCTGAAGAATACCGATGAGGCTGATGAGATTATCCTGACAATACGAAGATAATCGTTTCAGAAGATACATTGAACGAATGTCTGTGCTGGTTAAAGCATTTTACAGGAGGTTCCGGTACGCTTCGTGTGCAAACAGAGGGATACAGTAGAAACGGGGGTGTGATTGCCATGAATCAAGGTTTTTCGCATATCGATGAAGACGGGAAGATGCGTATGGTCGATGTTGGGGAAAAAGCGGTAACCAGACGGGTCGCAAAGGCGCACTGCAGGGTTTTGATGAAGCATGCGACCCTGAAGGCGATTGCCGAGGACAGAATTGAGAAGGGCAATGTATGTACCACAGCACAAATCGCAGGTGTTCTGGCGGCAAAGAGGGTCGGCGGGCTTATACCGCTGTGCCATGCTCTTTCTCCCGATCAGATTACAATTTCGTTTGCTCCCGATATACAAAAAGGTGTCCTTGAGATTACAGGGGTGGTTACCGTTCACGCAAAGACGGGCGCTGAAATGGAGGTTTTGCAGGCTGTCTCCACCGCTGCATTGACTGTTTACGACATGTGCAAGGCAGTGGACAGGGGTATGTCGATTACAGATCTCGAGCTCCTTGAAAAGGATGGAGGCAAGAGCGGCAGATGGCAAAAAAAATAAGGGCTGCTGTGCTGACGGTAAGCACGAGAGCGAGCTCCGGTGTGAGAGAGGATACGAGCGGTCCTGCACTCTGCGGTCTCGTACGGGAACATATCGGTGAGGTTGTCGATTATTCGGTTGTCGGTGATGATTTTACCGTGATACGGTCTGAGCTCATCAGGCTCTGTGACGCTGTCAAGGCGGATGTTGTATTCACTCTCGGCGGCACCGGACTTGCGCCGTCCGATGTTACTCCTGAGGCTAGCGAATCGGTAATCCAGAGACATGTACCCGGTATTTCAGAAGCCATCAGGGCGAAGAGTCTCGAGAAAACGGATCGGGCGATGCTTTCGAGAGGGATTGCAGGAACGAGAAACAACACCCTGATAATCAATATGCCGGGAAGCGAAAGAGCCGTCAGGGAAACTTTCGAAATTGTTCGGCAGGTACTCGAACATGCCGTTGAGCTCATTTATGGGGAGGTCGAAGATTGTGGGAGACCGGAAGACGTCCGCGAAACTGATTGATACATTCGGCAGGGAGATAGACTACCTGCGAATCTCGGTTACCGACAGATGTGATCTTCGGTGCAGGTACTGCATGCCTGCCGAGGGCGCGGACTTTTTAGAACGCAGCCGCATACTCAGTTACGAACAGATTGAGATTTTAATTCAGGCCTTTGTCGAGCTCGGTATACGCAAGGTTAGGATTACCGGCGGCGAGCCGCTTGTAAGAAAGGATATTCAATACCTGTTCGACGATCTCGGAGGAAAGGTTCTGGAGCTGTCGCTCACTACTAATGGGACGCATCTCAGCGATTATGTTCCCGTACTCGTTGCATCAGGGATCAGGCGAGTCAATATCAGCCTGGACACCCTTCGAAAGGAGACGTACAGGAACATCACGGGCAGGGATTCGCTTTCCCGGGTGCTCGGAGGCATCGATACTGCGGTGACATACGGACTGAAGATCAAGCTCAATACCGTGGTGATGTGCGGGGTGAACGACTGCGAGTTGACCGATCTGGTTATGTATGCTGTTGAGCATTCCTGCGATATACGTTTTATAGAGGTAATGCCCCAGGAACATACAGGTCGTTTCTACATTGACGCTTTCATGTCCTCTTCGGATGTGCAGAATATCGTAGCCGGAACGTATGCTCTTTTTCCCGTACCTGCCGGAGGTTCGTCCACGGAAAACCTCTATCGGATTGCAGGAAGCTCTGCGAATGTGGGGTTTATCAGTCCAATGAGCCGCCCCTTCTGCTATCGGTGCAATAAATTGAGGCTCCTGCCGAACGGTATGTTGAAAACATGCCTCTTCGGCGTGGGGGATATCAATTTGAAAGAGATGCTTGAAAAGGGCTTTTCGATAGATGAAATAAAAGCCGGGATACGGCGGGCAGTTTCGAGAAAGCCCCGGGCCTACGGGCTGGATGTGGATAAACGCGATTTGATGATGCACAGGACAGGAGGCTAGAGAGTTCAACAGTGAAAAGAGGAGAGGTTGTTTCCATAGCCATAAGCCCGAGGAAGGGTATGAAAAAACGGCGCGTGCGGTCGGCGGTATTATTGGAGGACAGGGGGATTGAGAAGGATGCGCATGCCGAGGGTGGATTGCGGCAGGTAAGTCTTCTAATGGATGAAAGTATTACGAGGATGAAGAGCCGGGGAGTGTCAGTCGAATACGGCGATTTTGCCGAGAATATCGTGACAAGAGGAGTCGACCTGAAGGCGCTGCAAATCGACGACAGAATATTTATCGGAAACGAGATCGAGCTCGTCGTTACGATGATAGGAAAGGAGTGTGCCGCACCGTGCAGGATCTACTACGATGTCGGGTACTGCATCATGCCGGAAGAGGGCGTATTCTGCAGGGTGATAAAAGAGGGGACAATCGAAGTGGGGGACGCGGTCAAAATCGGCTGATTGTTTTCTGCATCACTTTCTGAAATTGCAGCACGTGCGGACTGTCCCGTTCACCCCCACTTCTCGGGCACCTGTTCCTGAATATATTGTTTTATATACGAAACACAATCCGAAGCCGATTCAGCGACGTAGTAAAGTTCTCTGTATTTCTGCTTTATGAAACCTTCCTCCACCGCTTTTTTTACCCATTGCATGAGTTCGTCGAAGAAATTGTTCGTATTTACAATCACCACCGGTTTATTGTGAAAATGAAGCTGTTTCAGTGAGATGACCTCAAAAAGCTCATCGAGCGTGCCGAATCCGCCGGGAATCGATATAAATGCATCGGACAGGTCGCACATGATCCTTTTCCGCCTGTCCATCGATTCAACGACGATCATTCTATCGGCGCCGGTGAATCCCAATCCCCTCTCATGAAACTTTTTGATAATAATACCCGTTACCCGGCCGCCGCCGTTTTTTGCAGCCCGTGCCACTTCACCCATAAGGCCGAGATTGCCGCCGCCGTATACGAGAGAATAGCCGTTTTCAGCAATAAGCCTGCCGAGAACGCCGGCAGTTTCATAGTATTGCCGGGGTACCCGTGTGCTGGAGGAACAGTACACACATACTGAACGTATCATTTTTTTATTCCCGACGACCTGATTTTTCCATCTCCTCTCCCTGAAACTCTTAATCGGGGGTAATGGTAGTGACTGTTCCAAGTACAGAAACGGGACTGTCGAAATACTTCTCGTTGCCGACAATGACAATGACAATATCTTCGAGATCGAGGTATTTCTGCGCCGCAGCCAGGACCTGTTCCGGCGTAACCGACCGGATGTGCTCTGTATAGGTTTTCAAATAATCCGCATGAAAGCCTCTGAAGTCAAGCAGCATCTTCTGCAGGGTGATTTGCGTGCTGTTCGAAAAAGCGAAAACAAACGAGTTGATAATCGCATCCTTTGCGAGGTCGAGCTCCTCCCCGCTCACCTTCTTTTGCCTCATTTCATCCATAAGGCGCAGCATCAGCTCGGCGGTTTCAACGGTCTTTTCAGCTTTTGTTTGTGCGTAGGAGAACCAGAGGCCGGGATACAGATAGTTCGACGTATCGAAGTGGCACCCGACGGAATATGCCAGCCCTCTTTTTTCCCGCACTTCCCTGTACAGCCGGGACGTAAAACCGCTCTCTCCGAGTATTTCCCCCATCACCCTGAGAGGAAAATAATCGGGATGGTCTGGAGTACGTTTCATACTGTAGGAGCCTATGAGTACTGTGCTCTGGTTCAAGTCTTTCGGAATGTAGAGAACAGCCGGTTTTCCTCCGGTTTGTACCGGCTGAAATGCCGGGAGTGTCCGTATACCGGCTTCACGGTTTCTCCATTTCCCGAAGAGAGAATCGAGCTCCCGAATGATTTTTTCCTTCTTAAAATCTCCCGTAACTGAGAAGACAAGATCGTCAGGCTGAAAGAGCATGCGCCGGCTCAGGATCAGGTCCTGCCTGGATATGGACCGTATACCGTCGATTTCAGGGTAGGACCCCATAGGGTGATCCTTCCCGTACATATATGCCGGAAAGTACCTGAGCGCTATGTCAAAGGGGTCTTCATTCCTCCTTCGTATCATTTCGATTTCCCGTGCCGTGCTTATATCGAGCCTGTCCTCTTTAAACGCAGGATGCATGAGCATATCGGCAAATATCTCAAGACCCTTCGAGATGTCTTCAGAAAGTGTGTCCAGGGTTGCTATCCCGTATTCATCGCTGAAATCGATTTCTATCGAAGCCGCCATTGATTCCAATTCATCGTCGACGTCGTCGGGAGATCTCGATGCGGTGCCGCCCGTTCGCATGCCGTCCGCAAGTATAGAAAAAAGTCCGGCCTTTTGCACCGGTTCGTACAAAGCTCCACGTTTAATCAGTACGTTCATGGTAAATAACGGAAGTTCGTGATCTTCCAGAAGGTATACTCCGATACCGTTTGAAAGCCTTGTTCGTTCGACCTCCGGGGGATTGAATCGAATCTCTTTGTAGGAGAGCTTTTCCGGTTCGATGGCAAATACTGTCAGGGGAATGAAGATGAAGATCAGAAAATAGAGCCGGACTGAAAATCTTGATTGCATTGTTTATCTCTTCTCTGCGGAGCCCGCTATTTTTTTTGCCCTGCGGTCTTTTTGACGAGTGAGCAGACGGTACGATTATTTTCAATAAAGTATTTTTGCGCGACCCGCATTATCTCCCTGCCGGTCACGCTGTGCATCTTATCTTTCCAGGCAACAGCGTATTTCCATGTACCGGCTGTCGCCTCGAAATAGGCAATCCGCCACGCCATTCCGCTGTTTGAAGCGAGTGAGCGAATGTACTGTGCATCGATCTGTTTCAGGACCCTTTCGAGCTCCCTCTGATCAACCGGGTTTTTTTTCAGCCGGTCCAGTTCTGTATACAGTGCCTGCTCCACTTCTTCGACGGTATGGGGCGGCCGCGGTATGGCCGAGAGCACGAACAGGTTGTCGTATTTTTCTCCGGGAAATCCATTTACAGCGCTTGCCGAGACAGCGATTCCGGTTTGAACGAGGTTTTTATACAGCCTCGAAGTTCTTCCAGAGGACAGGATGCCGCTTATCATATCAAGAGCGTAATTATCCGGGTTTTGAATAGCAGGCTTGTGAAAACCGATGAGCACCATCGGCTCCGCATCGAGCACAACCGTAATGCGGCGTTCTTCGCTCTGCGGCGGCAGCGGTGCCGCTTTGGCGATCGGAGCCGGGCCGCCCGACATATCGCCGAAGTACCTCTTGACGAGCAGGAAATCTTCGGAAGTATCGATATCCCCGACCATGATGATAACGCAGTTGTCCGGTGTGTAGTAGGTATTGAAAAAATTTTCGGCCTTTTTTACGCTGAGTCGCTTGATGTCCTCCGGGAACCCGATTGTCGGTAACCCGTAGGGATGATGGTCGAATGAGGCGAGCAGAAACTGTTCGCGTAGTTTTCCGAACGGGTCCGTGTCGACGCGCATCCTCCTCTCCTCCAGCACCGCATCTCTCTCCGTATAGAATTCTCGAAGCACGAAGTTCTTCAGCCGATCGGATTCGAGAAGAGCCCATAACTCTATTTTATTCGACGGCAGCTCAACGGTGTATAGCGTGTAATCCTTTGTCGTTGACGCGTTGAAGTCCCGGGCACCGTTTTCCATATAGAAGGATTCGTACTGGCCGTGTATGACCAGCGTGCTCTCTTTTTCCTGCAGGCGTTTCAATTGTTCTTCCAGCTCTCTGATTCGGGTTTGATCGGCCGCAGCTCCCTTCGCGCGCTCCCGGTCGAGCGCTTCACCTGTCTTCTCGATTTCCTCGAGAACAGGTCTTTCCTTTTCATAGTTTCTTGTGCCGATTGTATCGGTACCCTTGAAAAGCATGTGCTCGAGCATGTGCGCTGTTCCGATTGCATCGTCAGGCTCGTCGGCGGAGCCTGCCTTGAACAGAATATACAGAGCAGCGATGGGTGCGTTGTGCCGCTCCAACATCAGCACCTTGATTCCGTTGTCGAGCCTTCGTTCGCTGATACGGTCTTCCAGGTTCTGTGCGTATATTAAAACCGGAAGAAAAAGCAGATATAAAACGACTAGTACTCTTTTACAGGGACCACGCATCCAAAAATCCTCAAAACCGTGATGGATCTGTACATAGTACAATACTAGCTTTGAACCCGAACGTGTTCTATTTTTTTTCAGAGTATGAATGTTTCGTACTGTGGGGAGTAATTAAACCGTCGTCCGAACAATCAGGATCAGCATCAGGATGAGCGTTATTTCCCAAACAGTCTCCGGTAATACATTTCATAGGACACCTGTATTTTTTTATACTGTTTATGTGCCTCGAGGTTATAATTGATTTGCCCGCCCAATGAATTAAAGCTCTGAAGCTTTTTGGGGGAATCGACAATTCCCAATGCTGTGAGCCCCACAAGCACAGCTCCCCATGCTACGGCAAACCTTGTACCCGATTTCCGGAGATTCCGGCCGAGGAAATCGGCGGTGATCTGCATCCAGGCCGGTGAGTCGAGGATGCCTCCCGTGACGACAAGCCTGAAATCATCACCCTCGCTTAGTATCCGGTACAGCGTCGATATCCTGTATGCAATACCCTCCATAAGGCTGCGACATATATGCTCCCTCCTGTGACTGAATGTCAATCCGATAATTGCGGTCTTTGCGTCGGGGTTGTAATGCGGGCTCCTTTCTCCGGCCATAAAGGGGAAGAAAAAAAGCCCGCAAGCTCCCGGCGGCGTGTTTCTTACGGATGTTTCGACAAGATCGAACACTACCCGTAAATTATTCGCAAAGATGGTCTCCGACAGCCAGCGGAACACGTTGCCCGCATCCTGAATCACTCCACCCCTAATCCAGACCCCATCCAAAAGGTAGTAGCACCACATTCCCGTTTCGAAGTTTATAGTCGGCTTCGGTTCAATCTTTCGCAGGGCCGCACTGGTACCGACCGTAAGACTCATGCCGGTATCATCGAGACCGACGCTTCCGAGGTGGGCGAGAGGGCCGCCTGCTGCACCGATTATGCCTGCCGTTCCTGCACTGAGCCCCATTTTCAATGCTGGCTCCTGCTTCAATTCACCCGCACAGCTAACCGGCTCAGAAACATCTGAAAACAATCCGCTGTCAAACCCGATATCGGCAATGAGGTCTTTGTCCCAGTCCAGCGTTCTCATGTTCCAGATGCCTGTTCCTGACGCCGTTGATCTGTCCACAATAAATTTTCCGTACAGACGGTAGAGCACATACTCCTTTATCGATATGAATTTGTGCGTCTTTTTCAGGACATCCCCGGCTTTTTGCCTGAACCATAAGAGGCGTGCCGGGTAGTACATGGGATGAATGGTGCATCCTGTACGTGCATACACATCGTTGGAGTCGAGGCAATCCATAAGCACGTCACTCTGATGTTTGGCCCTCATATCGTTCCAGAGGAGCGCACGGGTGAGGGGACGGCAGTTTTTATCGACCGGAAGCATACTGTGCAGTATTCCGCTGAATACGAGAGCTTGTACATCTTGAGGATGAATTTTCTTCGTCAGAGCGGACACCACCGAAACGACTGCGCCGAGCACATCATCGGGGTCCTGCTCAACGTATCCCGGGAAAGGGAAATGGCTGGGGTATGAGAGAGAGGCGCTGTCCGAGATTTCACCGCGGATGCGGTATTGGCCGCCGATACAGTACAAAATTCCCTTTGTGCTTGTCGTGCCGATGTCGAGTGCTATAATATAGGTGCCTCTTTGCATATCATTTGAGGATATACCATAACCGGCAGTTGTACAAGAGCAATCAGCCGATCTGCGGCAGAGGGAAAATACGATCCCTCGTCCTGTCGACGGCGGATGCCTCTTATCCGATACATAAAAAGAGCTGCCTGTGGAGGATGTACCATGCTATTCGGAACCAGGGAAAAGGAGATACGGGAGGATGAGGTTCGTGCGATACTGCAGGAGGGATTACCTGCGCGTCTCATAAAGGGGAAGCGGGTTCTCGTTCTGACCCCGGACGCCACGAGAACCGCACCTCTGCCCCTGATGATCAGGTCGATACACGATGTGCTGAGCCGGTATGCAGCACACGTGGATTATATGGTTGCCCTGGGGACGCACAGACCGCTCGAAGAAAATGAAATATTCAAACTCTACGGTATAGAGGAGGGTGAAAAAAATACCGTATACAAAGAAAGCGCCTTCTTCAACCATCAATGGCAGAATCCGGAAACTTTCAGGAGTATAGGCAGGTTTTCCATACGGGAAATGGAGAAGATTACCGAAGGCCTCTTTCATGAAGAGATTGAAATCACCATTAACAGAGCGGTGTTCGACTACGACCTCATTCTGATTCTCGGTCCGGTCTTTCCGCATGAGGTTGTTGGCTTTTCCGGGGGGTACAAGTACCTCTTCCCCGGAATATCGGGCGGTGAGTTTTTGCATTGTTTTCACTGGCTCGGTGCCGTGATCACCTGCATGAAGGTAATCGGAAAAAAGCATACGCCGGTTCGCGAGCTGCTGTCCAGAGCGGCCAGTTTCGTGCCGGTAAAAACGTACTGCATCTCCATGGTGGTGACGGCCGATAACCGGCTTGCAGGGCTCTATACGGGTGAAACGGAGGAATCGTGGGAAGCCGCTGCGGACCTTTCGTCTGAGCTTCATATTGTGTATAAGAAAAAGCCGTTTAATCTCGTCGTGGGAAAGGCTGCCGGTATGTATGACGAGCTGTGGACAGCGGGCAAGGTAATGTACAAGCTTGAACCGGTGGTTGCAGACGGCGGAACCCTGATAATTTACGGCAGACATGTGAAACAGCTGTCGTACAGCTGGGGAGGAGCGATTGAAGAGATCGGTTACCATGTACGCGATTACTTTCTTTCCCGGATGGATTGTTTCAGGCATGTCCCGAAAGCGGTGCTTGCCCACTCGACCCACGTGAAGGGGGCGGGCAGGTATGAGAAAGGGGAAGAAAATCCCCGTATACAGGTGGTGCTTGCCACCTCCATTTCCGAGCAGCTCTGCAGAAAGATAAACCTCGGATATACGAACCCGGACGATATAATTCCCGATTCATATGCAAATCGGGAGGATGAAGGGATTCTGTATGTGCAGGATGCCGGTGAGGTGCTCTACAGGATTGAAGATGAGGGAGGTTCATAGTTTCGAGCGGCAGGTAAGAAAATCTTTCGGTGAAACGAATCTTATTTCCCTATAGTATCGATGACGTTCGGGGGTACTCGTGAACTGAGGCCCGGACAGAGTAATGTTGATGTACGTACAATTAGGACCTATTTTTTTTCTTCACCTCAATCTTGCCGGACCCGGCAAGCTCCTCGCCCATGCGTGTAATGCCGCCTTTTCTACTTCGCAGAGCACCCATGTTTTCCTTCAGGTACCTGTATAACAGCGGCACCGCCTCTGTCAGGTCACCCACAAGGCCAAGATCGGCAATCCTGAATATGGGGGCATTTCGATCGGTGTTTATTGCAATGACCCTCTCCGATTCCCGCATACCCATGATGTGTTGAATTTGTCCGGATATTCCGCAGGCTATGTACAGCTTTGGTTTCACCGCCTTTCCGGTCTGTCCTACCTGATGCTGGTATGGAATCCACCCGGCGTCTACCGCCGAGCGCGACGCCCCCAGCCCGACCCGCGCCTGTCCCACGGCTTTTCCCAGGGTTTGAACCAGTTCACGCAGCATATCGAAGTTCTCCGCCTTGCCTAAACCTTTACCTCCCGAAACGATATAATCGGCCTCCTCAACATTGGAATAGGGAGAAATCTCCCGCACCTCTTCTAGGAGTTTCAACTTCTTATGCGTAAGATCGATGCGGACCTCTATACGCTCCAGCTCTCCCTGCTGGTTCGGAAGCTTTTTATAAGGCTCCCGCTTCATGACATTGGCACGAACCGTGGCTATCTGCGGCCGATGACCGGGAGTCAGGATGGTTGCCATGATATTACCGCCGAATGTCGGTCTTATTTGCAGTAGATTCCCGTCCCTGTCGATGTCAAGTTCGGTGCAATCGGCAGTCAAACCCGTTTCAATCCTTGCCGCTATTCTTGGAGCCAGATCCCGTCCCTGATGGGTGGCACCGAAGAGAACGATGCTCGGCTTATATTTCGAGAGGATTCCAACCAGGATGTCTGTGTATATCTGGGTGTTGTATTCCGCCAGGGATTCACTTTCCACCGCATATATCTTCTCCGCGCCGTACTCAGTTAATATCTCCCGAATATCGTCCCCTTTCACCCCCAGAGCCACGGCCGCGCAGCTCTCGTTCAACTTGACCGCGAGTTTTCGGGCAGCGCTCAGCATCTCAAGTCCGACTGGTTTGACAGTTTGATCCGTTGTTTCGACAAAGGCCAAAACACCCCGAAACATCGACAAGTCCCTTGTGCACACCTTTCGGTCTATACGTATTGCATCAACCGGACACACCTTTACGCATGCCCCGCACAGCACACAGTTGACAAGGAACTCGGGGATTCCGTCCGAATATTCAATTGCGGCGAATGAGCAGTACTTGATACATATACCGCATTTTGTGCACACTTCTCTCTCGACCTTGATATTCATATTCTTCTCCCTTAACCGTACCCCCTAGGTGCCTATGAGTTCGCAAATGAACTCTCCGGCCTTCTTCGCCATGCCGGCGGTATCTCCTTCAACCAGCTCGCTTCCCTCCTTTTTCTGAATGCCGCCTCTCATGATGAGATTGATCCTCTCATGTGCGGGAAGACCGGCATCCACCACGAGCTGAGCACTCGCATGCGGTTTTGCCGCATTGATTTCCACGACCATGGTGGGAGATCCATCGAGGCCTACCTCTTTTGCGTCAATCGCTATGTCCGAAATCGTAAGACGCTGCACCTGCTTGCTCCCGGCTGCTGCGGGATCGGGTTGTCTGGGCTCGTTTATACCCTTTACCACAGAGATCAGAATGGGGAGCCGGGCATCTAATACCTGATACCCCGTGTCCGTTTCCTTGGTGAACCGGCCTTTCCTGTTCTCCTCTCCGAGCTCGACCCTGCTTACGAAAGTGATTTGCGGTATTCCCAACTTTTCAGCGACTTCAGGTCCTACCTGTGCTGTGCTGCTGTCTGTTGTTTCTACACCACAAATGATTAAATCGTACGCGAATCTATTGATCAGGCGTGCCAGTGCGATCGAGGTGGCCCACGTATCTGAGCCGGCAAGCCGCTCGTCGCAGAGCAGATACCCCTCGTCGACCCCCATTTCGAAGCACGTCTGTATGACGCTCTCCGCCTGGGGAGGTCCCATGGTGACGGCAATGACCTTTCCGCCGTATCGCTCCCTGATCCTCACAGCCTCCTCCACACCGAATGCATCGAAGGGATTCAATATACTCGGTACCGACTCACGAATGAGGGTATGCGTCTCAGGGTTGAGTTTCACCTCCGTGACATCGGGCACCTGTTTGACGCAAACAACAATGTCCTTCTCCATTGTAATTCTTCACCTCTCTCTTTTCTGTTCTGGGGAATTGTTTCGGACGTTCGTGGGCATTGCCACGGTCATATCCTTCTGGCAAGGTCCTCGGCCTCCAGTATTACCTGTTGGATCTGCCGCGGCGCTACCGCATCCCCCACAAAGTACAACTCGGCCTCCACTGCACCTTTTAGTCTGTCGTACAGCTCCCGGTCGGATCGGTTTCCCATCGACAAAACAACCGTATCAACCCCCTCAACCATCGTGGTCTTTTTCGTAAATACATTCTCCAGCGTAACCCGCTTCCCATCTATGGCATTCAGAGTCGTGTGCGGCATCAGCTTTACCTCTCGATCCAATATTCGTTGATAAGTCAGCATCACATTTCCCGGTTCCAGCTGCTCCCCCACATAAAAGGTCGGAACCACTATGTCCACCCGCTTGCCCATATTCAACAGGTATTCAGCCGTTCCCAATCCCGGCCACCGCCTCGTTATGTCATAAATCACCACATAGTCTCCTATCTCCTTCAAATCAAGCAGCACATCCCATACCGTCAATACTAACTTCTCATCATACCCCGGTATATCTTTACAGAGAACCGGATGCGATCCTGTCGCAGCAATTATTACATCCGCTTCCGACCTCTTTACCTTCTCCACCGTCATCCGCTCTCCAAGATGTACCTCCACCCCCAGCTTCTCCACCTGGACACCCAGATACCTCACAACATCCTTCACCTCTTCACGGTACGGTATCCGGGCCGCTATGTTTACCTGACCTCCAATCTCCCCCTTCTCCTCGTAGAGCTCAACCCGGTGCCCGCGCCTCGCCGCCACCTCCGCAGCTTTCAACCCTGCAGGCCCTCCTCCTATCACCACCACACGCTTCTCCTGCTCGGCCTGCTTCAGCGTTCCTATTCCGTATTCAGCCTCCCGCCCTGCAGCAGGATTCTGTATACATCGTATGGGTTCGTTCTGCATAACCTGATAGATGCAACCGTCCTGGCAGGCTATACAGTGGCGTATGTCATCGTCCCGAGTTTCCTTTGCCTTTATCGCAAATTCGGGATCACACACCAGTTCCCGTGCCATCCCGATGAAATCCGCATTTCCATCCGCCAGTATCCGCTCCGCCTGCACGGGATCGTTGATCCTCCCAAACGCTATCACCGGCAGCTGGGTCATCTTCTTGATCTCCGCACTCAGATATTCAGCAAACCCCAGCGGTATACACATCGGCGGTATCTCCATGTAAAAGGCGCTGAAACAGCCCGCATCGCAGCTGAGGTAGTCGATCTCTCCTGTCTCAACAAATGCCTGCACGATTCTCTTTCCATCATCAGAGTTGTACCCCCAAGATGTGAACTCGTCCATGCAGATACGGACTCCGAGGGGGAAATCCGGGCCGACTGCTTCCCGAATAGCGTGAACCACCTCCAGGGGGAATCGCATTCTATTCTCGAAGCTCCCCCCGTAGCGGTCGGTACGTCTGTTGAAGTAGGGCGAGATGAAGCTCCGCAGCAAACCGTCGTGGGAGGCCCCCTTGATCTCAACCCCGTCGAGATGTGCCTCCTTTACGTGCTTTGCCGAAACGGCGAAACCTCGGGTTACTTCTTCGAGGTCCTCGATCTCCATCTCCTTGGTGTTGTAATGGCAGCTGGGCTCGGACATCTGGGTCGGGGCGTAGAGGATCTGCGGTGGGTGATACAGCGTCGTGTGCCCGCCGTGACTGAGCTGCACGAAAATTTTTGAGCCGTACTCCCTGGTCGCGTCGCCGATCCTCCGGTATCCTTCGACGATCTTTGGATCGAAGGCATGGATGTATTTATTCGCCATCTTCGCGGCGGGCGTCACCGCATGGCTGTCTATGATTATAAGCCCGGTTCCCCCTTTCGCTCGTTCGACGAAATAATTGATATATGTCTCGTGTATCATATTGTCGTTGTTCTCGATTGCTGCGTAATGCGGCAGGAATACCAGTCTGTTCGGTATCTTCACCGAGCCAATCTTTGCCGGGGAAAACAGATGTGGAAATTTCTCACTCATACCACGCTCCTCTTCTCGTTGAGTGTTGTCGGACTGAACTCTATACCGCCAATCGAGAGTTCAAAATATATCACACAAATATACTACTGTTCTGCTTCAGATAGAAAAGGAGTTTCAGGTACGGCAGAATATGCAATTCGGAGGAGAGTGCGATTGAACGCAGAATAAAATTGCATTTGTGCCAATACAATCGTACTGTGATTTGATGTGGTAATAAATCACATCGAAAATGAATGCTTGATACGTCTCGATATTGATGAAACCTTGCGGTCACAAATGCCTTCTATAGTATTGACAGGATGACCTGTGCTGTGTATGTTAGATCAATCATAGGGGGTATCCATGAACAGGATAGATAACACAGAAAAGGGCACGCTGCTCGACGGGCAAAAGGCAAAAGCCGCAGCAGAAAAGAGGTCGGAACGCATCGATATCCTTCGGGATTATTTACTTCAGGCTATACCCCGTATTTCTTCTGAACGTGTAAGGTACTATACGGAGGCGTACAGGAAGCATGAGTGCGAACCGGTCGTCGTCAAACGTGCCGAGGCTCTTTCGATGATGCTGCAGAGTATGACGATCTACATACTCGATGGAGAGCTTTTGGTCGGGAATACATCATGCTATCCCAGGGGGGTTGAGCTGTTTCCGGAGTTCGAGGTAGAGTGGATAGAACGTGAGCTTGACGGGAAGCCTTATTATTTTGATCGGCGCCCCGGCGACCGGTTTACCATAACGGAGGATGATAAAAAAGTGCTGAAAAAGATTTTTCCTTTCTGGCACGGTAAAACCCACTGCGAGCGCGTGCTCTCTCTTTTGCCTGACGAGACAAAAAAGGCCTGGGAGATGATGGTCGTCAACAGCTACTGGCTCATGCAGGGAGGGGACGGACATATAACCGTGAATTTCAAGAAGATACTGGAAAATGGCTTGAAGGGTTATATGGATGAAATCGGAAGCAGGCTCTCATCACTCAATCATTCACTTCCGGATTCGGTGCAGAAAAGAAATTTCTACAGAGCTGCCCTTATTACTTTGAAAGCGGTTGTTGCGTATGCACAGCGCTATGCAGAATATGCCGAAGCGTGCGCGGACGAGGAAAACAACAAAAAACGAAAGGAAGAGCTTCTGCGCATAGCGGACATATGCAGGCGTGTTCCTCTCAATCCGGCGCAGAGTTTTTATGAAGCCCTGCAGTCGATATGGTTCATTCAGGCTGTCCTGCAAATCGAAAGCAACGGCCACTCGATGTCGCTGGGACGTCTCGATCAGACACTTCTCCCGTACTTCATGAAGGACCTCGAAAACGGCTGCCTGGGAGTGGAAGGAGCATCCGAGCTGCTTCAGTGCTTCTGGCTCAAGCTTTTTACCGTAAATAAGATCCGTGACTGGGACAGCACGCGTTTTTTTGCAGGATACCAAGTATTTCAGAATATCACACTGGGCGGCCAGCTCTTCGGCGGGAAAGATGCGACGAATGTGCTCTCATATATGTTTTTAGGTGTGCAGAAGGCCGTACGGCTGACGGCGCCTTCGCTTTCCGTGCGTTTTCACGACGGTATTTCAGAAGAGTTCCTGCAGGAAGCGATAGATATTATCAGGCTGGGAGGGGGGCAGCCTGCACTTTACAGCGATGAAACGGTGATTCCCTCGCTGATGAACCGCGGTATTACCTATGACGATGCGGTCAATTGGTCAGTAGTAGGATGTGTCGAGCCTATTATCGAGGGAAAGCAGGGGTATCGTCCAAACGGGGCATCCTTTATCAGTATGCTCAAGATTCTCGAGATAGCATTACATGGAGGGAGAGATCCGAAAACAGGTGTTGCCCTTCTGCCGCAGGACAGAGACCTTTCGACATTCGACTCTTTCGATGACGTACTCGAAGCATGGGAACTGCAGGCCCGTTTCTTCGCTTCACACCAGGTTGCTATGGATAACATTATCGATACCTCCATGGAAGAACTCATCCCCAATCCCCTTGTCTCGTGCTTTGTGGAGGACTGCTGCGGCCGCGGAAAGACGATTAAACAAGGCGGGGCTGTGTACGATTTTTGCGGCCCCCTCATTGTCGGCCTTGCCAATACGGGCGATTCACTTGCCGGGATCAAAAATCTTATTTTTGATGAAAAAAAGCTGAGCGGTAGCCAGCTTCTTTATGCGCTCGATTCCAACTTCAATGATTCTGAAACTGATCCCTCAGGCGAGGAAATACGAAGGATGCTTCTTGCCGCCCCGAAATACGGAAATGATGACGATTATGTCGATAGCCTGACCGCAAAGGCTCTTGAGCTTTTCTGCGAAGAGCTTCCGAAGTACCGGGTAACACGTTTCGGAAAAGGGCCTATCGGCGGTATCTGGCAGGCATCGACGAGCACTGTCTCGGGCAATGTCCCCTTCGGCCAGTATATAGGAGCGACTCCGGATGGACGCCGGAGCGGTGAACCGACTGCCGACACCACGTCACCGACACACGGCATGGATAAAAAGGGGCCTCTTCGTGCAATGAAATCTGTAGCAAAGATACCCAACGTTCTCTGCTCCGGAGGCAATCTTTTCAATATGAAGTTTTCACCGTTCGTCATTCAGGACGAAACCGGAAGAAAAAAGTTTTCCTCTCTCATCAGGACTTTTCTGGGAGATTTAAAGGGTATGCATGTGCAGTTCAACATCATCGACAGTTCTATTCTTCGAGAGGCGAAGGAGAATCCCGAAAAATATCCCGACCTCATGGTACGAGTTGCCGGATACAGCGCGCTGTTCACGGCTCTTGATCCAAAGGTGCAGGATGATATTATCGAACGAACTGAAAATATGAACGTATAGAACAAACAGAAAAACCTGTGAAACGGCGGCATGATGCATACAGAAAACCCCGAGGGAATTGTTTTTGATATACAGGATTATTCGATACACGATGGCCCCGGAATACGTACGGTTGTCTTTCTGAAAGGATGCCCGCTCTCCTGCAGGTGGTGTTCGAATCCCGAATCTCAGAGGAGTGCCATAGAACTCGGTTTTCTGGAGAAGTTCTGCAGGCGCTGTTACGGCTGCATCGACGAGTGTCCTCATCACGTCGTTTCCATTACTGAAAATGGGAAAGCGCTCACGGATCTTGAGCGCTGTACAGGGTGCGGGAGATGCGTGGAAATATGCCGTGCCGGAGCGAGAAAACTATTTGGCAGGACCATGGGTGTTCGTGCCGTACTCGTGGAGATCGAGCGCTCGAGACCGTTCTACACACGGTCAAACGGCGGTGTAACCATATCGGGCGGAGAGCCCTTGCTGCAGTACGATTTTCTCTATGCACTGCTTCGAGAATGCCGGGAGAAATGCATACACGCAGCTGTTGAGACGTGCGGTTTCATCCGTGACAGGGAGAAGCTCAAGTGTCTTATTCCCCTGGTCGATCTCTTCCTCTACGATATAAAATGTATCGATGGTGAGAAGCACAAACGTTTTACCGGTGTATCGAATGTTGAAATCCTTGAAAATGCGGGTTTTTTATCGGCACATGGGGCGGCGATGTTTATACGTGTGCCCGTGATACCGGGATTCAACGACAGCACCGAGGATATGAGGAAAATAGGCGGCTTTGCTCAAACACTCGATTCGGTCCAGGAAGTGCACCTTCTCCCATTCCATAAGCTCGGTGGTTTCAAATATGACATGCTTGGAAGGGAGAACCCCTACGCTGAAGTTGAAAAGCTTCCGCATGAGCGGGTACTGACATTACAGAGTATCTTTGAGGAGTTCGGGCTTCCCTGCAGGATTGATTGAAAGTGAAAGCGGTAATTTTGGGTATGGTCATACGACTATGTTTCAGATGCTGATTGAAAGTACCGGCGACCCTGAGAATGCGAGGAAGATATATGCCGGGAAGGAACCGATGAAGCGGATTGCTGCTACGGAAGAGGTGGCTGCTGTTGTGCTGTTCCTTGCTTCCGATGAGGCATCCTTTGTGACAGGAGCTCAGTATGCAGTTGATGGCGGTTTCTTAGCAGGACAGTAGGGAAAGCTCAACTGATTACCGGAGCTTTTTTACACTTGAGCGGTATACGAGCGTACCGCTGATAATAACTTTTGCAGGAGGCAGATTTGGTATTTTTCTTTCCAGTCTGTCAATCATAAGGCGAACCGACACCTGCCCGATACGTTTTTTTGAAACACGCATGGTGGTAAGATAAGGCTCCATAACCGCGCTCAGCGGGAGGTCATCGAATCCAATCACAGAAACATCGTCCGGCACAATAATGCCTCTTTCCTTCATTGCCTTCATACACCCGTAAGCAACGATATCGTTTGAAGAAACAAGCGCGGTGGGGAGTTTTGCCGTCCGATCAAGATTCGCGAGCATGTCGGAGTAGGCGCCCTGGAACGTTGAATCGACGCTGTACACATACTTCTCATTAAATTTAATACCAAGATGGTTAAGAGCCATTTTAAACCCGATATCTCTGAGTATGAAATTTCTTGCTTCGGTTGACGCCCGAATAAAACCGATTTCCCTGTGGCCGTTTTCTACAAGATAAGAAACCATCTGAAATATCGAGTCGATGTTGTTCATGGTGACGAAGTCGAAGTTGAGATACTCGAAGTATGTGTCTATAAAGACGGTTGGAATTTTAAGCTGTTCGAAGGCTTTAATATCCTCAGCACTCAATTCCGTGCCCAGCACTATCACTCCGCTTACATGTGCCTGTTCGGCAGAACGAATTATTTCCTGAATGTTGCCTGTGGAAAACGCGTTTATTTCCAGATTGTATCCCTTTATTCGGGTTTCCATGTCGAGGCCGTCGATATAGTCGGCTATAAAAACGTCGTGATCCCTGTTTATAACATGTCCGTGCCTGGCAATCTTTAAAAATCGTATGGTTCCCTTTCTGATATGGCCGAGTGTATGTCTTAGTGTTCCGTAATTCAGTTTTTTTGCGATAGCCAGTACCTTTTTTCGCGTTGTATCCTTTACCCCCGGTTTGTTATTGAGAACAAGAGATACCGTGGCGGGCGACACCCTGGCCTGTTCTGCGATATCTTTGAGATTTACAGCCAATTATTTGTCCTTGAACGTTAAAGTTTTTGTTAATATCCTAAAGGATTTATCGTTTTTTGTCAACAGTGATTTAAAATTTTTAATTTATTTTTAAATATTTTTTAAAAAAAATTTTTATAATACCGATTTTTGAGGTTAATTGCCCTGTATTTTCAGATATATAAGCATATTATTTGGTTTTTTATTGCAAATATATGCGCAATTAAACTATTAATTATCAAATAGTTAATGAAGATGTATGTAAAACGTTTAAATATTTTTAAAATATCTTAATTTTTTTATTGACAAGGATTTTTCAATAATCTACAATTATGTACCATTATTATCGTGGTACCGTGTTCCTCTTGAAGGTGTGTTTTCTGGAATCAGTGAGGAAGCAATAAATAAGAGGCGGTGCACGGAACAATAAATTTAGAGCAAAGGGGGAGGGCGTATGAAAAAAAATGAAAAAATGTTTCCCAGGAAGATGAGCCGCAGGGATTTTCTGAAAAAATCAGGACAGGTCGCCGGCGGCGCTCTTCTTGCCGGTTCCTTGCTTAAGACCGGAAGCAACCTCTTCGCAGGCGGAGGTAAGGAAAAAGCACCGGAAGAAGCGGCACCCAAAGCGAAAGCTCCTGCTGAAAAGTTTAAGGTCCCGTTAAACAGCAACAAGTTTGCCGGTATTGATCTCAGCTATGTTCAGGATTCAAACTGGATCAATACAATCGAATACGTGGGCCCGCATATCGGCAAGGAATGCGGTGTCGGCATAGGGAACAGGGAGATGTTCAAGATCGGCGAGGGGCATGCGAAGATAGTCCCGCAGCTTCTGGCGGCAAAGCCGAGATGGGATTTTATGGTGTATTCGCCGATGTACCTCGGTGATTTTGTCAATATGGGGGCTTTAGAGCCTCTCGATGATTATTTTGCTCAGTATGAGGGTACCGAGGCGTACTGGGATCAGGTAATGCCTGCGTATAAGAACTTCTACAATTTCTGGGGTGACAAAACCTATGGAGTGATGGTCGACGGCGACATCCATTTACTGCACTACCGGCCTTCTTATTTCAACGATCCGGAAATGAAAAAGAAGTTTGAGAAAAGGTTCAAGATGGAGCTGAAGCCGCCGGATACATGGGAGAACTACCTCAAGGTAGCCCAGTTCCTCACAGAAGAAACCCCGGACGGCATTTACGGATCGCAGATGGTAGTGAATCCGCCTTCATTTGCCTGGGGATTCTACTTCGATTTAGCGGTGGCAAACGGTGCGAAGTACTTCGATGAAAACATGAATCCGCTTATAGCAAGTGCGGAAGCAGAAGAAGCGCTCGAGATGTGGAAAAAGGTCATCCACTGGTCACCGCCCGGCGGAGAGAGCATGGGCATCGATGAGACAATTAAAACATGGCAGAATGGCAGCACTCTGATGTCGCTGTGGTGGATCGACCTGACTGAGTTTACCGCACAGCAGGTTCCTGAGATGGGTGATGATCAGGCAAGTACCCTTGTGCCCGGATGGAAGAAGGGCAATGAGGTGGTACATCGGTCTGTGCTTCTCTATGACAGGATCTGCTCCATTCCGTCGAAAATCCCGCAGGAGCGGAAGGATGCAGCGTTCTATTTCATATACAGGCTGAGCCATCAGGATTACAGCGTCCACTACGTTGCAGATGAGTACAGCGGTTCAGACCCCTTTATGAAAATCCATTATGAGACACCTGAAGAGTACATCACCCCCGATCCTCTTCGAGGCATTACCGAAGCATGGCCCACCAATGCAGGTATTTTCAAGAGTCTCGATACGGCGAAAAACCACCTTGCAGCCGGGCTCGCAAATGTTAAGGTCGGGTACCCGCAGTTCAACTGGACCGGTGCCGTCGAATATGCAGAAGCACTGGGAAGAAACGTGGCGAAGGCCGTTACGAAGGAGCTTACTTCTCGGCAGGCACTGGAAAAGACGGCAGATGAATGGACATCCATCGTCCAGAAGTACGGTTACGACAGTCAGAAAGCCCAGTATGCGGTATTCGTCGATACGGCAAAGAAGATGGGCTACTGGTAAAAACAAAAAAAGGGCCTCATCAACGGATGGGGCCCTTTTTTATTTTAATGATTTGATTAAAATAAGGTATGAATAAAACGTCATTTTTACGGTGGGAAAGATGTCAAGAAAAGAGAAACCCCCCAAGGAAGATCTGGTAATTGTAAAAAATTATACGCCATTTTTACTCGTCGCCCCCGCACTTTTTGTACTTATAGCAATCGTTATTTATCCCATGTTCTGGTCGCTGTACTACAGCCTCCAGCAGTACAATCCGATTGCCGGAGCTGCAAAATTTATAGGCGGTGGAAACTACAAGTGGCTCTTCACCTCGGTTCGTTTCGGGAAAGCGTTGAAAAATCTCGCGTATTATATGCTGGTGGGCGTATCGGCGGAGATGGTACTTGCCATAGTTGTTGCACTGCTTCTCTACGAATTGATCAAAAGCAGACGAGTGCAGCTTATTCTTCTGGTTATATTTATTGTCCCGATGATGATGCCGCCTTCTGTTGTCGGTGTTATCTGGAGGTTCATTTTGAATCCTATGGGCGGCGTTGTCAATGCAATACTCCATGTTCTGTTCGGCAAAGAGCCGATCAACTGGCTCAGTCCAAAACTGGCATTGACCTCTATCTTAATAGCAGATATATGGGAGTGGACTTCCCTGCCGCTCATGATTATTTACTCGGGAAGGGTATCGCTTCCGGAGAGCGTGTATGAGGCTGCACGTGTTGACGGAGCAACCCCATGGATGACCCTGACACGCATCACCCTCCCGATGCTCAGAGAGCTCATTGCCATTGCATTTATTCTCAGGTTTATGGATGCATATAAATTCATCGATAAGGTTACGGTAATGACTGCAGGAGGGCCCGGGGGGGCTTCAGAGCTCCCATCCTACCTGGGGTATCTAGTCGGGGTTCAGCAGTTCAATATCGGCCAGGCAACGGCGATGGTCTGGGTAATTGCCCTCGGTTCTGTTGCTATTATTACTATTTTCATCCGTTTTATGAAAAAGATACTGTATGCGCAAAAAATTCACTAGGGCGTCGGAGGCACTGCTTTGAACAGGAAACATCTGCAGGTAGTGAAGATACTCGGATTTATCTTCCTTGGCATTTTCTTCATTTTCATGATATTTCCTCTGTACTGGACGGCAAATACATCCTTTAAGGAAATGGCGGAGGTCAATACCATTCCTCCGACTTTTTTACCCAAAAAACCGACCACAATGGCTTATACGGGAATTTTTCACAACAGGATGGCAACAGAATCGATACTGCACAGCATCATCATCTCTACATCATCCACTGCTCTTTCCGTATTTCTCGGCAGCCTTGCAGGGTACGCCTTTGCCCGCTGGCCCAAGCGGGCCGGTGGTGAGAATCTTTCTTTCTGGATACTTTCGATCAGAATGTTTCCCCCCGTTTCCATTATTTTACCGATTTTTTTCATCTTCAATTTTTTCGATGTGCTCGATACATATGTCGCATTGATAGTAACCTATCTCGTGTTCAATCTGCCGCTCTCAACCTGGCTGATGATGATGTTCTTCGGAGATGTTCCCACCGAGCTTGAAGAGGCCTCCTATGTGGACGGTTATAACCCGATTCGCACCTTTCTCAAAGTTACCCTCCCTCTCGTAAAGCCCGGACTCGTATCGGTGGTGATCCTGTGCTGGATATTTGCATGGAATGAGTTTCTCTTTGCCAATGTTCTTGTCGGAAGCAGAGTCGCTACATTTCCGCTTATTATTCCGACATTTGCTCATGGAAGCATGGATTTATGGAACCAGGTTTCGGCCTTCACACTCATGGTTATTATTCCACCGATTGTACTTTTCATTCTTTTAAGGAAATATATGATCAGGGGATTATCGCTTGGAGTGGTAAAGGGATAAATCTTTGAAGGAGAGACAATGGCAGTTCTACAGTTTGAGAAGGTCACCAAAAAGTTTGGTGATGTTGTAGCGGTCAGGAATATGAGCTTCAAGACAGGAGACGGTGAGTTTCTCGTCATTCTCGGCGCCTCGGGTGCAGGAAAAACAACAACCCTGAAAATCTCATGCGGCCTTGTGAATCCGAACGAGGGCCGGGTGCTGCTTGATGGCGAGGATATTACAAAGGTACCCCCGTATATGCGTGACATCTCCATGACCTTTGAGAACTACTCACTGTATCCCCATATGACGGTTTTCGACAATATGGCGTATCCGCTCCGATCACGGAAAGGTGAATTTTCGGAAGAAGAGATAAGGGAACGCGTGGTCGGCGTTGCAAAGATGCTTCATATTGATCCGTTGCTCAACCGGTATCCTGCCGAAGCAAGCGGAGGACAGAAGCAGCGTATCGCTCTCGGTCGCACAATGGTACGCAGACCGAAGGTATACCTGCTGGACGAGCCTCTGGCACATCTTGATGCAAAGATCAGAGTCGAGCTCCGGGAGGAATTCCACAGAATCGAAGCCCTCAAGCAGGCAACCACAATCTATGTGACACATGATTATACCGAGGCGCTCAGCCTTGGAGACAGAATAATTATTCTTTCCCAGGGGGAGCTCCTGCAGATCGATACTCCGGATAATATTTTCTATAAACCGGTGAATTATGAGGTTGCCCGTCAGGTGGGACAGCCTGCAATCAATGCTTTCGATTGTCGGATAAAACGTGAAAACACAGCTGCTTTTATTCAATCGGAGAAGGAGCCTTCTTTTAAGATGCCTGTTCCGGAAAAATATAAGGAACTTTTACAAAAATATAAAGAAGATCGGGTGCTACTTGGGCTGCGTCCGCAGGATATTTCAATTGTTCCGGAAAACAACAAAAAAGGTATCGATGCCGTGGTCGATGTTTTTCAACCGCTCGGCTCTGAAGGTGTTCTTACCATGACAATCGGGAACCTTACTGTTGTCGGTCTTATCGACCCTGAAGCGGATATAAAGCACGGCCAGGGAATAAAGATCTACATGAATTCCGAGGCATTTTATTTTTTTGATATAGATAGTAAGAAAAATCTTGCACTGCAACCATAACCAGACAAGGGTATTATTATGGCTCAGGTAACTTTGGAAGGTGTCAATAAGACGTACAAATCTTTTAAAGAGGAAGTGCGTGCGGTTATCGATCTTAATATGGAAATCAGGGATGGAGAGCTTGTTGCTTTGCTCGGTCCTTCCGGCTGTGGAAAGACATCGACACTGAGGATGATTGCCGGGCTTGAAGAAATTACGAGCGGTGATATATTTCTCAATGGAAAAAAAATTAATGCACTCTTGCCGATGGAGAGAAATGTTGCAATGGCATTTGAAAGTTATTCCCTCTATCCCCATATGACAATTTATAAAAATATCGGTTTTCCGCTCGATGTCATGGGGCTGAGCGGCAGGGAAAAGGACAAAAAAATCAGAGACATTGCGAAGTCTTTCGATTTGGAAGAAATATTAACGAAGCGACCTCCACAGCTCTCAGGAGGTCAGCAGCAGCGTGTTTCACTTGCTCGCGCACTGGTACGGAAACCGCAGGTTTTCCTGCTTGATGAACCGATATCTCACTCCGATGTACATCTCAGATTTCAGATGAGAAATGAGATCAAACGTCTCCATTACGAGCTCGAAGCGACCATGATTTACGTTACCCATGACCAGATCGACGCCCTCTCCATGGCGGATCGTATTGCGGTAATGAATTTTGCACGATTACAGCAAATTGGAACCAGAAACGAGCTGTACGATCGTCCGCTTAACAAATTTGTTGCTGGTTTTGTGGGTGAACCTCATATCAATTTATTTGATTGTACGGTCATAAAGAGGGACGGCGATATCTTTCTCAGGGCTGATGGCTCGGATGATCTCCGATTTGCTATCAATAAAAAGAAGATGGACAGAATCAAGAAAATGAATCTCTCAAAGGTATCGGTGGGTATCAGACCACAGTACATTAACATTGGAAAGAGGGAAGGGGCGTGCGAAATTAGAGGAACCACATTGTTTTCAGAGTTCATCGGGGAGAAGGCAATTACCCTTGTAAAAAACGGTGATGTCGAATTTTCAATACTGACGCCGACTACGATGAAATTCTCGAAGGATCAGGTTGTCGAAGCCTGCGTTGACTATGAAGCGATACTGGTATTTCACCCGGAAACAGAAGAAGCCATCTACTAAGACACAGTACATACGTCTTTATTTTTCATTTATCAATACCGCATCTCCATACTATAACGACACCTGTTGCCGGAACGCTCTATTTTTCTAGTACTAAGGAGACCTGAATTGTCTGAAGTTTTAAAAATGTTGGTTGACGAGCCTGCTCGTAAAAGGGGTGAAAGATTTTACCGGGTGGTTCATGTTCCGGATGGGGAGGCTCTTTTCAGCAACGAGATACTCGATTTTTGGTTTCCGCTCGCTTTTTTTCCCGGTTACCCGGAAGGATATGAGACCGGTATCTGCAGGATAAAAAGTCCTTTTACCAGCTTCCGCAGGATGGAGCGGCATAAAAGTTCCTGTGAAATTCTTATTCCGGTTAGTGGTGATATGTTTGTTCCGCTTGCCCCTCCCTCCGAGACGCCTGTCATCAAAGATATCAGTATCGTTCGGGTGAGAAAGGGGGATCTCATTTATATGGAGAAGGGTGTCTGGCATTTCGCCGCAGGCCCGATTAACCAGGTTGCTCTCGACTATTTTGTTATACTGCGGCGGAACGCGCCGCAGGAAGATCTCGAAATGAAGGACCTTGAACGGAGGATTGTCGTTGCATTGTGACCTCCTTAGTAAAAGGCACCCTGTTTTTCATACCCTGTATGCATATGGAGACAGACTGTAATGAATAGTAGAAGAGTGGATGTTGCGGCGATTGGCACACTTGCGGTCGACTATTTTGCCGTTTTACCATCCATACCCACAGTAGATGAAAAGATAATGGCCGAGAAATATGAAATACATCCCGGTGGTGTTGCGGGCAATGTTCTTACGCAGCTTGCGAGGCTCGGGGTCAGAGCTGGCTGGTTCGGAAAGATCGGTGATGATGAGGCAGGTAGAATTCTTACCGACGACTTTAATAATGAAGGTATCGATACAAGCCATGTAGAGGTGGTGGAGGGCGAGCACACCATGTTCACCTGGATTCAGGTTAACAGGGCAGGGGAGCGTTCAATCACGATGTTTCCCAATGTTCTTATCAAGCTCACGGCAGGAGATGTCGAGGAAAAGCATGCCGATTATATTACATTTGCCAAAGTCATTCATACAGAGGCCTGTCTTCTGTCGCTGAAACCGGTTCTCAGGGCAATGGAACTTGCAAAAGAACACGGTGTGAAGATCGTCTACGATCTCGATGTTTCACCCTCCTACTTCGTCCAAGAGGCAAAACTCGCCACAAAAGAGGAGATGATGAGGTCAATCGAACTCGCCGATGTCCTGATACCATGCAAAAGTGCTGCACGCGAGTTGATCGGTTCAGATGATATTACTCGTGATGCTAAAAAATTGATGGATTACGGTCCCGGGGCCGTCGCCGTGACAATGGGGGAACAGGGCTGTATCGTGCTGGACAAAGACGGTGCTTTCAGCATACCCGCTTACAAGGTGAACATCGTAGACACAACAGGAGCGGGTGATGCATTTCACGGAGGCTTTATCTACAGCGTATTAAAAGGATTCAACCTCGAACAAGCGGGCAGATTTGCCAATGCCTGCGGTGCCATCTGCTGTACGCAGGTGGGAGCGAGATCAACGGGTGGCATTGAGGACATTGAAAAACTCATGACGAATGGCGAGGTGCGCACCTGAAACAAACGTATGGCTGAGTCGTCGAAACAGCATGGATGGAGAGCGGCTCCCGTGAGACCGCAGGAGAGGAAACATAGATGTAAACTGCCTTGAACACCTTGTTCCAGCATCACCAATTTTCAATTCGTGAGGGAAACATAAATGAAAACTGCAAGCTGGATTGAAGAAATTTTCGGTGTGCAGAAGCCCATCATCGGAATGGTGCATCTCCGCCCCCTTCCTGGTTCGCCATTTTACCAGCAGGGAGACATGCGCAAGATAATCGACACAGCGGTAGAGGAAGCCCGAACCCTTGCAGAGGGAGGAATTGACGGTCTGCAGGTTGAGAATATGTGGGACCACCCGTATTTGAAGGATGACGATATCGGGCATGAAACAACCGCCTCTCTTTCTGTCTGCGCCTATGCGGTGATGTGCGCGGTTGACATTCCTGTCGGCATCAACTGCCACCTCAACGGTTCGATACAGGCCATTGCAGCAGCAGGTGCTTCAGGTGCATCATGGATACGTGTGTTTGAGCTTGCAAATACATATATTTCAAATGCCGGAATCGTTGAAGCTTCGGGGCCAAGAGCTCTCCGCTACAGACATGCAATCGGCGCTGATCAGGTCCGTATATTCGGCGATGTTCTTGTCAAGCACGGCAGTCATTTTATCACCTCAGATCGAGGTATCGGAGAGCAGGCATACGACGTGGAGTCTTTCAAGGGTGATGCGGTAATCGTTACAGGAGGAGCCACAGGAGAAAAGCCGGGGATAGAGGAATTACATTCGGTGCGTTCTGCAGTGAGTATTCCGGTTTTCGTGGGGAGCGGTATTACATTGGAGAATGTCGCCTCATATTTTGCATTAATCGACGGCGCCATTATTGGGAGTGAATTCAAGGAAGACGGAAAGTGGCAGAATCCGGTTTCACTCCGGAGAACAAAAAAATTCATGGAGAAGGTTAAATTTCTTCGCGAAGCCTGACTGTTTGCGGAAGGACAAAAAGCATACACACGTAAACGTTTAAACGATCCATACGAGTATAAAAATACAGGAGGGGAGGAGTATGAAAAAAGCCGGCATACTGAATACAGAGCTGCTTACGGTTGTTTCGAATATGGGACACGGCAATATGCTCTTTGTGGTCGACCGTGGATTTCCTTTTCCCGTGCACGAGCTCACCAAAAAGATCGATCTTTCGGTGGGATACAATCTACCGAGATTTCTCGACGTGGTGCAGGTTATAATTCAGGATCTGGAAATCGAAAAGGCGATTATCGCGAATGAAACAGAAACGGTGAGCCCCGATGTGTATAAGAAATTGGTACAAATTCTTGAAGGCGTTGAAAACAAGGGCAATCCGGTGCAGATAGAGAAAATTCCCCATGAGCAGTTCAAGCATCTTGGGTTGCGGGGAGCGGAGGAAGGAGAGGAGGTAAAGGCAATTGTTCGAACAGGCGAGTTTACCCCCTATTCGAACATTATCCTCGTTTCCGGCGTGCCTTTTTAATATTTCATTAATTTTGCCGATCAATACCTGCGCCTTTCGTCATTGCACCTTCAACCTGACGACTTTCTGTTCTGCTACGATGACGGATCACAGTTTAGCGAGACATGGTGGCTCACTCCCCATAGCTTTCGGCAGGTGTGCTTTTATCGGTTAAAATCAGGAAAAAGGAGCGTGCCCTGTATCCGGCGACCCTGCTTTTTATTTTATAGGAATAAACGTTTTTAACGTGTTTGTTACAAAAAGTGCATACAGAGTGATACCCTTCTGCAGGGCACATCACGTCACCGCAGAGAAGTTTATTGTATACGCGGCATTCATCATCGCTATGCTTTCAGGAGGCCTCAGCACGGGATTTTCATTCGGTACCGTGCTCTCACTCTGCACAGGTCCGAGCACAGTACTCCCCGTATTTTCCCGTAGTATCCCTGGCGAAGAAAATCACAAAATATTTTCTATCAATTTACAAAGGATATAGTAGAATGCTTTTTGTGAGGGTCAATGCCGTGAAACCTGGTTATCATCTTCTCCTGCTCATTGTTTAAGGGGAAAAAAGGTAAACTTTCCGAAGATCCTGATGACTTTTTGTCATAATGACTTTCAGTAATAATGATCCTTGACTGTAATAATAAACAATATATCAATAATTATTCTGGCTATAAATATTGAAAGAAGGTCTACCAGGAATGCCGAACTTCGGTTCAAAAAAGATATTTAAGAGTTCAGCCGAATGGCATTTAAAACAAAGCACATCCCTTTTCTTATTTTAATATTAGTCTCCATCTTTCCGCTGTTGCAGTACGTATATAGATCGGAGAAGGTTGAAGAGACAGACCATGAAGACTCTTTGCTGCTTGCCTCCGCCAATGATGTTGTCCTCTTGATCGCAGATTTCTCTCAGGTTCCCGGTGATGCGCTGGATCTTGATAATCTAATGATCATTTCAGAAATTGATAAATCCCTTGAGGAAATGGAAGGTCTCAAGAGATACCGCTCTATTTTAAATGCTTCAGTTATAAGAGCGCAGTACGATGAGATCTTGGTAACCCCGTTTATTTCTCGAGAATTGATCCGATCCTATGATCCACAAGAAATAATCGAATTAAAAACACAGTATATGAGCTTTCCTGAGTTAGGTCCGTATTTGAGCTCAGATTTCAATTCCTGTGTTTTTTATCTGGAACCGGGATTAACTTACTCCTCCAATCTCTTAATCAAGCAGGTCGAAGAGCTACAAAAAAGAATAAGGCAAGAATATGGCATTATCTTTGAGTTTACCGGGCTCCGGGCCATCAAGGTCCACATCGAACGGTTCCTCACGCAAGACATGCTCAAAATATTGCCATTTCTATTCTTTCTTATTTCCGCCATATATTACGTCAGTTTCAGAAATTTGAATGTATTGATCCTTGCCTGGATTTTAAAAGCCTTAGCTACAACATTCGCTTATGGGTGTTTCCGTCTTTTCGGAGGGAAGTTATCACCCCTTATCATTTTGGTGCCCATCTTAAATTTCGGTCTTCTCAGCGATTATTATATTCATATGTTCTATCATCTTCAGGGGAAAAGTGGTATGCACTCCTGGCGCAAGGTACAGAATTACTTGCTCGTCCCTCTTTCACTCACCGCCTTTACATCGATAATCGGATTCTTAAGCCTGACCTTTCTGGGAGGCGATGGTCATATTCTACTGGCCTCCACGATTAGCGTGAGTATTTTGGTTACTTATCTCCTCGTCCTCTGGTGGGTACCCTCGGAAACCTTCTCTTGCGTTCCGGCAGCACATCCTATCAGACTTTTCGGCCGCTCAATTTCAAATGAGATACAGCGTGTGCTGACAATGATTTTCATACAAGTCTATAAAATACGAATTGTGCTATTTAGTATCTGCATTATTATTTTAGCCCTTGGTATTCTTTATCTTCCTAAGTTGAAAGTGCAGGCTTATCCCCTTGACCAGTTTCCCAATTCTTCCACTGTTATAAAAGCAGAGAATCTGTTGAACAAAAAGTTTTCCGGTACAGTCCCCTTTATGCTGAAGATAGATTCCAAGAGTGCCGGGTCTTTTATTACAAAGACAAATCTTCGGCTTTTGGAAGATATGCACCAGGTTTTAAGCTCAAATCCGGATATAGGGTTTCAACATTCCATTCTTACTGTGATCAAGCGGATGCACTTTTATTTCAACAATTCAAACCCCCGCTATCTTGCCATTCCAGACGTAGACGATGAAGAGGCGTTCACTTCCCTGGTTGAACAGTACCTTCTGTTTTTTTCCGCCTCGGCGAGCCCGGAAGCCTACGAATCGCTTATCGACTCCAACTATAGAAATGTATCAATCCAGGGCATCTTGAAATACCAGGGAATAGAATCGATCGACAATTTCTTTTCCTCCCTTTCTCAAATGAAAAAAGACCTTCCTTTAGATTGGAGTATCAAACTATCAGGTCCGCTGAATGAGCTGATTCAGAGAAAACAGAGACTGGAAAGGAACTGGTTCTTTTCCTTCGCCGTAGGATCGGTCCTTATATTTCTAACCGTCTTAGTGTATTTTAAGAGCCTCAAAATGTCACTGATCAGCTTGATTCCTTCCTTTTTTATACTATTAGTGGTTACAGGCATTGCATCAATTATTAAAATGAAAATTGATGAATACACGATCATCGTGTTTGCCGTAAGTATCGGCCTCACTATCGACTATACCATTCATATGCTCAATGCAATCAGAAATACTAAAGTCAGGTCTGCGATGCAGACTCGATCGGTGGCCCTCCGACATATTATGCCCTATGGATATTCCCTGGTGAGAAGCGGTGGTGTGCCGGTCTTTTTTAGCTTTATGACTTCGATGGTGGCCTTATCTTCTCTCTACTTCTCTTCTTTCTCCGGTGCGGTTCACTTTGCCCTATTGCTTGCGGCTGCCATCGGCAGTGCATTTTTCATCGGTGTATTTCTCTTACCTTTATTCTTTGCTCCTGGTAGAATAATCTCGATGAGGAATAGATCCAAAAGGAGGAATGAATGCGATTAAGTATCATCGCCATGTGTTTTCTTTTTATTCATACTGCCTACGCAATGGATATATATGAAATACTTGACCGTTCCGATGCCGTCATACATCCCCAAAACCTCAAGGGTTCCTTTACCATGTCTTTGACCTCAAGAACGGGTGATACAAGGATCACAAAAGTAATCGCCTATCAGAAGAGGAAAAATGAAAACAGAGAAGACCGGTTATTTCTCTTTACCTTTCCGCCTTCAGTCAAAGGTACCGGTTTGCTCGTAAATTCCTATTTCGATCGTGAGGAAGACAGAATGTGGATATATCTGCCTGCAGTTGGAAAAATCAAACGGGTCAATTTAAGCACAGCTGGTGGCGGATACTTCATGGGGAGCGATTTTACTTATAGCGATCTAATAAGCGCCGGCCGGGAAGAGTTCCAATTCGATCTGATCGGGGAGTCAAATGTTCATGGACAGGACTGCTTTGTAATAGGAAGGAAGGGCAAAACAAAAGAAATACAGAGAAAATACGGCTATTCCCGAGATGAGCGCTTCATTCGCAAGTCCGATTACGTTCCAGTGAAAATTGTTTTTTATGATCTAGCCGGCGACCTGCTAAAAGAGCTTTCGGTTAAAAAAGTACACGTTATGGGGCAGTGTCGATACCCCTCACATGTAATCATGGAAAACAAGCAGACTGGGCATTCATCGGAAATCGTGTTTGAAGAACTCGAATCTCCAAGTGATATCCAAGATGAATATTTCACCCAGCGATATCTTCAGAATTACTGAGAGATTCTAATGAAAAAGCTCGCTCTGATTTTCGTCTTTAATTTTTTAAGCCTTTCATCGCTGATGGCGCTCGATTTCGATGGGATCTTTCAGGTTGATTACTACGGATTGATCGACCCCTCAACCTTCTATGAGAGCGAACGCATGAGGATTACAGTGGTTCCTGAGCTGATAGGCAAGAGTAAATCGGAGGCTGTTGATTTTCATCTAAGCGGTATGTTTTACCTTCAGCCAGTCGGAGAACCGCAAGTCATTGATCTAGAGAGAATCATCCGAGAGGCCTATCTGGGTTTCCACTTTAGCATCTTCGATATCAATCTCGGACAGAAGTTCGTCAACTGGGGAAAGGTCGATATTTTGAGCCCTTTAAATGTAGTCAATCATTCCGATACCACCGTGCTGAGCTCCGACAACTTACTTGAAGCCTCACTGCCGGACCTCATGACCCAGATCCAGATACATCCATTGGACGATTTCAACATCGAAATGGTCTATGTCCCCTTTCTGCAACCGAACATCTATGATATCGAAGAGATACGGATTGAGCAGACCTTCACGTTAGAAACCCAGCAATACAATGTGGATGCTGCTTTTATTGATAGGGAAATACCACTTTTCTCTGAGTGGGCCAATTCCCTTTATTTTGCCGCGAATTATACTTCCTACCTTCTCGACCTCATTGTCTCTTACTCTTATTACGTAGATAAAAACTTGGATTTTAATCTCTCTGAAATAAAAGAGACAATAGTAGGAGCGACGCATACAGTTACCGGAACTGCCTATCCGGGCTACAATCGGGTGCACAACTTCGGGCTGGGCGTGAGTTTCTATGCAGGCAATCTCTTAATCAGTGCAGATTCTGCCATGAAAATAACTCGCGATTGGGAAGGGTCGGTTATAGAGATCAAGAACAGCGAACTGTTCTCCGCTTTGCAAGTCGAGCGGATGTTTCTAAACCAAATTCGAGTGCATCTGAACCTCTACCACAAGTATGTATTCAACTACGACACTCCAATCCAGTCACCGTACAGTCCACTGATACAGAACTATATCCTTGTCGTTGTCGACGATTATCTACTCCAGAAGCCCCAATCCCAATTTTACTTTCTGCTCCACCTGGATACTCACTTTTTCAGGGAAAAGCTTTTGCTGGGTGCTAATTTCATCTACGGATACACAGAGAAGGGCTATTACGCGGTTCCGCGAGTTGCGTATAAAGCAAGCGATTATTTCACGATGTTGATGGGAGCAGATGTCTGGATAAAGGGAGATGTAGAATCATTTCTTGGCAGAAATGAAACACGGGATAATTTCTTCATACGAGCACAGTATGCCTGGTGAAGTAAGCACCGTTTCTACTGCTTGGCAGCTGTCAGCGTATTCGATTGACCTTCCGTCAGGACGCTGATGAACTCACCGTTGAGCGTCATGATTTCGCTTTCAATGCGGTAGCTGACTGAGTTGGTCAATCCAGGAAGCCCAAGGCCGTCGGGTGGTTCGGTCGTAACATATGCTTCGAGTAAAGCCCCCGTTAGCGTAAATCCGTCCGGGTTAAGCTGGGTTTCCGCATATATACTGCTTATTGTTGCTGTTAAGGTATCCTCATCTCCTTTTAAAGACCCTTTTACGATGGTTTTCATTGTTTTGGCATCCGGATTCTCATTATCAACGGTAAGGGTCCCCTCATCCTCACCCAAATCAAAAGTTATCGTAACATATGGAACTGTCGTATCGTCTACCCAAGTTCCCATCCACTGCGGGTCAAACTGAACACAGGTACCTAGCAGCAGGCCGAGTGTAATGGAGAGCACAACAAATCTATATCTACGCATGAGCCCCTCACTACCCCCTCTGTGGTCATTTTATATATTTATCGGTGAAATTTCAAATGAAAATACTCACCGGCAATCCTTCTTTTTATGGGAATATCCGTTTCTTACGTGGTTGTTACGAGGAATGCATTCGGGGTAACACCCTTTGATGAAGCACATCAACCCCCCAGAGAAGTCTATGGTATACGCGGCATTCATTATCACCGTGCTTGCAGGAGGCCTCAGCACGGGATTTTCATTCGGTACCGCTCTCAAGGAAGCAGTGCTCCTTGCAGTTTCAATCGCTATACTCGCCACCGTAAAACTACTGATATATCATTCGTAATTTCTCTCTCGCCGCCCCGATGTCCATTTTAATTGAATAAAAATTTCCTGCAATTCAAAATTATCGATACCGTGTTAATTGCGACTCCTGGCCGTTACAGTCATCGCAAAAACAGTTTCAGAAGCGGTTACCGTGAAAATATACGGTTCTGTCCCCCAGTACGATTCATGGTCGGTGATAGAGAGCTCCAACCTGTATCCTGGTTGTCTATCAAATTGATGCCATCAAAGCCCTTTTCAAGCGTTACCGTAATCGTGTCGTCGCCGGACGTGTAGCTGGCCCATACACCCCAAACAAACTGCCCGCCACTGTCAAGTTCGAATGATAACACCTGAAAATGATGCCTGTCTATGGTGCAGATTTTTTTATGTTGCTGGAATCCACTACCTGCATCAAGATAATTGCTTTCTCTGATGTTATACTCTTTATTTAAATAGCGCATTATTTTATTATCTGATATTCATAATATATCCAAGTGATGCCGGTTTTATACTTGTGGGGTGCCGATTGCTGTAATATATTCACCTGTTATCCGGACGCTTCGCTTCCGAATAACGCCGCGATATTAAGCCTGATAAAACATGATACTGCATAAAACAAAGAGAGTGCTTGCTGTCACGGATACCGTGTTAATTCCCATGCGTGAAATCGAGATGAGTGCGATCCGCGCACAGGGGGCGGGAGGTCAGAATGTAAACAAGGTCTCTACAGCCGTGCACCTGCGATTCAATATCCACGTGTCCTCTCTGCCCGTTGTGTACAAGCAACGTCTTTTGAGATTGAACGATCGACGCATCACCGCGGACGGCATAATCGTTAAGCAGTACCGAACCAGGGAGAAGAACAGAGAGGAGGCGTTGAGGCGCCTACAGAAGCTTATCCGGAGCGCTTCAATACTACCTAAAGAACGAAAAGCGACCAGGCCGACCGAAAACGCACAGGAAAAGCGACTCGATCTGAAGAAAAAACGGGGGCAGATCAAGACCCTTCGTGGAAAGATACGGGATGATACATCAGTAGCTGAATAAGAAACGCCGTCCTTTCCACGAGTCCATGTGTATACAAAAGAAGGCAAACCTGTACCAGGGATAATGTGTGCGGTGTATTTTCAAGGCATGCGCAAAAAGAAGTACGGTACACCGGGGTTTGCTGAATGTCGTTGAATTATCGCCCCTTTTTTATTACAATACCGTTGAATATGATCCGGACTGCAGGGGGCAGCCTGTTAGAAAATACATGGTACAGCTGTATTAAAACGCGCAAAAAGGAGCAAGCAATGCCGGGGAATTCGAACACAGCGGATATCGAAACATTGAAAGAAATCGCCCGGGATCTTCGCCTTGATATTCTCGATATGACAACGCGGGCGGGGTCCGGACATCCGTCAAGCTCCTTCTCATCAGTGGAGATCTGCACGGCTCTCTACTTCGGCGGAATCCTCAACTACAGATCCGGGGAACCGGACTGGCCGGAGCGCGACCGCTTTATCATGAGCAAAGGGCATGCGGCTCCGCTGCTCTACGCTGTGCTCGCACGTGCCGGGTATTTCGATAAAAGTGAGCTCAACAGGCTTCGCGAGATCGGCAGCCCGGTTCAGGGCCATCCCATTATCGGAATGATGCCCGGGGTCGAGGCGACGACGGGCTCGCTCGGCCAGGGGCTTTCTACCGGGATCGGGCATGTGCTCGGCGCGCGGCTCAACGGATTCGACTACCGAGTGTACGTGCTTCTCGGAGACGGGGAGTGCGAGGAAGGGCAGGTCTGGGAGGCTGCAATGGCGGCTTCACATTTTAAGACAGACACGCTGACGGCAATAATCGACTACAACAAGTATCAGGAAACGGGCCCGATCTCCCGTGAGATGGCGCTTGAGCCGCTTGCCCAAAAGTGGCGGAGCTTCGGCTGGGAGGTGTTCGAAGTCGACGGGCACGATTTTCCCGACCTGCTGGAAAAGCTCAATTCTGCAAAATCCGTTAAACAAAAGCCTTCTATATTAATTGCACATACCCTAAAGGGAAAGGGCGTCTCCTTTGTCGAAGCGGATTACACATTTCACGGCAGGGCGTTGAAAGGTGAGCAGGTCGACAGGGCCAGAAAGGAGCTTTTATGCGAATAGGTGAAAGGGCCGGGCTGAAGGAAAGCAGACCGCTTCGAGACATATTCGGGGAGGCGTTGCTTGAGGTTGCGGAACAGAACGAGAGAGTTGTCGTTTTGGACGGCGATCTTGGGAATTCGACAAAGGCAGAGCTCGTTCGAAAGAGGTTTCCCGAAAGGTTTTTCAATATCGGTATCGCAGAGAGCAACCTTGCCTGTATCGGTGCGGGACTGGCCTCCTGCGGGTTTATTCCTTTTATCGTGAGCTTTTCATCCTTTCTGCTCTGCAACGCATACGATCAGATTCGGCTTTCAATCGCGATGTCCAATGCGAATGTCAAAGTGGTGGGGAGTCACGGCGGTATTACACTCGGCAAGGACGGACCGACTCAAATGGGAATAGAGGATTTTGCCCTTGTCGGCGGAATGCCGACTTTCGTAATACTCGTACCCTCGGATCCTGTGTCGATGCGCTGGGCGGTGCGGGCGGCTGCAGACCATGTGGGCCCTGTTTTCCTCAGGTCGAGCAGAGTGGCTATGCCGTTCATTTATAAGGAAGATACTCAATTTGAGATCGGTAGGGCCAAAATAGTACGTGAGGGCGGCGATCTCACGATCGTCGGGTGCGGGCTGATGGTATCGACGGCTCTCGATGCCGCATCCCGGCTCGCAGACGAAGGGATAGAGGCGCGGGTTATGGACATGCATACTCTTCGGCCGGTGGATATCGAATCGATCGTGCGGGCAGCGAAGGAAACGGGTGCGATCGTCACTGCTGAAGAGCATCTTTTAACAGGTGGGATGGGGAGTAATATTGCACGAATCGCGTCTCGGGAATACGCCGTACCCATGCGTTTCGTTGGCCTTGAAGACATCTACACGGAATCTGCAGACCCGAACGATCTGCTCGTCAAATACCATCTGACGGCTGATGACATCGTACAGGCATCGCGGCAGGTGTTGGAAGCCAAGACGGGGAGGGCGAAATGATATACTGGGAGTTGAGGAAGCTCGAGGAGGAGGGAAGAGCTATTACGATCGGCATGAGCGGGGCAGGGTGGATGGGAAGCGGTTTTATTGCACAGGTACGGCACGTACCGGGAATGAGGGTGGCGGTTCTTGCAGACAAGGATACCAAAAAGGCGTATTCGGTGCTTACCGGCTGCGGTATCGAGGAGGAAAACATAGTCGAAACGGACAGTTTGGATTCGGCTGCTGACGCCGTTCGAGCGGGGAGGTGCGTCGTAACGGGCGATTACACACTCGCAGCGCAGATCGATGCGGTTGATATCGTTACGGATGTGACACCTTCGCCCGGGACGGGCGTCGAGACCGCATATGCCGCGATAAACAACGAGAAGGATGTCGTGCTCATCAATATCGAAGCGGATGTCACGGCAGGCAGGATATTGAAGAAGCTTGCTGCAGGAAAGAAGGGAGTTTTATACACCGTTTCCACCGGTGATGAGCCCGGTTGCCTTATGGAGCTCTGGGATTTCGTGAACTCCCTCGGGTATGAGCCGGTTGTTATCGGCAAGGGGAAAAACAATCCGTTGCGGCATGACGCCACTCCGGATACGGTTCGTAAATCCGCCGCTCGCGACGGTAAAGACCCGTTCCAGGTTGCGTCGTACGTTGACGGCACGAAGACGATGTTCGAGATGTGCTGTGCGGCGAATGCCACGGGGTGCATGCCTATGAAGAGAGGGATGATCGGGCCTGAGGCGGATATCGAAACCGTATCCCGTGTCTTTGCGCTTAAAGCCGATGGCGGCATCACAACAGCCCCCTACAGCGTTGATTTCGTGCAGGGAAATTCCATGGCAGGCGGTGTTTTTATCACAGTCATGATACAGGATAAACGAATTGCCGAGGATTTAAAATATTTAAAGGTGGGAAGCGGTAAATACTTTACCTTTTTCAGACCATTTCACCTGTGGTTTCTCGAAGCGCCCGTATCATTCGCCCGTGCGCATCTTTACCGACAGACGACCCTCGTTCCCCTCGATGAACCTGTTGCGGATGTAATGACCGTCGCGAAAAAAACGATAAGGGCCGGAGAGATCCTCGATGATTTCGGAGGGTATACCTTTTACGGCATAATCGACAGTGCCGGGGAGGCGAAGAAGCTGAAAGCTCTGCCTGCAGGGCTCGCACCCGGCGCCCGTATAAAAAGAGATGTCTGGAAGGACAAGGTTTTAACGTGGGATGATGTGGAGCTTGACGAGTCGAGCACACTCGTACGGCTGAGAAGGATGCAGGATGGACTCTGACGATTGTCTAGGTGCGTTTTCGTTGCAATTGCCGACGGTATGAGAGATGAACGGTGTCGTTCCCTGCTGATACATATCCGGTATGACTGTGAATACCGGCGCCCGGTAAAAACCGTCAGGCATGTGTTCGTCCGACCTGCGGTCGGCCGAACAGCATCGCAGTACGGTTATAAAAACAAACATTATCCGGACGCTTCGCATCCGAATAATGTCGAAGATGGTGAAGGTACCGCCGGTGAGCGATATTACTCTGCATGCCCCGTTGGTGTGAACCTTTTGCGATGTAAGGCGTATAGGCCCGTATTACGGAAAGGAGGTACAGGATGTGCGATATGTAACATTCGGCGAGATCATGCTCCGTTTGAAACCTCCCGGGTTCGAACGATTATTACAGAGCCCCCGGTTTGAAGCGACCTTTGGGGGTGCAGAATCGAACGTTGCCGTCGGACTTGCAGGCTTCGGCTTCGACACCTCTTTTATCACCCTTCTGCCGCTGAATAAAATCGGTGATGCATGCGTGGCCGAGCTTAGAAAATACGGTATCGATACATCCGGGATTGTGCGAAAAGGGAATCGGATCGGGATCTATTTTCTGGAGCAGGGGAACAACCAGAGGCCATCGAATGTTATTTACGACCGGGCCCTTTCCGCAATTGCCGAAATAGAGCCGGGTGATATCGACTGGCAGTCGGTATTGAAGGGGTGCGGCTGGTTTCACATCTCCGGGATTACTCCGGCGCTGTCAGGAGGTGCAGCCGGGCAGGCAGTCGATGCGGTGCGGACGGCCCGGGGGATTAATGCAACCGTATCCTGCGATCTGAACTTCAGGAAGAAGCTCTGGAAGTACGGCAAAGCCGCCCCGGAGGTTATGTGCGGTCTTTTGGGCGCCGTGGATATTGCAGTGGGAAACGAAGAGGACGTTCAGAAATCCCTCGGAATCGAAGCTGATGTGGATGTCGAAAGCCCTTCGATAGATATTGAACGGTACAGGGACCTCACCGCTGCTGTTCTCGATCGGTTCGGTTCTTTGAAAAAGATCGTCATCACCATCCGCACCAGCATGTCTGCAGACAGCAACCTGTGGCAGGCTGTTCTCAACAACGGACATGATTTTATCGTTTCCCGGGAATATGAAATCAGGGATATTGTGGACCGCGTCGGCTCGGGTGACGCATTTTGCGCGGGTCTTATATACGGGTTGAGCGTTATGGGAAAAGATGCGGATGCGCTGGAGTTTGCAGCCGCCTCAGGATGTCTGAAGCATTCGGTCTGCGGGGATTTTCCGCGTGCTACGGTGGAAGAAGTGATGAGCCTCGTACGGGGTGCCGGTTCGGGAAGGATAGAGCGATGAATGATAGTCCTCAGGCTTCATCCATGGAACCTGAGAATCGAAGACGTAAAAAAGGCCAGGGTCGAGCTCGCCGTCGGGCGGAAAAGCTGCGTGAATAAGCCGCCTGCGGTTGCGGTGATATATGACGTTACACGCTCAGGATAACGACGAGAAACGATATCGCAATCGAAGTTAGTACCGCAGGAACGAGACCCCCTTTAAACCAGGAAACAGCGACCGCAGTAGCCATACCGGCAATGGCGGCGAGCGGGAAACCCGGCACCGCATGTATCACGCCTGGAAATATGAGTGCGCCGAGCGCTGCATACGGCAACTGCGATAGAATACGACGTATAAAAGGGGAAAGCTCCCTGTCTCTGAGGAATTGAAGCGGGATGTATCGCGGCAGGTAGGTAACGACGGCCATCATAACAATGATAATCCATACTTTCATTCTTTCGTTCCCCGCTCAGTTATACCGGTTGCAGCTCCAAAAGCCGATGCCGCGACGATCGCAATAACAAGAGACCAGCCTATAGGCATGAAGATATGTAAAAGAGTGTTGAATCCGGCGGCAATACCCGCAATGATGACAACGGAAATGGACTTTCTCATCTGCCCAACGAGGAGGGCGCTGAAAAGGGCATAGAGTACGATGCCCATGCTTATCTGGAGAGCGTGAGGGATGAACGCACCCCCGATATACCCGAGTGCGGTGCCTGATACCCAGCTCGAGTATGCGGTCAATTCGAGACCGAACATGAACCTTGGAGAAATTTCATGATTTCCGGTTGCCGCCATCGTGAACGTTTCATCAGTTATACCGAATGCTATTAAAAAGGAGAAAGCTCCTCGTTTCAATTTCAAGCGGTGCGCGAGTGCAGTACTCATCAGAAAATGACGAAAATTCATGAGGAAGGTAATGACGACAACCTCAGCGGTGAGTGCCCCGCCGGTTATCAACTGCAGGGCCATAAATTGACTTGCACCTGCAAATACGAATGCGGAAAAGCTTACCGCCTGCATTGGAGAGAACTGCCCGGAGGCGAGAAGGCCGAATGTCAGGGCAATCGGAAAATATCCTATAGCTATCCCGATGCCTGAAACAGCTCCTCTTAAAAACTGCGACTGTAGTGCGTTCCTCACCATAATTTTATGTTCAAAAATGTCCGTTGAATGTACATTTTATATAAGAGATGGTTTTCTGTAATGTCAAATAAAAAAACAGCAAACCGGCAAAAGAATGCCTTCAGAAGTGTGGGTTTTGCAATCCTCAATACCCTTCTCCCCAATAGATGTATCTTCTGTTACACACCGCTCGCAGAGGGGTGCTGTATCTGCAAGACCTGCCTCGATACCCTTGAGTATATCGGTGAAAGCCGGTGTGAACGCTGCGGCGCCCCGCGTCCTGCGGGAACGGGGGCTTGTTCCGATGCCTGTATTCACTGTGAAGATGTTTCGTTTATTTTCCGTAAAAATGAATCGATCGGTCTCTTTACCGGCAGAATGAGAAAGCTTATACATCATTTCAAGTTCGAAGGGAGAAGATCGCTGGGCGGTGTATTCGCGGATCTGTCCGTTTCTACGGGTTCGGGGAGAAAGACGTATATTACAGATCACGATCTGCTGATCCCGGTCCCCCTTGCACCTGCCCGGTATGATACACGAGGCTACAATCAGTCCTTCCTCATTGTGCGGGAGCTCTCGCGACGGGTGCATATCCCCTTCCTGAAAAATGCAGTTTTACGGCGCGGCCGGTCGTTTCCGCAGAGCGGTATCGGGCGCCTTCGAGACAGGCTCGATAATATGAAAGATCGATTTGCTGTGAAGAGAAAAGAGACGAAGTATATAAAAAACCTGAATATACTGCTGGTAGACGATGTGCTGACGAGCGGAGCCACAGCCTCGGCATGCGCACGGGTACTGCTCTGTGCCGGTGCACGGTCTGTTGATCTTTTTACCGTGGCGCGGGCGGTCAAGGAGGAGACTATCGCTGCCAGCACACAAACGTATATACCGAAATCGAAATAGCGCTGGATCTTATTGAAGATTTTCGCGCTTCATGTGAAGCGGATGGGGAGGGGAATAGCGCAGGATGCATGTAAATGAATGCAATGAAATCATAATCGTGCCTTATTATTTACTTTTTTATAAAAAGGTCGATAATTAGATTCAGATAAATAATACAGTATCTTTTTAGGGCACGCGAATCAGCGATGGAGGAGACGCGTGCATTCGTCGACGTACGTACGCCGTCGGCATGCGGGTTGAAGCCCGCGGAACCGATGGATGGGTCCGATAAGGCTGGTCCCCGGAGGGATTTCCCGATTCAAGCGGCTGTAAATCATATGGTTGTACAGGCAGGGTCATGGCTAAGCTAATTGTACGGTATCCGAATAATGTGATCAAAGAAGTGGAGTTCAATCAGACCCGGTATAGAATCGGGCGGGCGGATGACAACGATCTTGTGCTCGAAAATGATGAAGTCGAACCGTACCATGCTGAGATTGAAACGTCCGGAGGAGCCTATACGCTCGCCGATGTCTCACAGGGTAAAAATGTCACGGTAAACGGGAAAAATGTCGAGCGTGTTGCCATTACATACGGCGATCGCATATCCCTCGGCCCTGTTGTTGCACTGTTCTATCCCTCAAAAAAAGAAAAGGTGACGGATAAAACCAAGCTGGCACTGTATATCGGTGCAGGTGCGGGACTTATTATCGTCTCCATCGCTCTCATCTTCTTCTTTACCACGCGACAGATATCCTCGGTTGTGTCGGGGCAGATCGTCGTAACCGGAGAAAAAACTCAGGTCGGGACCGTAGAAAAGACTCCCCAGGGAGAATCTCCCGATCAGATAACCACGCGTCTATCGCAAAAGCAGAGTAAAGAGGATATGAAGACAGGTGGGGAGACGATGCCGGAAGAAGCAGGTGCCGGTGTGAAAAGCGCGGAATCGGGCGACGGTTTGAAAATTTTCCGCAGAAGACGGGTTTCGGTCAGCCTGCCTGAGCCCGACCCGCTCAGTATAGCCAGGAGGTCAGCGATTGCAGTTCCCAGAGGCCTGGGGAGGCTTTTTTTCAGAAAGAAGGCCGTTTTGGTGGAGCTGCCGCCCCCGTCAGGGGGAGAAGCATCGGTCGAACGGACGGTACAAACGAAAGAAAAGGGAGGGCCGGGGCAAACGGGTGAGGGAATTCCCGGTGAAGAATCATTTTCGGGTGCTGAGGTGCAGAAGGGATTTTTTTCAAGGCTGTTTTCACCGGTTGCAAAGCTCTTCGGAAAAAAAGCAGCCGAACAGCTTCCGGAAGAGGGTGCATTCGAAGCCCCGGCCCAAGCCCCTGCCGAAACCGCGCCCGCCGTTACTCCCGAAGCTGCCGTTGGTACGACGCCCGAAGCGGCACCCGGGGCTCCGGTTGAGAGCGCTCCCGTCCGGAGGCCGGAACCTGCAAGGCCTTCGGAAGAGGATATCCGCCGCATCGTTGATCCTCTCGCATTGATCAGGAGTATTGACGTTGCGCAGATGAAGGAGACTCGTTTCTCGGAGAAGCCGGTGTACAGTGAAAATGAAATGAAGGAGATTCAAAAGGAATCGCCTTTTGAGAATGTGCAGCTGTCTTCGGCTGAAAGCATCAACATCGATGTTCTCTGGCAGTACCCCATCATTCCCAGGGAAACCGGCGCCATAATTCGTACGGGTGCGGTGGGTAGGATTGACGCCGATCGATTCGAGGATGTTGTGTTCGGGAACAAAAAAAATGAATTGATTGCGCTGAGCGGGGAAACCGGCGACGAGATATTCAGGCGGGAGCTTGCAAAGCCGTTTTTTGAACCGCTGCTCGTAGATATAGATAAAGACAAACTGCCTGAAATAATCGTAACCTGTGAGGATGGGACGATAACCGCATATACCGTAAATATGGAGGAAGTTTGGACGTACGACGGCGGGCAAAAAATCACCTCGCTCCCCCTTGCAGCGGATGTGACCGGAGACGGAGTTCCGGATATCATATTCGAGACCTATGATATGGATGTTGTTGCGATTGACGGGAAAACGGGTTTTGAGCTGTGGAAGTTTTTTGACGCAGAAGGAGAGGTTTTGTATTCGCCTGTCGGAGTCGATATTAATGATGATTCGACGCCTGACATCGTATTTACCGCAATCGACGGGTCACTTTTTGCAGTTGACGGGAAGACGGGGTGGGGACTCTGGAGAAAGGATGTTCTCGGAAGGCCCGCCGGGCCCGGGGCTGCAGGGGACCTTGACGGCGATGGTGATATCGATCTGGTAAACATCACAAAAAACGGTATTATAAGTGCCTACGGGAAAAGAGGCAACCTGCTCTTCACATGGGTAACCGGATCGACATACAGTGCAGGCCTTTCCATCGGTGATGTCGATGGTGACGGGAACAAAGAAATAGTCTGCATCGATGACAAGGGACTGGTGCGGGCATATACCGGTGAGACCCGTCGGGAAATATGGAATTTTCAATCGGACGACGGCTCCTCTCTGGGGAGAATCGCTCTTGCCGATATAAATGCCGACGGGAGCCTCGATGTAATATTTACCACCCTCTCGGGTGCTCTGTACGCGCTCGATGGAAGAACGGGAACACTACTCGGTATTTTTAATACGAATGCATACAGCTTTACGACACCGATTGTGTATGACATCAATCGGGACAGGAGGGCCGAGATAATAACCGGGACATACAGCGGAGAGGTGTTTGCCCTCCGGATGGCGGACAGCAAAAGGGGATTGCTTTCATTCAGGCGGTCGTTCTGGAAAACCGTTAATCATGACGTATACAATACAGGATTTTCGGAAAGCTATCTGCCTCTTATAAATAGAAATCCATGGGACCGATAATTATGAAACGCGTTTTTGTACTGCTCATATCGGCACTTTTTCTACTGCTGCCTCCAGCTTCCTTCGCTTCTTCGAATGAAAAACGGGCCGACACTGGAACCCCGACCGACAGACAGGATACAGGCCGGGAGAATTCCGGAGACGTGTCGGATTCTCACGGGCAGAACGATCCTGTAACTTCAATTATTGAAACCAGACGAGCCGAGATCGAGAAGGAAAAGACCCGGGAGGAGAAAAAGCCCGAGGGAGGTTTGATTAAAGGGACGCTGAAAGATGAAAGAGGCGAACCGATACCTGGAGCCACCATCACCTGTTCTGATGAATCGGGGGTCGTTGTTGCAAAAACGATGACCGATGATGAAGGTACCTACGAGTTGAAAGATCTCAAATCAGGAACCTATACGATCAATGCATATTACAGCGGTTTTCCACCGCCTCTTGAGATTAAATTCAAGGAGGGGAAGGTCGCAAGACCGCCGATCCCGACAGGCATTGAGGCTTTTGAAGTGGATCGTCCAAACGGTGAGGGTTCGATCATCCGGGTCGGCTGGGATGCAATGGCAAACGCGACTGCCTACAGGTGTGAGCTCTATATCGGGAACGAAAGAGAACCGGTGATGAAATACCCGGATATGAAACAGAATTATTGTGAATTCGGAAATCTGAAGGAGGATACCGAATACGCGGTTCGAGTTTACTCGAAGAACAGTTCCGGCTACTCATCTTCGTATGCGCTTGCGCTCGTACGGACAAAGAACAGACCGCCGTCTGCACCGTTCGGGCTGGGTGTTACATCGGCCGTCAATAATCGGGTCAACCTGCTCTTCCACGGTTCGGATTCGCCGGACGTTGCCGGGTACGTTCTTCAGATACGCAAAGACGAAGGACAGTGGCTTTATTATACGAAAAACGGGTTGTCCTCGAAGAGAGGCGAAGCATATGTTATTACCGGCGGCGGACTTATCGCATATATAATCGACGGTGTCTTGGAAAACGGCAGACCCCTTATCGAAAACAGTATTCCCTATTCCTTCAGGGTCATGTCTGTTGATTCGGCAGGTATGCTGAGCAGACCTTCCTATTCCGTGACGGGTATCGTACTCGAGGATACGGTTCCCCCTTCCCCGCCTTTTAATATAACGTACAGATTCATTACTGAAGACAGGGTTCGGATTACCTGGGAAACAAAAGACGGAGATATAGTAAAGTACCGGGTCTATTACGGCGCTTCGAGCGACCGCTGGGATGGGGTTGCATATACCACGAAGAACTATCTCGACCTTCTGGTAGATAGAACAGCACTGCATGACAGGGGACTTTATGTGACCGTTACCGCCATCGACAGGGCGGGAAACGAGAGCGGATACATGCCTGTCGGTGAAAGTGTTACTGCATATTCGGGTGAACAGATCCAGAAAGACATTGTTCTGCCGTCGGACAAGATTTTCAGGGATGTATCCTCTGCGGTTAAAAAGCCGCCTCCAAAAAAGATTGTTCGAAAAGAGAAGGAGGTCAAAAAGGTCCCTTCTCCGCCGAAACCGAAACACTACGGTGCTGCGCACCTGAAGGAAAAGGGGTATACCGTCGATGAGGGAGAAACAGCGGTATTGACGGGGAAGATTGTGTTTCCGGAGAACACCATCATAACGGTGAACGATGGAGGTACTTTGAACATCGTCGATGCCCAGTTGAGTCCGGAAGGCGGATTGTGGGGCGGGATCAGGTATCTGGCCGGGTCGTCCGGCTCTATTCGACAGACGGTTTTATCCAGGGCGGCAACGGGCATTGCCGTATTCGATAACAGCAGCGGGCTTTCCTTTACGGATATCAGCGTAATCGATTGTGAGGAGAACGGAATCTTCATTAAAAACAGCTCGCTGAGCATAGATATCGCCGACATTATGAATAACAAGACAGGCATTTTTGTTCTGAACGGTGACCTGAGAATATCAAACGCGGACATAAACGGGAATGGGAAAGGGATACTCGCCAATAATTACAGGCTCGACGTGCGAAATTCAAAATTCAGTTACAATAAAGATTATGGAGTACGGCTGTACGGCGGCGGGAAGATTACGGACAGCATATTTGAGTCCAATCTTGTCGGTATTGTGCTTGAAGAGGGAACAGGCAGTGCGGCCGTAGCGGGATGTACAATAGAAAAAAATCGAATTGACGGAATCGTGGTTTCATCGTCAAATGTGGATATTCGCAATAACAGTATTTCCGACAACGGGCGTCACGGCATCTATTCAAGAGACGGGGCAAATCCGACAGTCGTGCAGAATGACATCATCAGCAACAGGAAATACGCTGTTGTCGGCGGCGGAAAGGTGAGCGGCTGTTTCATTGCCTATAACAACGGCAGTATTTACATCGACGATACGCTGGAGAGGGGGAAACCCGATAATGTGCTGAGCAGCTCATCCTCGAGTGTTATAAAACAGATCATCGCTGTGGATTATATTCACACGCTTTCATACAGCTCCGTCCTGCAGTAGCAGGATTTCGGTTTTAAACGTTTACAGGATACGTACGAATCAATTTTGAAAACGGACTGCCGTGTATGAGCATTGATATTAAAGACAGAATCGGATTTCTGCTCCATTCATTAAGATCATCTAGAAAAGCAATTGCGATACTGCTCCTTATTGCCGCATTCGTCGCCGTTCTCCTTTTCCTCTCGAGCTCCTTTTATTTTCTTTTTCGCTATTACGAATCGATAAACAGAGCATATTATGAATCAATTATGAGAGGAGTATATTCGTTTCAGGATGAAATAATTCATCGGAGCTCATACAGAGAAGATGTAACACGCATTGCACGGGACCTTCTGAAAAACCGGGGTGTGGAAAAGGCCTGGGTTACCGACAGAGACGGCAGATTGATATTCCATACGGATTCTTCCGTACTGGAGGGTTACCGCTCCAGACGGCTTCCGGCTGAGTATTATAAAAATATCGAGCTGGTCTGGCAGTTTCATGACGGATTCCCCCGGATGCAGGTCGTTGGGCTGAAAGGATGGCTTACACAGAGAATTTCATTCCCCCTGTACCCATTCGGGAGGGAGGATGCGGATTTCATTATGGGCATGGATGTCACGCGATTTGTCAATCTGCCTGATCGGTTACCGCTTTTTCTGCCCTTTTCGGTCGCGTATATTGTTATGGCGATGCTCCTTTTGTTTCTTCCTTCTTTTTTTCTGATACGCGGAAAACTGCAGACAATTGAGTCTCAGGCCGGTTTTTTTATGAGCAGGGCAATGCCTCCTGCCCCCCGGGCTGTACCTGAAGTCGGCATCGCTGTACAGGGTGAATCAGCCGGAACCGAAACCTCGGCTGAACGGCCGCCGGAAGCCGGGATTGTCAAGGCGGCACAAAGAGCAGCAGAACCTTCCGCACCGGCCGTATATGAGACTGCCGTCGAACGGAAACCGGAACCTGAAGCAAAACCGGCAGTAAAGGAGGAAACAGGAGAGATCGTCGCACAGGCCGCTTCAAAAAGGGGTACGGAAAAACCCGACTCCGAAAAAAAAGCAGCACAACCGGAGGCTGAAAAAACATCGGCCGCAGAGGACAAGATGCGTGAAACCTTTTTGAAATTAAAGACTATACATTTCAAGAAGCATGCAGCCGAGCTTGCATTTGTGCAGGCGAACAGTTATATATTCCATTCAGATGGTGTTGAAGGAACATATCTGTTTTATCACCAGACCGGAAAAAGCCATTTTTATCTGGCTTACAGCGTACCGGAGGGCGACCCCGAAACACTCTATGAGCAGATACCCGGTCTTCGTGCCGGGTTCCGTGGGCTCCTCGGGGAAGACGCACAACTAAAGGATCTCCTCATTCAGTACAACGATCTCTGTTTCACGCGAAAACTGCAGGTCGATCTTTCACTTATTCACATCAACGAAAACACGCAAAATGTTGAATACTCTTCCTGCGGTCATATCGAAGCGTGCTACCTCAAGCAGGGGGAGGAAGAAATCAAAACTCTCGTTCTCGATTATCCTCAGCTCGGAAAACTCTCGAAGGATAACTTTTCAGATAAGGTAGGTTTCGCCGATATTCGTTTTGACAGAGATGATATTTTCGTTGTGCTTCCGTCGAATGCCGACGATATTGAGGTGGAAAAAGAACGATTCGATTCTCTTGTCAAAGAGACGATACTTCGCGATAGAAGCTTGAGCGCACAGACCATCGGGATGGAAGTGGTAAATAGAATTGAATCCTTAACCGAAGAAAAGAAAAAATCTCTGCCTGAAACCGGTTTTATTGTACTGAAATTCCTCTGAAAACGAAAAAGTGTATTGGCCTGAAAGAATATCTCCACGCTGTTTCGGGTTTTAAAAGCGCTTGACATTTGAAAAATGTTATAGTAACTTGAAGGTGCTCGGTATACAGAGAATTTGTTTGTACGTCAAGAGTCGCGGTGCCGACTCTTTTTTTATTGCACCTTTCATCAATTTTGGTATCGACAATGGGTAGATTCGATGCTACATTGCTTTCGGAGCTTGAAAAGATAACCGAACCGTTGAATGTCCGAGTTATTGAGCTTATTACCGTGGGAGGCAAAAGAGGTCTGAACATCAAGGCTGTGATCGATAAGGATGGGGGGGTTTCCATCAATGATTGTGAAAGGATTACGAGACTGTTCAATGAAAGGCTTTCTATTCTGTCGCAGATCGACAGTGAGAACTACACTCTGGAGGTTTCTTCACCCGGCACACAGAGAGTATTTAAAAACAGACGAGAATACAACCTGTTTAAAGGACGCTTCGTAAAGGTTATCCTCGAAAAACCTCCCGCAGAAGGTGCAGGCACGGTTATTCAGGGGATACTGGAAGGGATGAATGACGGTAACGTCGCACTCTCGGTTGACGGAAAAGTGCTTACTATCCCTCTGGACAACATACGTAAAACCAAATTAAACGGGTAAGGGAGGAAATATGGCAAACGAGTTAGGTGAAGCAGTCAAACAGCTCGTTGCTGATAAGGGGATCTCGGAGGAGCTCATACTCAAGACAATCGAGATGGCTCTCCTCGCTGCATATAAAAAGAGATTCGGTACTACATCAAATGCTGAAACCTTTATTGACGAAGAGAATGATGTTGTAAAGATATACTCAAAGAAAGAGATAGTTGAACATGTCGAGGATCCCGTATTTCAGATAAGCATTGAGGATGCACAGAAACTCGTATCCGGTGCGGAGAAGGGCGATGAGCTTCTCATCGAGCTGAAGCCCGAAGATTTTGGAAGAATAGCAGCGCAAACTGCAAAACAGGTGGTGCGCCAGAGGCTCAGAGAGATAGAGAAGGACGTCGTGTATAACGAATTCAAGCAGCGTGAGGGGGAGATGATTGTCGGCTATTTCCAGCGTGAGCGTAGCGGAACCATTTACGTCAATCTGGGAAAAGCCGAAGGGATTATGCCCAGGAGCCAGCAGTCCCCCCGCGAGAGTTACACGGTCGGAGAACGCATCAAGGCTCTGGTGCTCGAAGTCAAGAAGGGAACCAAAGGGCCGCAGATAATTCTTTCTCGAAGCCATCCAAGCTTTGTGAAAAAAATATTTGAGCTGGAGGTGCCCGAGGTCGCCGATGGAACAATTGAGATTAAAAATATTGTCCGGGATCCGGGGTACAGGACCAAGGTCGCGGTGTACTCTCCGAGAGAGGAGGTCGACCCTGTAGGTGCATGTGTCGGGCTGAAGGGGATACGAATACAGGCTATTGTAGGAGAGCTTGAGGGCGAGAAGATAGATATTCTCAAATGGGATCCGGATATACGCAGGTATATTGCAAATGCGATGAATCCCGTAAAGTTGAGCAGGGTGATATTTACGGATGAAGAGAACAGGGAAGCGCTCATCGTGGTTCCCGATTCACAGCTCTCCATCGCTATAGGCAGACAGGGTCAGAATATACGGCTTGTCTCGAAACTGGTCGGACTGCGTCTCGATGTTATGCCCGAGAAGGAGTTTGAAACGTCCGAATACGTGGAGTTTGCCCGCAAGGCGGCCGATGAGCTCTTCAGTGTACGGGAGGAGGAATCCGAGGTTGTTACCGTGAAGGATATTCCGGGTATACCCCCGGAGACTCTGACGGTGCTTGAAAGTGCTGGACTTCTGAATATAGAAGATATTATTGATAAGAGTGTGAAAGAGCTTGCTGAAATTGATGGTATGAAAGAAGAAATGGCGAAAAAACTGCTCGCCACCCTCTCGGATAACATAGAGATTGTAGAGGAAGAGTTTGTAAAAACGGAGAGCGGTGGGGAAGTTGAAGAGGAGTACTACGAGTGTCCGAGCTGCGGCGGGAAAATCACCGAAGACATGGATAAATGCCCGAACTGCGGTGTTGAGTTGATTTTTAAAGACGAAGATGACTAAGAGTGATAATTTGTGCATAACGGTATGAGGTAAAAAATGCGTGTTCATGAATTGGCAAAAAGCGAGGAACTCGAAACGAAAGAGGTTATAAAAATTCTCGGCTCGCTCGGTATCAAAAACAAAAAGTCGGCAAACAAGCTGAACGATGAGGAGCTCGGCAAGTTTCATGAATACGTGGAGAATAATCTGAGAAAGCGGCCTGAGGTCGCACTCATCAAAAAGAAGGAGAAGGAAGAACCTGAAGAGCACAAGAAAATAGTCATCAAGAAAAAGAAAGTCATAATTTTAAAAAAGCCGCATAAAACGGAACAGATTAAGGCACCCGCCGCATCAAGGAAAGAAAAATCTACGGCTGCAGCACGGGCTCAGGGGAAACCCGGGGTCGCCGAGAGGGCAAAAACGAAGAAGGAAAAACTGCGGCCTGCGGCGAGATCGAAACGTCCGGCCGACAAAGAAGAGAAGAAATCTCATTTCAAGCTGAAGGAAAAACCCGCTACAGCTGATAAAGAAAAGGAAGCCGGTAAGAAATTCATCAAGAAAAAACATGGATACAGAAGGTATATCAAGGAAGAAGAAGAAAAGGAGCATCTCGATAAGCTGCTTCAGTATAAAAAGAAAGATGTACGGCCGGTAACCGCAAATCCCATCCCCAAAGAAATTGAGATTCTCGAAACCATATCCGTTGGAGAGCTTGCCCGCAAGATGAACCTCAAGGCAAGCGACCTTATCTCGAAACTAATAACTCTCGGTGTGATGGCGCGTATAAACGATCAGATCGATTCCGAAACAGCGACCCTTGTGGCAGAAGAGTATGGATGCAATACAAAGGTCATATCTCTATACGATGAAACGGTCATAGAGGAGGAGGAAGACGCTCCTGAGGATTTGAAGCCGCGGTCTCCTGTGGTAACGGTTATGGGTCATGTGGATCACGGAAAGACAAAACTTCTCGACGCCATTCGTAATACAAATGTCGTCGATACGGAGTCGGGCGGCATTACACAGCATATCGGTGCGTATAAAGTCCATCTGAATGACAGGGAGATTGTGTTCCTCGACACACCGGGTCATGAAGCGTTCACCATGATGCGAGCACGCGGAGCAAAGGTGACTGATATCGTTGTTCTCGTGGTTGCATCTGATGACGGTGTCATGCCGCAGACAATCGAAGCAATCGATCATGCAAAAGAGGCGAAGGTGCCGATTGTGGTGGCGCTGAATAAAATCGATTTGAAGGGTGCAAAACCGGACAAGGTGCGGACGGAGCTTGCTGAAAAGAATGTGGTTCCGGAGGAATGGGGCGGTGATACTCTTATGGTCGAAGTATCGGCTCTTCAAAAAAAGGGGATAGACAATCTTCTGGAGGCAATAATACTGCAGGCGGATATGCTCGAGCTCAAGGCAAATCCGGACAGGCGCGCGAACGGCACGGTGATCGAATCGAAGATCGACCCCGGGAGAGGGATTGTGTCGACAATTCTCGTACGCACCGGAACACTCAAACAGCAGGATCCGTTTGTCGCCGGTATATATCCGGGCCGGGTGAGGGCCATGTTCGATGACAGCGGTAAACCGGTTACAAAAGCATTTCCCTCGGATCCTGTCGAAGTTGTCGGATTCTCCGGATTACCGGTTGCAGGTGATCCGTTTCAGGTAACCACAAATGAAAAACTCGCCAAACAGATCGGGCAGAAGAGGCAGGAGCTGAAACGCCTCGAGGAATCGAAAAACATCAAAAAGGTAACACTGGAAAATCTCTATGATCAGATCCGGGAAGGGGAGATTCAGGAGTTCAAGGTTATAATAAAGGCGGATGTACAGGGCTCTGCGGAAGCGCTCAAGGATTCTCTGATGAAGCTCTCAACCTCGCAGATAAGGCTCAACTGTATACATGCCGGAGTCGGTGCGGTAAATGAAACCGATATAATACTGGCATCGGCTTCAAATGCGGTGATTATCAGCTTCAGGGTGAGGCCCAATGCACGGGCTGCGGAAATGGCAAAAAAGGAGAAGGTCGAGATAAAGAAGTACAGCATTATTTACGATGTCATCGAGGATGTACGGGCTGCAATGGAGGGCCTTCTCGCACCCGAGCTTCGTGAAGAGATTATCGGAACCGGCGAAGTGAGAAAGGTGATCAGAGTGTCGAAAGTCGGTAACGTCGCAGGCACGTATGTCAATTCGGGTAGAATCACAAGAGCGGCAAACGTCCGTCTGATTCGAGACGGGATCGAACTGTACAGCGGAAACATTGCGAGTCTGAGACGGTTCAAGGATGATGAGAAAGAAGTTGCCGCAGGTTTCGAATGCGGTATCAAGATAGAGAACTATGACGATATCAAGGAAGGCGATACGATAGAAGCATTCATCATACACGAGATTGCACAGAAACTCGATGCCAGGGCATAACGCCGATGGATTTTCGATCCAGGAAAATTGAAGAACTAATAAAAATCAAGCTGTCCTCTCTCCTGCTGAAAGGTTTGAAGGACCCCCGCCTCGACTCTTTCATAACTATTCTCGATGTTATGCTATCCAAAGACAGACGATCCGCAAAAATTGTTGTTTCTGTTATCGGCTCCGATAGGCAGCAGAGCGCAGCAATCGAAGGGCTTCGGAGCGCTCGTGGTTATATACAGAAGAGACTGAGCAGACAGATCAGGATGAAGTATTTTCCACACCTTATGTTCATACTTGATGATAAAACCGAGGAGAGAGTCCGGCTTGTCCATAAAATTAATGAAAGCGCCTTACAGTAAGCTGTCGGTTTGGAGGTTCAGGCTCCGGTTCGGGGAATATGACAACAGAGGAAAAGAAGAGCGGTATCTGGAAAAAAGTTCAAAAAGCACAGAGGGTGGTGCTCACAACCCATGTCCGGCCCGATGGAGATGGCCTTGCATCTGAGCTCGCGCTGTACATGATTCTTACATCCATGGGGAAAGATGTATTCATCGTCAATCAGGACAAAACACCTGAAATGTATGCATGGCTTCCGCATGCGGATGTTATCCATACATATGCGAATAACGGTCCGTGGGATGAGGACGATATCGATCTGGCTGTTCTGCTCGATTGCGCAGCAGAAACCAGGGTAGGCGGTGTCTACGAGTATGTTAAACGGGCCGCATGTATAATATGTATCGATCACCATGAGAATTCGGGGGATGACCAAGACTGCTACATAGATGTATCGGCATCGAGTATCGGGGAGATGCTTTTCAATCTTATTCCCCGCGTTGAGGATTTTCTCGATCAGGATGTTGCTATCTGTCTCTACACCTCCATCCTTACAGATACCGGATCGTTCGCATACTCAAACACGACTGCAGGGGTATTCAGGATAGCTTCACGGCTCATAGAATACGGGGTTGAGCCCGCCCTGACGTACAGAAACATATACAGCAATAAGAAAATAACCCACTTTCAACTCCTCAGCAGGGCGCTGTATCTGATGAAAACCGAATTTTCCGGAAAAATCGTTCATATTTCGCTTCCCGCTCCCATCTACAGGGAAACCGGGGCCGACGAAGAGGATAATGAAGGAATTCTGGAGGTGGTTCGGGGGTTGAAAAACGTTGAGCTCATAATTCTCATACGGCAGCTCGACGCGCACAGGGTGAAGGTAAGCCTGAGATCTACGAACAATGTCAACTGCAATGCGATTGCCCTGCTTTTTGGAGGGGGAGGTCACTTCAAAGCGAGCGGGTTTGTTCTTGAGGGTGAAGTTGAAAAAATCGGCGGTCTGATTGTTTCCAGAATATTGAAAGAGGTTTCAAAGAGGAAATGGATGTAGATGGTATACTTCTTGTTGACAAGGAAGTGGGCCGCACATCCTTTGAAACAGTCAAACAAGTTAAAAAAAGTCTCGGCGTAAAAAAAGCGGGACATGCCGGAACACTCGATAAGTTCGCGTCCGGTCTGCTCATCGTCTGCATTAACAGGGGCACCTCGGTACAGAATTTGCTGATGGCTCAGCACAAGAAGTACAGGGCGCAGATTTATCTCGGTATGGAAACGGATACCCTCGATCGATACGGCAGGATAGTGAAAACAGGCCCCGTGTATGATGTGTCGCGTGTGCGGGTCGACCGGGTTCTTGCAGGTTTCAGAGGCGTGATCAATCAGGTTCCACCTGCCTTTTCGGCTATTCGGTACCGGGGGAAACGGCTGTATAAAAGAGCGCTTGACGGCGAATCGGTGGAAATAAAACCGAGAGCAGTTAAAATCGGCCAGATACGGTGCGTCGATGTCGAGCGGAACAGAATCGTTATCGATGTGGTATGTTCTAAAGGGACATACGTACGTTCCCTTGCACGTGATGTTGCTGCGGCTCTTGGAACATGCGGATTTTTGCAGGAGCTCAGGAGGATTTCTATAGGTCGGTTTTCCGTGGATGATGCATACAGACTCGAAGATATAGACGGATCGGTTCGGGTTATGCCGCTTCATAGGGCACTGGATATGTATCCGGCCTTTGAAGTAACAGCCGGACAACTTCCCCTCATCTTCAACGGGGTTCCCTTTGAAAACCTGATTCCCGACAATCATCCGATACACATGTCGAAAGGGTATGTTCGTCTTCTGCATGCCGAAAGTCTCGTTGCTCTTGTAGAAACGGGAAAAACCATACGGTATTACAGAGTCTTCAAACAGAGCTGACCGCAGGTTTGAGGAAAAACAAGTTCTGGAACATCTCCAATCGAAGAAAAATTTGGGAGAGTTGGGGATACGATGGATGTATATTGTCGAAACGATTAAAAAACTTGAATATTTTTACGGAAAAGTTGCGCTCACCATAGGGAATTTCGAGGGTTTTCACAGGGGACATCTGCGCATTGTCCGTTCCCTGGTGCAAAAATCAAAAGACAGGGGTCTTTTACCCGCTGTTCTGACATTCAAGGAACATCCGCTTTCAATTCTTCTGAACAAACGCCCGGAAAAGCTCTCTGCACCGTCCGATAAGATTGCGATGTTTGAAGAACAAGGAATCGAGCTGCTCCTGTATGTCCACTTCTCCCGGCAGTTTGCCGATCTGATCCCTCTTTCTTTTTTATCATTCCTGAAATCCACACTGTTGCCCCGGCTGTACTGTCTTGGACGGGGGTTCCGATTTGGAAAGGGTAATCATGGGGATACCGCGCTCCTCAGGGAATACGGACCGCAGCTCGGTTACGAATTCATGGAAGTAGACGCTGTTTCATGGGGTGGGGCCCCCGTTTCAAGCACCAGAATCAGAAATGCGGTGAAAAAGGGCAATTTCGAGCTTGTGAGCAATTTACTCGGAAAGCGGTACTATGCCTATTTTGTCCTTACGCAAACCGATCCGCCCCTGTTTTCATCCTTCTTTCCGGACTGGGCGCTTCCGACGGAGGGACGGTTTTCAGGATGTCTTGAAAATGTGCAAACAGGAATACGGGTTGATATTGAGATTACCGCTTCCAATCGTTCGTTTGAGGTTTGTAAAGGGAGTGATGTGAGTATTGAGTATTCTGTATACGATAAGGATCCGGTTCATCTGCAGTACTCCGGAAAACTCTCAAACACCCGCTCCCGTTATGCAAAGAGCCCCGGTTTCGCAGTACAGAAGAACCGGCTATACCGGTTTTATTTCGAAAGCGCCTGCGGGGAATAAAAGGTTTTGATATTTGATATAAAAACAGTATATTATCCATACGAACGGCTGTTTTGTGCCGGTTTAGACCGGGAGAAGGTAAAAAAGCGCCGTCCTCCGGCAGGTTGAGCATAGCACGTTGAAATTGTGAAGGAGTTATGAATGTCCATTACAAGGGAAAAAAAGAGAGAGCTTATTGAAAACTTTAAAAAACACGATAGCGATACCGGCTCTCCTGAGGTTCAGATCGCAATACTTACAGAGCGAATCTCGAATCTGACCGAACATTTCAAGGTAAACAAGCAGGACCACCACTCGAGGCGTGGACTGCTGATGCTCGTCGGCCAGAGACGACGGCTCCTTGATTATTTAAAAAATAAGGATATAACGCGGTATCGCGACATTATAGGGAAACTTGGAATAAGGAAGTAGGTGTGAAGTCTGTATGAAAGAAAAAACGGAACTAAAAATTGGTGAAGGAACGCTGATCTTTGAAACTGGAAAAATTGCGCGACAGTCAAATGGAAGTGTACTCGTAAAGTACGAGGGCTCTGCGGTTCTTGCGACTGCATGTTCATCGAGGAATGATGCCAAAGGCCTCGATTACCTTCCGCTCACAGTAAATTACATCGAGAAATACTACGCAGCCGGGAAGATACCCGGCGGTTTTTTTAAGAGAGAAGGACGGCCGAGCGACAAGGAAATACTTGTTTCCCGCCTGATCGACAGGCCCATTCGGCCGCTTTTTCCAAAGGGATATCGGCGCGAGATCCAGGTGCTTGTTACTACCATGTCAACCGATCAGATACATCCGCCCGACGTCCTCGCAATGAACGGCGCATCTCTTGCACTGGGACTTTCGGACATTCCCCTGCGGAAGCTTATCGGCGCGGTTCGCGTGGGGCTGGTGGAAGACGAGTACATTATCAATCCAACCTTCTCGCAGAAAGAGGAAGGTCGTCTCGAGCTCGTCGTTGCGGGCACGAACGAAGCGATTGTCATGGTCGAAGGTGGTGCTAAAGAGGTAACCGAGGAGGAGCTCCTCGGCGGCATTACATTTGCCGAGAGCTACATCAAGGACATCATCAGGGTGCAGCAGGAGCTCATCGACCATATGGGGAAGGACAAGGTCGAATTTGTTGAGGAACAGAGGGACGAGGCGATGATTCAGGAGGTGAGAAAGATTGCAATTCCCCGCTATGAAAAGGCGTGTTTCATCCAACAGAAGTTGGAGCGGCAGGCCGCAGTTGAGGAAGCGGGTGAACAGACGATACAAAAGATAAGTGAAAAATTCGGCGAAGAGCTCCCCCGATATGTATATGATGAGCTTGAAGAAATAGAGAGAGAGATTGTCCGTTCTTCTATTCTCAAAGACGGCAGGAGGACCGACAACAGAGGACCGAGGGATATTCGGCCGATAACAATAGAATTGGACCTTTTCCCCAGGACACACGGTTCTGCACTGTTTACCAGAGGAGAGACACAGAGTATAGCCATTACGAGCCTTGGAACGGTAACCGACGAACAGAGATACGATAATATCGAGGGTGAGGGAACCAAGGCTTTTATGCTGCATTATAACTTTCCGCCATTCTCGGTCGGCGAGGTCGGAAACAAGCTCGGCCCGGGGAGACGGGAAATAGGTCACGGACATCTGGCGGAGCGCGCAATCGATGCGGTGATGCCGAGCAAGGAGGAATTCCCCTATACGGTGAGGGTGGTATCCGAGATTACGGAATCGAACGGCTCCTCCTCAATGGCATCCGTATGTTCAGGTACGCTTTCATTGCTCAGTGCGGGAGTACCGATAAGGGATTCCGTGGCAGGAGTTGCAATGGGCCTCGTTATCGAAAACGGTAAGTATGCAATACTCTCCGATATTCTCGGCACCGAAGATCATCTGGGAGACATGGATTTCAAAGTTGCGGGAACCGTCAATGGCATTACCGCTTTTCAGATGGATGTCAAGGGAAGCGGTATTTCCACACAGATAATGCGCGAGGCGCTCGGGCAGGCCCGTGAAGGAAGACTCTTTATACTGGATGAGATGGCGAAGGTAATCGAAAAACCAGTTGATAGTATCTCGAGCTTCGCCCCGAAAATCCTTACTTTGAAAATACCGCAGGATAAAATCGGAACGGTTATCGGACCCGCAGGCAAGACAATCCGTTCTATAATCGAGAAGACAGGGGCAAACGTGTGGGTTGAGGACGATGGTGTCGTGACCGTTTCAAGCAAGGGCGAGGGAGACGCACAGGCGGCATATGACATGGTGAAGCTGCTTACGGATGAGGTGGAAGTTGGAAAGGCGTACGAAGGCGAGGTGAAAAGAATCCTGGATTTCGGCGCCTTTATTGAAGTTCTTCCCGGACAGGAGGGGCTCTGCCATATTTCACAGCTCGAGCACCGTCATGTCAACAAGGTGAGTGATGTACTGAAGGTCGGAGACCGGGTAAAGGTCAAGGTGACGGAAATCGATGCGCTCGGGCGGATCAATTTAAGCAGAAAGGCCCTGCTTCCAAAAAACAGACACTGAGTATTCCAAGATTGATTAAAAATTTATTTGGGACATGTGACAAAAAAGCATTATATTTACTGCAGTTGTCTTGAATTACGGCTGCCATTATGTCATTTGAATTGCCCCGGGGTTTTACCTCCTTTTCCCCGGGGTATTTTATTGTCCGTTCTGTCATATATCCGAGCCGTCCCTGGATTTTTTAGGGATTTTTTCGTGGATTTTTCAGACGATCGGGGAAAAAGGTCCGGTTTTGTAACCTGTATAGGAATATTTCTCCCACACATTTTGAGAATCTGTTGCTTTAGCAGCTGGGGTTGTTTTATAAAGCGCTCCTTTATATGCCGTTTCTTTTTTTTAATAAAATTTTCAACGAACATGGCGGTTCCCCGGTCGGCATATACCTTCCAGCACTGCTCTATTTTTTCAGGAGGAAAGCTTCTCGTGAACCTGCTTTTCCTGCTGCCTGATTGATGTTCCATGAATCGCCGGTATATGTCCGTTGTATATCCCGTATAGTATCGATTGCCGGCAACGCGGAGAATATATATCCAGAAAAAGCTGTGCATTTCCATAGGGATCCTGAAAAGGTCTATTACCGACAGCGAGCGGCATATTCTCCGTGTCAGGCCGAGTGCTCGCAAAAGAGAGATGGTCCGCTCCACCGAATACGTTGCACACGGTGCACATGGATGTGCACCGGCGGTATAAAGTGTCTGACTATACTACCTCTTATCTATGGGTACAAATGTGCGAGCTTCCGGCCCATTGTACAACGATCTGGGCCGGAAAATGCGGTTGTCTTCCCGCTGTTCGAGTATGTGGGCGAGCCATCCGGATATTCTTGCCACGGCGAAAATTGGGGTAAACAGTATCGGGCCGATTCCGAGCAGACGGTAGACAGAACCTGAAAAGAAGTCGACATTCGGATATATCGGTTTTCCTTTTTCCTCCATCCTCTCTCTGAAAACACGCTCGATCTCTTTCAGTATCTCATAGTAGCGGAAATCGTTCTGTTTTTCAGAAAGCCGGTACAGGTACTTTTCTATAACTTTAGCCCGGGGGTCTTTTGCTCTGTATACCCGGTGTCCCATTCCCATGATCTTGCGTTTATTCTTCAGCGCATTGTCGATCCATTTTTCCACATTTTTCCTGTCTCCGATTCGTTCGATCATGTCGAGGACTTTTTCGTTTGCACCGCCGTGAAGCGAGCCGTAGAGAGCGCCCATTGCTGCGGATATCGAACAGTAGCAGGTTGAAAGGGTGGAAGCCACAACACGGGAGGTAAATGTGGATGCATTGAAGCCGTGCTCCGCATGGAGCACAAGGCATTTGTCCATTATCTCTCCTTCGAGCTCATCCGGCTCTTTTCCGTGCAGCATGTACAGAAAATTAGCGCCGTGCGACAGATCGGGCCTGGGCGGCACATAGTCCTTTCCACTGCGGTAGCGGGAAAAGGTCGCTATCACCGAAGCCATCTGTGAGACCTGGTGCAGTGTGTCCCGGCAATTGCAGGTAGCCGAGTGCTGGATGACGTGGTCGACGTAGCTGCTCAGATAGGTCATAACCGACTGCAGAAGCTCCATCGGATGAGCACCCGAGGGGAATTCGTGTATCATATACTTGATCGGCTCCTTAAGCTCCCTGAACGAGCGCATCCTTTTGGAGAAATCATCGAGCTCTTCACGGCCCGGCAGTTTTTCATAGAGGAGGAGATAGGTGATTTCTTCAAACGAGCAGTGTTGGGCCAGGTCTTCGATGGAGTATCCCCTGTAGTAGAGCTTTCCCTCTTCCCCGTCTATGCAGCAGATCCTGCTTTCGCCGGCGATAACTCCCTCCAGTCCCCTAGCGTATTGAATTTTTTCCATGTCGTCCTCCGTTTCTGTAAAGTATTTACCAGAGCAACCAGCCCTTATCGTACTGCATCTTCGGAGCTCGCAGACCCGCGGGGGAGAAGGTGTTCACCTTTTTGGCGCGACGCATTGGTCGTACAGATGCATACTGCCGGACGAGCTTCATTCAACCTTCTCCATGTCGGCTGAGCAGTTCAATTCAATGCATGAATACAACGGTTGTCCACAGCCAGAGCTGCCTCCTTCAGCGCCTCGGAAAGGGTTGGATGGGCGTGCATGGTTCGTGCAACATCTTCCGAACTGCCGCCGAATTCCATGACGGCAACTGCTTCAGCAATGAGGTCGGAAGCCCACGGTCCTAAAATATGGACACCGAGCACCTCGTCGGTTTTTTTATCGGCGAGAATTTTTACAAAACCTTCATCGGCGCCGAGTACAATTGCACGTCCGTTTGCCGCAAACCGAAACATTCCGGTGTTGTATTCACGCCCCTCGTGCTTGAGCTCCTCTTCGGTATAACCAGCACTTCCCGCTTCCGGAGTGGTATACAGTATATTGGGAACGGTTTTATAGTTGACCTGGGCCGGGATGCCCGCTATCCGTTCAACACAGGTAATTCCCTCTTCTCCGGCTTTGTGGGCGAGCATGGCGCCGCCGATAACATCACCGATTGCGTATATTCCGGCGGCATCCGTTTGGTAGTTTCGGTTTACGCCGATGAAACCGCTCTTTTTATCGATTCTCACACCGAGTTTCTCGAGCCCGAGTCCCTCATGATACGGTTTCCTTCCTGCAGCGACAAGAACCTTATGAGCCTGGAGCGTCGTTTGTGTATCCGATTTTCCCTCACTGAAAGATACAGATACGACGCCCCCCCTTTTTGTGAACCCTGTTACCGAGGACGCGAGCTTGAAAGTCATCCCCTGCCTGCTCAGCACGCTCTGCAGATGACGCGCAATCTGCTTGTCCCACCCCGGCAGTATCTGAGGCATGAGCTCTATCACCGTAACCGCGCTCCCGAGACGAGCCCATATGCTACCCATCTCGAGCCCAATAGCCCCTGCACCGATAACAATAAGCTTTTTTGGAACAGAAGAGAAGGAAAGCGCCTCTGTCGAGCTTACGATGTCGGTGTAATTGAATGGTACGGATGTCAGCTCGACCGGCTCACTACCGGTAGCGACAATTATTCTTTCCGTATCGACAACGCGTTTTCTTCCCGTATCGGAGGTTATTTCAACGGAATGATCGTTTTTTCCGGATGGAGGCAGTATCCTGGCATTTCCCCTGAAAAGGTCTATGCCGTTTTCTTTCAACAGGAGCTTTACTCCCTTTACAAGCCGCAGCACGACGCCTTGTTTTCTTTCCATCATTTTTTTCAGGTCGAGCTGTACTGATTTCGCGATAATGCCGCGATCTATGAGCTCGTTTTTCGCACGGTAGTACAGCTCGCTCGATTCGAGAAGATACTTTGAGGGTATACACCCGATGTTCAGGCAGGTTCCACCGGGATACTCATTTCTATCCGCTACCGCGGCCGACATGCCGAGCTGTGCCGCCCGTATCGCCGTGACGTATCCTGCAGAGCCGGCTCCGATGACGGTAATATCATACGCTTTTTTATCAGCCATTTCAGCGCCTCTCTCAAACATCGATAAGAATTCTGGATGGATCTTCAATACACTCCCTGACCCTCACCAAAAAACGAACAGCATCTCTGCCTTCCACTATTCTATGATCGTAGGTGAGAGAAACGTACATCATTGGACGTACGGTTACTTCACCGTTCACGGCGACCGGCCTGTCGTTGATTGCATGCATACCCAGAATGGCAACCTGGGGCGGGTTGGGAATCGGGGTGGAGAGAAGGCTTCCGAATACACCGCCGTTGGTAATGGAAAACGTACCCCCCGCGAGCTCTGAAACGGTAAGCTTCTTTTCTCTCGCGCGCGTTATAAAGCTTCTGATCCTCTCTTCAATCTCGGCAAAACTCAGTGCTTCCGCGTCGCTGATTACCGGCACGATGAGGCCCCTGTCCGTGGATACTGCAACGCCGATATTGCAGTACTCGTGGTAGACGATATCGTCACCATCGACTTCTGCGTTGAGAATAGGGTAGGCGACGAGCGCGGCACAGCACGCCTTGACGAAAAAAGACATGAATCCGAGCCGCGTACCGTATTTTTCGGCAAAGGATTCTCCGTATGTCTTTCTCAGCTGTATAACCTGGGTCATGTCTATTTCATTGAAGGTTGTTACATGCGCAGCATTCTGTTTTGCATGAAGCAGGTTTTCGGCCATTCTTTTGCGGATGGAGGTCATCCTGACACGCTTTTCTCTCTTTGGTACCCTATCGGACAGCTTCTCCTCTTTTTTATCGATATCCAGAACGATTTCCCCGACAGGTTCTTTTGCTTTTTTCGCGTCTTCGATATGAGCGAGAACGTCTCCCTTGGTAATTCTGCCGTCTTTTCCGGTGCCCTTTATGGTTGCCGGATCAATCCTGTACTGTTGAATCAGTCTGCTGACCGCAGGAGAGAGTACAGCAGCAGGCCCTGTCATCGCGTGCTTTGTAAATTGAACAGTCTCCTTCTCTGCAGGAACCTCTTTCGTTTTTTCTTCTACAGGCGGGGCTTGTGAGGGCTTTTCTTCCTCGAGTTTTATCTCAAAATCCATATCCGCGGCAGGGCCGGATTTCGTTTGAGCTTTTCCGGGCTCAATCTCAGCAATAACCTGACCCACCCGGACTTGCGCCCCCTGTTCGGCCCTGATTTTCAGAATACCTGAAGCAGGTGAAGGAACGGCCAGAGTGGCTTTGTCGGTCTCCAGCTCGAACAACTCTTCCTGTTCCTCGACGTATTCTCCGTCCTCCTTGAGCCACGCGGCGAGTATACCCTCTGTTATTGATTCACCTATTTCGGGAACTTCGACGGCTTTCATTACTAAACTCCTATTGGTATGATCTTTGTACCCGCACGAACCGGTCTCCTGTCCGAAAGCTATACAGAAGCCTGTTTTTTACGTACGTCCCTCCGGACGTTTTTTTTCACGACTGCCCCGCCAAATACACGATTCAGAATATCCTCCCGTTCCTGCTGATGTCTTGCATGAAACCCGGTGGCGGGCGACGCGCTCTCTTCACGTCCGATGTACTGCAGATTCCTGAAATCAAGGTCACGATCGAATCGGTCTTTGATAAACCCCCACGCACCGCGATTGCGCGGTTCCTCCTGCACCCAGAGATATTTTTCAGCGCCCAGATATCTTTTGAACACACCATCAATCTCTCGGGCGGGGAACGGGTACAACTGCTCAATTCTGACTGCAGCCGTGTCTTTCACCCCCATCAATGCTCTTTTTTCCGTTAATGTGTAGTATATCTTTCCCGTGCAGAAACAGACTGTTTTGATTGTTTCCGGAGCGGCTGAAAGCTCCGACTCGTCGATAAGACTCATGAAACTGCCTGAGGTAAGCTCCTTTTGAGAAGAAACCGCCTTCGGATGCCTGAGCAGGCTTTTCGGTGTCATGATCACGAGCGGCCTGCTGCCGGATTTCGCCTGCCTTCGCAGGAGGTGGAAGTACTGGGCCGGAGTGGTGGGATTGCACACCTGAAGGTTATGCGCCGCACAGAGTTGAAGAAAGCGTTCCAGATGCGCGCTCGAATGCTCAGGACCCTGCCCCTCGTACCCATGCGGCAGCAGAAGGGTGAGGGGGCAGAGGTTTCTCCATTTCGCTTCTCCCGATGCAATATAGTTGTCGATGACAACCTGGGCGCCGTTGCTGAAATCGCCGAACTGTGCTTCCCAGAGCACAAGAACCCGCGGGTTTGAAATGGAGTACCCGTATTCGAATCCGAGAATCGAGTATTCGGAAAGAGGGCTGTCGTACACGGAAAACACGGCCTGTCCGTCTGCAATATTGTTGAGCGGCACGTAGGGAAGAGGTTCGTCGGATTCTGTATCCCACCAGACCGCATGCCGTTGAGAAAATGTGCCGCGCCCGCTATCTTCCCCGCTGAGGCGGATCGGTATTCCTTCAACAAGCAGAGAACCGAATGCAATGGTCTCGGCAAGTGAATAATCAATTATACCGCCCCCGTCAATCCTTTTTCTTTTTTCGTGAATTATTCGCTGTAATTTTTTGTGTGCGTGAAACCATCCGGGTATTTGAGTTGCCTTTCGCGCAATATCCGTGAGTAATAAACGGTCGATTGCCGTGTCGACCGATTGCGGTTTTTCACATTTTTCCTGAATACACTCGTCAGATCCGATTTCCACGCCCGGCCTCACTTCCCGAATACGGCTTTTCATCGCCTCTCTCAGAAGGCTTTTATACCCGTCAGATATTCTGCGCTGCTCTTCGGGCCCGAACGTTCCTCTGTCGGCGAGCTGCTGTGCGTACAGTGTTCTGACACTTTGATGATTTTTTATGAGTGCATACATACGCGGATGGGTAAAAGAAGGTTCATCGCCTTCATTATGCCCGTGACGACGGTAGCAGAAAATATCGACCACCACATCTCTCCCGAACTCCTGTCTGAAGTTGAAAGCCATATTAATAACATGAATAACCGCTTCAGGGTCGTCGCCGTTTACATGGAAAATCGGTATCGGCTCCATTTTCACCACATCGGTGGGAAAGAAGGTGGACCGTGCATCCTTTGTGGACGTTGTAAACCCTATTTGATTGTTTATGACAATATGAATTGTGCCGCCTGTTTTATACCCGTTGAGCTGCGAAAGGTTCAATACCTCCGCGACAACCCCCTGTCCCGAAAACGCGGCATCACCGTGTATGAGAACGGGTACTACCTGTTTTCTCCCCGTATCATGGAGTCGGTCCTGCGCAGCCCTCGCCATGCCTTCGACAACCGCATCGACCGACTCGAGATGACTCGGGTTGGGTGCAAGGCTGATTGAAAGAGAGCTTTTATCTTCATTTAAATGCATTCTACGGTATCCGAGGTGGTATTTGACATCCCCCGAGCCTCCGTACGCTTGCGGGATTTCAAATGCTTCGAAGGATGAAAAAATTTCATCAAGCGGCTTGTCGAGTATATTTGCGAGTACATTCAGTCTGCCCCTGTGTGACATACCGAGAAAAATCTCCTCAACACCTCTGTACGCGCAGCTGTCTACGAGAAAGTGCAGAGCAGGAATGAGAACCTCGGCCCCTTCCAGAGAAAACCTCTTCTGCCCGATGAAACGTGAATGCAGAAAATGTTCGAACTCTTCCGCTTTTATGAGATCTTCAAGCATGATTCTTCGTTTTTCATCCAGCATGAGGGGCCTGTTCCGTGTCGATTCCATCTGTTTCATGAGCCAGTTCCTGATTGTCTTGTCCTGAATGTGTAGAAATTCTACGCCGATCGAAGAGCAGTAGGTCTCTGTCAGCGCTTGAATGATTTCAACCAGCGGTGCTCTTTCAGGCTTCAGGTATCTTCCTGCGGAAAAAGCAGTGTGTAGATCTTCCTCCGAAAGACCGAACTCATCCGGCGTCAGACGTTCGTATTTCCCTTCTCTCTGTCTATAAAGGTAGTGGAGATCTGCGCTCAGGTAGCCGGTAAGAGGATTGAGACGCGCGTACAGGTATCCCACATCCCGATACGCCCATATGAGGCTTTCGACTCTGCTCTGTTTGTATGCCGCGCTCTGTACTTTCAAGGACTTCTGTGTTGAGCGTGCTGTGATCGAGTCGGAAAAACGTGCACCTGCAAACATGTCCTGCCATTCTTTATCGACGGAATCGGGGGCTTCACGCCAGGACCTGTACAGTTCCTCCAAGTAGTGCAGGTTTTCAGGGGTGAATACGGGATCGAACATAACGATCTGCTCCATTACCGTGTTTTTAATAATATGCCCCTTACAGGCAGGGCGCCCTGCCCCGTCAAAAACTAAGGGGGTTTCCAGCAGTGCAGCACTACTCGCGCGAAGTTTATACAAACAGCTTTATTTTCACAGGCGTATCAAAGCCTGGGTCCGCCTTCCGGGAACTGGGGATTTTGACAATGCAGGCCTCATCCGAGGAGGTCTCGCAGCAGCACGGGGATTTCGTCAGGCCTGTCGGCAACCGGAACTCCCGCCTCTTTGAACGCCTTCAGCTTTGCTTCGGCCGTACCCTTGCCGCCGGAGACTATTGCGCCCGCATGCCCCATTCTCTTCCCTTTCGGAGCGGTTCTTCCGGAAATGAAAGCCACCAACGGTTTGCTCATATTGCTCGCAATAAAGTCGGCAGCCTTCTCCTCGTCATCACCACCGATTTCGCCGATGAGCGCCACGGCATCGGTGCCGGGATCGTTCTCGAACATCCTGAGAAGCTCGACAAAATCGGTACCGATAATCGGATCGCCGCCGATTCCCACACAGGTCGATTGCCCGAATCCGTTCAGTGTAAGATTGTATACAATCTCATAGGTAAGCGTTCCGCTTCTGGACATAACTCCTATACGCCCGGGCTTGTGTATACGTGCGGGCATGATGCCGACTTTGCATTCTTCAGGCGTGATGATACCCGGACAGTTCGGGCCGATGAGCCTGAGCCCGCGCTCCCGTACATAGTGGTAGTTTTCTATCATTTCAAGCACCGGAATGCCTTCAGTGATGCATATTATGAGGGGAATCCCCGCATCTGCAGCTTCACGTAACGCGCTGCTTGCGAATTTCGCCGGAACGAATATGACGGAACAGTCGATCCCGGTCTGCATTCGGCATTCCCTGACGGTATTATAAACGGGAATACCGTTGATGACCTGTCCGCCCCTTTTCGGCGTAACGCCGGCAACGACCCTGGTTCCGTATGCGAGCATGGAACCGGCATGAAACGAGCCGTCATGGCCGGTAATCCCCTGCACCAGTACCCTTGTGTTCCTGTCGATAAGTATGCTCATATCCGCTCCGCATCTTCACTTCTGTAAGGCTTTCACAGTAAGTCAAATAAAACAGCGCCCCGACCCGAGACAAAAAGCGGGTTCGTCGAATGCCTTTCGCCCCGCCGCGTGTATTTTTACCTCCCTTTCGCTGTGCTCTGCAGTCTCAAGAATCCGCCGCGATTTTATTTCACGAGGGCGGCGTACTGCACCACCTTCTCGACCGCCTCCGTCAGTTTTTCAAAAACATCGATTCCCGCTTTTTTCAGAATGGCCTGGCCCTTCTTTTCGTTCGTCCCGATCAGCCGTATGACGAGCGGCAGCTCGAGCTGCACCGTTTGTTTTGCCCGCACTATGCCCCTTGCAACATCATCGCAGCGGGTAATGCCGCCGAATATATTGATCAGTATGGCTTTCACCTCTCGATTGCGGGATATTATTTCGAATGCATGTACAACCTTTTCAGGACTCGAGCTTCCTCCTACGTCGAGAAAGTTTGCCGGAGCCCCTCCCGCCAGTTTTATGATGTCCATGGTCGCCATTGCGAGTCCCGCGCCGTTTACGATACAGCCGATGTCTCCATCGAGGCTTACAAAGCTGAGACCGTATTCACGTGCTTCAAGCTCGTCCGGGCCGTACTCCTCGGGATTTCTTAGATTTTCAAGCTCCGGGTGCTTGTATGCGCCGTTTTCATCTATAATGATTTTGGCGTCCAGAGCGAGAAGTCCGCTTTTTTCAGTCAACGCATAGGGATTGATCTCAACGAGTGAACCGTCGATCCCGATAAAAAGCCGGTATAATTTTTGTACGGTCTCAAAGGCCTTTTGGGCCAGTTGTCTGCTGCTGAATACCGCGGTAAGCATCGAACGACAGCGTTTCTCGTCCAGTCCCTTCAGAGGATTGATCGGGAGAGTGTGTATTTTATCGGGTTCATTGGCCGCGAGCTCTTCAATATCAACGCCACCGGCTGCGCTTGTTATGATGGTGATCAGTTTCGATGAACGGTCGACGGTGATTCCGATATAGTACTCGGACTGAATGGTAAGAGCTTTGACGACCAGAGCTTTTTTTACCGGAAGAGATTTGATGGACATGTTGAGGATTGATCTCGCATGGGCGACTGCTTCTTCCGGGGAGGAGGCGATTTTCACGCCGCCTGCTTTTCCTCTCCCGCCGACCAGGACCTGGGCTTTTAGGGCCACTGCGCCGCCGAGCTCTTCGGCTGCCCCGAATGCATCTTCCGGCGCATCGATCACTCTCCCCGGCGCCGTCTGAATACCGTTTTGTTCGAAGAGTTCTTTGGCCTGGTATTCGTACAGTTTCATCTCACCGACCCCTCTGCTCCCGGAAACTTTTTATCTTCTTTTTTGTCAAATTGATGAGTTTTGTCACCTTGATGCCGCGCGGGCATACCTCGGTGCATCTGAAGTGATTTTCACATGGCCATACACCATTCGGGGCATCGAGCACGTCGAGCCGTGCTTCGAGCCCCCTGTCCCTGCTGTCATCGAGAAACCGCGATGCCTGTACGATCTGAGCCGGTCCGAGAAAGAGCGGGTTCTTTTCGCGGATAACCGGACAGGCCGAAAAACATGCTGCGCAGAGGATGCACTTTGTTGCATCGTCGTATTTTTTTCTCTCTTCCGGAGACTGTATCCGCTCCCTTTCGGGGTCCTCCTCATCGTTCAAGAGGAAAGGTTTTACCGATCGGAAACGATTGAAGAACTCGTTCTGATCCACCATGAGGTCGCGCTGGACAGGAAGGTTTTTCAGCGGCCGGATTGTTATGCTGTCGCCGTCATTTTCGGCAACATCCTTTACGAGGGTTTTACAGGCGAGCCTCTCCGTGCCGTTGATAATCATTGCATCTGAACCGCATATACCGTGCGCACAGCTTTTCCGAAAGGCGAGGGACCCGTCCATAAACCGTTTCACGTGCATCAACAGATCGAGAACACGATCGTTTACGGATGCATCGACAGAATATTCCCTGAAGTACGGCGCCTCGTCGGAAGACGGGTTGAAACGTTCGATTTTAAGCACCACATTCATTTATTATACTCCTGGGCATATGCACATTTTCGGTTAATAGGCCCGCGGTTTTGGCTCCCACCTCGCAATGTCCACCGGTTTGTAATCGATTTTAACACTCTCTTTCGTAAGCCAGGCGAGTGTGTGTGTCAACCAGTGCTCGTCGTCACGTTCGGGGAAGTCCTCCCTGAAATGAGCGCCCCTGCTCTCCTCCCGGTTATACGCCGAACAGGCGGTGATATAGGCGAGATCGATGAGATTCCGCAGCTCGATAATCTCCAGAAGATCGGTGTTGAAGCCGATTTTATTATCCTGCACCGAGACTTCGCCGTAGCGTTCACGAAGATCCTTCAGCGTATCGATTGCTGTCCGCATTTGAGGCCCTTTCCTGTAAATCCCCACCTTCTCCATCATGACGGATGCCATCTCCTGCCGGATATACCCCCCGTGGATGCCGCGAGATCTGCCTCTCAAATCGTCGATGAAACGCAGCGCTTCATCGCCGGAATCCCTCGCGACTGCGGGAGCAGGTGCGCCTTTTACGAAGTCTCTCATATGTATACCGGCCCTCCGACCGAAAACCACGAGATCGACCAGGCTGTTTGTGCCGAGCCTGTTTGCGCCGTGTACCGAGACGCAGGCGCACTCTCCGGCCGCGTACAGCCCTTCATAGACATGCCCGCTGCCGTCAGCTATAACTCGACCGTCGATGTCGGTCGGTATCCCGCCCATTGCATAGTGCGCTGTCGGCATGACCGGAATCATATGTTCTGCAGGGTCTATACCCTGGTAGGTGCGGCAAAATTCAGCAATATCCGGCAGTTTTGCCTCTATAACCTCTTTTCCCAGATGCGTCGCATCGAGGTGCACATAGTCGTCGACCGAGCCGTTGCCAATAATACCTCTTCCCTCCCTGATCTCCGCTATGACGGCCCGCGACACAATATCGCGGGGAGCAAGATCGAGAAGGGTCGGAGTATACCGTTCCATGAACCGTTCGCCTCGGCTGTTTCGAAGAATACCGCCCTCTCCTCGCACCCCCTCGGTAATCAGAATACCCATACCGCGAATTCCGGTGGGATGAAACTGGAAGAACTCCATATCTTCAAGGGGAACGCCGCGCCGCGCGAGAACGGCGGGCCCGTCCCCCGTATTTGCGTACGCATTGGAGGTTATTCTGAACATCCTGCCGAAACCGCCGGTTGCAAACAGGACGGCCGCCGCCTTGAATACATGTATTTCACCGGTGCCGAGCTCAATTGCCACCACCCCCTTGCACTGTCTGCCTTCGATAATAACGTCGAGCAGTTGAAATTCATCGAAGAAGGAAACCTCATTTTTTATGCACTGCTGGTAGAGAGTCTGAAGGATCATGTGGCCGGTTCTGTCCGCGGCGAAGCAGGAACGTCTCACAGCCGATTCGCCGAAGTTTCGGGTATGGCCGCCGAAACGTCGCTGATCGATTCGGCCTGCGGCCGTTCTGTTGAACGGGAGCCCTCTGTGTTCGAGATCGATCACGGCACGTATTGCGTCGTCTGCCAGGAGAAGTGCCGCCGATTGGTCGGTGAGATAGTCGCCGCCCTTTACCGTATCGAATGCGTGCCATTCGGGCAGGTCTTCTTCGACGTTTCCAAGGGCTGCGCTTATACCGCCCTGTGCCGCTCCTGTATGGCTCCGCATGGGGTGGAGCTTTGAAAGTACCGCTGTTCGGGCCGTCCTGCTCGCCTCGAGCGCTGCGTACAGACCTGCACCACCTGCTCCTACGACCACCGACTCATATTCGTGAATCACCGGGTTCTCCTTTTAAATGATAGAATTACATTACTTTGTACCGCAAATCTTGTCAAGACGTAACGAGTCGTTAACCATTTCTCTGTTCTTTAAAGCTCGACATTCAATCCAATCCAGCCGATGCGGGGCGTGTTCTCCGCGACGGCACCGAGCCGAAGGCTTTTAAACGGAGGTTATGTCCGGTCGATTGGATTTGTTGATAAATCCAGATGCGTGCACCGGCTGTATTGTCCGGACGCTAAGCCTCCATATAAGATCTGATTACGTTCACGCTAGAGTAAAGCAGCAACAATAAAGTGTATTGTTAAATACAGGACATATTGTTACATTTAGTGGGGCGTAATCCGGACAGTCCTTTTGTCGGGGAAAGATTACAATGTGCGTGAAAGGATGAATTAAAATGGATCATGATGTCGAGCGCCTTCTCGCGAAGGCCGGAAAACCGCTTGAAGTCGCGCCGAAACTCCACAGGATGTACAGGGGCAAAATTGAAACAGTGCCTCGCTGTCGTGTGCGGGATATGCACGATTTCGACGTCTGGTATACTCCGGGAGTCGCTGCACCGTGCAGGGAAATACAGGCTGACAGGGACCTGGCATACGAGTATACGAGCAAGTGGAATACTGTGGCGGTGGTTTCCGACGGAACAAGGGTGCTCGGGCTCGGAGACATCGGGCCGACTGCGGCGCTTCCGGTTATGGAGGGCAAGGCCCTCCTCTTCAAGTATCTCGGCGGTGTGGATGCTTTCCCGATCTGCCTCGACACAAAGGACCCGGATACCTTTGTAGAGACCGTCAAGCTCCTTCATCCAGCCTTCGGAGGAATCAACTTGGAGGATATCGCACAGCCGAAATGTTTTCGCATTCTCGAGAGGCTGCGAAACGAGTGTCCGATTCCTGTCTGGCATGACGATCAGCAGGGCACGGCGGCTGTAACGCTCGCAGGACTCATCAATGCGCTGAAGGTCGCGGGAAAAAAGCTTGAAAATACAAGAATCGTATTCGTGGGGTCCGGAGCCGCCAATATCAGAATTGCCGATATTATTTTCAAGGCCGGGGCAGCAGCCGGTAACTGTATGATGTTCGATTCAAAAGGTGCTTTGTCCAGGAGACGGACGGATATCAGTGATAATCCCGCTCTGTATGAGAAGTGGAGGATGTGTGAACGAACGAATGAGCGGAATGAGGATGTTTCGATAGATAGGGCTCTCAAGGGTGCCGATGTTCTCATCGCGCTGTCACGTCCCGGCCCCGATACGATACAGAAGGAGTGGATTTCAGGGATGGGTAAAAATGCGGTGGTTTTTGCATGCGCAAATCCGATACCTGAAATTTGGCCGTGGGAGGCAAAAGAGGCGGGCGCACGCATTGTTGCAACCGGCAGAGGCGATTTTCCCAACCAGGTCAACAATTCACTCGGTTTTCCCGGTATTTTTCGCGGTACACTCGATGTTCGTGCACGAATGATTACGGACGAAATGTGCATCGAAGCCGGAAAGGAGATTGCAAAGACAGCCGAAGCGAAAGGCTTGCGGGAAGACTACATCATCCCTACAATGGAAGAGTGGGAGGTGTTTCCCCGTGTGGCGGCTGCGGTGGGAGCGAGGGCGATCGAACAGGGAATAGCAGGTGTGAAGATGAAAAAAAACGAGCTGTTCACACTATCCGAGACGATTATCCGTGAGACGAGAGAAAAAACGAAGATGCTCATGGAAAAGGGATTTATCAAGCACATCGATGAGCCGGTATGAAGCGTGGAGAGAACTATGATCGATATAAAAAAACTTCCGGTATACCAACACAGGAATGCCATTATCAAAGCCCTGAAAAAAAACCGGGTGGTTGTCGTTGAAAGTCCAACCGGATCCGGTAAAACAACGCAGATACCGAAAATTCTCTACGATGCGGGGTTTGCAAAAAGCGGCAGGATAGGCGTCACTCAGCCGAGAAGGATTGCAGCGGTTTCCGTATCCCATTTTATTGCTCGCCAGTACAACGGTACAATCCCCGGAATTGTCGGATACAAGATGCGCTTCATCGACGAAACCCTGCCTCAAACCCGAATCGTTATTATGACGGACGGTATACTTTTACAGGAGTTGAAGGCGGATGTCCTGCTTTCCGACTACAGTATCATAATGGTCGACGAAGCCCATGAGAGAAGCCTGAATATCGATTTCATACTCGGACTGCTGAAGGAAATACTTCGTCAGAGGGATGATCTGAAGGTGGTCGTTTCTTCAGCAACGATAAATGCTTCGGTATTCTCTGAATATTTTGACGGGTGCCCCATTGTGACGATTGATGCGCCGATGTACCCGGTACAGGTTGTCTACGATCCTCCAGAATACCTCCATGACTTCGTTGCGGTACTCGATAAGATTGTAGAAATTGTTAAAAAAATCGAACATGGCGGGGAGCCGGGTGATATTTTGATTTTTCTTTCAGGAGAGGCGCAGATCAAGAGCTGTATATCGGAGCTTTCCCGCTTGAACAGAAAGAAGACAATGGCGCTTCTCCCCCTCTACGGCCGTCTATCACAGGAGGAACAGGAGCGTGTTTTTCTCGACTTTCCCTCGCAAAGAAAGGTAATAGTTGCGACGAACATAGCAGAAACGAGCGTGACCATAGATGGCATCAGGTACGTTATCGATCCTGGTTTTGCAAAGCTCAACTATTACAACGCCCGTAACTTTACCTCTTCCCTCATCGAGGTTCCCATATCAAAGGCATCGAGCAATCAGAGGAAGGGAAGGGCGGGCCGCACACAGCCGGGCGTGTGCTACCGTCTCTACACAGGAGATGATTATGAGGACAGAGGCCTGTTTACGAAAGAGGAGATATATCGGCGTGATCTTTCCGAGGTTGTGCTCCGGATGGCGGAACTGGGCATCAAGGAGTTTGAGGAATTTGATTTTATTTCGAACCCGGGTACGGGAAATATGCGCGGTGCGGTGGAGGTGCTCCGGCTCCTTGAGGCGATAGATGACAGACGTGATCTCACTTCGATCGGCAACCTCATGGTGAAGTTTCCGATAATTCCACGTCTCGCCAGGATGATTGCGGCGGCAGTCATGGAATATCCCGACGTTCTTGAAGAGGTCCTTATTGCAGCCGCATTTCTCAACGACCGGGCTCCTTTTATACTTCCGCAGGGTTTTGAGCTCGAGGCACGCAAGGCGCACCATTCTTTCCGTCATAAGTACGGTGATTTCGTCTCCTACCTCAAGATTTTCAGAGCCTTTGAGAAGGCTGACGATAGAGAGAAGTTCTGCGACCGGTATTACCTCGACTACAAGGGCATGACGGAAATTTACAATGTAAAAAAGCAGCTCGGTGAAATCGTTTCTGAAATCGGTGTTCCGGTGATCGGCGGTGGGGACCTTTCCCACTATCTCTGTACCGTGTCAAAAGGGCTCATACAGTTTGTATGCAGGAGAAAGGGGAGATCGAATTATGCCAGTACAACGGCATACGGCATCAAGATACATCCGGGTTCGGTGATGTATCGCGAGAGACCGGAATACATAGTTGCCGGAGAAATCATGCGGACATCGCAGATGTACGCCATGTCCGTATCTCCCCTGTATCCGGGGTGGCTGAAAATGATTTCCATGGATATCTACGAAGCCTTTATCGGGAAAGAGAGAAAACCGAAGAAAAAACCGGCTGCAGCGCGTGATTTCACCAACTTTATAAAGATCGGGCGTGAAACTTTTGAGATACAGTTTTTTAAGAAAAACAGGAAAATCGTGCTTCTGCAGTACGAAAGATTGGAACGTGCGGTGAGGAGCCTCGATGTATCCAGACTTCCGGACTATAAAGGCCTGCGGGGCAGGGTTTTGTTCAACGGGTACGAGATCCTGTACGGAGTGGCACTGAAGAGGATTATCGAAATTGCTCCAAAACTGAATCTGAACGGCCGCGTCTTGGAAAAATGGCCGCGAGGCATACACTTCGACTATGTACGCGACTCCTTTGACATAGTCCGGTATATCCCGAATCTTCTCAAGCCGAGCAGAACAATGAAATCCAAAAAGAAGCTCGGTTTTCTCACCCTTCTTACAAACGGAAACGGCTCGTACTGGTATGCCAGTTACAGGGATTTTATTCAGGCCCTGGAGGAGTCGGTATCCAGCCTGGAAACGCTTATCGATGAGGATATACGAATTCTGAACGACCAGCAGGAAAAAACGGTAAACGAGGTGTACAGGCGTCTTTCTGCATTGATTACCGATTGAGAGGAGAAAAATTATGAAGGACGGGAAGATTTTTGCCGCGGACCTCGGCGCGTCGGGCGGTAAATGTTTCGTCGGTGTATTTGAAAGGGGCAGCTTCAGAATAGAAGAGTTGCACCGTTTCAGGCATGAACCCGTTTCTTATTTTATATGTGACGGCGGAGGCGAGATAACGGAGAGGACATACTGGGATGAAGTATACCTGTACAACAGCATTCTGCACGGACTCTATAACTATCGACGTCAGGTCTCCGATACAATCGATTCAATCGGTATCGATACCTGGGGCTCGGACGGACAGTTTGTAACCGATGAAGGAGACATTCTCGGGAGGGTGTACTGCTACCGGGACCACAGGCTCGATACAATGATCGAAACAATGAAAAATTATATCGATCCCGAGAGAGTGTACAGTATTACAGGTATTCAGTTTCAGCCTTTCAATATCTCGAATCAGCTCCTCTGGTTTATGCAGAATAGAAAGAACCTGCTCAAAACGGGCTGCACCTTCCTTCCCATGCCCTCTCTCTTCTACTTCTCGCTCGGTAATGTTAAGATGGTGGATTCAACCTGGGCGAGTGTAACACAGCTTATGGATACACGAAAACGGAAATGGAGCACCGAATTACTTGAAGCGCTGGGGGTGCCTGAAGCTGTCTTGCCGGAGATTGTTCCCCCGGGTACGGTAGTGGGAAAGCTTCTGGCTCCGCTTGCCGAGTCCCTCAGGATAAACAGGGCAAAGCTGACCGCTGCCCCTTCGCACGATACGGCGAGTGCTTATGCAGCTGCACCGGTTGATAAAGGGGAGGATGCCCTTATAATCAGCTCGGGAACATGGTCTCTTGTCGGCAAACTTCTTGACGGGCCGATAACATCATCCGATGCCATGGAGGCGAATATCAGTAATGAGGGCGGCATCAACCGCATTAGATTCCTGAAAAACTGCATGGGAACATGGCCCATACAGGAGCTGCGGAGAAACTGGCGGGATGACGACGGTGTGGAAATGAGCTGGGAAGAGATAGTGGCGCTGGTTCGCCGTGCAGAGGCCTTTACCGCGTTCATCGATCCGGATGATCCAGTTTTTTATAACCCGCCGAATATGGAGGAGGCAGTTGCAGCCTTCTGTAAGAAAACCGGACAGAAGGTGCCGAGGGACAGGAAGACATTCCTTCGTGTAGTGTATGAAAGCCTTGCACTGAAGTATAGAACGGTAAACGAGCAGATCTGCAATGTGAGCGACACCCGGAGCACTGCGGTTCATATTGTGGGCGGCGGGTGTAAAAATGAGCTTCTCAACCGATTTACAGCTGATGCGGTCGGGATTCCCGTTATCGCGGGTCCTGATGAGGCAACGGCCATCGGAAATATAATGGTGCAGGCTATGGGGCTGGGAATCATACATTCACTGGAAGAATCGTTCCCACTCATCAGGGAAAATTTTACAATCAAAAGATATGAGCCTGAAAAGCCCCGTTTGTGGGGGGCTGCATACGAGAGGTTTGCACATCTTCTTCGGGTAAACGGCTAGTACTGCAGAGCTACCTTTCAATCCAGGGGTGCTTTATGCAGGTTCATGCCGCCGTCAAGCGGCATGTTCTCCGCGACGTGTAAGCGGAGGTTATGTCCGCTCAACTGGATTAATCAGGTGCGTGCACCTGCGGAATTATCCGTACGCTTCGCTTCCGGATAATAGGCGGGTATCGCTGTGGTACCGGAACAAATTACACAGGGTATGTATTTTTTTGAAAGAGATTTGAAATTTTAATTGACAGGTAAAACTTTACCTGCTAAAATTGAAATCGTTTACAATCAATATCATAGTTTGAAACCGATATCAAGTGCAGATGCCGAGAAAAATCAACATTGATGAAGTCGCTCGACTTGCAGGTGTTTCAACCGCCACCGTTTCCCGTGTAATCAACGATTACCCGTATGTTAAAGATGGAACCAGAAACAGGGTGCTGACAGTCATAAACGAGACCAACTACATGGTCAATGCTGTTGCGCGAAACCTTCGTCGAAAAAAAACACACTCAATCGGCGTTATTATCAGCAATGTATTGAGTCCCTTTTACTCTGTAATAGCCAAGGCTGTCGAGGATGTTGCGATAAAAAACAAGTACAGCACGGTTCTGTGCAACGGCGGTGATAATCCGGATAAGGAGCTGAACTACCTTCAGGTTCTCCATGAAAACAGGCTTGACGGTATCATTCTTTCGCCGACTGGAAAAAACAGGGAGTATTTGAACTTCCTTGTTTCATCAAGCATACCCGTTGTGTTTATTGACCGCACGGTAGAGGGCATAGAATGCGATACCGTTATTGTGAACAACCGCGACGCATCGAAAGCGGCTGTTGCTTTTCTCCTTGAAAGGGGATACCGGAAGATAGGGTTTATCTCCGGACCCGAGGATAGAACAACGGGAAGTGAGAGGCTCGAAGGGTACCGAAAGGCGTTCATCGAAATCGGTTTATCGGTCAATGAAGCTTTCATAAGAAAAGGTGATTTTTCGCTTGAATCCGGGAGGGAACACGCCGCCGGGCTGCTTGACACCGGTGATATCGATGCACTGTATGTGGCAAATAACGATATGGCAACAGGCGCATTCCAGGTTTTGAAAGAGCGGAGCATCAGGATTCCGGATGATATCGGGTTTGCGATGTTTGACGATCCGACCTGGTCGACGCTTGTGAGTCCGAAGGTCACCGCGGTCAGGCAGCCTGTGTATACGCTTGGATCAACAGCAGCGGACATGCTGTTTAAAAGAATCCTGGAAGGTGGTCATTACATCGACAAGGAGCCTGTCAGGGTGATTCTGGCGGCTCATCTTGTGAAGCGCGAGTCTTGTTGACCCCGCTGAAATCGTGAGATAGAGAATCATGATAAACCCTGTGCTCATGTCCGGGCAATAAAGAAACAGGGACGGATGAGCCGGTGTACGCCAGGGTAAAAAACCGCAGCGGATGTTCATAGACATGTCCGTGCGCCGCGGTACTGCGGCTGTTGAACCCTGTATTTCTGAACAGGCAATCCTGGAAAGTAAAAGATAGGGTTTGCCTGATTTTTTGATCGATATATGGTTTTATCCATTATGGAAAGCTTGTATTTTGTACCGGGATCTTATGCTCAAATAACTATAGCATCCGGTTCGGAAATTCATTCGAAACGGGGGAAAAATGTCTGGCCTCGGAGTGCTGCGCCTTGAGAAGCGCTTTTTTACAGGGTGTGAAGAGGAGATATTGAGTTACAGGGGGCTCAGCGCTGCCGTTTTCGCCTATGAGAGCGGAGTGTGCGGTGCGCATCTTAAAAACGACAGGGGTTGCGTTACAGTTCTTCCGTTCAGGGGGCAGCAGATCTGGGATGCTATTTTTGACGGGCGACGGCTTACGATGAAATCGCCGGTCGGCCTTCCCAAAGAAACGGGCTCTTTTATAACCATGTACGGCTGTTTTATGATGCACTGCGGTGCTTTTCGTATGGGATGCCCCGGACCCGAGGATGATCACCCCCTGCATGGAGAGCTCCCCCTCGCCCAGTACGACTCTGCTGAAATTGTTTTCGGAGACGACGATCGAGGGCCTTTTATCGGCATTACCGGTATATATGCGCATGATATCGCCTGCAGTGTCCACTACAGGGCACGGCCTGCCGTTAAGATACACGCCGGGTCAGGTCTCATCGATATTTCGCTCACCGTTGAAAACCGGTCATGGTACGGGATGGAGCTCATGTACATGTGCCACATCAATTTCCGTCCCGTGCCGGAAGGCCGGATAGTACAGAGTGCTCCCTGGGACCCGGAGCATCTTGTACTCAGAACGAGTATTCCCAAACATGTATCGGTATCGGAGGAGTTTTTACAGCTCATGAATAGGTTAAAAGAAAACCCGGAAGCCTCGAAAATAATTAAACCCGACGATGAGTATAAACCGGAAATCGTATTTTTCATTCAGTCGCCGTCAACGGACGAGGATGGCAAAAGCCACTTTATGCAGGTGCATCCCGACGGTTCTGCGGATTATGTCGGATACAGGCCCCAGGAATTCGACCACGCAGCCCGCTGGATTGTTCGGACAAAGGATCAGGAGGCGCTCGGCATTGCTCTTCCAGCGACCTGCGATCCGGAGGGTTATACCGCGGAAAAGAGAAAGGGAAACATAAAAACGGTCGAGGGTTACGGCAGTATGCAGTTTGACGTTGCGGCAGGCCTCCTCGAAGCGGGAGAGGCTGAGAAAATGGAGGGCAAAATTCGAGCGCTTGTCCAGTGAAAGGACGGGTATTGAAGGAGTATGCTGTGGGGCGGTATCCCGGTGATGGTACTTGTCGAATCGCTGCTGCCGGTGGAGCTCATGGAAACGGACGACAGGGTTGAGGTGCCGGAAGGCTTTCTTCCGCGTGTAACAGACCCGGGGCACCCGATACTGAAGGGCATCCACCATGCATGGGAGGGATGGTTTCTCTCGTATAACAGGCTGATACCGAAGAAAGGTGCTGCAGTGCTTGCCGTCATAGAGGAGTACGATAACGACCCCTTTCTCGCCGCGTGGGAGTACGGAAGAGGAAGATCGCTCGCCTCTGCAGTCGACTGTGCTCATCACGGCGCTGCGCCTTCTTTTCTGCAGTGGCGGTACACGCCTGTTCTGTATGCAAACATGGTAAAATGGTGCGCACGAGCACTGTAATGCGGGGGGTTTATGGCGGATAAAGTGCGAGATGGAAGCCCGAGAATTGCGGTTATCGGCAGCAACATGATCGATTTCATTACCAACGTGAACGGAATGCCGAAGAAGGGCGAGACACTGGAAGCGCCTTCTTTCGATTTCGGCTTCGGAGGCAAGGGTGCAAACCAGGCTGTTGCCGCCTCAAAGCTCGGTGCCGAGGTACTCATGGTTACGAAGGTGGGCGGCGATATATTCGGACGTGAGGTTACGAGCAACTTCGAGCGTTTTGGAATCGATACGACCTTCGTGGAGGCCGTTGAGGGAGTTTCAAACGGTGTCGCCCCAATCTTCGTGGACCAGTCGGGCAACAACTATATACTCATTGTGAAAGGTGCGAACGGCTTTCTGAAAGAGGAAGATATCGATCGGGCTGAGGAACTGATCTCTTCATGCGATCTCATCCTCCTTCAGCTTGAAATTCCCGTCGAATCGGTGTATCATGCAATCGAGCTGGGCAGCCGGCACGGGATTCCGGTCATCCTGAACCCCGCTCCTGCCAGGACTCTTGATTTTGAAGGTATTAGAAGTGCGAGGGTGCTCATACCCAATGAAACCGAGCTCGAAATACTCTCCGGTATGCCGGTCGAGACTCTATCGGAGATCGAAAAGGCTGCCGGATCCCTCGTCGACCGCGGGATTTCGGCCGTAATCGTAACACTCGGAGAGAGAGGTTCGATGCTCGTTTCCGGGGATGAAGCACACATGGTTTCTCCGTATCCGGTGAAAGCCAAGGATACAACCGGTGCAGGAGATGCATACATCGGCTGCCTTGCATACTATTATGTAAAAACAGGTGATCTCATTCAATCCATGGAGCTCGCCAATCGGTACGCAGCCGTTTCAACCCTGAAAACAGGAACGCAGAAATCGTTTATCGGAAAGGAAGAGTTCGAGCGGCTCTTTGAGCTTGAAACACGCTGAAAGGGAGCGTGTAAAGGGGTATGGAATATCCAAAAGGAGTAATCCCGCAGGTAGCCGCATATTTTTTACTGCTTGTAAGAGGGGGTTATGCCCGATCGACTGGATTTGTTGACAAATCCGGATGCCGTCGCCGTCGGCTGCACGATACAAAAGCCGTGATTTAATCGGATACATATAAAACTAAAGAGGATTAAAATGGATACGAAAACGTCACTATCCGGATATACGCGGGAGCAGGCGGTCGAAGCTGCATACGAGCTCGGGTATAACTACGAGATCAATGCCCACTACTGTCCGCAGGCCTCGCTTGCCGCATTGATGGATGTATTTCATATGAAGGACGACACACTCTTCAAATCGGTGTTCGGATTTCACGGCGGGGGAGGGGACAGCGGCATAAGCATTTGCGGGGCGCTCGCCGGTGGAATCGTTTCTATAGGTTATTTTTTCGGCAGAACCAGGCAGGAGTTCGATCTTGCAATCGAGAACAAAACGGCCACACCGCTGGTAAAAAGGCTCGTCGACCTGTTTGAAAATGAGTTCGAGGGTATTCGCTGCCGGGACTGTCAGAAGAAGATGTTCGGGAGGGAGTTCGATTTCTGGAAGGAGGAGGACGAGAAGGAATTTCAGGCTCTGAACGGTCATGAGAAGTGCGCTGTTGTTGTCGGTACGGGTGCGTCATTCGCAGCCGGTATTATATGGGATGCTCTGCATGGAAACATCTGAAAACAGGGAATCGCCGATGAATCGGTCCCTGGGATACTGAAAGGGCCTGTCGTCTGTACACACCTTTCTATGATTTTTCCGGCCCTCGTGTATCCCGATCAGAAGTGCGCGGATACGCCAAGCTGCCTCGGGCTGTATAAAACCCCACTTTGAATATGGGGCTGCAATTTTTTTGTAAACCATTACAATTATGCTTGACAATTTAATAATGTATGATGTAATGTAAACAATTGCAATTCAAAGATAAGGATGGTTTTAATGATAACAACCACAACCTGGCCTCTCCTGGGAAACGTCCTCGAAATTGCGACACGTACGAAGAATTATTTGTTATTTTAGTAAAATAGTAATCGATTACAAAGGATTTCTTTAGCATGGGGATACGGGAGGAAATCATGAAAGTCAATGAACCGGTCAACAGGCTGAGGGGGTCAATGCCTAAAATCGGCATACGCCCGGCAGTCGACGGACGGCGAAAAGGGGTGCGCGAATCACTTGAGAAACAGACGATGGGTATGGCGAATTCGCTTGCTTCGTTATTAACGACAAACCTCAAACATCCGAACGGTCTTCCTGTGGAATGCGTCATTTCGGATACGTGCATCGGCGGTGCGGCCGAAGCTGCCATGGCGCAGGAGCAGTTTGAGCGCGAAGGGGTCGGTCTGTCGATTACCGTGACCCCATGCTGGTGCTACGGCGCCGAAACCATGGATATGATTCCCTTTATTCCGAAGGCGGTATGGGGATTCAACGGGACGGAGCGGCCCGGCGCGGTGTATTTGGCAGCCGTGCTCGCCGCGCATGCCCAGAAAGGAGTACCTGCATTCGGCATATACGGAAGGGATGTACAGGACGCGAATGATACGAGTATCCCCGACGACGTGCAGAAGATGCTTCTGACGTTTGCGAAGGCCGGCCTCGCGGTAGCACAGATGCGCGGGAAATCCTACCTTGCAATGGGCGGTGTGTCGATGGGAATCGCCGGGTCTATCGTCGATCCTGGCTTTCTGGAAAATTATCTCGGCATGCGGTATGAAATGGTTGACATGACCGAGTTTATCAGGCGCCTTGAAGAGGATATTTTCGATAAAGATGAGTTCGCACGAGCGATAAGATGGGTGCGGGAGAACTGCAAGGAGGGTCCCGATTTGAACAAGCCCCACAACAGGCTGCCCCGTGAACGGCTCGACAGTGACTGGGAAACGGTCGTGAAGATGACGCTGATAGCACGTGATCTCATGATAGGCAACCCTGAGCTGGACAGGCTCGGATGGGGAGAGGAGGCCCTCGGGCACAACGCAATCGCAGGCGGATTCCAGGGCCAGCGCCAGTGGACCGACCATTTTCCCAACGGTGATTTTCTCGAAACCATGCTGAACTCATCCTTCGACTGGAACGGTATCCGTGAGCCCTTTATCGTTGCCACCGAGAATGACTATCTTAACGGTATATCGATGCTCTTCGGCCACATGCTTACCGGTACGGCCCAGGTATTTTCAGACGTGCGCACTTTCTGGCGCCCCGATGCAATCAAGAGGGTAACCGGATACACACCGGAAGGTATGATCGAAAACGGCGTAATACACCTGATAAACTCGGGTTCCACGACCATGGATGGGACGGGACAGCAGACCAGAGACGGCAATCGCGTTATGAAGCCGTTCTGGGAAATAGCACCGGATGAGGTGAAAAAGTGCCTTGAAGCAACAAGGTTCTGCGTCGCGGACCTCGAGTACTTCAGAGGCGGCGGATTTTCAACGAACTTCATTACAGTCGGCGCAATGCCTGTTACAATGTCAAGGATAGATATTGTCGCGGGGCTCGGCCCGGTCATGCGGATAGCCGAAGGGTATACAGTCGACCTGCCTGAACGGCCTGGGAAAGTTCTCATGGACAGAACGAACCCCACCTGGCCGACCACCTGGTTCGTACCGAATACAACCGGGAACGGCCCATTCAGGGATGTATACTCCGTTATGAACAACTGGGGAGCGAATCATGGTGCGATCAGCTACGGACATATCGGCGGTGAGTTGATTGCTCTCGCATCGATGCTCAGAATACCGGTGTGCATGCACAACGTGTCTTCAGAACGCATTCTGAGGCCGAAAGCATGGGCATCATTCGGTGATTACGATTCTCAGGGCGCTGATTACAGGGCATGTGCGAATTTCGGCCCGCTGTACGGCAGGAAAGTGTAATGCCGGAGAGGTGTCGTTTTTAACCTTCTCATCGAGAAAATCTACAGTAAGGGGGTGATAACGGGTAGAATGCAATGAGAAGCGGCGTAAGCCGCTCCGGCGGCTGAATATCAACAGGCAACCGTGCGCGAAGTTTCGTATAAGGATTTGATTTTGTTTCACAAAACCATATCTTTGAAGGAGGAATTAAAAATGCGAAAAGGATTGATTTTGTTTCTCATCCCTCTGTTTTTGCTTTCCTTTATGGTATTGTTTAATGGAGGGAAAAAGGAAGAGGCTGAAAAGGCGCCTGCTCCTGCACCATCCGGAAAGCCTCTCGAAGGGATTACACTCAAATGTGCTTTTATCGGAGGTGCGAATTATGAGGAGTTGTACAAGGCGATACCAAAGTTTGAGGAAGAAACCGGGGCAAAAGTCGAGATAGTTTTCAAGGGCGATGGATTTCAGATCGACAAGAAGTTAAAAACAGATTTTGCTGCGGGGACGGTTGATTATGATGTATGCTGGGACCATTCGAGCTTCTTTACCCAGTATATAAAGGCCAAGGGGATAATTCCTCTGGACGATTACTTTACTCAGGATGAACTGTCCGATTTTATTCCCATGATACTCAATTCCGGAAAGAAGGACGGTCATTTATGGATCATTCCGCGCCATTTTGACATCAGTTGTCTTCACTATCGCACGGATATCTTTGATGATCCGGAGACAAAGAGTAAATTCAAAGCCAAGACAGGAATGGAGCTCAAGGTACCTGAGACCTGGGATGAGTTCAAGGAAACGGCAATCGGGCTGCAGAAGATTCTGCCGCCTGGTGTATATGCTACCGAGTTTGCAGGCAAAGAGGAAGCCCTGACCGGACGATTTTACGAGGTGCTTATTGCAGAAGGCGGTCAGTTTTTTGATAAGAACTGGAAACCAGCCTTCAACGGACCTGCGGGTGTTAAAGCTGCGACGATGTTCAGAGACCTCTATGCAGCGGGAGCAATGCCCCCCGGTATGACAAGTTTCGTTTGGGAGGATGTGGCCAAAAACTGGGTTGCCGGAAATATCGCGATGTATACGGAGTGGTACGGATGGTATTCATATTTCCAGGACCCTTCGGCAAGCAAGGTTGCAGGCAAGTTTGATATCGTTCGTCAGCCGAAGGGTGACGGCGGAATATACTCCGGATGGGCCGGACAGCATGCATTCTCCATTACTGCAGCGAGCACACATAAAGAAGCTGCAGCACAGCTTATAAAGTTCCTCACGAACCCGGACCAGCAGTACACTGAGGCCAAACTCGGATTTCTGGTAACACGACAATCCGTCTGGGATCGGATTATAATAGAGGCGAAAGCAACCGGTGTCGCGCTCGATACCAAGAGGCTTCAACTGGCTCAGATGCAGGCCTCAAATGACTTTAAAACTCCACCGCTTGTCGCCGAATGGCTGCCTTCATCCGATATCCTGTATCCGATTTTACAGGCGATAATACTGGGAGACAAGAAGCCGAAGGACGGACTCGATGGAGCAGCATCAAAAGTTGAGAAGATGATGAGTGATGCAGGGTATTACTGATGTTGAAGAAAGCTCCGGATGGGTGAAGCGCCTGTCCGGAGTTCTTTTTATAGTAGCTCGAATGTCGAGTTCTATCCGAAGCTGAATCATTACAGGACCCCCATGTACACGGACTCTGCACAGGCGGATCGCTCGGCCCGAACAGGGTATATGGACCATATTGTAGTACTGCAGTCAAGCGTGCATGTTCTCCTCGGCATGTAATTGGGGATTATATCCGCTCGGCCGGATTTGTTCTGCTGCGCGAAGCGGTGTATATTAAATTGAGGTGCGAGTACCCGCAGCATTATCAGGACGCAAAGCATCAGGATAATAGACAATTCCTCCGACGGAGATATCGTTAACGGGATAATGATAAAATGAAGAATGTAGAAGAAAGGGAAAGCAGGAGAGGATGGTTTTATGTCTCTCACAAGCGCCTGCCCATACTTCTCTTACTGCCTGCCATTGTTCTGATGTTGTTCGTTATAGGGTTTCCAATGCTCTACTCCCTCTATTTGAGTTTTACCAATTTTACCCTGCTGAGCCCCGGAGCAGCCAAATTTATAGGGCTTCGGAATTATATAACTCTTTTTAAGGACCAGGTGTTTCTCAGGGCGCTATTACGAACAGTTCTCTATATGCTCATAGCAGTGAACTCCGAGTTCATTCTCGGACTTCTTATTGCAAACGCAATGTCCCATGTAATAAGAGGACAGGGAGTTTTAAGAACGATTATGATGATGCCGATGATGTTTGCCCCCGTACTTGTCGGGTTTCAATTCAAATGGATATTCAACGATCAGGTCGGGTTCATAAATAATATTCTCTTTGAGATATTCAGACGCCCCGTAATTATTCCGTGGTTGATTCAAAAACCTCTCGGGTTCATCACCATCCTCGTTGCTGAAATATGGATGAGCACCCCCTTTATGGTAATTATTTTTCTTGCCGGGATCCTTTCAATTTCTCCTGAAATCATGGAAGCGGCGGAAGTGGATGGGGCGAGTGAGTGGCAGAAGTTCATACATGTCACGGTTCCATCCCTCACTCCCTTTATATATATTGCCATGGCAGTCCGCTCACTTGATATTGCGAAGGCATATGATCTTGTGAGCATCATGACCGGAGGGGGGCCGGCACACAGAACGGAGTTGATCTGGACATACGTGTACAGGCTCACATTTACAAGTCAAAAGTTTGCGCTGGGGAGCGCAATGTCATACGTAACGGTCGTCATTGCAGTTTTGTTTACCTTTTATCTTTTCAAACAGCTTATCAAGACCAGAGAGGGAGCATAAGCATGAAGAGGCATAGATCATCGAAAACGAGGCATCTGTCTTCAAAAATCATTACCTTTGTGGTGCTGGCCTTGTTTTTTATTCCGGTTTTATGGCTTATTCTCACTTCGATGCGTCCGAATATAGAGATTAATACCCGTCCGCCGGTGTGGATATCGAAGAATGTAAATCTCGATTCTTATCTGGCATTGCTCGGTTTTGGCGTAAATCCTGAACGGTTCGCATTTGGTGAGAACGTTCCTTTTGGCGACTATTTTCGCAACTCGCTTATAACTGCAGCTTCCAGCACCTTTCTTGCGCTTTTTATAGGGACGCTGGCGGCATTTGCTTTTTCGAGCTTTAAATTCAAGGGAAAAAATAGTATTTTTTTAACGTTGATGATTGCACGTGCTATTCCGGGCATTGCATTAAGCCTCCCTTTGCTCGTGCTGTTTACCAGAATGGGGTTGTCCGATAAAGTTTACGGACTTGTGATTGCATATACGGCAATGAATGTGCCTTTTACTGCATGGCTCATGACAGGGTTTATCGGAGAGATACCCGATGAGCTTACTGAAGCCGCCCTCATCGACGGCTGTTCGAGATGGACTGCATTTTTGCGGGTTGTTATCCCTCTTGTCGGGCCGGGGCTTGCTGCAAGTGGTATTTTCGCATTTTTAACCTCCTGGAATGAGTTTGCTATTGCAAGTATTATTACCAGAACCACTGCTTCTAAAACCTTCCCCGTTGGATTATTTGATTTTACCGCTGAGTTTGTTTCGGATTGGAGGGGTATGTGCGCCATGTCCGTTTTAATGCTTATACCTGCCGTGATATTTGTTATTGCGGTCCAGCGGCAGCTCGTGCGCGGCCTTACCCTGGGTGCAATAAAAGGGTAGATTGAATGCAGGGTATATATACTCTCAGCAGGAGGAAAACCAGTTGAAACGCTACGGAATGGTGATAAAGGTGAAGCCTGAAAGGCTTGAAGAGTATAAGAAATACCATGCAAACGTTTGGCCGGACGTGCTCGATACGATCAGAAAGTGCAATATCACAAATTACTCGATTTTTCACAAAGATGGATATCTTTTCAGCTACTTCGAGTACAACGGCACGGATTTCGATGCGGATATGGTACTGATGGCTGCCGATTCAAAGACTCAGGAATGGTGGGCTGTCATGAAACCAATGCAACAACCGCTCGAGACGAGAAAAGAAGACGAGTGGTGGGCCGACATGGAAGAGGTGTTTCATACCGGCTGAATCAGGGCTGCATTGGAATTGTCGAAAGTGCAGAGCGCGTTGATCGGTAAAAGTGCGGAAGGCATTTCGAATCATACCCTGCCGCGGCAGCCGGCAGTCCTACCGACAGCTTAAGGGGTTCATCCGACACGCGTCCGTCTGAATGAAGCTCCTCCTTCCGTATACGGTCCGGCCTGTCCGGCCGGACGCGGCTGGAACACCCGCGTGTCGGGCAGCGCGCAGCCGACAAACAGGCGTCTTTTAAACCGCTGATCCGTAAGCCACCAAAAAATCCTGCGTCATGATACTCTGTTAAACAGGGAGAATATATACTGATGAGGAGAGTGAAAGATGGAACGGAGTAAAAACTGCCTGAAAAAACTGGAGCGGATGAACAGGACCCTTTGTCACGAAGAGGCGGACAGAGTTCCGATCAGCGACTTTTTCTGGGGAAGCTTTCTCAAGAGATGGAAACGGGAGTTCGATCTGCCGGAGGATACCGATATCTACAAATACTATGATCTCGACTGGATAGTGACCATTCCTAATATGGATCCCCATATCAGGGAGTTTGAGATTCTCAGGGAGAATGAGGAGGAGGTTGTTGTTCGAACCGGTTTTGAAGCAACCATAAGAAAGAAGTTCGAGGATCCCATGCCCGCATTTCTCGAATTTGCAACGAATACCATAGAGAAGACGAAGGAGTTTCAATTCGACGACCCATGGGACGAACGGCGGTATTTCAAAGGCGGTGATAATCAGATTGCCGGTGTGGGTGATGCCTTTATCAGAAATCTCCCGTCCTGGATCGATACAGTCAAATCGATTTATCCCGATTTTCCCGTTTACGGCAGTGTGTGTGAGGGGCACGAGTCGCTCTGGCGTATTGTCGGCTCCGTCAATGTGCTGCTCTGGGTGGGTCTTTATCCCGATGAGCTCGGCAGATTCGTCGAGAGGATCAACAAATTCATGCTGGGAATCATGGAGGCTCAGATCGAGGCTGCGCGAGGAATGCTCGACGGTATGGTCATATGGGGTGATGTGGCCTACAAAAACGATATGTTCTTCTCACCCGAGTACTGGCGAACGTGCTTCAAACCGGGCGTGAAGGCAATGATCGACCTCTGTCACAGCAAAGGCCTTCCCGTCATTTACCACGGATGCGGGAATGTATCGAAGATTTTCGAGGATTATATCGAGATCGGTGTAGACGCGTACAATCCTCTCGAGGCAAAAGCCGGGCTCGACGTGGTTGACCTGCGGCGCAAGTACGGACACAGAATAGGTTTCTGCGGGAATATGGATGTCATGGTCTGGGCCGATGCGAAAAAGGAAGAGCTTAAAAGGGTCGCTCTTACAAAGCTCAACGCAGCGAAAGGCGGCGGGTACATCTTTCAGTCGGATCATTCGGTTCCGAACAGTATTTCGGGAGAAAACTACGACTACGTGGTGCGTCTTGTCAGGGAGTACGGACGGTATCCGCTCGAGCTCGGCGAGTACGATCTGCCGGATATCACATAAAGAGCATCCGAATACGTTTTTCCACCTTTCGGATTTGAAAGTCGGCTATGAAAGATGTTCATACGAAGTTGGTATTGGTATATGAAAGGGTGCGGGATCCGGTGGTATCAGGGAAGCGATCCTGCCGGATGATTTGCGTTTATTTCAGCCGCGCAACCTGCGGTTGATGCATCCGTTTGCGGCCTGACGAGCACCCTTCGGCAGGCGGCGGTTCGTATGAATTTGTTATTGAAGGAGAAATATAGTGACCTCCCGCGAGCGTGTGCTGATCGCCTTCGAGCACAGAGAGTCTGATCGAAGAAAATCCCGATCGTCTTCCAGTATTCGAACGCCGGTTTGCCGGAACCGGACAAGGAAATTGCCGAACGGATATTTTTTCATGACTACATATGGTGTTGAAACCCGCCGGAAAATCTATACGACAATCAATTCGAGGCCGAGATTCCTGATGATCTCATCATATTCTTCGGGGATTTCGGAATCGGTGATGATCATATCGAAGTCCCCAGCATTGGCAAAGTACGCGATCTTGGTTCTGGTGAATTTCGATGAATCTATCAACAGGATCTTCGTTTTCGATGAATTGAGAACAGCCTTTTTTGTTTCGATTTCATATGGATTAGCGCACGTAACACCGAGCGAGTCGTGAAAACCCGCCGCTGAGATGAACCCTTTGTCCGCCCGTGTTCTTTTTATCAGCTCTATGCCTTCAGGACTTTCGAACATCAATGTATTGTCGTGGAAGTAGCCGCCTGCGAAAATCGGACTGCACTGTTTTTTCCGGTAAATTTCCACAAGGATGTTGAGCGCATAACAGAGTACAGTGACAGGCAAATCGTCTCGAAGAAACTTTGCGACATACTCGGTCGTTGAGCCGACATCGAGTATAATGGTATCGTTCGGCTCGATGAGGGAGGCGGCCTTCCGGCCGATTCTGATCTTTTGTCTGGTTCTTCTTGTTTCTTCATTTGCAATGAGGTACTTTTCCTGCTCCCGTTCCGAATTGGCATAGGTTTTGAATATTGCGCCTCCCGGGATTAACTCCACAATATTATCGTTTTCAAGAAAGGCGAGGTCTCTTCTGACCGTCATCTCGGAAACGCCGAGCTGTTTTGTCAGTTCTCTTATGCTTACCGCGTTTTTGAATCTGAGCAGATTTATGATAGTTTTGAATCTTTCATTTTTTTTCAACGGCGGCCCTCTTTCAGCATCCGGCAATTTAACTGTATAAAGAATAATGTTATTATAGCACCATAAACAGGGTGTGTACATATATTTATCTAAAGAAAAAAATAACTGTAAACTGTCGTAATATCATATAATTCAGCTTTCCATCGTATTATTATCGATATTATCACCCGCAAATTCACAAAAAAAGATTGACATTCGATAAAAAATGTTATAATATTAACAGATAGTGATAGAATAGTTTATTAACAGATTAATAATACCAGTATTATGTTAAAAATGTAACAAGAAGGTGGCTACAATTTTGAGCCCTGCACTGAGCAAAAGAGGCCTGCTGCCGGGATCGTGAATGAAAAACAGGTGAAAGGCGGACAAGCGATATGATTGAATTGCGGACTTTCAGTTTTTTAGACTCGCTGCAACTTCAGATGGCATCCTTTATTGCCGGAATATCCAAAGGATATTTCCCTGTATCGGGGCAGGCATGCTGTGTGGTGGAGATTTCACCGGGTATCGAGATTAACAGGCTCACCGATATTGCCGTCAAGGCAACCGACGTAAAGCCCGGCCTGCAGATCGTCGAGAGACTGTTCGGTCTGTTGGAGGTCCATTCACATAACCAGGGCGACGCTCGCCAGGCGGGCAGCGCTATTCTGAAGGCAATAAGCCTTTCGGAGAAGGACCGCATGAAGCCCGGCGTATTGACGAGCCAGCTTATCAAGAATATCGACGATCATCATGCCCAGCTCATAAACCGCGTCAGGCACGGGAACATGGTGCTGAAGGGGAATACTCTGTACATACTCGAAATAGAACCGGCGGGATATGCGTACTATGCGGCGAACGAGGCTGAAAAGGCATCCCATATAAACATCATCGAGGTCGTGGGATTCGGACGATACGGGAGGATTTACATCGCGGGGGATGAATCCGAGGTTCTCGTTTCCAAGGATATCGTTGAAACCCGTCTTGCCGGTCTTACCGGTCGTGAACCTGCAGGCAGAACCGAATGACTTACCAAATCGGACACACGCGGGTTCTTGATCGGGGCGACAGCCAAAAAACGGGTGACGCCGCATACGGTAATACCGGCAAAGCATGCCCGTCGAAAGACGCCGGAAGACAGGGGTTCTGTATATCTCTATTCTGAATAAACCAGGTGGAGCGGACTCGACTCCCGCATACAGGCCCGTAGCTTGATGCGGAGGGCATGCCGCCCAACTGTGGTATGATACGTGTTTCTGAAAGAAGAGGTGATGGGGTAGGTTCTCTACTCCGGATCGAGACTTTTTCACAGGAGAGGATAGATGGCTGATGTGTACACAGATGCGCTCGGAATGATTGAGACGAGAGGCTTTGCTGCAATGGTTGAGGCATCGGATGCAATGGTGAAGGCTGCCCGTGTTGAGCTTACCCGTTACGAGAAGGTGGGCGGCGGATACGTTACGGCGATCGTCCGCGGTGACGTGGCGGCCGTCAGGGCGGCCCTTGACGCCGGCGGCAGGGCTGCGGAGAAGGTGGGTGAGGTGATTTCGATCCACATAATTCCTCGTCCCCACTCTAATGTGGATGAGGTCCTCCCTCTCGGGAGAACACCTGCGGGAAAAGGCCCGAAAAAGGGCAGGGCCAATGACATGGGAACCGATTGATGCAGTTGTTATTCGGGCGATTTACATCCGAATAATGAAGCCGCGCGAAATTCCGGATTTATTATACGCCGCGTATACGGGCTTTCGGATCAGGGCCGGCGAAGGGAGGCATATCCGACGACGCGCGGTCCTGTTTCTGCCGCATGCGGCCGAACACGACAGGCTTCATTCGACCTGCCGCGGAGAGAATGAGCAAATCCGGCAGCGCAGGAAAAGCTCCGCTTACGCGAATACGGCGTGGCGCGAAAACCCGGCTGCAGGCCGAAGTCGTTGAGCGATACTTCCAATAGTGGGGCGGTTTCGTTCGTGCTTTATGATCGGCCCCGGGAATAACGTTGTCCCGGCATGGTTGTATGAAGGGCAGTACGTACTATGTGAGAAAAAGGAATGTATCTATGGTACTTGCAAGAGTTGTGGGAACAGTTGTGTCGACACGAAAGGAACCGAAGATCGAGGGAATAAAGTTTCTCCTGCTTGAAAAAATCAATCCTGAAACCTTTGAGGGCAAGAAGGATTATGTCGTTGCAATGGACAGTGTCGGCGCCGGTCCCGGTGAGGTTGTGTTTTATGTTTCGGGGAGCAGCTCGAGAATGACCGCTACGACCGAGGGGCGGCCCAGTGATGCAACGATTACTGCAATCGTCGATGCTGTCGATATAGAGGGGACATATGTGTACCAGAAGGATCGATAGGAGATCTCATGATATTCGGGAAGATACGGGGAACGGTGGTTAGCAGTGTGAAACGGGATTCACTGCAGGGCACGAAATATCTTCTTGTGAACGTATGTAATCACCGCATGGAGATGAAAAGTGATTACCTCGTTGCCCTCGATGCCGTCGGTGCGGGAGTCGGTGAACTGGTAATCGTATCGCAGGGGAGCTCGTGCAGACAGACGGATGCGACAAATCAGAAACCGATTGATGCGCTCATTGTCGGTATTGTCGACCTGATCGAGGAGAAAGGAACGATTGCCTTTAAAAAATAGGGCTGCGGATCAAGAGGAAGAGCAGTGTATGCGCTTAATGGATTTTTTCAAGAATTTCGGCATTGTATTCAGGGGAGATGATTTGGATTCGGGATCTTCAGAACGGAATATCGATACCATTATAGTGGACGGTACCGGATATAAACCACTGCTGGAGACTGACCGGTTTTTACTTGAAAGCAAGCCCGGGAATATTCTGCAGGGCCTTGCGTTTCTGGTCCGGACCTCGGGTGCCGGGAAGGCGATTATTGCGATAAACGAGGCATATTCCAATGCGATATCCGGTCTGAAGGCATCATCTGAAATAACAGACCGTATCCATGTTTTTCCGATCGGCGATTTTTATCCCGCAGGGGACGAATGCGTCCTTGTTTATGAAGCAACCGGGCGGATTGTTCCGGAAGGCGGTACCGCTTTTGACGCAGGGTGCACTATAATAGATGTCGAGTCCGTGCTCAATATATACGATGCCGTCACTGGCGGCGAACCGGTCACTAAAAAATGGTTGACATGCACGGGCGACGTTCGCTTGCCGTCTATCGTCAGAGCACACATCGGCACGCCGCTGGAGGATGTGCTTGACCTGTGCGGCGGCGTGAAATGCGACGATTTTGCGGTAATAATCGGAAACCCGCTGACAGGGAGAGTGGAAACCGATATGAAGGCGCCAGTCGAAAAGAAAACGAGCGGAATAACGGTTCTTTCAAAGGATCATATGCTCGTTGCACGAAAAAAAACACCCCTTGCATCTGTTATCCGGCGGAGCAAATCAATAAGCCGCCAGGACACGGTGTATACCGATCTCTGCCCGAGATATCTTCTCGGTTACGATATCCGGGTGGAATCGATACTTAACCAGGTACATTACGGGCAGGTGGGTACTGGCGAATCGGTGGTTCGGGGAGTTTTTCTATGCGGCGAGTGTGGGCTCTGTGATATATATTCCGGTACACCTGGCAGAGCACCCGGTCTCATATGCGCCGCTTTAAAGAAAAAGCTGATCGAAAAGGGATACTCGCCTGTTTTTCCGGATAGAATGCCCGTGGCTCACGAAATGCGAGAGGGGAGAAAGATTCCGAACGGCCGTATCTCCGAAAGGCTTCAGCTTGATGCCTTTTCCAGGGCCCTGATGCTGAGGGTAGAAACCGAGCCGGTACTGGTTGAGATATCGTTGAGGCAGGACGGGGTGCTTTCTCACCCGGTCGTTTCGGTCGGGGAGAGAGTTGCTGAAAAAGATATAATTGCCGGGGCTCCCGTAAACGGGCGCGAAGTAAATGTGCATGCGAGTATTTCCGGGAGGGTGACCTTCATAGACGGTGAAAGGATTGTGATTGCGCGGTGAAGGCTCAAGAGAATATATCAGTCATCGGAGCGCTGGAGTTCAACAGTATCGCAGCAGGTATACGTGCGATGGATGAGATCGTCAAAGCTGCACCGGTTCGGGTAATTGAAGCCCAAGTCGTCAACCCGGGCAAGTTCTTTATTCTTTTTACCGGGGACGTCGCTTCCGTCGACGCCTCGCTTTCACACGGCAAGCTGGTCGGCGGCGGCTATCTGGTAGACGAATTGTTTATCCCGCGCCTTAACCGGCAGATACTTCCGGCTATCAATCGTTCGGTAGAAAGCAGTCTGTGGGATGCCGCAGGTATCATCGAGTGTTTTTCCCTGATTGCGAGCATTGAGGCGGGCGATATAGCAGCCAAAACTGCCGATGTGCTGATTACCGAGATACGGCTTTCCTCGGACATGGGTGGAAAGTCTTTCGTAAAGATGATGGGTGACGTGCATGCGGTCGAGGCAGCCGTAACCGCCGGCGTTGAGTATGTAACAAAGAAGGGGCTTTTATGCACCCGGGTGATTATCCCGAAGCCTCATCCCGATATAAAGCCGTTTTATTGATTTGGATGCATCACGCATGACTTTTCGAATGAAGCAGTAACAGTGTAACGATGGTCGGTGTGCATCATACCGGCATATTCTTCAGGCCTGAGAAATGTACCGATCCTCGTACCGCTGGTGTCGGCCCGTGAATAATACATAAGGAGTTCGAACGAGCCGAACAGGACATCCGTACGATACAGGAAGAAAGAACAGGTGAGAAAGGTTTTGATCGCAGGGAACTGGAAGATGAACATGCTGCGTGGGGATGCGGCTTCGCTCGTCGACGATATTCTGCGGGAGGCGGGAAGACTCGTCGATGTCGATGTTGTGCTTTTTCCCCCGTACCTGTTTCTCGATATGGTTGCTCTAATGTGCAGAGAAAGCACTATACGTACAGGTGCTCAGAATGCCTTTTACGAAAATCAGGGCGCATACACGGGAGAAATCTCTCCGGTCATGCTCAGGGATATCGGTTGTGAATACGTTTTACTCGGGCATTCCGAGCGGCGCCGCTATTTCGGCGAAACAGATGCGATCATAAATAAAAAAATAAAGAGCTGTCTCGAAGCCGGTCTCACGCCTGTACTCTGTATCGGGGAAACCCTTCGTCAAAGACAACGGGGAAAGACATTCGATGTTTTGAACGACCAGATCGTGTACGGTCTCGAAGGTATAGACGGTTCTCTTATCAAAAAAACGATTATTGCCTATGAACCGGTTTGGGCCGTCGGTACAGGCATGAGTGCAACGACAGCCCAGGTGCAGGAGGCGCACGAATATATCCGGAATACACTCGTATGTTTTTCGGATACAGACACAGCCGGCCGGTTGCGAATATTGTACGGGGGAAGTGTCAACCCGAAAAATGCACGTGACCTTCTGGAAGAAAAGGATATCGATGGTGCACTGGTCGGCGGTGCATCGCTTAAACCGGAATCCTTCTGCGAGATCATCAAAAGTGCGTTGAGGGTTCATGCGTGAGATGTTTTACACGTTATACGGCAGGTAATGGAGCCCAGAAAATGAGGAGTGATTTATGGACATAACCGAAAAAGACATACGGTCTATCGTCGAAAAGGTGGTCAGCTCGATCACCGTTTCGCCCGACGGCGATTCTATCCTGCCCGAAGTATCCGGTGATCAGCCGGGGCTCTTTCACGGCACGGAAGATGCGGTACAGGCAGCCGAAAAGGCGCAGAACGATCTCATGGGAATGACTCTCGAGAAGAGAAAAAAAATCATCGCCGGCATACGCAGTAGGCTTCTGGAAAACCTCGAGATCATGTCGAAGATGGCGGTTGAAGAAACGACCTTCGGGAGATGGGAAGACAAGGTTTTGAAAAACAGGCTTGCAGTGGAAAAAACACCGGGGGTGGAAGACCTCGAACCGGTGTCATATACAGATGACCACGGGTTGACACTGGTGGAGAGGGCGCCTTATGGAGTCATCGGTTCGATTACACCGTGTACCAACCCGACGGAGTCCATTATAAACAATGGAATCGGTATGATTGCAGGCGGCAACGCGGTGGTTTTCAACCCGCATCCTGCGGCGAAAAAGACCTCAAATTATGTCATCGCCCTGATCAACAGGGCCGTGATCGACGTCGGAGGCCCGGTAAATCTGTTCTGTACGATCGCCGACCCGACCATCGAAACAGCGCAGGAGGTGATGAAACATCCGAAGATCCGGCTGCTCGTGGTCACAGGCGGGCCTGCAGTGGTAAGGGCCGCACTTGACAGTGGAAAGAAGGTCATCGCCGCAGGGCCCGGCAATCCGCCGTGTGTAGTCGATGAAACCGCCGACGTCGCCAGGGCCGGAAGAGATATCGTTCGGGGTGCGAGCATCGACAACAACATTATCTGCGTATGTGAAAAGGAGATACTCGCTGAGAAAAGCGTTGCAGACAAACTGAAGGAGGCTATGAAGCAAAACGGCGCCTATGAGCTCAACAGGGGTCAGATCGATGAGATCACGAAGCTCGTAATCGCGGATCCCGGCAGACCAGGGTATGAGGGGGCTGCCAACAAAAAGTTTGTCGGCAAAAACGCATCGGTCATTGCTCAGGCAATCGGTCTCAGAGTTTCGCCCGATACAAGGCTTCTGATGTGCGAGGTTGACAGGGATCACCCGCTGGTATGGACTGAGCAGCTCATGCCTGTCATTCCGCTCGTGCGCATGAGCAGCGCCGATGAGGCGATAGATTTTGCCGTACAGTGCGAGCACGGTTTCAAGCATACGGCAAGCATTCATTCGAAGAATATCGAAAAGCTCAGCAGGATGGCGAAGGTGATGGATTGCTCGCTGTTTGTAAAGAACGGGCCCAATTACAGCGGTATGGGATTCGGTGGTGCGGGGTTTACTTCGTTCACCATCGCAAGCCCCACGGGTGAAGGCATGACGCGGGCAAGGACGTTTACGCGGGAGCGGCGCTGCTCGTTGATCGATTATTTCAGGATTGTGTAATGCCGCCGTCACGCAGCACGTTCTCTGCGACACGTGAGCGGGAATTATATGAGCTCCACCTGACTTGTGAGTAAATTGGGGTCTTATATCGGCGGTATGAAAGGGGAGTGTATGAAACTCGGAAGGGTCATAGGTACTGTGGTGTGCACCCAGAAGGTCGATTCATTCGAGGGCGTCAAACTCCTTCTGGTGCAGCCGCTCGACGAACGTCTCGAGGAGACCGGAGAGCCGATCGTCGCGTGCGACACGGTTCAGGCCGGTACGGACGATATTGTATTTTACGAAGGCGGGCGGGAAGCGGCACTTGGACTTGAAAACTGGTTCAATCCGTCCGACTCCACCATAATGGGTATCGTCGATCACGTGCACATAGAGGAATAACATGATTCTCGGCAGGGTTATCGGAAACGTCGTTTCGACAATCAAACTCGATATCTACAGGGGATATAAAATAGTCGTCGTTCGACCCGTCAATCCGCAGGGCGAGCCTTCAGGAAAGACGGTTCTCGCGATCGATACGGTTCAGGCAGGCATCGGGGATACCGTCCTGGTAATAGACGAGGGCAATTCCGCCCGAGTCATCATAAACGATGCAATGGCACCGGTTCGCTGCGTGGTAGCGGGCATTGTTGATGATGTGCTGCTTCAGGTTTCCGAGTAGGGGAGGTGATCTATGGACAAATCGGATATGTCGAGAATTATCGAAAACGTGACGAGCAGCCTCCACGCAATGACTGCACCTGCCGTTCGGGCTGAAAACAGCCTGAACACGAGGGATAATGTCAGACGGGTGGCCCTTGGATCGGATCACGGAGGATTCGAGGCAAAAGAAGTCGTTAAAACATATCTCGGAGGTATTGGATACCATGTAATGGATGTGGGAACAAACAGTAAAGAGAGCGTCGATTATCCCGACTATGCCCTGCTGGTGGCGAAGAAGGTCGCAAGCGGCGAGTGTGAACGGGGTATAATGATAGACGGTGCCGGGATCGGATCGTCGATGGCGTGCAACAAGGTAAAGGGTATCAGGGCGGCGATGTGCTACAGCAAAAAAACGATTATCAACAGCAGAGAACACAATAACGCGAATGTATTGACCCTGGGCGGTCCGCTTCATACATCGGATGAGCTCTGCGAGATGGTAAAGGTATGGCTCGAAACGAGGTTTGCTGGCGGCAGGCACTGGCGTCGGGTGAACAAGATAATGGCAATCGAACGGAGGATATGAAGCGTCGTATTTTTATAATCTTCGAACTGCTGTTCGTGAGTAGTGGTATCGACATATATTGAGTTGTCTGCATATAACTAAAACGTTTTGTCGGGGCACGGGTCGTATAGCCGTCGGTATGTCTATGTCGCGCAAGAATATCATGTATAAAGAGGAAACCTGTATGGATCAGAAAGAGCTTGTTGACCGGATAGTGAAAGAGGTGATGGACAGACTCTCACAGGGAACGGGAGGTGCTGTGAGTACGGCTGTGTCTGCAGGCAGTTCGGCGCAACCGGGAATCGTTGTAAACGTTCCCGCCGATCTTGCGTCCTATATCGATCACACCTTGCTGAAACAGGATGCGACAAAGGAACAGATAGAAAAGCTTTGCCTGGAGGCAATCGAGTATCACTTTTTTGCCGTGTGCGTCAATTCGGCATGGGTATCTCTATGTGCGAAACTGCTTCGCGGATCGGGTGTGAAGGTGGCGAGCGTTATCGGCTTTCCGTTAGGGGCGATGGACAGCAGGGCAAAGGCATTTGAAACCAGTTATGCACTGGAAAACGGTGCCTCTGAGATCGATATGGTCATAAACGTGGGCGCCCTGAAGGCGCGGGAGCTCAAGACCGTGGAGGAAGATATACGCGCCGTTCGTCGTGCCTGCAGGGGAACAACTCTTCTCAAAGTTATTATTGAAACATGCCTCCTGACTGATGAAGAGAAGGTTCTGGCCTGTGAAATTGCAAAAAGGACGGGCGCCGATTACGTAAAGACTTCCACCGGTTTTTCGAAGGAAGGGGCGAGGGCACAGGATGTTGCATTGATGCGCAGAATAGTCGGCCCCAACATCGGCGTGAAGGCCGCAGGAGGTATAAGGAGCTTTGAGGACGCAAAGCTCATGATATATTCGGGCGCAACCAGGCTGGGAACAAGCGCGAGCGTAAAGATCGTTACCGGTGCGGCCTAGCCCCGATACACCGGAACAAATAAGTTGAGATTCATACTCTAATAAAGAATTATGACTGAAGTGAAGCATATCTTTGGGAATTAACTCAAGGCATGTGTAAGTCTGTAATTGTTTTAACTCAATTGTAGAGAAAAGGAGTGTTAAAGAATGAGGAAGATTGTTGTCTATAATGAAAAAGATTCTGAATCTGGACTATATATTGGTATTGTACCGAGTGGACCAGGTACACACATTCAGGTCGAATCTCTCGATGAATTATACAGGATCAATAGGTAAACTGGAAACCTGCTGTTGCTCCAATGCCGCCCGGTTTGTTCCAGCCGTATATATCCGTCGTCTCACCTGCCTGTCTTGTTAAAAACCCGAATATTTTGAACCCTTCATAGATATTCCAGTGTATCCCTGCGGTGATGAGCACAGACCGGTCAATAGGTGAAACGATGTTCCTGAGTATTAAGCTCAGAGAGTCGGTTGCGGACCATGAGATTTCGGGGTACAGCATGAGAGCATATTCTGCATCTTCTGTGCTGCTGTTTTTTTCCGACCATGATGCATCGGGTATGACAAGGCCTTCAAGCCTGAAAAAGAGAGATGAGCCATGCAGGAAAGTCTGCATATGAAAAAGCCCCCAGCTGAGGTTCAGGGTCTCCCGGAGATCAGAAATATGCGGGGATTCACCGGGGATGGAGACTGATGCACAGAGATGCCAGTCGATAAGCAGATGCCCCTGAAAGCTGAGGTAGGGTTTATGCGCAGCATCAATTCCGCTGTAAAGGTATCCTCCTTCTGTTTTAATTCCTTGGATTCTGGTTACAAACCTTCCGCCTGCCTGCGTATCTCTAATATGCCCAGCCTTTGCATCAGGATTGTCCGTGAGCTCGGAAAGGTTGAGTTCAGGCGCAAGGAGAATGGTTTCCAAAAACGAGTAGGTTCCCAACGGAACATAGACTGAGGTTAGCCATGCGGTCTCATCCCGCAGTTCCTCGGCTGTCATATCAGGAGATGGAGCAGATGCTCCGAAGATAACATCTCCCGCGTTGTAGAAAAAGCCCTCGCCCCACGAGACCCTGGCCTTTCCCAGTGTAGTTCTGAAACCGGGAAAGCGAACCTTGATAAATGCACGTGATATATCAAAAATAGCGGAGTCGGCTATCTGCGCATCAAGAGAAAGCTGGGCCTTGACGTTTTTATTCTTTTCTGCCTTGAAGGTGAGCCTGCCGGTGCCCAGGCCGGAAAAGCTCCAGTAATCCTCGTCTATCCTGGCAAGGGTATTCAGCAGAGTGAGTTTTACCGAGGTCGACATTTCCGCGTTAACAGATATACCGGTGAAAATAATAAAAATGCCTGTGAGCAGCAGTTTTTTTACCATGTTAGCTGTTCCAGAGAAAAGATGCCGGGATCAAGGCGTAGGTTGATCTTGATATCATTGATAAAGAATTCGGTACTGGAGCTTCGTTTCAATGTATCTTTCAGCACCATATGAAAAGGTATGTTCTTCTCCGATACCTGTCGGATATCATCGATTGTTATTTCCTTGAGCAATTTTCCAGAATGCGAAAATTTGTGGATTTGCCGGTAAATAAAAAGCTCTTTATCAATCCACATAATCTCTTTGTAATAGGGAACATCACTGCTTTTCGCCTCAAGGCTCACTTTGTAGCAGGGTGCCCCTTCTACCTCTTCGATGCCCTCGAGTGCTACCCTGTAAGATTTAAGCAGGCTCTTATCACTGGCCATGTCCTCATAGGACATATCGGAGCCCAGCACTGATTCTTTTAGCGCAGCGCCCTGCATGCGTATGAGCTCCTCGGCGTCGGGATAAAAAAGGTATATCTCGTTGCTGGTGCGAAGTATCTTCATCCCTTCCTCCTCCACACTTGTGAACTCAATGAGCATGGTATCTGCGCCTCTTGAATAGGAGATGAAGGTAGTTTTTTTTGTGCCGAAACGGTCATGGATAATCAGGGAGCCGTCGATCCATGCTGTTTTAATGACCGTGTTTTTTTCCAGTTTTTTAACAACATCCTCGGCTGAAATTGCTGAAACAGAGACCGGTATTGCGAATGTTGCTATAACGGCAAGAAAAACTCTTTTCATAATAACGCCTCCATACTGTTATACATTTCTCAGTGCTTCTACAGGTTTCACTCGTGCCGCTTTGATGGAGGGAAGAAGCGTGGCCAGGGATGCCATACATACAGAGTAGACAAATACAAAGGCAGTTGATTTTAAATTCAGTGCTGGATAGATACTGTTTGATAGTTCCATACTGACTCCTTCCATCGCTTTACCGAAATGTATCCCTGCAACAGAAAGCGGCAGTGTTACCGCGATACCAAGAATTACGCCAGCCAGCGAGCCTGCTGTGCTCAAGAAAACTGTTTCGATAAAAAAAAGCCGGACAATCTCCCCTCCGGTCATGCCCATGGCGCTTATAGTACCGATCTCCCTTCTCCTCTCATGGATAACCATCATTGTCGTATTGATTATGACTGAGCTGGCAAGGATAAAGAAAAAAATAGCAATAAAATTATACATAGAAGATGCCGTTTCAATAAAAGAATAGGATGTAGGGATTTCTTTCCAGGATTTAATCTCAAGCTCCTCTCTTCCAGCAGCGTGAAATGCTGTATTGAGCTGCTCTGCAACCCTGATACTGGATGACCCCTTCTTCAGTTTCATGATTATCTCAGTAACTGAATCGTCCATGCGGAGGAGCTTCTGTGCTCTATCCAGCGGAATGAGCAGATGCTTTTTATTAAACGACTCTGCCGGAAAGCTTGCAATTCCCGTTATGCGAAGCGTGACGGCATTTGATCCACGCCGCATCGTTGTGGCAAGTATGGTAATTTTATCGCCTGTGGTTACTCCTATTTCCCGGGCAAGATCAGCGCCGATAAGCGTTTCTTTTTTACCCATCTCAGGAAGGCGGCCTTTTATAATACGGCTCTCGATATCCTGATAGGATTTCTCAAGCTGAAAGTCGACTCCCATACCAAAATCTCTGTACATCTCTTCATTTCTGTAAATCCCGGCAGGGAAGCGTATTCTTGGCGACAGTGTTTTAACGGAGTCGTTGCGCTCGATCGCTTTTATTATATCCTCATAATCTTCGATTCGAAGGTGGAGAGGAGTCAGGTATTCGTATGTGTCGTAGTTCCTGTGACGAATTCGTATCTCCCCTGTATAATAGGTTTGCAGGTTACCTGCAAGATCATTTTTCATCCCCTCCAGGAATGAGAACAGAAAAACAATGCTCATGGCAGCCATGGTTATTGCCCCAATCGAGAGAATGCTTCGCCTCTTGTTTCGCATTATATTTCGGGCGGCAATAGTCGAAAGCTTCATACAATCACCCTTTATTGATACCTGAGACAGTCGGTAATGCTCATTTTCAGGGCGCGCCTGGTTGGAAAGAAGGCAACTGCAGCAGACAGTATGATTCCCAGGAAAAAGGCATATACAAGCGCCTTAAAATGCCAGGCGCCCCGGGAGATACCTGTTATGCGGTAGCCTATATCCATGTTTCTCGACATGGAAGTCAGGTCTATCCCCCGGTTGACAATCCAGAAACAGAGAATAACCCCCAGGAGGATTCCCAATACAGAGCCTATGAGACCGATTCCCCCGGACTCTAAAAGAAAGGCAAGCCTGATCTTCGAATTGTTCATTCCCAGGGCTCGCATCATCCCGAGCTCCCTGAACCGTTCGTAAATAGCCATGAGCATGGTATTGGAGACGCCGACAGCCGCAATAACGAATACCAGAAAGAGTATCATACGTGTTGCCGACTGCTTCATGCCGGCAAGTGCCACAAAGTCGCCGGCAAGCGTTTTCCAGCTCAAGATTTCGAGCCCGGGGAAATCAGGGCCAAGTTTTTCTTCGATGCTCGACGCCAGCAGGTCTGCATCTGCGCGCTCAGGGAATTTGAGATCGATCTCTGTAACAGCACCATGCATATCAAGGTACCTATCCGCGGTATCCAGGGGCAGGAATATAGAGCTCCTGTTGATAGTAGGATTGGGGCAGTCGATAATACCGACGATGTCCACGTCGATTGTCTGGAAGTATCCGTCTCTGGTCGTGGTTAGAATTGTCAGGGGATATCCGATCTCTGCACCAAGGTCTTCCGCCATCCAGGCTCCCATAAGAATACCCTCTTCACCGGATTGTAATGAACGTCCCTTCTTTATTGTTTCATCAAACCTGAACACACGATCATCCCTTTCAGGATCAATGGCGATTATCTTTACCGGCAATGATCCGTCCTGCTCGAAGGGGTTTTCTCGTACTGTCAATTCTCCGCCGAATACGATTCGAGGCGCTGCAGGGACATTTAGCTCATGCAGTCGGGCAGTCACTGCCTCAGGTTTCTCGATCACATATTTCAGGGGAAGCTGGTCTTTCTCTCCCCAGTACCGGCGATTCAGAATCCTGGCAGAGCTTGTTTCATACCAGATGAGGTTACGCTCAGATTCTCTTTGAGCTCCCAGGAGCCAGGAATCAATAAAAATAAAGATTGCAAGACCCACGGCAATGGCCGAGGCAGTGATTAGCGTTCTTTGTTTATGTCTGAAGAGATTCTTCCAGGCAAGGCCAATCAAAAATTTCATTTCTAAATCCTTTCATCCGCACTGATCTTGCCGTCATGGAGTTTTACAAGCCGGTGGGCAAAATCCATCACCATTGGATCATGTGTCGAGAAAATAAAGATCGTGTTATGCCGTGCATTCATATCCTCCATGAGTTTCAAAATCGATCCTCCGGTTTTTGAATCAAGATTGGCTGTCGGTTCGTCTGCCAGAACGATAGCAGGCTCTTTGACCAGGGCTCTTGCAATCGCCACTCTCTGTTGCTGGCCGCCTGAAAGCCTGGAAGGAATACTGTTCTCTCTGCCTGCGAGCCCGACCTCCGCAAGCAATGCCATGCTCCTTTCCCGTATTTCTTTTGCATTCATACCTAGGAGAGAGAGCGCGAAAGAGACATTTTCATATGCAGTCAACACCGGAATAAGGTTAAAGGTCTGAAAAATAAACCCCAGCTTCTGCCTTCGGAATAGGGCAAGCTCTCTATTTCCTTTGGTTGAAACTGCCTGACCGTTGATTAATATTTCACCGGAATCCGCACGATCAATACAGCCTATAAGATTGAGCAACGTTGTTTTTCCCGACCCCGAGGGCCCGGCAATAGAGATGAACTCTCCCTTATCGATCTCAAGAGTTATCCCCCTGAGCGCCTCAACGACGGTGTCCCCTGTCCGGTAGTTTCGTTTTACATTTTCAACCTTTATCACTTTCCCGTGGCCTCTGCACTTTGTTCCTGTCGAAAAAATAAATCCAGCATGTTCGTGTCAAACAGCTTTAAAGACCCCTCTTCAGCTCCCACTATTCTTTCAATCGTGTTTTCATACATCTTTACCTTTGTCTCAAGGATTTTCCGGCTTGATGGTTTTTTATCAAGCTCCAGCAGCAGTATGGCAAAATTGTCACTCATGCATGTGCCCAGCTGAATAATCAACTCACCGGCATCATCGGGGAAGGCTGTATTGAAAGTGCCATCCCGTACTCCCTGCCGTACAATGCGTGAAAACAGAGGACCGAATTTTTCAAGGAATTTCTTATTCATCTTATACCGGGTAATCAGGTTTTCATCCCGGTAAAGGATTTTTAAAACCTGAAGCAGTAACTCCATGTTTTTCAGTTTAATTGTTCCTATTATGTTGAAAAGGTTCCTGAGTTTTTCTATAGAGTCGGTTTCGGCTTCAATTATCGGTCTCGCAGCCGCCATCATTTGATGCACCATCCTGTCGACCAGATTATCAAGCAAGTCAAGCTTGGATTTGAAATAATAATAGAATGTGCCCTTTGCAATTCCTGCCTCATTTATGATGGCTTCGACTGTTGTTCGGTCATACCCGATGCTGTAAAAAAGCCTCTGGGATGTGTCGAGGATTTCATTTTTTCTAACGGTATACTCCTTTACAACGCGCATGGTTTCCTCCATTCGAGTAAAAGCTCATTTATTCGACTGACGGTCGGTCTATAAAATATAGGACAAATACATCTTAGTGTCAAGCGATTTTTCATTTTTCAATGAAGAGCCGACCCGTAGATTACCCTGCGCTTGGGCAAAACCATCCCATTGCATTACCCTTGCCTTTGACATGTTTGCAATATCATTATTATATATGCTGTATGATTTAAGTGGGAGCGTGGAATGGATCGGGTCGATAATCGAATATACCTCGATTATGCGGCGACGACGCCTGTTGACCTGGCGGTTGTCGATGCCATGAAGCCGTATCAAAACGAGATTTTCGGCAACCCGCTCAGCATCCACTCGTTTGGACAGGAGGCTCGTGCTGCGGTTGAACGTGCTCGAGCGGATATCGCTCGGTCGATCGGTGTGAATTCGGATGAAATTATCTTTACCGGCGGGGGGACAGAGAGCAACAACCTTGCAATTCAGGGCGCTTGCTTCAGACACAGGAACAGGGGGAGCCACATTGTAACCTCGGCGATCGAACATCACTCCGTGCTCAACTGCTGCCGGTTTCTTGAGCGGGAAGGTTTCAGAGTCACATATGTCGGTGTGGATGCAGACGGTATTGTCGATCCGGATGACGTGAAAATGGCGATCGGCAGTGACACGATCCTCGTTTCGATAATGCATGCGAACAATGAAATCGGGACAATCCAGCCGATCGAAGAGATAGGGAGGATCGTCCGGGACAGTGGTATTCTCTTCCATGTGGATGCGGTTCAGAGTTTCGGGCATGTGCCGATAAATGCAGGCGAGCTCGGAATCGACCTGCTCAGCTCATCCGCACACAAACTGTACGGCCCGAAGGGTATCGGCATGCTGTATGCTGGGAGAAAGGCCGATATTCGACCGCTTGTATACGGTGGCGACCAGGAGTTTGGACTTCGGCCGTCGACTCACAATGTGCCGGCAATTGTCGGCTTCGCAGAGGCGGCACGTTTGGCGCAGAGAGTCATGGTAAAAGAAGCGAGGGAGACGATGGTGCTCAGGGATACACTCATAAGAGGTATTCTGGAGGGCATTGAAGGTACGAGGCTCAACGGTCATCCCAAAAAGAGACTTCCGAACAACATCAACGTTTCATTCGAATTCATCGAGGGCGAGTCGCTGGTCGTCGGGCTGGATATGGCGGGTATTGCATGTTCCACGGGATCTGCCTGCAGCTTTGCAACGCTCGAGCTCTCCCATGTGCTGCTCGCACTCGGGCTTGATCGGGGCACGGCGCAAAGCGCGGTCAGGTTTTCTCTCGGCAGGTACACGACCGGGAGTGAAATAGACGGCGTGCTCGATGTTCTTCCCGGTATTACGGAGAGGATGAGAATGACATCACCGTTTTATCGTTCGAAGAAGAGGTAGAATGGAAACTGCCCGCAGCAACAAGGGTATAAAACGATACGAGTGCTGTATTCCAAAAGAGGGGAGAATAGAGAAGGAACTATGAATAAAACGGTACTCGTTGCAATGAGCGGCGGCGTCGATTCATCGGTTGCCGCTGCGCTCCTCAAGGAACAGGGCTACACTGTTATCGGTGTCTCCATGCAGCTTTTGCCGAAGACGCAAACCAGGACAGAAATTATTGAAAGCTGTTGCGGTGTGAGAAATATACGCGATGCCCAGCAGGTTGCTGCACACCTCGGTATCCCGCACTACGTACTCAATATGCGTGTGCAGTTTCGTGAGCTTGTGATCGATAATTTTACCGATGAGTATCAAAGCGGAAAAACGCCGAATCCCTGCATACGCTGTAACCAGTTTATCAAGTTCGGCGCTCTGCTGAAAAAGGCCGATGAGCTGGATGCAGACTTTATCGCAACAGGCCATTACGCCCGGATCGAATTCGACGAAACTCAGGGGAAGTATCTCTTGAAAAAGGGTATGGATCCCGAGAAAGATCAGTCGTACTTCCTCTACGTCATGACGCAGCAGGTTTTGAAACGCACTCTCATGCCGCTCGGGAGTTTCAGGAAAAAGGAAGTGCGCGAGCTCGCAAGAAAATTGAATCTCCGCGTATCCGCCAAACCCGAATCCCAGGAAATCTGCTTCATCGAGGGTAACAATTACCGCCGATTTTTTGAGCTGTACAGCCCTCAACTGCTTGCCCCCGGCCCCATACGGTCTGAAAACGGTGAAATCCTGGGCACGCATACGGGAATTATGTGTTATACAATCGGACAGAGAAGGGGCCTTGGCATCTCATCCGATGCACCGCTGTATGTGACGGAAATCGACCCCACGAGCAATGCGATAACGGTCGGAAGAAGGAACGAGGTGTATCATCGGGAACTGGAAGCGCGGGCGGTAAATTGGATAGCGGGAGAGCCGCGGGACGATTCCATTGCTGTGACCGCAAAAATACGTTCTCTGCACATACCTGCAGAGGCGTTGCTTACTCCGAAGGGTGCAAACGGGATGCGTGTATCATTCAGGAAAGCTCAGTGGGCGGTTGCCCCCGGTCAGGCGGTTGTATGTTATTCGGGTGATACCGTGCTCAGCGGCGGAGTGATAATCCGGGGATGGTAGGACGACATTATGCCTGCAAAAGGACGTTTTTTTCAATGAAAACATATGAGCACTATCCCGTCATACGAGTATACGGAAAAGCACGTGAGGTTTTTGACGATGCAGTGGTGACGGAATTTCCCCTCACGATTTTTCTCAATGAAAATGAATTCGTTACCATTATTTGTTCCCCTCAGCATCTGCTCGAACTTGTCGTCGGCTACCTGTTTTCAGAAAGAATAATCGATAAAAAGGAAGATGTTCTGGCATCGAGAATCGATGATGATAGGAATACTGCGTATATCGTAGTAAGGGATAGAAATTATCCTGCAGAGGGCGTGCGGCTCAAACGGTATATCACTCCGGGATGCTTCTTCTACACCACTATGAACGCGGGGGCGAAAAAGATTGAATCGAGCCTGAGTGCATCGAGCGATGAATTACTTGAGCTCATCCGTCTCGCCCATAGAGAGTCCACTCTGTACAGGGTGACCGGAGGGGTTCACAGCGCTGCGCTCTGCGGCAATAGCGGCATACTGTTGTTTCGGGAGGATGTGGGCAGGCATAATGCAGTTGATAAAATCGTCGGCAACTGCCTGTTGCATGATATAGATCCGGAGGACAAGATACTCCTTACAAGCGGGCGGGTATCTTCGGCGGTGATGGTAAAGATAATCAACGCGCGTATCCCTGTTGTGGTTTCCAGCTCGGCGCCGACTTCGGAGTCGATCAAGCTGTCTGAAAAATTCGGCATTACTCTCGCCGGTTTCGCCCGCGGGAAAAGAATCAACGTGTATGCCAATGCCTGGAGAATTAAGGATATTCATAGCGGGTGAACGACGCACATAGCCGATTCCTTTCTCGATAAATCTCCCAAAAATTGACCTGCATCAATGCATGACGCCTCCTTTTATCGCATACTTACTTTAGAGCAGCACACATCAAACATGAAGGAGATCGGTTATGGAAAGAGAAATCATCACCATCGATGAGGAAAGATGCAACGGGTGCGGCCTGTGTATTCCCAATTGCCCCGAAGGAGCGATTCAGATAATCGACGAGAAGGCGCGGCTTATCAGCGATCTGTTCTGTGACGGGCTCGGAGCATGCATCGGGCACTGCCCCGAAGGTGCCATCACTGTGGAAAAACGGGAGGCACGGCCGTACAGCGAAAAACAGGTTATGGAAAACATCATTCCCCAGGGAGAAAATGTGATACGGGCGCATCTTGAGCATTTAAAGGAGCACGGAGAGACGGCGTATCTTCGTGAAGCAATGGAGATTCTTGAAGAGAAGGATGTCGAAATTGATATCACGCGGCCGGCGATTCACACACATTCGGGATGCCCGGGTGCGCAGACAATGAATTTTGTTCCGGAAAAGCGAAATGCTGTCGCTGAAGGTCCTGAAAGGCCGTCCGAGCTGACGCACTGGCCGGTGCAGCTTCATCTTATTCCTGCTATGGCACCTCATTTCCAGGGAAGAGACATGCTTCTCTGTGCGGACTGTGTTGCCTATGCGGTCGGTGATTTTCACAGGGACCACCTGAAGGGCAGGGCCCTTGCAATCGCATGTCCAAAGCTCGATGAAGGACAGGAAGTCTACCTCGACAAACTTGCTGCGCTCATTGATCAGGCTAAAATCAATACGCTTATAGTCATGACGATGGAGGTTGTGTGCTGTAACGGTCTTTTCAGCCTTGCACAGCGGGCGGTGGAAATGTCTGAGCGCAACGTGCCGATTAAATGGATGGTTGTGGGCATAAAGGGAGATGTTCTCAAAGAGGAGTGGCTGTAGCTTCTAAAGTCGTGATAATTTTCTTGACTTTTCATATTTTTTGTATAAAATATTACCAATATTATTATGTTAGTACTATAATTAATAATAGGGAAATTGTAGCAGCTCACTTGTCTATTTTCAAGTATCTCTATAATGGAAAACTATACCGGGATAATCCGGGAAGTTGAGGACATTAAACCAGTGAATATTACCGCAAAGGGAGTGTACGCGCTGAAAGCACTGCTTGATCTTTCCCACAGGTACGGAAATGGGGAGGTGGTTCCTCTGTCGGATATTGCCGGCCGCTGGCAGATGCCTCTCAAGTTTCTTGAACAGGTAATGCTCATATTGAAAAAGGCGGGGTTTGTGGAAAGCAGAAGGGGAATAGGGGGCGGATTTTTACTGAAGAAGCCGCCTGATTCCATTACGGTCGGACAAATCATCAGGCTCGTAGACGGGACGTTTGATATATTCCCTCAAGATAAGATGGCCGAAGGGGATCATCCTTTCGGTAAATATGAGGAAAGAGCCATACAGGAATTGCGTGAGCAGGTTGTGAAAGCGATCGGAGATATCGTTGAATCCGCAACACTTTCAGATCTCATACACAGGGCGGAAGAACTGCACTCGAAAAACACCGGATATATGTATCAGATCTGATATGTATTTATGTGATGAGAAAGCAACTGCCGGCGTCGGGCCTGTCGGTTTTTTTATTTCTATAAAATCAAAAGGATACTATACCGGAGGTAAACAGATATGAAAACAGAGGAACGTGCATTTGAAACAAGAGCGCTTCACGCAGGACAGAAACCGGACTCCGATACACTGTCGCGTGGGGTGCCGCTGTACAGGACGAGCTCCTACGTATTCAGAGACACAAAGCATGCAGCGGATCTGTTCGGGCTTAGGGAAATGGGTAATATCTACACGCGTATCATGAATCCAACACAGGAAATCCTGGAAAAACGTATGGCATCTCTCGAAGGCGGAGCAGCCGCTCTTGCTCTGGCTTCCGGCACTTCGGCAATTTTCTACTCAATTATCAATATCTGCTCAAGCGGTGATGAAATAGTTTCCGCGAACAATCTCTACGGCGGAACATATACCATGTTTAAAAATATTCTTCCGCAATTCGAAATACATACGAGCTTTGTCGATCCTTCTTCTGCAGCCAATTTTGAGAATGCAGTTACCGAACGGACAAAAGCGCTCTATATAGAAACAATAGGGAATCCCGTTCTACAGGTTACGGACATCGAAGAGATAGCAGTTGTTGCGAAAAGGCATCATCTTCCGCTTATTGTCGATTCCACATTCACCACACCCTACCTTCTGCGTCCAATCGAGTACGGCGCCGATATCGTATGCCACTCGATGACCAAGTGGCTCGGAGGGCACGGCACCGCGATCGGCGGGGTAGTCGTCGATGCGGGTACATTCGACTGGAGCGACAGCCGGTTCACTCTTTTTAATGAGGAGGATGCAAGCTACAACGGAATACGATGGGCGACCGGCCTCGGCGATATGAACAGTATTGCATTTATAATAAGAATGCGCCTCGTACCGCTCCGTAATCTGGGGGCCTGTATATCTCCGGATAATGCATGGCTTTTTCTTCAGGGGATCGAGACGCTGCACCTCAGGATGGAACGACACAGCAGAAATGCGGAAATAATTGCCCGCTATCTGAAAGATCATAAAAAGGTGAGCTGGGTCAGATATCCCGGTCTGCCGGACGATCCCTCCTATTCAGTTGCGTCGAAGTATCTGAAGAGGGGATCCGGCGGAATGGTGGTATTCGGTGTGCACGGCGGACGTGAAGCGGGCGAGAAGTTCATCAACAGCCTTGAGCTCGTATCTCACCTGGCGAATGTAGGGGACGCCAAAAGCCTTGCCCTGCACCCCGCAAGCACGTCGCACTCGCAACTCAGCGAGGAACAGCAGGCGGAGAGCGGACTGACTCCTGATCTCGTCCGACTTTCTATCGGCATCGAGAATGTCGACGATATCATTGATGACATCGATCAGGCTCTCTCCAAGATATGAAAAATCAACGGAACAGGAGAAATGACATGGCTCGAATCTATGGAGATAATTCACTGGCGATCGGCAGGACACCGCTGATAAAACTGAACAGGATTACGAAAAACAGCCGTGCCGATATACTTGCGAAAATCGAGGGACGCAACCCGGCTTATTCCGTGAAGTGCCGTATAGGTGCCTCTATGGTTTGGGATGCGGAAGAGCGGGGTGTGCTTGAGCCGGGAAAGGAAATTGTGGAAGCCACCAGCGGCAATACGGGAATAGCCCTCGCATTTGTTGCTGCCGCGCGGGGATATACGCTGACACTGACAATGCCGGACACCATGAGTATAGAGCGGAGGAAGATTCTAAAGGTTTTCGGCGCGAATCTCATCCTCACGGACGGGGCCTTGGGTATGAAAGGCGCCGTCGATGCTGCTGAAGAACTGTGCAACAGCAATAAAGACAGGTATGTGTTGATGGAACAGTTCAAAAACCCTGCGAATCCGGCGATCCATGAATCGACAACCGGGCCGGAGATATGGGATGATACGGACGGCCGGGTCGATGTGATTGTATCCGGTGTCGGAACGGGAGGAACCATCACCGGCATTTCACGGTTTCTTAAAAATATAAAAGGCAAAAATGTTGTGTCGGTGGCGGTGGAGCCTTCACAGAGCCCCGTCATAAGCCAGAAGCTGGCCGGCAAAGAGCTCGAGCCCGGAGCGCATAAGATTCAGGGCATCGGTGCAGGCTTTATTCCGCAGAATCTCGACCTGACGCTTGTGGACAGGGTGGAGCAGGTGAGTAATGAGGAAGCCCTTACCTATGCCCGCCGGCTTGCGAGGGAAGAGGGAATCTTATCGGGAATTTCATCCGGAGCCGCGGCTGCCGCGGCCGTACGTCTTGCAGAATTGGAAGAGTTTGCCGGGAAGACAATCGTTGCTATTCTGCCCGATTCGGGTGAGCGGTATCTCTCCAGCGTGCTTTTTGAGGGACTGTTCGACAGCAGAACTGGCTTGTAGTCACAGGTATTTCTTTCTTGCAAGCGCTCTGCCTGTTCTGGTGAGGAACAGTTTTTCAATATACCGGTTGAGTTTTTGTTTATCCATGGTTTCCGCCTTCTCCTCGAGGTTTACGAGGCAGTCGGCATCATACAGAACCTTGAAATTTTTCGTGTTGACGACACCGGGGGTGTGATGGTGAGCAATGATCTCACATATTTCATCAATGTCCTCCATACGCAGTCCAAGCCGTAAAAGCATCTTTCGCGCCACTCCGGGCCCTTCCTTTTCCTGAAGTTTGCCGTCTGATGAGCCGTACTTTTCTTCAGCCACCTTGATGCCCACATCATGCAGGATGCTCGCCGGCATAAGGATATGCCAATCTCCTTTTTCGTCTTTCAGAATTTCCTCTACGCATTTCATGACCTTCTTTGCGTGCTCGATGCGCTTTCCGTCGGCACCGAAAAAGGTTTCCATGTCATGAATCAGTTTTTCCTTTATGGTTTCTGTTCTGTTCTGCATAAAATTGTTGTACGCCGTTTCACCCACGCAGTTTTTCGCGAGTTTGCACCATTCGAGACAGCTCTGGTCCTGATAGCGCATGACAACGGTCTTGCATCGTGAGCATACGCCTTTCAATTCGTCGGTCCATATCTCGACTTCCGCACCGCAGTTTGGACAGTCGAACATTTCGGGTTTCGGCTGCCGCAATAGTTTTGAACCGGGACATACGGTATGCATTGCAGGCACTCCTGTGATGAGTTTAATATATTATAGTACTAAAATAATAATATTTATATAGTAATATTTTTTTCCGATTTGCAAAGAAAAATTTTATAAGCCTGTTGATTAAGTCTCGTTTTATGATACTATAGGTACGTAAACCTGTTAATTTTTATAAAGTCTGCATTATCGTTTAGTTTTTGATTTTTATCTATAGGTACGTGGACCTGTCGATCGCAACATGTAGAAATCAGTAGGGCTCGCGTATCGGCTGTTGTCTTTTGTAACTGTGCGACAAACTGGTGGTCCGCAGTCGGCCGGGCTCATTCAGCCGGTCGAAGGTCGGATGAACCGACTTTCTCCGGCATGAAATGTCGGTATTTAATAGATAAAACCATAGGTAAGTAAACTTTCAATCTTAAAAGTAAAAGCAGACACTTGCCGTATGGTTATTACCTGTAGAATGTAATAGCGGGCAATTGAAACATAATAGGTCAGTTTAGCCTAAAAATTCTGGTACAAAATACCAGGATATTAATAGATAAAACCATAAATCCGTGAGCAGCACCAGCGATCGGGAGTATACCAATGTCCGGATATATAGGAAACCTGGAAAAAATAGTCAACCCCATCTCCGAGCTTGTGATCAACAACATGAAGTTCTACCTCTTGAAGAACGAAAATCCAAAAAGGAACGTTATAATAGCTACTATGCTTTCATTGCCCGAGCTGAAGCAGTCGATCAACGAGTTTCGCATCTACAAGGACTGGGACCCCGATGTCTTTATCGACTGGATAAACAACATAAAGGATATAAAGGTTTTTAAAATTACCGTCAATGTCGTACAGATCGAAAAGTATTGATAATTCGCCTCTCATTTCGTCCCGTATAAAAGCCGTATGCGCTTTTTAAAGTAAAGTCGGGAATCGACATGGTGAAATCCTATTTTTTCAAGGACCTTTTTAAAATCGCGCGTAATAAAGTCGCGTGCCGGTGAACATTCAATGTACTTGAAAAAAGCCTTCATTCCGGGCCCCTGCTTTTTAAGGATCATCTCATTCCAGTCGAAGATAAAGAGCCTTCCTCCGGTATGCAGGGCTCTGTAGGCGTTGGTGAGAATTTTTTCCCTTCCCTCCTGTTCAAATCCATGGACAACAAATGATATGAACGCTTTGTCAAACTCATCGCGAAACGGGAGCGGACACTCTATTCGTATATCTTCGAGACTGATGTTTTTATACCGCCCGCATTTTTTTGCAAACAGCCTTTTCATCTCAGGGCTTATTTCGAGCGCGGTGATAGTTCCACCGTTCAAATATTTACGCATGAGCAGTGCATTTCTCCCCGTGCCTGCGCCGAGGTCTAGTATTCTATCCTGCGCATCGATTAGCATGTCTGAAATCACCCTTCTTATGAGCCCGGCGTACAACCCTGCGGTACCGACGTTTATAAAAAAATCGTAAAAGCGTGCTTCGAATCCTGTTATTTCAATGTCCGGAGTATCTTTGTTGCGCATATGGAGGCATCTATTCTCAGTCGCATGAATGACGGCACAGCTGTTTAACCCTCTGCTCCAGCCTTTTTGTAAAAGTTTCATTGCTATCACTATAGTGCATTGGCCTGCCGAAGAAAACATAAACTTTTCCTCTTTTCGGAATAAACCTGCCCGGCGGCAGAACAGTACGCATGCACTGTATACAGATCGGCAGTACCGGAGCACCGGTCCGCTCTGCAAGAATCGAAACACCTCCCCGGAAGCTCCCCGTTTTTCCGGACTCGCTCACTCTGCCCTCCGGAAAGAGAAGTATCCAGAAGCCGGCGTCGAGAAGCTCTCCCGAATACTCGAGGCTCGGTCTGTATGCGGTGCCCTGCGGAAAAGGGTATGTGTTGAAGAGAAGGGTGATAGCCCTATATAATACACCGTGCAGCATTCGTTTGAATGCCTTTTTATTCGTTTTTGCCGGAACACCGTTTTCTGTACCGCCGGTTGGAGCGGTCCCCAGATGGGTGAAGTATGCGTAAAATCTGTTCAGGCCCATTGCGGGTGAAATAAGCCGCCGGTAACGCCCGGGCAGAGCGAGAAGAACTGCGAGCGGATCCAGGTCTGATGTATGATTTGCGCATAAAATACAGGGGCCGCTGATTTCATCCAAATTTTCAAGGCCAAGTGCCGTTAACCTGCAGGGTATTCTGAACGCAGGCAGGATTATAAAGTTCAGAAGAAACCGGCGGAGTGTAGAGGCCCATTTTTTCCGCGTCCATCGCGGCATTGTGAGATGCGTCCGGTATTCGGGCCTTGCTGCAATCGCTTCAAGGTCACGAAGGGTGGTTTCCGGCCCTATGACGGATTCGTCGAGGCTTACCCCGTATTTTCTCTCAATCCTGCATACAACCTCGACCAGATCGAGAGAATCGAGGCCGAGATCCTCAACCAGCCGTGTGTTCCCGTCCATTCTTCCCGGAATAATTCCCTCGAATATATCTTCAGATTCCTTTTCAGGGGCAGTCTGCTTCTGTGACAACACTGCTCTTTGCACAAGATTTTTTTGCACTTTCAGTGTGGAAGTTCGGGGAAAATCGGCTTTTTGCCACAGGGAAAAGCTTTTAATCCTCTGAAAGGACTGCAGTTTCCCGTTAGCCTCCCGGACAACCGCATCAGGATCAGCACCCGATTCGATGAGTAGAACGGCGTGTATGATCTCTCCTTCGGGTCCGGGTTTTCCCAGTACAACCGCCTCGCGGATGCCCTGGATCGCGTTTAACACATTTTCAATATCCTCAGGGTACACGTTGTGTCCGCTCGAGGTGACGATGATGTCCTTTTTTCTGCCCTTAATATAGAGCTGGCCGTTTTCGTCGATATCACCGATGTCGCCCGTTAGCAGCCATCCGTCTTTCAAAACCGATGCAGTTTCAGCGGGATTATCGAAGTAACCGGCCATCACACTCTGCCCGCGGACAAGTATTTCTCCGTCAGGACCGATCTTTACCTCCCTGCCGGGAAAAAGCTCACCAACCGATTTCCTGTTGTGCTTGAACGGATTGAACATCGATACGATCGGTGCTGTTTCAGTCAGACCGTACCCCTGGAACACCGCATACACAATTCTTCTCCAGAACTCGTGGGTTTCGGGATCGAGCGGAGCGCCGCCCACGATGAAGGCCCAGAAATGAAGCCCGAGCATCCGGTGAATATCGAGAAAAATCGGAACACGCAGGGGATAGAAAAGGTTCTGCCAGCGCTCCCATTTTCGCTCGAATGCCTCGATTTTCCCCATTGAGGCAAGCTCGGATTTTACATAATCCATCATCAGTTTCATGATGCGGGGAACGGTGATGAGAGCGAGAATTCTGTCCCGCTTGATCTTTCGTATGAGTGCGGCAGGCGATGTATCGTCGGTAAAGTATACGCTGCTTCCCAATATCAGCGGCAGTAATATTCCGGTTACCTGTCCGAACATATGGCTGAACGGAACGGTGCATAAGAGCCGCAGCGGAGTAAAAATTTTCACAAGCTGTCTCTTCGTCTGCAAACCGTTTTCGATGGGTTCGAGGTTGGAGAGGATATTTTCATGTGTGAGCATAACCCCCTTCGGTGTAGAGGTTGTGCCCGAGGTAAACACTATGGCTGCCAGGTCCCCCCTGTCGATCTGCTCGGGCGCAGCCGCCTGTTCGGAATGAAACTGGCGGATAGTTTCAAGTTCGATGGTGCCGATGTTATGGGTCCATTTTGGTAATTGCGGTGCTCTGCCGGCAGCGCTTGGTTTCATGGAATCGGGGAAGCTGCCGGAATCATTATCACTGCGGAAGATGCCGGAAGCTCTGCCGGAATATGACGTATCGGGATGCCTGCCGCCGGCCGCACGATTGAAATCTGTCAGTATAAGTGCTGGCTCTGTCTTTGCAATGACACTCTCGATAAACGCCGGTGATGAGCCGGGATCAAGCGGTATAACGGCAGCGCCCCGGTAAATCGCCGCAAAATAGGCTGCAACCCATTCAGGCGCCTGCCTCCCCACTATAAGCACCCGGTCGCCCCTGCGTATTCCTCTGCTCTTCATTTCTGTGCTGAGTCCGAGAACGCATTTCCGAAATTCCCCGTAGGTATAGGACTGTTCTCTGTAGCCCTGCGTGCCGACGGCGTATATCCGTTCCTCCCATGTCTCCATCATATCCACATATTCACCGAGATTTTGATGGATTTTGTTGGTGAGTGATCGGGAAATTTTCATATGGCAATTACTTCGCAACTCTCACAATCTGTTTCAGCGCATGTCCGGTTTTAGAGAGAAGTCCGTAGTATCTCGCTGCCTTCAGAGTGAATTTCATACTTCTGTACTGCGCAGGGTATGAGCAGTGTTTCACCCGTATGAAAATCCAACTCGCCCTCTTTCCAGACTATACTTCCGGTACCGCCGACGATATTGAGTGCATGAAAATGCTCATCATTGAATTCCATTTCAAAATCGTACGAATATTTCAACAGATCTATATTGAAGAATCTGCTGCGGACAAAAGAATGGACGGTATTCTTTTCGAATTTGTTGTAAAAAATTGCCAGGTTTTTCATATACGGGTCGTACTCCTGTGCAGGAAGGTAGTTGATGACATCGAGTGCTTTTTCTATATGCAGGGTGCGCGGTTTTCCGTCGGAGCCCATTCTTCCCCAGTCGTACAGCCTGTAGGTGGTGTCGGAGCTCTCCTGTATTTCACATACCATGATCCCCTCGAGCAGCGCATGCACCGTGCCTGATTTGATAAAGATGAAATCCCCGCTCGATACAGGATGTCTTGTCAACCCTTCCTGGATTCTGCCGCTTTCGATGAGCAATCTGAGCTTCTGCCTGGTCATCCCTTTCTTTACACCGAGTATCAGCTCGGCACCCAGCGGCGCATCCATTACATACCAGCACTCGTTCTTGCCGAGCTCGGCAGGACCTTCGTGGATACGGGCATATTCGTCATCCGGATGAACCTGTACGGAAAGCTTCCGGTTCGCATCTATGTACTTTATGAGTATAGGAAACCTGTCGTTTACCGTTTCCGGACAGATATCGGTTTTGTACGTTTTAATAACATCACGGAGAGTCCTCCCTTTGAGAGTGCCGTTTGTGACCACACTTACATCCTCATCGTGGTCTGAAATTTCCCATGATTCTGCCACGATTTCTCCCTGCGCTATCTTCTTGCCTATCTTTTCGAGCTTCCTGCCGCCCCAGATATAGTTTTTATAAATTGGTTTGAATTTCAACGGATACAGCTCATGTGCCGGCATTTTTTCCTCTTGCGATTTGCTGATACATTATAATACGTCGGGTGCACCCCCGGATTTGTCCATCCGATAATTCTCATTGTCAAATTTAACCATTCTGTTATTATAAAACAGTATACTACGGTTATCCATTGTTTTATACGGCGAGTGTATGCCTACTCCGTCTATAGTGTGGAGCTCAGATGGATTTTGCTGCGGTTTGACCGTATACTATTATTCTATCCGCGTACGGGTATTGCTTCAATACATTTGACAATCTTTTTCGAAGCGGAGGAGACGAATGGCTGAAGGCAATAAGAAGGTTCTTGCTGTGGGGGCGCATCCGGACGATGTCGAGTTCATGTGCTCGGGGATTCTTAAACTTCTCATGGACAGAGGGTATGAGATCAGCATCGGAGTACTGACGAACGGTGATTGCGGCTCAATGGTCGAGGATCAGGAGAGCATTACAAAAACGAGGAGAAAAGAAGCGGAGGATGCAGCGGCTCTTCTCGGCGCTTCACTGTATCCGCTCGGGGAACGTGATCTTCGTATAGAGCTCGACGACCGGACCAAGATGAAGGTAACCGAGCTCGTGAGAACGGTTGATCCTCTCATCGTGTTCACTCATCCTCATGAGGATTATATGATCGACCACGAGGTAACGAGCCGCCTGGTGAGAACCGCATGCTTTGCTGCGTCTATTCCGAATTATCAGACCTTTTCGGCGATGCCGTGTAAAAGGACATCCCGTATACCCTTCCTGTTCTACTGGTCCCCGCTCGAGGGAATGGACATTTATGGCGATTTCGTGCCCCAGAAGATACATGTCGATGTCTCAGCGCAAATTCAGTTCAAGGCCGGTATGCTCGCATGCCATAAAAGCCAGCGGGACTGGCTTATGGAGCAGCACGGTATGGACCAGTATATCGAAACGATGAAAAATACCGCCCGATGCTACGGTGAGAAAAGCGGGTTCGCGTACGCCGAAGGCTTCATACAGCACAGGGGCAATGCGTATCCCCGGGATAATATCCTGAAAGAGGTGCTCGGAGACCTTGTAAAAGAACAGATTCCAGCCGGTGTATATTGAATTTAAGCGAGTACGGGGAGAAGTCTTTTTATAGCCTGCTTTGATCGGTGAGCTCCCATGTGTTTTCAACTGTGTTCAGCCGGTATGTATAAAACCAGACATCCCCGTTTTTCATGACGTAGAACATAACAAAGGTGCTTGCCGTTCCGGTATCTCCCGTACCCCTCGCATGCCCAACGTCGATCTGCCACCCCCCGTCGATCATAACCGCGCTGTAGCCGTGGGTATGGCCGCATACGTAGGCCTTCACCCCGAAAGAGGCGAGTGTGCTCCAGAAGCGGTCCCTGTTTGCCGCATACTTGTTCAAAGAGTCTTCGGCGTGTCTGATTCGCCCGCTTTCTTCATCCGGTTGCGGGTATGCCGGTTCGTGACCGAATACGATGATCACCGGTTTCGTGTTCGCATTCAAATCGCCTACGAGCCAGCTGTAGAGGGAATCGGTTATATCTCCGTCGGTTCCGGTATCGCTCGAGCCGTCGAAATACTCGTTCAGTACGACAAAGTGTGTATCGCCATAGTCGAAGCTGTAGGTTGTTTCAATGGATCCTGGCGGGCCGGTATTCACAACTTTGGGGAGGCTGTTCCCGCCCGTATTGAAGCTCCTGAGCCAGTTCATGTCGGCCGTTGTTTCGGCCTCATGGTTTCCGGTTACCGGATACCAGAGATAGTCTTCCCCGATGTAATTTCGTATTGTTTTAAGGGTTCGTTCAGGAGGGTCCACATCGCCCGGAGAGACCATAAAGCTCCCCGGACCTCCGAAGGCGAGCTGTTCACATGTGTTTCTGAAATAATCTATTTTGTTTCCCGTGTAATCCCTCATATCGGCAGCTGCGGAAAAGGAGAGTTGGATTTCACCATCGGGCAGCGCGAAGTGTATATAGGTGTACTCCGTGGCATTGCATGCGATAAGAAAAAGAAAAACAACTGCCGTCAGTACAGCTGGTATACGTGGTATAATTTTTTTCACCGCTTTGTATCTCTTTATATACTATTACGAGTACTGCAGCTAAAATCGTGAAAGAGTCATACCCGGTTTCACAATCGACCGTTTTTCCATTGTCAAATTTAATCATTCTGGTATGATGGAATAGTACAATTTTATCCTCGATTGAGAGAAGATACAATCGATTAAATGATCGGCGAGCCTTATTAACCGGCATCGGAGATGGGTGGGAGTGAATGGTAGAGAGCTGAACACACTCGAGATACTGGACAAAATCAGGGAAATATATTACCAGAACACCGGGATGGTGATTTCCTTTCATTCACCCGGCATTAAATACACCCTTGATTTTTTTCCAAAAACAAAAAAAAGCGATTACTGCAGCATCATCCAGTCGAAGAAAGAGGGCATGAAGAGATGCACACAGAGCGATATTTACGGCCTGAAAGAGGCAAAAAAGAGTAACGATTATTTTATTTACGAATGCCATGCAGGTTTGACCGATGTTGCAATTCCGCTCGTGTACAGGGGGAGGGATATCGGATCGATTTATACGGGGCAGGTGCTTACCCAGAAACCGACCGAAAATGGATTTGAGAAACTGTATAAACGCCTGTCTTTTCTGGGAATCGATCGACAATCTCTCAGGGAATGCTATTTCAGGATAAAGGTCGTCGAAAGAGAGAAGCTCGAGTATTTCGTCAAGCTTCTTGCCCTGATTGGAAATTACATAATCACTGCGGAAAACGAACTTTTTCTGCAGCAAAAGATTATTGAAAAGAACAGGGAACTTCATCGGAAAGAAAATGAAAAGGTGAAGCTCGAAAAAGCACTCAAGGATTTGAGCATATCCGTGCTCGAATTCGAAAAAAAGGCGACACAGGAGTTTGAAGCCGTATACGGGAGAAATTCGAGGAATAACGACATTATCTCGAAGGCGCAGCTGTTTATCAAATCGAATTACAGCAAAAATATCAGGCTCGTCGATGTTGCTGCTGCCGTGTATCTCTCTCCCAACTATTTCAGCTCGCTATTCAAAAAAATAACGGGGTTTACATTCAGTCAATACCTCGTGCAAAAACGTATCGATTCCGCAAAGAAGTTGCTGGCACGATCCGATATTCCCATCAAGGAAATCGTATATAAAGTCGGATTTGACGATTACAACTACTTCAACCGCACATTTAAACGAATTGAAGGCATCCCCCCTGCGGAGTACAGAAAAAAATCCGACTGACAACTATTACTTGTTCAAACCCCCAATAGTTTAAAGAGAAATGAAAAGCTATATCAAATAAAATGTCTTTATTTTTTGGTAAACAATATAAAGTTTAGACTATCAGCCAAATATCGGATTTTTCATAAAATAATGAAGAAAATTAGTGGAATAGTGAAGTGACAAAGGATATAAGATATGTCAAAATATAAAATACAGGAGCTATACCATGAATTTCGGGATTATCGGGTGCGGCGGAATAGCAGACCGGAGAACAATACCCGGTATGGTTTCATCCGGTAAGGTGAAGGTTCTGGCGGTCGAGGATATCAGGGAAGAGCTTGCCAAAGACGTTGCGCAAAGATACGGAGTCGGAACGTTTACGACCAAAGAGGACGAGCTTTTTAAAAACGATGATATTCAGGCCGTATACATCGGAACGCCGGTTTTCGCCCATACGGGGCAGATAATGAAGGCGGCTGATGCCCGAAAGCATATTCTCTGCGAAAAACCACTCGCTACCACAGTAAAAGAAACTGATAAAGTAATCGAGTATTGTGACACAAGAGGCGTAACCCTTCAGGTGGGTTTTATGATGCGGTATCACGGATACCATATAAAGGCGAAGGAGATGATTGAAAATGGCGATCTCGGGAGGCCCGTGATGGGAAGGGGCCAGCTTACCTGCTGGTATCCGCCTATACCCGGAGTCTGGCGCCAGGACCCGGAAAAGGGAGGCGGAGGAGCGCTCATGGACATGGCGATTCACACGGTCGACATTCTCAGGTATATGTTCGGGGATGTTGAATCGGTTTCCTCTTTCAATGGGGCACAGACCCACGAATACCCGGTTGAAGATTCGGGCGTGATACTGCTGAGGTTTAAGAACGGCGCGTACGGGGTATGCGATTCATTTTTCAATATTCCCGATGAAGCCGCAAAAGGCGTTCTGGAATTATACGGCACAAAGGGGAGTCTCATGGCTGAAGGAACGGTTTCGCAGGTGGCAGGAGGCAGAATGGTTGCGTACCTTCAGAAAGAGGAGAAGGGGTACGATGCGCGGCAGGAGCGAGGCGGGATAGAACCGGTTGAGGTCAGAGCCGAGCTCAAGAATATGTACCGGGCCGAAGTTGAAGATTTTATCGATGCGGTTGAGAAAAAGCGAAGCCCGATGAACAGCGGTGAAGAGGCGCTGAAGAATTTCAAAATTATACAAGCAGCGTACAAATCCCAGAAAAAAGGTATGGTAATACGTGTATAAATTTATGCTGAACATTACCATTTAATAATACATGTATTTTATACTTATCTTGGGTAGAAACTTTTAAATAACTATTTTACTATCAAACAATTATCCAATATGTCAAGCAGAAGACGAGAGTGGCTATTATGAGGCCCAGATAATAAAATATATTTGATTACACCCATTAGGAGGGTACTTAGATAACTTGGTCTTATATGTGTAATTTCATTAATTCAGAATGTTAATGAGGAATTATATGTCATTGAAGGGATTTACTCGCAATATTAAGCCACTTGAAATATTAACAGAAGAACAGTTAGACATAATTCATAAAAGCACTCTTGAAATACTTGAGAATGTAGGATTGAGGTTTGAAAGTGAAAAAATATTAAAAATATTTAAAAAAAATGATTGTAATGTTGATTCTGAAAATAATAGAGTGAGAATCCCAAGTTATATAGTTGAGGAGATGTTAAGAAAATGTCCTAGCAGTTTTACTGTAAAATCCAGATCAGCAAAGCATCGCTTGCGAATAGGAGGAAACACTCTATATTTTTCAAATATGCCGGGAAAGGGAATTGTAACTATAGAAAATTGGATAATAAGAAAAGCAACAAAAAAAGAGAATAAAGAAGCCTTAATTGTTCTGGATTCACTAGAAAATTTACATCTATTATGTTCGTATACACCATATTTTGAAATTGAAGGAATCTCTCCTATTATGTCAATTCCAGAAAGTGTTGCAGCTAAAATAAGATATTCTACTAAAGTTCAATTAACAGGGTATCAAAAAGGCTGTGAGCAATTTATTATTGAACTGGCAAAAGCTACAAATCAGGACATTATCGGGATTGTACTACCATCTTCTCCATTGACATATTATTCAGAAGCATGTGAGGCTGCTATTCGATATACTCAAGCAGGTTTTCCGATTAATATAGGGAGCAGCCCGATAATGGGAGGTACTTCACCTGTGACAATTGGAGGGGCATTGGTCGCATTTAATGCTGAAGTAATTGGGGGAATTGTACTTGTTCAGATGGTTAATCCTGGAGCAAGAGTTATGGTCGAAGATGGTGCAATGCCTATGAATATGCGGTCTGGTTCTCCTATCTTCGGGAATATAACTTCTTGTTTGCATATAGCAGCAGCAGGACAGATATGGAAAAAATATGAAATACCTATGTTTGCAGATACTGGATGGGCTAACTCTAAAAAAATTGATTATCAGAGTGGATATGAAAAATCTATATCTACTTTTGTAATGGCTCTGGCAGGATGTAATGGAACATTTTTTCATGGGGGTTTATATGGTGAACTAGCATATCATCCTTTGCAATCAATAATTGATGATGATATTGCTGGGATGGTGGGAAAATTTATTGAAGGACTACAAATTAATCATGAAACTCTTGCTCTTGATATAATAGAGGATGCCGGACCAATTCCTGGATATTTTCTCAATAAGAATCACACAAGAAAACATTTTAAGGAAGAGGTGTATTTACCTAAATCTGCTGATTTGTTAACATATCATGAATGGAGAAATAATAGGCAAAAAGATGTGATAATTCATGCAGAAGAAAAATTCTATGAAATATTGAAAAATCATAAGGTCGAACCCCTAGCAGACGAACAGAATAAGGAAGTGAAGAAAATTCTAAATAAAGCAAGAGAGTTTTATAAAAATAAATAAGGAGGTGATAAAACATATATTTGATAAAAGATTTCGAGTTAATCGTTGACAACATTGTATTCTAAGAGGAGGAAAAAAAAAATGAGTAAAAAGCTAGTTTGGTATGGGGTAGTTATTTTTACCATTCTTTTAGTGTTTTCATTTTTTGTTTACGCAGGAGGCTCTAAAGAAAAAGTTGCTGAAAAGCCAACTCTGGTGTTCTGGCAGAATGAGGCAGGTAGTGGTCTGTCAGAATGGTACAAGGCGGTCATTGCAGACATCAATGCCAATGAAAATTTTCAGGTGGAGATAGTTGAAAACCCCGTTGAGGATGTCATTGATCTTCTCACAGCTGCAGGAGTTTCTCAGAGCGGCTTTGATATATCCTGGGACTGGTCGGGACGATCATCAACCATGCTCAGGGGGCAGGGTGGTGTTTATCAGCCTGTTAACAACCTTATACCCAAAGGTGTGTTGAATGACCTGAACCAGGGCACGATTGTAGCCAATACCGATGCAGATGGTAAGTTGTGGGGAGTGCCGGTATTCAACGATATCAACTATCTTGTGTACAACAAGGCGATACTGACAAAAGCCGGTGTTGACGTGAATAACTTCAGCAATTCGTGGGAAGACTTCATAAATGCCTGCGAAAAGGTGAAACAGATTGGCGTAGTGCCGATTTCCTTTGCAAATAAAGAGGGAATTGTCCATGAATTCTGGCTCCTCGATATGATGTATCAATATTTTGATAATGAGAAAGAGCTCGCGGATTACTTTGCTAAGGCGAACTTCGATGAGCCCAAAATGAGGGATGCTATGAAAAAGTACAAGTATCTTTATGATAAAGGATATTTAGATCCTGCCGGAGAGACCCTCGATTATGCCTCCAATTACTTTTCAAAATTTTCAAGCGGTGAATGTGCTTTTAATTGGTTTATCAACAGCCAATACGTTTCTGCAATCAAAAAGGGGCAGATAAGTGAAGATGATGTCGGCTATGAACTCCATGTTGCGTTTGGAAACGGCGCCTTAAGTAAAAAGGTTCCCGGCCTCGGATACTGTCTGACGATTTCCAACTGGACGAAATATCCCAAAGAGGCGGCTAAAGCAATTGAATACTTTGTGAGTGAGAAATGGCAGTCTAAAATGCTAACTGATTACGGGGTTGTGCCTGCAAATATGAAAGTAAAAGTCACCGACGTCTCATCCCTTACGCCGAATATGCAGTTTTACTATGTGAAACATAAAGGAGAGGTTACTATCTGTCCATATGAGGTGCTTGTCGGCGGACAGTATGATGAAACGATAAGAAGCCTCACCCCCTATTTCCACGGTGAAATTACGTATGAAGAGTTTGCAAGAAGGGTCTCGGAAGCAACGAATATCGAATAATCTGTAATTTGTGGACATCTGGTTAAAACAACGGTAAAGTGGGAAAGTGTGCCCTGCTTTCCCACTTACTGCTCAGATGAGCGGCATTATTAGGACATAGAGCATTCGAACAATATCAGGATGAAGCGTCATTTTTGTAAATGGAAAATAGTGCAGGAATATGAAGCATTTAAAAAGAGAAGATACAGTTGCGTATGCCTACCTGACACCTGCAATCATCGTTCTTGTTTTTATCTTCGGGTACCAGATAATCAGATTATTTGTTTTTAGTCTTGTCAGATGGCAGGGGTACAGGTATACTACGCAGTTTAATAATTTCCATTATTTTGAAACAATAATTTCAAAAGGCTATCTCACCGCCCCTTTTCTGAGAAGCTTTATTATAATTGTTGTCGTAATACCGGTGGTTATTTTCCTGACTGTTTTTATTGCGCATAATATATACCGCAGGATCGCCGGATACAGGTTTTATCGTTGGTTATTTTTTCTTACGTCGATTATACCTGTTGTAGTAGCCAGCATAATATGGACATATCTGTTAAATCTTTACGGACCTGTCAATAATATCCTGAGAAGCCTCCACCTTGATTTTCTTGTCGTCGACTGGTTCGGCAACAGTAAATCCGCAATCTTCGCATTGTGCTGGATTATCATCTGGAGGGAGCTGGGATTCTCGACCATAATATTTCTTGCAGAATTGAGTAAAGCTTCGCCGAGTGTTTATGAAGCCGCAATGATTGACGGTGCAGGAGAGTTTCAGCTCATGCGGTATATAACCATTCCCTATTTAACACGTATTATGAAACTATATACCGTAACGATGACTATCTTTGTATTAAATAATCTTTTCGGGGTTGTGCTTGTATCGACAAACGGCGGACCGGGGTATGCGACCACAGTGCTCGAGTATTATATCTATTTTCTTACATTTCGTATGGGCAAGATTGGAATGGGAGCATCGGTAGCTGTCGTCCTTTTTATCATTACGATGGTTCTTGTTGTTATCTATGTACGTTCTTTCTCCAGGCGGAAGGGGGAGGGAGTGTTTTGATTAAAAATAAATCTTCAACGCTACTTTATAAGATATTTGTTCAAATTGTATTCATTTTCATTTCTATCACCATCCTTTTTGCACTGTATTACCTGATTGCAAATGCGCTGAAAACAGGGCCGGAGTTCGAAGCGAATCAATTCGCACCGCCCAGGAGTTTGAATCTGAAAAATTTCTCTTACGTCTGGGGTCAAGGGAATATCGGCATAACCTTCAGAAACAGCCTGATTATCTGTGGAACCAGTGTACTTATCTCGATATTCATTGCTCTCATATCCGGATTTATATTTACACTCCTGAATTTTACGGGAAGAAACCTCATGAGTTATCTCATTCTGTCGACGATGTACATATCTCCCATGGCACTCGTCATACCTCTGTTCCTTCAGATGGGAAAACTGCACCTCACCAATACCTACATCGGGATCATCATCATATACGTTGCACTCAATCTTGCTTTTTCGATTTATCTTATGACAACCTACCTCAAGGGAATACCGGATGAGATAATTGAAGCGGCCGTAATTGACGGGTGCAGCAGGTTCGGGTTGCTCTTCAGAATATTTATCCCGCTTTCAAAGGCGGGTATCATTGTGCTCGCGGTTATCAATTTTTCTATCATGTGGAATGATATACTCTTTGCCTTTATTTTTCTCCAGAAGCAGGAAAAACAGACCATAATGGTTGCAATAGCAAAGTTTCAGGGTCTGTACGGGCATGCGAATATGACGCATATAATGAGTGCGCTCGTAATCGCCGCACTACCGATTATTGTTATTTACTTTGTCGCTCAGCGATTTTTTAGAGAAGGGGTTATGTCCGGGTCAATCAAGTGATTTTTTGCAGTATAGGCCCCACTAGATGGAGAATACAAAATATAATGGAAACCAGTGAAGTCATAATTGTCGGAGGCGGATTAGCGGGAGCTGCCACGGCCTTCAATCTGTCGCAAAAAGGTATACAGGTTATTCTTGTCGAAAGGGGAAATATCGCGTCCGGCGCTTCAGGACGAAACGGAGGTCAGGTCATTCAGCTTGACGGCCGCGATAAAGATGAAAAAGCGATACTGAAGAGGCTTCGCTACTCAAAGAAGTCTGTTGAGCTCCTCAAAGAGTATCAAAGGGAGCTTGATTTCGATATCGAGTTCAGACAGGTCGGCAGTCTGGATATTGCTGCAACTGAAGATGAGTATAATGAATTAAAGGTCCTTTGTGAGATGCAGAAGCAGGCGGGTGATAATGAAATCGAGTTTCTCGATTGGAAAGAGCTTCATGAAGCTTCTCCCCACTGTGCAGACTACCTGCTCGGAGCGCGGTACCGGCGGACGGACGGTAATGTGTATCCATTCAATCTGACCTTTGGGTTGATCGACAAGGGTATAAAAAACGGTGTAAAGGTGATTACTGATTGTAATATAAAACGGCTGGTCGTCGAATCCGGTAAAGTTAAGGGTGTCGAATCTCAGGGTGAATCTTTCTACGCCGATACGGTTGTACTGGCAACAAGTGCCTGGACAAAAGATATTCTGCCTGAGCTGCCCGTTATACCCCTCCGTTCGCATGCCGCGCTTTCAGAAACGTATCCTCTCTTTGATGCGCCTGCATTCGAAGTCGTACTTGAAGGTGAGATAATTTATGGTTCTACCCAATTTAAAACCGGCCATATACTGCTTGGTGGGGGACCGGACAGGCCGCGTTCGATAGACGAGCAGTACGACTATACCATGAGCTGGAAAGATACTCTGAAGAATGCCTCGTTACTCGCAAAAATATTTCCCGAATTGGGGTATGTGAATATTCTACGCTGCTGGGCAGGTACCATGGGAACAACACCGGACGGCCTTCCACTTGCGGGAAAAAGCGGCATTGCCGACGGACTTTATGTAATTTGCGGATTTCCCAACGGCATGGCGTTTATTCCGTATATCGCCTCGCTGCTTGCAGATCTTGTTATAGGTCAGGAGTCGGAGACGGACCTCGATATTTTCAATCCGGATCGTTTTCAAAATATGACCATAGATCTTCCAAAGCGGTACAACTACACGTTACTTGCCGACTATCTCGGCAGGCTATAGGGAGGGAAAATATAAAAATGAAAAATCGGAAATACGATAAAATCGATACAGTCAGAAGAGCGATAGAGTTTAAAAACCCTACGTATCTCCCAATCGAACTGCTCGACGTTCCGCAGATATATACTGCCTATCATACGCTCGACCCCGAAACTGTTGAGTTCATTCCTGGAACGGAGGATTTCGATGCATTTTGGCTCGGCTACAATTGGACACTCACAGAGTTGGGAGAAACCGAAGAAGCTGAACCGTTGAGGAAGGATGAATGGGGAGTATTGTATAAAGTACCAAAAGATAAAAGTTCGGCGTACGTTATTCTCGAGAACCCACTGAGGGGTAAAGAGGATCTCAGCGAGTTCGATTTACCCGATATTTCAATAGCAGCACCATTTTTTGCCAATGTGAACGAAGTAATCGACAGACGGTACAGGGACCGTTTTATTACCGGGTATATCGACCCCGGACCCTTCCTCGTCGCTTTTGCGATGCTCGGGTATGACAACCTTCTTATGAAATTGATCGATGATTTGCCTCTGATCAAGGAATTGATACGCAAAATATTTGATTTTCAAAAGAAAATCGTTCTCCTCTTCAAGGGGATCGGTGCTCATATGATCAACCTCATAGATGAGATTGCCGGAACCGGGGGATTGATGTTTTCACCGGCTGTTTTCGTAGATGAATTTCTACCGATGTATAAAGATTTTTTTGCGTTCGTTCATGAACAAAACATGTATTCCGGTATTCTGTTTGACGGGAATATATCTGCCATTTTTGAAGGTATCATGTCCCTTGAGACTGATTGCGTGCAATTTATGGAACCAAACGATGTGGGCGTCAAAGAGATCGCCGATTATTTCAAGGGTAAAAAATGTATCAGGGCGTCTGTTGATATGCGTGATACACTGGCCAGGGCCACACCGGAAAAGGTCGAGGAAGAAGCTCACAGACTTGTCAGGAGTTTCAATACTCGTGAGGGGGGTTATATGCCGGTTGTTATCCGGTGGTACAGGCCCACTTATCCGGAAGCGAATGTGCTGGCAAGTGTCAGAGCCTTCAATGCATACAGGTGAGGGGATCGATGGGCGCGAGGATTATGAAACATCCGATTCTTGAATACGATGGATGGGGAAAAAAGGTGACGATAACGGTAAACGGAAAGAGAATAGAGGCATTCGAAGGGGAACCGATCGCATCTGCCCTGGTTGCACAGAATATTCAAGTATTCCGCTACACGGCAAAAAACCACAGCCCCAGGGGACTGTTTTGTGCTGTTGGAAGATGCACCGACTGTATCATGAAAGTAAATGGAGTACCCAATGTGCGAACCTGTGTAACCGCTGTTGAGGATGGAATGGTAATCGAGAGTCAGGAAGTATAGGAGAGTTGATTTGGGCCGTTATGATACTGAATTGTTAATTATCGGGGCGGGGCCCGCCGGGCTTTCATCTGCCGTCGAAGCCGCAGAGCATGGCGTTGAAACGACAATTGTTGATGAAAATCTCAGACCCGGCGGGCAGCTCTTTAAACAGATTCACAAATTTTTTGGTTCGCACCGGCATAATGCAGGTGTAAGAGGCTTTCGCATCGGAGAGAAGCTTCTGGAAGAAATTGAGAGACTCAAGGTCAACGTTCTTTTAAAATCAATAGCCTTCGGTGTATTCGAGGAAAATACAGTTGGGATTTTCAGTGAGGGCAAGGTCTCACCGATACGTGCAAAGAAGGTGATTCTTGCAACAGGTGCGGTTGAGAATCCGCTTAATTTTAAAGGATGGACTCTACCCGGGGTTATGGGTGCAGGTGCAGTCCAGACAATGATCAATGTCAATGGTGTGCTTCCGGGTCAAAGGGTTTTAATGATTGGATCCGGTAATGTGGGCTTGATTGTCTCATATCAATTGATTCAGGCAGGAGCAGAGGTGGTGGCTCTCATCGAGGCATTACCAAAAATATCAGGCTGGCATGTACATGCCGCGAAGTTATGCCGATTGGGGGTACCCATTCTTTTATCACATACAATACTAACTGCTGATGGTAAAGAGTCGGTTGAAGAAGCAACTGTTGTTGAAGTAGGTAAAAATTGTACCATACGGTATGGAACAGAAAAAAAGTTGGGGGTGGATCTTATCTGCATTGCGGTGGGTCTCAGGCCGCTGGTGGAGCTCGCCCGGCTGGCGCAGTGTAGAATTGAATATATTGAGGGCCTTGGTGGATTTCTACCTCTGCACAATAAAAGTATGTGTACTTCGAAAAAAGACATATATGCTGCAGGTGACATCACGGGAATCGAAGAAGCCTCAACTGCAATGGAGGAGGGGAAACTTGCAGGAGTTTCAGTTACATATTCCTTGGGTAAACTGTCCCGGGAAGAATACGACAGCATGAAGGGTATAATCAATAAGAGCTTAGCGGAGCTACGAATAGGCTCATTTGGAGATGAGAGAAAACAATGTAAAGAAGATATTTATCAAAGGTATAATCTGGGGAGGTAAGGAGGGCCTGAATGGAAACGGGCTGTGGTGTACTGACTGAAGAAGAGATACGGGAATCTCCCGGCTGGCCGGGAGATGAAAATATTGAGAAAAGACGTGTTGTCGTTATTGAATGTGTTGAGGATATTCCATGCAACCCGTGTGAAAATGTATGTCCTGTCAATGCAATCACAGTCGGTGAGCCGATTACCAACCTCCCATCCATCGACGGTGAGAAATGCAACGGTTGTGGGATCTGCATTGCCATCTGTCCAGGTCTGGCGATTTTTATGATCGAAAAAAATTATAATGATCGGAATGCAGCGGTCTCTATACCCTATGAGCTGCTTCCCCTGCCTGAAGAAGGAGAGGTGGTCGGTGCATATAACAGACATGGTGTTCATGTGTGTGATGGGGTGGTTAGAAAGGTCCGGCAGTTGAAGAAATTCGATAGAACGGTGATCGTGACTATTGAAGTGGGAAAGGAATTCTTTAATTCTATTCGCAGTATACAGACTAAAAAAGCGGAGGTTGCCCAACTTGAATAACGATGACATCATTGTATGCAGATGTGAGGAAATCAATCTCGGAGAAATAAAAAGGGCAATACGGCTTGGCGCAAGGGACCTCGATGCGGTAAAAAGAATCACACGTGCCGGAATGGGATTGTGCCAGGGAGGAACCTGCGCTCTGCTGATACGGAGAATCCTCCGGGCAGAACTTAATATTGCAAAAGAATCACTGCCTCCTGTAACGACGCGACCACCCGTACGGCTTATTCCTTCCCGTGCGTTTCTCGAAGCGAAGGAAAGGATTCTATCTGATTGAAAATAGTCGTCCGATGAACATTTGTATTTTCAGCCGGTGATATGGGAAACGTGCTGCAAACAGTGAATCCCTGTGTTATTTCTGCAAATTTTTTAATATTGAATTGAGTGGATGAATCCCGGAAAGGAGCGTGCTATGGCTGAGCGTCTTGCGATAAACGGGGGGCCGAAGGCGGTAAGGAATAAGCTTACCGGCTGGCCTCATTTTAACGATGCCGCAATCGAGGCAGTTGTTGACGTGCTGAAATCGGGGAAGGTGAACTACTGGACGGGTCCGAAGGGGATGGAATTTGAGAAGAGGTTTGCGGAATGGCAGGGGAGCCGGTATGCAATCAGTGTGGGGACTGGTACGGCAGCTCTGCACACGGCGATCACATCGCTCGGGATAGGGCCTGGAGATGAGGTGATAGTGCCCTCCTACACTTTCATTGCGACGAGTTTTTCGGTTGTGCAGGCGGGGGCGATACCGCGGTTTGCGGATGTAAATCTGGAGGACCACTGTATCAGTGTCGAGTCCGCCGAGAAGCTGGTCAACGAACGGACGAAGGCGATAATTCCGGTGCATCTCTACGGTAATGTATGCGACATGGACTCGATTCTCGGATTTGCGAGGAGGCATGCTCTTTATGTGATTGAGGACAATGCGGAGGCATTTGGGGGGGAGTACAGGGGGAGGAGGACTGGCACGATAGGGGATATAGCTGGATGCAGTTTTTGCCAGAACAAGACGTTTACAACGGGTGGTGAAGGTGGTATGATAACGACTGATGACGAGGGGCTTGCGTGGGCTGCGCGCAGTTTCAGGGATCACGGCTACGATGTCCAGAGGCGGCTTAATTTACTCGAGATGGAGCAGAAGCTTCCGTACATACACAACATGGTGGGGTGGAACTACCGGATGACGGAGATGCAGTCTGCGATCGGGCTGACGGAGCTTGATCGGATGGACACCTGGAATCTTCCGATGAGGAGGCGCAATGCGTACATACTCATCGATCGTCTGAAGGAACTGCCGCAGATAAAGTATGTACCTGTTGACACTCCCCGACGAAAGAACGGCTGGTATGTGCTTGCATTTTCCCTTGATATAGAGGGTATGAGATGTGACATCAAAGAGTTTGTGGAGGCTGTGAGTGCCGAGGGAGCGCCGTGCTGGAAGGTATTCTGGCCGCAGTGTCATACAGAAGAGGCGTTCACCGGGAAGAGGGCCTTTGGAAGGTCGGGATTTCCATTTACCTCTAAAGAGTACACCGATCCTGCGAGTGTTGATTACAGCGGAGTGGAGGTGCCGAACGCGCGGTGGCATGAGGCGCATACGTTCACCTGTTTTGCTTTTCCGACCTGTTCCGAAAAAGATATGGAGCAGATTGCCGATGCAATCGAAAAGGTGATTAAAGAATACTCATAGCCTCTCGTACAAGAAACCGTTATACGCAGGGTAAGAGTAGAATCTACAATTACAGAAGTATCGAAGGCTTATTTTAAAAAATAGTGGAACGATAAATGTTGTTCTCTATTTAATTAAATTTTATAAGGAGGCGCACAATGTCTAAGAAAAGAATTTTTGTGCTCATTCTGGTTGTCGTGTTTCTTTTCAATTTGCAACTTGTTTTTGCGGGAGGAGGAGGAAAGGGGAAAAAGGCAACAATTAAGTTCATGGCTGCATTGTACAGCGATGCAACAACTCCATTCTGGAAAGACCTCATTGCAGCTTTTGAAAAGGAGTACCCCAATGTTCACGTCGAGCTCGATGTTGTGAACTGGGATAATGTGTATCAAAAAACGACAACGCTGATATCAGCAAAACAGGAGCCGGATGTTCTGAACACCGATACAATAATGGTGCAGTATGCGGATCAGGGGCTTTTGGAACCGCTGGATGGCTATATGGACGAGAGTTTTAAAAGTGAGTTTATTCCAAGCCTTCTTGCATCAGGTGTTTATAATGGAAAAACCTACGGGCTGCCCCTTTTAGCGTCTGTTCGGGCTCTATTCTACAACAAGGATGTATTTGAAAAGGCCGGTATTGAACCTCCGGAAACAGCTGATGATTTTGTCAAGGCCTGCCTGGCAATCAACAACCCTCCTGATTTTTATGCTTTTGGTATGCCTATAACCAATTTCGAGGGTCAGGCCTATATCTCCTACTTCCTCTGGGCTGCAGGAGGTAGATGGGAAGATGAAAACGGCAGGTGCGTTGTGAATAGCGAAGCAGGATTAAGGGCATTGAATTTTGCAAAAGACCTGGTACACAAGTATAATGTCGTATATCCCGGCTGGAGCACAGTAAACCGTGATGATACGCAGAAAGTAATGATTTCGGGGAAGATCGGGATGATGATGACGGCGAATTTCTTTCCAACAATTGCGAAATCCGAGAATCCGAACCTGCGACTTGGAGCGGTACCGATACCAAGAGATAAAGAACAGTACAATCTCGGAGTTGTTGATTCACTTATGATCTTTAAGAGATCGGAGCATAAAGAAGACGCTTTTAATTTCATTAAATTCTACTACCAAAAAAAATGGCATGAGCGATTTATCAAGGCGGAGGGAATGCTGCCCACTACAAAAGATGCGGCAAATGACCTTGCAAATGACCCCGAGCTGGGCCCTTTCATCAAATTATTGCCCCATACGAGATTTTATCCATTAGAGCCCAAGTGGGAGCCGATGGTTCTTGAGGTCATTAAAGCATGGCAGGTTGCTATTTTAGGGCAGAAAGATCCAAAAGAAGCACTTGACGATGCAGTGGTGAAAATCAACAAAGAGATTCTGGGTAAATAGATTTTAAATAACTTTGAGGGCTCCTACATATCTCCGGGAGCCCATTATTTTATTTTGGATAAATGATATAAGAAACGAGTTTTTGGTGAAAGCCATAAAAATAACAAAAACAGAGAAGGTTGCGTATGTATGCCTTGTACCCAGTTTGGTACTGGTAACGAGCATAATATTTTACCCCGTTATAAAAACATTTATCAGCTCTTTTTTTGCGATGGACCTCTACGGCAATATAGAGCATTTTGCCGGACTTAATAATTTTAAACGACTTTTTCGAGAAGACATTTTTATAAGAATTTTCATCAATACGCTCTACTGGACCGTTGGAATGGTTGTCCCTACAATAATCATTTCACTTGTATTATCTCTTGCATTAAATAATAGATTTTTCGGCAGGAAGTTTTCAAGAGCCATTCTTATTCTTCCGTGGGCAGCTTCGATTATGATAAGCGCTCTTTTATGGAGATGGCTTTTTAACGGTGAATACGGGATGGTAAACAGGCTTTTACATGATCTTCACGTCATCAAAAACAATATACACTGGCTCGCATCGCCGAAAACATCATTTCCTGCCATGATTTTTGTGGGTGTCATTGTTTCGATTCCGTTCACCACTATAACCTTATTAGCAGGACTGCAATCAATTCCAGATGAATTATATGAGGCAGCGCGGGTTGATGGCGCAAACAAAATCAAGGTCCTTTTCAAAATAACCCTTCCTCTATTAAAAACGGTTTTTTTTATAGTCACAACGTTGAACTTCATATATATCTTCAACTCATTCCCGATTATATGGGTCATCACAAGAGGCAACCCGGCCAATCAGACAGATATTATCATAACCTACCTATATGAAAAGGCATTTCTCTATCAGGATTTTGGTATTGCATCCGCTCTTTCGGTTATAACTTTTTTATTGCTGTTAATTTTCAGTGTCCTGTATGCATGGCTTTTATACAGGGCAGAGGACTAAAATGACACTCGGGCTTGAAAGAAAAATCAAGTTTGTACTTATTTATGCCGTTGTTATTCCAATTTTACTCATTATTATTTTTCCATTTCTTGTGATGGTACTCACTTCTCTTAAACCAAGCGATGAAATATACGTTTCCCCCCCATACTGGCTTCCTAGAAAACTGCTTTTTAAAAATTATGTTGATATCTGGCGCTATGTAAGACTTGCGCACTACTTTACTAACAGCGGCGTTTATGCGATCGGAACGACTATCCTTACTATATTTATAGCTCTACCGGCATCCTACGCAGTTGCCCGCATTAACTTTCGGGGAAGAATGGCCTTTTTATTCCTCATACTCGTTACACAGATGTTTTCACCGATCGTGGTTATCATTTCTTTGTATAAGATGATGGCTTTCTATCATTCACTCAATACGTATAGAAGTATAATTATCACATACGCTGCTTTTAATCAGGCGTTTTCCATCTGGCTGTTGACAGGTTATTTCTCATCCATTCCCAAGGATATCGAAGAGGCAGCGATGATTGACGGTTGCTCGAGATTTTCTGCGGTTATCAGAATCCTGATTCCACTTGCCAAACCCGGTATTGTCGCAACGGTCATTTTTGTTTTTATCTGGGCATGGAATGAGTTTCTTATCGTCTTTACATTCATATCCACCGATAAGCTATGGCCCTTAACCCTGGGTATATACGGGTTTATCGGTAAATACAAGATCCTGTGGAATTATCTTATGGCTGTTTCCTTTCTCACCACATTACCGGTTGTTGTGCTTTTTCTGTTGATTGAAAAACAACTTGTGAGCGGCCTGACAGCGGGTGCGGTTAAATAAATTTTTCATATTTATTTTTGCACCTCCTATTTAGTAAATCGTAAGATAATTAAGAATTATTCGTAGATTATCTATAGATTTTCGTCGGATATGATGCTATGTAATGATGTAAATGAGACGATGAGTCTGATGGGGTCGGACATTGTACGTGAGGAGGCGGTGATGAGATCGGTTATCGATTTGAGCGGTGTGATAGAAAACGGTCTGTGGGGCTATCACGAGCTGCCCGGTCTCGAAGAGATCGTCCCCAGGGTCCGGGCGGATACGATAGCAACGGTGAAAGAGCAGGGATTTTTTGCATCGAAGCTCGTCCTGTCATCGATCTCCGCTTCATATGTGGAGGCGGGCTCGCACATCATCGACGGGGCAAAAAACCTCGACCGATATCCAATTGAGCGTTTCATACGGCCGGCAAAGATTATCAGGCTGCCGGAACAAAAGGCCAAAGCGCTCATCGATGAATCGCTGCTCGAGCGAAATGCTCTCGAGATCGGCGATGGGGATGCGCTCATTATAGATACGGGGTGGGGAAAGATGTGGAACAGGCCCGGATATGTTCTGCAGTGCCCCAATTACCTGAATGGAGCGCTTGAATGGGTGCTGAAGAAGGATATAAGCATCTTCGCCGTCGACGTGCCATGCATAGAGGCGTCCTGGTCCGAGGGCGAGGAGAAGGAAAAGGGGGGTCTGCTCGCCAAAATATTCGAAAAGGATATTCTTCTTGCAGCACCGCTCGTCAATCTTGATAAAGTCAAGAAAAACTCGGGGACTCTTGTATGCATGCCCCTCTCCGTCAAAGGGGCGTCCGGAGCGCCTGCGAGAATTGCTTTTATCGAGAATGATTTCCCTGAAACAAAGAAATAACGAAGAGGAGGAAATTATGCCGGAGGAAAAACCATCGGATTTCCGCTATAGCACGGGTGAGGCGAAAGTGCCGTGGGCAGCGGTCGGAGAAAATTACAATGCGCAGGATGTCGTCGATGTCGTCAAGTTTCTTATTCAGAAATCTGATGACCAATACGATTCGATTATAAAGATGATTGAATCGAACATCAGGGATCTCGCGAATCACGGGAAGCCGCCCGGAAAGCTTTCGCTCGGGGATAATGTGAGCAGGCTTGAACAAAAGGTCAATGAATTCCTGGGCTCTAAATACTGTGCCTTTATTGCCAGCGCAACCGCCGGTTTCGAAATAGGGTACAGGTATGCGAATCTCCAAAAGGGGGACGAGGTGATCGCACCGGCCATTACCTTTATCGCCACGATTTCATACCCGCTTACGATAGGAGCGAAAGTCGTGTTCGCCGACCTGGAGCCCGGAACAATCAATATGGACCCCGCAGATGTGGAAAAAAAGATAACGAAAAAAACAAAGGTTGTTATTCCGGTTCACATCGGCGGGTGGCCCGTGGATATGGACCCCATTATGAAGATGGCTGAAAAAAATGATCTCCTCGTTATCGAGGATGCGGCCCATGCCTTCGGCTCGGTGTACAGGGGGAAAAAGATAGGGACAATAGGGCATTTCGGGAGTTTCAGTTTTCATGAAGTGAAGAACGTGACTTCGTTCGGCGAGGGCGGCATTGTCACGACGAATATCGACTCGTTCGGGGGCGATCTGTTGAAGGCGAGATTTCTGGGGTTGGACCTTTCAAAAAAGATTAAAAACTGGCTGTACGATGTGGTTGCGCTTCAGGGGAAGTACGGCCCGTTTGCGTCGAACAATTCTTCGTCGACCGAGATACAGGCAATCGGACTCTTACGCCAGCTCGAGAGGATAGGAGTCATCAATCAAAAACGGAAGAAGGCGGCCGAATACCTCAACAGGCGGTTTGAGGGAAACGATGCGATTATCCCGCAGCTTCTCGATACCGATGATGTTCAGTCGACCTTTCACCTGTACCTTCTTCAGATCGATCCTGAAAAGGCCGGAGGAGACGTTCAGGATCTGAAAAAGAAGCTCGATGAAAAGGGCGTGACCAATATCCCGCACTTTGCGCCTCTGTATAAATTCGATGTTGTGAAACAGCTCGGGTACGATACCGATGCCATAGAAAAGAGCTGCCCCGTCGCTGAGGAGGTGTTCAATCGTCGTTTCACCCATCTGCCGCTGTACGGGCTTTCAAAGGAGCAGCTTGACTACATGGCAGACAGCATACTGGAATCGGTGGCCGAGATGCAGAAGGGGACATAAAACAGGATTCCGGTCATCGGCCTGGTGCTTGCATCGATGGTACTTTCAGCACCTACGGTATCTTCGACATTATTCGGATGGGAAGCGTCCGGACAATAATATCGTTTTGAAACACTTCATGTACTCATCGTGATAGGCCTTGAAGCAGAACGTGGCAGAAATATTTTCAGCTTGTTTCTGAAACACTCTTTGTATATTTCAAGTTTTTGGTACTCCTTATCGCCCTTTCATGGCAAAGACGGAACATCCAGGCCTTGTATCGGTACCTTGATCCTCAAATGTTCTCTCATCGGACACGGTTTAACAACTTCCTCCATGTAGGGCGGTGGAATCCTGAACAAACTCTGGCCAAAAAGGCCACTGTAAGCAAACTGGGCAAACTCCATATTATCTTTTCCACGAAAAATAAAGAACGTCTTATCATGGGAATCGTTACAGATCATCCCATACTCACCGCACCAAAGATGATTACTTCTTACGAAAAGCATTGGAGTATCGAGATGTTTTTCAAGGACTCAAAACAGTTTTTGGGCTTAGGCCATTACCAGAATCGCACCTACCGGGCAGCAGTTACACACCTGCACCTGGTCTGCTTCGTCTATGCCCTTCTGACCCACATAGCTATTGAAAGCTCATGTGCACAAAAAAAACATACAAAATAAGCTCGTGAGTCTACCTCGGTGTTGAAAAATAGGCTTCGGTGTATTGTGTAGGAAAGTACGGCCCAGTATCTAAAGGATTTACCCGATGAAAAATCAGTTTTAAAGAACTGTCGCGGCTTCTTATTGCCGCTTAAAAGTCAGTCAACTTGAAAAATTTACTATGAATTATTTCCACAAGCTATAACGAATAACTTATAAAATGTCACGACGGTTGGTATTATTATCATCTCGATAACCCCTCGTAGTTGTGATACCGATATGGGGGTCTGTTTCCTATGATGATACCGATGTTAACCTTTTATATGGGAGAGAAAATGAAAAAGTGCTTCCTTCGCCAGGAGTACTATCAACCCAAATTATGCCTCCATGTGCTTTCACGATTTCCTTGCATATTGCCAGACCTATTCCAAGGCTTCCACTTTTTCCAGGTGGCTCCTTAACCTGAAAGAACTTTTCAAAAATTCTTGCCTGATTCTCATATGGAATACCTTCTCCGTTGTCTTTAACGTTTACTTGTAAATATTGACCTGAATCTTCTGCAGAGAGCTCTATGAATCCTTCAGCGTGTGTGTAGCGGAGTGCGTTTGAAATCAGGTTCGTGAGCACCCATAGGATTTTATTGGCATCTGCATGGACGGGTGCAAGTTTTTCAGGATATTCAGCCGTGAGCGAGATGGATGCTTTTTCAGCCTGCGGTTTCATCATTTCAACCGCCTTATCCATTATAAAGCCAATGGAAATTTCAGTAATATCCATGGGAAGCCTACCAGATTCAATTTTGGATAGATCCAAAAGGTCGTTTACCATAGTCTTCAGACGCAGCAGGTCCTCTTCTGCATTCAAAATGAGTTGCCTCTCACCCTCCTTCAGATTGGATAGATCTGCCTCTTTAAGAAGGGAGATACTCATGGCCAATCCCGTGAGAGGATTCTTCAGTTCATGTGAGGCCTTCATGATGAATTCACTCTTTAGCTGATTAAGTTCCTTGAGATGGGTGATATCCCGTAGGAGAAGAACGGCTCCCTGAATCTTACCTGGTTTGAGGCTTATGGGAGTAATAAAGAATTGATAATGTTTCCTCTCACGGCCTTCTTCAATGGTAAGGCTGTTTTCCTCGCCGTGTCCAGGAAAATGAACTCCTTTCTCAAGAGCACGTTTAATTTGCTGAAAAATATCCTCGTTTCCCAATACCTCCAGAAAATGGTTGCCTTTGATTTCCGATTCTTTTACACCGAGAGTATCAGAAGCACTCGTATTGATGTCCGTGATCCGCGCTTCATTATCAACAACCACAATACCAGCATCAATAACTCGTATGATGGTCTCTATCTTTTTTTTCTCGGCCATGATCTCACCGATATTCAATTCTCTATACCGCTTTAGCTGTTTCACCATTCTGTTGAAATCAGTTGAAAGGTGCCCGAGCTCATCGTTGGACCTGGAGGAGATTTCAATATCATAGTTTCCATTCTCAATGGCCCTTATCCCCTCAATAATGCGTGTCAAGGGTTGAACGATTATTCGTGAGAGAAAAAGACTGAAGATCAACCCCAGAAGCAGAATTGACGAACCTGTTGCCATGAGCCTTGCGGTTGTCCTTTGCGCGATTCTTTGCGCCTCTTCACTTGAGTTGTACATTGTATTCTGATTCAGCTCTCTGAGATTGTGGCAGGTTTCACGGATCCGTTTGAAAAGAGGAAGCACATTTTCGTGATAGTACTCCCTGGCTTGATTCGGGCCCTTTTCCATAGTTACGATAAGTAAATCATATGCATTCAGATATTTCAGATACTTACTTTCGATTGCTTCCACTAGCTCTCTTTCACCTGCAATCGTTATATTGTCCTTTGCCCTTCCCAGCCACTGCATGAATGGGGCTATGTTCTCGGTAAACTGCATTTTGGCTTCTTCAGAATATCCCAGCAGCTCAAGAAGAATCGCACTGTCCTGTCTCTCGATTGAATCAATCATATACTCGGCGGCGATAATGCTTTTGTAATTTTCCCTCAAAATAGCTCCTGTCGCCCTGCCCAGACGCTGGAGATTTACCAGAGATAATACAAGAAGGACAATAAGCAAAAGCAGTATCAAGCCGTAACCAAAAAGAATTTTTATTCTCAAAGGCCATTTCATCCTGTTCCTCCTTGGTTTATAGTTTACAAGTTCATTTCATGATTGCCAATATTAAAATAGAAATGTATGTTAATTAGAATACAAGGAATATATTCATGTTAAGAAAAACAATTACAAAAATGTAAAGGATAAATAAAAATGAAAAACAGTAGAGTATTGGTGGTGGATGATGAAAAAAATATCCGCCTTACTGTTACTCAGTCGCTTGAAAAACTGGACCTGGAAACTGATGCTTCTGTGAGCGGTGAAGAAGCTTTGGAAAAAATAAAAAATAACGGGTACGATCTTGTATTGCTTGATCTTAAACTACCGGGCATCGACGGCATGGAGGTTTTGCGGAAAGTTCGCAGTTTTAACAAGAAGATCAAAATCCTGATCATCACTGCTCACGGAACCGTCGAAAATGCGGTGGAAGCTATGAAGCTTGGCGCCGTAGACTTTATTCAAAAACCATTTACTCCAGATGAGATACGTCAATTTGTGTCGAAGGCTTTGTTGAGGAAAAAAGGGTTTTTACAAGAAATTAAGTTTGATCAGGAAGAAAAAATTGAAAAGATTGTCGATAAAATACTCGAAGGAAAGAGTGAAAAAGAGGCTGAAGCAGAGCCTATTGTGAGTGAAGAAGAGGCTGAAGGGGAACCTGTTGAGATTGAAGAAAAAGATGCTTACTACGAAAATTGTATTCAACAAGCCAAGGCGGCGATTGAATTAAGTAATTATAACCTAGCCGAACCCTGGGTAAGGAAAGCCATCTCCATCGATACGTCACGAGCAGAAGCATTCAATTTTCTCGGGGTACTGTTTGAATTGAAGAACGACAAACTTACGGCTCGGAAGTATTATCGGGCAGCCTTGGCCCTTAAACCATCGTACAAACCTGCCTGGCACAATCTTGATCGTAGTACTAGATTTAACGCGGAAGGGAAATATGATCTTGGCGTCAAGACTGATATTGAGGGGAAAAAAGGAATCCGAGCTTTCTTTTCCAAGAAATCTAATATACAAGACTAAATCCTGATATTTATATGGGAAAAAACCAGCAGAAATATGTGGTGATCGTTGGATGCGGACGATTCGGTTCCTTTCTTGCAAACACGTACAGTAAGGCTGGAAGTTCCGTCGTAGTGATTGATCCCGATCCTAAATCTTTTTCTTCTTTGTCGTCCGATTTCTCGGGCTTTACATTAGAGGGCAGTGCATCCGAGTTTGATATTTTGAATCAGGCCAAAACTAAAAAAGCGGACCTTTTCGTAGCTGCTACTGAAAAAGATTCAATGAACTTATATATTGCTCAAATAGCGAAGATTCACTTCGGGGTCAGGGATGTTATCGCAAGAATCTCCGATCCTGAGTTGACGAACATGTATGAGGATACAGGGATTGATGTGATTTGCCCCGCCCTCGTTTCCATGCAATATCTATTCAAATAATATACATTGCTGAGCTTTCTATGAACATATGTATTGTCGGTGGTGGACTGATTACCTACTTTCTATCACGTTCATTGATCTCCAAGGGACATTCCCTTACTATTATCAATAAATATAAGGAAGAATGTGAATGGTTCGCCCGTAGGCTGAGGGCGGTGGTTATTCATGGAAATGGAACGAATCCTTCTGTGGTCCGGGATGCATTAACTGTAGGTATAGAAGCCGTGCTTGCTATCACCCCAAATGATGAGGATAACTTCATCATCTGCCAAATTGCCCAGAAGAATTATAATATTGGATACACATTCGCGTTACTTAATGACCCCGACAATGAAAAAATATTTCAAGAATTGGGTATTCAGGCCGTTTTTTCTCCCACGAGAGTGCTTTCCAACATGATCGAGCAGAGGGCAGGATATGAATCGGTAACTACCTTCAATCCACTAGCAGAGGGGAAAGTAAATCTCCTGGAGATTGACCTGCCAGAAGATACGCCAGTGGCCGGTAAAAAGATCCAGGAGCTTAAACTACCGGAAAACTGTTTGATTGTCAGTATATTGCGTGATCACCAAGTTATCATTCCAAAGGGAAATACTGAATTATATCCGCTTGATCGAATAGGAATAATAAGCATACCGGATGTCTACTCTCGGGTTATTGCATTTTTAACCGGTGAGAAAGGTCTATGATCAAGAACCAGCTTTTTGCGAGAAGCTTTCCTCATATCGGAATAATTTTTTATACATGCGGTTTTATCTGCATAATAATAGGGGCCATTTTCCTCACTCCACTTTTATATCTTTTTTTTGATCCTGCTGAGCGTGTTTTTCTCATGTTATTTCTATTACCCGGAGTATTATTGATTTTATTTGGCAGTATCCTAGTTTATATTTTTAGAAGGAACAGACATCTAGAACTTACACCGAAAGTAGGAAGTATCATTATTATGTTAGGCTGGAGTATCGCGTGCCTTATAGCTGTATATCCGGTCAGAAGACTGGCTAAATTAAACTTCACCCAGGGACTTTTTGAAACTGTTAGTGGCTGGACGACAACAGGGCTTACGGTAATTGATGTCACTCACGTGCCAAATATCCTACTTTTGTGGCGGAGCATAATGCAATTTTCAGGCGGTGCTGGATTGGCAATAATCATGCTCGCCATTTTTTCAATACCGGTCGGTGCTGGGCTCTACCGTGTAGAAGGGAGAAGCGACCAGCTGGTTCCTCATGTTCTTCGTTCCGCCAAACTTGTGGTAATGCTTTACTCTGCGTATGCAGTTGTCGGAACGATTGGATACATTCTTGCTGAAATGAATGTTTTTGATGCGATCAACCATTCCCTTTGTGCCGTTTCCACTGGGGGATTTTCTACCCACGCCGAAAGCATAGGCTATTGGGATTCTCCTATTATAGAAGCGGTAAGCATCCCGCTTATGATACTTGGCAACATGAATTTTCTCACAGCGTATATTCTTTTCAGAGGTAAAATATTTTCATTTTTTCGTAACGGGGAGATCAAAACGGGTGCAATGCTTCTTGCCACCGGAATATTGATCCTGTTTTTTCTTGTAACAGCATTTTTATTTCCTACCCTTGATAAGCAGCTTCGTGTTGCTATTTTTGAGACTGTTACAGCAGTCACAACAACTGGATATTCTACCGTAAGTTATCACGGATGGCCGGCGCAGGGATTCTTAACCATCATAATCCTGATGCTGATTGGTGGAGAAACCTGCTCCACGGCAGGTGGAATTAAAAAGTTTCGCATTTTTTTATTATTCAAATCTTTCCTGTGGGAAGTACGGCGCACTCTGCTACCCCGGAGGGCCGTAATCGAAAACCACATCTACCAGGGAGATGCGAAAATATTTGTCACCGAAAAGATGATTGCCAGTACAGGAAGTTTTTTTTTCATCTATTTAAGCATGTGGATGGCGGGAGCGATTGTGACTGCCGCCTTCGGATATGATTTAAAGGATTCTCTTTTCGAATATGCTTCGAGTCTGGGTACCGTTGGACTCTCCGTCGGGATAACCGGTCCGAACACACCTCCGGTCATTTTATGGATGGAGATAATAGGGATGTTCCTGGGACGGCTTGAATTCTTTGTTGTTTTTGTGGCTATCGGGAACATTGTAAGAAAGGTGATTAATTTGATTAAATAAAATCGTTTAAAAACTATGATGTTCAGTACTCGGAGAAAATACATGATCATCCGCATTAAAGAAACAGTCGAGTGTTTCATTGAATATTGTGAAGGGTGCGCCCGTCCCCTACTCCAGAAGGGGCATCCCTGCCCCCTCTGGAGTAGGGGTAACAACATGCGTATAATAACCTGCAGACCTGACAAGGCCATCAGGTCGTATTCCTTGATAAAAAGTTCACTTTTATATCATGCTTAAACAAGGTGATATGAGGCACAGTAGCTGTACATGTCACATTATAGAAATAGTCTTACTGCTTATTATTTTCATATGAGCATTGAAGGCCATTATCGTAATCGTTAATTAATAATTTGGCTTTTAATGTTGTCCAAGGGCCGAGAGTGGCAGATCTATTTGTTGATTATTATATCTTGCTGGAATGATTAAAGCAAATCTTTGGAAGATATAAGATATTTAGTGAAATATCCCCCAAGGGGTGCGGGTCAGTGAAAAATTAACTTATTTACTTGTCTTGTTTTAAATTGAAAATTTTTTATTAGAATATGGTGAGTAAAAAATCGCCTTCCTAGCAAGATTGTTGTAATATCGGGATATATTGTATTTTAGATAAAGTATTAATTCCTTTCTGTTATTCATACCTGTAGTGCTAATGAGAGGGATAAAAACCCCAAAAAGTACAAAGGTGGCTGGAGTGTGACAGTCACCTTTTCGTTTTAACCGATTACCATCTTATTCAGTAAAGATTCTACCAGGAGCTTCCTTTCTCTAAAATCCAGATCATCATTGAACGCTTTCACAAACCATTTCAAATAATCATAAAGCTCTTACACATTGTAATTTTCGATCCTTATTTAGCTTATTTAATCTTCGATTTTACTTAGCTGTCACTGTAAATCCTTTTCCTTTTCCACATCTCACTAACCCTGTCAAGCAAAATTAGGAGTTCGCAACCTCCGACCTTCGATAAGGTTGAAATAAAGGCCACCTCATCCTCATTTTCTCATACATACTAAAAAGTGTCATCGATGTTATGCTATTTATGAATTTAAGAAATAATAATTTTAGAGCCGCTGATGCATTTTTCTCCTTAGTAAGGACATACTCCCTCATCAGTCTTGCATTAAATTAGGCATCTTCGAGAAAATCTAATGCAAAAAGCAACAAAGTGTAAAAAACAATACAGTTTTGTGTACTTTTTACCAATTTTTATTCTTTCCCGCACCTGTTATCAGTGCATTATTTCGTAATTCTTAGAATATAAAGGGTTATCAATATGACCTTAAAGAAAAGTTGGTATGGAAATTGGAATGTCCTGTTTCAGAAGACATATTAAAACTCCTTCGAATAAAGGAGGGTCGCTATGCAAAAAAGTATTTTAACCATTTTGTTGGTTGCCGTGCTTCTACTATTTCTACTGGTCTGTTGTGTATTTCCAGGTACTGGAACTTTACATATACGCAACGAAATGACAGCCTGTCGGAGGATTACAGTTTTATATCTCTACAAAAGGGGTGATCGGGATAAGGGAGCGAGCATTATCAGTTCACCCTTATGCCCCAACGAGGGCCACACCGAGGAGAGGATCGAGCCCGGCGAATACATCATAGAGGGGGAGATTAACAACGGAGTTGAAACCGCAATTGTATACCAGGCTGTTGATGAAGGGACTTACTATATTGTTAGTATTTATAACAGCGATATTGTCAGTTCACCGGGAATCGGACAAAATGGGTGTGTTGAATTAAGAGGGGGATTGAGATAGATATTCAAGCGCATCTCATTGCTCAGATTATTCAAATCGATTTGTGGAAAAATATCAATGAAGCGGTTTCTGGGAGGAAAAATAATGAAGTAATGCAGGATCCGATAACTTCGGAATTGATCGGTGGACCTGTCTATTCGTATATTATTTGAAATACTTCTGATGTCGCCGGCTTGCGGTATAAAACAGGGACGATGCAAACATATTCAAATCTGAAACATATACTACGAAGAATCGACGGCAGGGGGTACAAGGCGTACCTGGACATCAAGGGGGAATACGATTTTGGCGGGCACAGCCTCTTCATCGATCATGTGCAGGGCGACCCGTTCGCTTCTCCGAGCAGGGTCAGGGTGAGGGTTTCCATCGAAAGGGCAGGCTTTCCGTCCGATACTTTTTCCAATAAAAGCCGTATGATCGCTTTTTGCGACTTTCTCACCAGATCTTTTGCTGTGGCGGCCCGAAGATACGCTCACGGCAGCCGGGGCACGGGAAAAAGCGGCCTGATTGCCATCGATACGTCCGGACAGGAGATACTGGAACGTACCTCGGTTATCGTCAGTAATGAATTCGTCGAAGCGCGGTTTCGCATGGGCCTGCCTGCTTTCGGTAGAAGGATTGCCTCACGGCATGCTGAAGCCATGCTGTTCGATGAGCTTGGACGGATCGTTTCCAGCTCGCTCATGTATAAGAGCCTGAACAAAAAAGCGCTCTACACGCATGTCGAGTCTGTGGAGGACGCAGATGCGCTGAGGGAGAAAATCGTCGAACTGGGGTTTGTCGCTTTTATCGCCGACGGTTCGATTCTGCCCAGGGCGAGCGGCATCGATCCGCGCCCTCTTGTAAAGGGTGAGGTCATTCCCTTTAAATCGCCCGATTCCCTGCGGATCAGCATCGAACTGCCGAACAGAGGAACAGTGCACGGTATGGGAATCCCGCGCGGAAAGACCCTCATCGTCGGCGGCGGATATCACGGAAAATCGACTCTCCTCAATGCTGTGGAGCTCGGTGTGTACAACCATATACCGGGTGACGGGCGGGAGCTTGCCGTGAGCTGTCCCTCACTCGTAAAGATCAGGGCGGAGGACGGACGGCGTATTGAAAAGGTGGATATTTCTCCCTTTATTTCGAATCTCCCGTTCGGCAGGAGCACAAAGGCCTTTTCGACCGAAGATGCGAGCGGCAGCACCTCGCAGGCGGCGAACATAATCGAGGCGCTCGAAGCAGGTGCGGGTGTGCTTGTCATGGACGAGGACACGTCGGCAACGAACTTCATGATCAGGGACCACCGTATGCAGGAGCTCGTTTCCAAAAAGCTCGAACCTATCACGCCCTTCATCGACAAGGTATGCCAGCTCTATGACGATTTGGGGGTTTCTACTGTACTGGCAATCGGCGGTTCGGGCGATTATTTCGATGTTGCCGATTATGTCGTGTGTATGGTGGAGTACCGGCCGCAGGATGCAACGAAACAGGCGCACGCCGTTGCAGAGCGGTACCGGGCTGAAAGAAAGATGGAGGGAGGAGAACACTTTGGCCGGATTACAGGGCGAATACCCCTGGCCGGGAGCTTCGATGCAAGCAGGGGCAGGAGGGATGTGAAGATTTCCTCCAGGGGTCTTCAGGCTATTGAATTCGGCATGCACAGGATAGATTTGGGTGCGGTCGAGCAGCTCGTCGATGTGAGCCAGACCAGGGCGATCGGCGACGCAATACAGTATGCGACGCGGTACATGGACGGCACGCGGACGATGAAACACATCGTCGGCCGGGTTATGAATGATTTGGATAGGAGCGGGCTTGACGTGCTCAGCACAATGCCTGAAGGCGAATACGCGCTGTTTCGGGGACTCGAGTTTGCCGCAGCGGTGAACAGACTTCGGACCCTTTCTGTAAAAAACGAGTAATGGATATACGAAGCCGGTTTATACGACAGTATCGAATCGTCTTCGGTCCGATACGCGCACGGCGGTATTGTGTTGTACGCATCGTAAATCTTAATCTTTTGAAGGCATAAGCCATGAATAGTGAATCCTTCTACCTTGCACTTTTTCGCTCAGGTACGCTTGAAAGAATCTGCAATACACTTGAAAATCGTATGAGAAAATGTACGCTCTGTCCCCGCGCCTGCGGTGTGGACAGAACAAAAGAGAAAACCGGGTTTTGTAAAAGCGGGGTATTGCCCATAGTTTCGTCATTCAACGCTCATTTCGGGGAGGAGCCTCCGCTTGTCGGCCACAGGGGCTCCGGCACGATATTTTTTACCAACTGCAATATGGCCTGTATCTTTTGCCAGAACTACGACATCTCGCATCTCGGCAGCGGCGAAGAGACGACGTATGAGGAGCTTGCCCTGATGATGATCTCCCTCCAGAATCGCGGATGCCACAATATCAACTTCGTCACACCGACACACATGGTGTATGCAATCGTAAAGGCACTTCTTGCGGCGATTCCGGCAGGCCTTCGTCTGCCGCTCGTGTACAACACCGGCGGATACGATTCGGTGGAAACTCTCGAGCTTCTTGAAGGGATATTCGATATTTACATGCCGGATTTCAAGTACTGGTCCCCTGATGCCGCGCTGAAGCTGAGCGGAGTTCGGGAGTATCCGGAAACCGCACGGAATGCGCTTCGCGAGATGCATCGCCAGGTGGGAGACCTTAAAATCGACGATGCCGGCCTTGCATACAGGGGGCTTCTCGTGCGTCATCTCGTACTGCCGGATGATCTTGCAGGAACCCGAGGGGTAATAGACTTTTTATGCACTCTTTCAAGAGATACCTTTGTAAATATCATGGATCAGTACAGGCCAATGCATGAAGCTTACGAGCATCCGGGTCTGGAACGGCGGGTGACGCTTCAGGAGATCGACGAAGCGTTGCGATATGCGCGGAAGTCCGGGCTGAGGCGGGTCATACATTGAACGCCGGGGATTAACCGGAGTCCGGCTGCAATAACAGCAGGAATGGCGTTCACTATAAAAAAATTGTTCCGGAATGAATTGCACCTCAAGCATAGATGCCCGATAACGTCGTCATCCTTTTGAGATGCGGCTCCTGCAATCTCCTTGACGAGCTCCTGAAATTTATCCGAACAGCGATGCAACGAGAGGTATGCCGCCGAGAAATGTGCCGATCGTGCTGCCGATATTTGAAAGAAAGAAAACGATGAGCACGTGGGTGAAACGGTTTCTGAAAAATCCCTTGAAGCTCGCGATATCTTCCTGCAGGTTTTCAAAGTCTGCAACGCGCGGTTTTCGAAGCGTCCCCTCGAGAATTCCGGTGAGAATCCCCACACCGATGACCGGTATGAGCGAGGTAAAAGGTGCGGCAACGAATGCGAGCACTATTGTGAGCGGATGCGCGAGCGCGATAAGCGCGCCGATGGCAGAAAGCGAGCCGTTTATAAGAATCCACTTCATTGTGTAATCGAGGGTCACGTCCGAGCCTCGTACGATGAAGCCGAGCACTATCGCTCCGATAATGACGACAGGAAGAACCCAGGGGAGGCTTTTGGAAATTAATTTTTTCGGCGGAATGGTGTTGAGCGCGCGCACATCCGTCGATGCTCTGCCCTCCCGAAGCATCTCGAGCCTCTCGAGTATTCCCGGTATGTGTCCGGCACCGACGACGGCGAGCACCTTCTTTCCCTCAGCCTCGTAGATTTTGGCGGCCAGATATTCATCACGTTCGTCGATGAGCACCTCCTTTATGGAGGGCAGAAACTCCGAGATTTCTTCGAGCATGCCCTGAAGCACGTCTTTGTTTTTCAGCTTCTCTATTTCCTCCTCACTCAGCTTTTCCCTGGTGAAGAGAGAGCCGAGCATCACGGCGAGCATCTTGTTCTTTCCCCAGAAGCCTGTTTTCGCCCAGGCCCGTTTCAGTGTTATCTGTATTTCCCGGTCGATCAGTGAGAAGGGAATTCCGAGCTCGTTTGAGGCTTCGATTGCGGCAACCATTTCGGCGCCCGGTTTTATGCCGAGATCGAGCCCGAGCCGCTTCTGGAACGAGGCGAGCACCAGATTCGCAAGGAGCAGAAAGCCCTTTTTTTCTTTCAGTATGCGGGTTATCTTGAGATTCTTCCACCTGTCCCCGCCTGCGATGGCCTTATACCTGGATTCGTCGATTTCAATGCACACCCTGTCCGGGCTTTCTTCGCGTATCGCCTGTTGAACCTCGGCAACGCTCTCCCTGGATATATGCGCGGTACCGAGAAGAACGATCTCTCTGCCTGCAAGCATGACGCTCGTTTTGGATTCTGCCATGACTGTGTAGCTCCCTGCAGCTTGAAAAGGCTGAATAATGAAATGTGTATGTAACTTACTACTATTGTGCCGGATACTCAACAAAATAGAAATCACGTATAATAACGGTGAAAAAATCGCTGTGATAAGTGCGTCCCTGCATACGTGATACGGGTATTTCGATACCGTACGGATGGAGGTTGTAGGAGGCATTTAGGATTGAAAATTCATGTGCCTAGTGATTACATTTAAGGTAAAAACAGTCGACCAGCCGGTACGATGCACCTTTCAGCATTTGATACAACCGACTGCCACACTCTGAATCACGTCCTGGTATCTGAAGTTACGCAAAATAGGATTGGTGGGGAGGGAGCGGAATGAAAATTACAGTCGCGCAGTTCAACCCAGTTGTCGGTGATGTCGACGGAAATTATGAGAGAATAGAGCAGGGTCTGGAGCATGCAGCGCGCGATGGAGCTGATATTGCCGTTTTCCCGGAGCTTTTTGTAACCGGATACCCGCCCAAGGACCTTCTTGAGCATACCTGGTTTATGCGCAGGGTTCGCGATACTCTCCGGCGGATAGAAAAACTTTCCGGCAGATTTTCCGATGTGGGAATCGTTGTCGGTGCACCTGTTGCTGAATCAGGTCGTCATGAGGACGGACTGTTCAATGCCGCCGTCCTGTTTTACAGGGGCAGGATCGAAGCGGTGCGCCACAAAGCCCTGCTTCCCACATACGATGTGTTCGATGAAACCAGGTATTTTGCCCGTGCAGAAAATATTGAGCCCGTAACATTCAAGGACGAGAAAATCGGCCTTTCGATATGCGAGGATGCGTGGAACGATCCCGCATTGTGGACGGGAACAAGGCGCTATTCCTTCGACCCCATTGCAGAGCTCGCCCGAAAGGGAGCGACGCTTTTTATCAATATTTCTGCATCCCCATTCACCATCGGCAAGGAGGAGATCCGGTTTCGGCTGATATCCGGTCATGCGAAAAAGCACGGGATCGCGTTTGTCTATGTTAATCAGATCGGCGGAAACGACGAGCTGATATTCGACGGGAGGAGTATCTTCGTCGACAGAGACGGAATGCCGGTTGTTTTTTTCCCATCTTTTACTGAGCACATTGAAACCGTCGATACAGAGACGGCGGGCACCGGTATTCAGTATGAGCCCCGGAATAAGATAGAATCCGCTTTCATGGCCCTGAGACTCGGTCTTGGAGATTATATGAGGAAAACCGGATTTACGAAAGCGGTGGTGGGGCTTTCAGGGGGTATTGATTCAGCCGTAACCGCAGCGATTGCGTGCGGTGCTCTGGGTCCCGATAATGTTCTGGGTATCGCAATGCCTGCTCGCTACTCATCCAAAGCCAGCGTTCTCGATGCGAAAAGATTGGCCGAAAACCTCGGTATCGGTTTCAAAATCGTACCTATTGACACAATCTACCAGGGCTATCTCGATACGCTCGAAGAACATTTCGAGGGGAGGAGGCGCGACGTTGCGGAGGAAAACATCCAGGCACGGATCAGGGGTAACATCCTCATGGCTTTTTCGAACAAGTTCGGGTATCTCTTGCTTGCAACAGGCAACAAGAGCGAGCTCGCTGTCGGGTACTGCACGATGTACGGCGATATGAGCGGCGGGCTTGCCGTTATTTCCGACGTACCGAAAATAATGGTCTACGAGCTGGCCCGGTACATCAACAGAAAATGTGAGGTGATTCCGGAGGAAATACTCGGCAAAGCGCCGTCGGCGGAGCTCAGACCGGACCAGAAAGACCAGGATTCGCTGCCTCCCTACGACATCCTCGACAGGATACTAATCGCCTGTATTGAGGACAGGCTTTCGATCGACGAAATAGTCGACCGCGGTTTTGACCGTGAAACCGTTGAATGGGTGGTTAAAACGGTAAAGCGCAACGAGTACAAGCGGTATCAGGCCGCACCGGGCCTCAAGATCACCTCAAAGGCGTTCGGAGTAGGAAGGCGAATGCCGATCGCATCGAAGTACTAGTCGAGAAAGTATTTTTGTCTCCAAGCTCTCTAAGGGTTGTTTTATCAGCACGGCTGATGGGCGCGCCCCGTGAAGCAATGTTCCGTCGAGGTCGGTTGCAGCCATTTTTTTCCCGAAATATTTTATTGTCCGGCGGTCTTAATTAAAAGCACTCTTCAAAGCTTCGGTATGAAAATATTCTATCACGGCTGACCCTTAAGCACTATTAAACCGGAAAACGAAAAGCGCATAGCATGTTCCCGTGTCATACATCGAGAACGACGGTTGCTCTCCACATACCGCAGTTTTGTTCGACGCTGAAACGATGCATGGTAACCGCTTTCACGTCGACGAGCACTCCGTGCCTGGACCTGTCTATCCGTTCGCCCTTCGCGTTCGCGGACAGTGTGTATACTCTGTCGGCGTGTTGTATGTCGATGTCATAGACGCGAAGGAAAATCCTTTCGGCATCCTTGTAAAATATCTGCTCCTGCAGGAAATCGAAGAGAAGTAAATCAAGGGCCCTGTTTTTAATCTCGATTTTTTTAGCAATCTTTTTTTCGATCGCCCCGGCATTCCCGACCATTACATTCAGAGTGGCGTTCCAGCATTCTAGAAAAAGCTCCTCGATGGTTTCTCCGCGTGCCGTGAATGCGACGTCTGAAACCGAATCGACGTACCGGTAGGACATACACTATTTTCCTTCTGCTGTTCAATATCCTGATGCTTCGCGTCCGGATAATTCTTTCAGCACCTGCGGTATACTTACAGCACCTTCGGTATTTAATGGTGAAAATACTTTAGTACCTGTGGTACCGCTGGTGCCAGTGGTGTGCCGTTGCCCGTGCCTGTGGTACCGTTCGCCAGCGGTATTACCCTTTGATATTGCCGATCGGCCGAAACCGCACGACCGGTCTGCTGATTCCAGCTCGCCGCGTCGCCTCGACGACATCGTCGATGTTCTTGTACGCAGCGCCCGCCTCTTCTGCAAGCCCTGCGTAGGATGCAGTGCGCACGTATATGCCGCGCTGCTCCATCTCTTTCTGAATCTTCCTGCCGTCAAAGGTCTTTTTGGCCTTGTGCCTGCTCATAACCCTGCCGCTTCCATGCGCCGTCGTGTAAAACGTCTCACTGCCGGCCTCAAGACCTGCGAGCAGGTAGGAGCCGCTTTCCATGCTGCCGCCGATAATGACCGGCTGGCCTGTCTCGCGGTAGCAGGGGGGAAGTCCCTGCATATTCGGCGCCAGCGCACGGGTTGCGCCTTTTCTGTGAATGAGTATCTCACGCATGCGTCCGTTGATTTCGTACTGCTCGAGGCGTGCGGTGTTGTGAGCGACATCGTATACCTGTTCGATACCGAGATCATCCGGGCTTCTGTGAAATATATGCGAAAAGACCTCCCGGATGCGGTGAAATATGATCTGTCTGTTTGCAAACGCCATATTGATGGCGCAGTTCATTGCCGCATAGTAATCCCTGCCGATTTTTGACATAAACGGTGCACTCGCAAGCTCCCGGTCGACGCCCGGTACTGCTCCCTTTTCGACGAAAAGCTTCAGGTAGTCCGTTGCGATCTGGTGGCCGAATCCCCGGCTCCCGCAGTGGAACATGACGACGATCTGGTTCGGCCTGGTGATTCCGAACACAGCCGCGGTTTCAGGGTCGAATATATCTTCCGGAGATGCCGCCTGGATTTCAAGGTAGTGGTTTCCCGACCCGAGCGTACCCACCTGCTTGAACCCGCGTTCCACCGCCCTTTCACTGATTTTTGATGCATCGGCGTCCGATACTGATCCGCCGTCCTCCGTTTGCTCGAGATCCTCTTTCCTGCCGTATCCATGTTTGACGCACCATCGCGCTCCCATTTCGGCAAGAGAACGGAATTCGTCGCGGGTGATTTTAATATTTCCCTCACCTCCGACACCTGTCGGAACTGCTTGGAAAAGTCCGTTGATAAGCCGTTCTATATATGGCTTTACTTCTTCGAGCACGAGATCCGTTTTAATAAGACGCATCCCGCAGTTTATGTCGAACCCTATGCCTCCCGGTGAAATGACGCCTTTGTCGGGGTCAAAGGCAGCTGTTCCCCCGATGGGAAACCCGTAGCCCCAGTGGCCGTCCGGCATACAGAGCGCATAGTTGATAATACCCGGTAAGGTCGCTACATTGCTGATCTGATCGAATACCCCTTCCTCCATACCGTTGATCAGCCTTTCGGTCGCGTAAATCCTCGCGGGCACCCGCATCCCTTGTTTATAACTTTTCGGTATCTCCCAGAGCGTTTCGTTGATTTTTCGTATGTAGTTCGATATAGCCACAATTATCCCTTCACTTTAAAAACCTGGAAGCCATTTTTTATACAGGTATATCTTATCCGGACACGTCGCGTCCGGATAATGCCGTCAGTGCAAGCACCGGAGGCATTACAATACAAATAATAAACCCGTATTAATCGACGGTCAACGGTATACGGGGCATGGGAGTTGTTTCTGCATTTCATGTATTGAGGTTTTCGGGGATGAAAAAGTAATAGGCGAGCCGGAATTGAATAGGTATGTTATTGACTGCAGCAGATTTTACCTGACGGAGCAAAGATTATGTCGTTTGAAATCGGCAAAACATACTATGGATTTCGTCTGAACAGAGAGGAAAAAATAGGGGAAATCAAATCGACCGGAAAGATTTTTAAGCACGAAAAGAGCGGAGCCCGGCTTCTCTCGCTCTCGAATGACGACGACAACAAGGTTTTTTCAATAGGCTTCAGAACCCCGCCTGCGGACAGCACCGGAATTCCGCATATCCTGGAGCACTCTGTGCTGTGCGGGTCCAGGAAGTATCCGTCGAAAGAGCCGTTTGTCGAGCTGGTCAAGGGATCGCTGAACACCTTTTTGAATGCGATGACCTTTCCGGACAAAACCATGTATCCGGTTGCCAGCAGGAACAAAAAAGATTTTTTCAATCTCATGGATGTGTATCTTGATGCCGTATTCCATCCAAATATCTATTCCATACCTCAGATATTCATGCAGGAGGGATGGCACTATGAGCTCGAAGATCCAAAGGGAGAGCTCACCTATAGAGGCGTTGTGTACAATGAAATGAAAGGGGTGTTTTCCACACCTGAAGCAGTTCTATTCAGAAAAATACCCGAATCTCTCTTTCCCGACACACCGTACACCTATGAATCGGGCGGAGATCCTGAAGTCATCCCCAGGCTTACGATTCAGAAGTTTCTCGAGTTCCACCGTGAGTACTACCATCCGGCGAACAGCTACATCTTCCTCTACGGTGACGGCGATGTTGGCGAATTTCTGCAGTTTCTTGATGAAAATTATCTGAATGATTTCAATGCGATATCGGTGGGCTCAGCAATTCCGTCGCAGAAGCCGTTTGATTCCCAGAATGAAATGATGGAGTATTATCCGATTCTGCCGAATGAAGACGAAGACGGTCGAAGTTTTTTCAGCATGAATTTCGTTGTTGACCATGCATCCAACCCCGAGCTTTACCTCGCGTTTACCGTGCTGGAATATTTGCTGCTCGAAACGCCGGCGGCGCCCCTTAAAAAAGCGCTCATGGACGAGAAGATAGGAAAAGATGTGTTCGGCCATTTTGAGAGAGACATGCTCCAGCCCGTGTTCAGCGTCATGGTTAAAGGCGGCAATGAAAATCAGAAGGCACGGTTTGAAGAGGTTTTGTTCGAAACGCTCGGCGGGCTTGTCAAAAACGGAATCGACAGGGACATTGTGGAGGCCGCCATAAACATTCATGAGTTCAGGCTGCGCGAGGCGGATTTCAAGGGCTTGCCCAAAGGTCTCGTATACTGTATGGCCGCTATGGGGAGCTGGCTTTACGGGGGAGATCCCTTTATTCACCTGCAGTACGAGACGAGCCTTTCTAAAATCAAAAAGGCGCTCACCGAACCATATTTTGAAAGCCTGATTCAACGGTTTATCATGCAGAATACGCACCGTTCCCTGGTCATGGTTTTACCGCAGAAGGGGCTTGCCGAGAAAAAGGAGCGGGAAGTCCAAAAGAAGCTCAAAGAGCTCAAACAGAGCCTGTCTGAAGAGGAGCTGAAGAAACTGGCCCGGGAAACGGCCCGGCTGAAAAAAAGGCAGATGACGCCCGATCCCAAAGAATATATCGACAAGATTCCCCTGCTCTCACTCGAAGACATTAATCCCCAAGCCCAGCGGCTGCCCCTGGAAGAGAGGGAGGAAGAGGGTGTAAAGGTGCTTTCTCATCCGGTTTTTACATCCGGTATCGTATATATGAACCTGTATTTCGATTCCAGGGCGGTAGACTATGAGGATCTGCCGTACCTTTCCCTTCTAGCACGCCTGCTCGGACGCATCAGCACTGACCGCTACAGCTATTCGGACCTGTCGAACTACATAAACATACACACAGGCGGCGTGTATCTGAGCAGCGAAACATTCGGGGACAAAGATGAGGATGCGCTGTATTTTCCGAAGATGACGGTGAAAACCAAGGCCCTTGTAAAAAAGCTTCCCCAGCTGTGCGCCATTATCGGCGAGATTACGGGAAAAAGCAGGTATGACGAGGTAAAACGTCTCCGAGAGATCGTGCAGGAGACAAAATCGCGTTTCGAAATGAGCATTTACGATCAGGGGCACCACATTACCGCAAGCCGACTGCTCTCCTACTTTTCCTGCAAGGGAAGATATGCCGAGCGGCTTGGTGGCATCGATTTTTTTCATTTTATCAGTGATCTTGAACGGAATTTCGACAAAAGGGCGGATGAGGTTTTCGACAGGCTCAAAAGGATTGCAGCCTCGGTGTTCACGCCGGATAACCTCACAGTCAGCGTAACAGCCGAGGAACGGGATTACAGGTCGTTCAGACAAAATTTCGGCCGGATACTCGAATACTTTGAGGATATAAAGCCGCATTACAACAGCTATCCCTTTGAAGAGGAGCGAAAAAACGAGGGGCTTTTGACGCCTGGCGAAGTGCAGTATGTTGCAAAGGGTTTCAACTTCCGAAAACTGGACCACCGGTATAGCGACAGCCTCCAGGTTCTCAGAACGATCGCAAGCCTCGATTATCTCTGGAACAGAGTTCGCGTGCGAGGAGGTGCGTACGGCTGCTTCGCCCGTTTCTCACGGGACGGGAACATGTATTTCTGTTCCTACCGTGATCCGAACCTGACCGAAACGCTCGATGTATACGACGGGGCGGCGGATTTCATCCGGGTCTTCGACGCGGAAGAGCGTGAAATAACCAAGTATATTATCGGCACCATCAGCAGGTTCGACCGGCCGCTGACCCCATCTATGAAGGGCGAAACCGCTGCCGGCCGGTATTTCCAGAATATCTCCCATGAGGATGTTCAGCGGGCGCGTGAGGGCATATTGAGGACGGGAAAGGAAGACATCCGGGCTGCGGCCGATCTGGTGTCAGATGCGATGAAACAGAACTTTATCTGTGTGCTCGGTAATGAAGCTCGAATTAAAAAGCTCAAAGGAGTATTTGGAAGTCTGGTCGATGTGTTTCAGTGAATTCCCGTATTGGAAAAGGCCGGATGCGAAGCATCCGGGTAATCAGCATTATACGACGCTTTTTGACCAATTTTTACTTTTTTTCGAGCAGGGCGAGCGCGATTTTTTCTGCGGTTATGGGCATTGATTTTATTCGTATTCCGAGCGCATCCTCAACGGCGTTCGCAACCGCTGGAGCAACCGGTATCATCGTGTGCTCGGCCACGCCTCGCGCTCCGAACGGGCCGTCATGCTGGGGCGCTTCGACGATGATCGGAATGACCGTATTCGGGATGTCTAAAGCGGTCGGTATTTTATAATCCGAAAAGTTCGGATTCAAAAGCTTCCCCTTTTCATCGAAACGGATGTCCTCGTACAGAACGGTTGCAAGCCCCTGCAGGAAGCCTCCGATGATCTGGTGTTTTACGAGTTTGGGGTTGAGCGCCTTTCCGGCGTCGATCGCTTCGGCTGCTTTCAAGACCCGCACTTTGCCTGTCTGCCTGTCTATTTCAAGAACAACGGCGCAGGCGCCGACAGTATAGTGTACATTCGGGTGTCCTCCCTGGCCGGTTTCAGGGTCGCTGAACGCCGATGTGAACTCCGGCATGAATATGCCCCTGCCGAGAATCGGCCCGCCCCTGAATGTTCCGTCTTCGACCATAACGCCGTCAATGACGAACTGTTTCAATGGAAGCTCGAATTCGGCATCCGTCGTACATTTGATCTTTTCATCTTCAAGGTAGAGCGAATCGATCTCGTATTTAAAAGCCCTGTTAACGGTATCGAAGATCTGCGCCCGTGCATCGAGTGCGGCCCGTTTTACCGCATTTCCGCACGACCAGGTGACGTGGGATGCGACGGTCTGCCACTCGTACGGGTTTCTGTCTGTATCGGGTGTTTCGATGCGAATTTTTGACACGGGTACTGCGAGAATCTCGGCAGCGATCTGGGCCATGACGGTGAGATACCCCTGTCCGATCTCAATGCCCGAAACGAGAATATTGATACTCCCGTCTTCATTGAACTTGAGAAAGGCGGCTGAGGATGCATTCGGCGGCATTGCCGGGGCCTTCCAGATGGCGGCCATTCCCTTGCCGATTGCCTTATTCGGGTCTTTGGACGCTTCCTTCTTTTCGAAATCAACTGCTTCGGCGACCCGGTCGATGCATTCGATCAGCCCGTTTTCATTCATCTCGGCTCCGTATGCAAGGGAGTCGCCCTTACGGATGCCGTTTCGCTTTCTAAACTCACGGGGGTTTATGCCTGCTGCAGCGGCAAGCCGAGACATGTGAGACTCGACACTGAACATCATCTCAGAGTATCCGAAACCCCTGTACGGACCGCCCGGCGGGAGGTTGGTGTAGATACAGTACGAATCGATATGCACATTCGAAACTCGATACGGTCCTGTTGCCGAAAGCCCCGAAGCGTTTACTACGTTCGCCCCGTACTCGACATATGCGCCTGCGTCCCAGTAATTTTCCAGTTGAAAGGCCGTAATGGTCCCGTCTTTTTTAACGCCGATCTTCAGCTTCGAGACAACCTGCTGGCGCTGGTAGGTGTTGTAGAATTCCTGCGCCCGCGTCCACCTGACCTTGACAGGGTTTCCTTTGACTGCAGTTGCGAGCGCTGCGGCTAATATTTCCATTGTGAGGCCCGCCTTGCCGCCGAACCCTCCTCCTACGTAGGGCGTGATTACCCGAATATCCTTATGGCTGAATCCAAGCGGGGAAAGCGCCTGGGCGAACAGGTTTCTCTGGGTATGCGGCGACTGGGAGGATGCCCACACTGTAAGCCGCCCGGCGTAATCGAGCCGACCGACCGCTATGTGCGGCTCTATTGCGCAGTGCGCATATCTGGGCACGCGGTAGGTGTCCTCGAGCACAAAATCCGCCTCCTTAAAGCCTTTTACGATATCGCCCTTTCGTACCTTTCTCAGATGGGAGATATTAGTGCCCCCCTTCGGAAAGAACCAGCGAACATGCTCATAGGAGCCGAGGTCCGGATGCACGATGGGAGCCCCGTCGGAAACCGCCTGAAGAGGTTCAAAAACCGGCGCAAGCTGCTCGTAGTCGACCTTTATCAGCCCAAGCGCCTTTTGGGCGGTTTTACGATCCCGCGCGATGACTGCGGCAACCTGCTCGCCGACGAAACGCACCCTGTCCTGCGCAAAGATGAAACGATCTTTCATGTAGAGGCCGAATTTATAGGGGAAATCCTTTCCCGTCACGACTTTCACGACGCCCTGGAGCTTCTCCGCTTTCGAAGTGTCTATGCCTGTTATCAGCGCGTGGGCATGGGGACTTTCTAAAACTGCAGCATGGAGGAGGTTCGGGCCGAAATCGATGTCGTCGACGAAAAGCGCAGCCCCGCTTACCTTGTCTCTTTCATCAATTCTGTCGATTGGTTCGCCGATATAGGTATGCTCCGCCATGTTTTCCTCCTTCACCCTTTGTTCGAGACAACGAGAACGGCGTCTATTATAGGTGTGTATCCCGTACATCTGCACAGGTTGCCGGCAAGCGATTCTTTTACGTCTTCTTCCGAAGGGTGAGGGTTTTTTTCGAGAAGCTCGACGGCAGAGAGTATCATGCCCGGTGTGCAGAACCCGCACTGGAAGGAACTGTGCTCTATGAAGGATTCCTGCAGATTGCGCAGTTTCTCTTCCGGGATGCCTTCGAGGGTTTGAATATCCGCGCCGTCCGCTTCGATGGCAAGAATTATACAGGAGCGAACGGTCCTGCCGTTTAGAAAAACGGTGCAGGAGCCGCAGTCCCCCCTGCCGCATCCGAATTTCGGGCTCTTGACACCGAGCCTGTCACGAAGAACATCGAGAAGAATATCGGTCGGTTCGACCTCGATTTGCCTTTTCATACCGTTCAGGTTAAGCTCGATCCTTTTTTTCATTGCTCGTCTCCTCACTCCATTTCACATGAGACTCATGCCGTAGTCCGGGCCCCCGCCGCTGCACCGGGAAACCGCGGCCTTTAATCCCCGTTCGAGCATTACACCCGTTGCATGAAGCCTGTACTCTCCGGTTGCCCGTATATCCGTAATGGGTGATATTTCCTGAGGGAGTAATTCACAAGCTTCTCCGATCAGCGTATCGGTGATTTCCCTTCCCTTCAGAAGGGATTCTATCTTCTTTGCTCTCGCCGGAGCGGGCGAGAGCGCGCAGAATGCAATGCGGTACTCCCCGTCCTCAAATGCGTATACACCGACGCCGGCCTGTGCGAGGTCTTCACCCCTGTACCTTCCGAGCTTCACGTAGCAGCCGCCGAACCGTTTTTGCGGCAGTTCGATTGAAATGCCTTCAACGTATTCGCCCTCTTTGAGCGCGGTTTTCCTGGGCCCGAGAAACCATTGATCTATCGGTGTCTGCCCTTTTCCGTCCGTTCCTCTGACGATTATGTCTGCCTCCAGGCAGAGCAGAGGAGGCCCGCTGTCGAGTGACGGCACGGCCGAACAGATATTACCGACCATGGTGGCCCTGTTCCTGATGCCGACTGATGCGACAGTACGTGAAGATTCCCAGATAACGGGAAACCTTTTGCGTATTTCAGCGGATTCGATAAGGTCGGTGAATGTGACGAGAGCGCCGATAAAAAGATGGTCATTCGAAAATTCGAATTTATTGAGCTGCTCAATGCCCTTGAGGTCGATGACTGCCTCGGGTGCGGCGATGCCGTCCTCCATCTGAACGATCAGATCGGTCCCGCCAGCAAGCAGGGCTGCGCCGTCTTTATATTCGGCAAGCAATTCGAGCGCCTCGTCACCGTCATTCGGTCTGTAGTATTCGAAGTCGTTGATTATCGCCATTTGCGTCTCCTCCCTTCGCACATGCAAAACTCATGAAAAGAAATTGAAGAGCACATGAGCCTGCGAAATGACGTGCCGTTTCAACATCGTTTAAAAAGCATCCGCATCCGCCGGTTGATTGGATAAAACACATCCTATATACCTACTCATTATTCCGTCTGCGTCATTGTGCATCAAGTGCGATTATTCTGCATATGCTCGACTCCATTTCCAGCGCCCTCCACGGAAAAGCGCCGATCCACACCCGTCTGTTGCGTACCCTGTCGATGTCGCCGCCGACACACTCGGCATGAACGATTCTCTTCGGAAAGAGCTTGATGTGCATAACCTGATAGTAGTAGTCGAGCGGGAACATCTGCTCCCATGTTTTTCCGTAATCCCTTTTCAGCTTCTGTTCCGCCTTTGCGAAATGAGCCGGCTGCCACCGGCGTATGATGGTGTTCATCGGATGATCGGCCGATCCGCAGTCGACGCCGATCCATTTAAACTGCATCTCTGCGACCCATTTGTCAAAGCTGGGATCCGGGCCCGGGTGGCAGACCATGTAACGTATTTCGTCCGCCTCCGGATGGGTCCAGTCGAAACGATGATATCCGGTATTTATGATGAGGATATCGCCTTTTTCTATCTCCGTTTTGCTCTTCAGCATGTCGGGGCTGTACAGGCTGTAGTCTGCAACTTCCTCCGATATGTCAACCACAACCCCCTCGCCGACCCACTCCTCTATGGGAACCTCACCGATGGCCCTGCCGTGTCCGTAGAAATGGATCTCGCCGTCCATATGGGTGCCCACGTGATTGCTCGTTTTTATGACCTGCCCGTTTGCACCCATTCCGCCGTCATAACAGCCTGCAAGCCGTTTGAAGTACTGAATTTGAAGCGGCATATAACTCGGCCACGGAGGAGTGTGCACACTCAGCGGAACGGTTAGATCGTACACCTTTGCTCTTTTCATGATATTCAAAAACTCGTCACTCTTCATGGCGGACCTCTTTGTTAAAAATGGTTTTATAATGCCGCCGGTGAGCGGCATTATCCGGATGCGAAGCGTCCGGATAATAAAATACTAAAACAGCTTTCCAAATTCGATGAGAGCCTCTTCAAAGCATGATCTGGGCGCCCGGAGAATACCTGCACCGATCTGACCGATGCCCGGGTCCCTGTGCGCTATACCGGTATTGATGAATGGCGGAAGATTCAGCCTGTTTACCAGCCGTATATCCACGCCGACCGGCGTTCCCCTGAAATCGAGCGCGGGTATTCGGTAAATACCGTGCTCTCCGGCTGTAATCTCATACATCTCCAGCGTGTACCCGATTGCATCGACTGCGTTTCCTCCCACGAAATTCACGATCGCCGGGGCCGCCGCCATTGCAAAACCGCCTATTCCCGCAATCTCCGAAACTGTGCTGTCGCCCAGGTCGCGGCAGGAATCTTTCTCGCCGAAACCCGAAAAATACAAACCCTTCGGTATACCGGCCTGCGCCGTAAACCACCGTTCTCCGAGCCCGGCGACCCGTATTCCGAGGTCGGTGCCGTTTCGGGCCATTGTCGAAACGATGGAACTTTTTTCAAGGCCCATGATAGGATCGGTACATGCCTTGCACGCGGCCATGGAGATGTTTAAAAAAGAATGGTCGTTTCCTGAAAAAAACTCGAAAACCGCACGCGCCGTGCCCCTGTCCAGATCTGTTTTCAGGAGCTGGGGAGTTATTTCCCGTAGAAAGAGCGAGGTCGCCGCAACATTTCTATTATGGCACTCATCCCCCATCATCAGCGCCCGGGCGGTCAGGTCCTTGATGTTTATTCCGCCCGATTGCTGCACTCCTTTCCTGAGCGCCGGTGCAAGAACGGTTTCCATCCATTTCAATCTCCGTATAACATCGTCGCCGTATGCTCCGAAGCGGAGAACCTTTCCAAGACCTTCGTTCTGTGTGCAGAATGCTCTGTTTCCGACTGCCCGGTTCTCTATGACGTATACAAACATAGACGATGAAACCACTCCGGCCATGGGCCCGACCGTCTGGTGATGGTGGCACGGATCGAATTCGATGTCTCCAGAAGCAGCAATCCTCCCTGCCTCCTCGAGATTTTTTGCAATACCCTCGTATATGAGGGCGCCCATTACCGCACCCTTTACGGGTCCGCACATCCGATCCCAGGAAACGGGCGGGCCGGCGTGAAGTATCAGGTTCTTCTCCATTCCGGGAATGACATCGCGGGCCGGTCGTATATCGATGAGCACCGGCTGGGCATTTACAATGAGATCGACCGCCTTCCGGTTCGCAGCATCTATCTCTTTCCGGATGGATGGCTGGCTGAGCGTATTGAGAACGCGGATGATTTCCGGATTTCCGGCTGCAGGCGGCGACCAGTCCACATGCAGAACGTCGGCCCCCTGTGAGTGTATGGAATCGGCAAAAGTTTTGAGACCGACATTAATTACCTTTGGTTTCGATTGAAGAAGAGCAGCCAGCGTATCCATTACAAACCCTCCATGCGTATCCGTCGGCGTACACGAGCCAAAAGATAATCGGCTCACACGCTATTGGTTCGTATGTCCTGCAGCATCAGGCCGGTAAAACGAGCAGCCTGAGCGTTCGACGGCATGACGATAACTCCTGATTCTTCGAGCCGGCTCGTCTGATCCGCGGCACCCTGCGGGTCCCGGTCTGTGCCGGTTACCGATGCAACAAATGATATATACCGCCCGTCAGCCTGAGCCGTTTTTTTTGCCTTTTCAATAACCGGAACGAGGACGGCGCACGGGTCGGGATGCGCTCCGTACCCGAGGACAAGGTCGAAAAGCACGATACCGCATTCTCTGTCTTCCGCCTCTTTTGCAATACAGTCAGTCCGCAGGCTGAAATCGATCATAGGGTGCGGACGACCGCGGGTAAACTCATCTTCACCCAGATCGACAATCGTGTCCTTAAAGCTTTTCAGGCTTTCTTTCAGCTTCAGTTCTTTTTGCAAAGGGATATTTGAGTAGACATCTCCAGCCATCTCCGAAATGATCAGGATCGCCTCTTCAGCGAGCGTTCCCCCGGAATAGAGGCCGCGAAGGTACTTTCCTGCGCCGATCTTTTCGGATTCTGTTGTTGCCCTCCTGCGCATCGCCGTTTCGTCGCCGGTGAAGAGTCTCGGGATATATTCCCTGTTCTCATACAGAGACACGGCCTGTTCCACCGCCTCTTCCAGTCCGCAGGCGAAAGGCAGATTTCTCATTTCCGCATCCCGGGGATCGCCGCTCAGAAAGGTGATTACATGCGTTTTTGTACACTTTTGTACAACATCGAGAATTTTTTTTGCCACAGCGGCGTCCGGCGGTTTTGAAAGAAGGATGATTACCTCAGTTCTTTCGTCCTTTTCGAGTGCTTCGATGCCCCGGAGCATTGTTGCCCCCTGTATTTCCTTTGAGAGGTCCCTTCCGCCTGTGCCGATTGCGTGAGATATGCCGTACCCCTTCTTATGGAGAAGGGTGGAAAGCTCCTGAATGCCTGTGCCGGAAGCAGCAACGATGCCGAAGCGACCGGATCGCACTGCGTTTGCGAAGCCAAGCGCCACACCGCCGATGATGGCAGTACCGCAGTCAGGGCCCATAACGAGAAGACCGAGCTCTGCAGCTCTTTTTTTTAACCGAACCTCCGATTCCAGCGAAACGTTGTCACTGAAGAGCATGACGACCTGCCCGCTTTCAAGTGCCTCCATCGCTTCAAACGCAGCATATTCACCGGGGACAGAGATGAGCGCAATAGCTGCATCGGGCATGCGCCTGACGGCGCTGCTCAGGCTTTTCGGCGCAGAGGCGCAGTGTATTTCTTCAGTTTTTACCGTCGCTTTGAGTTGCTTTTCAACCTCCTGCAGAACCTGGTTTACGGCCTGTTCATTAGACGCCCTGATTGCGATTATGAGGTCGCCGGGACGCGCCTCTGCGCCCTCGGACGTCAATAACCCGCCTGTTTCGAGCAATTCGATATTGGTTCCTGTGCCCATTATTGCCGCGATCTCTTCAACTCCTTTTACAGAATGTGCGAGCTTTTCACTCATGGACATGAGCACAATTGAATCGAGGTACGTATCGGCAAGGATGATGTTTTTCGTTATCATAGTACGCTCCGTACTGTGTCGCCGTAATTCGTAAAAATGTTTATATTGTGAGAAATATATTCATAATGTAAACTATACCATAATACATAAATTTTTTTAAGTGTTTTTTACACCGTTTTTGCGGTCTTCAGGATGGCTGCTCTGCACGAAAAGAGGGTCACGTATACGTCCATTGGTAGATTGAGATGAATGCATAAATTGGTTGACAGCGGGCTCCGCTCCGTTACAATAGTTTATAATATGAATATGTGGTTCATATTGTGAAATAACCTATCTCGAAAAGGAGAACCCTATGCTAGTCGGAGAACTGGAAAAGAAGCTCAGACCGCCTCAGCTCGATCTAAAACCCTATCCGCCGAAGGTTATTACACTCGCAAGCGGGGAAAAGATGGTGGTACGCGAGGCTAAAAATGAGGAAATTGGTGTTTTGCTCGACACGGTACATCCGCTTATGGGCGTTGCAAAGGATTTCTACGATATCGTTGCTGCAAGAATGTATGCGGAGCTTCTGGGCTGGTACCGATACAGGGTGGCGAACGAGTTTGTGCTCGTCGGGGCAATCGACGGTGAGATAGCGGGAATTGTAAACAGCAGGCTCGTCGATGCAGAGGTGGGTATGAGTCTCCATACGCTGACCATAAAGCGGGGGTTGAGAATCGGCGCTCAGCTGTTTGCTTCCAAAATGGAACATCACCTCGAGATACTCGGGCAGAAGGAGGTGTGGATCGTTGCGGAAAGTCCGATCGGGTTCAGGCGCTGGATGATCGAGTATGCGCTCGAGGACAGATCGCATCTGTACCCGAAGGTGCATCACGAGCTCGGCGGTGTTCCGACCTACGTCCTGACCAGGCCGCTGTACGATGCGGTCAGAAACGAAAAGGTGAGCGGCCAGCGCCCCGTCGATCCGTCGCTTCTTGCTGGAGCGGATGAGCTCAGGCCGCCTGAAGAATATCCGCAGATGCCCGGATACAAAAGGAGTAAAAAATGAGAAAAGCAGCTGTTACAGGAATAGGTCATACCGTTTTCGGAAACTTGAGCGAGTTCGATCTTGTCGATGTCATGGCCTTTGCATCCGCCGACGCGCTCGATGATGCAGGCATTCGTGAAAACAGGGATATCATCGATCAGGTCGTTGTCGCAAACATGGGGGCGGGGATGCTCAATCATCAAACAGGTATTGCCTCGTCTCTCGTGAGCAGGCTGAAACTGGAGCCTGCGATGGCGGAACTCGTTGAAAACGGGCCTGCCAGCGGCGGGAGTGCGGTGAAAATGGGGTATGCCGTCATCGCGAGCGGTATTGCGGACGTGGTGATGGTGACGGGTGGAGAGATCATGCGGGGTGTTCCCGGGTGGGAGGGGACAGACTTCGTCGCGACTCTTCTGCATCCTGAAGCGGAGTACAGCTACGGGCTTACGCTTCCCGCTTTCGGCGCCATGTTCACCCGACTGTACATGGAGCGTTTCGGACTGACCGAACGGCACCTTGCAATGATCGCGGTGAAGGATCATGAAAACGGCGTAAAGAATCCGTTTGCACATGTGCACGTGCCGTGCACCATAGAAGGCATTCATGACGGACTCGATGCCAATGTCGTGAACAACTATATTGCAGAGCCGCTCCGACTGTACAGCATGTGTCCTGTTTCCGATGGAGCTGCCTCTGTCATACTGTGCGCGGCCGATTCGCCGAAGATGAAATATTTCAAGAAAAAGGAACCCATATTCATAACGGGAATAGGTTCCGCATCGGATACTCATTGTGTGCACGAGAGGGAAGATCCCCTTGAGTTGAAAGCCGTGAAGCTCAGCGGCGAGCGCGCGTTTCGGATGGCCGGCCTGTCGCCGAAGGATATCTCCTGCGCCGAGCTTCATGATGCCTTCGTGATTCTCGAGGTCGCCATCAGTGAGGAGATAGGTTTCTTTGAGAGGGGCGGGTACAAGGAAGCAATCGGGAAGGGGGAAACGCGTATTGAAGGGCCCCTGCCGATCAACACATCCGGCGGCCTGAAATCCAAGGGGCATCCTCTGGGTGCAACCGGAGTTTCACAGGTGCATGAGCTCGTAAAACAGCTGAGGGGTGAGGCGGAGAAGGGGCGCCAGGTGAAAAACCCGAAACACGGACTTGCCGTCAATTTCGGCGGTTTCGGCAACAATGTCGTCACAACAATATGTTCAAAGGAGTAGACCATGGCGATCGATTTTTACGTATACAGGCCAAAAGAGGCGAAGGTATACGCATATAAATGTCCCGAATGCGGTACCCTGTACTATCCGGCGCCCATGATCTGTAAGAAGTGCAGTACGAGACGCGACCCGTCCAATGTACTGTTTTCATCCTGGGAAAAGGTTCCGATGGGGGGAAGGTGCACACTTCTCACCTGGACGCGGGTGTACAACCTGCCAGCGGGATTTACCGACCGGTATCTGCAATTCGGAATCGTAGAGTTCGAAAACGGTCTCAGAGCGAGCGGCCGCCTGCTCGTTGAAAATCCGAAAATGGGAATGAAGCTGAACGCAAATGTCGGATTCATACGGGAACGCGTCGACGAGGATGTGTATGGTTTTCTGTTCGATGAGTAGGTGCGGAGGAACGGATGGGTGAGCACGGAGTCAAGGTTCTGGACAAGGCGTTTTTACTGCTGTCTCAATTCTACAGCCACGATGATCTCTCGCTGAAAGAGCTCGTCGAGTTAACGGAAATGAACAGGTCGACCGTGTACAGGATCATGCAGGTGTTTCTGAAATGGGGATATGTAGAGCGGGACAACCAGACCGGCAGATATAAAGTATCATTGAAAATTCTCGAGCTGTCGGGATCGATGCTCCGCAAAATGAGCCTTTTGAACGTGTGCCGGCCCTTTCTTCTGGATCTCAGAGACCGGACGGGAGAGTCGTCGTTTCTGTCCGTTCTGCGTGAACGGAATATCATCATCGTCGACTGGGAGCCGAGCTACTACGATGCGCTTATCAATGTAACGGTTGGAAAGGCGGTGCCGGCATACACATCTGGAGCGGGCAAAGCGATACTTGCCTTTCTCCCGCCCGGGAAACGAAATTCTCTGCTGGCGGGCTGTACGCTGCAGCGATATACCGATAGAACGATATGCGACATTCAAACTCTGAAAAAGGTACTCCATGAAACAGCGGAAACCGGATACGGGGTGAGCATGGGTGAGTACGACGCGGATATCGTCGTTGTCGCTGCGCCGATACTCGATATTCACAACAGGGTCATTGCATCATGCGCGATCGGCGCCCTGAAGAGCAGGGTACGCGGTGAGGGACAGATACGAGAGTACGGCAGAATGGTTATAGAGGCAGCTTCACAAATTTCTCGAAAGCTCGGTTCTTCGGGTTCTGTTTGACGATATACAGGCTCCGTTAGACGATGTGCTTCAGCCTGCCTTTGGAATCACTCCTTCTTCAGATTTTCGAGAATTGACAGAATTTTTTCGTATACGACAGCCCTGTCATCGTCGCCCCGTATTTCACGGAATGTATTCTTCTTTTTGTAAAAATCCATGATAGGGGTGAATGTACTGTAAAAAATTTTTAATCGTTCCCTGATAGTCTCTTCGTTGTCATCGCCCCTCTGATAGGTTTCGATACCTTCGGGAGGCGGATTGAAGTATATATTGTAAATTCTTCCGTCCTTGGCGATTCTTCTGCCGGTGAGTCGTTTGACGAGTATATCGTCGTCGCATTTCAGGTAAATAACCGATTCGATGCTGGAGATTGTATCGAGTTTTTCCGCCTGTACTAGGGTTCGCGGGAAACCGTCGAAGAGGTACCCGTTTTTACAGTCGTTTTCATGCAGGCGGCTGTTTATTATTTCGATGATTATATCATCGGGAAGCAGTTTGCCCGCATCCATATAGGACTTGGCAGTCCTGCCAAGCTCGGTGTCCTTCGACACCTCTTCACGTAAAATATCACCCGTTGAAATGTGAGGGATGTTGAACTGCCTGCAGATGTCCTTCGCATGCGTTCCCTTTCCTGCGCCCGGCGCACCCATGAGAATCAAATTCACGTTCATACTCCTTTCGTGTTGAAAAATATACATACTGTGTCAGTGAAAAAAGCCTGTGTGGCGGCCGCGCGTCGGCGAGCGCACATGTCCCCATGTATTCGATCCGCGAAGCCGATTATCGACAATAGGGTCTACAGTCCGATCAACGCCTGTGCCAGCCCGATGACGATGCCGACGGCCGCTCCGGTGAGCAGGATGAATCGAATTTCCGGGCCGGATGCTTTTTTTACGAGCTTTTCGAGAGCTTCGACATCGAATTCACTGATCTTTTGACGTACGATTCCTGAAACCATATCCTCGTCTATCACCGCTTCTATTATTTTTCGGTTGAAATAACCGTCACGATCAATGAGCAGGGTGGTGAAAAGCCTTTTCAGCGTTTCACCTACAAGGGGAAGGTCGAGCACTTTATTACGGTGGCTTTCAATATACTTTTCCACAGCCTGTTCGAGTCTCTTCCTGTCAAGCTTTTTTCGCAGTTCCTCGCTGTTTACGAGGTAGTCGTTAACAATTGTCCCCGCGCGCTGTGCTATCTCCCCCTTTCTCTTCGGAAGCAGTCCCTGTATACCGATAACCTTTTTTTTGGGACGGAAGAGAAGCTTGATGGCAATGAAATTTGTGATGAAACCGAGAAAAGAACCGACTGCCGGATAAACAAGAAATCTCAGATAGTGCATGCTACAATGTACTTCGATTTTCTGCCGCCTGCAAGATATATGTGCTGGTGTATGCTTCATCGAAACGAATCGAGGAAAGAAGGTGTCCGAACGAACGGAGTTTTTCCCTATAATTCTTTCTGGTATACACGGTGTCTTTTGTACACGAATCCCCCCAGTCTCCTCATCTCGGCCTGTACCCGTGTGTTTGTTTCCAGTTCGTGATGACTGTCGGCAAATTCCATACCCATAACCCGGGCGCTCTTGATCATCGAAATAGCCATAACGGTATCGAGCCCTTTCCCCCTGTAGTCCTCCCTGATGGCGCCGAGCAGAAGATCGAGCCGTCTTGATTTTTTTTGAGCCGCTTTAATGAGAAAATACCCGACGGGCAGAAGCCTTCCTCCGGCTTTCTGAAAGCCTTCGGTGATGTCCCGGATGCCGAGTATGAAGCTCACAATTTCGTCCTGAAAATTTACGATAATCTTGATAAGGTTGGGATCAACGATTTCATGATAATTCAGCGCTGTTTTCTTTATGAGAGTCTCTGACAGGGGAATGAAACCGTATATTCCGGTGTAGGTCCGGTTCATGAATCTAAGCACCTGGGTGAGATAAGGTTTCAGCTGTCTCTTCGATTTGAATTCAAGAATTTTTATTGCGGTTCGTTTCTTAACACGTTCCGAGATTTTTTCATACAACGGCGGTATAGTCGTCGGGATGGGGATTTTATATGTGAGGTAATCCACCTCTTTTATATATCCGCACTTTTCCATGAGTTGAGGGATGTACTCGAAATTATAGATTGTACCGATTGAGGGCCTCTGATTGTACCCTTCCACGATGAAACCCTGCGGATCCTGGTTGGAAAATCCGAGGGGGCCGACAATGCGCTCCATTCCCCTCGATCGCGCCCAATTTTCAACTGATGACAGAAGGCCGTGAGCGGTTTTTGAGTCATTGGTCGATTCAAAACAACAGAAACGGGCCTGTTTATCCTTCCAAATTTCATTGAGCTTTTTATTGATGATGCCCATAACCCTGCCGGCAGGTTTGCCATCCCTGTACGCGAGGAAACAGACGGTATCCGAATATTCCGTATGCGGATTTTTTTTTAGATGTATAAAATTTTTTTCATGCATGATCAGAGGAGGCACCCACAGGGTGTGGTTTCTGTGCATGGAGTAGGGTAAATGCAGGTAATCTCTTTTTTCTTTTCTTGTTGTTGCCTCCGAAATCCTGATTGCCATGAGCCTCTCCTAAAAAAGTTTTGTTTTTATAGAGATTGCCCCCTCGGGACAGACCTCCTGGCAGCAGTAGCAGCGGATACACGTGCTGTACTCATGCTTTGGATATCTGTCCTCTCCGATGACGATGGACTTCGGCTTTGTTGGGCATATTCTATAACATTCATGACATTTTGTACATCTTTTATAGACGATAACGGGCCTTTGAACAACAACATTCCTGAGCACATTTCTTAAAAAGGGGGGTATCCTTTTGAAATTTCCGCTGTATCGCGGAAGGGCAAACTTTTTGCGGACATTTTCGGTTTTTTCACCGAGCACCTCGATTTTCTCCATGCTCCCGAGGCCGCTTGCATGTCCGCGTACGATAGTATACACTCTTTCCGGGTCGAGACCGATTACCCGTGACGCCACGGCATCGACGGCAACCGGATCGGTTGAAATGATTATGACGCCCAGGTCGACACGGCTTCCTCTCCTCGGTCCGTTCCCTTCCATCGCCCATATTCCATCCATAATGTACAAGCGCGGTTTCAAAAACATGGTGAGATCGACGAGCATCTGGGAAAAGTCTTCCGGGTTTTCAAGTTTTGCGTGAAATCCCGGTTTAAGCAGCCCCGGTATGCAGCCGAACTGATTCTTTACTGCGCCTGTCATGAGGGTGAGGCCGTGTGTCTTCAATTTCGGGAGACTGACGATGCCGTCGCTCTGGAGCACGCCGCGTGCAATCTCAAATACCCTGTTCTGTTTCGCATGAGCAAAAAATATCTTCTCCCGGTTTTCAAAATCCGCCGGCAGGAGGCTGAGCTCATCCGCAACCTCCTGTAAACCGCATTTTTTCAGTGCCTTCGCTGTAGAATGGACGCCTGGTGAATCGCCGTAGTATACAGTAACTCCGCGATCCAGCAGTATTTCCGCTGCGGCTCTGAATACAGCCGGATGCGTCGCCGTTGCGGTTTCAGGAGGGTCGGGAGCGAGAAGGTTCGGTTTGAGAAGAATTTTTTCCCCGGAATTTACCAGTTGCTCCAGCCCTCCTAAGAGTTCGAGACCCTGATTGATTTTATCCCTGACGAGTTCGGCATCGTAGCTTTTGCACTGGAGAAGCGCCACTTTCGATTGATGTTCTATCATTTATGCATTTCCGACTGATCGGTGTTTTCTATAATACAGAAAATAGCAGTAGTTGACAACGCAACTTTTTATAAATCCGAACGGTGATCCTCGAGGCCGGGTTCGATGCGGTGCGTGAGCCTGTTCCTTATGTATTTCCTATTCGGATGCTTCGTGCAACCGGTACAAACTCCCGACGGGCAGTGCTTTAGTCATTGACAAAAAATATCATCACTTATTATAATTGTGGCGTGATGAAAGATAAAGAGCTTACGATTGTTGAGCATTTGCATGAGCTCCGGCGACGGATTATATACATATTAATCGCCGTCATGATTACTTCGGCTGGCGCGTACCATTTTATCGACGAGGTGCTTCAGTTTATTACAAAAACGGGCGGTATTGAAAACCTGGTATTCATCAATCCGACTGAAGCGTTTTTCGTAATTGTGAAGCTCACGCTTCTCGTCGGAGTAGTTGCGGCGATGCCGTTCATACTGTATCAGGTATGGAAGTATGTCGGTGTGGCGCTGAAAAAGAACGAACGAAAATATTTGATATTTTTTGGTCCGATCTCCTACATCCTCTTCCTTATAGGCGCAGGTTTTGCGTTCAAGGGTGTGCTTCCGCTCGGCATCAGGTTTCTGTTGTCCTTCTCAAAGGATAATATCAGCCCAATGATTACACTGAATGCGTATGTCGGCTTTCTGACAAAGATGATAACGGCCTTTGGATTGATGTTCGAACTGCCCCTCGTTGTGCTGCTTCTATCGAAGCTGGGTATCGTAACCCCGGAAGCGATGAAAAAGGGCAGGAGATACGCCATAGTCATAATTTTTATTGTTGCAGCCGTTCTTACTCCGCCTGATGTGGTAAGTCAGATCATGCTCGCAATACCGATTCTTCTGCTCTATGAGATCAGTGTCTTGATCTGCAAATCAGTTACAAAAAAGCGTGAAAGGGAATTGAGCCTAGGTGAACCGGCCATGAATGAGGTCTAGACTGCCTGCAAAGTGCTGAAGTGCACGGAAAGGGATATATATGGCAAAAAAGGAAAAATACTACAGTGTAGAGATAACCGATATTTTCGAACCGGAGCAGGAAGAAACAGTCATTGCAAAGGCGGGGAAGTATGTCAGGCAGACAGATGAAGAATTGGCCGAGTTATTCAAAACAACCGATACGCTTGTGGTGAAAAAACTTACGAAAGATGAAGCGAAACAGCTGATCGATGAGCTCGAGGGCGCGGACCTCTCGATGAGGATGTACTCAATCGGTGAAAAATCGAAACAAAAAGAAGCTTCGGTAATACGGTGTCCTAAATGCGGCTTTGTTCTGGAATATGCGGAATGGAGGTGTCCGGAGTGTTACTATGAATTTCCCGATTATGATCTCGAAGCAGATAAAGAAACCGAATTCGAATAACCGGGTGCATAAAAACCGTGAATCGCAGCGGTCCGCTCAGTAACGTACTTCAACATCACAGCTCAGCTTTGCATAAAAGTCTGCCATAGCCTTTTTAATACTGTTCACCTTTTTCATGGCAAGTAATTGCCGTGCAAATTCTTCCGCCTGCCGTCTGGATATAGTTCTGATTACCTTTTTGATCTCAGGGATCAAGCCCGGCTCCATGCTCAATTCCGTTATGCCCACTCCCACGAAGAACGGTGCAAAACGGGCATTTCCGGCCAGCTCACCGCACACTGCGCATGGTTTGCCCCTCTTTACTGCAGACGATGCTGCCATGTTGATCAATTTCAAAACAGCCGGATTTTCCGGAACATAGTACCGCGCAACATTCTCATTCGTCCTGTCTACCGCAAGAGTGTACTGTACCAGGTCGTTTGTTCCTATGCTCAGAAAATCGCAGAGCTCAATAATATCCTTTGCGGAAAGCGCGGCGGATGGTATCTCTATCATGGCTCCTATCCGTACTTCCCTGTCAAAGGGAATTTCCAGGCTTTTCAGCTCCGATTTTTCATCCTCTATTATTTCGACGATCTTTTCCATTTCCTCATAGCTTGAAATCATCGGTAGAAGGATTTTAACTCTGCCGTGCGCACTGGCCCGCAGAAGCGCACGGATCTGTGTCCTGAATATGTCCGGTTTCAGCAGTGAGATTCTGATTGATCGAAGGCCCAGGAATGGGTTTGCTTCCAGGTATGGGGTTGATTCCTGGAAAGGCAGGAGCTTGTCGCCGCCGATATCGAGAGTCCTGATCGTCACCGGCCGATTTACGAACTGTTTCAGCAGGGATTTATAGATGGAGTACTGCTCCTCTTCGGAAATAAGCCTGTTATGAATAATAAAGGGGAGCTCCGTACGAAACAGGCCAACACCTTCGGCGCCCTGATGGAGTGCAAGACCGGCGCCGGGAACAATCTCGATATTTGCATTGAGCGTAATACCGACATTGTCCGTAGTAACCGCCGGAAGTCTGAAAGATTGCGCGAGAGTGTTCTGATACCTTTCATAGGCATCCTGAATTTTTTTGTATTCATTGATTACTTTTTTTGTCGGTTTTGGTATAACGTATCCTGAAGCACCGTCCACTATCAGGCGCTCACCGCTTGTTATCTTCTCTGCGGCTTCTTTTGCATTTATAATGACGGGAATTCCGAGAGATTTCGCAAGTATGGTAGCATGAGAGGTCTCACTGCCCATCTCAGAAACAATTCCCCTGATCTTTTCCGTATCTATGTACATGATCATCGAGGGAATGAGCTCCTTGACCACCAGTATACCCTCAAACTCCCTCACGAGTGCGTATCCTTCCTTATTGGCAAGGCGATGTATCACCCGCAGGGATACGTCTTCTATATCTCTTCCCCTCTCCTTCAAATAGATGTTGTCTATATTTTTAAATGTGTCTAGTACTGCCTTCATTCCATCCATTATTATCCATTCCGCATTTCTCCTCAGCTGCGCTATCTGCTGCGGTACTTCTTCCTTGAAGAACGGGTCTTCAGTTATCATTATATGGCTTTGCAGGATGTCGGCTTCAGACCCTCTTATTGAATCAATTAAGATCTTTTGATCAAGCTTGAGCCGCCTTTTTACCGCTGTAAGCGCTTTTTTATACCTCTTGATTTCATCGGATACATGCGCAGGTTTGAGCCTGATTTTTTGTATTGATATTTTTCCCGGATTGTATACTATAGCTTTATCCGTAACGATGCCGTTGACGACACCGTCACCGCGAATAATGGGGATATTGTCGAGCACATCTCATCTCCTGTTCTGCCGGTCGATTCGGTAGCTGCTCTTGTATATACGTGCGAAGGATTTTCCTTTTCCCGCATTCGGACTGTATGACGGTATGCCGCTGTATTCTGAAACACCGAATTGAGGGAGGAATTTATACAAAATGCTTTCGACAGTACCATTATAATGGATATTTGATATTTGTCAAAAGATAATGAGGATGTATTCTGTTATGTGCAGAAAACCGGAAGGGCGTTGAAATTTCAGGAGGGAATCGATACGGGTGTAAACAGTTGTATGAATCCGGAATTGTAACGGTGGGGATGATATTTGACGGCAGTATTGGCAAAGCAATTCGAGAAGACGAAACCGTTTACTCTATCGAGGGGAAGGTATTGTGACGCACGATTCAGATGATCTCATTAGACTGCGATATAATTGTTTGATGAAATACAGCAGCGATCCGGTGCTCATAATAAATCCGCAGGGGAAAATTATCGACGCCAACGAACGCGCACTTTCGCTGTTCGATTCTTCAATACTCAAGAGCAGGCTTCATGATACTTTTAAAGGAATTGATGTGACAATCGGTCCATCGATGACTACTAATATTATCCAGTCTTCGCATGTTCGCTTCTCACCGAAAGCCAAAAAAGATATATCTCTGCTTCTTACCTTCGTTCCGCTCAGAGTGAAAGAAAAGCTCTCTGAAATACTCGTTATCTGCCGGGACATATTGGAGGTGGAAAGCTACCGTTCTGAAAATGAAATGCTCAAGAAAAGGCTCGGCGAGCTGGAGCAGCTTGAGGAATTTGCAAAGCGTATTGGGGGCGGCAGGGATACGACACGTGTTGCGGCAGCGGCTCTGAGGGATCTCGAGATGGCAAAACAGCAGCTGGAAGATGCGAACTTGAAGTTTGAAAACGAGCTTGGTCTTGCCGCGGTGATGCAGCGTTCACTTATCCCGGAAAAAGTACCTGAAGACGATAATTTCGCTATTTCCTGTTATTTCAGGCCCATGGAGCAGGTCGGCGGTGACTACTACGATTTTATTGATCTTGACGATCAAAAGAAAGGAATCATTGTCGCAGATGTTTCTGGGCACGGCGTTTCTTCTGCATTTATAGCGGCAATGCTGAAAATATCATTTCTCAATTATGCATGCCGCATACGCTCCCCGGCGAAGATACTGGAAAAAATCAACAGGGACTACTGCGGCGTTATTCAAACGGGGGATTTCGTTACCGCATTTTACGTCGTGCTGGACCCGCTGCAGGCAAAAATCACCTTTTGTGGGGCAGCACATCCAAGCCCGCTGTTGTTTCGGCGAAAAGACCGGAGTATCGAGCCTCTGGAATCCAGCGGTTTTTTTCTCGGTATGTTTCAGGATGCCCAATACAGAGATTCGTCGATCGATTTTCATCCCGGCGATCGCATTCTCATGTATACGGACGGCATAGTTGAAGCGTTTTCGGATGAGAAAAACGAACAGTTCGGTGAAAATAGACTTTTAAGCTGCTTCAAGGAATATGCCGGGACTCCGATCGGACCGATGCTACAGACGCTTATTGAATCTGTACAGCAGTTCATGCAGAAAAGCAGGTTTTATGACGACATAGCGCTCGTTGGTGTGGAGTTTAAAGATGCACATATCACCTGACATCGGATGTATGGGATGGCACTATGTACTGAAACGGGGAGATAATGAACGAGATAAAGCTGAGTAAAATAAAAAAGGTAATCGAGCTGGTGAGAGAACTACCGACCCTTCCAATGGTGGCCTGTAAGGTCAATACGCTCTTAGGCAATCCTCATACGAGCGCATGCGATCTTGCAGTTGTAATCGAGAAGGATCAGAGTATTACCGCCAAGATACTCAAACTGGTGAACTCGGCGCTGTACGAATTACCGCGGCGTGTTACCAATATAACCCAGGCGATTGCGCTTCTCGGGTATAAAAATATTTCCTATATTGTCATGACAATTTCCGTTTTCGACACGGTCAGGAACATCTCTTCAAAAGGCTTTGATAGAACCAAGTTCTGGCTTCATTCTATCGCAACTGCAATTATGAGCAAGAAAATTGCCCAAATGTCCGGGTATAAAAACATCGATGATGTTTTCACATCCGGACTGCTCCATGATATTGGAAAGGTTTTTATGGACGGCTATCTTCATGAGGAGTTTATGCACATTATTGCCGCTGCACAGGAACACGCGGTTTCATTTCATGATGCGGAACATATGCTTTTTGATATCGATCATACACGAATAGGCGAATGGATTGCAAGGAAATGGAGACTTCCCATTCATATAATTGCTACTGTCAAGCATCACCATCAAAAATTGGAACAAAGAAACGGGCTGTCCCTTTCATCGGCTCCGTTTATAGACATCGTACGGCTGGCCGACATTGCTGTAAAGACAAGGAAATACGGTCACAGCGGAGACGGGAAAGGCTATAAACCCGGTTTTACGGACGACATGTTCGTGCGGCTGCCTGTTTTGAAAACCGACATCAAAAGCGGACTGGATGATCTCAAGGATGAGCTTGAAAAATCGAAGGTCCTGCTCAACTTCACGGTATAGGAGCGGGAACCTTGGATGTGCAGCACAGGGATTATTCAGTCGTAAATAAAAAGGGATTGTCACTCTACTATCAGTCGTGGGAGAGCGGGCTAAGGGCATCGACGAAAACCGCTCATATTGTTCATGGGCTCGGAGATCATACCGGCTGTTATGAGGCGCTTGCTAATTTCCTTGTTTCGCGGGACTTCAAGGTCTACGGCCTGGATCTGCACGGCTTCGGAAGATCGGAGGGCAAAAGGGGACATGTAGCGCGCATTGAGGACCATATCAGCGATCTGAAGCTTCTCCATGCGATCATGCAGCAGAAAAATGACCTTTACCGGCACACACTTATTTACGGACAGTCCTTCGGCGGATTGCTTGCGCTTGCCTATCTGCAGAAGTACCGGGACGATTATACGCATGCAGTCATATCGGCACCTGCTCTCAATCCCGCGCGAAATGTCAGTCGTCTGCTGTTATCCGTATCCATGGTGTGTAATAAGATATGGCCGTCCATCCCTTTTCAAAACAGAATCAAAGCCGATCAGATTACTGAAAACGGCGATGCGCAGGATACCTACAGGGATGATCCGTACGTTCATCACACGATAACCCCCAGGCTTTTTGAGGAGATGCGCGGCTTGAGTAAGAACGTTCGGGAAAATAGTCGTCTTTTCAAGAAAGACCTGCACATACTTTTCATACACGGAGATGCTGATGAGGTGACCGATCATCGCGATACATTTTCCTTCTTTAATAGTATTCCCGTTATCGGTAAAAGAATGGAAATTATTCAAGGAATGAAACACGACCCGCTCATCTACAGGGGAGGGGAAACGGTGTATGAGCTCCTGTCGGACTGGTTTACACAGGTATCTATTTAATGCGTCCGCTAGAACCATCAGCAATCAAGTGATCAATGTCCCACTTAATAAGGCGTGCGGATCAACGGGCGGAGGAGGCGGGCCTGCTCAGCGACGCGATCCGTTGTTCGATCACGAACGGCTCGACGAGCCCCAGGATGCATTTTAGCTCAATAATGGTGAAGTTTGATACTTTTGACGAAATATGGTTCAAATTTTAAATTATCCGTACGCTCCGCATCGGCGGCATTACTTTAAACAGCTAAACGGATTTTGCCATGGGTAAGAAAAATAGAGTAATTGCAGTAGATAGAGCATTAAATATTTTAGAGTATCTACTTTCAACAAACTGGGCAATAAGTCTAAGAGAATTATCAGAAAATCTAAAGATACCAAAAGCAACAGTTTTTCGAATCGTAAAAACACTGGAGGAAAGAAGGTATGTTTATAGTCCGGGTAATAATGGAAAATATGCATTAGGGGCAAAAGCAGTATCTTTAGGTTACGTTAGCTCAGAAATATCGAATTTGAGGCAAATTGCAAATTCTTTTATGTTCGAATTAGCAAACAGAACAAGACAAACAGTACAGCTTGGCATTTTATTCGAGTATTCGGTTATGTATATTGATCAAATTAGAACCGAGAAAAAAATTAATATTATTGTACCGACCGGCACCCCATTTCCCGTAAATTTAAGCGCAGGTGGGAAGATATTGGTAGCAAATCTGCCGGAAGAAAAAAGAAAGGAATTCTTGCAATATGTTAAATTAAAGAAAAACACACCAAAAAGCATTATCAATAAAGATGATTTTGTTGAGGAATTAAAAAAAGTAAAAATGAGAGGATATGCGACTGATTTTGAAGAATTCGCAAGAGGGATATGGTGTATCGCAGCGCCTATATTAAATCATAAAGAAGAAAATATAGCTTCTATTGGAATTACAGGCCATACTTCCGAACTTTCAGAAAAGAGTGTTAAGGAAATGATCGGCCATACGGTTGAGATTGGGAAAAAAATATCTAAAGTTCTAGGATATCAAGAAAAATAAATTGGATAACGATTAGAATCAAATATTAGAAAAGATAGTTACTTATTTTCAGAAACTGTATCTATATTTGTTTACAGGATTCTCGAATCATTAAGACTGGTTTTAATTCAAGAATCCTGAAACCTAGTTTTTCATTATTAATAATTTTAATAAGAGCATTTATAGCCCTGGCTCCAAATTCATATGCCGGCTGAATAACAGTAGTAAGAGGTGGATGAAGCAGCTCCGCGGAATCAAATTCATCAAATCCAACGATGGAAATATCATCAGGTATCATTAACCCCTTTTCTTTTATGGCTTTTAAAGCGCCGATCGTAGTTGGCCCACTCATTGGAAATAATGCAGAAGGCCTGTCCGCTAAAGCCAATAGTTCCTTTGTTCTTTCATAACCGCTTTCGATTGAGTAATCAGCATATTTGATCAATTTCCTTTCAAGTGGGATCTGATGCTTGGCTAGAGTCAGTTTGTATCCCTGAAAACGCTCCAAACCGGTTGTAATATCTAAAGGTACGTTGATTACACCTATTCTCTGATGGCCTAAACGTATCAAATATTCCAGAGCCATTTTTACACCTATGATATTATCCAGCTTTATGCATACCTCATTTTCTAATCCTGAAAATCTATCAACATAAATCACTCTTTCAGATTTAAGAATATCAAAAGATGCAGGATCTTCAGATGTTGAGGGAATAATCAAATAACCGTCAACAAGTTTTCCCTTTAGAACTTCAACATACATTTTACCTTTCTCAGTATCATTTTCCGTATTACAGAGAATTACGTTATAACCGTAATTTATTGCAGTTTCTTCCGCCTTTTTTATAAGTTTGATAAAGAATTGATTTTCGATATCAGGGAAAATAAATCCAAAGGTTTTAGAACTGCTCAGCTTTAAACTACGTGCTACTAAATTTGGTCGGTAATTGAGTTCATCAATGGCTTTTTGTATCTTTTTTTTTATTTCCGGACTGATGTAACCAACCTTGTTTATATATCTAGATACAGTGGCAACCGATACCTGCGATCTTTTTGCGACATCTCTCTGTGTAGCCATATTTTATTCTATATAAATAAATTTATAAATAATAACAATTATACGTTTATGTAAACGTATACAAAGGCAATATTATATTTATTTTCACATTTGTAAAGAAAATTCTATTCTTATTATGTATAAAACATTTTTTAAAATTATAAATCTTAATGAGTTATATTTTTTTATAAAATTGATAATTAATAAAAAGACTTAAAAAACTGTTGACAAAAAAGAAAATCTTTATTTATGTATACGTATACATATACGTTTACATAAATATTTTAAGAAAAACATGCTATTTTTTACAAAATATTAAACCATTGGATTACTTAAAGAAATAATGAAAATTGATAAATGCTTTCGCGGACTCATTTAATAAAAAGTTAAAAAATCTTGACATACGTTAATTGAGTGGTATAATTGATTCAAATATGAATTATATGTTTCATATTTGATAATATATTTTTTGTATAACAAAAAAGTTATGATTATCAGCACCGGACAGTAATGAAAAAACTATTTAATTATTTTATTGGAGGTAATCAATGTACGGAAAACCAAGGATTGGTATACTAGGTTTTTCTGACGGTGAACCGGAAGTTCATGAACAGTTAAAAGGAGTTGTAAAAAAACAACTAGATGCCATAGTCACAGAAATCAATAAAACAGGAGAAATAGAGGTTATTACAGGAGATAAATTAATCAATTCAGTAAAAACTGCAAAAGAAGAAGCCGTAAAATTATCATCAAAGAATATTGACGGTCTGATCTTTTCATATGGTGTATTCAGTTATCCAAACTTTACTGCCATAGCCGCAAAAAATGCAAAAGGCCCGTTTTTATTGGCTGCAAATTTGAACCCAGATTGGCCGGGCATGGTCGCTATGCTTGCAAGTGGCGGTGCACTCCATCATCTTGGAATAAAACATTATCGAGTTGCCGGCGACATTAGGGACAAAGATGTTTTAGATCGAGTAGTACAATTCTCTAAATGCGCACGTGTAGTGAATAGATTAAATGGGCAGAAGTATGGATTAATAGGCGGGAGAAGTCTTGGTATGTATAGTTCAACTGTAAGTATGCAAGATTGGCAGAAAAAATTTGGAGTAGATATTGAACATATAGATCAATCCGAAATAATACGACTTGCTGATATAACATCGGAAGAGCAGGTAGAAAAAGCGTTTAAATGGTTAAATGAAAATGTTAATAAAATTAATTATGACAATAAACGTTTAACTGAAGAAAAATTAAAAACTCAAATTAGGCATTATGAAGCTATTAGAAAAATTATTGAAATAAATGATTTAGATTTTATCGGTGTTAAATGTCATTATGAGATGAGCAGACATTATTGTACCGAGTGCCTGGGGGCGGCGTTTTTTAATGATCCGTATGATTGGGATGGAGAGAAGGAACCTGTCGTTTTTGCGTGTGAAGCAGATTCCGATGCTGCATTGACAATGCAGATTCTCAAACTTTTAACAGGAGAGCCTGTGTTGTTTATGGATGTACGACATTATGATGAAGAGTACAATGTTATGGTTTTCTGTAATTGTGGATCACAGTCAACCTACTATGCCGGAAAGTCCAGGACCCCGAAAAAAAATTTAAAAAACGTAACCCTTTATCCAGTGCTTGAAATTTATAGTGGTGGCGGTGCGCATGTCAATTGTATGACAAAGGCTGGTATTGCAACGATAGCAAGACTCACAAGAATTGAAAGCGAATATAAAATGGTGATAATACCTGTTGAATTTGTTGAGCTGCCGGAAGGAAAAATGACGGAAACGACAAAGGAATGGCCTCATGTATTTGCTAAATTGCCTTTCGACCATAAAGTATTTATCGAAAAATTCGATGCAAATCACTGCCATGCTGTTTATGGCGACCATGTTGATGAACTAAAGATGATATGCGGAATGCTTAATATCGAAGTTGATATGCTAATAAATTAAATAAAATAAGAAATTAAATTATCAGCCTTATAATTGGTATTTTTATAAAATTTGGAGGGAGGTGACGAATGCTGTTGATTTTGAGAAATTTATTAAAAAATCTAAGAGGGAGGATTAATTATTATGGACAGAGAAATTAAAAAAGCAGGGATGTTGTTGCTTATCTTTCTACTAATTCTTTTTACCACGAACATTTCACTCTTTGCGGGCAGTGCTCCTGAAGGCGGCGGTAAAGCCAAAGAGGTGGTGGGAGTAGAAGGTGTACCGGTTCCACCCGCTGGAGATCTTGAACAGTACTTTAAGGGGAAACAGATTAATATTGGCGTTCTTGCCGCCGGTGAGCACGGCGCTATATCAGGTGCTTTGTACCATTGGCGGGATGAATGGGAAAAGATCACAGGTGCAAAATTGAATATTATAGAAGTCCCTATCGCCCAAATTAGAGAGAAGCTCATGACCGACTTATATACAGGGGCTGGAGGTTTTGACGGGTTTGACGGTCCTGTATGGCTGATGGGTGATATGATTAAAGGGGGATTTATTTATAATATTGAAGATATTTATAAAGATCCTCGTTTCCCGAAATGGGAAAAAGATAGCGTGGTAAAACCCATGAGATTTATAGAACAATGGGAAGGAAAATGGTACTTGGCTCCGAATGACTTTGATAATCATACATTAAATTATCGGAAAGATATATTATTAGATCCCAAATGGAAGGCCGCATTTAAAAAAGAAAAAGGCTATGAATATCAAGTACCTCCAAGAACTTGGGAAGAACTTGCTGATATTGCAGAATTTTTTAATGGGAAAGATTGGAACAATGACGGCAAACCGGACCATGGTATAACACAATCATGGAAAAAAGGTGAACAGGCAATGTGGCATTTCGTATCATTAGCCGATGCGTATGTTGTTTTACCGGGGAATAACGGTAAACCCGACAAGTCCCATAATATTTATTGGTTCGATCCCGATACCATGAAACCTTTAATCAACACGCCGGGATTTGTTCGTGCTCTGAAAATGGCCGTTAGATTGTATCATGCCGGTTCTCCGGCTCAGGCAGGTTGGGGGTTGGGTGAGATGTGGAATGATTTTCTTACCGGTGATGCCATTTTTAATTTTGGATATCAGGACCTCGGTGCACTTGTTCAGGATCCTGACAGATCTAAGGTTCAGGGTACACTCGGGTGTAGCGTGCTTCCCGGTACGATGGAAGTTTGGGATTTAGCAAATAATAAATGGATTAAGATGAAAGAACCTAATATTGTTGTAAATACAACCGGACCGTCATGGAGTATATTCATATTCAAGCAGTCTAAAAATCCGGCGCTTGTTTACCACCTTGCTGCATTTCAAGCTCAGAAAGACATATCTTTCTGGAATATAACTCATGGATTTACAGGAATTAACATGGGAAGATATTTTGAATTTTTCAAAGACCATGGGGGGACGGCAACTGTTGAGGATTGGGTAAACTCCGGATGGAATGCTGATGACGCTAAGGAATACGAGAAAGCCGTTTATGAAAACTACTTTATGGGTAAAGTAACTGCTCCTTATTTAAGGATTCCCGGGGCCACCCTTTATGCCGAAGCACTCGACAACCATTTATCTGAAGCTATTACTGGCCAACGATCGCCTCAAGAAGCCCTGGATAAAACCTATGATGATTGGGAAAAGATCACAAATCAACTTGGTAGACAATCGCAATTAGCAAATTACCAGTACTCCATAGGGTATACTCCACGTTAGTGGAAAATGAAGGAGGCAATTTACAGGATATTTTTCTTTTATCCTGTAAATTGTCTTTATAATTTCAGTCAAACAAGCTTTTTAAACAGATGGTTGTTTTTGCCTGGTCTTATTAACTGCTGAATGAGGGCCTAAAAATAACACAAAGGGAAAAACTCTCGTATTCATAGTTGAATAGATAGTCAAGTCCATAAATATTTGGGTAGAAAAATGAGAATCCAAATTGCAGGTCTGGATGTTTCAAGATGGATGATTTTATTATTCGGGATAGTAATAATAATAGCAGTAATTAAGATGATACAAAAAAAGGCTAAAACCAACTCTACAAAAATATTGTTTCTTTTACCTGCATTCGTATGGATTCTGTCTTTTATCATTTTTCCTATACTGTATTCATTGCATTTGAGTTTCTTTAACTGGCAGGGGTCGGGACAAAAGACTTTTATTGGATTTTTAAATTATATAGATGCTGTTAAAGATTACAAAGTCTTGAATTCTCTTGGTGTAACTCTCAAGTTTTTTATTATTTCAGTTACTACTGAAGTTGGGTTAGGATTAATGCTAGCTGTATTGGTGCAGGACATTGAAAGTGGAAATAAAATTTTCAGAATCCTATTTCTCCTTCCTTTATTTGCTCCTCCTGTGGCTATAGGGTTTTTGTCTTTTATTTTTTTCTATGTAAAAGGCCCGGTAAATCAGCTTTTATATTATCTGTTTAAAATAAACCCGGTTGGATGGACTTCAGATCCAAAAATGGCGCTCTTTACTATCATGATTTTAGATATTTGGGAGTGGACCCCCTTTTGCTTCATTATTCTTCTGGCAGGCCTTCAGTTAATACCCGATGAAATTAAAGAAGCGGCGTACTTAGATACAAATTCTTCATTTCGAGTATTCTGGCGCGTTTCATTCCCCTTTTTAAAACCATCTCTAATAACGGTGATAATGCTCAGATCGATTGAGGCTTTAAAAATATTTGACGTACCATTCTCTTTAACCTACGGCGGTCCTGGTTTTGCTACTGAAACGTATTCAATTAACACCTATAAAACAGCCTTAAAGGATTTTAGTCTTGGGTATGGATCCGCCTTATCTTTTATTTTCTTAATTTCTGTGCTTATAATATTCAATTTACTTTTCAAATATAGCGGTTTTACGGATATTTACGAATAATAGGATTGTTACATGCACAGGAAAAGTAAAGCTTCAAAAATACCGGTGTATTTTTTACTAATCGTTCTTGTATGTATTGCTGTCATTCCCTTTTATTATGTTTTAATAACCACTTTCAAGTTGCCAAAAGATTGTATGGAAGCAAAGTGGGTACCCTTTATAGGTTTTAAGCCGACATTAAGCAATTGGCAATCAGAAATAGGACACAGATGGCCCGAATTATCGCATGGGTTAAAAAACAGCCTTATAATAGCTGTGTCAGCCGTCTTATTATCAATTATAATAGGAAGCATGGCAGGGTTCAGTCTGGCAAGGTTCAAGTTTTATAGATGGAGCAACAGAGGGATGGTAGTATTTTTCTTGTCACAGAGAATGCTTCCTCCGGTGGTTCTTGTGATTCCTTTTTTAATGGTGTTTAAATTTTTTAAATTAGTGGACAACCCTCTTGCTTTGATCATTGTTAATACTACCTTTAACCTGCCGTTTGTTGTTTTAATAACAAGAGATGTGTTTAAAGAAATACCTCTAGAAATCAATGATGCAGCACTTGTCGATGGTTGCTCATATTTTAAATACTTCTGGAGAATTGCGCTTCCTCTGGCCTCCGCCGGCTTGGTTGCTTCATCGATACTCGTTTTCGCATTTACATGGAATGAATATATGTTTGCATTAACCTTAGCCTACCGTAAAGCAAGCCCTATTACAATTCAAATTGCGGGCACTGGAAATGTCCAGGGAATACAATTCTGGATTACATCGGTTCGAGGTCTTGTTGCAGTAATACCACCTGTTATTATGGCGCTATTTGCACAGCGATTTCTCGTAAGAGGCTTGACATTTGGAGCTGTAAAAGGATAGCAGCTTTAAAACACAAACAGGTTCTTGATATGTACCTGCCTCTTGTTTAATTCATACTTTTAGTATTTTCAGTAAAAGCATTAAAAAACCTGCTAAATAATAGCACCTTAAGGCTCGAGGAGAGAAAAATTATGAAAAGAGTATATCTTGTTTCAAATGGGGATTTTAGAGATTCAGTTAATGTGCTGTGCTGGCCAAAGCAAGATTTGACATTACATGAAGTGGAAAGAGCCTTTAAAAAATTGCATGTAGAAACCGTTCGTATAAATCCGTATAAACCATCGAAAAAGCATGGATTTATAACAACTCAAGCAGAAGGTTGTAAGCTATTTGCAGAAATAGATTCACAAGCTTCAGTTGTTATTGTTTTATCTTCATGGACGTGGGCACATCATGTAGCTTCCTCATTAAAATTGCATAACGGTCCAATATTATTGTTGGGTAATTTTGATGGGACCTGGCCAGGTTTAGTTGCGCTTCTGAATCATTCGGCAGTCCTTGAAAGATTAAATATCCACCATTCAAAAATATGGAGCAGTTCTTTTAGTAATGATCCTCGGTTTATGAAAAATCTGAAAAGTTGGATTGAAAAAGGGAGTATAAATTATTCAATGAATCATATAACTGATATTAAAGATCTTACAATACCACGTGAAGCTGATACATTTGGTAAAGAGCTAGCCGACAATATATTGAAATATAAAAGAATCCTCGGTCAAATGGATCCAGGTTGTATGGGGATGCTTAATGCAGTTTTAAGTCCTGATAGAATCGCTGCTATTGGTATGCCTGTTGAATTATTAAATCAGTCTGATATGCTCGCTGAAATGAATCTCGTATCTGATGAAGTGGCAGCGAATAATTTAAAATTTTTAGAAGAAAAAGGTACCATCTTCCATTGGGGCAAAGAATCCAATACAGAGCTTGTTCGAAATCAGGTTCTAGAGCAGATGAAGATGTATACTGCAGCCGGGATCATTTATAAAAGATATGGTCTTGCCGCAATCGGCATACCTTATCAGTACGGTCTAGTAAGATGCACAAGTGCTTCTGACCTTCCTGAGGGAATGTTAAATAATAGCGACCGCCCGGATATAGTGTATCCTGAAACAGGTGAAGTTATAAATAACGGAAGTCCAATAATTCATTTTAACGAGGGCGACCTTGGTTCTGCTATTCCTCAAGTATTGATGCATGATGTATTAAAACAGAAGGGTATGCCTCCAGAAACGACTCTTCATGATGTTCGCTGGGGTGATTGGTGGGAGGATAAGTTCATCTGGGTGTTAGAAATTTCTGGCGGGGGTCCACCTGCACACTGGGGAGGATGGGAAAATACACATGTGTACCGACAACCTGCAATGTACTTTCCCAAAGGTGGCGGAACGTGCAGTGGTGTTTCAAAGCCCGGTAAAATAACCTGGGCTAGATTTTATGAAAGCTTTGAAAAAATCGGCATGGACGTTGGGACAGGAGAAGCAGTTAGGCTTCCGGATGATGAAGTGAGGAGACGTCTGAATGAAACTACAAAAGAGTGGCCTATTGCGAATGTGTACATTCCTGGATATGAGAAGGATCAGTTGATGAGTAGTCATAAATCGAACCATATAACTATTTGTTATGGTAACATTATCGATGAGTTAGCTTCTACAGCGAAACACATAGGGCTGCAGGTGAATGTCATTGGAGATGCAAGAAGGCGCATGTCATAACAGAAATGAGGTTAATCCTTGTGTTGAATTGAACAGCCGCTCACAGGCATATATTATTCTTGACAGAAAATCTACTGATAACGTATGCTCATAGTGATCAGCATCTTATCATCAAACATACTAAAAAGAGGAATCATGATATGATCTTCTCTATTAATAAAGAAAAAGCCTTTGAGATTTATCGGACCATGGTACGAATACGAAAGTTCGATACAGTTATTATTCAGCTGTATGCTGATGGAGAAATTCCTGGATTTATACATCTCTACATCGGCGAAGAAGCCGTCGCAGCCGGCGTCTGCGCCGCTCTCAGAAAAACCGATTACATAACGAGTACCCATAGAGGACATGGTCACTGTATTGCCAAAGGTGGACGTCTTGACTATATGATGGCCGAGCTCTTTGGCAGGAAAACGGGTTATTGCAAGGGAAAAGGAGGTTCAATGCATATTGCAGATCTTGATATCGGTATTCTGGGGGCCAATGGAATTGTAAGCGGTGGAATACCCATTGCGGTTGGAGCTGGTGTGGGTATTCAGTATAAGAATGAAGACAATGTCTCGGTTGCTTTTTTTGGAGACGGCGCGACAAATGTCGGACAGTTCCATGAAGCATGCAATCTTGCCTCAACGTGGAATTTGCCGGTTATCTTCATCTGTGAAAACAACCAGTATGCTCAGACCACTCCTCTGGCCGACCACCAGAGTATAAAAGACGTGGCAAAGCGGGCCCTTGCCTATGATATGAAGTCCATGATTGTCGATGGGAACGATGTTGTTGAAGTGTATCGGAAAACATGTGAGGCCGTACAGAGAGCCCGGCAGGGAGGTGGACCCACCTTCGTTGAATGCAAGACCTATAGATGGAGAGGACACTGGGAAGGAGATCCTCAACCCTACAGGACACAGAAAGAGGTGGAGGTGTGGAAAAAAAGATGCCCAATAGCCCGTTTCAGGAAATTCGTCACTGAAAACAATCTTATCAAACCGGAAGACCTGGATATAATCGAAAACAAGATTGACACTGAATTGCAGAAGGCAATTGAGTTTGCACGGAAAAGCCCACATCCTGCTCCTGCGGAGGCGCTCGATGATGTTTATACGGCATAGAGGAGAAAAAATATGGCGGAAATGACCTTTCGCGACGCGATTAATAAAACCCTGGATGAAGCATTGGAACGAGATCCATCTGTTTTTCTGATTGGGGAGGATATCGGTCCTCTTGGCGGAGCATTCCAGGTAACAAAAGGACTCTGGAAAAAATATGGAACGAAAAGGGTGCGAAATACTCCCATTTCCGAAGCTGCGATTATTGGAACTGCCATTGGTACTGCGTGTACCGGATTACGGCCGATAGCGGAGATTATGTTTTGCGACTTTTTATACATAGGAATGGATCAGTTGATAAACCAGATGGCCAAAATGAAATACATGTACGGCGGAAAAGCATTTCTGCCCATTGTAATACGAACAACATATGGAGCCGGCCTCTCCTCTGCAGCCCAGCATGCGCAGAGTAATGAAGCGATGTTTTTGCATGTTCCGGGATTGAAGCTTGTATTTCCATCAACCCCTTACGATGCCATAGGTCTCCTTAACTCAGCTTTGCAGGATCCTAATCCAGTACTTTTTTACGAACACCACTGTTTGTATGATACAACTGGAGATGTGCCGAAAAATTACTATTCGATTCCCTTTGGAGTCGCTGATATTAAACGGAAAGGGGATGATCTTACAATTGTTGCAACCGGTCGAATGGTCCATATGTCGTTGGAAGCAGCTGAAGACCTTTCCAAAGAGGAGATATCGGCCGAGGTTATTGATCCCAGAACGTTAAATCCTCTTGACAAAGATACGATCTTGAAATCCGTACAAAAAACGAACAATGTTATCATCGTACACGAAGCACCAAAAACAGCGGGAGCCGGTGCGGAGATAGCCGCACTGATTGCAGAGGAAGCATTCAATTATCTTGATACGCCTGTCAAACGCGTATGCGGGAAAGATACCCCCATTCCCTTCTCTCCCATTCTGGAGCGATTCGTAATCCCACAGGTGAAAGATATAATTGAAGCAGCGCGTAATTTGGTGAGCGGTACGGAGGATGTTTTATGACGGAGGAGATTCGCGCGCCGAAAACGGGACTTACGGCAGAAAAAATTACTATTTCAGCATGGCATAAAAAGGTCGGTGATTTTATAGAACATGGCGACCTCCTCTTGACGATAGAAACAGAAAAAACGACACTTGATATTACTTCAGCACGTTCCGGGTATCTTGTAAAAATCATCGTACATGAGGGAGAAACCGTCCCGATATCAGAGGTAATTGGTATTATCGCAGATTCAATGGATGAACCCGTGAATATAACAGAAAGGAAGGAAATATTTGCTTCACCAATAGCCCGTACAATGGCAAGGGAACGTGGAATCGACCTTTTCACGATTAAGGGTTCCGGACCGGGTGGACGTATACAAAAAGCAGATGTTCTCAGACACCTCAAAGAAAAGAAAGGCGTTCTCATTGAGCCTGAAAAGAAGGAGAAGTCTTCAGAAATCAGACCGGTACGGGAAATAAGAAAAATCGATCCTGTGCGGAAAATCATTGCACAAAAAACCCTGAAAAGCAAAAGGACAATTCCCCACTACTACCTGTTCTCATCCATCGATGTAACCGATATGTTCTTGAAAAGAAAGGAGTTTGAACAATTTGAGGGCCAGAAAATATCGATTGATGCAATTATGATTAAGGCATCGGCAATGTCCGTTACAAAATACCCTCTGATGAACGCAAGCTTGAAAGAAGATGAAATCAGGTTGTATAAAGAGGTAAGGATAGGATTCGCTGTGGCTGCGGGTGAAGGGATCGTTATTCCTCACCTGTCAGATCCTCAAAAAAAGAGTATCGGGGACATTGAAAATGCTGTACAGAGCCTTATCGACCAGGCGCTGAAAAACAGGATTTCCCCGCAAGACCTTGAATGCGGCTCCCTTTCTATCAGCAATCTCGGCATGTACAGCATAGATGAGCTCATTCCTATTATCTATCCCGGTGAAATCGGGATGCTCGGTATCGGAAAAGCGCAAAAAACTGCCCGCTGGATTCAATATAGATTTGTTCCGAGGGATATCATGAAGGTTGTACTCTCCCTGGATCACCGGGTCATAGACGGGAGCTATGGAGCACAGTTTTTAGAGGAGCTAAAAGACAGCATTGAGGGTGAAGGTATAGACGAAATATTTAAATAGGACGAATTTCGAGTTTCAGTGATTGGAGAAATTTACAACCTCCTGATTTCTTCTTGCCATATTCGCAAGAAATTGAAGATTAAGATCCTAATAATTACAAAATCCGTATAAGGCATAACGTGAGTATCAATGTGGTTCATCGTAAGCACCTGTAGTTTCCCATCTCTATCGCAATCTATGATCGTTTTTTCTTACTGGGACCACCAGGTCGGCTGCCGGTCCCACCGGTGTTTCTTCAATTCGGCGATAAGCCCGGGCAAAAGCGGCTTTTCGTCGCTTGTCCCGATGTTTGATTTAAGATGATTGATCTTCCTCATTCCCGGAATTGTGGTACTGACCGTTTTGTTACAGAGAATGAATCTCAGCGCCATTTGGGCCATGGTCATTCCAGCGGGAACGAGAGGGCGCAGCATGTCGGCATGTTCAACGCTCGATTTTAAATTCTCGGGTACAAAGTAACTGCTCCGCCAGTCATCTTCCGGAAATTTCGTGTCCTTTTTTATTGCACCTGTCAGCGTTCCTTCATCAAAAGGCACCCGGGCGATAACGGCGATATTGAGCTCTTCACAGAGAGGAAAGAGTCTGTCTTCGGGAGCCTGATCGAAGATATTATAAATTACCTGTACCGAATCCACGAGTCCTGTTTTGAGCGTCTCGAGGCAATTGTCCGGCTCCCAACGATTCACGCTTATGCCGACAGCCCTGATTTTTCCCTCATTCTTCAGTTTTTCGACAGTCTTTTGCCATCGCTCGTCATGGGCCCAGCCGTCCTCCCATACATGAAACTGCTGGAGGTCGATTGTTTCAACGCCGATGTTTTTGAGGCTCATTTCCGTATATTCGGCGATATGCTCCGGAGGAAAACAATCGTCCAGGGTGAATTCTCTTTTTGACGGCCACGTAAAATTTTTCGGAGGAATTTTTGTCGCCGTATACAAACGGGTTTCGGGGTGCTTTCGAACGAGCTCCCCCAGTATTTTTTCACTTTTTCCCGAAGAGTAGGCCCACGCTGTGTCGAAGAAGTTGCATCCCAGGGCGACTGCGGCGTCGAGCGATGCACGTATCTCTTTTGTATCCGAGCCTGTCCAGGCTGCAAGTCCCCACATGCCGTACCCGATTTCACTTACCTTCCAGCCGCTTCTTCCAAAGGTTCTGTACTGCATTTTGTTCCTCCTCCCCGTGCGGCATAACGGCGCCGTCACCTCGCATGTACTCCGCATCAAGCCGAGCCGAAAGCTTGTACGCGTGAAATATGCCCGATTCCGCGCCGGCATTATTCTGATCCACAAACTCTCCGAATATCCGTATTGTACAACTGTACCGGGTTAAAGGGGGTATGTCAAATCATTTTCACGAAGGTCAGCGCACGACTGTGATCCAACCTCTGTTTTTTTTCTGGTAGACGACGGCGAAAAGTGGTTAAATTGGGGATATGACAGTGCCCCGTTTTCATATTGCGAATATCCTCACCCTGTTTCGCATTGTGCTCGTTCCCTTTTTTGTTTTTCTTATTTTCGGACATACCGTGCTCTCTGTCGCGTGCGCCCTTATACTCTTTGTTGCAGCCGCGATCAGCGACTATCTTGACGGTCTTTTTGCGAGAAAGCTCGGGCTTCATTCGGTATTCGGAGAGTTTATGGATCCTCTGGCCGATAAACTGCTCGTCGGAAGCGCATTCCTGGCCTTCGCGATCCTTCCCGGGCTGCATATTCCTTTCTGGCTGGTTGCGGTTATTCTATGCCGTGAGATCTTCGTTACACTGCTGCGTATTGTTGCGCTCAGACGAGCAGCTCAAATGAAAACGGAGTACCTCGGAAAGATAAAAACCGCCTTTCAGATGCTTGCCGTCGCTGCCGTGCTTTGTCTTTTGATACTAGACAGGGCATCTTCGGCCGGAATCTTTTTTGCAGGATACGGGAGCGGACGTTTTTCACATCCTTTGCGGACGCTGTTCGGCAGTATCGGAAAGACCGGTATCGCACCCGTTCTCCCCTTTGTTCTCGTTGCAGTGTCGGCGCTGCTCGCCTTCATTTCGATGGTGCAGTATGTTGTTAAAAATCGCGGTTTTTTTTTCACGTCACGGAGATATGTTGATAAATAAGAGATTTTTCATACGGATGCTTGCAACCGGTTTTTTTACAGGCACTGTCCGCAGGGGAGGCGGAACGGCTGCTTCACTTCTTGCATGCGGTGTATGGGCTGCAGTATCCGGATCGCGTCTCTATCCCCTGCTGCCTCTTTTTTTTGTGCTCGTCGGCATCCCGATCTCGGGGTATGCCCAGCGGTTTATTTTTTTTACACAGGATTCACCGGAAATTGTCATCGATGAGATTGCCGGAATGCTTGTTGCGCTGGTATCTTTTCGGTTCACACTCAGCACGGCAGGTGCGGTGTACCTTGCAGCAGGCTTTTTTCTTTTCAGGCTGTTTGATATCCTTAAACCTCAGCCTATCAGCACAGCTCAGAAACTTCCGGGCGGTGCAGGAATCATGGCGGACGATGTGCTTGCTGCGATGTTCACGAATGCATTGCTTCAAATCGTGCGGTATTCCTTTTTTTCGTAAAATTTTACACGGTTTCACATGCGTACAGTTCAATGAGCCCAGCTATAGAGTATGAAAAATTTCTGAATCAGGCCCAGGTCGAGGCGGTACGATATACAGGGGGCCCGCTCCTCGTCCTGGCGGGGGCAGGAAGCGGAAAAACACGGGTGATTACCTATAAAATCGCCTACCTCGTCAATGAGTGCGGATATGAGCCTGATGAGCTTCTGGCCGTTACCTTTACGAACAAGGCCAGCAATGAGATGAAGGAGCGGGTTTATGGACTGCTCGGCGCGAAGTTTGATATGTGGGTAAAAACGTTTCATTCGACTGCGGCAAAACTGCTTCGAATGTACCCTGATGCGTTCGGCCTGAACCCTCATTTTACGATTATCGATCAGCAGGATCAGGCGCGAGCCGTTAAAAGGATACTCAGGGAACTCCACAGAGAGTCCGATACCTACAACCCCCAAAAGTATGTGTATCTGATCAACAGGGCAAAGGACAGGCTGCTCGATGCCCGGGAGACGATATCCCTGCAGTTTTCGACAGACCCTCTTTTTTATGATATCTATGAGCTGTATGAAGAGAGACTGGCACAGGAAAATCTTGTTGATTTCGGAGATCTGATATTCAAATTGGTGCTGGGGTTGAGCAAAAACGGATCGCTTTTATCCAGGCTTCGAAAGAGATTCAGGTATATGCTCGTGGATGAGTTTCAGGATACCAATCACGCACAGTATGCGCTTATAAGGCAGCTGGCGCAGACTGACGGCACCATCTGTGTTGTCGGTGATGATGATCAGTCGATTTACGGTTTCAGGGGGGCGAGGATTGAAAACATCATTGAATTCAGCAAAGAGTTTAAAAACGTAAAAATCATCAGGCTGCAGGAAAACTACCGGTCCTTTCAGAGCATACTCACAGCCTCTTCCAGGGTCATCAGCAACAACCCCGGAAGGCTGGGGAAAACGCTGTTTACAAACAGGGGGAAGGGTGAAAAGCTTCAGTTCTGCAGAACAAACTCGGATTATGAGGAGACACACTACATTGCGGCTCAAATCAGCAATCTGATCTACAATGGAGAATACAATTACAGCGATATTGCGGTATTTTACCGGACAAACGCTCAATCGAGGGTGTTTGAATCGGTTTTTACTCGATGCCGTATTCCCTATACGGTGCTCGGCGGGCTTCGGTTTTACGAGCGCGAAGAGATCAAGGACATACTTTCATATATACGACTCATGCTCAACCCGCTGGATGAGATTGCATTGAGAAGAATCGCCAACAAGCCCCCCCGCGGCATAGGCAGGAAAACAGTCGACGCCCTGATTCGGGCTACCATTGCACAGGGGGGTCCTTTTTATCAAATCTCAGAGCTTGCGCTGCCGCCCGCACGGCTTTCTCTGGTGCGGGAGTTTTGTGCTTCCATTACGACAATATCTCAAATACTGCAAACCGCGTTTCCGCCTGACATCATAGAAGAGATCTATGCGCGCACCGGTTATATCGAATGGCTGAAGAGTGAAAACAGGGAGGACAAAGTCAAGAACCTGGACGAGCTGTATAATGCGGTTGATGAGTTCAGCAGGAGGAATCCGGGCTCCCCGATCGTGGAGTTTGTCGAAGAGGTGAGCCTCAACCAGGGGGCGCAGGAGGAAGAGTTTCAGAACAACAGGGTTTTTCTCATCACGCTCCACAATGCAAAGGGGCTCGAGTTTCCCGTTGTTTTCATGGCGGGTATGGAGGAAGGGATATTCCCCCATTTTTTATCCGGCGAGCGGCCCGCAGATCTGCAGGAGGAGCGGAGGCTCTGCTATGTCGGCATGACGAGGGCAATGGAAAGGCTTTTTTTATCAGCAGCGCGGATGCGGAAGCTGTACGGAAAAACGGTGGAGCGGGACATTTCCCGGTTTATAGCAGAGATTCCGCCCGAGCTCCTGGTCCATCGTGAGCTGCCGGAGCTGCAGCAGTTGGGAATGTACGAAAGCTTCGGCTGGCCGGCTCGGACGCATGTATACAGAAAAGCCGCCGGTCGGATACCTGAAAAAAAACAGGATCTGATTTCCGGCAGGGGCCGCTCACGGGATATTGACCCGAAGCAAGCGGGACAGGATGTGGGGGCTGTGAAAAAAAGCCGGGAGTTCAGCATGAGTGATCGTGAAATAGAGACGCTCGGCACGAACTCCCGTGTTATACATAAAAAGTATGGGAGCGGTATTATTCTCAGTATCAAAAACGGCGCTGCCGTGATACGGTTTGACGACGGGAAGAAGATGCTCTTTCTGCTGAAGTACACCCCGATCAGGAAGGCGTAGACGCATACAACTCGAAGAAGGATCCTCCGAAAGAGCTCTTTTACGGGTTCCTTCAGAGCAAGCACGTTTTAAAGCGTGTACGCCGCCCCGGAAACGGGTCTTTTCTGCAAACCTTTTAGTACTTGACATCATCGACAATATGTGCATACTAGAGGGTGCCCGTAAGTTCACAAAGGGCGCATAATAAAACCGGGGGAGGGGGATACCGGAATGAAAAAGACTTTCATCGTCATACCTGCACTGCTCGTTTTATTCCTGCTTTTCAGCTGCGACAACAATAAAACAACAGGTTCGAAGTACACGCTGCCGGATCAGGTACAGAATATCGTCACCGATTCGCAGCTCGATCAGCTCAAACAGGACGGGCTTCCCATCAATGAGGGGGTAGCGCCTCCCAATGTGGAGGGCGTCTATCTCGCGGACCGTCAGTACTGTGTATACAGCACGGATGGTTACACCGACCGGTACACCTTTGATTACTACTACCAGTTCTACAATCAGACCGCACAGAATACGGTCAAACTCTCCTACACGGGAGGGTACAGCTATCCCTACAACGATGATGTTGCCTCGGGAGAGGGAGCCTTTATCTCCGGAAGCGGCAGTGATTTTTCAGTATTCGTCGAGGCCCAGGGGACATATTCGGGTATCACCTATACACAGGTCACGATCTACTCGGGAACCCTGACCGGAAGCGGTATTTCAGACTTTCAATTCGGCTTCATATTAACGGAAAAATCGGACGATCCCAGCAACTATATGATGGATGTGAACGGCCACAGAATATTTACCGAAGACGACGGTATAGCATCGACCGCTTCATGGCCTCAGTAGCGTCCGGTATCTGAAGCCGCAGGATCGGCTGAAACGTGCGGCTGTACACAACGGGTTTTATCCGGACGCGAAATGTCCGGATAATATCCATGTGCAGGAAAGCGTTTCCTGCACGACTGTATCCTGGAATTTTAAACGCCCACTGTGCAGCGATCACTCCAGAAACTCCCAGGATACCTGCGTTTCCGGACCGCCGTTTTGGCTCGCATAATAAAAACCGCCCCCCGCATCTCCGCTGACGATGTCGAGGTCATAGCGCACGTATCCGTTGTACACTCCGCTGACGTACACCGTACCGGTCAAATAGCCGTTCTCGTTCCATGCAGGAAAGACGATGTGCGTTTTTTGAACTCCGTTGAGGACAAGATAGTAGTCGCAGTAGCCTGTATACGTTATGACGACATCTGCGCCCATTATATTTCCGGTTGCCTTATAGGTGCATACGCCGGAAACATCCCCGTACTGTGTTTCCTCGCCGATTGCATCCGATCCGTCTTTGTGCATCAACACGAGCTTGTCGTTGGATCGTATGACTGTTTTATTGTACTCGAAAAGAAATTCCTGATCGGTTAATGCCCGGTATCCCGGATCGACGTCGCTGTGGGCGCTTTCCTCGCCGCTGCCGTTGAATGCGGCGACTTTATAGAAAAATTGCCCCGGCTGAACGGCGTAATCATTATAAACGGTCTCCGATAGATCGCCGCCGAGCCGGGCGAACGGTCCGAGCGGAGCGGCAGACCTGAACAGACGGTAGAATAGTGCGCCGTCTGAAGCGTCCCAATTGACAGCGACCCTATCGTAATAACTCCCGTCCGAGGATGCGACATGTGCGGGAGCCGGCGGCGCCGTCGGAGACGATGCGAAGCCGTCGTTGTATTGGCTCAGCCGGCTTTCCACATCGTCAATGTTGAATGCGGTGACCGAATAGAAGTAGTGCGTCCCCGTTTCGACTTCACGGTCGTCGTATGAGAGGTCCGTTATGCGGCTGCTCAGTTTTTCATAGGTTCCGTCGGGAGATGCCGCCCTGTACACCATATATGCGGCGGCTTCGTCAAGCGCATCCCAGCTGATGCGCACCCTGTCATGATACGTGCCGTCCGTTGCCGACACCTGAACCGGAACCCACGTACCGGACTGTGTGTCGCCTGTTATATCGGCGGGATTACGAAAGAGAAAACAGGCCGATACCAAAAAAATCAATCCGAAAAGAAGAGATACGTATACGACATATGAGTGCATTCTGTGACGGTTCATTCGGGCGTATCCTTACCTGTAATTTTCTCAGGACCTCATCATCACCGCCGGTGTACCGATCGGTTGTTGGTGCCGGTCTGGTCTCGGCTGTTCGTGTACATCGGTATCGATACTTGATACGGAATATTTTAACACATGTCAAGCATCTTGCGATAAAAAATACGTTCAGGATCATGGGTTCAGCCTGTACAGCTTCTCACCGATGCAGGCAGCACACCGTACAGACTAATGGTCGACGGAAAAACGGTATATTATTATATTGAATCATACTTTTTGCGTACTGCCGACGCATGCGGCCGAATATCGGGGAGCAACTTCGTATGAAGTTGCTTTAAAGGAGCGTACAGACAATGGGTATCGACAGAAAAACGATCGAGTGGATCTGTGATCTTGCCAGGGTCGACCTTTCGGAGGAGGAGAGGACTGAAATGGAAACTCAGCTCGCGCGGATACTCGACTATATGGAAGTGCTCGATGAGCTCACGCTCGACGATGTTGCACCGACGGCCCATATACTTGGAATCACGAACGTAACCAAAAAGGATGAGGTGGAAGAGAGCTTTCCTGTTGAAACGGTTGAAGAAATCGCCCCTCAATGGACGGGTGGATATGTGGTTGTCCCCAGAATCGTATAGGAGTGTTTCATGGGGTTGAATGAATTGACAATAGAAGAGCTGAAGCACAGGCTCGAATCTCGGGAAATATCGACCGTCGATATTATACATGACCTGCAGGAAGCGGTGGAAAGGGACAAAAAAAATGAGCTGCCGCTGAATGTTTACATCGATTTCGACGCGGCTCGGATTGAAGAGGAGGCAAAGGGCGCGCGTCGCCGTGGCAATACCCTTCTTCAGGGTGTTCCCATCGGTATAAAAGACCTGATAAATGTGCGGGGAACGGCAACGACGTGCGGTTCGAATATACTCCGTGAGTATATTTCGCCGTATGACGCAACGGCGGTATCCTATTTGCGCGAACGGGGCGGTGTGCCCGCTGGCAAGCTCAACATGGACGAGTTTGCCATGGGGTCGTCAAACGAGACTTCCGCGTTCGGGCCGGTCAGAAATCCCCATGACCGATTGAGAATACCGGGGGGTTCCAGCGGGGGTGCGGCGTCTGCCGTGGCGGCAGGTCTGGCGGTTGCGGCACTCGCAACGGACACCGGCGGGTCGATACGCCAGCCTGCGTCCATGTGCGGTGTATTCGGTATCAAACCGACATACGGCAGGGTATCCCGCTACGGGCTCGTGGCGTACGCCTCATCGCTCGACCAGATCGGCCCTGTAACAAAAACAGTGACCGACGGTGCCCTTCTGCTCCAGGCTGTTTCGGGGCACGACCAGAGGGATTCGACGTCGGTATGCGAACCGGTGCCCGATTTTTTAAAATCTACGGTAAAAGGCGTAAAGGGCCTTCGCGTCGGGGTGCCCGATGAGTACTTCGAAGAGGGACTCGACGATGAGGTGCGGGCGCATGTGATGAATTCGGTGAGCCTGCTCAGCAGGGCGGGTGCAAAGGTGAAAAAGATAAATCTGCGATACACAAAGTACGCAATTGCGACCTACTATATCATTGCAACCGCAGAAGCGTCTTCCAACCTCGCACGATTCGACGGTATACGGTACGGAACGAGGGTCACGGATACGGATGACCTCCAGAGGCTGTACCGTGAAAACCGAAGCAGGGGATTCGGGAGGGAGGTGAAGCGGAGAATTCTACTCGGTACGTACACCCTGTCGTCAGGCTACTACGATGCCTACTACCTGAAGGCGCAGAGGGCACGAACGCGTATATTAGAGGATTTCAAATCGGCATTCAGGGATGTTGATATTATCGTGGCGCCGGTTTCTCCCGTGCCTGCATGGGAGATCGGAAAAATGCTGGACGATCCCCTGCAGATGTACCTGGCGGATGTATACACGGTTCCGGTGAACCTCGCCGGTCTGCCCGCAGCATCCGTGCCGTGCGGAAAGACGAATGGAGGCCTCCCTGTTGGTGCACAGATTATTGCCCGGCACTTCAGAGAGGAGGATGTGTTTCGGGCCGCGCATGTGGTTGAGGAGGGATGCGGATGAACTATGAAGCGGTAATCGGGCTCGAGATACATGTACAGATCAATACCAAAACCAAAACTTTTTGCGGCTGCAGCGCAGAATTCGGAGCTCCTCCGAACACCCATACCTGTCCGGTCTGCCTCGGACTGCCAGGTGCGCTTCCTGTTCTCAATAAAGAGGTGATTAAAAAGGGCGTTACGGCCGGTCTTGCGCTCAACTGCGAGATAGCGGAGCATTCGGTGTTCGCGAGAAAAAATTATTTCTATCCCGATCTGCCGAAGGCCTATCAAATATCCCAGTACGAGTCTCCGCTAAACAGCGGGGGCTATGTGGTGATCAACGATGAGAGCGGGGCTGAAAAACGTATCGGTATTACGAGGGCCCATATGGAAGAGGATGCCGGAAAGCTCGTGCACGATGAAGACCCCGGAGGGCCAAGCTATATCGATTTCAACAGATGCGGTATTCCGCTTCTCGAAATTGTAACCGACCCCGATATCAGGACATCCGAAGAGGCCTACCGGTTTCTCGTTGCCGTAAAGGAAATAATGCAGTTTACCGATGTCTCGGACTGCAATATGGAAAAAGGGGAATTGAGGGTCGACGTAAATATTTCGATGCGCGTGCGGGGTGAAGATGGTTTCGGTGTGAAGCAGGAGATAAAAAACATGAACTCCTTTGCCAACGTACGGAGGGCCCTGGATTTTGAGATCAAGAGGCAGACCAGACTTCTTCGTTCGGGCGCAACTCTTACGCAGCAGACCAGGCTTTTCGACCAGAATAAAAATGCGACTCTTCAGATGCGTACAAAGGAAGAGGCCCACGATTACCGTTATTTCCCCGATCCCGACCTGGTTCCCGTGGTAATCGGAAAGGAGTTCATCGACGAGATTCGAAACGGACTGGCCGAGCTGCCGGAACAGCGGAGAAACAGGTTTGTCAGAGAGTACGACCTTTCGGAGTATGACGCTTCCCATTTATGCTCGTCGCCTCAGGTTTCACAGTACTTTGAGGAGGTCGTCGACGGCTACAGGAATCCCAAGAAGGCGGCAAACTGGGTGCTCGGCGAAGTCATGAGAGTGCTGAATGACCGGAAAATTGAAATTGGCGATTTCACGGTGACTGCCGGGATGCTCAGAGAGCTGCTCGAGCTGACGGACCGCGGCGTCATATCCGGAAAAATGGCGAAAGATGTGTTCGATGAAATGGTATCATCGGGGAAGCGAGCAAACGAGGTGGTGGATGAGAAGGGTCTGAAACAGATGAGCGACAGGGAAGAAATAGAAGCAGTGATCGATGAAGTGTTGAAGCTGAATGAAACGGCTGTTTCCGATTACCGATCGGGGAAAAAGAATGCATTCGGTTTTTTAATCGGGCAGGTAATGAAAAAGACGGGGGGAAGGGCCAATCCCGAGCTCGCAAACGAGATTCTTCGAACCAAAGTGGAGTAGTGCCGCATTCTGTGCGGCCCGTGATCTGCCTGGTTTCGCACAGAGGACATTTTCCCTTGCAATTTATATGCGAACTTTATATAGTATCGTGACGGCACGGTATTCGAATGTTTTGTGTCGGCGGTGTAAGCTCCGGATTTGTGCGTAACGGGGCTCGCAAAACAGCTGTGGAGAGAGTACAGATGAAAGAGGAATCCCATGATCTGGAACAAAGAACGCGAATCATTGACCGACAGTAAAAAGAGGGGTATTCAAAACGAGGGTTTGAAATCTCTTGTGGAGCGGGTATATGCACGAATACCCTTCTACAGAGAAAAGATAGCAAGTCGTGGACTCAAACCGTCGGACATCACCTCCATTGACGATCTAGTGAAGCTTCCGTTTACAACAAAAGACGATCTGAGACAGAACTATCCCTTCGGTATGTTTGCCGTTCCAATGAGCGATATCGTCGAGACCCACATCTCTTCGGGTACAACCGGAAAACCGGTAATAGGCGGATATACCGTCAATGATATCGATCTGTGGAGCGAAGTGATGGCCCGCTGCCTGTCGATGAGCGGTACAACTTCAGGGGACATCGTTCAGAATGCCTATGGGTACGGATTATTTACAGGCGGTCTGGGCGTGCATTACGGTGCACGCAAAATCGGTGCAGCGGTTATCCCCGTATCGGGGGGAAACACAAAACGTCAGATAATGCTCATTCAGGATTTTAAAAGCACAATTCTTACCTGCACCCCCAGTTACTGTTTGTACCTTGCAGAGGTTGCGGAGGAAATGGGTGTGGATTTCAAATCACTGCATCTCAAAGCGGGAAATTTCGGCGCAGAGCCGTGGTCGAACAATATGCGGGTGGAAATAGAGCGGAGACTCAATCTGCTGGCTCTGGATATATACGGTCTTACGGAAATAATAGGGCCTGGTGTAGGGAATGAGTGCAGGTTCAAGAACGGCATACATATCTGTGACGACCATTTCTACCCGGAGATAATCAACGCTGAAACAGGCGAAGTTTTGCCGCCGGGTGAGGTGGGAGAGCTCGTTATTACGACACTCACCAGAGATGCGACGCCGCTTATTCGCTATCGTACGAGGGATATTACGGCCATTATTCCCGGCGAATGCGAGTGTGGTCGTACCTCTGTGCGGGTGGAAAGACTTATGGGAAGAACGGATGATATGCTCATAATCAGGGGAGTCAATGTATTTCCTTCCCAGATAGAGGAAGTCCTTGTCAGGGTGGAGGGTACCGAGCCTCATTATCAGATTGTCGTTGATCGGGTCGGGACACTCGACGAATTGAGCGTTTTCATCGAGATGAATGAAAAGATGATTTCCGACGAGATCAAGGAGTTTGAACGGGTGGAGGACACAATCAGAAAAGAGATCGAAAGCGTTCTTGGAATAAAGGTTGCCGTCAAACTCGTTGAACCGAAGTCGATTACACGATCGGAGGGAAAGGCGAAAAGGGTCATAGATAAAAGAAAGCTCTAGTCGATTCGACATCCTTTTGATGTCCCATCGGCGCTCTGTTTTTTTTCCTTCGATTCAGGTGCACTTCGATCCAGATGTGCGGGTACCGGTTTGTATGAAACCGGATGCGGAAGGTTTTTTTATAAACCAATGCGAAGGTGTAAAAAATGAAGATCAGACAGATTTCAGTGTTTTTGGAGAATAAAGTCGGAAGAGTCGGTGAAATAACCCGGATACTCGGAAAGAACAATATCAATATTCGGGCGCTGTCGCTCGCCGATACCTCGGATTTCGGTATTCTTCGCATGATTGTTGATGATATCGAGAAAGCCCTGAAGGCGCTTCGAGGGAAAGGCATTATTGTGAAGGAAACTGCGGTTGTCGCTGTAGAGGTGCCCGACAAACCGGGAGGGCTCGCGGCTGTACTCGATATTCTCGCAAAAGAGGGGATCAATGTCGAATATATGTACGCATTCTTTGAACAGCCTGAGGATAAAGCGCTTCTCATTTTCAGGTTTGAGGACCCAGACAGGGCGATTGCAGTTCTCACCGCCAAAAAAATACAGATATCGGGGCGGGATAAACTCGGCGTGCGCTGAGTTGCGATACTGATAGCGCCGGTTATTTCAACTTTTTTGTGAGCCGAACCGCATTGCCCGGTTCGATAAAATTCAGCGAATCGAAGTAGAGAGAGGTGAGAAATATTCCTCTGCCATGGGTTGCCAGCGTCGTTTCGGGAGATCTGGCCACCGGAAGGCTTTTGTAATCGAAGCCCTTGCCGTCATCCTTTATCTGAATGATAAGCCATTCACAATCGTAGGTTGAGCTGATGTGCACCTTTTTGCCCTCTTCATCCGCCCTATTTTTTCTGTCCTGTAAAAGCTGTACGTAGCTGTTGTTCCTTTGAGCCTGTGACTTTTCTTCATAGGTTATGTCGAGATTCCCGTGCTCGATTGCGTTTATAATAATTTCATACAGGCCTATTCGCATGCCTTCAACAATATTTCTATCGATTCCTGAATGCAGATTGAACAGCAGTTGATTTACGGCGCCCCAAACGGTTGAAAGATCATTACCGATAACAAGGTCCTTTCTTTCAAAAACCACAGCGTCCTTCGCGGGCTCGACGAGTTTTTTATTTTTTCTTTTTAGAGTTATTCTATCTATGATGGCGAACAGATCTTCGAATGCAATGGGCTTTTTAATGTAGTTGGATGCACCGGCATGAAGCGCCTCAATTACCACATCTTCTGTTCCGTATCCCGTCATCACGATTACATCGGTGTCGGCATTCATCTCACTAAGAAACCGTGTAAACTCCAACCCGGTCATCTCAGGCATCATAACATCCGTCAGTACGATTTCCGGTCTCTTTTGCTTAAACAGCTCAAGCCCTTTTTTTCCGTTATCGGCCTCGGTAACTGCATACCCTTTTTTAGTCAGTGCTATCTTTAAAACGTTTCTGATTGCCTCTTCGTCGTCGATTATCAGGATCTGATCCATTGATTTAAACCTCTATGGTTTCTTGTATCGCACTCGCACCTGTCCGTCCGGCGACATTCTGCATGTCGTGCCGTATCCTGGCGATTTCTTCACCCCTGTTCCGCCGCTCGCATCCCTTTATATATATTTCTGCTTTACTGAAATACACCGCTTTTGCTTTTTCCATCTGTTCCCTGTCAAAAAAGCCGTTCAATATTAGTTTTTTCAGCGCCTGCATCCTGTATTTTTCAATACCACCGATCCTTTTTGAAAGCTGATCGGAACGGCCTCCCGTTTTTACAACGAGTTTCTCACTGACAAAGCCGACCGGAAACCGGGCGGTTATTCTCAGCCATAATTCGAAATCCTCGACATAGGCAAAGCCTTCATCGAATATACCGACCTCTGCAAATACATCTTTGTGGATAAGCACCGAAGAGGGACTGATCAGGCAGAGCTTGAGCGACGGGTTGAAAAACCACCCTTCATATTTCCTGTGCTTTTTTCCCTGATTGATTCGTCTGCCGTTTTTTATCCATACCTCATCCGTATGGCACACCCGGTATTCCCCTTTTTCCGACAGGTAGTCCAGCTGTTTTTTGAGCTTGCCTTCAAGCCAGTAATCGTCGGAATCGAGAAACGCGATCCATTCTCCGGCTGCCGCCTGAATTCCCGTATTGCGTGCTCTGCTTACGCCTGCATGCGCGATTCGAATGTAACGCAGATTGAAATAAAACGACGTGCGCTCCTGCATACTGTCGATAAGGGTTTGCGTGTCGTCGTCGGACCCGTCGTCGACAACGATAACCTCCAGGTTCTTATAGCTCTGTGAATAAACTGAATCAACCGCCCGCTTCAGACAGTACGCCCTGTTATAGGTAGGAACAACAACACTGATATACGGGTTTGGTTCCATCATCTCGGCTGTTGCCGGGCGTTTTTTTTCTTTCATACGAAGCCTTCCGATTGGTTGGCAAATTTGCCGTGAAGTGCTGTTTTTAACGAGTTTTACGTAAAAGGATACCCCATAATCTTTATATTTCCAATTAAATTGTTCCGATCGTACAGTCGGCCGGTTGAATAGGGCGTACCGGCAAACGTCCGCGAGCTGCACGGCCGAAACGTATAAATTTCGGCACGAACGCCTTCCTCTTTGGCCGTTGCTTCGAAGGCCATAGTGTATTGCTTTGTGCGGGATGGAAAAGTACCGTGTTTCACATATGATCTGTCCGGTAGTACACCTCTCTGTCGCTTAAAGACGGCACTATTAATCCGAGTTTATATAGACTTGCGAGTGTTTTTCTCATTTGCCGCTCTGTGTAGTTCAGTTTTTCTCTTATCTGGGGCACAGAAAGGCGTTTTTCCTGCTCGAATAGATTGAATAGAATCGTTTCATCACGGTTCAGGTTTTTATGCGTCGAGGGGTGCGTCTTTCTGGTATTCATAAATGCCTTTACCTCTTTTTTCGTTGCGGTGATATTATCCGATCCGGAACGGATGAAGACCTGAAGCTCACCCCCGACGGATGTAAAATAGGGCTTGTTTTTTCCCTCCCGTACCTCAAGAACAATAATTTCGGATTTTTTGAAGGTAACGGCCTGAACCGAAACATCCGGTTTCGGAATTAGGTGAGTGAGGGCCCTGTCTATCTTCGTGAGCTCATTGTACCTGTCACGCACGCCGACAGGTTCTCCCGAATCGCGTATCCCGATAAACAGGTTTCCACCTTTTGAATTGGAAAATGCACACAGCGTCTTCGCCACATCTTCCTCCTCGAGGGTTGTTGTAAATTCCGCCTTATATCCCTCACCGAGAGTGATGATCTCTTCAAAAATATCGATTGGAATTATCGATCGTTGCATCTGGAGCATATTCTCATAATAGGTTGATTTGGTATCCTTGTCAATGAGAATGGTTTTAATGCGCTTGCCTGCAATACCGCCGTTTCTTATATTTATGACCGTACCGGAACGTCTAAAACGGACTCTGCTGTTGTGAAAAACGCTTCAATTGTATCGAAAGGCATTATCAGCACTCTTTTTTTTATCCTCGGATTTACCCTGATCTTCGTTCTCCTCGGCGCCGGGGCCGGCTCGCTCTCCGGTGCTATAAACCGTTATTCAAGGCTTATAACGATGGCGGGTGGTGCGGTTATCGTCGTGCTTGCCGTGCAGGTGATGGGACTTATTACGGTGCCTTTTCTTAACTACGGGCGAAAGGCGCAGGTAAAGAGAAAACCGCAGGGAGCTTTCGGCGCATTCGTCATCGGTGTGACCTTTGCCGCCGCATGGACTCCCTGTATAGGCCCGATTCTTTCAAGCATCCTCATTCTCGCCGCAGCGGGCAAGACCGCATTCAAGGGAATCGGGCTTCTGGCCGTTTATTCAATCGGTCTTGGCCTGCCCTTTCTTTTTTCCGTCATCGCCTTCGAGTGTTTTCTAAAATTTTCATCTTTCTTGAAAAAACACTTCAAGATGATCAAGCTGATAAGCGGACTTCTTCTTCTTGGTGTCGGATTGGCGCTTATTGTCGGGCAATTTCAGAAATTTTCCCAGTACCTTGCATTCATTCCGGATGTCACAACGATCGAATCGGGAAACCTCTCTTTCTTTATTGCGCTTTTTGCAGGCTTTATCTCCTTTATTTCACCTTGCGTACTGCCCCTTATTCCATCGTATCTCACATTTATAACCGGGACGTCTGTTCTGGAAATGAATAAAACGGATGTCGGGGCTACGATCAGTTAATACGGCGCGAATCGTCGTGTAACAAATCCTGGTGCTCGCACCGGCGGTACCTTCAGTACCACATGCACCTTCGGTACTTGACAGCACCTTCGGTACTTGACAGCACCTTCGGCATCTTCGACATTATCCGGATGCGAAGCGTCCGGATAACAGGTCAGATAAGCGCACGGCCCGGGCGGGATTACCTTCCACAGCAGTACTTGTATTTTTTGCCGCTCCCGCATGGACAGGGGTCGTTTCTTCCGACTTTTTGTCCGACCACAACCTGAACCCGTTCCCGTTTCTGGTGCTGAACAGGTGCGCCGCTTCCGGCATACGGTTCAGCCGATTCGTACTGTTCACGGCCGCCGAAATGACCGTACTGACCGTACTCTTCATGCTGTGTGTTTTTAATACGCCATATAGTCGGTCGTCGAACAGACGGCGCCAGGTGGACTCTGAACAGGTTTTTGATAATATCGGTATTGATATTGACAACCAGCTCCTGAAATAGATTAAACGCCTGGAACTTGTATTCAATCAGTGGATCTTTCTGCGCGTATGCCTGGTAGCCGATACCTTCCCTGAGGCCGTCCATTTCGTACAGGTGTTCCTTCCACCGCTTGTCAATAGCCTGAAGGGCAAGAAACTGCTCGATGCGCGGCGCAATGTCTTCGCCAAGTTCCGTTATCTTCTCACGGTGAGCCTCGAAGCCGGAGCTCAGGATGCGTTTTCTCAGTTCGTCGGAGCCGATCTCTTTACCTTCGACGATACCGATCTCGATATCCTCTTTCAAAAGGTCTGAGAGCCATTGTTCGACGGGAGCGATATCCTGTCCGGTGATCCCCGACTTCGACAGCTCCAGCTCTTCGAGCTGTGCGTCGACAACATCTGCGATTATTTCATCGATTTTCTCGCTAATATTGAGATTCTTCAGGAATTCCGCCCTCTTTGAGTATATGTAGTTCCTCTGGTCGTTCATCACATTGTCGTATTCCAGAAGATGTTTTCTGATTTCGAAATTTCTGTTTTCGACCTTTTTCTGTGCGCTGCTGATCGCTTTGGTCACAAGGGGGGAATCGATGTTCTGGTTTTCCTCCATTCCCATCTTCAACATAACATTGGAGATCTTGTCCGATCCGAAGAGCCGCATCAGGTCGTCTTCCAGGGACATATAGAACCGGGACGAGCCGGGGTCTCCCTGTCTGCCGCTTCTGCCCCGGAGCTGATTGTCGATGCGCCTGGCCTCATGTCGTTCGGTTCCGAGAATATGCAGACCCCCGAGCTCTTTGACTCCTTCGCCGAGTTTTATATCGGTGCCGCGGCCCGCCATATTGGTTGCAATCGTGACCGACGTTTTCTCACCGGCCTTTGCAATGATCTGCGCTTCCTTTTCATGATACTTCGCATTCAGGACTTCATGGGGTATCCGACGCTTTTTCAGAACCTTGGAGAGCAGCTCTGATTTTTCAACCGATATGGTGCCCACCAGCGCCGGCTGCCCCTTTGAATGCAGCTCTTCAATTTCATCGGCGATAGCCCGCCACTTCTCTTTCGAAGTGCGGTAGATTCTATCCGGGTGATCGATGCGGATAACGGGTTCATTGGTCGGAATAACAACCACTTCGAGGCTGTATATTTTTGAAAACTCCTCCGCCTCGGTTGCGGCCGTACCCGTCATACCGGCAAGCTTATCGTACAGACGAAAATAATTCTGTATGGTGATGGTAGCAAGAGTCTGCGTATCTCTTTCGACGGTTACACCTTCTTTCGCTTCGATTGCCTGGTGCAGGCCTTCACCGAAACGCCTGCCCGGCATCAGTCTGCCGGTGAATTCGTCGACTATGATAACCTTTCCCTCCTGTACGACATACTCCACGTCGCGTTCGTACAGAGAGTAGGCCTTGAGGAGCTGATTGATGATGTGAAGCTTTTCACTGGCCTCGAGATATTCTGTTTCTATCTCCTCTTTTTTCGCACGCATCGCCTCTTTCGAAAGTTCCAATTTCTCGATCTCGGCAAGCCTGTCGGTGTAATCATGCAGTATCAGCTTCTCGGGATTTGAGGGTGAGAGCCCGGCGCGGCCCTTTTCGGTCAGGGTTACGGAATGCCCCTTCTCTTCAATAACGAAGTACAGCTCCTCCTCGATTTCTGAAATACTTTTGGTCTGATTATAGTAAAATTCCGTTTTCTGGATGAGTTTGATATTTTCCGGGTTTTCTTTCAGCTCCAAAAGCCGCTTGTTTTTTGGATCGCCTTTCTCGGCCTGGAGCAGTTTTTTACCCGCCTCCTCGCGGTTCCCCTGCCGCAAAAGCTCTTCGGCATCTTTGAGGTACCTGTTGACAATCGATTTCTGCCTGACTGCAAGGTTCTTCACTTTCGGATTAAGCTCGTAGAAAGGGGAGGAGTCGGAATCCGTTGGTCCTGAAATAATAAGCGGGGTTCTCGCCTCATCGATGAGCACGCTGTCGACTTCATCCACAATTGCATAGTGATGTCCTCTCTGTACCATGGCCTCAAGGCTGTCGGCCATATTGTCGCGAAGGTAATCGAACCCGAATTCATTATTTGTTCCGTAGGTAATATCGGCATCGTATGCCTCTTTCCTCTCCTCGAAGGGAATATCATGGTACAGAAAAGCGACTTTCAAACCGAGGAATTCATAGATCGGCCCCATCCACTGGGCATCCCGTTTTGCAAGGTAGTCGTTTACGGTAACGAGATGGCAGCCTTTTCCTTCAAGTGCGATAAGGTAGAGAGGCAGCGTCGCGGCAAGCGTTTTGCCTTCGCCGGTTTTCATTTCAGCAATTTTACCCTGATACAAAACAATTCCGCCCAGTATCTGAACGTCGAAATGACGCATGTTGATCGTTCTTTTTGCCGTCTCCCGGACAACTGCAAAGGCTTCGGGAAGTATATCGTCCAGCGTTTCGCCGTTTTCGAGTCTCTTTTTGAATTCGTCCGTTTTCTGTCTCAGGCTGTTGTCGGAGAGGGATGAGATTTCAGATTCGAGAGAGTTGATTTTTTCAAGGAGGGGGGAAAGACTCTTGATTTCTCTTTCATTTTTACTGCCGAAAATTGTTACGATTGGATTTTTCATGCAACAAATTTACTATGGGTGTTTTTAAAAATCAATGCAATTTCGAGCCGTCATTTCGGTATCCGACGAAATTGTATGCACTATTTTTCATAATATTTTGTATTGCGGGTCGCGAAAATTATTTAATCTTGCTGAAAATTCTGCTACTTTACGTATACTATATGCGAATGAACAAACGAGGCTTCCGGCCCGTTGTGATACGTTATGCAGACGCTCTGCGTCATACCTGCGTTTCAGATATGAAAATGCCGGACGAAAGAGAGGTAAAATGTCAAGGAGAGCTGTTATACCGCCGTGCGGCCGCATGGGGCGGACCCGAAGCGCCCTACCGATAAAAATTTTACTGCCGATACTTGCAGGAGCCCTCCTCATTATGAACGGATGCGGAAAGAATCGGGTTGTAGAGCTAAAAAAGGAAAAACTCTTCAGTGTTCTCTTAGGGAGGTCGGAGGAGCAAATCGGTGTTCAGAGAAGACAAAACGGCGAGTTTCACGGTCCCGGTGCGGTGCTGTTTCGCAACGGGTTCTTCTTCGTGGTCGACAGTGTCAATCAGCAGATTATGAAAATAACCACACAGGGAGATGTCATTTTAGTGATTTCAAAGGGTGATACTGCGGATAATATGGGCGGGGAGGCAGACACAGTTCTGCGGACAAAAGAACGTAAAACATACAATTTCGATACGATCGATCAAATAGCGGTCGACAATGAAAACAATCTCTATGTCCAGGATGTCTTTATTCAGAAGGAAAAACAGGGATCAGTCATAGACATTATCAGCCTGGATGACGATGTCGGAAGTGAAGATGCACATTACACCGAATCATATATGTCGTATATACTGAAGTTTGACAGACTTGGAAATTTTCAATACAGGATCGGCAAGAATGGAACCGACTCGGACCCATTCTATTACATCTATAAGATTGCGACGGATATCAACGGTAATCTGATCGTTCTGACTGCAGACGAGGCCTGGGAAAACTGGACCTACTATAGGTACGACGCTGAGGGCAAACTGATTGAACGGCATACAATAAACAGGGAGGAAATCCTCGGAAGCAGCAAACCGGTGGATAGAGTATCGTTTATCATGGATGTCTGGCCTGAATTTAACGATAAAAAACTTGTGTACTGGGTCTCTCAGTATGAAACCACCAATGATACGAAGTCGATAAAAAAGGCGGAGGATACGTGGGGCGAGGAGATCGAGATCGAGAACTTTGATGAAACGAAGTCCGCAGAGCAGCCGGTGAAAAAAAGTATGAACGATCTTCTGTTTTATAAGCTTGTGCGTTTTGATGTCGGGGCGGACGATATCAGCTCTTCCTATATATGGCAGACCGGATTGACGCATGCAAACGACACGACTCAGGAGTGTCTCGGTATCGACGGAAAATCCGATGTTTTCCTCTGGAAATATATCAATAAAAACAGATCGGTTGTGACGATCGTCAAACCGGACGGCACTGTATGCGCCAAGCGAAGTTTTACATTCGAGGACGACGGGCTGTGGACCAATGTTCAAGTAGGGGTGGACGGCTCGGTATATGCTCTTAAGATTGATGATAAAAATGCGTACTTTTACAGGTGGGCCAGCGATGAGATTCTGAATGGGGAGAAGAAAAAGACCGGCGTATGGGATTTCATCCTGGAAAAGATAGAGGAGTTTAAAAATGCGAATCGTTGATCGGGACGAGATGAGAGAAATCGATCGCAGAACGATTGAGGAATACGGTATTCCGGGTGAAATTCTTATGGAGAATGCGGGCATGGAGTTTGTAAACGCGTTTCTTCGGGATTTTTCCGTGCAAAAAACAGATAGAATCGCAGTGGTATGCGGAGGCGGCAACAACGGCGGCGATGGTTTTGTCATCGCGAGACATCTGAAGAGAAGAGGGTTCGGTGGGGTCGCCGTATTCTTATGTGTTCATGAAAAAAAATTAAAGAATGAGGCGCGCATAAACTATCAAAGACTGGGTTTTTTCAATATTAACGTGCGAACAATCGAAACTCCTGAGTTATTCAACAAAGAAAAGTCGTATCTGTACGGATGCAGCTTCATTATCGATGCACTTCTCGGCCTTGGATTCCACGGGATTCCGAGAGGAGTTGTTGCAGACATTATCGATTTTACGAGAAACTGCGGAGTACCTGTTATATCCGTCGATCTTCCGTCCGGTGTGGATGCAAACGCTGAAGAGACCGGGCTTCACGCAATGCAGGCGTGCGCGACCTATACCGTGGGCATGTTGAAATTCGGCATTGTCGAGTATCCTGGAAAGGCGCTGTGCGGGAAGCTGGCGGTGCTTGATATCGGTTTTCCTCCCGACCTCATTGAGGCCGACCAATCGCCGGTGTTGTTCATAGATGCCGATCTTGTAAAGAAGCTCGTTCCCCAAAGAGAAAAAAATTCTCACAAGGGAACATACGGGCATCTCGGCGTTCTCGGCGGCAGGGACGGATTTGAGGGGGCCGCTCTCCTCGCCGCCCGAGCAGGTTCAAGGAGCGGCTGCGGCCTGGTAACCGTTTTTTTTAAAAATGAATCCATGGTCCGGAAACCGGATGAGATTATTCTCGGTCTTATGCCGGGCTCAATCGATTCGCTGCCTGAAAACGCAGATTTCGAACGCATTTTCAAACGGCAGGATGCGCTTGTTTCGGGGCCGGGTATGGGCGTGTTCGACGGCGCTCTTATGATAATCAGAAAGTTGCTTCAGCTTGATAAAAAGCTGCTGGTGGATGCCGATGGATTAAACAATATTGCAAAAAATCCGGATATTTTGAAAAATAAAAAGGCCCGTGTCGTCGTCACACCCCATATCGGGGAAATGGCGCGGCTCACAGGGACGACGAACAGCGAGGTTAAAAAAAACAAGAGGGAGATCGCAGCCCGATTTTCGGCACAGTACGATGTCACCGTCGTACTCAAAGACGCAGTCACCGTCGTCGCCGACGGCAAAGAAACGTTTTACAATGACGGTGGGGTGCCGGCGCTCGCAAAGGGTGGGAGCGGTGACGTTCTTTCCGGCATAATAGGGGCACTGATGGCGCGCGGTCTGTCCTGCAGAGACGCAGCGGTTGCAGGCGTTTTTCTTCATACGGAGTGCGGTAAACGGGCCGAAGAAGTATTTACCGAGGATGCCGCCCATGCAGGAGACCTCATCGAGCTTCTTCCTTATGCATTCAGGCAGCTTGGAGGCAAACGCTGACATGACCGGAGGTCCGCATACCGGGTCAACACCGGATAATAACAAAGAGCTCCATTTCCATTACAGCAGGGAGGAGCGGTTAAAGAAGCTCAGAACCGGATATGTGCCGGAAAGACGGCGCTTCTTTTCAAGGAAAACCCGAAGAGGGCTCTTCATTATCCTGGTTGATATCCTTCTTGTTGCGCTCGTGTTTTATCTGCTCAACAGACCTGCGAATGTGTACATCGAAAAAGAGATCGATGGAGTGCGCTACGGCCTGAACGTCACCGGAATCAAGGGAAAGAAGATTTTGATAGGGCTTACGGTGAAAAATCAAACGGCGGATCCCATTCGGTTCGAGAAACCCATACCCGTGCTCGTACATATAAAAAAAAATGATTCGGTTGTTTTGAAACTGGAAAAAAAAATTGCAGAGAACACCCTGCTGTCCGGAGAAAGCAGCTCCGTTATATTTCTCGTTGAGCAGAACAGGCTCCCAAAATCGGCGCTGGTGCAGCTCTTTTACAACGGGGAGATCACTCCTCTTTTTGAGAGGAATGTTCGTTTTTAAGCCGTGCATTTTTTTGCGTTTGAAATTTATGATGAAAATATTCGGCAGGCCCGTTTTTTGTACAAGAATTTTTCAAAAAATAGTATTCTATTATAGTATACGAACAGAAGGTAAGGAGTCTCATATGGGTGGTCCAAAAGGGAATGCGGTCATAGGACAATCGGGCGGACCTACCGCGGTGATTAATCGGAGCTTTATCGGTGCGATCATGGAAGCGAGAAAACATGGGGAAATTCTCGAGCTCTACGGCGCCAGGCACGGGGTGCAGGGCATGCTGAATAATGAATATGTCCCTCTTTTCTCTCAGCCGAACTTTGTTCTGAGGCAAATATCGCATACTCCTGCAGCCGCGCTCGGTTCGATACGGCATAAACCGACGGACGACGAATGTATGAAGATATTTGATAATTTTAAAAAGATGAATGTGCGGTATTTTTTTTATATCGGAGGCAACGACTCCGCGGAAACGGCGTACATCATCAACAGCTATGCCGCGCACGAGGGGTACGATCTTCGTGTGGTCCATATCCCGAAAACAATCGATAATGACCTTCTCGTAACCGACCACTGCCCCGGGTATGGCAGCGCAGCACGGTATGTTGCATGTGCGTTTATCGGGGACAATGAAGACAACAGGGCCCTGAAAGGGGTAAAGATCAATGTCGTCATGGGAAGAAATGCGGGATTTTTGACTGCAGCCAGCGTGCTCGCGCGACAATACCCGAAGGACGGCCCCCATCTCGTCTATATGCCGGAGATGCCCTTTGATCTCGATTCCTTTCTTGCAGATGTGGATAGAACTTTCAAGGAGCACGGGCGGGCTCTCATCGCGGTTTCCGAGGGAATCAACAAGCAGGGAATATTCAATCTGAAGAACGGGAAAAAGCCCGATTACATTTCTCAGTGGCTCAACTCCTTTGTTCGGCTCACACTGCCGGATAAGTATAATCCAAAGACAAAAGGCGGTGCTGTCGAGCTCGACTCGCACGGGAACGTGAGTCTCAGCGGTTCCGGGATGATGGGAGATATACTTTCAATGATAGTGAAAAGCTCTCTGAATATCAAACGGGTGCGGGCCGATACCCTCGGCTATCCGCAGCGTTCATTTCCTCTTTCAATCTCTGAAGTTGATGCCCGTGAGGCGTACACAGTCGGCGTCAGCGCGGTACTCACGGCGACACAGGATACATTCGACGAAGGAAGCATTGCAATTAAAAGAGCCGAAGGGGACGGGACCTACCGTATTACGACCTTCGTAACACCGCTTCAAAGTGTTCAGAAACATACAAAGAGCTTCCCAACGGGATGGATACTTGAAGGCGGAGAAATAGACGAAAGGATATTCAGAGAATACGTTACTCCCCTCGCCGGTGAGCTTCCGGTAACGGGAAGATTTGTAAAAACAATATTTTAGAACAGTAACGCGTGATGACTGTGTTGGGTCCGGAAAGAAGAGGTTTCAATGCTGTTTCCCGTACTCGGACTGTCTGTGACTAATTCATAAGGAAGGTGAATGGCTCCGCCCGGGGTCATCTGCAGCATAATTGAAAATTACGATCATACTTATCACGGCCTTTACTTTGTTTGCGGTTCCTTTATATGCCGGTCCCTTCAGCGACGCGGATGCTCTGACTGCATTTTCCATGGGGTATTACTACCTGTACGACAACGAATTCTCCATGGCAATTCAGCAGTTTGAGCTGTGTGCCGGGCATTTGAAGGAACCGTCTTCTCTAGTCTACTCGGTTATTGCGGATATTTACAGTATAGAGGGTGATCAGGAAAAAGCCTCCGACTATGCTCTCAAAGCCCTTGAGATCGACCCTGGAAATGAAACTGCTCTTCAGGTCATTACCGCCGTACTGATTCAGGATAATAATTACAAAGAAGCCGTTTCCTACCTTGAAAAACTGCTCGAGAAAAAGCCCGACAACCTGCAGGCGCTTTTTTTTCTTGCGGAATCGTACAGCAAGCTGAACAATGACGAAAAGCTCATCGAAGTATACGAGAAGATACTCCAGTACAGGCCCTCACTGATCGACGTTCGGTTGAACCTCGCCTATCTGTACACGAAAAAGGGCGCCTTCTCACTTGCCGAGGAGGAGTACAAGAATGTTTTAAAGGCCGACCCCGAAAATGAAAAGGCTATTTTTTATCTGACCTATATCTTTCTCAGTGAAGGACGGAGCAATGAAGCGCTCGATCTCTTTGCCAAACTCGACAGAAAAGACCTGCTCAGCGATGAAATGCTCGAGGATTACGGCATCAATCTCTTTATCGAGGGCCAGAACCCGTCGCCCGTATTCGACAGAATAGGTGATAAAAAGAAGCTTCAGCCGGTTTCAAAGGCAATTCTGAAATACCTTCAGGGTAATCTGGATAAAGCCAGGGCACTTTTCGAACAGTCGATACAGCAGGACCCGTCTGCAATCGCCCCCTATGTGGGTTTGATTAAAATAGCCGAGCAGACGCAGAATGTGGATATGGAAAAAAAATGGCGGTTTGTTCTGGCAGGCACGTACTACAATATAGGTGCTTACGAAAAGGCGCTGCAAAATGCGAAGCGGGTTGAAATAATAGATCCGCTGTATCTGGAAAACAGGTATTTACTCGGCGATATCTACAGCGCCATGGGCAAAACCGAGCAGGCAATCGACGAATATGAATACTATCTGGACAATGCGGCCGAAAAGGGGGATGCATATATTAAACTCGGCATAAATTATGACAGGATCGGAAAGCATGAAGAAGCGATACGGAGTTTTCATTCGGCCGTGAAGCTGATGCCGGAAAACGATCAACTGTACTACTATCTCGGCCTTGAATACAGAATCCTCAAAGAGTATGATAATGCGCTCCAGGCGGTTCTCAAGGCCTCCGAGCTGAAACCGGATAATGCGCTGTATCTTTTCAACATCGGAATATGTTACGAGCGGCTCGGAGATGTACCGAACGCCGTCAAGAACCTGGACAGGTCGATTAAACTTGATGACACGAATGCCCCGGCCCTCAATTATTTAGGGTATCTGCTGGCGGATGCGGGTATACGTCTCGATGAGGCAAAATCTTATATTGAAAAGGCTCTTGAAATCGATCCTGAAAACGGAGCATATCTCGACAGCCTTGGCTGGGTCTACTATCGGCTTGATCAGTACGAGAAAGCACAGGTGTTTCTCGAGAAAGCCGTTCAGAACCTGGATGAATCTGATGAAGAGAACTATCTCATTTACGATCATCTGGGCGATGTGTACAGCAAGCTTGGTGAGACCCAAAAGGCGCTCGCAGCCTGGATGAGGGCCGTGGAAATGAAGGATGTAGAAAAGATACGAAAGAAAATCGAGAAGGCTCAAGGAGAGCTAAAACAGTGAAACGTGGTATGTGCGTGCTCTTAACGGCAAGCCTGCTTCTGCTGGCCGTTTCGTGCATGGCCCGAATACAAAAGACCGGAGTAGAGGAGGATACGGCATCCCTGCTCATGAAAAAACTTGCTGTGTACAACGGCAGCATGAAAGAAATGACCGGCACTGCGATCATGTTTTACAAAGATGATAATCAAACACTCAGTTTCCGGGCTGCTGTTATATGGAGAAGTGGGGACCTCAGGCTAGATCTCAATGATTTTGTATTCAAGAAACCGGTACTGACATTTATTAAAAACGGAAGCGATGTCCTTATTGTCCGTCACATGAAGAAAGAGTTTTATCTGATGAAGTATGATGCGCTCGATCTGAAAAAGCTGGTCGGCATCGATATACCCTCAGATCTTCTCCTCCCGTCGATTGTCGGAAGAGTGTATATTGAAGGAAAAGAAGCCGTTTCTCCCCTTGATTCAACCACACTTCTTATAGCGGGAAGCGGCATGCGCGAGGAGATTCATTTTGACGAAGATTATCTTCCGACGAGTACAACGGTGACTTTTTCGCCGGATGTATACACCCTGACGCTCACAAAGTTTAATCGGTATAATGAAGTGTCTTTTCCGCAGAAAATAAGCCTTACAGCCGGGGGGAAGGCCCTTGAAATAAACTATTCTGAAGCTCATATAAATGAGTATACCGACGACTCCTCTTTTAATATTGAGTCTTCGATTCCACACGGTTATACAAGAGGTATGCTGCCGCCGATAAGCGTCATTATCCGGATGCAAAACATCCGGGCAGTATAGAATAATCTGTGGATAAAATAATACGTACATGTGTAATAAATACCACAGATAGTATATTTTTATTATAATATGAAAAGTTATAATACTGTAATTGTCAGTATATCAGTTAATTATCATATATCGCCTGTTTACTTAAATGGTACGGGAATTGCAGTAATACATGCGACCAGCATAATGAGTCCGAAAAGGTGGATATATGTTCTTCCAGAATACGGTTTCAGACAGCTTTACAATAGAAGGAATAGGGCTTCATACCGGTGCTTCTTCCAGGGTAACGATCTCACCTGCGCCCGTTGACACGGGTTTGCTGTTTATTCCGGATGATAGAGATATATCAGAAGGGATTAAGGCACATTTTACAAATCTGCGCAGCACCACAAACGCCATCACCATAGGAAACAACGGGTATGATATTCGGACAATCGAGCACATCATGGCGGCATTCTATGCGTACGATATAACCAATGCATATATCAGGGTGTACGGTGGTGAAATGCCCATACTTGACGGTTCTTCGGAGAAGTATATACGTGCATTCGAAGAAGCCGGCATGGCTGTTCAGCATGCGGTGCAGAAAATTGTGTATATTCCCTATCCTATGTGGATTGAGCACAACGGGAGCTATCTCATAGTACTGCCCAATGAGCAATTCAAAATCACCTACACCATCGATTTTAACTCGAAAAGCGAGGCTGTCGGTACGCAGACTGCTCATTACACGATAACAAGAGATACCTTTAAAAACTCGATTGCCTCGGCACGAACGTTCGGGTTTGTTGAAGACCTTGAAATGATGCAGCAAAATAATCTCGCCCTCGGCGGCTCTCTGGACAATGCGCTCGCCTATACGAAAGACGGGCTCTTAAATGACTACCTGCGGTATGATAATGAGTGCGTCAGACATAAGATGCTCGATTTGATAGGAGATCTCTCGTTGATCGGATATAAGATGATGGGACATTTTATCGCCTACAAGTCGGGGCATTCTCTGGATCTATCATTTGTGAGAAAGATCAATCGGATAATGAGCAGGATCAGCAGTCCGCGTGCTCTATCACATGATATAATCAGGCGAAAAGAGATACGGTTCAACAGATTTATACAGCGAATTCAGGAATCATAACTCAAGATTCCTGAGGATATGTGCATTTTGATTCCTCTTGTGTGCAACCTGCTTCACATAAACGGGGTCTCATTTTGAGGCCCCTATTTTTTTAATACGTTCCCGTAGTCTTTTGAGGTTTTTGCCGCAGCAACCTTTAAAACGCCTTGAAACTTGCCTCAGCACCGATTCCAACGGTCAGAAAGTGGTCGAGGAGGTCGTATCCCACTACCTTAAACGTGAAAAATTGATTGAGCTCGTACAGCAGTCCGGTATTGAAAACGCCGCGTTGCTCGTCCCACGCAAGCCCGAGCCCTTTGCGGACGCTGTAGTTTGTAAATTCACCGATAACATAGAGCTTGTCTCGGTAAATCGGCTTTCTGATACCAAAGAAAAAGTTGAGGAGGTATCCGGCGTCGACACCGAACGTATATCCGAGTCCTGTGTTCATATAACCGAGCTTTCCGGCACTTTCGCTGATTGCCGCATATATCGAGATCGGCGTTCCGTCGACCCCTGCAGCATCCGACATGAACTCAGCCTGTATACCTGCAGCTGCTCTGAAGCCGCCCGTGCCGGCGCCGTAAAAGACGTATTTGCTGCCGAATATAAACGGTGTAACACCTATATCCCGGCCTTTTTCGGTGAGTATTTCCTTGCCGGCAGATAATTCCCAGTTGGGCAGTACAGCGGTATTGAAAGATACGTATATATTGCCGGGATCGAAGATGTATCCGGCATTGATATGTACGGTTCCTTTTTCCGGTGTGCTTGTGATAGGCATGGTGAAATATCCGTATGCACCGGTAATAGAGGTATTTGCAAAAAGAGATATACCCGGCAAAGCCGTAAAAATGAAAAGAATTGCGAAGAACCTTCTGATTCTGAACATGTTTGACCTCCGGATATCAAAATATATCACGAAGCTTTTGGAACAGCAACCCGAAATAGTACATCCGGTCTGAACCGTAGCGCCCTTTGCACCCATTTTTCGTGTGTGCTCCTATTTTGTTTGAAACTCGACATGCACCCTATTATCTTTTGGTGCATCTCATATGACCGGTGGTGTCGCATGCGTATCAGCAAGCTTTTTTTCCCGACCTTGAAGGAGGCACCGAAGGATGCGGCAGTTCAGAGCCATGTACTAATGATACGGGCCGGGCTTATAAAAAAGGTTTCGAGCGGTATCTACTCCCTGCTTCCGCTGGGAAACAGGGTAATCAAGAAGGTTGAAAATATCATACGGGAGGAGATGAACAGGATCGGGGGCAATGAGTTTCTCCTGCCGGTGCTCATACCGGGCGATATGTGGAAGCAGAGCAACCGGTGGTTTGCAATGGGCGCCGAGCTGTTCAGGCTCAAAGACAGGAACATGCAGGATTATGTGCTGGCGCCTACTCATGAGGAGGTATTTACAGTCCTGTTGAAGGATCATATAAAATCTTACCGCGATCTGCCGCTGACCGTCTATCATATCGGGCCGAAATTCAGGGATGAAATACGTCCCCGGTTCGGTATAATGCGCGGGAAAACCTTTACCATGAAGGATGCATACTCCTTTCACACATCTTCGGACAACGAATCCCTCGACGCTACCTACAACGACATGGCATCGGCCTACAGGAGGATATTTCAGCGATGCGGCCTTCATACGATACCGGTTGCTGCAGATTCCGGGACAATGGGCGGTTCCGACTCTGAGGAATTCATGGTTCCTGCACAGGTCGGAGAGGAGGAGATCGTTCAGTGTTCTTCCTGTGGTTATGCGGCAAACAGGGAAAGAGCCGAATGTCTGCCGGAAAAGCGGAAATACGGCGATACCGGAGAGCTCGAGCTCGTCCACACTCCGGGCGTGAAAACCATAGCCGATTTGACCCGGTTTCTCAATACCGGGCCGGAGCATCTGATAAAAACGCTTCTTTTTAAGACTTCGGAGGGAGCGTATGTTGCTGCGCTCATTCGTGGAGATCTTGAAGTAAATGAAACAAAGCTGAAAAACCGCCTCGGTGTGCCTGAAATCGACAAGGCCGATTCGGAAGAGACTCTTAAATATCTCGATATCCCGCTCGGTTTCGCAGGGCCCGTCAAGGTTGCCGGTGCCGTTGTCATTGCCGATGCCAGTGTAAAGAATATAAGGGGGGGGGTAACGGGTGCGAATCGGAAAGACTATCACTATAAAAACGTCAATGCGGGAAGAGACTTTACACCCGACAGCTATACCGATATCAGGCTCGTCGGTGTAGGGGATCGATGTCCTCGGTGCGGAGAGACGCTCTCCCTTTTCAGGGGTATTGAGCTCGGACACATCTTCAAGCTCGGGGATAAGTATGCAAAGGCCTTTGATGTATCCTATCTGGATGAGGCGGGCGATGCCCGGGTACCGCTCATGGGCTGTTACGGCATTGGCGTCGAACGGACTGTTGCGGCTGTAATTGAGCAAAATCATGACGAAAACGGTATTATATGGCCGATGTCGATAGCACCGTACCACGTGTATATTCTTCCCATTAAATATACCGGCCGCATGAAAGAGGTATCTGACCGGCTCTACAATGAGCTTCAGGCCGCAGGACTCGAAGCGCTTCTCGATGACAGGGAGCTGAGACCGGGAGTCAAGTTTAAAGATGCAGACCTTATCGGTATACCGTACAGGGTGAATATCGGTGATAAGGGACTGTCGGAAAACAGTGTCGAGCTGGCGCACAGAAGAAGCGGGAAAAAGGAGAAGGTCGGCCTTGGGGAAATTGGATCGATAGTTCGCGATAAAGTGGAACGAGAGCTGAAGGGTTTTTCTTGATTCTCCGCCCGTTTCATTTTATACTGTTCAATCACATAAACTATTCGATACCGCCGGCTGTTCATTTCATCTTTACTTTTTGGTTTTATACAGTGAAAATAAAAAGTAGGATTAAAAGTTCGCTTCCATGATCTTCGAAGCTGAGAATCGTGAGTGAGGTTTAACGCGCGTATCGATCAGGAGGTGTACATTCGAGCGTGCTTCAACATCCCCCGGAGAGAATCAACATGCACAGAGTCTCAATCATTATGGGCAGCGATTCCGATAAACCTGTTTACAGCGAGGTTGTTTCTCTGCTTGAGAAATTCGGTATTTCTTTTGAAGGCCGCATCATCTCCGCACACAGAACGCCGGATATGCTCCGGGAGTATGTCCGCACCGCAACCGACAGCGGGGCAAAGCTGTTTATTGCAATAGCCGGGATGGCGGCGGCGTTGGCAGGCGCGGTTGCCTCGTATACCACCCGTCCGGTCATAGGAGTGCCGGTGGCGTCTTCGTCACCGGTTATGGGTTTCGACAGCCTGCTCTCCATGGTACAAATGCCTCCCGGAGTCCCGGTAGCAACGGTTGCAATCAATGGAGGGAGGAATGCTGCCCTGCTTGCCGCTCAAATCCTCTCGCTTTCCGATCCATCCGTATACAAGAAACTGATTGCGTATAAAAAAGAGATGGTGGACGGTATTGTGCACAAGAATAGCCGATTATCGAAGGAATAGAACATGGAGAGGGACATATTCCTCAATATCAGTCCGCTTGACTCCCGGTATTACAGGAGCAACAGAGAGCTTATGGAGCAACTCGCGGGGTACCTCTCTGAAAGCTCCTTTATTCGATACGAGGCGCAGGTCGAGGCGGCAATCATTGCAGTTATGGAGAAGTACGGTATCGTACCCGCCGGCTCGGCAGGGATGATGAAAAAGGTTTGCCTCGGCATAACTGCAGAGGAGGTGTACCGTGAAGAGGAGAAAACAAGACACAATATACGTGCACTGGTGAACGTGCTGCAGAGGAAGGTGAGTGATGATCTTGCCCCTTTTATTCACCTGTCCGCCACATCGGAAGATATCACCGGTACCGCACAGGCTCTTCGAATGCGGGATGTGTTTTACAGAGTCGTCATACCCCGGTGCATCACGTTTATGAAAGTTCTGACTGATATCAGCCTGCAGGAAGCGGGTACCGCTCAGATCGGGAGAACACACGGCCAGCATGCGGTGCCTATAACGGTCGGATTTCTGTTCGCAGGGTATGCCGACAGATTCGGCGGGAGGCTTGTCAGGATCGTCCACGCCGTGAAAGAGCTGCGCGGCAAGATAAGCGGAGCGGTCGGAGCGTACAATGCCGGGTCTCTCATCTTTGACGATGCCGGACGTTTTGAGGAAGATGCGCTCGGCGAGCTCGGGCTGAAACCGGGGAAATTTTCATCGCAGATCGTTGAACCGGAGTATATACTCGACCTGGTGCACGCCGTGGTGTCGGCTTTCGGCGTCCTGGCTCAGATAGGCGACGACATGCGGCATCTCCAGCGTACGGAAATCGCTGAAATGGGTGAAAAGTTCGAAAAGGGGCAGGTGGGTTCTTCAACAATGCCCCATAAGAGAAACCCGTGGAATTTCGAGCATGTGAAGTCGCTGTGGAAAGAGTATGCACCGAGAATTATTACCCGCTACTACGATCAGATTTCGGAGCATCAGAGGGACCTCACAAATTCCGCTTCGAACAGGTTCGTTGTCGAGATTATAACCGCTTTTACACTTTCGGTCGATCGGCTTGTCAGACAGCTTTCAAAACTTTCCATCGACCGCGTCAATCTCCGGAAGAACATCGATGCGACGGACGGGATGTTTCTCGCCGAGCCGCTGTATATTCTTCTTGCCGCAAAGGGCCGATCCGATGCCCATGAAATTGTAAAGCAGGCAACTGTGATTGCGAGGAAGGAGGGCAGACGTTTCCTGGAAGTTGTGGAGAAAGACAGCGCTTTCGAGGATATTAAAGGACTTGATTCCTGGAAGAAACTTTCGCAGGACCCGGCAGTATACACAGGACTTGCAGAGAAACGAGCGCGGCATATTGCAGGGTACTGGCAGGAGGCAGTACGCGGTATCGAGAGCGAATGCAATGCCTATGGAGAAGCGGAGAATGGTTGAACGTGGAGATTTTCAGGATATCCCCCGTGAAAAGTGCGGGATTATCGGCCTGATGTCGTCCGACAGCTCATTCAACGCCGGCGCCCTCATATACAGGGGATTGTACGCCCTTCAGCACAGGGGACAGGAGAGTGCGGGCATTGCAACGTATAAAAACGATATCGTCAATATCAAGAGGGGCGAAGGACTGCTCACCTCGGTATTCAAGCCTTCCGACTTTGAATCTCTTACTGGAAACCTGGGCATCGGCCATGTACGGTACTCGACGACCGGGTCGGGATACTTTCAGAACGTGCAGCCGATCATCGCCCGGTACTGGGGCGGGATGATGGCCGTATCCCATAACGGGAATATCGTCAACTCGAAGGAGCTCAGGAATACGCTTATTGAAAACGGCGCCCTTATCCGTTCGAGCTCTGATACGGAGCTTCTTTTACATCTCGTTTCGAGCCGGAAGACGCGGGATATCAAAACGGCGGTGCTCGATGCAATCGCCAGGGTCAGAGGGTCATACTCAATCGTCATGATCGGGGGTGAAAAACTGATCGCCCTGCGCGATCCCTATGGTTTCAGACCCCTCTGCCTCGGTAAAATTTACAAGGGCTATGCGGTCGCATCCGAATCGACCGCGCTCGACGTGATGAATGCACGGTTTATCAGAGATATACAACCCGGAGAATTGGTGGAGATCGACGGTGATTCCGTACGTAGCCATACATTCAAGTCAGGGCAGAGAAACGCGCTCTGCGTGTTTGAATATATTTACTTTGCCCGTCCCGATTCGGTTATAGACGGGATCAGTGTATACGAGGTGCGTAAGCGTATGGGGCGGGAGCTTGCCCGGGCAAACCGGGTCGACAGTGTGAAGGCGGATGTGGTGATTCCGGTTCCCGATTCCGGAATAACGACTGCGATAGGCTTTGCGCGCGAGGCTGGTATACCCTATGAAATCGGTCTGTTCAAAAACCCTTACGTGGGCCGCACCTTTATCGATCCCGGTACCAGTGAGCGGGGATACAAGGTCAAAATCAAGCTGAACCCCATTCGAAGCGCCATAAAGGGCAGGAGGGTGGCTGTCCTGGATGATTCGATTGTTCGCGGAACAACGAGCAAGAGGATAATCAGAATGATACGGGATGCCGGGGCAAAGGAGATACACCTGTATATCAGCTCTCCGCCGATAACCTACCCGTGCTTCTTCGGAATAGATACCTCCGAAAAGAGAACGCTCATTGCTTCGACGCAGTCTGTTGAAAACATCCGGAAGTTCATCGAGGTGGACAGCCTTACCTATATTACCCTAGACGGTCTTTCAAAGGCGGTCGGGAAACCTCTCGACAGCCTGTGCTACGCGTGTTTCAACGGCGACTACCCCGTGCCGGTCCTGGAAGACGATCACGAGGGGAAGATGCTCCTGGAAGATTTTCGGGTTAATGAGATGTAGGCGCCGATTTTTTGCGATGCCGCGGTCCTGTTTCGGCAGGTTTGCGATACCGTCCTATCTCGGATAACAGGAGAGAGGTGTGGGACTTACATACAGGGAATCGGGAGTTGATATATCGGAGGGTGAACGTTTCGTCGATATGATAAGGCGCAAGCTGAGAAGCTCCGAAAGTAAAAATATCGGGCTCTTCGGCGGACTTTTCGATCTTTCATCCCTCGACTACCGCAATCCAGTGCTCGTTGCAGGCACCGACGGTATCGGTACAAAGCTTCTGCTCGCGAAAAAGGCGAAGAAATACGATACGATTGGCGTCGATCTCGTAGCAATGTGCGTAAACGACATCATCACAGCAGGTGCGAAACCGATATTCTTCCTGGACTACCTTGCAACGTCAAAACTGGACACGAGCGTGGCATCGGAGGTTCTGGACGGTATTGTACAGGGGTGCAGAGATGCAGGCTGCGCACTGCTTGGTGGAGAAACCGCCGAGATGCCCGGTGTATACGAACCAGGCACGTATGAGCTTGCAGGGTTTGCCGTTGGGATTGCCGAACGGGAAAGGATAGTTGATGGAAAAACCATCAAAGCAGGAGATGTTCTTATCGGTATTCGATCAAGCGGTATACACGCAAACGGTCTCAGCCTTGCCAGAAAAGCGCTTTTTTCAGAAAAAAAATATTCATGCACCGCTCTAGTTTCTCCACTTTCGCGCCCGCTCATCGAAGAGTTATTGACGCCGACCCGGATATATGTAAAAACGGCACTCGACGTGCTGAACTGTTTCAGCGTGGCCGGCATTGCCCATGTTACAGGCGGCGGCCTGTACGGCAATACCGTGAGAATACTTCCGAAAGGTCTGGATTTGAAAATAGAATGGAAAAGCATAACACCCCACCCGATTTTCCAGGTCATTAAAGATGCCGGTGAAATAGATGAACAGGAGATGAGAAACACTTTCAATATGGGGATCGGTCTCGTTTTTATCGTGCGACCCGGCTCATCCGTAAAAATGTGTGAATATCTTCGCACGCTGGGGGAAGATCCCGTTGTTTTCGGTGAAGTCGTCGTTAAAGAGGGCTGAATACTATGAACGTGAAGAGGCTTGCTGTTTTTATATCGGGGAGAGGATCGAATTTCAGGGCGATTATTGAAGAGGTGAAAAACGGCGCCATCAGGGGAAAGGTGGTGGTCGTTGTTTCCGATAATCCCGATGCTCCCGGTCTCGCCTATGCGCGCAGGGCAGGGATAAAAACGGCTGTTTTTCAGAAAAAGAGAGAAGAGTCGCGCGATTCGTACTTCAGCAGGATTATGGAGCTTCTCGAGCGTGAGGCTGTGGACGGTATTGCGCTTGCCGGGTTTATGAAAGTGCTCTCCAGCGCTGTTATTCGCAGATACCCGAACAGGATTCTCAATATCCATCCCGCTCTGCTTCCTTCCTTTCCCGGTACCGAGGCCCAAAAGCAGGCGATTGAATACGGGGTGAGGTATTCCGGGTGTACCGTCCACTTTGTGGATGAAGGGGTCGACACAGGACCTGTCATTCTGCAGGAAGCCGTACCCGTTTTCGATGATGATGATGAGCATACTCTGGCAGATCGAATACTCGAAAAGGAGCATACCATCTATCCGAAGGCCCTGCAGTACTTCTGTGAAGACAGGCTCGAAGTACGTGGGAGAAGGGTGTTTGTACAGCCGGAAGGTCCGTGATGAGAGCATATCCAAATTAACATGCCGCGTGCCGGCGATATTAATTTTAGTGAAGGAGGAAAAGGTTATGAGACTGCCGGAAGCATACAGGGAAATCAATATAGAAGCGGTTCCGCTTCTCACCAGGGGGAAGGTGCGAGATATTTTCAACCTCGATTCCAACCTCCTTATGGTCGCCTCCGACAGGATTTCCGCTTTTGATGTGGTGCTGCCCAATGCAATTCCCTTTAAGGGGATGGTTTTAAATTCGATATCCGCATTCTGGTTCAGGAAAACCGAAGGGATAGTAAAGAATCATCTGATATCGGATAATGTTCAGGATTTTCCCTTCCGAATGAGCAAACAGGAGCGTGAAATGCTGAAGGGCAGGAGCTCGCTTGTGCGAAAGGGGGAGATGATCGAAGTCGAATGTGTGGTGCGGGGGTATATCGACGGTTCCGGATGGCGCAGTTACCGCCGTACCGGCCGGCTCTTCGATATACCACTTCCCAAAGGGCTCGTTCAGGGCGACAGACTTCCCGAACCGGTATTTACACCCACCACAAAGGCCAAAAGCGGTCACGATGAATATATAAACTTTGAGCAGGTCGAAAACAGGATCGGGTCTGAGATTGCCCGGTTCATCAAATCAAAATCGATGGAGCTGTACGAAACGGTGCACGATGAGGTGTATGAGAAGGGGCTCATCCTGGCAGACACGAAATTCGAATTTACCGTTGTAGACGGAGAGGTTCTGCTTGCGGACGAGGTTTTTACGCCTGATTCCTCCCGCTACTGGGACAGGGAGTTGTACAAACCCGGGGGGCCTCAGCCGAGCTTTGACAAACAGTATATACGCGACTGGCTGGAAACCCGGGATTGGGACAAAACGCCGCCCGCCCCCTCATTGCCGGACAAGGTGATAGAAAAATCGGTTGAAAAATACCTCGAAGTATACCGGCGTGTTACGGGTGCTGCCTTCATGTAGATAGCAAGATGAGTGTATTCGGAGTTTAGAGACGTGCAGCCGTCAAGCGGCATGTGAGTGAGGGTTATGCCGGCTTCGACCGGAAGGGTGCATAAATCCGGATGCGTGAGCCGGCTTCATATCGATAGAGATGTTGTTTAAAACGAGGGGAGGGGATGCATCGTGAAGGTCCTTGTTCTTGGAAGCGGCGGGAGGGAGCACGCTCTCGCATATGCACTGTCGCAGAGTCCGCTGGTAAAGAGGCTCTACTGGACTCCCGGGAATGCCGCAACCGAAGAGATTGCCGAAAACCCGTTGATAAAGGCGGATAATTTCGAGGCGCTTCTGAGTTTTGCAAAGCAGGAGAAAATAGACATTACCGTCATCGGTCCCGAGCTGCCCCTTGTAGAGGGCATTGCCGATCTTTTTATCGAGAACGGCCTCCCGGTGTTCGGTCCCACCGCTGAAGGCGCACAAATAGAAGGAAGCAAGATCTTTTCGAAAAAGCTGATGGAAGAAAAGGGCATCCCGACAGCACGGTACAGGGAATTCTTTACAAAAGATGCAGCGCTCGAATATATACGGCAGGTGGACCCGCCGTACGTGATCAAGGCCGACGGCCTTGCAGCCGGCAAGGGAGTTTTGATTGTAAACGATGAGAAAGACGCCCGGAAATCGCTTACCGATATGTTCGACCGGAAACTTTTCGGTGAGAGCGGAACGCGCGTCGTAATCGAGGATTTTCTCGAAGGTGAAGAGGCGACCGTGCTTGCGCTCTGCGACGGGCAAACTGTTGTGCCGCTCATCTCCTCTCAGGACCACAAACCTGTATATGACGGGGACAGGGGTCCCAACACGGGAGGCATGGGCGCCATTGCACCGGCTCCAGTGGTCAATACAACGGTTATGGGAAGAGTAATTGACAGAATACTCCTCCCCCTCATGGATGAATTCAGGGTGAAAAACATCGATTACAGGGGCGTTGTCTATGCAGGTCTCATGGTGCACAACGAGAATCCGTTTGTTGTGGAATTCAACTGCAGGTTTGGAGATCCTGAAATAGAAGCGGTGGTACCGCTTTTAGAATCCGATCTTGCGGAATCGATAGTGAGAACAGTGAACGGGGAACTGAAAGACTGTACAATCGAATGGAAAAAAGGCTGCGCCTGCGATGTTGTTATGGCATCGGGAGGCTACCCCGGTCATTACGAGAAGGGGAAAGAGATACACGGTCTCAATGTCTCAAACAGGGAGAATGTGTACCTGTTTCATGCAGGAACCGCAAGAGACGCCGGCCGTGTTGTCACAAACGGCGGCAGGGTGCTCAACGTCGTTGCAACCGGTAAAAGTCTTCGTGACGCGGTTGCGGAAAGTTATGCAGCTGTCGATGCCATTCGGTTTGAAGGCGCCTGCTATAGAAGGGATATCGGGTTTCGTGGTTTGAAATATTTTACGCAGTAGCGCGCCCTGATTTCATTTCAGAGTGTGAGTACTCCTCTTTATCGCCGCCGCCGGGCGGCCTTACTCGGACACAAAGCCTTCGAAATAACGGGGCCAATGCCTCGACTTTCTGAAAAAGAGCAGTATTTTAGACTATTGACAAAAGCAGAAGGAAATGTAATGATGGATTCACTGGGGAACATCGAAAATAATCTATTTTGAAAGGAGAGCTGCCATGAAAAAGCAGAGATACCTTATGATTGCAGTATCACTGCTGGTTTTTGCGTCTTTTCTCCTCTTTTTTAACGGCGGAACGAAAGAGGAGAAAAAGGCGGCTGAGAAAGCCGAGATCAGCATTATCTGGGCCGAATACGACGGTTTGACGCCGGAGTTTGCAGACCAGATGAAAAAAGGGTTTGAAGAAAAGTATCCGAATGCAGTGCTCACCGTCATTTCAACGCCCTGGAATCAGGTACACGACAGGCTCGTTACAAGCCTCGGTGGTGACAATCCGCCCGATCTTTCGATTATCGGAACCCGGTGGGTGCTCGAGTTCAAGGACCAGCTCGAACCACCGGATAAGTGGGTATCGAAAGAAACCCTCGATAACATTCAGCCGGGGGCAAAAGAAGCCATTGTCGATGGGGTGCTCCTCGCGCTTCCCGATGCAATCGGCCCGAGGATCATGTTTTACAGGACCGATCTGATCGATACACCGCCTGTAACATTTGAAGACATGCTCAGAATAGCTCAGAAGGTTAACAACCCTCCGGATATCTACGGTGTCGGAATGAGCGGCAAGAAGTACGCAGAGTTGACGGAGTTTGTGTACTACTTCTACGGGGCGGGCGGCGATTTCTTTGAAACGACGCCGGACGGAAAGCTCGGGAAATGTACGGTAAGCAGCCCGGCCGGCATAAAGGCTCTTACTTTTATGAACGACCTTGTGAATAAGTACAAGGTAACAGAACCCGGCGTAACCAATTACACCAGGGATGAGCTTCAGGACCTTATGGTAAGCGGGCATCTTGCCATGATGATGAGCGGCGGATTCACGGGGGCAATACTCAAGGCGCAGAATGTTCCTTTCGGCTGGGCTCCCTCCCAGATGCCCTATTTTAAGGGCTCCAAACCTTCGAGCCTGCTTGTTACAGACTCACTCGCGTTTTTCAATACATCAAAAAGCAAAGAGATGGTGGGTAAATTCCTCGATTACTTCTATTCTGATGAGGTTCAGATTCCCTTCCAGAAACTTGTCGGGTTCCCGCCTGTAACAAAATCTGCGGGAAAAGATCCGTTCTTCCAGACCCCTGTGTACAAGGAGATGGTCAAAGCGAATGCTGTGGCAAAGGGATGGCCGCTCGTTGCCGAGTGGTCTGAATGTACGGATATCATCTGGAATGCCGTCGGAACGGTGTTCCTTGGCAAGGCATCCCCGAAAGATGCGCTTGACGATGCCGCAAAACAGATCGATGCCCTGAGAGGAATGTGAGCAAAAACAGATAACAGGCCCCGGTATTCTGCATACCGGGGTTTTTCTACTTTCAAGGGAATACGATGATCAATGAGGTAAAGCAGAAGGGACATTTCTGGACCACAGAATCCAGGCTTGCCTACGTACTTCTCATTCCGGGGACGATCTTTCTGCTGCTTTTTATGTTTTATCCGATATTTTACGTCTTTTTGATGTCCCTTTTCAAGACCAACAAACTCGGCAAGATCGTCGAGTTTATCGGGCTGGGCAATTTCGCATATCTGACGAAGATACGTGACTTCTGGGATGTGCTCGGCCGATCGTTCATCTGGACCGGTCTTGCCGTACTGGTGAAAACCCTGTTCGGTATCATTATTGCACTTTTGCTCAACGTTGATTATCGCGGCCGAAAGGTATACAGAACTCTTTTGATTCTTCCATGGGCATCTTCTGTTCCCATCAGCGTTATGCTGTGGCAGTGGGTGTACAATGCTGATTTCGGACTTCTCAATCAAACATTAAAGCTGCTTCACGTTACGCAGCATCCGCCGTTCTGGCTTGCCTACCCGATCCCCGCCTTTTTTGCAGCGATATGGGTCGATATATGGATCGGTATCCCCTTTATGTCTCTTGTTTTCCTTGCAGGTCTTCAGGCGATTCCGAAAGACCTCTACGAAGCTGCGGTTGTCGACGGGGTCAACGCAATCCAGAAATTCCGTCTTGTGACCCTGCCTCTATTAAAAAACCTTATCGTTATAGCGACGCTGCTCTCGATACTGTGGACCTTCAATGATTTTAACACAATCTATATTCTTACAAAGGGCGGCCCGATCAATACCACGGATATTTTAATAACTTTTATCTATAAATACTCGTTCAATTTCCTGCGTTTCGGGCCGGCATCCGCAATGGCTGTTATCACATTTGTTATACTTCTTGCAATAAGCATCATCTATTCGAGGTTCTATTTTAAAGGTGAGGAGTAGCTCTTGGTCGAAAAAAATGTTGTATTGAAAAAGATCCTGATATACTTCTGGGCGACTGTTATTATTGCTGTCCTGCTTTTTCCCTTTTTCGTGATGATTTCGACAATGTTGAAGGATTTTGATCAGGTATACACAAAACCCCCCTTCTGGATACCGAAAAGAATTGCATGGGGTAACTTCAAACTTATCTGGTCGAAGTACCCCATGGCGAAATATTTTCTCAACAGCGTCATCATTGCATCCGGCGCAACACTGCTCAACACCGCACTGTGCATACCCGCAGCCTATGCAGTCGCACGGCTGAGGTTTCATGGTCGGAAGCTGTTGCTCTATGTTTTCCTGGTTGTTCAGATGTTTTCGCCGGTTATTGTAATTATTTCACTTTTCAAAATTATGTCGAAGCTTCACCTTCTCGATACCTATCTCTCTCTGATTCTGGTAAACTCGGTATTCACCCTTGCTTTTTCCATATGGATGCTGAACGGCTACTTCCAGTCGATTCCTAAAGAGATTGAAGAAGCTGCGCTCATTGACGGATGCACGAGAATCGGGACGATCTTCAGAGTAATGATACCCATAGCCATGCCGGGTGTGGTAACCACGGTAATTTACGCCTTTATCACATCGTGGAACGAGTTTATGTTCGCCCTCACATTTATCAAAACAATGGAAAAACGGCCGCTCACCGTCGGCCTGTACAATTTTGTGGGTAGATGGATGGTGCAGTGGCAGTATTTGATGGCTGCATCCTTCTTATCGGTTATTCCCGTGGTGATTTTGTTCTTCTTTATTGAAAAACAGCTCGTTCAGGGCCTTGCAGGCGGCGCAGTAAAGGGATAGGGAAAAAAACTCCGCTGTTTATGGCGGGTAATGGGTGTAAAAGAGGCCGGGATACATTTCAGAACCCGGTACGAATTACCGGATTAATAAATTACCGATTTAACAGTGGATAAAGCCCGTACTGCAGGCAATGGTTCTCAAGACGCGAGCGCTTCGAGGATGAGATTCTCCAGACGGGCCAGGGTACGTTTGACTGGAGCAGACAATTCACCGCCCAGATTCGTGTTTACCGGCTGAACGCCGAGCATATAGATTGCTGCACCGGTTTCGCTGCCGAGATACCCCATAAAGATTGAGGGCGATGCAGTGTGGGTGGAAAAGCCTGCATTGAGAATTTCATCGTACTGCAGCACTCTGTATTCGCCCGGGTCGAGAAAAAGCTGCACTGCATCGATAAGAACAACCGTGTCGGGATGCTCCTTCACGATTATGCCGAAATAATTTTCCGGAACCTCTCCTCCGTTTATACACGGAAGATCAATCTTGTTTTTGAGCCGCTCGACAAGTACCGGACCGAGCCCGTCGTCACCGCGCATGGTGTTTCCGATGCCGACGAATACTATCCTGCCGTTTAAAAGCGAGGTGAACGGATTGTCAGGGGTATTTTTTAGTATGTGGTTTTTCCCAGGTTTTTTCGATTCGTGCATCGGCTGCCGTTCGGGCTACTTCGTGGTAAGAGTGGTCTCTCTCCTGCACCGCGCGCAGAGAATCTTCATCCGGTCGGAACGCCCGCGGTCTTTCAGGGCTGATATTATGTTTTCATCCACCACTCCCAGCTCTTTCAGGTGGGAGTAGAAGAGGGTGGGACTCGAGTACGAAAGCTCTCCGATGCGCTGGGCGATCCATTTCAGGTGATCCTTGCACCCAATTACCGCACCGCAGATCTCGCAGAGCTGAAGCTCCTTTTCTATCGTTTCGAAAGACTCGTTTTTACGGTCGAAAAAGGAGAGCTCCCATTCGTTTGAAAGCCGAATACCCTCGTGATCCGCAATGCAGGCCTGTTCGCAACTGCCGCAGAAAATGCAGGTGTCCGTATAGTGTATAATGATTCTTCTCGGCCGGCCGTTTTCCGTTTCATCCCGGTGTCCGATGGCCTCGACCGGACATACCTGCTCGCATGCCAGACAGCCGACGCATTTGTCTTGATCGTACTTCGGCTGTCCCCTGAAGCTCGGGTACGGAACGTGCGGTGCAAACGGGAATTTTGAGGTATAGGGTCCCTTGACCAGGGCCTTCACTGCCTCTACCAGCTCTCGAGCCTTCGGTAGTTTCATCGTATCCCCATCTTTTTTGCAATTTTTTTTGTTTTTTCCTGCGACAGCCTGACAAGATCCGGGCTGCCGAGCATCTTTCTGCCACGCTCATCCCGAACCGCCACCCTTTCCGTACAGCAGTAGCAGGGATCGATTGCGGCGAGAATTATCGTTGCATCCGAAATGGTCTCACCGACCACGGTCGCCTTGCAGGTCGGGAGGTTCATGAACGTGGGTGCACGCACCTTGTGCCGTGCCGGGCGGTTGGTTCCGTCGCTTCGTACATAGTGAAAGGTCTCGCCCCGAGGCGCTTCGTGCGCACCGATACCTTCTCCGGGCGGAATATCCTTTATGTTGAGATCTATCTCTCCCGGCGGAAGCTCTGCAAGGCAGGTTTTCATGATCTTGATGGATTCGTAAAGTTCCAGGATCCTTACAACGACTTTGTCGAACACATCGCCGTTCTCGGTGACGATCATATCCCAGGCGACCCTGTCGTATGCGCCGTATGGAGCGTTTTTTCTCACATCCTTTGCAACACCCGACGCCCTTGAGGTCGGGCCGAGGGCGCAGTAATCGATAGCCTCCTCCCTGGTAAGGATTCCTATTCCCTTCAGACGCGCATGCAATACCGGGTCATCGAGAACAGCTTTTTTCAAACGGTTAAGGGTAGGAACAATGGAATCTATCTTTTTTTGCACAAGCGGTATATCGTCCGCATTGATATCTCTTCTCACGCCTCCCGGCTTGAACATCGCGTAGTGGTTTCGATTCCCGGTGAGTATTTCGAGAACATCGAGGATCTCCTCTCTCAGCTTCCAGACCCAGTGATACACAGTGTTGTACCCGAGAAAATGACCTGCCAGCCCAAACCAGAGCAGATGCGAATGGATCCTCTCTCCCTCTGCGACAATGGTTCGTATGTACTTTGCACGTTCCGGCACTTCGACGGGAATGATATCTTCAACCGCCCGGGTGTATGCGAAGGGATGCGATGTGGAGCATATCCCGCAGATTCTCTCTATAACGAAGGTTGCCTGGTCGAAACTCTTCCTCTCCGAGAGTTTTTCGATTCCCCGGTGGTTGTACCCGATGCGCACATCGATGTCGACAACCGTTTCCCCGTCGACAGTCAGGGTGAAAAATTCAGGCTCTTCCTGAAGCGGGTGCCAGGGTCCTATCGGTATGACTGATTTCGCCATTACACACCTCTGTCTCTTATGGCATTTCTATCCCATTCCTGATAGTCACTGCGCAGAGGATATACACCCACCGGCCATTCATCGGCGAGAAGCAGTCTCCTCAAATCCGGGTGACCTCTGAACTTGATACCCAGAAGCTCATGCATTTCCCGTTCGATCCAGTTTGCACCCTTGAACACAGGCGCAAGAGAATCGATCTCCGGATTGTCCCGGTCGAGCTTTACGCGCAGTGATATAAGAAGATTTATATATTCCAGGGAGAAGTGGTAGAGTATCTCGATGTGCGAGCGGGAATCGACCCCCGAGGCGATGTTGAACCGTGCTTCACGCTCTTTGAAGATATGGGTTGCAACGCTCACCAGTGATTCCGGTTTGATCTCAATATATACCCTTTTGGGGGATTTATCGAAGAAATCGACGATGCTGTCACTGAATCTTGTTTGTATGTCCTTGAGGATCTCCTCACGGTTCATCATTTTCCCCTTATCTTCTGGATGAGTTTTACCGCCCCGGCAATAATCGCCTCCGGCTTCGGCGGGCAGCCGGGAATATATACATCGACCGGAATGATCCTGTCGAGAGGGACGGGGCAGTTGTAGCTGTGTATGAACATCCCCCTGGAGAGCGAGCATTCGCCTATGGCAACGACCACACAGGGTTTGGGAGCCTGCTCGTACATCACCTTCAGTCTTTTCGCCGACTTCCTGTTGCAGGAACCGGTAACCAGAAGTACGTCGGCGTGTTTGATGCTACCGGTAAGGAGCATGCCGAAACGCTCGATATCGAAGCGGGGAGTGAGGCAGTCGAGGACTTCGATGTCGCAGTTGTTGCAGCTCCCGGTTGACAGGTGAAATACCCACGGCGATTTCAACAGCGCGTTCAGCGTGATACTCATATTACATCCCCAGAATAGCAAAGATCACTGCCACCACGGCAATTCCGGTAACAGGTCCCCAGAATAGTTTCATGGCCTGATCAATCCTCAGCCGCGGGTTGGTGTTCCGGATAACCGTAATAACGAGCAGGATGACGATATATTTGAGAAAGCTGTACAGGATACGTATCCCGTCGAGATGAAATCCACCCAAAAAGAGCACGACCATGAAAAAGGGCAGGGTGAAGAGCAGCATGTTCTTCATGAGTCTGAACAGGGCCAGTCCCGTTCCCGAGTAATCGGTGAGAGGTCCGCTGATGATCTCCGTTTCAGCTTCCGGAATGTCGAACGGGACGAGCGCGAGTTTCGCCTGCATGACGAGTACGAAAACGATCAGTGCGAGGACTCCGGAAATGCTGATGGCGAATACTCCGTGCAGCGACTGGACCCTGAGAATTTCGGCAAGCTTGAGCGAGTATCCGGATTTGATGATGGGAACGAGAACGGCAAGTATAAAGGGAAACTCGTAGCTGAGCAGAAGCTTCATCTCTCTCGAAGCGCCCACTCTCGCAACCGGGTTTCCCGAGGCAAAGCCGCCGAGCATTATGCTGATCGACGGTATTGCAAGCAGGTATATGACGACGATAGTATCGCCTAAAAAGCTCTGCGCGGCGGTACTGCTGTTCAGCCACAACAGTGTGGAAGCAACGGCAACGCTCGAAAAGCCGATAATGGGCGCAAACATGAACATTGCCTTTGAAGATCCGGCAGGAATGAGTGTTTCCTTGCCCAGAAGCTTCACTATATCCCGGAGGGGCTGAAAAAACGGAGGCCCCACCCGGTACTGTATGCGTGCGGTTACCTTCCGGTCGATCCAGCTCGCCACAAGCCCTATACATACCGTTATTATGATGCCGTATACTATCAGATAGACGAGATACATTACGCTTTCTCTCTTTCCCAGCGAGTTGAGTGGACGATGAGATTGTCACCCGCGAGAAAAGTATTTTCCTCCAGCTCCTCGTCCGCCTTCATCAGCTTCAATGCCCCGTATGGACATGTTTCGATACAGAGCGGCTCGTTATCCCTGTCCAGACGATCGAGGCAGAAATCGCATATATGGATTATATACGGTACGTTCTCCGGGTAAATCGTTCCATAGGGACATGCATGAGAACAGGATTTGCAGCTTATGCACCGCATGTTGTGCCGTATCAAAAGATTCTCCCTGTCTTTCTGCTGTGTGAGGGCCTCTACAGGGCATGCGTTTACACAGTGAGGCTCCTCGCACCTCCGGCAGACGAGGAAATAGGTTGCAAGTTCGGCAATGGAGATGATGCCGTTGTTCTGTGGATGATAAAAATAGCTGCATTCGATAACGCATTCTTTGCACTCTCCCGACCCGCATACATCCAGGTCGATGAAGAGCCGGGTATCCGGTCCCTTTTTTGCACTCAGGTTTAATTTAGCCTGATGATGCTGTTCTGCACTGGTAAACATGGGCACGCCGCCTCTTTTGTCGTCAGAAAAATTCTGAAAAAGGTATATCGGTACCGCTAAAATTTATATACAAAATTAATCCCATATGTTGGGAATCTTATTGATCGTATCGAACCTGAACACAGGACCGTCCTTGCATGCGTAGTAGGTTCCTATTCGGCAGTGGCCGCACTTGCCGAGGCCGCACGACATATTCTTCTCCATGGAGAGGTATATATTTCTGTCTTTGAACCCGAGGCCCTGAAGCTTCATCGTGGTAAACTTCATCATGATCGGCGGACCGCATACCACGGCAATTCCTCTGGAACAATCCATCGGAAGATCGTCGAGAATGGTCGTAACCACTCCGACGTTTCCCTTCCACTGCTCGTCCCCCTCATCCACCGTAAGCACAACGTCCAGGTCGTCACGCCGTGCCCACGATTCGATCTCCTTTTTATACAGAAATTCATTCGGGGTCTTACAGCCGCCGCGGAACAACAACTTTTTGAATTCATCGGAATGCTCGAAAAATTCGTACATAAGGCTGCGGAGTGGAGCAAATCCGCATCCTCCACCGACGACAACTACCTCGTGTCCCTTGAATTCATCCAGAGGGTAACCGGTCCCGAAGGGGCCGCGCAGGCCTACGGTATCGCCCTTCTTGAGTGCATGGATTCTTTCCGTTACCTTTCCGACCCGCATGACACTGACCTCGATTTCATCTCTGACAGTTGGTTTCGAGGAGGGTGTAAAAGGCGATTCTCCAACACCCGGCACGAGGAGCTCTATAAACTGTCCCGTTTTGAAAGTCATCTCTTCCTTCGGTTTCAACTTTAAGGTCTTGATCGTGGGGGTCTCGGGCACTACATTCAGGACTTTTGTTTCTATCGGTCTGTAGGGGTTATTGCTTTGGTACATTTTGGACGAGCCTTCTCAGTACTTTTCGTATATCGATTTTTGCCGGGCAAGCCGAAATACATCTCCCGCACCCGGTACATGCATAGATATTGCTGATCTTCGGAAAAAAATCGAACTTCTTTTCAAATCTGTTTCTCAGCCGCATCCAGAGCTCGGGCCGCGGGTTTGCCCCACCTGCAACCCGTGCAAAATCATTGATCATACACGAATCCCAAACCCGAAGCCGGGTCATACGGTTTTCATCCATCTGATCGTAGATAAGAAAACAATGACAGGTCGGGCACACGGTGTTGCACGCACCGCATTCCACGCATGTCTGGGCTTCCTCTTTCCACAGGGGTGCATTGTAGTTCTTCTCAACCGCCCCCTGGAGTGCATCCTGGTTCGGTATATTCTCCTTTTTAATATTATTCTTTACCTCACGTACGACCGACCCTCTCCGCTCGTCCCGCTCTGAAAGCTGTTCGTCTTTTACATCGACGAACAGGGAGCTGTTTTGTTCGATCAGGCCCAGCCCCTTGTCGGATCCTGCCTCAACCACAAAGCCGCCGCCTATTTCCGAGAGGTTGAGATCGAAATTATCCTGGGGAAACGGGTTCACGCCGAGAGCAAGGCAGTAGCACGTATCAATGGCGAAGGTGCAGTCGGCCGCGATTATGATATTCTCTTTGCGTTTTTTCATAAAAAAGGGATCGAGATACTCATCTTCGCCGAATACCCTGTCCTGAATCTTAAACCCTTTGAGGTCACACGCCTTGACGCCGACTATACAGAAGGGCTTTTCCTCCAGTATGGGAATTGTATCCTGAAAGTCTTCCGCGATTTTTTCCCGTGGTTTTGTGTAAAACATTTTTACAGGATCCGACGTGCGCACTTCGCCGATTGCGAAACCCTCTTTTATTTCTTCTCCTCCGGTTTCAGCGAGAAGGGCAGGGTCGAATTTCATAAAAAATCTATTTGTGTCCCGCTTGACGGGAAGAAACACCGTATGGTCTTTATGTAATGATCCTAGAAAATTGACCAGGCCCTCTCCGGATAAGAAATAGTTATTCATTGTATTCACCCGTATCTTTGGGTTTGACAAATTTATGTCAATTAACTATACATCTTTATTGTCAACATTTTAACGATTATCGACAAATTAATTATGTCGAATTCTATACTCTCTTGTCCAGTATGACAGTATAGGTCGACATATCGTTATCCGGTTTTTGCACGGTTCCTTAAAAACCAGGGAATCATGCAACAGATCGATCAGTGAATAGAAAATCCTGAGGTGCAGAAAATCACTTGATCGCTACAACAATCAAAGATCAACTCTGCTGTACGAAATGTAGGGTGCAGCCGATGTCTGAATGGAAAAACATAATTTTTTTAAAGCATACAGCATTTTGAAATCTTTTCCATTTTATCTCATACAATAAATATTTGTCAAGATTTTTTTTGGAAATTTTTTAAAAAATGCTTGACAGCATTTTTCTCTTCCAGTACAATTTGTCATTGACAAAAAAGTAACATATTAAAAATACTGTCGTGGGCCTGACTTATCGGAAGATCGTGTAGGTTCGGCATCTCTGAGTTCAGACAACTGCATCCCAGCCCACCACGCATCAGTGCGTAACACCCTAATGTATCGGGCCCCTATTTTTTATGGGCGAAGCTCAGTAAAGGGGCGGTTCATTCACCCGGTACAGCAGACGGGTGTAGAGGGCGTGAACCGGCGAATTATGATATACGGAGAATAAAAACTTTTTTTATTGTAAGCGGTATAAGTAAGTATTATTTTTCGTTAAATTATTAACAATTATTTCTCAGGACACATTTATGGAAGCTCTAACCTACGTCGTCCTGCTTCCGCTTGGTGCGGGAATTGTCCTCTTTCTCTTTCCCGAAAGAATAAAGGCAGTAAAGGGAATTATCGCCCTTATCGTATGTTGCTTTGCGCTGTACTATGCATACATACTTTTTAAATCGCCTCAAACAATCGTCTCCCTGCCTCTGCCTGGTATTCTGAAAAATATCGGTGCGGATGCCGGCCTTTTCTCTTTTAATATCGATAATTTGAGTAAAACCGTCAGTCTCTTCATCTCGTTTTTCGGTGTTATGATTTCGCTCTACTCGCTGGCATACATAACCCGTGAAAGGGGAATCCGGCACTACTATTCGAACGTGCTCATAACGATAGGGGCATCGGCCGGTGCGGTTTTATCCGATAATTTTTTACTCTTTATTACCTTCTGGGGTGTGCTCGGACTGACTCTCTACAAGCTCATAAAATCTCATGACGAGGCCAGCTCGGCTGCGGCAAAGAAGAGCTTTATACTCATCGGCGCCTCGGATTCGGTGATGATCTTCGGTATCGGCCTCCTGTGGGTGATGACGAAGAGTTTCAGTATGGCCGCAACACAGGTTGCGACGGACAACGTGCTCGGCGTTATCGCCTTCATATCGCTTCTCATCGGCGCCCTCACGAAGGCAGGGGCTTTTCCTGTTCATTCCTGGGTGCCCGACTACGCAGAAACCGCACCGGCGTCGTCATCGGCCCTGCTGCCCGCTTCTCTGGACAAGCTCCTGGGCATCTACCTGCTCGCACGTATATGTACGGCGTTTTTCATACTCAACCCCTGGCTCAACCTCACCCTGCTTGTAATCGGTGTGGTCACCATCATTACTGCGGTCATGATGGCCCTCATGCAGCACAGCTACAAGCGGCTTCTCGGTTACAACGCTGTATCCCAGGTCGGGTATATGGTTACCGGCCTCGGTCTGGGGTCCACAATCGGCTTAGCGGGCGGTCTGTTCCATATGATAAATCATACTCTATACGATTGCGGCCTATTTTTTTCGGCGGGGAGTGTTGAGAAGAGAACCGGACAGGAGAACATGGAGGATATCGGAGGCCTGTCCAGGCCGATGCCGGTTACATTCATCACCACGCTCATATGCGCGTTTTCCATTTCCGGTGTGCCGCCGTTCAACGGATTCGCCTCCAAGTGGCTGATATACCAGGGTATCATCGAATTCGGGAAGGGGAGCGGCCCGGCAAACAGTGTGTGGGTGATCTGGCTCGTCCTGGCTATCTTCGGCTCTGCACTGACGTTGGCGAATTTCATAAAGTTCATATCCGGTGCATTTCTCGGCAAGCTGAAGCCTTCGGACAGGGGTGTAAAAGAGGTGAGCATTCTGATGTGGCTTCCCCAGTGCGTTATGGCATTTTTCTGCCTTGCGTTCGGCATCTTCGCCACGACAATCGTGGTACCGAGGCTCATCGTTCCGCTGGCCGGAGAGTTCGAATATACGGGCATATGGAGCTCCAACATCGTCACAGGTCTCATTCTCGTGTCCCTTTTTATCGGGTTCGTCATATACCTCCTCGGAAAAATCAAGAATGTGAGGACCACCGAAATATATGCAGGCGGTGAAGATGTGGCCGGAACGACTGATTTTTCAGCAGCTGAATATTACAAGACCGTTCGCGGTCTTCCGATATTTGCTTTCTTCTATGAAAGGGCGGAAAAAGGGCTCTTCGATCTTTATGACAGTGCAAAAAAGCTCGTGCTCGGTGTAAACAAGTTTTTCAGCAGGTGCCATTCGGGTGAGCTTCCGCTCTACGCTGCCTGGGTTTTTCTGGGAATGATAATCATCGCTGCGGTGATTATATGGTAGGAACGCATTTCGATTGCAGGGCCTAGCTCGACGAATACGCTGGACTGGGATGTAAAAACTCGTGTGATTTTGAGTGGGGACCGGTTATGTGGATACTGTTAACCGTCATTCTTGTACTGATGATCGGGGGGGCGCTCTTCTCTCTTGAGGCTCGCGACCTCTTATCGGCCGTCGTCGCCTATGGGATTGTCGGCTTCGGACTGGTTATCATGTTTCTCCTGCTGCAGGCTCCAGACCTCGCGCTCGTTCAGATCGTAGTCGAGGCGATCACCCTTATCATCATGATTGCTGTGATCCTGAACAGTACCCGTGAAGAGGTAAAAACACGGTCAAAACGAACCGCTCTGTATCTGGCAAGTGCCGTTGTATTTGCAGGTCTTTTTCTCTATTTCTTCAACAGGATGACGGGTACTTTGAGCTCGTTCGGCGAGCATGCACTGCGTATGTCCAGGGCGTACATACAGCCGGGTGCAGAGACAACCGGAAGCGCAAATCTCGTTACCGGTGTTATCTTCGACTACAGGGGATACGATACACTCGGTGAAGCAACCATACTGTTCACGGCTGTTATCGGTGTGTTGACCGTTTTACGGTTAAAGGGAAGAAAATAGGTTTATCGACAGATATAAACGTACAAGCAGCTTCAATAAAAGGTGCGCGGCGATACCCGGCTGGCGGGGCAGTGTACTCCATTTCTAAGGAGCAGAAACGGGCATGAATGGGATGACCATAATCGTAAAAAAGGTTACACAGATCGTATGCGGCATCATTTTCCTCTACGGTATCTATATTATCGCCCACGGCCACCTGACTCCGGGCGGCGGTTTTGCAGGCGGCACGATCATTGCGGGCGTATTTATACTCCTTATTATCGCATTCGGGAGTGAGTTCCTCTCGCTTAAAAAGGAGGAAACGGGGTCCTCTATTCTCGAGAGCAGCGCTATTCTGGTGTTCCTCCTGATCGCTTCGGCAGGTCTGGTTCTTGCCGGAATGGGCATCTTCTTCGTTAACTATCTTCCAAAAGGCACGATAGGCAATCTCATCAGCGCCGGTTTTATTCCATTGTTCAACATAGCGGTGGGAATCGAAGTCGCAGCAGCCCTGCTGACCATATTTCTCGCACTTCTCATATATAAAGACGAGGTAATCAAATGACAGTATACCTCCTGTGTATTCTGCTTTTTCTCATCGGTCTCTACGGTGTTGTCACCAAACGGAACCTGATAAAAATAGTGATCGGCCTTGCAATTATGGAGTACAGTGTTAATCTTTTTTTAATACTCGTGGGATACGTAAAAGGCGGAACCGCCCCGATACTTTCCCGCAATCTGACAAAATTGGTATTTGTAGATCCGCTGCCGCAGGCAATGGTGCTTACTGCGATTGTCATAGGTCTTGCTACCACAGCACTGTTGCTTGCAATAGCAATTCGGTTGTACAGGAAATACAATACCTTTGATATTCGTGAAATTAAAAACTTAAAAGGTTAGAGTATGGACTGGTTCGTGCCGCTGTTCGTGATTGTTCCTCTTGGGGGAGCATTTCTCATTGCAATCATCGGGAGCTTTGCACGGCCCTTCGGCAGAGTTTTTACCTCTCTCTTGTTTGCCTTCCTGACGGGCGTCGCGCTCTATGTGATATTTTCCGTAACCATCCCGATTGTTTACAGGGTCGGAGGCCATGGGACTTTCGAGAATGTCCCGATAGGTATTTACATGATACTTGACGGCCTTTCCGTTTATCTCCTTCTCATTATCAACCTGGTCGGGTTTTTATCGGCATTCTATTCGATCTCGTACATGAAGAAATTCACCTCGGAAAATTACTACTACACGCTGTTCTGTCTCATGGTTGCCGGGATGAACGGTGTTGTTCTGAGCGGTGATGTCTTCAATCTCTACGTGTTCCTCGAGATGGCGGCTATATCCTCCTATGCACTGGTTGCATTCGGTATAGAGAAGGAAGAGCTTGAAGCCTCGTTTAAGTATCAGGTGCTGGGCGGGGCTTCCTCTCTGTTCATCCTCCTGGGTATTGCATTCCTCTACTGGAAAACCTCTACCCTGAATATAGCGGACATTGCAAGAGGGCTCGGCACAACCGCAAACAACGGTGAGTTCGTGAAATTTGTCGGTGTTATTCTTCTGGCAGGATTCGGCCTCAAAGCTGCGATGATACCCTTTCATGCGTGGCTTCCGGACGCCCACTCATCTGCGCCTTCGCCGATTTCATCCATGCTCTCAGGGGTCCTCATCAAGGCAATAGGCGCATATGTCATCTTCAGATTGTTCTTTAATATGTTCACAATTTCATACGATTCCGCGCTGGTTATAACGATAATAGGTACGCTTTCCATGGTAATCGGTGTTTTGCTTGCAATCGGACAATGGGATATCAAGCGCCTTCTCGCCTATCACAGCATCAGCCAGATGGGATACGTGGTTCTGGGTGTAGGCATCGGTATGCTCGTTATTGCGCACAACGGGCCCAGATCAGTTGCCGCTCTTTCTATAGCAGGCGGCCTCTACCATCTCTTCAACCACGCCGTGTTCAAGGGGCTCCTATTCCTGAATGCAGGTGCGGTGGAGTATGAGACCGGCATGCGCGACATGAAAAAGCTCGGAGGCCTCTCGTCACATATGCCGGTTACCACATCGACTTCTCTCGGAGCTTCTATGTCCATATCCGGTATACCGCCGTTCAACGGATTTTTCAGCAAGCTTATCATAATTGTCGCTGCTATACAGGCGCAGTATTACGTACTTTCCGTACTGGCGGTTTTTGTGAGCATAATAACACTCGCTTCTTTTCTGAAAGTGCAGCGGTTCACCTTTTTCAACAAATCCAATGAAAAATGGAACAGGGGCGATTTCAATGTTCGGGAGGTTCCGTTTACCATGTGTTTCTCCATGGTTTTTTTAGCGATTCTCTGTCTCGGTTTAAGTATTTTTATCGTGCCGGCAGTGCGGGATATATTCATTACACCGGCTGTCAACGTGCTGCTCGACTCAGCCGGATATTCCACAGGTATATTGGGATACTGATATGAAAGCTGTCCTTCTATTTATCTTCCTGTTTGCAATCTGGCTTTTACTGACGTTAAACGTCAGCACTCCCAATATTGCAGCGGGTGTTGTTGCGTCTGCTGTGGTGACGGTGTTTTTTACCAAATATTCCCTTAAAACTGAAAAGAAACTTATTCAGGTACAGCGGTATTTCTGGGCGCTCTTGTATCTGTTTATCTTTTTATGGGAGTGTATAAAAGCGAATATCGATGTAATGTATCGTGTAATTCACCCGAAACTGCCGGTAAAACCGGGTATTGTCAAGGTCAAATCGGTTCTTAAAACCGATATTGCAAAGGTATTTCTCGCGAACTCAATCACTATGACGCCCGGCACAATTACGGTTGATATCATTGACGACAGTTTTTTCGTGCACTGGATCTACGTTCACAGCAGGGATCCGGAGATATACACGCAGAAAATTCTGGGAAGGTTTGAAAAATATTTGAAAAGGATATTTGAATAATGTCCATTATCGAGATATTCCTGTATATACTTATAGCCCTCGCGTTCTTCTGCCTTTTCAGAATAATTCGGGGTCCTACAATTGCCGATCGGATGGTAGGTATAGATATTTTCGGGATTCTCGTTGTCGGCGTCTGCGCATTGCTCGTGATTATAACGGGAAGAACATTCATCATAGACATTGCCATTACCTGGGCAATCTTAAGCTTCATTGCGACATTGACGCTCGCAAAATATTTGTCGGGGAAGAAGCTCAATGAATGATACGATCAGCCTCGTCTTTATCGGAATAGGCATTGCCTTCGATTTTTTTGGGTGCCTGGGCCTTATTCGACTCCCGGATGTATATAACAGACTGCAGGCTTCAACGAAGTGTGTCACCCTCGGTACATGGAGCATCCTATTCGGCCTTTTTATTCGCTACGGCTTTGTGGGGGTGGGTGTAAAGGCCCTCTTATGTATCCCTCTGATCTTTTTTGCGGCAACGGTTGCAGCGCATGCCCTTATGCGCGGGGCGTACATTTTCGGGGTAAAGCTGTGGGAAAAAAGCGTGGTGGATGATTATAAAGATGAATGGAGAGGGCGATGAGGTTCGGCACATATCCGTTTTTTTCAAGGTTTACCGTTTGACGCATGCACTGCAATATGCGGTTTTTTCACACTTTCTCCGGTGTTCTCAGTCTCCTTCTTTCCTAATTTTATCGTACAAGATCATATTTTAATACGTATATTATTATCGAGGGGCTGGTTTAAAAAATAGGCAAGTGAACTTCCAAACTTAAAAGGTTCAAATCGACACTTGCCTAATGGTTTTTACTTAAAGAATGTAATAATAATTAATTGTAACATAATAAGTCGGTTGAGCATAAAAAAGCCGGTTTTAAAAAACCGGAGGATGCTGGTATAAAAAACCAGAATTTAAATGGATAAAACCATATGTCAAATCAGGATGATATGAAGGAATTAAGAGAACGGGTCGAACGACTCCAAAGTGAAATCGACCGGTTGAAACGGGGGAGGAACGAATACCTCCGTATGAGCGCGCATCAACTGAAGTCACCTCTGTCAACGATCAGCTTCAGCATCGATACACTCCTGAAAGAATATGCGGGGCGGCTCAACTGGAGACAGTTGAGAGTCATAGAATCCATCAAAAACAGTACCAACAATCTGCAGAGCCTCATTCATGACATCCTTGATCTGGAAAAGCTTCGTTCCGAAAAAATGGATTTTGAAAACCTCGATTATTTAAAAATTTGCACGGAGGCAGTCGACGAGCTGCACAGGAAGATCGAAGAAAGAGCGATTAACCTTGAAATTAACATGCCCCACAGGATGCTCGTTACCTACGGAAATCAAATCGCCTTAAAACAGGTTGTGTACAATCTCCTTGAGAATGCGGTTAAATATTCGTTCAAGGGGGGTGAGGTAAATTTTACGGTCGAATATGACGATCGGGAAAAAATAATTATCAGCGTTATACGGGACAAGGGAATCGGTATTCCCGAAGACGAGCAGCAGCACCTCTTTGACGAATTCTATCGGGCTCCCAATGCCCGTATCTTCGATAAGACGGGTACAGGCTTCGGTATGGCAATCGTAAAACGCGTGCTCGATCTCTGTGAAGGAAGCATCGAGGTGTGGAGCAGGGAAAATGAGGGTATGCGGGTCACCTTTATCCTGCCGCTCGTTAAAGTTGGAGACAAGCCTTCTATGCTGCATAAGAAAAGCGGACCCCACAAAAAGATAATTATCGTAGGCGGTGTCGCTGCGGGTCCAAAGGCAGCATCACGTGCACGGAGGCTCGATCCGGACGCTGAGATCACCCTTTTCGAAAAGGGACGTTCACTTGCCTACGCAGGGTGCACACTCCCGTACTATATATCCGGAATGATTAAAAGCAGGAAAGAGCTCTCGTTTGCAATGTCGGGATCATACGATGTTGCAGGATTCTTCAGAAAGGTGAAAGACATCGATATTAAAAATTTGACCGAGGTTGTTTCAATAGACAGAAAGAACAAAACGATACAGTACAAAGATCTGGTGACTGAACGTGTTTCAAGCGAAGCGTACGACGCCCTTGTGCTTGCAACCGGCAGCAGTCCGATTCTTCCAAATCTGGAAGGTATAGATTATCCGAACGTGTTCAAACTGCACGATATTCAAGATGCCGAGAAGATCAAACTGGCTCTCATAAATGAGACCGCCGAAAACATTGTTATAATCGGCGGCGGTCTCATCGGCATAGAGGTCGCCGATGTATTAACGGTTTCAGGGGCCAGGGTGACGATTGTCGAGGGAGAGAATCAAATACTTTCCTTCCTCGATCCTGAAATGGCGGCACTTGTAGAGCGGTACATGATCCACAGGGGTATTCGGATAATAAAAGGTACTCATATAAAGGCGTTCAAGGGGCGTGATCGTGTGAAATACATACTTCTTCCCGGGCAGAAGCTGAATGCCGATATCGTAATTCTTGCACTGGGGGTGAAGCCGAATGTCGAGCTTGCCCGGAAAGCGGATATTAAAATAGGACCAACCGGTGCGATTGCCGTAAACGAATACCTTCAAACAAGCGATCCGTCGATCTATGCAATCGGGGACTGTGCCGAAACCAGGCATATCCTGCTCGACAAACCCTACTACCTTCCACTGGGTTCGATTGCGAACAGACAGGGAAGGACTGCCGGAGCGAATGCCACCGGAATGCAGTACAGTGCATTCGAGCCCATTGCCGGCACAATCATTTTCAAAGTATTCGATCTGCATATAGGAAAGACCGGCCTGAACGAAAAAGAGATTGCCGAAGTTGATTGTGAACCGGTAAGCTGTTATGTGCCTCAGTACGACAGGGAACATTTCATCCCTGGAGCTGAAATCATAAATATCAAGATGATCGCATGTAAAAAGACGCGCAAGCTCCTCGGTGTGCAGATCATCGGCAGAGGCGATGTATCGAAACGGATAGATATTGCGGCAATGACGATCTCGAGAAGAGGGACAATCGACGATATACTGTCGGTCGATTTCGGGTACGCACCGGCTTTTGCCAATGCTACAGGGGCGATCGTGGTTGCAGCCAACGTTCTTCGGAATAAACTGGATGGGCGGTTCGAAGGAGTTTCCGCCGAAACGGTACAGAATCTTCTCAAGAGTACGAAAAAACAGCCGTTGTTTCTCGATGTACGGTCTGTTGATGCATTTGAAGAGGGAAGAATCGAGGGAGTCAGGTTTATACCCCTGGAAACGTTGAAGACCAGAATGGATGAGATTCCAAAAGATAAAGATATAATACTGATCTGCGATACCGGTGCGCGATCGTACCAGGCTGCCCTCATTCTCAAATCCAACGGGTTTGAGAAGGTCAGGATACTCGAGGGCGGGTTGAGCATGTGGCCGTTCAAGATATCCCGAGAATAATTTTTTTTTCGAGCTCCCCACAGCGTCTTGACCGCATACGGCAGGCGATTACAACGGTCTATGAAGAGTCTTAAAAAACTGTGTGATTTATTGACCTTCATCAAGTCCATTGCCGCGTATGGAGTTACTTTTATTTCATACTGGATGAAGCGAAAGTTATCCGGACGCTTCGCATCCGGATAATACCACCGGTGCGAGCACCAGGATTTGTTACACGACGCTTCGCGCCGTATAACAAATCCAGTTGAGCGGACATAACCCCCGCTTACAAGCCTTCGGCTCGACGCGGAGAACATGCCGAAGGTGCTGATGAGTACAGCTCACCGACGGTATTATTTTATACATAATCGCAGGAGAAGAAATATGGCCGGGGAAAAGAGAGATGCAAAAAAAGAAGTCATGAGAGACATCATTCTCAATCTGCACAGGGGGATGCCTGTTGAGGAGGCGAAGGAGAGGTTTCTCAAAGAGGTTGGAACAATTTCTTCGACGGAAATAGCCGAGCTCGAGCAGTCGCTTATCCAGGACGGGCTTTCCGTCGAGGAGATAAAGGAGTTCTGCAATGTGCATGCACTTCTTTTCGAATCTGCGCTTCGAAAGGATATTGCCGAGGAGGAATCTCACGCACACCCCGTGTATCTCTTTAAAAAAGAAAACAGTGAAATAGAGAAGCTGGTAGTGAGGGTTGAAAACCTCTGCGCGAAACAGGGGGAGTATAGGGCCGATGTCTTTAGAAAAGAGCTCAAAGGTTTTCTCGAGAAGCTTCGAGATGTGGACATTCACTATAAAAGAAAGGAACAGATTCTGTTTCCCTTTTTAGAAAGACATGAATTCTTCGGCCCTTCGCAGGTGATGTGGGGCAAGGATGACGAGATACGCGATATGCTGAAAGGCGCTCTTTCCAGGCTCGATACTTTGGAAGACCGCGCCTCGATTGCCGATTTCATTAAAAAAAGTGTAGACCCTCTGCTGGAAGAGGTACGGGGCATGATTTTCAAGGAGGAGCAGATACTCTTTCCAACTTCACTTGAAAAACTCTCGATTGACGAATGGGCCGAAGTTTTCAGATCCAGCGAAGAAGTAGGGTACTGCTATATCGAGAAGCCTGTTGAGGACACACTTCTCTCCGAACAGCTCAGAAAATCCTACAGGGAAGAGCCTCTGGTAAAAGATTTGAAAAACATCACGCTTCCGACCGGATCGTTGACGCTTACGGAGCTCGAACAGATAGCCAACAGACTACCCATTGATATCACCTTTGTGGACAGCAGCGACAGGGTCAAGTATTTTTCCGACAACCCGGACCGCATATTCGTACGGACAAAATCGGTTATCGGCAGAAAGGTTCAAAACTGCCACCCGCCGCAGAGTGTTGCGATTGTCGAGAAGATTCTCGATTCCTTTAAAGACGGCACCAGGGATACGGCCGATTTCTGGATAAACACGAAGGGCAGGATGCTTTTTATCAGTTATTTTGCCGTTCGGGACCGCTCGGGCACCTACCTCGGCACACTGGAGGTCACACAGGACATTACCCATATCAGGAGGCTTGAAGGCGAGAAAAGGCTGTTTGATGAAGGATGAGTAATACGTATGGTCTTTTTGCCTTCCAGAACTCTCGTCACCGAAGCGTCCGGATAACAAAAACCATTTATGGTTTTATCCATATATCGAGTAAAAAGTACGCTTTCATAAACTTCTTGACATAAGAACTCAGTTTATTATACAATTATGCTAAAAAAATGAGTAGAACCGCCTGCGCACAAGGGGATTCAGTCTATATTCTGAGTAATAGAGTTCCTTTTTAACTATAATCAGTAAGGATATGTATAGGCAAAATTATTACTAATTTTATATTATTTATTCTATGATGAGACCGTTGTTCAGCTTTAAAAAAAACCGGATACGTACATCTTTACAGATAATACGAACATTGATCGTTTTAATTATCGCCGGTGTCGCGGTTTTAGCAGGACTGGGGATTGCTGCAATAAAGGGGTGGGAATATTCCAACAGTAATGCTTTCTGCGCTCAAGCGTGTCATAATGTTCATCCAGAAGAACCGGTTGCCTTTCAGGATTCGTATCATGCCCGCATAAAATGCGTTGAATGCCACATGGGCAGGCAGGAAACATTAAAGCTAATGGTTAAAAAGGCCGGCCATCTGAAGCATATTCCTGTCGTGCTTTTTAAAACCTACGGTCGTCCGGTGCATTCCGAAACGCTCACATCATCTGCCGAATCCTGCGAACACTGCCATTATCCGCTTTCTACACACAACGCTGCTTTTCGCGAATTTACACAGTACCTGCCAGATAGGGACAACACGGAAAAACATACATATTTGATCGTCAAAATAGGCGGAGGCGGCCGGAGAAAAGGATCGTCCGGGGGGGTTCACTGGCATATTACAAACAATGTCGAATTCATCACAACAGATGAAGAACACCGACAGGATATTCCCTGGGTGAGGGTCGTAATGCGCAGCGGGAGAGTGATAGAATATGCGGATAGCAACAACCCGCTGCCAGCAGAGGATATTGAAAATGGAGAGAAGCGGGCTATGGATTGCCTTGACTGCCACAACCGTATCGGGCATCCATTCCCGGCTCCAGAGAAGGCGGTAGACGAAGCGCTGGCTGATGGGAGGCTCAGCAGCAAGCTGCCGTATATTAAAAAAGAATTGATCGAGCTGCTTGAAACAGATTACAATAACCGGGAAGAGGCTCTAGCCTCTGTTCAGGCCTTTGAAACGCGCTACCGGGAAAAATATCCTCAAGCCGCAGCCGTCCTCTTCGATGAGATTGGAAAGGCTCGGGAGCTTTCCCGGAAACTGATCACCAGGCTTGTATTCGAAAAGCCCGGTATAACCTGGAGATCTTTTCCGGATAACAGCGGGCACAGGTACTTTAAAGGATGTTTTCGCTGCCACGACGGACAGCATGTAAGTAAAGATGGTGAGGTAATCAAATTTCAGTGTGATCTCTGCCACAGTGAACCGGCCACTGTGGGTAAAACCGGCCTGCCTGCCGGACTACAGATTGCTTTACCATCAAAACCGGAGTCTCATTTGAAACCCGGCTTTATTTTCAATCACCGTATTCTGGCAGGCGAGGATTGCACGGCCTGTCACGGGAAATTGACATATGGAGCGGATGATTCGGGTTTTTGCGCGTCAGCAGCCTGCCACGGCAGGGAATGGGTGCCGTTTAAGTCATATGACAGTGCCGGTCATCCGTTTCCTCTTCATGATGAGCACAGTAAGCCGCTCTGCTATCAATGCCACAGAGGGAAAGAGAAGCCCTCAAATCGGTGCTCGGGATGCCACAGTCCTCCGAAAAATCACTTTGCGTTTGCATGTGACAACTGCCATTCACCGGAAGGGTGGAAACAATCAACCGAAAGTCTCGTTGCCCGGGCTGCTAAAATAAGCCATCCGCTGAATATGGGAGATTGTCTCATGTGTCACGACCCGGGAGGAGAAATCATGCCCGCTCCCGACGATCACCGGGCGTATAATAGAGTACAATGCCTGATCTGCCATAGGTCTGTGAAGGGCGCCTGACAAACGGTAAATTTCCGTATGATTCGACTGTTTATCGAACAGCGCATCCGGGCCGCGGTAAATCCTGCCGACGGTTTTCAAGATGTACCCTAGTCTACGGATGATTGGTGGGGCCAGTTTACCCATTTGCTTGTTTTCTGCTTGAGGAGCTTTTTCACTTTAAAAATTAAATCATCCGGATGGGCGGGTTTATCGATAAATTCGTCCACCGGAAGATACTCATTGTCCGTTCGTGGTGAAAAATCGAAATTTGGATACCTTGCATTTACTGCCGTAACCATCAGGATGGGAACGGATGCAAGGCTTTTGTCCTTCTTCATTTCCATCGCGTAATCAAATCCGATAGCCCTCTCTTTTCTTCCAAACATAACGTCAAGGATGATTAAATCGGGTGCGTCTTCTCTTGCTTTCTGAAGACCTTCCTGTGGATCGTAAGCCGTGACAATGCGGAAATCCTGGGCCTCGAGCGCTATTCTCATCGCTTCGGATGTATCCTTGTCGTCTTCAATTATTAAAATCTTCGTTTTGTTATCCATAATACATAACCTCCTCTTTAAACTGGTGTTTTTCTTTCTTGATCGGTTGCGATCAGTTGCAGCCGGGTAGGGTAAATACAAAGGAGCTTGTTTTCCCCATCTGGCTTTCAACAGTAATTTTTCCTCCATGTACTTCAACAATCTGCTTGACGATTGACAACCCCAGGCCGGTGCCGTCTTCTTTTAATTCTTCCGCATTTTCTGCCCGGTAAAAATCTTCAAAAATATGAGGCAAATCATTTTCGGAAATTCCTATTCCCGTATCTGTTATAGAAACCTGTACATCATTTGATCCTTCCAATCTCCGGGATTTTATCATAATCGTGCCGCCTGAAGGAGTATATTTAATGGCGTTGACGATTACATTTAAAAACATATCTTCAATGAGTTTTTGATTGCCGAAAACAGCAGCATCGCCGCTGTCATTCTCAACAACCAGGCCCAGCACGGCCTTTTTAATCTGCGGTTTGAGCTGCTCAACAACGGTATTAATCGCTTTCGAGACCGTTACCTCTTCCTTTGCAATTGTTCTGGTGGCCCTGATTTTAGAGAGATCCAGAAGGTCCTCGACAAAATGATACAAGCTCTGGCTTCTCTGTTCAGCCCTGTCGATCATAGCTCTTGATTTTGCGGATATTGAACCGGTAAAACCAGCAAGAACCACCCTCAGGCATGTTTGAATTGTGGAGAGAGAGCTTTTAAGGTCATGAGTGACATTCATGACGTACTGCGATTTAATTCTGTCCTTTTCTTCAAGCTGTTCGTTTGCCCTTTTTAATTCTCTTTCACGCTCCCTCAACACGTTAATGACGTTTGTGCTCATGTAAACGGTTATATATAATGTTGAAAAAAACGCCGGGAATCGTACGAGAAAGTAGTTAAAGGATACGTTCGAAGACGATTCTTCCAAAGCAAACACGGGTAGATTGTAATGGTGAAGCAGCTTTACGCTTTCCCCCCCCATGACAAATCCGAAAATGACTATGGCGAATGTGGCCTGAAGATAGGCGGCCCTGTTGGATAAAATGATGCTCGCTATAACCATATGAAATATATAAAAAAAGATAAAGGGATTTTCTATGCCTCCTGAATAATGTATTAAGAATGTCAGCAATGTTAAATCGAGCGAGCTCTGGATATTAGCAAGAAAATTTGCCTTTTTTAACCACCCCGGATAATTTTCTTGATAATCAAGGCGTTTTTTATAAAATGAAAAAATGATATTATAAAACACCAGTATACAATTTCCAATGTACAGGGGCACCACCTTTAATTCTATATTAAGAAGATAATGTGCACCTGTAATAACGATAAATAGACTGAGGGCGGCAATCCATCTCAATTTGATAAGCCATTTTATTCTTTCACCAAACTTTTTTTTATCAATAATATGCTTAAATTGATTCATTAAAGCTTCTCTTAATCCGCTGAATTAAAAATTTATTCGATTATAGATTGTTTTCAATCTATGTGCCAGCGGGCTTCGCAGCCAGCCTGTAATTTTCTCTCTAAAATCCTTGACAAATGTTTTTTATAGTGTATGCTGATTATAAATAAAATACAAATATTATTTTTTTGAGTAGTTACATATAATTACTTTCGGTTATCACGCTGGCACGCGCAAAAAAATAGTTCGACGGGCTTGCACGGCTCATAAGATTCTCTCAACGGTGGGCTCGCATGTCATTCCAGGACGAAAGAGTTCGAATGAAAATGTTAAGAAATTAACATACTTATGGTATTAATATAATATTTTTTAATAACGATTTTAAGCCAAACGTCATGCAAAAAGCTCCTCTCGAAAAAAAAGTGGGCTCAGCTCTGGTTGTAGGTGCGGGTATCGGGGGGATGCAGGCAGCTCTGGATCTTGCCGAATCGGGAATAAAAGTCTATTTGATAGATAAAAAGTCATGTATCGGCGGGGTAATGTCACAGCTGGACAAGACATTTCCTACGAATGACTGCGCAATGTGCACAATGGCGCCTCGCCTTGTTGAGGTTGGACGCCATAAGGATATTGAGATTATTACACTGGCAGAAATCGACGGCATCGAAGGTGCGCCGGGCGATTTCACCGTAAGGCTGAAAAAGAAAGCCAGGTATATCGATGAAACCACGTGTACCGGATGCGGCGAGTGTGAAGAAAGCTGCCCTGTAGAAATTCCTTCCGAATACAACACCTTCCTGAATGCTACAAAAGCGGTTTACCGGAGGTATCCCCAGGCGATACCCAATTATTTTACAATCAAAAAAGAGGGCCGTGCACCATGCAGCTGCACCTGTCCTGCCGGGCAAAAGGTTCAGGGGTATGTCGCCCTGATCAGAGCGAAGAATTTTGAAGATGCATTCAACGTGATAAGACGGGACAATCCCTTTCCCTCTGTTTGCGGACGAGTATGTTACCACCCCTGTGAAAAAGAGTGCAGCAGGAAGAGAGTTGATGAGCCCGTCTCGATTATGGCGCTTAAGAGGTTCGTCGCCGATTGGGCGTATGAAAACAGGAACGCTATAGTCGAAAAACAGAAAAATATCATAATGGGCCAAACAGTGGAAGGCAACAGCAAAAATCCTGCATCTTCCGAAACCGACACGTCTTCAAGCCCCATCGCAATTATAGGCTCGGGCCCTGCCGGATTGACAGCAGCGTGGGATTTGAAGATGATCGGGTACAGGGTAACTGTGTATGAAGCGCTTTCTGTCGCAGGCGGTATGATGCGTGTGGGCATTCCCGAGTACAGGCTTCCGAAAGACAGACTGGAGTGGGATATTCAAAACATTCTGGCGGACGGGATAGAACTAAAGAGCGGGACGCGGGTTGACAGTATTTCCGCTCTCCTCAATGACGGGTATGATGCGGTATTTATCGCAACCGGGACGCACAGGGGATATAAATTAAAAATACCCGGTGAAGATGCAGAAGGCGTTATTGACGGAGTAGAGTTTTTGAGGAGAATAAACCTTCATGAAGATGTCGATATCGGACAAAAGGTTACTGTTATCGGCGGGGGCAACACGGCCATCGATGCTGCCAGGGTCGCAAAAAGACTGGGAAAAGAAGTTGTCATCCTCTATCGCAGAACAAGGGCCGAGATGCCGGCTCAGGAAGAAGAAATCGATGAGGCCCTTTACGAGGGCGTGGAAATACAGTTTCTTGCAGCGCCGGTTAAATGCTACGAAGAGAACGGCAGGCTTACAGGAATAGAGTGTATTAAAATGGAGCTTGGTGATCGTGACGCAAGCGGCAGAAGGCGTCCTGTTTCTGTGGAAGGCTCCAATTTTTCTATTGCAGTTGATACCCTGATTGCTGCTATCGGACAGGCGCCGGATATCCCCTTCTCAGACGACGGCATAGAATTGACGAAACGCGGAACAATTATGGTAGATCAAGAAACTATGGCGACGTCAATAGAAGGCGTTTTTGCAGGCGGAGACGTCGTTACCGGGCCCGCGTTTGTCGTCGATGCCATCGCTGCAGGTCACAGAGCGGCACGATCGATAGATCGGTATCTTGACGGACGTTCTCACACAGGGGACGTGAGCACGATTCCCATGGTGGAATTATCTCCTGATGAAATACGGCAAAGGGCAAAGGACAGCAGAGGACGGGTTCGGGCCGCGGCAGCTTCGGATGAGCTCAGGAAGAATTTTTTTGAAGTTCAAATGGGATATACCGAAGAGCAGGCCCTTGAGGAGGCCGAGAGATGTCTTAACTGCGGAATATGCTCAGAGTGCCTGAAGTGTGTCGAAAGCTGCAAAGTCGGGGCCGTGGACCATACCATGCCGTCGCAAACTACCATAGACCTTAACGTCGGTGCGGTTATTCTGTCTCCCGGTTATGAGCTCTTCAGCGGCAACACAAGGCTTGAATACAACTACTGGCAGTATCCGAATGTTGTAACCGCCCTTGAGTTTGAACGGATATTAAGCTCAACGGGCCCCTACGGCGGCAGCGTGCTGCGGCCCTCGGATGGACGAACTCCTGAGAGGATTGCATTCATTCAATGCGTCGCATCCCGGGATCAATCGAGAAACTACTGCTCTTCGGTCTGCTGTATGTATGCGACAAAGGAGGCGCTCATAGCCAAGGAGCATGTTGAGGGAGGATTGGATTGTCATGTGTACTACATGGATATTCGTGCCTTTGGCAAGGGATTTGAGGAGTACTACGAGAGGGCCGTGGGTATGGGCGTCCGTTATATCAGGTGCCGCCCTTCGGCTGTGGAAGAGATTGAAAATAACAGGCTCAGGATACATCATATAAACGGTGGAGGAGAGGTTGTTTTTGAAGATTATGACATGGTGGTTCTGTCCGTGGGTATGGGGATACCCGAACAGCTCAAAGATATGAGCCGTATGCTTGGGATCAGGCTCAACCGGCATGGTTTCTGCTGGACCGATCCGTTCAGGCCGGTTGAATCAAGCAGAGAAGGAATATTCGTCTGCGGCCCGTTTACAGAGCCAAAGGATATACCCGAAACGGTCGTGCAGGCGAGCGGTGCCGCTTCGATGGCGCGCACACTGCTTGCCGATGTCACCGGGACCCTCATAACACCAAAGGAGTTTCCTCCTGAGAAGGACGTTGTCGGGCAACTTCCCCGTATCGGTGTGTTTGTCTGCCACTGCGGTACGAACATCGCCGGAGTGGTCAACGTTCCGGAAGTAGTCGAATACGCGAGGGCTTTGCCTGATGTGATCTATGCGGACGATAATCTGTATACCTGTTCGAATGATACTCAGGAGAAGATCAAGGAATTGATCCGGGAGAATGACCTTAACAGAGTGATCGTCGCCTCCTGCACCCCGAGAACGCACGAGCCTCTCTTCAGAAACACGGTACGCGAAGCGGGTCTGAATCCCTACCTCTTTGAAATGGCCAATATCCGCGACCAGTGTTCCTGGGTTCACATGCACGAGCCTGTAAAAGCCACACAGAAGGCGAAGGACCTTGTGCGCATGGCGGTAGCAAAAGCCCGGCTTCTTGAACCTCTCTACAGCTTCCCGATGCCGATCATAAGCGGTGTGCTCGTCATAGGCGGGGGAATCGCGGGTATGACGGCTGCGCTCGATCTTGCCGAGCAGGGTTTTGAGGTAAACCTTGTGGAGAGGGAGGACGGGTTGGGCGGGAATTTGAGGCGCGTGCACTATATTCTAGGCGGGGAACTGGATCCTCAGACAGAGCTCGTGAAGATGATAGACAGAGTTGCCGGGCATTCCAATATAATGGTCTGGACAGGAGCGAATATCGAATCCGTCGACGGATTTGTCGGTAATTTCAGGACAAAAATCAACCAGAAGGGAAGAGAAGCCGAGTTCGAGCACGGAGCTGTGATAGTCGCCACCGGAGCGATGGAGCTTGAAACAACCGAGTACCTGTACGGCGGGGATGAGCGAGTGATCACGCAGCTCGATCTGGAACAGAGACTTGCAAGCGGTAATTTCAGCGCAGAGAGGGTGGTGATGATTCAATGCGTGGGTTCACGCGAGGGGGACAGGATGTACTGTAGCCGTATATGCTGTTCACAGGCCATCAAGAACGCCCTGAAGATAAAAGAGAAAAATCCCCGGACGGATGTGTTCATCCTGTACCGGGAGGTAAGAAGCTACGGATTTCGTGAAAGATACTATACGGAAGCACGGAATAAGGGAGTAAAGTTTGTGAGGTATGATCTTGATCACAAACCGGACGTAACGGCCGTTGATGAAAAAATACAGATAAATGTTTCAGATCCTGTTCTTAACAGGGTTCTGCAGATCAGCGCTGATCTGCTTGTCCTTGCTCCGGCAGTCGTTCCGAGGGAAGATGCAGAAACTGTAGCACAGATGCTCAAAGTGCCTCTCACAAAAGACAGGTTTTTTCTCGAAGCACATATGAAACTCAGGCCGGTCGATTTTTCGGTAAGCGGTGTTTTCCTTGCGGGACTGGCTCATGCTCCGAAAAATCTGGACGAGACAATAGCGCAGGCCGAAGCCGCTTCAGGCCGGGCAGTGACTATTATTTCAAAACCCGACTACACTCCTGAAGCTGTCGTCTCTTCAGTCGATGAAGACGTATGCGCCGGATGCGGGATCTGTGTATCCGTCTGCAATTACGATGCGCCGGAGCTGGTAACGGTCAGGGAGAAACGGTTTTCACGTATCAACACCGCTCTGTGCAAGAGCTGTGGAGCCTGTGCAAGCGCATGTCCTTCGGGAGCGATACAGCAGCTCGGGTTCAGGAAGAAGCAGGTTGCGGAGATGATAAGCGCGGCTTTGGAGTAGATGAATATGACATGCGATAAAAATTTCAGCAGTGAAGTGGAGAATAAAAGCGGACAGAATATAAAAGTCTGCTACCAGTGCCTGAAATGTTTTGCAGGGTGTCCCGTATCCCGATATACGGATTACGAGCCCAACACTCTCATACGTATGATACAGTACGGGGAGAAAGAGAAGGTATTGAGCTCCCGTGCTATCTGGCTGTGCGTATCCTGTATGACCTGCGGTGTGCGCTGTCCGAATGAAGTGGACATGAGCGTGGTAATGGACACCCTGCGTGAAATGTCCTGTGAGGAAGGATACTCGTACAGTGTAGAAAAAAATGTTGTGATGCTGCATGAAGAGTTTCTAAGGTCGATCAGGACATGGGGCAGGCTGCACGAGGTCACATTTTTTATGACCTATATACTTCGCAGCTTTGACATCCTTTCAAACGTATCGTCCGGCCTAACCCTGTTTTCCAAGGGAAAGCTGCCCTTAAAGCCTGTGCGCATTAAAGGGATCAAAGAGATACGCACACTCTACGAGAGGACTGGTAAAGACGGGAGAGTCCATAAAAAAGGTTCGTACGGCACGATTGTTGAAGAGTAATTTTCTTCGTTTTAAGAGGATCAGCAGCACAGGAGGCACTTTGAAAAGAACGGCCCGGGGATCGGAATTATTATTTTATCCAGGTTGTACAGCGCACTCGACGGGGATCGAGTACAGTATTTCCATGCAGGAGGTTTTTGATGCGCTTGGTATACGTCTTCTGGAGATGGACGACTGGAACTGTTGCGGAGGCGCTGCGGCCCACAGCCTGAATAAAGTGCTGGGTCTTACGCTTCCAGCCAGAAACATAGCCAGAGCTCAGGCCGGCGGCCTCCCTCTTGCTGTTCCATGCCCGGCATGTTTCAATAATATTAAAAAGGCGCAGTATGTGCTTTCGAAAGATACCGGGATGAGGGAAAAGCTCGAAGATATAGTGGGTTTTACATATAAGGGGAATCTCGAAATAAAAACGACACACGAAGTTATTCTGGAACAGCTGGGACTGACAGAGCTGAAACGCAACGTGAAAAAACCGCTTTCAGGACTCCGCGTCGTTTCCTATTACGGATGTCTGCTGGTACGTTCTCCAGAGATCGTTCAGATGGGAAGCCATGAAAACCCGACATTTCTTGACGACATTATCCGGACTCTGGGTGGTGAGCCTCTGGACTGGTCCTATAAAACGGACTGCTGCGGTGCCGATTTGGGAATGACCCATGGTTCAATAGCAACAGATATTGCAGACAGGATAACCGGTATGGCCGTTGAAGCCGATGCACACCTTATCATGACGGGATGCGGACTGTGCCAAATCAACCTCGATATGCGGCAGTCATGCAGGGCCCATGATGGAATTCCCATCCTGTACATGACGGAACTAATGGGGATTGCTATGGACCTGCCCGGAAGAAACAGGTGGTGGAGCAGGCATATTATTGATCCGAAACCGATTCTCGGCCCCCTGGACCTTTTATAAAATACAGGCGGTATCGTACTATGTGCGAAGCGAAAAACAGAGATGTGCTGGTAATCGGGGCGGGAATTGCCGGCCTCCAGACGTCCCTGCTGCTTGCTGAAAAGGGCTATGATGTACATGTGCTCGAGAACACCCCTGCCATTGGAGGATTTTTTCCTCTGCTCGACCGTACCTTTCCAACCAATTCCTGCGGTGTGTGCTTTATGAGCCCAAAACCACCCGCCTACTGCCCGATTTATGAGAGCGAATTCCATGAAAACATCGAGCTGTTAACCAACTGTGAGCTGAAAGGCCTGAGTGGTGAGGCAAAAGACTTTGAAGTTTCCTATGTAGAAAGGCCGAGGTATGTTGACGTGGAAAAGTGTACGCTCTGCGGCAAGTGCAGCGACAAGTGCCCTGTTGTGGTAAACCGGAAGCTCGGCGCAGGTATTGAAAAGCGTAAAGCAGTGTATCTTCCGTTCGATCAGGCCATTCCGCGCTCTTACGTAATAGATGACAGCGTGTGCACCCGGTGTGGTGCATGTGTCGAAGTGTGCGAGTCAGGTGCGATTGACCTGAATGAAAACGCCCGTGAGAAAAAACTCAAGGCCGGGGCCATAGTCCTCGGGTTCGGTTTCGAGCCTTTTCGTGGAGAACACAGGGGTGAGTACGGGCTCGGCAGATATGCAAATGTTGTCTCAAGTGTTCAATACGAGAGGATGCTGAGTTTCTCCGCACTTACGGGAGGTTTTCCCATTCGGCCGTCGGACGGCAGAAGACCGAAGAAAGTGGCGATAGTACAGTGCGTGGGCTCTCGCGATGTTGCGTGCGGACAGGGCTACTGTTCGAGTATCTGCTGCATGTATGCCACAAAACAGGCCATGATATCGAAAGAGAGGATAACAAACCTCGACGTGGCCATATTTTTCATGGACATCCGCACAATGGGCAAGGATTATGAGCGCTACTATGAAAGGGCCGGAGGGGAGTACGGGATACGGTACATCAGAAGTGCGGTCTCAACGGTGCGGGAGCTCCAGCACAGCAAACGGCTCAAGATCACATACGCCGTCGATGCAAAGGGTCTCAGTGAAGAAGAGTTTGATATGGTGGTTCTGTCCCTGGGGTTTACTCCGCCTCAGGGGATCAGAGAAATTGCCGAACGGCTGAAGGTGCGATTGAATGAGTATAACTTCTGCCATACCGACGAATTCTCCCCGAATAAGACTTCGGTTCCCGGAATATTTGTTGCCGGAGCCTTTCGAAAGCCCGGAGATATTCCGGATACGGTGGTGGATGCATCGAGCGCCGCTTCCGAAGTGTCGATGCTGCTCGGAGATTCTGTGGAGGAAACCACGCTACCTTCGCTTTCGGAAAACGTGGAGGGCGGCGATGATCGGGATCTGAGGATTGGAGTCTTCATCTGCGACAACAGGGGTGTACTTTCAGACATGATGGATATTGAGACGTTAAAGGGTGCGTTTACTGGAGGCGCTGACATAGTGTGCGTCCTTGAGGTGAATGTCACCTCTCTGAAAGAAGGGGTCGAGGAAATCAAGAAAAGGATTCTTGAAAACAATCTAAACAGGGTCGTGCTCGCCGGTTACCGCGGCATGGCCCTCAGGAAGATGCTGAAACTCCGGTGTCAGGCGGTAGGGTCGGGCCGTTGTCTGATAGAGTATGCGAATATCGGCGAACAGTGTGTAAACGTTCACGCCGGAGCTCCGGGTGCTGCACTGAGCAAGGCAAAGATGATTATTCACGCAGGTCTCAGGAAGGCGAATCTCGCGGTTTTGCGAAAAAGGGAAGGCAGGAAAATAGATTCAAGAGTCCTGGTAGTCGGTGGAGGAATAGCCGGCCTCACAAGCTGTCTGAGCCTTGCAGTACAGGGCATATATGTCACCCTGATCGAGAAAAGCGACAAACTCGGAGGAATTGCCCTTTCTTGCTACTATACAATAAAAGGGAATGATGTGCAGTCCTTCATCCGTGAACTGGCTCGGAACGTTGAATCCAATCCGAATATCGAAGTTCTCAAGAATTCCGAGCTCAGGTCTTTTGAGGGAACATGGGGTAATTTTAGGTCCGTTATATCGGCGGAAGGCGAAGAAAAAGAGGTAACGCACGGCGCCGTGATATTCGCAACAGGGGGTGGGGAAGCTGTTCCTGATGAGTATCTCTACGGGGAAAACGATAACGTGATCACCCAGAAGGACTTCGAGCACATGCTTGCGGACGAGGACGAAAAAGTCGCCGGAGCAAAAACGGTTGTGATGATACAGTGTGTGGGTTCACGGGATGAGAGGAGGCCCTACTGCAGCAAAATATGCTGCGTTAACGCTGTAAAGAATGCATTACAATTGAAGGAGCTGAATCCCGAAGCAGATGTGTTTGTGTTGTACAGGGATATGCGGACGTACGGCTTTTTCGAAAAATACTACTACAGTGCCCGGGACCGAGGGATACTGTTTATCCGCTACGAGAAGGCGCATAAACCCTCAATCGCCGCAAAGGACGGTTTTCTTGCCGTATCTTTTATGGATAGTGTGCTGGATGAAAGGATGAATCTGGAAGCGGATCTCGTTGTTCTGAGCAGCGGCATAGCAGTAAATGAGGACAACAAAAAGCTCTCTGAAATAGCCGGTCTTACGCTGAATCCGGACGGTTTTTTTGCCGAGGCCAATCCCAAGGCTGCCCCGCTGGATTCTGTGGACCGTGGAAAATATTTTTGCGGGCTTTGTCATTCACCAAACAGTATTGAGGATGTAATCTGCCAGGGAAAGGCAGCCGCAGCCCGGGCTTCGGCACTTCTTGCGTCGGGATTCGAAGAATACCCGGAGCATCAGGCGTACGTTATCGAAAGGCTCTGTGCCGGCTGCGGGCTCTGTGTGTCTGCTTGCCCGTACGAAGCGCGTGTCATCGACGTGACAGGCGCAAAAGCCAGTGTTTTGCCGGAACTGTGCGAAGGGTGCGGAACCTGCGTTATTACCTGTTTGAACGGGGCGTCTCAACAGTATGATTTTGAGAGGTCCACAATCTTCCAGGTATTAACTGAGGTTATGGAATAACGGGGCTCGCGTCTCAGCGGTGGAGGAGGCGGGTGTGCCCGCCGGCCAACATCCGGTGAATCGGTTGTTCGTGCTGCAGGCCGGGCCCTGTTCAACCGGTCTCAGGTCTGCTGAACATACGGGTAAATGGGTTGTAAAGGAGTGGTTGTCATGGAAGGGTTCGAGCCGAGAATAGTGGCATTTCTCTGCAACTGGTGTACATATACGGGGGCTGATCTTGCCGGTACAAGCAGGCTGCAGTACCCTCCGAATATTCGAAACATCCGTCTCATGTGCTCCGGAGCGGTGGACCCGATATATGTGCTGAAAGCGCTGATCGAAGGGGCGGACGGCGTGTTGATCGGGGGCTGCCATCCCGGCGACTGCCATTATCAGACGGGAAACTATAAGGCGAGGAGGCGAATTTCAATAATAAAGCATATTCTGAAACAACTCGGCTTTGATGATGACCGTGTGTGGCTCAGGTGGATCAGCGCTTCAGAGGGCAGGCTGTTTGCGGATACTGCCACACGTATGGTGGAAGAAATGAAAAAAAAAGGCCCCAATCCCATAAGGAAGCTATGGATGGTATAGGCGGAGTACTGAGTATGAAAAATGCACTGTTAAGAGTAGAGAACAAGGACAGCATGGCTCGTTTAAGAAAGTTTTTTCGAAGTTTGCTGGAAAGTAAATTTATCGATGTGCTGCTGGTTCCAAAAGAGCTTCCTGCAGGCGACGGTTTTGTGCAGAGCCTGATTAAAGATCCGGACATGCTTGAGGGCAGTAATCCTGTCGCCCCCACCATCGCCGTACAGTCTGCAAGAATACTCTCGGAACTTACGTCGGGCAACAACGATGAAAGGATAGGAGCTGTGCTGAAGCCCTGTGAATTGAAAGCCTCCATTGAGCTGGTCAAGTTCCTTCAGGTAAACCTGGATAATGTGGTGACAATAGGGGTGGATTGTGCGGGGACATATAAAGTCAGTGATTATGCGGGAATGGTGCAAAAAGAGGGGGAACCCGAACCGGCGGCATTTTTCGACGGATTCAGGGATACGGAGACGAAAGATGCGGGATGCCCGGTTTATCGTGAAGCCTGTCGGATATGCGAAGACCCTGTTCCGCTGAACGCGGATATCACGCTTGGTTTTTTTGGATACGAACCGTCGGAAGAGATATTTGTATCGGCCGGTGATAAAATTGAGAAGGAATTCTTCGAGAAGCTTGCTCTTGATATAAACGAAGGAAGCTCAGAGAGCAGGGATCAGGTCATTCGGGAAGTTTTTACCAGACGCAGGAACGAGCGCCACAGGGTTATTGAGCAATTGCAGGGGCAAATCGGCAGTATGGAAAACCTGATGAATATGATGTCGACCTGTATCCGTTGTCATAACTGTATGAATGTGTGCCCGATATGTTACTGCAAGGAATGTGTGTTTGAATCCCCGGTTTTTGATCGCAAATCCTGGCAGTTTTCGAGTCTGGCTTCAAGAAAAGGCGCGGTGAGGATGCCGGGCGATACGTTGATATTTCATCTGACGCGCATGAGCCATATGGCGACGTCCTGTATAGGGTGTGGCATGTGCGATAGCGCCTGCCCCAGCGAGCTTCCGGTTTCGAGTATTTTCGGTCTTATCGGGCGGGGCCTGCAGGAGATGTTTGACTATGTTCCCGGCAAAGATGCTGCTCATAAGCCGCCTGTTACCGTATTCAAAGAAGACGAGTTTGCCGACAAAAGGGGAATCGAGTAATGCCGCCGGCGTTTGCACCGGCTGCATTATAATAAGGGTTTGAAAGGAACCGGATCATGAAAGATGAAGAGAATGTGGATGTGATAATCATTGACGAGCTCGATTCGGGATTCTGCGACGAAGTGGCATCGCTCCCGGGTGGTGAAAACATAAGAAAATGTTTTGCCTGCGGCACCTGTGCAGCAGGATGCCCGGTAACCGACATAGATAATGACTACAACAGCAGAAAGATCATTCGTCAGACCATCCTCGGAATGCGGGACGATGTATTACGTTCCCCTGTGATCTGGTTTTGCATCCTGTGCTATCGCTGCTACGCACGCTGTCCTCAACAGGTGAACTTTACGGATATCATGAAAACACTCCGATACCTTTCCATAAAGTACGGCTGTACACCGCCGGATATGCTGTCGAACAGCGAAGATTGCGACAGATTAGCTCAGATGGTCAGACGTGATATAATACTCGGCACGATTGAGGGGAGAAAGCAGGTAATGGAGGAAATCAGGGCGAGATTTGATAAATTACCCGATGAGAGCCGCCCATGAGATATACGAAAGAGGTAAAAAGTTTTCACGACTTGATTGAGGAGGTACAGTCACATGGAATCTGCGGGCGCTGCGGCGGCTGCGTGTCCTTCTGCTCCGCCAGCGATCTCAATGCGCTTCGTTTTAACAGGGGAGGCGAACCCCGATTCGCGGATGAGGAAAAATGCCTTCAGTGCGGTATCTGTTACCTCGTCTGTCCGCAGATAAAGGCCCTCAATAAGGAGCTGAAAGAGCAGTTTCACTGGAAGAAGCCTGCAGGCAGTTTTAAAAGGCTGTTCTCAGCCCGGACGACCGACAGCACCGTAGCTTCTCTGGCGACGGATGGGGGGGTTGTCACTTCTCTTCTCCTCTTCGCTCTTGAGAATAGACTTATTGAGGGGGCGATAGTTTCTCACAAGACGGGCCCGTTTGCCCGCCTGCCGTTCGTTGCAATGACTAAACAGGAGGTGATCGACGCGGCAGGGTCCTGTTTCGATGATGCCGCCCATCTGGGTGAGGTCGGCAAATCATATACTTCTTTTGTACCTACAATCCGTGAGATCAGCAAGCTTCGCACGTGGAATCCGGGGAGGATGGCGATCGTTGCTACGCCCTGTCAGGTATATTCGCTTCGGAAGATGCAGCTTCTCAAAGTTGTCCCGTCGGATGCGATCGAGCTCGTAATTGGGCTTTTTTGTATGGAAAACTTCTCCTTTACCAAAACAGAGCGCAGAAAAATGGAGAAAAGCCTGGGTGTAGATCTTTCCGATGTCGTGAAAATGAATATTAAAGACGATGTCATTCTGACCATGAACAGGGGCACAACTCTGCACGTGCCTTTTAATCTGATAGATCAGATTGCAAAGCAGTCCTGTTTCGCGTGCTCGGATTTCGCGAACGAGTTTGCGGATATTTCATGCGGAGGAATCGGATCGGCCGATGGCTACACGACTGTTATGGTTCGAACCGGCAGGGGAGAGCAGATATACAACGAAGCGAACCAAAAGGGCTTTGTCGAGGAGTTACGTTTCGATACGGGGGAGGAGTCTCTGTCGTACCGGAATACGCTGATGACGAAAATAGCTGAGTTTACCGTCCGTAAGCGGGAAAGGGCGGCACGTGTGCTCGGGGGTCGGTAATGTATAAAACAGCGGCGGTAATTGGAGGGGGTGTGGCAGGAATACAGGCTGCCCTCGACCTGGGAGACATGGGGATTGAAACCTATCTTTTTGAGAAGGGCCCTTCAATCGGTGGAAGAATGGCGCAGCTCGATAAGACCTTTCCCACAAACGACTGCGCAATGTGCATCCTCTCACCAAAGCTGGTTGATGCGGGCAGTCATCCCTATGTTCGGATTATCAGCAACGCTGAGATTCTCGGCCTGGAAGGTTCGCCGCTGAACTTCAGGCTGAAGGTTCTCAAAAAACCACGTTACGTTGATGAAGAGAAGTGCACCGGGTGCGGAATATGCGTGTCAAAGTGTCCAACCAAGATTCCGGATATGTACAATAAAGGCCTGAGCAAGACGAAGTGCATACACATTCCTTTTCCACAGGCAGTACCCGCACTTCCCATTATGGACAGGGATCACTGTATTTACCATCAGAGGGGAAAGTGCCGTATTTGTGAAAAATTCTGTCAGGCCGGTGCAATTGATTTCGACCAGAAGGAGCAGGTTCTCTATTTTGAGGTCGGAGCCGTGATCCTGGCTGCCGGATCCCAGGAATTTGACGCCAGGCTTAAGAGTGAATACGGATACAAGCTTTTCCCCAATGTGGTGACGAGTATTGAATTCGAAAGGATGCTCAGCGCATCCGGTCCGACAGGCGGACACGTGCTGAGACCTTCGGACGGAAAAGAGCCGGGAAGAATAGCGATTCTCCAATGCGTCGGATCGAGGGATGTACAGGCCGGTAATGAGTACTGTTCTTCAGTCTGCTGCATGCAGGCTGCTAAACATGCCATAATAGCAAGAGAGCATCTGCCCGGAGCGACGAGCACTATTTTTTACATGGATGTGCGAGCCTACGGCAAGGGGTTTGACAGGTATGTCGACAGGGCAAAGGGAGAACACAAAACCCGTTATGTCTGTGGTCGCATCGCATCCATCAATGCCGATCCCGGAACGAACGACCTTGTTGTCCGCTATACAACACAGAAAGGGGCCGTCACGCAGGAAACGTTCGACCTCGTCGTCCTTTCCGTGGGACTGGAACCCTCGGCATCTTCGAGGGATGCTGCGGTGAGGCTGGGCGCCTCACTCGATGAACGAGGTTTCTTACAGGTAGAGACCTTCCACCCGGTCGATACAGGCAAAATCGGGGTTTTCGCATGCGGCAGTATTGCAGGACCGAAGGATATTCCGGAATCCGTAATGGAGGCGAGCGGGGCCGCGTCTGCGGCAGCGTCTTTTCTGGGTAAGTTGCGCAGAAGAGAAATACGCCTTGAGTATCCGCCTGAAAAGGACATCAGAGGGATACCGTCCAGGGTGGGAGTTTTTGTCTGCAGATGTGGAATCAATATCGCATCAACCGTTGACGTACCGCAGGTTGTGGAATACGCTTCAAACCTGCCGGGTGTAAAGCATGCACAGGACCTCCTCTTTGCATGCGCTCAGGATTCCCAGAAAACAATAAAAGAAACAATCGAGGAGAAGGATCTTAACCGGGTGGTCGTATGCGCATGCACTCCTCGTACCCATGAACCGCTTTTCCAGAAGACTCTGCAGGAAGCCCGGGTCAATCCCTATCTCTTCGAATTTGCCAATGTGAGGGAACAGTGCTCCTGGGTGCATCAGAAGGAGCCCGAAAAAGCCACCCAAAAGGCGAAAGACCTTGCCAGAGGCGCTGTTGCAAGAGTCCTTTATGCCGAACCCCTGTACAGGGAGACACTTGATATCAACAGGAGTGCTTTAATCATCGGCGGAGGTCTTGCCGGAATGACCGCAGCGCTCGACCTTGCCGATCAGGGATTCGGCGTGCATCTGCTTGAGAGAGAGGAGGAGCTTGGTGGAAATCTCAGGTATATATACTGCACGCTTAGAGGAGACGACACGCAGAATTTTCTGCAATCGCTCATTGAAAAAGTGCGTGATAATCCGGGAATTACACTCCATACAAAAGCAAGGATCAGAGATATTTCGGGATATATAGGTAATTTCAAGACTCTGCTTGAAGGATCTGAAGAGGAAATCGGGCACGGCGTGGTCATCGTTGCCTCCGGCGGAAGGGAGTATAGGCCGGTTGAATATCTGTTCGGACAGGATGAACGGGTGATAACACAGCGTCAGCTCGGGGAATTGATGGCAGGAGCCGAAAGGTCCGCGATTTCTTCCATCAAGAGCGCGGTTATGATTCAGTGCGTCGGATCACGTGATGAAGCCAGGCCCTACTGCAGCCGTGTGTGCTGTTCGACTGCCGTCAAGAATGCCGTTAAACTGAAGGAAATCAACCCATGGATGTCTGTTTACATTCTTTTTCGCGATATGCGTACGTACGGGCTGAGGGAAGGCTACTATCGGGCTGCACGTGAGAAGGGAGTTGTATTTGTACGCCATGATGAAGATGAAAAGCCTGTTGTCAGCATCGACGGTTCAAGCTTGTCTGTACGAGTTAAGGACAGCATATTGGGCGCAAGACTTTCTTTTTCTCCGGATCTTCTTGTTCTCAGCACCGGGATCGTACCTGATCCTGAAAACAAATCGGTATCGCAATTGCTGAAGGTTCCGCTCGATGCGGATGGGTTTTTCCTCGAGGCGCATGTAAAACTTCGGCCTGTCGATTTTGCCACAGACGGCATTTTCGTATGCGGTCTTGCCCACTATCCCAAGGACATAAGCGAGACCCTGGCACAGGCAAGAGCGGCTGCCGGGAGAGCCGCAACGGTTCTCGGGAAAAAGACAATCATGGCCGAAGGGAAGGTATCATACGTGCGTGAGGAGCGCTGCAGCGGATGCGGCGCCTGTGTTAAGGTGTGCGCATACAATGCAGTCGAGATCGATCCGGAGAAAAAAGTTGCATCCGTTAACAGGGCTCTGTGCAAGGGATGCGGTGCGTGTGCTGCGACATGCCGGGGGTCGGCGATAGATTTAAAAGGTTTCAGAAACGAACAAATCCTGGAAGCGCTTGCAGTACTATAAGAGCCTGTGGAGATCGTTGATTTGGAAAAGAAAAAAACAGCCGCACATGGGTGGGAACCCAGGCTCGTGGCATTTTTATGCAACTGGTGCTCCTATGCCGGAGCTGATCTCGCGGGTGTCGGCAGGATACAGTATCCACATAATGTGCAGGTAATCAGGGTGCCGTGCTCGGGCAGAATAAATCCCCTGTACATTATGAAGGCCCTGCAGAATGGAGTCGATGGAGTTCTCGTTTCCGGCTGCCATCCCGGGGATTGCCATTACATAAGCGGAAATCTTGTGGCACGAAGGAAATTTGCGCTGCTGAAGAGTTTTCTCGAATATATCGGCATCGAACCGGAAAGGGTTCAGTTTTCCTGGGTCTCCGCGTCTGAGGGCGGTAGGTTTGCAGCTCTGATTAACAAGTTCGTACGTGACGTCGAAAAAATCGGTCCTTCGGAAAAATTAATAAAAAAGGGGCTGTAGCTCGACAATGAGGGAAGCAGAGGTCAGAATAAGGGATGCCGTAAAGGATCTTTTCAACACGGGCAGGGTTGATCTTGTTATAGGGTATGAGAAGGGCTCTTTTCCGATGATGTCAAGACCCTGTTTTATACACGATGCTCATTCGGTTGGAAGGCTTGTATGGAACTCAACCTGCAGAAATAATCTGGCGGTTTACCTGCGGCATCTTTTCCCGGTGCAGAAGCGAGCCGACAGGGAGAAGAAACCGCTTCCAAGGGTCGGTATTGTCACGAAGGGCTGCGATGCCAGGTCGATTGCCGGTCTTATCAAGGAAAATCAGGTGTCAGAAGAAAACCTGATTCTCATAGGAGTGCCCTGTCCGGGTATGGTCGACCCTGCCGGAGCCGTACCCCCGCTCGACCTTTCAACCGTAACCGAATGCGTAGAAACGCATGAGGGTATTTTCGAAATAACGTATATATCGGGTGAAAAGGTTGCACTCAGGAGAGAAGAAATTCTGGCAGAAGCCTGTATCGAATGCCGGTATACCCGTCCTGAGAAGGCCGATGTCACGATCCAGGGCGAGCCGAGGGCCTGCAGCAGCGAACGGTACGATAAAATAGCCGCATTCGAGGATAAAACTCCTGAGGAGAGGTGGCGGTATTTTCGGGAGGAGATATCGAAATGTATCAGGTGTTATGCATGCAGACAGGCGTGCCCGAATTGCTTCTGTAAAGTCTGCTTTATCGATCAAACAAAGCCGAGATGGGCGGGTGTGGGAGAAGACCTTTCAGATATCATGCTTTTCCACCTGGGCAGAATTTTCCACCAGGCCGGCAGGTGTGTGGAGTGCGATGCCTGTGTTGACGCATGTCCGATGCATATTGATCTGAGAATGTTTACCCGGAAGCTGGGGAAAGAAGTGCTCTCGATGTTCGATTATATTCCCGGCCTGTCGGATGAAGACCCGCCGCTCTGTACGTACAGGCAGGACGACAACGAAAGCTTTATCACTGAGCCTGAAGAGGAATGACATGGTGCTGGGAAAGATAGAGAAATCGGATTTGAAAAAGCTCGTCGATGCCATTGGAAATGACGGTGTCTTCTACGGGCCGGTGAGACAGGACCGGGAAGTTGCATTTTCCCGGGTCGGACCGAAAGACACGATAGAACTTGATTATTACAATTTCAAGCTTCCCCCAAAAAACCTGTTCTTTGCAAAAAGTGAGGTTCTGTTTACCTATGAAGAAGGAACAATGTCTGAAGCTGCTCCGAGCACTGTGCGCAGCGTACTCTTCGGCGTGCGGCCGTGCGACTCGATTTCCTTTTTGTACCTGGATCGCGTTTTCATGGATGAAAATATTCCGGACCCATACTATGAAAGCAGGAGAAAAAACGCCGTTACTATAGCTCTGGCCTGCCGTGAGCCGCGTACGGCCTGCTTCTGTACATCCGTCGGCGGGAACCCTGCCGGCAGAGAAGGCGCCGACGTACTCGCATCATTGTCGGAAGATTCTTTATTATTCGAGGCGTGCTCTGAGAAAGGCAGGACCTTCATGGAGAACTACTCTTCTTTCTTTCAGAAAACGAACCGGGATGATATAAAGATCAGAGAAGAACAATCAAAAGGTGCCGGGAAAAAGGTTCGGGAGACAGATATTGCCGGTATAACTGAAAAACTGGCCGGTCTCTTTGAATCACCCGTTTGGGAAGAAATATCCCGCCGGTGCATTGGCTGCGGGGTCTGTACCTATTTGTGCCCTACATGTCACTGTTTCGGTCTGTATGATGAAAAATACGGTTCGAAAGGGACGCGCATCAGGGTTCAGGATTCCTGCATGTTTCCATTTTTCGTTCTCGAGGCATCGGGATACAATCCAAGGGATCTGAACTGGAAAAGAATGAGACAGAGGGTCATGCATAAATTTTACACGACGGTTGAAAATTTTAAAAGTATATACTGTGTCGGATGCGGGCGCTGTATCACAGCCTGCCCTGTAAATATGGATATCAGGGAAACGTTGAGGGAGATAGCTACATGACTTCGGATAACGCGGGCAACCCATACCTTCCAAGACCGGCTGTCATTGAAGATGTTACGATTGAGAATGAGGAAAAAGATCTCAAGACTTTCAGGCTTTCTTTCCTCAACAGGTCGGACAGAAAAAAATTCAGGCATGAATGCGGACAGTTCGCCATGCTTTCCGTGCCCGGTACCGGGGAAAGCCCCATTGGTATAGCCTCTTCACCTCTTGAAACGGATTTTTTGGAATTTACGGTGAAACGCTATCCAACGGGAGTTGTTACAACCACCCTTCACGGTCTTGAAAAAGGAGCCATGATAGGCGTACGAGGCCCATACGGAAACTGCTATCCCTTGAAAGAAATGGAAGGAAAAAATGTTGTAATCGTGGGAGGCGGATTCGCCCTCACCACTTTACGGGCTACCATCAGGTATATGCTCGATGAAAAAAACAGACCCAAATTTAAAGGGATTACCGTGGTATACGGAGCCAGAAGCCCCGGAGAGCTCCTCTATAAACAAGAGCTCGAAGAGTGGACGGCCAGGGAAGACATCGACACCTATATAACCGTGGACAGGGGCAATGAAGGTTGGAAGGGAAGGGAAGGGTTCGTGCCGACCGTGCTCCGCGATGCGGCGCCCGGTTCGGAAAACGCCGTTGCGCTTGTGTGCGGGCCTCCGATAATGTTGAAGTTCACCATGCTGCCGCTTCTGGAGCTGGGATTCGGTTATGATAGAATCATCACCTCGCTTGAAAGGCGGATGAGCTGCGGAATAGGCAAATGCGGTCGATGTGCAGTGGGGTCGAAGTACGTGTGTAAAGATGGTCCCATATTCAGTTACAAACAGATAAGCGAATTGACTGAAAAACTGTTCTGACGCGCCGTTGTTTATTACCGTACCGCTGAGGTTGACCAGCGGCCGGATCATGATTTTCGACCTTACAGTAATCTTTTGATAACCTTCAAGAGAACCTCCGGTCTTACGGGTTTTTCCAGATATTCATCGATATCTGCATACATCATCTCTTTGTGGGAATGCTTCGAATTGTAGATGTGCCTGGAAACGGACGTTAGTAGAACAATCGGTATATCCTTGAGGCCGTCCCTCGACCTGATCCATGAACAGAGAGAAAATCCGTCTATTTTCGGTATCATAACATCCAAGATGATTAAATCCGGTCTTTCCTCTTCTATTATTTTTTTTGCCTGCTCACCATTGACGGCATTTATTATTCTATACCCCTCGGATTCGAGGATTATGTTGATTATTTTCATAGTATCGATATTGTCTTCGACAACCGCAATCTTTTCTCTCGCAGCCACGTTTCTCGCCGCCTTTTCTTATTTTGAATTTCTTTTCCAGGCATTCTTTACGTTGTCGCTGATTAACATGCCCGCTGTTCTTAATAGTTTGACAGGCAGTCTGCCGCCGATCGGAAGATCGAGCTCTTCCTTTATGCATACGGTGGAATTGTTGACTTCTTCTATTTCTGATTTGATTTTTACAAGTTTTTGCAGAAAATGTCCGTTTTCTTCTCCGGCAACCAGATTGTCTATGTACTTCATAAGATCGATGGCTTTTAATATCCGTTCTTCCATCAATTGAGACGCATCTTTTTCCATCTGACCGTATTCAGCCTTGAGTCGATTGAGCTGCAGTGCTGCCTGGTAGGTTGAATCGACGATCTGGGCGCGATTCATCCACTTCGTTTCATAGCCGAGTACGTATTTCCAGCTGGGAGCAACCAGAGCATCGTGGTGCTCGGCAAGAGTCGTATAAAATTTCCTGTAGCCGTAGTAAGCGGAACGTTCGTATGCAAGGCTTCCGGGATCGAGAAATGGTGCCAGTGGAGAAATAAAGAACCTGAGCCGGGGGTCTCCATTGAATATATGGAGCAGTTTCCCGCAATACTCCATACTCTTCAATACCGATCCATAGGTCTGTCCCGGCATACCGGACATGAAAAATACGTCGAGTCGCCGGCATCCCGCCGCAAGGATGTTTCTGATTGAGGACTCGATCGATTCATGGGTAAAGGCTTTATTCGAGTATCGCAATACGTAGGGATCGTGAGATTCGGGGGAAAATTGTACAAAAAAATTCCGAACGGCACCGGCAATTTCTTCAATAAAATTTCTATCAACGGGCCAGAAGAATTCGAAAATAATCTGCGATCGAATTCCCTGGAGTATCCTGATAAACTCTTTCGCATAGTGCATTCCTGCCTGGCGTATATCGCCAAGCACAAATATGGGCCCTCTGCTGTACTGTGTTATTCTCCGTATATCCTTCGCAAGTAATTCCGGGCTCCGGAAGGCGGGTTTTTTTCGTCCGTAATACTCCCTGTATGCAAAGCGAGAGCCTCCGCATATGACGCAATTTCGGGTGCATCCCTTGCATGAAAGTGCAGCTGTAATTGGAAATTTACGCCACCTGAGAAAAGGAAGGTAATTTGACAGATTCTTATCGCGAAATGCCGACCGAACAGCAACACTGTGGTCAATCAGGATGCCGTTCAAATCAGAAGGAATATAGGATAGGGGATTGATATGCACGACGCCGCCTCTATCCTTCCAGGTGAGATTTGGAATACGGGCCAGATCGTTCCGATGCGCCCCCGATTCAATACACTCCATGAGTCTGCCGAGCGGTTCTTCCGTCGAATCGCCGCGGAGTATAAAGTCAACCTGGGGGTAGGTAATGAGCTCTTTATGAAAGTATGACGACGAGAGCCCTCCCATTATAACGGGAGAACAGGGATGAATCTTCTTTATTACTCTTGCAATTTCAATCGCGCCGTGAGCATGAGGGAGCCAGTGGAGATCGATCCCGAAGGCGGACGCTTTGATGGATTCAATAAACTCTTCCACGTTAAAATCCGAATCCTGAAGCATGCGTACTGCCAGATTTATAATTCGGACCCTGAGCCCCTTTTTTTGGAGGTATTCCGCAATGGTTGAAAAACCGATAGGGTACATATCAAAGATCGTTGTAGAGGGGATTAGGTCGCTTATCGGCCCCCAAAGCGTGGGGCGTCCCCTGAAACCAAAAACACTGGGCGCGTGAACAAGCGCAAGGTCGTCAATCGCCATGTTTGCTCTCAGCTTTCAGAATGAGAGGTAGATGCAGGCCGCCTTTGTTTAGCGGTTGTACACTCCTGCTCGAGCTACAACAAATCCGGGCACCCGTAAGAGTGTGTACGCAACCTTGCTCTCCGGTACAATATCGATTTCATCAGATGTATTGATGATAATAGAAGTTGTAATGGCAGTCAAAGCGTTTTGAGAACGAATCTCGGTTATTATTTGGAGGAAGGTCTCCGGAATTGTGCGATATCCGGATGACGGCGGAGTCGAACAGGCGCCTTGAAGAGGCGACTTTTTAACGACAAAAAACAACGGGCCGACCCGCATGGGGCATCAAGACCGGCTCGTCGGAATCTTAATGGTGGAGACGGCGGGAGTCGAACCCGAAAAGCCCCCGTAACTGTATGTTCCTCAATGTTTTATCTTGTTGCCTATTATAGACGTGATTAGAAGATAGGTCAAGAAAAATGTTTATGCGTGTTCCCTTATGTTCTCACTTATGGACAGCTATTTGGTCACAGTAGTGGATACAGGGAGTCGGCGGGAAATGATGTGCGTTTCACCCGTCACCTCGAATAAAACGTGTTTCATTGAGGAAAGTTGATAACAGCTTTGTAGCTTGAAATTGAATTAAGGTAATTGGTTATGGAATTCAACATCAGGATCATATTCGTGATCTCTTATCGCCGGAGATTTGTAAATAAAAAAGAAATAAATAACAAAAATTACCACGATAATTGCTATTATCCAAGCAATTATGGAACTTATGACATTCTTTGCACTTCCCATTTTTAATCAAACCCCTTTTAAATAAAATTGATTAAATGGTAGGTTGCCACAAGTATTAATAATTACTCTGCTAATGCAATCACATGGGTGTATGTAATATTATTTACAAGTTTTAATACATAAAACAGCAATATTGACAAAGAGAGGAACAAATATTATCATGTAAGCTGGGACTTCGGTTCTAATCCTCTGGTCAATCCAATCCTTACCATTACATTTCACGAATAAAGGAAATACTAATGGAATTGTACAAAAAAATTTCAAATAATCTATAAATTTTCGTTTTTCTTTTAATTTGATGATCTTTTCCTGAAACTCAGCAGGAAATACAGAATCATCATCGGTAAAACTAATTTTTCTCAATCGGTAATCGAATATGTCTTCGTTTGAGCTAATTAGATCAAAAATATATCTTCTATAAATTATAGACCTATCTGCCGAGTACCACCGCATTGTAAAATGCATATATATGATACTAAAAACACATACTGCGATGATCCAAAATATTATTAGTCCAAAGAGCCTAAGTTGATGTGTGGTTATAAATGATAAATTTTTTAAATCAGTAGATATTAGCCATTTCAATAGAAAACCAGAATACGTGGCATAAAATGCTGTTGCAAGCCAAGCCATATTTTCTTTGTGGTCATGATATTTCTCGTTTCTTTCAAACAGCCTTAATAACACTTCTATCCGCTCATCATTTTCTTCCATTTTTTATTTACCTCTCAGGTTTTCGTAAGCAATGCACTGCAACCAACTGCTCCGTACCCTACAGTTAAAAGTTGGTGAGCTCGGTAAAATTATTTAATATTTATATGTACCTCTATTGGTATATGATAAAATAACTATGAAAAAATACTATTGAATTATTGGTAAAATATGTTAAGATATATATTAACAATATCGAGTATATAAATGAGGGCTCGTTTAATTACGAGAGGAAATGAATTAAATATATTTGCATTGGAGCTTGATAATGGTTCTTGTGAAGTCATTAATTTTTTAAATATGAATGAAAGTGAACACCGGGAAATAATAAGCGGATTTACCAAAATAATTGATCATATTGCAGAAAACGGAACAAACAGAGTAGGCAAGTTTTATAAATGCTGGAATTATATAGATACCTTAATTTGTGAATTAAAAAAAGGCAGGTATAGAATTAATTGCTTTCGATATGACAATAATATTTTACTTATTTCATTTTTCCTTAAAACTCAAGACGTTGAAACAAGGGAATATATGAAGGCGATAAAATTGAAGAAAGAATTTGAAGAAAATCCAATTTGGGAGGAGTAAAGATGGCAGTGGAAGCAGAATGGTATAAAGAATTAAAAGAAAGATTAAAACAAACACCGGAATATCAAGCTGAATCTATTGCATTTGATATTGCGATATTTATAAGTGAATATCTAAAGAAATTGAATATGACTCAAAATGAATTAGCACAAAGACTGAATGTTAGTAGATCATATATATCTCAAATTCTGAGGGGAAAAACTAATATGACCATTCTTACAATGGCAAAGTTAGCAAATGTTTTAAATTTAAAGCTTGATATTAGTATAATTTATCATGAAAGAACTATTCTCGATGTATCAATGCCTCGTATTCCTTTTAGTGCTGAACGCTATTCAGAAACTTGGTCTAGAGCAACAGGGGCAATTGATGACCAGTTCATTCCAGAAAAAGAACCGAGGCTTGAACAAGTTACAGCAACAAGTTCGGCAGTTATATCCCAGGTCGTATGTGCTGTTTAAGGAGACTAAAATGTATTTAGACAAAATCCATGATGAATTTAAACAAAAGATAATTAAAGAATTAAAAATTGTTATTAATCACATGAAAAATGAGAATTCTTTTTTTGGGAAGCTTTTTTACTATAGCGCGGCCCAAGGTGTGTTAGCAAGAGCATTTAATGAGATGTATGATCCATTTTTAGTACATATGCATATGATTCTACAGGTATCTCATGCGACTATTCAAGGTAAAGCGATGGAGATTGAGCGCGGAATTGAAAAAGCAATTAAGATTGATAAAAACCTATGCAATGCTCTTGAACAGGCATTAGAAGAATTGGTTTATAATATCGAAAATTCACTTGACGAGTATAAAGCTTTAATAAAAATTACAAATATCACATATTCCGTAATTGGTAATGGTTTTTATTTGTTAAAAAATGGAGTGCCCCTTCTAGATTCTTTTCATGAATTAAATTCATAAATTGTTATTCCATTTCTATATCATTCTTTCATATTTCTTTTCCAAGCTGTTTATATATGTTAGTGAGGAATTTACCCACATAAATTCCTTATTTCATCTCTCACGTGTATAGGAATTAAAACTTTGTTTGCCTGGTAAAGTCGCTTAACGAAGCAGTCATTTAATTTCTCACGCCCGTGAGGCTTGAAATAAAAAAACTCGTTCCAAAATGGAAAGGGTTTTCCAACCGCTATATTGCGCCGTGAAATTAATTATGCTTTATGAGATCGTTAAGCATAGCTATTTCCTCATTGATCTCTTATTTTGCTTTTCCTGTAGGAATGATAACATAAATAAATAACGGGATAATTCTGATGTTTTATTTTAATCTCAATAGTTCTTCTATTAACCTGTTTAATTTTTCAATATCCCAAATTTTTTTATAACGTGAAATCAGGAGATAAATAGCATCAATTATACAGAGCTGAGCAATATTAGAGGATAAGGATGCGACCTTAACCTTATTTTCTTGAAAGGATGTACAAAAAAAATAATCGCACACATTATGTAACGGTGATTTAAAATAGTTAGATATCCCAGCCACTACTGCTTTGTTATTATGCGCTATTTTTAAAGCGTTTACAATAATTTTAGTTCGCCCTGAATGAGAAATACCAAATGCAAGGTCATTCTTTCTCAATCTTGATGACTGAACAAGCATATGTGCAGGATCTGAACAAGATTCAGCCTGTATATCAAGATTCGTAAATCGCATACTCGCCTCTTTGGCAATATTACCAGACCCTCCAATTCCAAAAAAAATCACATGTTTCGATATACAAATCACTTTAGCAATTTGAATGATCTTCTCAGTATCAATTATCTTTAAAGTTTCTTCAATACTTCTAATATTACCGAGGAACACCTTCTTTATGATTACTTCATCAGCATCGTCGGGAGAGATTTCATCATAAATGTTTGCGATAGATGAGGAAGTTTCTCTTGCAAGTTCTATTTTAAAATCCTTAAAATTATTATATCCGATTTCCTTTACAAATCGGCTAATCGATGCTGCACTCACTTTTGCTTCATATGCCAAATCATATACAGATTGAAATATAACATTTTCATAATTGTCTAAAATATACTCAGCCACCTTTTTTTCAATATTAGATAAATTAGGATACATAGATCTTATTTTTATTAATATAGTGGACATCTATTTATTTCCCTTTCCTAGTGTGATGTCTCAGAAATATATTGACAAAGTCTCTTGATCTTTTCTAGGATTGAATCGGCAGTCGTTGTCCACACAAAATGACGGGAATCAGTATTGTAGTGTCTCACAAAGTGATCGATCTTTGCAATCAATTCTTTGACACTTTTAAACGTCACCCGATGAATTGCTCTTTGAGTCATGATATTGAACCAAATCTCTGCCTCTCTTTGATATGACCAAAAAAGGGTTGGAAAAGCTCGATCCAGCAGATAAACAGGCTATCAAGGAGCTTGCCCAAAAGACCAAAGAAAGGTTTGAACAGCTTCTTATGGCTTTGGATGCGGAAAAGTACCCAAAGGACAAAACGTATCCGCAAAAACTCTATCAACATACAATGATCCTCTTGGATTACTGGCTGCAAACTCAAGAATGGCCCCCCTCAATATCAATGATATTGAGGCAGCCTTCAGCCAAATTGCTAATCGAATCAAAAAAATCGATAAATGCTGGAGCGATCAAGGGTTCATCGTATGGTTAATGCGTGCTTTAAGAAAGATTTTCAAACCTGAACTCTAAGACCAACTCTGGAAACAGTATCATAAAATTAATCGAAAAATAGTACTCATCTGGTGTAAAGTAGAATTTGTATGGTTATGATTCAAAATCACATACCTTCGATACATGATCAAATATAAATAATGTTTAATAAAATTATTTATATTTGAAATAAAGTATTGACAAAAATTAAATATTCGTATAAATTCACATAGAAAAAATACATATAAGCCTATTTTGTTGTCCAGTTTTTTTTCGCAGCATTTAAGGAGTTGCCTTAAATAAAATAATGTTTAATAAAATTATTTATATTTGAAATAAAGTATTGACAAAAATTAA
>CAZFTJ010000002.1:0-13369 GCA_964521865.1 uncultured Spirochaetota bacterium | reverse complement strand
ATTCACATAGAAAAAATACATATAAGCCTATTTTGTTGTCCAGTTTTTTTTCGCAACATTTAAGGAGTTACATAAAAAAATAATTAAGGAGGAAAGAAGATGAAAAAATCACTTATGTTTTTATCAAGAGTAGTAATTTGTATGTTCGTACCTATAACAATCCTAATTGCTGGTGGAACCAAAGAGAAAGGAAAAGCTCCGGAGGCACCAGCAGCCGTGGCTAAACCCTACGCCGGCCAGTCAATCCATGTATTACACGACAAGCGGCCGAACACGGAGAAACTGCTGAGCCTGCTACCTGAGTTTGAAGCAGCTACCGGCATTACGGTGACTGTCGATATCATGCCGGAGAGCGAGGTGTTCGCCAAGGAACAGATAGAACTAAGCCAACAGGTTGGCACCTACGACGTCTTGCAGTACATCTGGCTATTCCAGCCAGGATTCGAGAAAGCGGGCTGGATGATTGACCTGAAGCCTTACATCAATGATCCTTCAAAGAACGCTTTTGGCTGGAAGGCGACTGACTTCGACGACTCGATGCTCGGCATTCTGTCTATGAACAAAAAGCAGCTGGGGATACCGTTCATAACCTTCACCAATGGGCTGATCTATAACGATATCATCTTTAAGAAGTACGACGTGAAGATACCCACGACTATCGCGGAATTCGAGGAAGTAGCCAAAAAGCTGACCCGTAAAGACCCCGAATTGGGACAAATCTACGGCTGGATGGCCAGGGCTGGGCGGCGGGGGTCCCAAGACACAAACACCTGGATTCAGGTGCTCAAGCTCTTTGGTGGCAGGTTCTTCGATGAAAACTGGAAATGTACACTCAATGAACCCCAAGCGGTTAAGTCGTTGGAGTGGTACAAGAAGATGTTAGACCTCTACGCACCACCTGGAGCCAAGAGGGCGGGGTGGACAGACGTGAAGACTGAGTTCATCCAGGGACATGTTGCCATGATCACGGAAGGTTTCGTGATATGGGAACAGTACAACGATCCTGTGCAGTCGAAAATAGCAGGTCACGTCGGTCTCGCACCATTGCCGGATAGTCCCACTAAAGGCCGAGCGGTCGGTGGAGCCTGGGGATTAGGCATACCGAACACATCAAAAAAGAAGGACGCCGCCTGGCAGTACATCCAGTGGGTGACGGGAACACCCGTGGCCAAGCGGCTCCTCTTAGCAACTACGAAAGAAGCTAATCTGGCTGTGTACAGCGTAGCGCCAAACCCACCAGGCCGACCTCCTCTTGAGAAAGTTGTCGCTCAGATCTTTGCCGATACAGATCCGGCGGGCTATCCTCCGATCACGAACTGGAATGAAGTGGCAGATGTGATCGGTCTCATGTTCTCCGATGTTCTCTCTGGAGAGAAGTCCGCCCAAGCTGCGGCAAATGAAGCTTGCGCCGCTATCGACGAACTAATGAAGAAGGCGGGTTATCTGAAGTAGTCGGCGACTTACGCTCGTAGCATCTCATATTAATAAGTAGTGGGCGTTTAGCGATCGCTTCATTATTTATAATACGTCCTTCTAACATAAAAAAGAATACGAAAGGAGGCATTTAATCATTGCCGCAATCAATGTCCAATACTGTTGGAATAAAAAAGGGACTACAGCGCAGAAGAAAGATCACAAAGGCATATATTCCCTGGCTACTCCTTTCTCCCTGCCTGCTCATTCTCGTTCCACTTCCAATCATCCTCTTTGTGTATTTGATAAAGAGCTCACTGTTTGATTGGACGCTCACTATGCCCTGGCTAGGCAAGAACTTCGTAGGGATAGACAACTTCCGACGACTACTCTCAGACCATAACTCGTTGCAAAGCGTGCTCACAGCGATTATCTTTACATTATCGACTCTCACAGTAGAATTAGGGCTAGGACTTGGGGTCGGTCACCTGCTGGTTCGTGAGACACGGGTAATGTCGGCCCTGCGTGGCTTCATCCTCCTCCCCTTGGTCATCACTCCCGTAGTGGTGGGCATCCTCTGGCGGATGATGTATCAGGGTAATCTTGGGATCATAAGCTACCTGATAGGCCTTCTCGGTTTCCCTAAGATGACTATCTTAGCCAACCGAAGGCTGGCGCTCCCCGCAGTCATCGTCGTCTCCATATGGGAGAATGCACCCTTCCTCATCCTGGTCGTGGTGGCTGGCCTGAAGGCGCTACCGACCGAACCCTTTGAGGCGGCAGTGATTGATGGTGCAAGCGGCTGGCAGATGTTCCTCCGCATTACCTTGCCCCTACTGAAACCTCTCCTGCTAATCGCACTGCTTATTCGCTTTATTGATGCATTCAAAACCTTTGATCTCATATATATCATGACAGGCGGGGGGCCAGGCATCAAAACTGAAACAATCAGCATGCACATTTTCCGCCAAGGTTTCATTGTATTCCATATGGGCTATGCGGCAACTCTTACAATTGTACTCTTTGTGGTAGTGAATATATTTGCAGGTATGTTCTTTTATGCTACTGGCGAACGGAAGGAAAGGAGAAAGAACGTATGAGAGTACGAGAGGGGCGTGGACTGTTCATCGGACTTCGAGGAGTTGCCGTGGTGGTCGTGATGGTATTCTTCATGTTCCCTATTATATGGCTTTTCATGACATCATTTAAGACTCCTATTGATGCCTTCGCGATTCCACCCAAGTTTATCTTCAAGCCGACTACAGAGAATTATGTCAATGTTATTCGGATGTATAATTTCCTCTCATACTACAAAAACACCCTCGTTATTGCAGTGAGTTCAACTGCCCTCTCAATGCTATTGGGCACTTTTGGTGCATATGCGCTTTCACGGTACACTTTCAGGGGAAAGGGGGTAGTGGCAGGATTGATATTGGGTAGCCGCTTTGCGCCTCCAATCGCCATCATCCTTCCCGTTTTTGTTGTTGTCAAGAACTTACATCTTCTCGATACCTACTATCCGCTGATCTTCCTCTATACGCTCTCCAATTTGTCCTTCGTAGTATGGCTAATGCGCTCCTTTTTCGAGGATGTTCCCGTTGAAATCGAGGAGGCAGCACGCGTGGATGGATGCACGACGATGAGTGTGCTGTGGAGGGTGACTCTCCCTCTCGCACGGGGCGGTTTAGCGACCACAACCATCTTCTGCATAATTTTGTGCTGGAACGAGTTTCTCTTTGCACTCCTGTTGACTTATGCAAAAGCGACTACCCTCCCTGTGACAATTAACTCTTTCATAATGGAGAGCGGGCTTGCGTGGGGGCAGATGGCAGCAGCGTCTGCTCTCGTTACGTTACCCCTGCTAATCTTTGCGGTTCTCATCCAGAAGCAATTCATTAGCGGACTTACTTTTGGGGCTATCAAATGAAAGGATCCATTTAGCTATTTCATGTGTCTCAATATGAATGTTTTTGTGAATAATGAAATATGGCTTTTTATGAAAACTACTATTATTGAGATTAGTGAGGAAAATTTTAAATGTCGTATCACTACTACATAGTTTTTGATATTGGTGCAAGTAATGGGAGAGCAGTAATAGCGAAATTCAATGGATCTAAGTTTGATATTGAAATAATCCATAAATTTAAAAATAGACCTGTTTATGCGACAGGTACATTATACTGGGATATACTATCGTTATATTCGGAGATAAAAATAGGAATTCAATCTTCAGTTAAAAAATATAAAAATATTACTTCATTGGGTGTCGATACATGGGGAGGTGATTTTGGTTTTATAAGCAAAGATGGAAAGCTAATTTCGAATCCCGTCCATTATAGAGATAAGGAGAGAAATAGTGTAACTGATAAATTTTATGAGATTATTCCCAAAACAGAATTATATAGTCTTACCGGTGGGCTTCTTTTATCAGCAGTTAGTGTTTTTCATCTTTTCTCATTAAAGATTCGTAATGCTCCTGAATTAATTAATGCCCACAAATTTTTAATGATGCCCGACATTTTTAACTACTTTCTAACTGGTAAAATTTATAACGAATTTACAAATGCTACAACAACCACTATGTATAATCTAAAAGAAAAAAAATGGGATAATAAAATACTTAATAAACTAGGTATTTCAAAAGATATATTTGCTAAAATGATCATGCCAGGGAGAAAAATAGGCAATATTTCAAAAGATGTATGTACAGAATTGGAAATAAAATCTATACCTGTTATTGCTCCAGCTACTCATGATACTGCTTCTGCTGTAGTGGGGATTCCGGTCACTGGTATAAATAAAAATTGGGCATTTATTAGTATTGGTACTTGGTGTGTGATTGGAAAAGAGACGAAAGATCCATTAATTAACGAAGATTCTATGGAAGCAGGTTATGCGAATGAAGGTGGGGTAGGGGGTTGTAATCTTTTCTACAAAAATATAATAGGGCTTTGGATAATTGAAAAATGTAGAGAAAAATGGTTTAAATCCAAAGATAACGATATATCTTGGGATGAGATAATCAAATTGTCATCTACTTCTAAGCCTTTTAAATCATTTATAAATGTAGATGATCCAATATTCTTTCAGCCACAATTAGATATGCCACAGACAATTCGAGAATACTGTAAAAAGAAGGGTCAAAATATTCCTGAAAGTATTGGTGATATTTCAAGGTGTATATATGAAAGTCTTGCATTGAGAGTTAGGTTTAATCTGAATTTTCTTGAAAAATTAACCAGGGAGAAAATAGAGTTATTATATATTGTGGGTGGTGGTACTAAAAACAGTATGCTTTGTCAATGGACCTCAAATGCTACGGGGATACCAGTTATCGCAGGTCCTACCGAAGCTACAGCTATTGGGAATCTTCTGATGCAGCTTAAAAATACTCGAGAAATAAAAAATTTAGAAGAAGGAAGGAAAATAACATACGAATCATCTGATATCTGCCATTATGAACCTAAAAATAAAGAAGAGTGGGATGAAAAATATAATAATTATCTAAATATTGTACTTATGGAATAAGGAGTAAAAATGTTGGATATTAAAAAAGAAATGATAAAAATTGTAAAGGAACTATATCAAAAAAATATTCTAGACACTCAGGGGGGTAATATTTCCGCAAGAGTAGGTGACAAAATATATGTAACACGGAGAGACAGTTCTATTGATAAACATTGGGATATAGATGAAGATAGCATAATTGAAACAGATCTACTGGGAAAATCTGTAGATCTAAAAATGCAGGGTTTTATCACTAGAGAATCAAGAACCCATTTTAGAATCTATAACGAAATTCCAAATGTCCATGCTGTTTTTCATTCTCATTCAAGATATTTACTTGCGTTTGCTTCACTAAAAATACCACTGCCCATAGTCACTGCTCTTGCTTGGAGCCAAGGTTTTACTCAATATGTACAATGTATAAAAGATGAGCCTGCTGTATCTGTTAGGGAAGCTAAAGCAGTAACGAAGTATTTTAAATATCTTTATAATAAGAATCCTAATAGTGGATTTGCTTGTCTTCTACCAGGCCATGGGGCTGTTGTTGCTGGAAAAAATTTGAAAGATGCCTTTACAAAACTTCATACTCTTGAAAATAACGCCAGAACTTTTTTGTATATGCAAATAATAAAATCTAGCGAATATTATAAGGAAGCAAGAAAAAGAGAATTAGAAGATATGTATGATAGTTGGATAGATATACAGGAAACACCTATTACAGAAATTGACCTCTATTTTGAAAAGAAAGATGTAGAGTTTTAGGTCTGTTTTGGTTCACGAGGAATAGGGCAAAACGACGTCATGAGGAAAGGTGAAATACTTATTTTTTATGAATAAAATTTGGTAATTCTAATTTTCTATGAAATATTTCACTGTCATTTTTTTTAAAAATATAAATTTATGGTTCTTAATTAGATGATGGGAAAAAAGATGTGTTTGGTATATCCAGTTTAGTGAGCACAGAATTTAAATTTCTATTTCTAGGAGATTAAAATGATGAAGGTCAAAGTCGGATTGATTACAACTATGTCCGAAGATAAAACTTGGCCTCAAAAGTTTATTAAAGAATTCACCCAAAAACATCGCGAAGTTGAAAAAAGCATAAAAGGTCTGGGATTCGAATTAATAATAGCTTCCACGTGTTTAGGACGAGATTTCTCGAAGATGATTGAGCAGGCAAAAACTTTGAGAGAAAAAGAAGTTGACGTTCTAGTTATTTTTATACCAGGCTGGACTTACTCAAGTAGTTCTGTGGCAGCTGCTTTAAACATCGGTGTACCTGTTCTCATCTGGGCAGATGATTCGCCGAGACAAAATGGAATTGTGGGCGCTGGCATTGTACGGGGGGCACTCGATGAGGTCGGTGTAATAAACACTTTAGTTCATGGAAACCTTAATGATAAAATAGCATTACAGAAGGTGGAGAGATGGTGTAGAGGAGTTGCCGTTGCGACGAAGCTTAGGAATTCTAGAATTGGGGTCGGTGGAAGTCGTTCAATGGGTATGTATACAGCTCATGTTGACCCGAGTGAAATCATGAAAAAATTCGGAATCGATATTGACGGTTGGGAACAAGTTGAGCTTCTGCGTAGGGCTAAAGATATTCCTGATGCAGAAGCTGAGAGGATGAAAGCATGGATGTATGAGATGTTTGGGAAAGTAGAAGTTTGTGATAATGTCCTCTTAGCACAGATAAAATTATACCTTGCACTGTATGAGCTAATAAAAGAGAAAAGGTATGATGCTGTGTGTGTGAAATGCCTTCCTGAGCTACCTGCTTGTTATACCACATTATGCCTTGCCCATGCTGTTTTGAACGATCTCTCAGACCACAGGGGTCCAAAGGAATCCATCGTATGTGGGTGTGAAGCCGATATAAATGGAACATTGACCATGCAAATATTGAAAAACCTGAGCGGTGGTCCAACTATGTTTACTGATGTGCAGCGGTTTTATAAGGATAAAAATGAAGTTGGACTGATGAACTGTGGCTCATCGGCTACTGACTTTGCAAAGAGTAAGAAGGATGTACACTGGACAAAAGAGGGATTGATGGAATTCACCTGGAAGATGGGTGCAGCATGTCCGCAATATATAACCAGAGAAGGGAGGGTAACTTTAGCGCGTCTTGGAAGGATCGATGGTGAATACGTGATGCTAATTGTTGGCGGAGAGTCAGTGGCTTACCCCCGGAAGAAGTTGAATGACCTCAATCCCCAGCATCCGCAGAGCTACGTTAGACTAGACTATTCAATTGATTCCTTTATTGAAAACCTCCGTTCCAACCACATCCACTTTACTTTTGGTGACTATTGTGAAGAACTTAAAATTGCTTGCAATGTTTTGGATATTCGCCCTATAGAGTTGATGAATGTTTGAGTATAAAGAGATGAAAAGAAAAGAGGGTATTGAATGTCTCTTAAAGACCTGAAGTCAGGCTTTAGGTGATAAACAGATAATCAATTGGAAAAAAAGACTTCAAAGGGCCATTGCTTCTCTTAAGGTGTCTTTGTAGTGTATAAAATTGGGGTAAAATCTGGGCAATTACAGAGTGCTTTATAAATAGCTAAAGTTATGTTATATTTCCCCTTACTAGGAGGGGAAACTATGACACAAAAACTAAAGAGAAAGAGGGTACAAAATCAAGATATTTTAGAACGTGAAAGGAAGAGGATCAGAGCAATACAGAAAGTACTTGATGGGGCGAAACAAAATGAGGTGGCAGAAGAGTTTCATGTGACAGAAGGAGCTGTTTCTCAATGGATGTCGCGGTATAAAGAGAGCGGTTGGGATGGAGTAAAAGCCATACCGAAGCCAGGAAGGCCAATACGGTTCACAGAGGAATATCGACAGGTGCTATTTGAGATTATTAGCAAGCATCCGCATTGGTGGGGTTACGAATCTGATCTATGGACTGTGAGTATGGCGAGGGATGTTTTATATGAACAAACAGAGGGGTACTTTAGCAAGACGAGAATATTGAGTGCGTTGCATGAATTAGGATTATCATTTCAGAAGCCTGAAGTAAGAGCGCTCGAAAAAAAAACGCCAAAATAGATGAATGGCTGAATAAAGTTTTTCCCTCTATTATTGAAGAGGCAACTACTGTTGATGCAAAGATTTATTTTGAAGATGAAAGTGGGATAAGTTTGAATATCTTTTCAGGTCGAACGTGGTCGATAAAAGGCAAGACTCCTGTTGTGTATAGAAGTGGTAAAAGAATCAAGAGAACGATGACTGCTGCGATTAGCCCTGAGGGGGATTTGTATTTTGAAACTTTCGAGGGGGTATCACTGCAGAAAAATACAAATCATTTTTGGAACATCTCAGTGACCAGGAAGAGGGTATCACGTTTGTCATTCATGACAGGTTGCCTCCTCATAAATCCAAGCTTGTACAGGAATATGTTGAATCAACAAAGGGGAAGGTGAGGACTTTTCAGCTTCCTGGGTATAGTCCAGAATTGAATCCTGAAGAGTGGGTATGGGAGAGGCTGAAAAGAGAAATTGGTAAACGAGCTCATAAAAGCATCGAAGATTTAACCGATCATGCGGTCGCGATTATGAATAAAATCAAATCTAATCAGAAACTGATTGCGAGTTATTATACACATGTGTATGCTACATAAAAGTTTAGCTATAAAAAATTTTATCTGTAAATAATGAAATTACCACTATAATTAAGGGGATTGATCCATAAAAACAGACATAAAAATTGCAACAGGCCTTGGAACATTCGGCGACCAGGCTGACAGATTTTGTCAATATGGTTATAAGGGAGAAAAAAAATCCCTAGAGGAGTTATTTTTAGAAGCATCCAAAGTCAAAGAACTTACCGGCCTTGAACTGGTTAGCTATGCAAATGTAAATGAAAAAAATATTGACTTAATTAAAGAGCTCAAAAACAATAATAATTTCGAAATAGTGGATATTGTTATTGATCTCTTCATAAGGCCGAAATGGGGAAAAGGTACTTTTGCATCTCCAGATCCGAAGATCAGAAAGGAATCGGTCGAAGAAGTAAAAAAGTACATGGATATCGCATACGAATTAGATTGTAAACTGATCAATCTATGGTTTGGGCAGGATGGTTACGATTACGTCTTTCAATCTGACTATATTACCGCATGGGACAGAATCGCCGAAGGAGTTATAGAGTGTGCCGAGTACAGGCAAGGTATCAAAGTTGGGTTGGAATACAAGCTAAAAGAGCCGAGAACCCATTGCTACATAAGCACGATTGGAAAAACGCTACTCTTAATTGAAAAAATCAAGAAAGACAATGTTGGAGTAATTCTAGACATCGGTCATTCTTTTTATGCGTATGAAAATCCTGCTGAGACAGTTGCGCTGTGTAAAATTCTTGGCGACAAGTTGTTACACCTTCATCTCAACGATAATTACCGTTATTGGGATGATGATATGATGGTTGGAGGCGTCCATATCCAAGAATACCTTGAAATTCTTTACTGGTTGAAAAAAACAAATTATAAAGGATGGTATTCACTTGACATATTTCCTTACAGGGAAAATGGAGTAGAAGCTGTCCAAGAAAGCATTGCATGGCTGAAAAATATGATTGCCGCAGTAGACAAAACGAATGAAAAAGAGATCGAGAGGGTGATCAGTGAAGAGAATGGGGTGAAATCACTGTGGCTTATGAGAAAAATGTTGTTCGGCTGAGCAGATTAAGCTTCATGGCCCCCTGCGCAACCTTTAACCTGCTCAAAAAGTGCGACATCCAGAGTGGTAAGTAATCCAATGGAATTAAAAATCAATTTGAAAAATAAAGAAAGAATACAGGTAGCTCAGAAACTGGGACAACCAGACCAGGTACCAGTAGATCTAAGTCTTGGTAGTCAATTTAATTATCTACACGGATGGTTGAACCTGGATGGGAGAAGATTCTTTCTCGATCCGGAATACATGTTGGAAGCCGAACTACAATTTATAAACAAATTCCAGGTTGAAGGGGTTTTAGGACCCTGTTTTGGACTTGCAATCGAACCCTCATACTGGGGAGACAGGGCGGCGAAAATTGAAGTCAGAAAAGATACTTCACCCTGGGTTAGACAGAATTTGAATACTATCGAAAAGCTTGAAGATTTTTTGAAAAATTACCGGGAACCTGATCCTTACACAGCAGGGAATTTCCCCCTTCTGTCACATTGTTATTTTTACATGAAAAATATCTTGGGCGATTATCTTGGGGCTCCCATGGGGTATTTGGGGCCCTTTGATACCGCTGCAAGCTTAGTTGGGCACGAAAATGTATTTACATGGATTAAGACCAATCCTGGTTTGATGCACGAACTACTGGGAAGAATAACCCAATTCTTCATCAAGAATATAGAGGTGAGAAATGAGCTGTTCGAACCTGGCCACAATGACCTCGCACTCTTCGATGACTTTCCAGGGTTCATCTCAAGAGAGGATTTTCTCGATTTTGAGTTTCCCTATATAAAGAAACTGTACGATTTCTACTGTGCGGATGATTCAATCAAAAGCTTTCACTGTGACGGACCACTGACGCACGTTGTTGATCTTCTCCCAGAAATGGGTGTAAATGTTCTTCTCAGTTTCGACCCAACTGCAGATCTCGCATATTTTAAAAAAAAAATTGGAAATCGAGTCTGTCTCAAGGGAAACATACATCCCTTAAAATTTATGCGGTTTGGAAAACCTGAGGACATAAGAAATGAGGTGAAAAGACAAATGGAAAAGGCAAAGAGGGGGGGAGGATACATAATGAGTACTGGTGGTGAGCTAGGCGACGGCACACCTGATGAGAATATCTGGGCTCTGATCGAAGCAACAGAAGAGTTGGGTAAATATTGAGCCCCTAAGGTGGCTGGAAAAGAGAGTCGAAGGTACCCATAGATATGTTTTCACCCAATTCGGCTTCAAACTTTGTTTGATGTTACTGCTTATAAAATACAGAGTTGTTGAGCCTATAATTGCCGGTATAAAAGCAGAAGTGAAAACAGTAGGAAATTATTAAAAGTAAAGCTCAATGAGTACTATATAGCGGATGTAAACGTGAGGGGAAAAATTGGGAGATAAAAGATTACTAAACTTTTTATCGAAACAGAAAATCTTCATCGTGATTTTTATTATTGGAATAATCTTCTTTTTTCGATCTTCTTATTTTTTAAGTATCCCTAATATCATCAATATATTTATGTTTATATCGGTCGAAGGAATTATGTTTATTGGGATGGCTTATTTTGATAATACTGGGAATGCTTGATCTTTCAACGGGATCGACTATGGCTTTGTCGGGAGTGTTGGCCATAGAATTTCAGCAGTACGGTGTACTCCCAAGAATATTTGCGGTTATTACTGTCGGGATTGCAGTTGGTATCTTCAACGACTTACTGGTTACAAAATTGCAGCTGATATCTATAGCCACAACCCTTGGAATGATGGTGCTCTTGAACGGTGTTATGTTCACTTTCACAAAGAACCATACCATAAAGGGAACCAACAAGGCTTTTATGCTCCTTGTCTCAGACGAATCGGTAACTTGAAATCACAAACCCAAAGAAGAGGTTGGTTCAAAGCAGCATCCAAAACTATTTATAAATCTCGACTGCAATGAGAGAAACTTAGTAAAGGCATTATGAATGAATCATATACACTCTATGGCGATTACACCGAGGAACCCAAGGTGATTTGCAATGTTCTGGACATAGTTCCCATCATTCCTGAGTAGCATCTTTGGTCAATCAAGTTGAGGATAATACAATCACATGGCAATTGCCACACTGAAGGATTGAAGAGGAGCTCTACGATGAATTCGAGAGAAAGGGTTATTGCTGCAATTGAGAGGAAGGGACCTGACAGAGTTCCCATTGATTTGGGAGGCACTTATGCATCAACAATACATGCTACGGCATACCATAATCTCTTGAACCTACTCAATATCCATAAGCCTGTGCGAATAGCCGATACCATGCAGGTGCTTGTATACATTGATGAAGAAATCGTGAATCGTTTCAGCTTGGATGTGCAACTCGTCTGGACATTGAGGGATTTACTCGGCGTAAGTAGGGATAAAGGCTTCAAGGACGGGATTAACCCCCCAGGAACACCGGTGAAAATATCCTCTGATTTTAATCCCACAATACAATCCGATGTACGATCAGGAAATGGTGCGGGAGATGATAATACCCTATATAAAAAAATTTTACGAATATGTCCGAAGGGTCAGTAATTATTACATAAATATTCCATTCCTGTGGTTCTGTTTATAAGTACCTGCCTGATCTGATCGATGCGGGTATTGATATACTGAACTCCGTTCAGGTCGGGGCTCAATACATGGGACCGGAAATATTGAAACAGGAGTTTGGCAAAGAACTCACCTTTTGGGGCGGGGCCGTTAATCCACAGGATGAGCTTTCATTCGGGCCTCCGAATGAAGTACGCGAGTGTGCCAGACATAATATGATAATTTTTAAAGAAGGAAGCGGTTTCATATTTACTCAGCCTTACTATATACAGGTAAATGTACCGCCTGAGAATGTCGTAACAATCTTTGAAACCGCAAAAGAGTTCGACAAATATTGATCTCATAATGTCCCAATAACTGTCTATGAATACCAATCAACAGAGGGAGCAGGAGGATACTATAAATTATAAAGAGGAATTTCATAAAATTCTCAGCCATGAAAAAGGCAAACATTTCCTCCTTGATTTTGGTGGGGATCAGGCAGCTGTTTCTATCTTTGCCTATGCAGGTGTACTCAGGGAGCTCGGGATTAAGCGTATTCCCAGAATTAACAGCTTTGTTCAGTTATCCGCTTTACCTGAGGAGGAATTCCTAAGGAAATATAAAATAGGATTTAGATGGCTCTATCCGAAACCGTCTGGAAAAATGAGAGAACTGATCGAGGAGTTCAGTGAGGTTTTTGAACTGGATGTGGGGGCGAAGATTCAGCAGGGATATGTAACAGGTGGGAGTGGAAAATATTTCCGTGATGAATGGGGTGTGAAATGGAAACGTTCTGCATACTACTTCGAACAGGTTGCCCATCCGCTTGCAGGGAAATCATATGATGAAATAACAAACTATCAATTTCCAGATCCATGGGATCAGCTGAAAGTTGAAAACCTGAAAGATGAGCTTCGGGCTTATTCAGAAGAGAATCCTCAGTATGTCATAACTCTTAGTCAATCATATGGTGGTATACTGGAAACGGCACTATGGATACGAGGATATACGGATTTTTACCTGGATATGGGGAGCGATTCCAGGGAATGCAGATATCTTTTAGACGGAATAAAGGAATACTTCGTAGAATGGAACAAACAGTATCTGTCTGCGGTTGATGGAAAGGTAGATATTATTGCGATAGGAGATGATTATGGCATGCAGGATAGAATGCTTATTTCGTTGGCGCTCACTTAAATTCCTCCTTTTTTACTCACATAATTACCCCCTCTTT
>CAZFTJ010000001.1:0-462486 GCA_964521865.1 uncultured Spirochaetota bacterium | reverse complement strand
TAATCAAGTTATCCACAATCTTAAGACGCTGTCCAGTTTTTGGGGTCCATTACAAGCATATGGATATTGACGAGCGTGAAGTCGAAATTACCAGCCTGGAAGCAGGCAACACAGGGTTCTCTGATGAAGTTATCGTTAGGATCCGGATAGATATATGCCGTCCCGATCGGGGAGATGATTGAGATCTTGTAAAAGAACACATAGAGCTCCTTAACGGAGGTCCCGACCGGATCGGAAGCGATATAATCATACTCGGGAAGGAAGTTCTTCAGTCGGTTCAGGACCGTGGTGTCTCTTGTTTCCTGAACAGCGATGAGGTCGTATCTCTGCAAAATATCCGCAATTTCAGCAAGTTCAGTATCATCGCGGCTTCCGTTGGATAGGATCCTGATATTCCAGGTGGCAAGCTTTATTGAGCTGGATTGTGTTGTGTCGGAATTGGATGGGTTTTTTGCGCTTGAAGAACAATTAAATATGATTAGAAGTATTGATATTAATAAAAAGTAGCTTAATACTGTGAATTTTTTATTCTTCATAACTATTGAGCTCAGCTACCGCCCATTCATAACCCTATCTCCAGACATAACCATCCATCGATACCGCAGTATTCTAGGTGGTAAGCTTGAGCAACATATTGGATTACCAAGTATTTTGAGCGTCTTGATAAGGAACCGCCGTCCCACAAGCCGACTTGCAAAGGTGAGTGCCAAAACTTTGTAGACTTAGACACGTCCTGACACTATCTTCTTCTCGGTCACTGAATCGAGATACCTATAACTCTGTGGTATCGAGAAGGTTGGCCACAATTCACGTGGATTGACGCTATCTTTGAACTCTGTTACTTCGCCTACAATCAAAGCATATGCGGTCTTTGCATCCTGGTAATATGAAAAGAAGTCCTTCCTTTGAATACCAGCTGCTCTCCTGCATTTTCGCCAAAGGGCTCTGGGGGATCCGGTCTTTATACCGATAACAGCGAAGTATCCCACTATACGGGATACAGGAGCTGTCGCATACAGGAAAACGGTTCTGATTTCTTGTGCGAATCGAGTCTTGCGGAACTCGAAGCGCTTGCTGCCCTCCAGAATACGTGTAGCATACTCTGGTTTAACTGACAGTAATACAGTTCTCAAGTTCGCCCTTCCACTTTAAGAGTATATATGACTCGTGAGTAATTCGCACTATTGACTGCGGAGACCCTTTTAACGCACCTAATGCAACCAATGTACCTCGATTCAGAGGGGAAGGGAAGTGGGCATGCCATCGAAATAGTATAAGAAGTGCCGGCTTCTGTAGGATGGTTTCTATCTCCTCCTGTGTATAGACAATCCGGCGACCGGCTATAGTGAGAACCTTGTCTACAGTCAGTCTTCCTCTTTCCACTCTCTCAATGACGCCTACAGTAGTAACTGCAGACACGTCATGGGATCGATAGAACAAAAGTACAGCCCCAGCTGCGAGCCCTGTCGTTCGTGAATTGCATAGATAGGCCTTTCGAATCGCATTTCCTTCGGGAAACATCTCGAACTCGAAGTCAAATGTCAACTGCCTACCCGTCCAGCTGGGAAACAAGCGGTCATGGTACTTCGGTTGGATTGGTACAATGAATTTAGCAACAGCAGGCGAATCTACGAAGCACGGATAGTACGTTACAAACACTTCAACAGGATCAAGGTCCTGTAATGCCTCTACAGGTCGTGTTGTCTTGTAGTAGACTTCCTCACCCTCATCCGTCTGTCCGACTAACTTGAACCCGAAGGCTGTGATCAAGCTAATAAGAAAGTCTTTGTTACCTGGATACAAAGTAAGGTACAAATCCGTGATACTATTTTTCAAGGCGTATTCAAATGCGATTTTAAGCAGCAATTCACCAAGTCTGTAACCCATTCGTGTGACCTTGAGAGTAGATATCTTAATTCTTCGCTGCCACGGAAGCCTTCGACCAACCATATCTATATGGTCCGTCTCATCTTTTAGCAGCATAAACGCGCCCAGCTGTCCTGAAGGTATTCGGTGGATCCACGCCTTAGCACCATCTCGAGACTTCCGAGTAAACCACGCGTCAAACCCTGGGTAGTCTTGCCTAAGAGAGTCGAAAAAACCTTCCTGAAGATCGATCGAATGGAGCGGTTCAAGGCGAACCTCTGGGGGGGCAAGTCGACTTGTCGTGTCGGGTCGGAGCCGATCGAGAAATACTAAGGCTTCTATAACGGTCAACACGCGATCGTCGATCGAAAGCAGAGTGGCTTTTCTATGCATACCTTGATCATTTGTTATTAAAAGATCTACGGCGTTTCTGAGGACTGAATAAAGCAGTCGATCATCTATTTCGCTATTTGGGTCCCTTGGTGGTCCAATTAGTCGTCGAAAATCGATATCAATGGTCGGGTCTGGAGGAGATTCAATTCGTGGGTAGCTTTGCACCTTTGAGAGAGTGATAGCTTTTCTTTGCTCGTCTTTGTCTCTCGCAAGATCATCAAGGGAGGATGGATGGACGCATATAACATCTCCGCGATCAGCGAACAGACGAAGCACGGCACTAACCTCCGAAGGGACTACCGAATCGTCCTCGCGAGGAATGATTATGTTGGTATCTACGAGAATTCGCATACTACCATTTTCGGTGATCGGCCTCGTAACTGACAAGTTGAGAAAGAAGCGGTTCGGATAAATACGAGATCAGTCATTCGGCCATCCAACGACCCTGATGAGTAGCACCCTCACAGCGACAGATGAGAGCGAGAAGGCGTCCAGTACAGTGTCATTTTAGATTTATACAATAGTAAAAGCAGTTCAGTTTAGAAGCCGCTTTTCTATATTATATGGTTTGAATATGTCATCCATATCAAGAATTTTTAAAATTGCATTTCGAAGGGCACCGCGTACTATACTGGTTGCCTCAGACAAGGAAAGCTTCTTACTAAGTTTATCGATGCGAGAAGAATCACCGTGAATGAGAGCGGACCTCCAATCATATGAGACTTTTATATCAGAATACATTTTGTGTCTTTCGTCACCGGCTGGAGATAGAAATGCTGCAATTCTTAGTGATGCCCTAAATTTTAATTCTTGGCTAGAATCAGGAGTAAATAATGATTCTAGACCTATCCAGCAGTCGATCAATTTATCTTCAGGTGTCGAGCGTTCTGCTGTTATAGACCATCTTGTTCGAGCTAAAGAAATTCTCTCAGCATTCGGGCTATCTGTAATTCGATGATAGAGTTTTATTAACTGCGCAGATTGTTCTTCGGTAATCACAATTGTTGGTCCGAAAATGCGCCAATAAGGAATTGATGTTGGAACAGTCTGTGTACCGTGAACACCCGGACCTCCATGTGATTGAGTCTGTGTAAAAAGAATAATAATATCGGAGTCTGTCACTAATCTAAGTGCATCGAGAAGATTCTTATACTGTCTTTGATCCGATTGCACAAATTCATTACTTCCTGCGGTAATTTCTGTTGTAGCTTCTATAGCGCTTCTCACCCCTGTTAGTACTTGTCCGGGTATTATATTTCCGAACAGAGGGAGACTAGGGTTGAGCCATGGCTCAATTTCATCTGCCGAAAGCCGCCTGATTCGAATCCCTTTGTCTATTTCGATGCACTCTTTAGCAAGCTGAACATTAGCCAATGGGCTGATTGAAACTACGATACTCTTATCTAGCAATAACTCTGATATATGCTCCGTAGCAATCTGCATGAAGAGCTTTGAGTCGTATAAATATTTCTTTTTTAAAGCAAAATATCTTGTTAGTACTGGCATCACAAGAAATGTAATAATCGGCCACTTCTGGTTTGAAATGCCCTTTATTAAATTACCGGTTGCGCCTACGAAAAGATGGGAATTAAGCTTAGGATTATGGGATATGATTTTAACTATTTTTTCGAGATCCAAGAACTTTTCGACTAGCGAATAGATGTTTATCGAGATAGCAAGGGTATCCGGCCTTTGTTCAACTGGGAACGATGCAGACCTTTCATTTGTATGTATTATTTTTATCCAGTCACGCATAGGAAACGGTGATGCGCTCAAGTCCTTACAGATAGATTTAGTTATGTCGCTAAGTATTGATATGACGTCTTTCATGATCATTTCGGTCCAGAGATATCGGATTGCTGTATTGTTCCTAGGAAACTGTTACTATTCCAAGAAAGTAACATCCGATTTCGCGATTCTTCCTATTTGGATAAGTTTATCGAAAAACTGTTTCGCCTTTTCCTTTGCCGGCTGACTTATCCTCTGCAAGCTAGTTTCATCATATTCCTCATCTGGTATCCTATCGAATACTTCCTTATACATCTCCTTTTCGAGTCGCAGTACATCAGCATCATAAAGACCTAATTCCTTGATTTTCTGTTTTCGTTCGAAGATAGTGATGGCCGTTTGTAGGTAATCATGAGCTAGATCATAGTCAATCATCCTAGGAGAGTGCCACATCTTCTTTTTCGGAGAATAGCTTGTATATATCGCCATCTGTCGTATACCTTCAGTTATATCAGCTTGCTCTCTAGCAAGTAATGCAGAAAGAAATATGGAATCAATTGTTGTTCTATTTTCATCGGGAACGGTATTAAAAAAGCTCATACTGCTTTTATACTTATGATTGAAATAGTTTTTCCACGCAACAGAACGAAGCCTCTGTTTATTCTTTGGTAGTCTATTTATGCTCCTTAAGACGTTAATCTTTCCCATTTCCTCTATCGCGCTTATCGACAACGCCAAGACCCTTGCAGGTTTTCCGTTTTCAAGAAGAAGATTGCATTCTTCAAGAATATCTTGCACATTTTGGAAACATAGATCGATGCCTTCCTGAATCTCTTCAGGAGTCAAGTAACCAGGTTTTTCATGTGCCATATTTGCTCCCGGGTATATATTGCTACCCACGTTGAGTTAATCAGTTTGGTGGTCAAATCAAATTTGCTGCAACACGGTGTTAACCGGCCGAAGGTTTCTTCGTCCCCGGAGCCGGTGGTGTCTTTCCTTTCTGTGTCCTCTCTGATATTTTGGTAATGAGATGAGTTATGACCACTCCGAGGTCATTAATATCGAGAACACCGTCCATGTTGGGATCTTTGAGATCAAGGGTGCCCTGCATTTCGTGAATTCGGAAGGCAAGTTTGAGGAATTTGGATAGCACGAGCTTGGGGACCTCGTCCAGGCGATCTGGGCCATACCACTCGAACACGTCTCTATCACCCTTTGTGGAGTTGCAGGTTTTACAGGCACGGACACAGTTGTCTGCAGAGTCGAGAAGATTAATGATCCTGTGGTCGACGCCAGCACGAGAGATTGGGACGATATGGTCAGTACTGAGGCCGGTTGTCGCTCCGCAATAGATGCAGACTTGGCCCTTGTCGAGCTCCTTCTCATAATCACGAATAGTAGAGGACCAGGCCATCTCTCCGGATTCAAGTTTCTTGTATCGAGACACAACGAAGCCGTAGTTATTCTCGAAGCCCGCGGCCTTTGCAATCAGTTGAGCGTAGTGCCAGTAGATTAGCCGCTTGACTGAGTCAACATATTTGGGAGACTTAAGCGACATTGGTCACCCCCACGATTGCGTCGTTGCCGTGCCAGCTGACTAGCGATTGAAATGTGCGGCGCGGCTTTTTGAATCCGTACCAGTTACTTGTTGAACATGTTACTTTCTAAACACGCTTTAAGCCCATTACCTCTATCAACCCTGGATGAACCCGAAACCGTGAAGCAGTGCCATCAAATCTAGTTCGCGGCTCACGATACTTGAATATGTATTCAGAACCACCGAATCCCCGACCACCAGCACGATAAAATCCTACAAATGAAAACTCATACAGTCGTTCAATTGCTTCACCTGGCGTAATTGCAGATTCTTCATAGTGGCGTGTAAACGCCTCCTCATATTCAGATCGATCAAATTGCCATTTTCCAAGTGCCCGAAGTACATTTAAATGTTTCTCATAATCTGGCAAATGCTTATGAACCTCATCGTCAATCTCTCTTAATAGATACTCGCTATAGTCAATCCGTGCGTTGTGTACATCAATGTTATCAATTCTATTTGGGTCATCATTCTGCGCCTGGCTTTGTTTGCGTTCCTTGAATTTCATCAAAGCACAATTTGCGAATTTAATCATGTCACGCGGTCGCAAATAGGTTCGGTCTTTCATATGGTCATATTTGCTTTGGTGACCAGGCATTTCTTTGATTTCGTTAAAAACATCTTCCCACGAAATATTTAGGTTATTTTTATCGCCCAAAAGAACAGAAAACCGCCGTTCCATAAGCGCCTTCAATGTCTTACTGGTTCTCTGAGTATCCCATTCAATGAGAGAGACGAAATTCTCAGTCATTTTATTTCTATCCTCAAAATGAAGGCAGTCATAAATGTCGTCCCTCAAGAAAACTGCAACAAAAAGCTTTAAGCCAGCATCCCGAGCCGCGAGATTTATGTCTCTGCTAGCCAACAAGAGACCAATTAACCTGTTGGCGTATTCTGTTGATTCTGGGTCAAACCCAAGATCAAGTTGATCAAAAGCGATGTAATACCTATGTTTAGGGTTCAAGCAACGGAAAATAGTCCTCAGAAATGCCGCATTTACCTCTTGAACGATTGTTGGTAATTCAGTAACCGGAACTGACTCTGGCGCGATTCCGGCACGAAGAATCTTCCAATCTAGTTCGAAATAGGGTTTCAGTCGAAGTCGTTTGGTGGGCGTAAACGTGTGTGAAAGGTCCGGATCTCTACTACCATATGTATCAACTACGAACGCCTCAAGTCTCAGCATTTCCTCCATGCCAGTATCACTTACAGGTAGTGATTGATCTTGGTTCAAGGCAATTTTTGCTGCCGATAGCAAAATCAAATATTTCCAACTATGCGTATATTTATCGAAATCAGGAATTCCAACACGTGCTTGGAGCTCGTGATGATGCCAAGGATAGTCTGAAAATGTATGACCATAGGCAAAGAAATTATGTTCTCTTGTTGTTATTATTTTTTTAAAAATGGCCGTTTTTCCACTACCTTTTCTGCCAATTACCATGTGACGCCGACGTTCAATTACGTCTATATATGCCTCGTGATCTTCAAAAGCTTGCAGCAAAATTTCATCATTATCGGCGTCTGTACCTCCGAAGCTTTCGATTTCTGCTAGCTTTTTCATATTTGGATATCCTTTCAGAGGCCTAACATATTCTTATATAGAATTCTAAAAAATATGAAATATATCCTATTAATTTAATTATAGGATATCACCTGTCGAATCACAACTTTTAGATACTCCATCTGCCATTTGACAGGATCCTAATGTTATAAGTGGCAAGTTTGATTTCTGAAACGCCTGTTATTTTTTGGCACTTTGACATGTTTCGTATATTTTTCTTAATAATTCATCGGAGACCGTCTTGAATTTTTTGGAAAGATAAACGATCTTGCCTTTATGATCAAATACTGTATCTAGCATTTTAATTATACATTTCATAAGGCTTACATTTACAGAGCGTGCACCAGTGGGCAATCCTAACTTTGTTTTAATTCTTTGATCTAATTCGAAAATTGCATTTGTTTTTTGATTGTTTGATAAATCTTTAAATGAATATTCATTAATTATCATTTTACAAAATTACCAATCACTGGAACATCAAGTCTTTTGGAAGTCTATTAATATTTCTGTTTACTTGCTGTTTTAAATATTTTGTCTAAACACCATAGAGCTGCGCCAGATCTCTATCCACCATTACCTTTTTCCCACGGATAAGGTAGATTTTAAGTTCTATTTTTTCCCGCAACGATACAATTTCCTGCATTTATTCCATACTCCGGCAATTTTATCTAAGATTTAAATCCTTACAGCTATTCATGTTGAGGTAAGCATCAGTATGTGCTGGGCGTATTCATCAAAATCGAAAGTTATTGAAATTATCACGTTTGCTTTTTTTAATCTGACATCTTCTTTATATAGATCACCACTTCATCACTGATTGATTATTTGAAGTCAAGGGTACCACCGAATTCTTCATAAACCTCTAACATTTCTTTTAATGCTTGCTGTTGATAGTCATTAATGTATATATCATCAGCAGTATCCTCGCCATAACACCGTATCATTGGATTTGATGAAGTGATAACTGCATTAATCATTCTATATACTTCCTGATCAAATTTGCCATCATAATATTCCCAAGTTTTTTGATAATTGTTATCTCTTTTGATATCATCGTAAGCGGGTGTTATTTCAAAAACACCACTATTAGTTTTTATTGCAAACTTTTTTATGAATAACCAGTCTCCTCCATAATTAACATATTGTATTCTCAACCTGAGCCATGGCTTCTCGTTTTCTTTCTTCCCAATATATATGAAAAAATCTTCCTCATTGACATATCGTGAGGAGAGATCGTGTTTATACCAAGTAATCTCAGAAAATTCATCATACTTTTTCTGAAGTGAATTGATAATTTTTTGCAGTTTTGCATCAGTAACCGCTTGTATCTGTTTTTCTTCAAGGACTTCCCATGTGCCATTTTCTTTTAACAACACTCTTTTTCCGGAATCTGTGGTTGCATATTCATTTGCGATACAATAACTAACTGTAAGAAACAGTATTAATATATATATTGTAGCTTTCATGTTCATCCTCCTCTTTATTCAATTGCTCTGCAATTAAAATTGTATTACACGCATATATTGAATATTTCGTAGTATTTTGTAGAGTCTTTATAACCTATAGATTATTGACCATCTTTCTAAGCTTTTCTGGTTCAATATTGGAATTCCTGATTTTTCTTTTGATCCAATCCAGATCATATTATAGTTTAAAAGTGATGTAGTCTATCAACCAGCTATGTTGGTATTCGTAAATCTGTTTCTCATGCGGATTCATATTTCCAGGTCTATATCTTCATCAATCCGATCATCGACAAACCTAAATTTTTCTGATAGTTCGATGGATTCATCATTTAGCAGATTATCAATAAATAAATATGTCAAAACCAACCCCAATATTAAAACCATCACCATTAAAAGCTGTATTGTCTTCAAATTTCAGATGGTCTATATGGTATAGGAATTCCGCAGATAGACCGACTGTATTTGTAACCATATATGTAAAGCCTGCACCGAAAGGGACCATTGTCCCGTTTGCGGTAGTACTCGCTCCACTAATAGTTGATGAACTTCTAAGATAATAAAACCCTGCGCTTACGAATGGATAAACCTGATACTTATATGATGTTTGAGACTGAGTGCTACCAAAATAAAATAAAATTTGCGGCCCGATACCAAGAAGGGTTGCGCTGGCATCGCCCTGAGATGCGTAAGCTATTTCCAGATAAGTTCCAAATGCCAGGTGGGGGATTAAAAAGTAATTTATGGATGTATCAACTGTTATTGATGTATACCTGTTGCCATTTGTATCTTCGTATAATTCACCCCCGAGATTGTTAAAAGAAAATTCACCCGATATTAAAAAACTCCCCTTGTCAATAGGGAAATCTGCAGCTATGCAATAGCTGAAAATAGTCAAAAAAATAATGAATGTTATACATATTATTTTCATGGTACTCCTCCATTTTTTAAAATAGTTATATTCTATTTTTTCAGAGACAATTCAACAAAATCTCGCGGTGTTCGTTAAAAGATTGATATGTTTTTAGTTTTGATTCATATTTCCAGGTCTATGTCTTCATCAATCTGATCATCGACGAACTTAAATTTTTCTGATAGCTTGATGGATTCATCGTTCAGCAGAATGTCCATGGCTGCGTCGCACATGCGCTCTTTGAAATCAGGATTTGCATTGGCTCCGAAGACGTATTTAATTCCCTTGCCTGTTCGTTTGTCTTTAGTACCAAAGAATACAGCTATCTCACCGGGTATGAATTTCTGATCTTCTGATTTATCAATATTTGCTAAAAAGGATCCAAGCATTTCAAGATATGCCGTAATATCGGATTGCTCTTTGTCCTCTTCCAAAACAATTCCTCCTTTTCCAACTTTATTTTATTTTCTTTATCTGCCCTTCATTGAATAATTTGTCCTTTAAAAATTCCAAGTAGTCGACCATGTCTCCATTCATGTTAAAATGCTTTCTTGTGAGATGGAGTATTTGAAGTATATTGAGCGCGAACTTTAGTTTCTTCGCTAATTCTTGATCCTTTAACATTTCTCTCGTTTCAGTTTCCTCAAATATCTTTATTATTTGTTCTTCGTTACTAGGGAAATTCAGTAATGGATATAACATATAATTGGGCGATCTGTTCAAACATTTGCAGATTGCCACTAATTTTTCTATTGGAGGAAACACTCTTCCCCTTTCATATTCATACAGGTTCTTTAACGATATGCCTGTTACTCTGGAGAATTCTTTGATGTTGCTGTATTTAATTCTCCTCGCTCTTTTCAAATGATCACCGAAGTCTTTGTATTTATAGACTTTCTTCTCCATTAACACCTCCATTCCTTTTCATAATTCATATGTTTTTAGATATTTTATTAAATTGTCGTTTTATTTACGAAAATTAGTATAAAATAATATGCAATTGTCTTTTGCTATAAACTCCCAGTAATAAAAGAACGGTAATAATCGATATCAATTAAAGGGCTGATATCTCTTCTAATACATCTTCATTTTGTATTTTACAGTCATCAGGCTTGCCTGTATAATAGATAATGAAAAATCGACCTGCATTTTTTTCTTCCCATCTTTTATGTTCTTCTTTTATTTCTTCTAGCGCTCTTTTAATATGTGCTTCCTCTGCGTGTAAGATGGAATATGGCTGGGCCTTGACTCCGATAAGGAGATCCTTTGTCTCGTCTACGAAGTAGTAGTCTATCTTGTATGTACGATATTTATAATCATTCGGGAAATCCGGTAGAAAATGAAATTCTTTTCCAGTCCGCTTTATCAGTAAAGTATTAAGAATAGTGATACGAGTCCTATACCCATGAAGTGTCTCTCTTATTACGAGATTACGAATGTAATCCTGGCAATCTGACTCTTCAATCGATTGGATTTCAGGTAAAATGATTTCGATTATTTTCTTGTAGAGTTCAGATCCAACTGAATTGAGGTCCGATTCCGATTTTACATTCTTAAAATAATATTCCTTCCATTCTTCTTCATTAAATGGCATTACAATACTAATAGCATCAATAACACTACCAATTCGAGTCTTCGAATTTAGACGAAATCTGTTGACTGCAGAGTTTAAGTGAATATTTTTGCCCATTTTAACCCACCTTGCTAAGTTGTTGATCATAACTTAGTATTTTTATATCATTGATTTTTTCTTTGATGATTGGTAAAAAATCTGGGTTTATTTCAATTCCTATTGAATTACGATTTAATTTCTGTGCCGCCTGCAATGTAGTACCACTACCAACAAATGGATCAAGTACTGTTTCCCCGGCAAATGTGAACATCCGTATTAATCGTTCTGGAATTTCAAGTGGAAACATTGCCACATGATTTAACTGTTTTGCTGGTGCGACGTCATTCCAAATACCCCTGAACCACTTTGACCGGAATTCCTTCGGGAGTCGGCTTTTTTCCCTCATCTCGGTAGTTGGTTTTGGGGCTTTCCCCGGCTTCTTAAAAAGCATAATGTATTCATGCTCATATGTTACATACCCATCGCGAGGAAAATAAATACTGCCCATCCATGAACACCCACCGGTTGTCTTTGTTGTTGTAATCTTCTGCCAGATGATATTTCCAAGAAATGTTAATCCTAATTCCCTGCAGGTATTAATAATATCCGAGTGAATGGGCATTATCTCATACTGACCGCTGTTATCAACGGCTCTAAGAAACTGATCGCCCACGTTGATAATTAGCTTACATCCTGGTGAAAGAACTCGCTTACATTCCTTCCAAACCTGCTGCAATGTCGTAACATACTCTTCGTATGTCTGATCAAATCCAATCTGGTTTGCACATTGATAGTCCTTAATATTCCAGTATGGGGGTGAAGTGACAACAAGTTGGATACTATCTTTCTCCAATCTTGTAATAGCATCTCTAACATCATCGATTATTACTTTGTGGTTGGTTTCCATCGCAGTTACCTCCATATACTCTTTTGTATGAATATTATGCTATTCAAGAGTAAAAGTCTAGGCTTTTTATCCTGTGATTTTTTGCAAAGACCAATGATCGCAACAGCCATATTCACCTTCACCATAGGCATCGTAATCGATCTCATATTCACAACCGCATTTAGGACAACAAATTGTCTCCCCAATTTTTTCCCACCATTGGATGCTTTTATCATCTTGGAAATCATATCCACATTCACACTTAAGGTTAATATCTTCTCTATATTCTTCATCTTTTACAGTTTTATTCATTACAACCCCAGTATGTCCGTTATTTAATATCTTTATTTTTCCACTTTATAAAATCATTGTATAATTTTTGAAGATTATCTAATGCTGTTTGTGATGGTTCAGTAAATTCTTTTTCAACAGGTAGTATAAGTTGATCTATCATTTCTAAATCCTTCCAGGGCCATGCTGGAAAAAGCAAATCATTTGTTATTATTTTTTTAACATAATAATGTGCTAATTTCTGATAGAAATGTGAGAAAGTTTGTCTATGGATATCTAAATCAGCTATTTGTTTAATTGTATCGAAATAATATGTCTTCCATCTCTCGGGATCTTCATTGCATCTTGTTTTGTAATGCTCAAGAATAAAGTCTTTTGCTTTAATTATATTCGGAGAGCGATACTCATTTTGCAAACCATATAGAGTTTTTATCCCCAAGGCCGTTTTTTCTCTTTTTAGCTTTAGAAGGGCGAGAATTAAGGTAATTAACAGAATTAATGCTGTTCCAAGAGAGATATACAATCCCATATTGTAACATCCAAGAGAGAAAGTATAATCATTATGATATAAATGGCTTTTTCATTTTAATTCAAAACATTCCCGCATATAATAGATAACAATTTCCCCTCTATATTCGATTAATATTATCTCAGAACTCCAATATACAGCGATGGTTCTGTATTTCTTGTCCCCATGCTGTTCGCCATTCTTTGAGAGGAACTATAGGACTATACTTTCTATTACTTTTATTATAAAACATCTCTTGATGAATAACAAATTTGACACATTAGGATATCTCAGCGATCTTCCTGGAAATCCTTCTTGGGTAATGATACACCTACAGTATTTTCAAAGAAAGATTGCCCGAGGTACCTTTGTCCCTTGCCGTCGGGGGCCTTATATGTGTTATATGGTCACAGTTCCTTCAGGGCGTACCGTGGCAAGGATCACGTTAACCGTATCAGAAGAGAAGAAAGCACAATTCGCCAAACTTGCAGAGAAGGAGGATCGTTTTTTAAGCAGGCAGGTGTTATTCATGGTATGGGAATACATGAGGGAGCATTACCCGGAGAAAAGGCCTGTAGAAACAAAAAGAGTAAAAAAAGTTGATTTGCCTGCAAATTGGCAAATTATAGATGGTAACAAAGCACCTTAAATCAGATCAATTAAGCGTAAGCCTCGGGAAACCGGGGCTTTTTATTTTTGCCTTTGCAAAGGTTTTAGACTATTTTAGTGAAATATTACATCATTCTATAACTTCTAAATAAATTTCCTCAGTACCAATTGCCTTAAGACAATTAATTAAAGCTCTGATGTTCAAGAACAGATTGCATTGAAAAACACCTTAGTTTCCTCCGATTCTTTCTGTTTCTGGATTGCTTCCTCTCTTGAAATAGGAGAGTTCTCGTCTATGACTAGTAGATAATCTATTTTTTTACCCTCTCCCTTTTCCCTATATGTTACATCCCAAGGTTTATTAACCTCATGAGATGCTCCTACCATCATCCCTGTATCTGCGTTTTTATAAATATAAAGGATCTCTTCCATTATTCGTTTTTCTCTTTTTGTAAAATATATCATATCGGGCTGAGCTTTGGGAAGGATTCGTATTCCTTTATTTTGGGGTAATATCCTAACAATTTCGTCTAAATCAGGTGATAAGCTATTATCTTTACGAAATTTATAATACACTTCTACCGGTACGGGACCTTTATTCCATGCAGAATAATCAAGGCCTGTAACTGATTTACCAGTTTCTTTGAAATGTCTAAAATCCAGCTCATATAATGCTTTCATAAGCTTGGTCTTTGTCAGATACATGCCTTTTGCGAAAAATAATATGGCGTTCTTGAGCTTCGCTTCTTTAATATGCATGAGTGATAAAATTAGAGGGGATGATATTTGTGTTTAGATTTATCATAGTTTGATTCTATTTTCGGCATTTGTCAAGGAATATAATAGGTATCGGTTAGGAAGATTGCCTGATAATGATCGATTTCATATAACGGACCATTTATTAAATCATCGGATTTACTTCCTTCCAGCATCTTTTCATAACAAAAACACCGCCATTATCATAAATAACTTTCTCTAATCGACCTGTTTGTCAGTACTCAGACTATCGATTCTGAAATATCGCCTGCTCTACATAATGAGTGTAGGCGACTCCGAAGAAAGGCCTTATTCTCCTACGAAGGAGAAGCAATGACCTGTAAGGACACTTTACTGCTAGGTTAAGATAATAGTAGCGTCTATATTGCCATCCCAGTCCCAATCCACATATATCGTCATGGTATTTCCCGAGATATCATATGGCACGATATAGGTTTCAGGGCCGCTGAGAGTATCCCATGTGTTTCCGTTGTACATTTCGGTTACGGTATATACAAAAGTGCCGTCTTGTTCCTCATAGGTACCCTTCGTTGAGTTCACCGGTGAAATCTTACCTCAGTTAGCATGTCTCTGTAACCAAATTAAAGCAGTCAAATTGCCGGTAAACTGGCAGTTTATAAAACGTGGCAAAACAACATGAAACAGATTATACAATGAAAAAAGCCCCAGAATTAGTATCGGGGCTACTTTTTTCGTGTGAATGAATAATACTTGAAAGTAAATTATAGAGATAATAATTAGATTTCTTGAGTACCAAAAATATACTTGCATTGTTTCTCATAACAGTCTATACTTTTAATAAAATTGGACATAAATATTCCCAAATTATTGCCATTTTATTATCATATATAAAATTAAAGAGGACAGGAATGAGGACATATATACGGACACATCCGTGGATAAATTTCAACCTTGATTTAAGAGGATTAGATTATAGGATATGGCTCCTCCTCGGAGAAGCAGTATCAAAGACAGATCATATTGCGGGAGTACCTCTCAAACCGGATGAGGCGAAGGAACTACACAGAATATACCTAATCAAAGGGGTACTGGCCACAACTGCAATTGAGGGCAATACGTTAACAGAAGAGGAAGTTAGAGAACATCTGGAGGGGCAACTCAAACTCCCTCCATCAAGGAAGTACCTCGGTCAAGCAATAGATAATATTGTCGATGCATGTAACTTAATCGGAAATGAAGTCATCAGCGGTAAATATAGTCCTGTCTCCCCAAATGTGATCCGTAAATATAACACGCTGGTTTTGAATAAACTTCCACTTCCAGATGATGTTGTCCCTGGTGAAATTCGACGACATTCTGTAATGGTTGGAAGATACCGTGCAGCACCCGCAGAGGATTGCGAGTATTTGCTCGCCAAGTACTGTAAATGGCTGAATAGTCTTGATTTTCCAGACGGTCTTGAAGGGCCTTATTCGATTCTTACAGCTATTGCGGCCCACCTTTATTTTGTTTGGATCCATCCCTTCGGAGATGGCAATGGAAGAACAGCGCGTCTGATAGAATTTCGTTATCTCCTGCAAGCTAGCTTCCCGACACCTGCTGCCCATTTGTTAAGCAATTTCTACAATTTGACACGTACAGAGTATTACCGGCAACTTGATAAAGCCAGTAAGACTGGTGGTGAGATGTCTGATTTTATTGATTATGCAGTTCGGGGTTTGGTAGATCAGCTGCGGGAACAACTAGAAGAGATCCGCAAATTACAATGGAAATCGACATGGTTTAATTGGGTACATGAGCGTTTTGCGGGAAAAGAAACACAAACAGATCTTCGACGAAAACGACTTGTGCTCGAGCTATCAAAAGTAGAGGAAGATAAAGGTTGGGTTAAGGTATCGAAGATACCTGAGTTAACTCCCAGATTGGCTCTCCAATATGCCAACAAGACAAAGAAGACATTATCCAGAGATTTAAATGAAGTCATGAAGATGGGCTTGATTCAACGTGTAGATCGTTTGGTGAGAGCAAACAAGCACCTCATTCTTGCATTCCTTCCCGACCGTGCCAGAAGAGAAGCTGTAATGGAAGACGAGAGACAACCCGAAAAATCCTAAGCACATCGATAAGGATAATCTTGTAAATCATTTATCGAAATAGTTGCTGCTGTTGATTCAGAGTAAGACTTTCAGGATTCATTAAACAATAGTAAACCTTATATTTCATTACTAAAATTATATATTTAGGTAATCAAAACTTTGTATAATCATGGGGAACAGCAGGGAAAAACGCAGAAAAGATATTGACTTAATTCCTTTATCCTTCGTAAAATAGAGGATAGCAGATAAATGAAGGGAAACCGAAAGAACATCCTTAATTATATTCAAGATTTACTGCCCGATAGGGCATGGGAGTTCAAATCTCCCTCCGGGCACAATAAAAACCCTACCATCACCGCTAATTTTAATTGAATAAAAACGGCCGTCCGTCTATAATTCAAGCTGTATTTCACAATCTTTCAGCCGATTCAATAACCAATGGACAAATACTTTTTCCTCAACAAAGTCGGCATCATTTTCCTGGCAATTTTCTGTCTTTCCGGCAGGCCTTCCGAATGTTCCCAATTTACCGTAGGTGAAAAACTCAAATACTCGATATATGCAGGCGGTATCAAGGTCGGTTACCAGACGATCGAGGTCAGTTCCGTAGACCGCCTGAGAAACAGGGATGTGTTTGTCATAACCGGCAGGTCATGGACAAGCGCGTTTGTGAGTATTTTCTACAGGCTCGACGACAACTGGAAAATATATATCGACACGAAAACGCTTCTCCCCCTCCGCGTTGAGAAGGACATGATGGAGGGAGGCAAGGAGGGAATGTTCATATACGACCTCGACCAGGCGCATCGCAGCGTCGTCATACGCGACGTGACCAACAACTCGACGATTAAAACGGTAAAAGCCGATAACGATGTATTCGACTTCGTTTCCATGGTATACTTCTTCAGGGAACACGCAGCTTCGTTTGCCGACACTGGAGACAAGCTGGTATTCGATTTCCTGGAACCGAAGAGAGTAAGAACCGTTTCCTTTAAAAACGAGGGGACGGAAGATATCATCATGCCGAAAATTTCCCGCAGCAAAGCAATCCCTACGAAAAAATACAAACAGATCGGAGACGCCGGTATTGAATTTTTCGTAAGCGACGACAACTTATATCTGCCCCTTAAAATGGCGGTGAATGCAAAGCTGCCGAGGAAGCTTCGCATCAAGATCAATGTGTACCTTGAAAAATACGCACCCGGAACAGAGGGCGCCTACATCCCGTTACGAAAAATACTTCTGCAGAAGTAATTCTGAAAACACATCCCGGGAACGGACAGTCCCTGTGGGGCTCAAACCGCATCCTGATAAAATGAGACAAAGCGTGCATGCCGAAATGCCTTCCTGAAAATAACAGTTGATTACCTATTTCTTTGCTTATATACTATTTTTACTCCAGTGAATAAAAGGTGCAGCGTATGGACATGGTGGTGTCTCTTCCGGGAGGCGAACGGGTAAACGCCGAGTATAAAGGATTTACTATCGAAACGGATCAGCCGAAAATCGGAGGCGGCGAAGGATCGGCGCCGGCGCCGTTCGACCTGTTTCTTGCCTCAATTGCCACATGCGCAGGATACTATGTGATGAGCTTCTGCCGTGGCCGCGATATTCCGACCGACGGCATTCGTGTGGTCATGAAAAGCGAGTGGAACAAAGAGGTGCATCTCATCAGCACAATCTCCATCGATATTCATCTGCCGTCCGATTTTCCCGAAAAGTATAAAAAAGCGGTGATCGCCTCGGCAGATAAATGCACCGTCAAACGCAATATTTTGAATGCGCCGGAATTCAAGATAAATGCACTGACAGCATAGCCCGGCGTACTGTCGCATATGATTGCTCTTCAGGACGCCGGTACCCCGGATCAGTGTGCCCGTTAAATCTGTTGAAGATTTTCATCACGGATACCGGCAGGGTTGATGTACATGTCAAAAAAAACAGTACAATGAGAGGTGCAGCCATGTTACAATTTTCAGAAACGTGGTCCCGGCTTCTTCAAAAAAGGAATCGGGCACAGGTTAAAATACTTCAAATTGCAACGCAGGTACTCTTATCGCTGTTTTTTGCAGGATTGACCGGCTTATGCGCCCGTCTCCGTGTCTATCTGCCTTTTACCCCTGTCCCGATCACGGGTCAGGTGTTTGCCGTACTGCTCAGCGGTATCGTTCTCGGCAAAGGCTGGGGCTCACTGAGCCAGATGCTGTACACCGGCCTAGGTTTGCTCGGCATTCCCTGGTTCGTTGTAGGTCCGATAGGCCCGACCGGCGGATACATCGTCGGATTCATAACCGCCCCTTATCTTATCGGCTCGCTGCTTCAAAGTCGGCTCGTCAATGGTCGCAGAGCCGGTATGCTTTTTACCTTCCTGGCCGCATCTTTGGGCGTTATACTCATCTATCTATTCGGAAGCATACAGTTCAAGCTGTTCACCGGCGCCGACTTCGTCAAAACAATGAAGCTCGCAGTGCTTCCATTCATTCCTTTCGATCTTGCCAAAGCGGCAGCTGCAGCGGCTGTTTCATTCGTGATACTCGGAAGGACGGGAAACCGGCCGAAACTCGATCAAAAACGAGAACATGAAAGCTGAAATAAACCTTTTCATTATTTCGACAGAGGTTTCGGCGCAAAACGGTAAAAAGCCCGTCAACGCCGTTATCGACAACACCGGTGCCGTTTTTCTGCACAACTGCAATGCGGAACAAACACTGCGCTGGGCGTGTGCCAGGTTCCAGCCGCTTCCTGCGGAAGCTCACCTGGACAGAGCAATAAATTGCGTTAAACCCGGCGATCTTCTCTTTCTGAAGGACTTTCAGTCAACAGATCCGTTGCCGGGCACCTTCTTCGGTCTCACTCTGGATACCGCCCCATCCGACATCGTCAAAGCTGTGCTCGAACAAACCGCATTCTACTTTTACTTTCTTGCAACGAAGAACTTCGACCTCTCGTCCTATACTGCCGTTTCAACAGCAGGATCTATATTCAGATACGACTCCCTGTGCAGGATCCTCGCCAACCTTTTCAACCTGGCAGTCGAACGTCTCGGCAATGAAGCGGGGGGTATTATCGAGGATGAAGCAGCTTTACACCCAAACGGGCCAATATCGCTCAAATCGATTCAACTCAATTCTTCGGCCGAACGTACCGATACAATCTTCAAACCGGTAAAGAGCACCCACACGCTCTTTCGAAACGCCTATTATCGATATCTGAAGGTATTCGACGATGTATCCGTATACATTCATGCCCTCAAAAAATAGGCGTACGGTTTTTTATTTCGTGAAAAGCGGAGAATTTTTCAACAGGGTGCGGCTGCCCATTATTACATGCTATAGATAAAAACCATACGGCACGTATCGGTCTGAACATATTATAAATGATAAGTTCACTTGCCTGTTGTATTAATTAGAGGGTATGGTACACTATCTCCATGAAATTTCTCGGTAAAACGATTCTCAAGATATTTGCATATACTATTGTGCTCATAATCCCCGTCACACTTTTCATCACCTGTTTTGCGCTTGTCAACAGCAGCATACCTCTCTGGAATATCGGAATCAGAAATATCATACGGTATTCGTCACACCTCCTGCTCCCTTCGATCTTTATCAGTTATTTGATTGCAACACTGGTTGTCGTATCCCTCATAGACAAAATGAAGATTCGGTCTCTGGTGCTGCTGCATATACCGGCGATTATTGCAGGGGGCATACTGAGCAGCTTTCTCTACTTTGCGCAGACGGAAAAAATGCCTGTCTTTCTCAAGAACGAAGATCTTCAGATAGGAGTCAACACATTTCTCAGACGCGACGTTTTTAACGAAATAGAAGACCGGGTCGTGTATATACACCCATATATAAAAAACCTCAACCACATTTACCTGTACAACAAAAAAGACGGGCGCTTTTTCTACATCAACAGCCTGTATGTCGGGAAAAGGGGGAAAAATTATATCTGGATTGATGAAAAGGCTCGAACCGTACGCATCGTTGCAGGCGACAATCCACAGATCGGTGAAATCAGCATACCGTTCAGCAGTTTTAAAACGGGCAATGGGTTGCTGTCACTGAAAATCGTATACGCCTACAGGAATCAGATAGTGAAAGTGTACGGTTTTTTCAGAAACGCAGTATCGGGCCTTGAACGTCAACACGGGATTATACTTGCAGGCGCCCTTTTTCTCTCTGTTTTACTCATTTCTATTCCTCTCTCCTACGGATTCAACGACAGGGGCTGGGGATTCTCCGGGGCTGCCGGTGTTTTCCTGGTGATCGCAGCTCTGCCGTATTTTTACGGATTTGTCTTTAAAATTCTGAAAAAAATCTCTCCGGGGCCTTCTTTTATGGGCAAGTATTCCTACCTTTTCCCTGCGCTCGTGTTTTGCATCATTGGACTTATTCTGGATATACTCGTAAAAGCAGGGGGACGAACAAGGAGAGTATAAGTATAACCCATGAACAAAATCGTTAAATCAACACTCTCGTTTCTGATCATCAGTTTTATTGTTGCATTCATACTGGTCTTTCTGGTTCTTTACGTGTACAGCAACCGGACCGAAACCGATCCTAACCTCACGATTCACTCTCTGAGAAACGGAATCGTGCTGCGCATCGCCCTCATTCGGGCACTGAAGCTGCTTCCTCCCATCATAATCTGTATTTTTATAACGGCATTTTCAATTTTTTTTACACTCTCCCCATTCCAGTCCGAATCGTTCGCGTATTCGGTTGTCGCGGTGCCCTCCTTTATTGTTCTTCTCGGATTTATACTTATTGCGGTGCTATCCGAGTTTCTCTTTATTCCAAAACTGTACAGGGACTGGGAAAAAGCCCTGTACACTTCCAGGGTTATACACAGCTCGCTGGCATACGCGAAAAAACTATATGCGAACAACGAACCTCAAAAGGCGCTTGATGTACTCGATATCTATCTGGAGTATGAGAAAAATGACGAAGATGTAAACAAGCTGTACGACAACATCCTCGACGCTGTGTACCTGTTCGGAAAAAAGGAGACGGCTGTTTCGAAAGTTGAAAAAGAGAGCGGCGTACCTGCATCTTTTTATACGAGAGGAAAGGCGGAATACGAAAAAGGAAACTACTACGAAGCGCTCTATTACCTGGAAAGGGCGCTTTCGCTGCATAAAGACAACAGAGAGATTAAAGAACTGTACGAAATGACACGGGAGAGGGTTCGAGGTCTTCTCGGATCGCTTACAAGAAACGAGAAGGATGCTGCATGGCTGATTGCTCAGAAAGAAAAGGCTCTGCAGCATCTTGATAAAGGTGAATACTATGAAGCGCATGATATATTTCACACTCTAACAAAAAAATACCCGGGGCTGTATGATCTCAGGCTCTATCTGGAGGAGACCGAAGAAAAGCTGGCAAAGATCGATTTTCGGATAGATGAGCTCAAAGAGTATGAATGGCTGCCGTCCTTCGACCATATACTGTTTCTGGACGCACGAGGCGCACTTACCGTTGTGGAACGCATCATCCCATACAACGGTACGTTTTACTTCTACAATATACACAGATACAGAGACACCGGCGGGTCGATTACGGAGGCGACGTGGAAGTACGGCAAATGGATGGGAGATAAGATCAGGCTTAAAAACCGCATGGGTTTCAGGAAGGTTGACGAGAGGGACGAGGATCGCTATTACATCTATCCGGTCGTGAATCCCGGATACCTGCTCTACTTTTCGGACAGCCCGCACCTTGAAAACCAGCTTACGGTGTACGAGCGCCTTACACTCACCCAACAGCTTAAAAAAAGCGGTATGAATGTCGAGAGCAGATATACCTACCTTTCCAAAAAACTCGCGATCTTCTTCTCGATTTACGTTCTGTCACTTGTTATGGGAGGCATTGCATGGTCGAAGCGATCGATATACGAATTCCCGCCTTTTTCCAAAATCATCATATTCATCGCCTCGGTACCGCTGCTCTCGTACCTGCTTCATTATATGTACATAGAGGCAAATAACGTGCTTATCTACACACACAGATACCTTACCCGGTATTTGTTCAAAAATATGAATCTTCTCGTATATACCACTATTATAAATATCCTTATTGCAGCAGCTGCAACAGTTTTTTATCTATCCCAGGGCAGTGAGGTCGAATAGGCTTAAAAATGTACGACCCGTAATCAATCCTGCTCATACAGCGAATCTATCAGTTCCTTTGCATCCTGTGCGGAGTCGTGGCTTATCGTGCACCGCCCCTTTAGAATGGTACCGTTTTGAATGATAAGCTCGGGCGTCTGTATATCCCCGAGTATTCTGCTTGTCGGAAGAAGCAGGACACGGTTTGAGGCTGTAATATTTCCGATAAGAATACCCTCAACGACCACATTCGACGCCTGAATATTGGTTTTAACCTTGCCTTTCGGCCCGATAAACACCTTATCAACGATAAGCGCTTCACCTTCAAACTTGCCGTCAATTCTCAATGCGCCCTTAACGGCAAACCGTCCCTCGAAATGGGAACTGGGGCCTATTGTGCTGTTTGTTTCTTCGCCAAGCTGTACATTTGCCATTGTTTATATCCTCAGCATTTTTTACGCATTTAAGCAACTTCAAAAAGTTTCTTCCCGGCATTCGGCTGCCCGTCGGCTTGCCCCGCTGTTAATCCTCTCATTCATGCATCCGGCTTGCCCCGCTGTTAACCCTCTCATTCATGCATCCGGCCCGCGGCAGCCGCCTCACCCCCCTATATCTTCGGCATCCCCAGAAAGCGGGTAAATTCATCATAGAACGAATACATCTCAGACAGAGCATCGATAACCGTATAGCCGTCAAGCCTCCTGTCGTTTTCAAACTCACTCAAGCTTATTCGATCGAGGGGGTTCATGATAATGGACCCGCCGCTCATATAATTACCTATCAGAGTTTCAGAAAAAGCTTTCAAATCCTTGAAATAGGCGTCGAGAGAGAGGAGATACCGATGTCTGATTTTGTACACATTGGATTTGTCCTTATAGGATGCAATGGAGTCATACTCCGTTCTGGTATGCACCTCGATTTCATAGCTGTACTCTTTCAGCAACTTTTTCAACTCCATATACCGGGGATAAAAGGTATCTCTCTTTAAAGAATTATTATAATCCAGTTTTATATAATACTCACTCAGTATAGGAAGGTAATTCTTTTCGAAGAAATCGGCATAGGAGATGACCGCGTCTATCTCCTTATCCCTGGACAACTCGCTGAATTTTCGTACCTTTATTATACTCAGAATCGAAAAAATCCGTTCCTCGCCACCCGGGTGTTCTTCTCCGGCACCTTCAAGGCCCCGATGAAAATCGAGAACCGTTTTCAAATTTCTCAATGTTATCTTTATGTCACGGATTTCTCTCAAGACCCTCTTTTTCTGCGCGCTGTTGATGGATGTTTTGTACACACCTTCGAGCTGCTTCAAAAGTAGCTTCTTATCCTCAATCTCTTTTAATATATCGCGTACTCTTCTCATCAAAGCGACCCATATAAAAATAATCTCTACCCGTAAAAACGAATAGAGATTATTTGCATTTTCATTCTGTAAAGGAGCAGTACGGCCCTACTTCTTACCAGGCGTCCTGCATATCATCTTCGTCCCTGTGCTCTTCGCTGTAAACGTCGGCAATGGCCCGTAATTCATCGAAGTACACGTAGTAGGTGCCGTAACTTTCTTCCGGGTCGGTTTCTATGCTGAAACCGCTTATGCTGATGCCCCGCCACTCCGTATTATGATAGTTGTGCTGCTCGATTGTGGTCGGTACTGCAATTATCAGTTTCTTCCATCCCACAAAGTCAAGCAGACCCATATCCAGAATCATAGGATTCCCTCGGTAGTCGAGCAGGTGGAGAGACAGCCTGTGCCTGAAGCTCCGTCCGCAGACCCAGACACTGACAGCCTTTGTGATTCCGGGAATCTTAATAGGCTTGGTCGGGCTCATGGTAAACCGGGCATAACCTCTCTGGGTGAAAGCAACCTTTACTCCGAGAACATACTCACTTTCAGTTCCGTCTTTGGGATCAATCTCAGGCACTTCGAGGGGACGTCCTTTTCTTTTCATGGATAAAATGACGCCTTGATCCAGAGGCATAGTCGCAGACCAGGTGTCGGCATCTTCAAAATGAGTGACAGGTATATCTGCAAGGAGCTGACCCGCAGTTTCAATGCCGATTTGAAGGTTTTCAATATCCTGCTCCTGCGCAAAGAGTACCGTCGGAAAGAGCAGTATTGCCAGTGCACAAATGGGTATAAAAACGAGCCTAGTCATTTACGCTGTCTCCTTTTAACTTGATAAATGAATCGTACTCCAATAAAATCGCCTGCCGTACTACTCGCCCCATATGTCTTTGCTTTTGTCGGCAAGCACGTCTCCGTCAAACCGTTCTCTGTACATGTCGGTAAGGACCTTGAGATGATCAAAGTAGCATATGTAGCTGTCAACACGCTCTGCCGGTTCGGTCCATATTACAAATCGCACAAGGCTTAACGGTTTTTCCATCGGAAGATACCTGACGTACTGAGGTATCTGTGCAGGTATTTCTACACTGAGATTCCTCCAGCCCATAAAATGAAGACTACCCATGGAAAGTTTATGTACGATGCCTCTGTAATCCCTGATATGAACCTCGAGGTTATAGTAATAGTTTGCACCCCAGACCCATACATCCAGCTTTTTTACATGGCCGGGGATCACTATCTCTTTTTCCGGATAGATCCACACGCTGTTGTAACCCTTTCGGGTAAACGCTGAACGCACACCGAGCACATACTTGTTTTGCGTTTCCTCGGAACCGCCTTCAAGGGCGATCGGAGATCCTTCAATGCCGGTTTTCAAAACAGGAAAATCTTTGGCCGTAAATCGGGATGCGCTTGCCTTCCAGTTTTTTTCGTTGTTTTCGAAATCGTCCAGCACAATACTCCGTATGTCCTCCATTTTGAATCGCTGCCCGAAGGTATATCCGAGAAATTGGGCGCTTGAAAGAGTGGGTATGCTGAAAGCAAGGAGTAGTAAACCTATTACGAAGAATCTGGGCTTCATTCGTATTCTCCTTTTCTAAGAGATAAGTCTGATAAAAATCTCTCTGGTTTCCGGTAAAACCAGCGCTTCATGTCCGGCAGAATATGCTGTCCCCGATTGTAGACACTTCCCGCTTCTCTATTTATCGGTCATTGGTTTACATTTTTTTAATATTATTTTCCAAAATAATACGGGATAGAGCCCCCTCATGGCCCTTCGAGCACAAAGCCGCTCTTTTTCGGCGCAAACAGGCTGTAAAATCATGCCGCTCGCCCGCGGCATTATCCGGACGCGAAGTGTCCGGATAACACAATAGTACTGCGGTCTTTCAAAATTTTGAATTGCAGCACGGTTCGATACCCTAAGTATAGAACCTGTTCCGAGATAATGCAATATTTTAAACTCAGCCGCTGCCTTCCTCATTACGTACGAGGGAGTTATAGCCCTTGTGCGCCATATAGGAGCTTCTCACATAGGGGCCTGAAGCGATGTATGAAAAACCCATCTTTTTTGCCTGCTTCCTGTAAAAGGAAAAGGTTTCGGGCCGTACATACTCGACGACCGGAGCATTATCCGTGCCCGGACGGAGATACTGGCCTACAGTAACTGCTGAACACCCGGCGGCCCGAAGATCTGAAAGAACCTCAATAATCTCTCCTTCCGTCTCTCCCAGACCCACCATAAGACCGGATTTCAAATAGATGGAGGGGTATTTCTGGTGTATATAGGCGAGAAATTCCACAGACCGTATGTAGTCGGCGCCCGGTCTTATGCGTGCATACAGCCTGGGAACAGTCTCGACATTGTGATTGAATACATCAGGCCCCGATTCGGCGACCGTATCGATTGCATCCCTGTTGCCGCGAAAATCCGGCGTCAACACTTCAATTTTAATGTACGGGTTGTACGCCCGAAGCAGTTTCACCGTATCCGCGAACTGGCTCGCACCCCCGTCTGCAAGATCGTCCCGTGTTACCGAGGTAATTACCACGTACCGCAGTCCGAGCGCCCCGACCGCATCGACCAGCCTCCTGGGCTCGGTTTCATCCGGAGGAGGCAGCCGGACGCCTTTCGTCTTGTCAATGGAGCAGAATCGGCAGTTTCTGGTACAGATGTTTCCCAGTATAAGAAACGTCGCCCTTTTATTGTGAAAGCACTCCGATAGATTCGGACAGCGTGCGCTCTTGCATACCGTATTGAGGTCGCAGTTGCCGAGTATGGTCTTCACCTCCCGGATCTCCTGTGAATGGTCAATTTTCTTTCGAAGCCAAGGCGGTTTTCTTAAATTTGCGATCTTTTCTTCCATCTGTTCTTCCTGTTCTTCATTTCACTTCGGAAAATATGAAACAGGATTCCCGTTTTGATAAAAGATAGCACTGTAGAATGTCGGTGTCAGCAATAATAAAAGGATATGAGCGGTGATGGTTTATCGTCCGGCAGTATTGAGGTACGTTTACTGCCTCCGGGGGGCTTCTCACACTTCGTGCATCCGACCTTCGACTTTCGGCCGTGTCCGTTCTACAGGTGGCGGACTACGGTCTTCAGCCCTGCTATGACTTTTTTTTGAGCACAAAGGGCTCGTTGAGGTCGAATCTTCTCTTCATTGCAGTCATTGTATTGACGGCCACACTCTTTGTTTCAAAGGGGCCCACGTGTACCCTGTAATAAGTGTTGTCTTTCACAACCGCCTTCTCGATGGTGACCTTGTAGAGATTCTTTTCGAGAAGCGATGCAAAACGCTCCGCATTCTCTTTTTTTATAAAGGACGCGGTTTGTATGTAGTAGTCTCCTGATACAGCAGTGCGCCGCACCTTTTTTTGAGAGACGCCGGGAGAAACCTTTTTTACCCGGGTTTTCACGCTGGTTTCAGGCGCCCGGGATATCGGCTCCGGCTGTCTGCCCTGTACAGCCTCCGGTTTCTCGGGCTGAACCTTTGCGATCTTATCTCCCTCTTTTGCCGCCTTTTCAAGACTTGTAACGTCTATATAGCGGGTTTCAGTTTCGAGATTATTATCGGCCAGGCCGAGCGCTTCAAGCTCGTCCTTTTTCTGGGTTGTTTCAGCCGGTTTCTCTTTCTTGAATACGCCCGACTTTACCATGTTGAGAAGCTCTGTTTTACCATCCGTGCCTCCGATCAGAAACCCGAAAATAAAAATGCCGATTATAATAAGGCCGAGGATGAAGGCTATCCAGAAAATTCTCCCTGTGTCGAGGTTTACCTGATAGTATTCTTTTCCTCTGTCCTTCCCCTCTTCCATTCTCAGGTCCTGTGCATCAAGTTTTCGACAACAGCTCTCACGCGAGCTTCAAATTCCTGGACGGTTGTGCTGTTATCAATTACTATATCGACAAAATGTAATTTTCCCTTTAAAGGCTTTTGCGCCCGAAGCCGCATTCGGGCCTCCTCGGGAGTGAGCCCTTCCCTGTTCACGGCACGCTTCACGGCAATGTCCCATTTCGTATCAACGGCAATAACATAATCGCACAGAGGAAACAGGCACATTTCGACAAGCAGTGCGGCGTTTATTACACAGTTTTCATATGCACGCACCCTTTCCCTGACTTTCCCGATCATCCACGGATGCACGATGCGCTCGAGAACCTCCTTCTGCTTCACATCGCTGAAAACAATCGCTCCGAGCTTCTTTCTGTCGATTTTACCGTTTTTGATCACGCCTTTTCCGAATGCTTCGGCAATCTCGCCGGTTTTTACGGCAAGCGCTTCATGACCGACTCCGTCCACATCTATTACATGAAATCCCGCCCGCTCGAAGACCTTGCATGCGAGGTCTTTTCCCGAACAGTAGTTTCCGGTAATCCCGACCACCATATCAATGCGCCTCCTCCCAGTTTTTTCCTTCGGCAATGTTCACCATAATCGGCACCTGGAAGGAAATCGCATTTTCCATTTTATCCTTCACCATTCCCTCGAGCAAAGCACACTCGTCTTCCGGAGATTCGAACACCAGCTCATCGTGAACCTGAATGAGCATCCTGCTCTTCAGCCCTCTTCTGTTCAGCTCATCATCGATATCCACCATTGCCTTCTTGATCAGATCCGCCGCTGTGCCCTGAATGGGTGTATTGATCGCAATTCTTCGTGCGGATTCATAAATGTTCCGATTCTCCGACCGAATATCGGGGACGTAGCGCTTTCTGCCCAGCAGTGTTGTGACATACCCGCTTTTCTTCGCTTCTTCCACAATCCCGTCGAAGTAGTCCCGTACGCAGGCATATTTCAAAAAATACATGTCGATGAAATTCGAGGCCTCCTCCCGTGAAATCTTGAGCCTCTGAGACAGACCGTAGGGACTGATGCCGTACATTATACTGAAATTGATCGTCTTGGCTATTCTCCTCTGCGCGTCGTCGACGTCCTGTATATCCGTATTAAAGAGCAGAGAAGCGGTTTCCCTGTGAATATCGACCTCCTTTTTAAAGGCATTCACGAGCCCCGGGTCCAAAGAGAGAGAGGCAAGAACCCTGAGCTCGATCTGCGAATAATCCGCCGAAACCAGCAGCCACCCCTCCTCCGACACAAAGGCGCGCCGAATTGCCCGCCCCTCCGGCTCACGGATCGGTATGTTCTGCAGATTGGGATGTGTGGATGAAAGCCGTCCGGTCGACGCTATCGTCTGGTTGAACGAAGTATGTATCCTCCCTGTGTCGGGATTTATCATATCGGGCAGTGCGTCCACATAGGTTGACTTGAACTTTGCAAGCTTCCGGTGCCGCAGAAGAAGCCCGGCTATTTTATGCTCCTGTTCCAGCTCTTCGAGCACCGATTCATCGGTGGAATAGCCGGTTTTCGTCTTTTTGATCACCGGCAGCTTGAGCTTCTCAAAAAGAATTTTCGCGAGCTGTTTTGTCGACCGAACGTTGAATTCCTCCTCAGCGATCTCATAAATCGTACTTTCTATTTCTTCGAGCTCATCGGTGAAATTGCTGCTCATCTCGGCAAGACGGCCGGGGTCTACTCTGACTCCCGTATTCTCCATTCTTCCGAGCACAATGAGAAGCGGTATCTCGATCGAACGGTAGAGCTCGTCAAGACCCTGGGTTTTGAGCCCCTTCTCGAGCACATGCACGAGCCTGAGGGCAATATCGCTGTCCTCTCCGGCGTACTCCGCAACATCAGCGAGTGGGTAATCGAGGAGAGTTTCGTTCTTGTTCCGCACCACATCGGTGTAATGAATGGTGGAGTAATTCAAATACTCTTTTGCAAGACTGTCGAGGCTGTAGCGCTGCTTATCCGGATTGAGAAGATAGGCGGCAATCATCGAATCACCCGCTATGCCCTGCATAAAAATCCCGTACTTCATCAACAACACATAATCATACTTGATGTTCTGGCCGACCTTTTTTACTCCGGGGTCCTCGAGAAGGCTCTTCAAGGTATGTGTCAGAAAATTCATTCCAAGAGCCTTTTCTCCTCCCGTCTCGATCGGCATATAGTAGCCAAACCCTTCATCCACCGAAATGGAAACGCCGATTATGCGTGCCGTAATCGGGTCCATACCGGTGGATTCCGTATCGAAGGAAAAAATTCCCCTATTCCTGACGGTTTTTTCGAGTTCCTCGAACTCTTCTTCAGCGGCAATAACGGTATAGATGCCGCGCTTCTTTTCCTTTTTCCGCTCTTCCGATACTTTCCGTCCGCTCGCACCCGATGCATCGAGATCGTTTACAATGGAGTCGAGCTCTTTTTGCCTGAGCAGATCCAGCCCTCTCTTGCCGGGAAACTCTCTGATGTCGAACGCGTCGAGATTAAAATCCACGGGTACATCCCTTCTGATCGTTACCAGGTCCCTGCTCAAATAGGCGCTTTCCCGGCCCTGCTCGAGGAGCCCGGCAATTCTTCCGCTTTCCACCTCGTCAAGATGCTCGTATACTCCGTCAAGGCTTTTGAACTGCCGGATGAGATCCGTGGCGGTTTTCTGACCTATTCCCTTTACACCGGGAATATCGTCGGATTGATCGCCCATAAGGGCGAGAAGGTCTACTATGTGCTCGGGCTCAACGCCCCAGACTTCGGACACCTTGCCGCTGTCGAGAACATCTATTTCCGAGATCCCCTTTTTATTCGCGTATACGGTCACATTATCATCGACGAGCTGGAGTACGTCCTTGTCGCCCGAGAGAATAACCGTTTTCAGCCCCTGTTCGGCAGCCCGTTGAGACAGGGTGCCGATCACGTCGTCAGCCTCATATCCGCTCGATTCGACGCGTGCAATACAGAGCCCGTCGATAATACTTTTTATCGCCTCCGCCTGTGCGTGAAGATCCTCCGGAGCCTTCAGCCGTTTTGATTTATATTCAGGGTACCGCTCGTGCCGGAAGGTTTTCTCCCTCGTATCAAAAGTGCACACAAGGTACTCGGGATTTTCATCCTGCATGAGCCTCAGCAGCATACGCATGAACCCGAAAATAGCGGAGGTATTCTCCCCTTTTGTTGTGATAAGCGGCCGCCTGATAAACGCGTAGTAGGCCCTGAAAATCAACGCATGGCCGTCGACTAAATACAGCACTCTCTTCATCGGTTTTCCTTGTGCAAATATTTTTTACCTATCGATTGCCAAAACCCCTGTTCCTGCTCGGCATCGAATGCGATGTTACGCTGTTACTATAATAATAGCAGTATCGAGCGAATTTCACAAAAGGTATGTATGGGTTTATCCGTCGGAAAGCCGGTATTTTGTATGCGATGTTCTTATGCGCGTAAATTGACAACACGCGGGATGGAGCGGGAAGAATGGCTCGTATATGTGTGAAGGTGACGTATTCGGCCGAGCGTTTTGTGCATGCCCCCTTCCAGACCCTTCTTTATTTCGATGTTTTCCCCAATGACCGACTCGTGAAGAGCATCGATCTCAGACATCATACGACGCACCCTGCGGTCGTTTCTGAGGTACAGCAGATCGGGCACCGCATACTTCATCAGACTGTTGATGTCATCGACAAGAATACGTTCGTTCTCGGAAAGCTCGTAGAGGCATTCGAAATCGCCGCATTCGAAGGCATCCCGTTCATGGTGCTTCAGCAGAGAAAGCTGTAAATAGCATGACTTTACACGTTCGAGAGCGCCGAGTGTGCTTTCCTTCCTATCCAGCAATGTCGATACCTCCGGCCTTTTTCATCTCGTCTATATCCGGATTCGGGCTGTTTTTCACAATCTGATTCCACGCATCGCGGAGCTCCGTCACCATTTTCTTCACGAATTTCAGCGGTTGTATGTCTTTGTTGATATTTGCCTCAATGAGCTTTGTATTCAGAAAATTATAGACGCTCATCAATTTCTTGCTGAAATCTCCGGCTTCCATATTCAGGGAGAGGGTCAACTCCGTCAGTATATCCTGAGACTTGAGTATATTGGCGTTTACCACATCGTATTTTTTGGCAGGGAGGTTTTCGAGAGCGATATCGATAAAACGGATGAGACCGTCGTACAGGAATACGATGAGCTTTCCCTTCGAAGCGGTTTTAATCTGTGTTTCCCGGTAGTGAGCAATCCCTTCCTGATCCATACACGACACTCCTGCCCTTTTTTTCATTATATATCGGAGAGCTGTAATCCAAACTTTATTGCCGGCCGAACCTTTTACATAAATAAGTATCGGCATACTTCATCGCTTCATCAAATCCTGTTGCATGTTTGAACAATCTGTACCTGAGCGCAAGCGTCATCCGAAGCTGTTTCGCCCTTTCATCATCGGACCCCGCGAACCCGGAATAAGCCTTCTCATGGCCTCTGCCGAGGCAATAGCTGCCGGCTCCCTTTTCCCGAATTCTGCGGTGGTTCCCGCTGCCGTCGAATTTCGCATCCCTCGGTCGAATATCCGTTGAGAGAATCGATGGAGGCAGGCGTCCCGTGTCCGCCCTTCGAGATTTTGTATAACTCTCCGAAACGACGAGCTCTTCTTCTGCAGCCGCCCCGCGGATTTCTCTGCCGAGAGAATCCCAGTTGAACACCTGAACCCCCTTCCTCCGTTTCATTTCATCGATAATAGCCTCGAGCTCCATCCTGTATGAATCGAGGTTGGAGGCCGATGGGACCGTCCGCTCCCTCGAACCGGTATCTTTGTCTGCTGCATCTTCAGAAGTGGAAATACCCGTATCCGCTTTTACCCGGACATTTCTCGCAATATTCCGCCTGATTAATCGTCCCTCGACAGTGCCTGCGGTATGAAGCCGTGTTCCCGAAGCTTCAGCATACTCGTAGAAAAAAGTATGCCGCGCATAGGCCCTGTAACCGGGATACGAAAAATCGAAGCCCGCTAGATGTATCGATGTGAAGCCCATACGACAGGCAAGCTCGAAGGCAATCGAAGACACTGCCCGGTGATTGATCATGTCGTCGTTTACCCCTGTTTGAGGCCCGGAAAGCGGATGTTTCGTGTGAAAGACATATTTTTCCGAAAAAAGCTCGAAAACAGGCGGATACGCCGTGCTGCTCATCACCGCGTGAATACCGCCGATATCCTCCCGCCTCAGCCCGGAAAAATGATAAAACACCGTATCCTGAGGATCAACGGTTACTATCGCGTCGGGTCTTACTCGATGTTTTAACAACGGTTTTACGGAAGCGTCGACCGCAATTATGAAAAGCCTGTCTTCCAGGCGCAGCAGCTTCTCGAGCACACGGTCGAGGGAGGGTCCTGCTCCCGCGATAAGCACATGCCCTGAAAAGCCCCCGTAGAGGGCGGAGACCGGCCTGATATTTTTTATACTATTGTTTCTGCAGTAGTTGTTTATCCACAGACGGGAGAACCGCGCGATGGTTAGACCGTCGCTCAAAAGCTCATCGAGGCCGCCTCCAATGCTCTTCTCTAAATTTTCGTATTGTTCCCGGAATATGTTTTTCAATGCAGGGTAGCTCAGCACCTGTATACTTCGACAAAAGAGATAGTCATATCGGGTTTTAATATCTTCAACAAAATGCCGGACCGCATCGCCCGCATAGACACGTACTGTGCGGCTTTCAATAAGCTTTTGCACGGAGCGGCATCCTTTCACAGAGTTGTAGATACAATCGTCGGGTTCGAGAACGACGATCTGCCCCAGCCGGTTTCCTCTTTCGCCTGTTCTCTCGATCGCTTTTTTCACGGCTCGCTCGAACGGCAGGATGTGATGGGCGAGGCCGAGGCCTATGAAGATGCGGATCTCACCCGGGTTATCGGCAAAGCGTTTGAAATACCGCAGCCCGTCCCTCTCCGGGTCTCGGCTTGAGTATACCGAATATCTCTTTCCGTTCAGCGAGAGTACGAGCGTATCGGCTCCCGATTTTGCCTTTTCGATCAGTACCTGCATTATATCTCCGCCATCCTGCACGCACGGTCGAGCACCTGCACCGCCTCGACGACCTCCCGTTCCATCTCTTCCGCTTCAAGACCTGCAGGCATCTCTCCGTAAAAAATCCGGTAGATCGTGGACGCAGCCGAGCTGTTTGATGTGTGCGCTTTCATGTATCCGGAAATCTTTTTCCTCAATTCCACAAGGTCGGCCGCCGCATCATTACGGTCGAGCTCCTGCGTTGTGCACTGCGTCAGCTTTTCGGCACACTCCTGTTTCAGGGTTTTTGAAGCATGACGATTACGAGCCCGGGCTTCGTCAGGACGCAGCACTCCTTTTGATGAGCCACCGCCTGTTTTAAAGAAACTGCTCCGGTTTTCATACGGGTATTCTTCCTTCAGTCCCGCGACCGGAAGTCCCCTGTTGAGCCGCAGCAAATCATTCAGGTCAAGCTCCTGCTCGAGCCAGTTTCTGTAGAGCTTGAGCGCCGGAGTCGTAAAAATTCTGCTCCCCGTGCCGTCCGTCTCCACAATCGGCAGGTGCCCTCGGAGTCTTTCCGCGGCAAAGGTATGCCGCGTCTCGAACCTGGACGTACGCGCATCCAGGTACTCGTCAAATCCGGCTCCTCTATGATGGTCCTTCAGACCCTGTACTGCAAAATCGAAACCTGCGAGATAGAGAGGCGAAAACCCCATGATCCGCGCAATAAGGATCATGACAATCGCCGAGGTTCCCTGCATAGGCACCGTCAACAGCCGGGAGGCGGTTTTTTTCATTTCCATTTCAACGGGAAGTCCGTGAGTGAATACGTATACGTCGCCCGGCCACATCCGGATAATCGATCCGTCGACCGAAAGCGCCGCAATGAGCGGAATTCGGGCTGATCCTGCATCTGCCGATGGAAACACCGTGCCGTGCGGAATATTTTTATGAGATGAATTGTTGTCAGTGTATTCCTGTTTTATATCGGACGTCTTCTCCTCATTCCGGAAATGCCGTTCTTCGAGCCGCCCGGCGGTTGACGAGCTCCCGGTTTTGAGGGACGTCAGTGCGGAAAAAAGCCTGTACCGGTTCCAGAATCCCGCATCGGTTGAAACAACAAAATCGGGCGTAATACCCCTCCGAACGAGGTATGACACGGAAGGAAGCAGTGAAATAACCGGCATTTTTTCCCCGAGCTCCCGCAGCCTGTCGTCCGCTTCCTCGAGAAAAGGGCCGGATGCGACAAGTACGGCGGCCCCCGCGAACTGGGAGCCCAGATACTTCGAATTGAATATTTTTCCGCGGCCCGATGCGCCTTTTGCGTACGTACGGTCGGATGAGCGGGGCGCACATGCCGATGCACAATTCTTTAAAACATTTTTCAGCCAGAGCTTTTTGGTTTTTTCCTCTGTCAGGCGTGAGGCCGCCGTCTCGCGTATGCGGTTTTTTATTATACCGCCTGCCCTGCTGTAGTACCGTACCCTGCCCTGCATGCTTCTTCTGTGGGACACCACAACCGCATCTTCGGTCCATAAAGCGCCGATTTCCCCTGCAAGTCGATCCGGATCGACGCCGACAAACGGCACGAGCCTGCGCAATACGCCGGGAAGAATAATAAAAAGAGACGCCCTGAAAATCTCACGGGATTCTTCAACGAGTATCCCCCGGGCCCTTTCATCCTCGAGAAGGAAATTGATATGATACCCCAGCCCTGTGCCGAGAAAAACAAAAAACCTTCCGCCGCGGGTACGGATATTTTCAAACAACTGCCTGTTTTCTCCCTGTGGATCGAACCGGGATTCAACATAAACTCCTTCAATTTTGATGGTAAGACCGCCGTTTTTCGCCTGTTCGAAAAGAGGCATACCGCCGACCGCATGGATATTCCTGTACAGGGAAGGGTATGAGGATTTCAGAAATGAGATGTTTTGAGAAAAGAAGTTGTTGTTTATTCCGGCTGCATTGCTCACCGCTTTTTTACCGTTTGAGAATTATGAGGAATCGTATATCGAGGCCCCGCGCCGCACACCGATACTCCGAAGAGCATGCAAACCGCATTATAGAGCGGCATCCAGTCGCAGGCGAATACCCGTAAGAGCACAGGTATATCGTACACAGGGTCTGCCGCTATTCGATAAGCTGCAGGATCTCCGGAATACTTTTGCTCTCGTTCGGATAGCTGGTCCTGAGGGGAGAATATGAGAGGGCGACGCCCGTCTTCTTTTTATCGACCAGTACGCTCGTGGCGACCTTTACCTTTTTCATCGCCTCACCGACCTGTTCCTGATCTTTTCTGATTAAAAGGAGGACAACCTTGTTCAGCGATACGATCTGCACAATGTCCCCCCTGCCCACACTCTTTTTGACAAGCGAATGAAACCGATGAAGGAGATTTCTGTACTGCCTGAACCCGCTTTTCTGTATGACTGCCCGGTAGTTCTTTATTTTAAAGGCGACGATATTCAAAAAGGCCTTCTTCTTTTTTGCACGCTGGGCCTCGCGTTTAAGAAGCTTTTCCAAAACCTCGAAGGGCTCGAGCTCCGTCATTCTCACATATAGAATGAAGGGCACGAGCGTGTTTGCCATATTCTTCAGAATAACGGCGCTTACGCCGCTTATCCGTGCGGCAACGCCTTTCATGCGATGGACGAACAGGATTGCAAGAGTCTCGCCGTTAAAAATGACCGGTACGGCGGCAAAGGCATTTGCATTTTTTCTATCCTCTTCAGGGAGCTTTTCCAGCCGCATCTCTGCATTCGGAAGCACCCCGGGGACGCCGCTTTTTACAACGGCCTTTATCTCCCGGTCGGTTTTCGATATTTTGTAGCGCCGCAGCCCCTTTTCAGAGATGCCGAAACCCGCATACACCCGCACCGAACCGCGGGAATCCCATCCCCCCGTTAAAACCGCAGATTCGATGCCGAAGGCTTCTGCCATGTTTTTCAGCACCTCATCCAGATCTATACTCTTGATACCCGAATAATCGTACAGTGAAAGGAGGCTCGTAAGCTCTCTGTTTTTCCCCGCATACTCCTCGATGGTTTTTTGAAGGCTTCTTTCGAGCACATGGGTGTAGAGATGAATCGAGAAAATTCGTGCGAGAAAAAGCATGCCGACGGTATCCTGCTTCGGCCGCTTTGAATGATTGCCGATCAGGATGATTCCGGACAAAAACGTCCCGGTTACAAGAGGCAGGAGCGTGCAGGGTTCGAATTCGCCGAATGCGGCGAGGTCAGGCTTCACCATTTCATCCGTTATATCGGCGCCTCTGACAATTGAAGTGCCCTGCCCGATTAGATACTCCACCAGCGCTGATTTTTTTCTGAAACGTATACCGAGCTGCCGTGCAGGAGAGGGTTGTCTTCCTTTTTTACTCCATTCTATCCCGTACACATATTCAGGGACAAAGCTCGACTTCTGCGCCGTAAAAAGCGCACCCTTCTTTCCTTTGCCGATGCGAACCGAGACCTCGAGCACCTGCTGCAAAAGGGTTTCATACCCCTCTTCGGCGATAATCCGCGACAACAGCTGTATAAGCGAGAGTGTATCGCGCTTCTCCACATCCCGTAAAAGCATCGCGGAATAAGTTTCAGGCACGGGTGCCTCTTCTTCAAATTTCTCGGGCTTTTCAAAAGCGGCCTCCGCTTCAAATTCGGGAGCCGGCGCCTTTTCAGGGGCTTTCTTTTCAGCCTCAAGCCGTGCTTCCTCGAGCAAATCGGTTTCCATTTCAGCCGGCTCGTATGCGACCTCCTCGGCCTTCTCTTCTTCTTCGGGAGCCTGCTTTTCGGATACAGGTTCCCTTCTAACACGTTCCGATATCACTGCCTCCGAAGGAAAAGCATACGCTTCGGCCTTTTCCAGCAGGCCCTTCATGTCGTGAATTGGCATCCGATAACGAAGCGCCTTCGCCAGCAGTCCGCTGTCCGAAATTGTCGGAAGCTCGAGTCCGGTCGCACCCAAAGCGACATCCCGTGCATATTCTGCACGAAATTTCATGGCCCTTGCAAGAAGCCCCTGTCCTTCGGGGCCTTCCTCTCCGGCATACGCCCCTTCAGTCTCAAAAGTTTCGGCAAACGTGCCGGCTTCAACAGCTTTCTGTAAAAGTCCTTTGGCTTTTCCTCCGGCCTCCGCCGTTTTTTTCTTCAAATGCGCCGCCCTCGAGAGCAGTCCCGCAGTTTCCATGGAGCGCCTGTATATCATTGCCTGTGCGAGCAGACCGATGGCGCCCCCGCTTCCACGCCGGGCCTTCTCAGCCTTTCTCAGCCACCTCATCGCATCTCCTTGAAAATATTCCGTTTTTCTTTAAACATTATCGGATTCTCACGGAGTAATATAAATTATACCATTTCTCATAAAAAAACGCCCGTGAAAGAGACGGTCGTCTCATTGCCGAATCCAGAACCGATGTCTCTGAATTTATTTCACATACGGCGACCGTATAGTATAATGAATGCACAATGACCGAAGATTCATTTCAACAGCTCGTGGGCTCCATCAGATCATCGGAAAAAATCCTCATCTTTACCGGAGCCGGTATATCGACCGGCAGCGGCATCCCCGATTTCCGCGGCCCGCGGGGCATCTGGAAGACCAGCACACCGGTATACTACCGGGACTTTATGACGAGTGAAAAACAGCGCATCATTTACTGGGAGCAAAAGCTCGACGGTTGGGAGAAGTACAGAAACGCCGTCCCGAACGAGGCGCACATGGCCGTCGTTCAACTGGAAAAAGCGGGAAAGCTCCTGATGGTGGTCACCCAGAATATCGACGGACTGCATACCCGTGCCGGTACATCTCCCTCACGCATTGTCGAGCTTCACGGTACCATGAGCGCCGTCGAATGCCAGAGCTGCGGCATGCGGAGCGAACCGGAGCCCTGTTTCGCGGAGTTCAAAGAAACCCGAAAACCGCCCCTCTGCTCCTGCGGAGGATATCTCAAACCGGCAACCATCAGCTTCGGTCAGAACCTTCGCCAGCAGGACCTTCAAGAGGCGTTCGATGCAGCATCCAGGGCGGACCTCGTCATCTCTCTGGGTTCAACGCTCTCAGTCACTCCCGCGGCGAACGTACCTCTTCAGGCGGCTGTAAACGGAGCCTGCTACGTGATCATCAACAGGGGGAGAACGGAACACGACGACCTGCCGGAGGTATGCCTGCGGCTGGATGGAGATGTATGCGATATATTCCCCCGCGCGGTCGAAAAAGCCCTCACATGCTAGAGTGCCGCCGTCAGGCAGAGCGAACAATAAAGCCTACCTGAGTTCCCAGCCGTGCTCACGTATCTTTCGGGCTATCTCTTCGTGCACGACATTTGCCTCGTTTTCGGTGAGGGTCCTGTTTTCGAGCCTGTAGTACACGTTGAAAGCGAGATTCTTTTTCCCCTCCGGAAGCGGGCTGCCGCGGTAGATATCGAAAACCTTCACATCCTCGATCATATCGGAATCGTAATCGAGTATGAACTGACGCACCTCCTGCACGGGAACGGACTCGTCCACCACAACGGCAAACGCAAGGGCGACCTCCGGAAATTTCGGAATGGGCCTGTACTTTTTTTTCGATTCGTGTGCCCTGACCAGCTCCCCCAGCAGGAAAATATCGAGCTCGAAAAAGGCGGCTCTGCAGGAATGAAAATCGATGCCGATTCTCTTCAGCAGTCTGGGATTGAGCTCCGCGACGATACCGAATGCCGTTTCTCCGCTGCTCACCAGGGCGCGCCTCCCGGGATGACAGTTCTCGAGATTGCCGTAATCCTCCAGATCGATGCGCCGTTCGAAATCCCCGATCCTCTCAATCGAAGTGAAGTCCGCATCCCCGAGATTGAGCGCATCGAGCAGGACTTCGAGCTTTCCCTTGAGCCTGAAAAACACCGGACGGGGATGCGCTTTACCGAGCATCAGCGCGCACAGTTTATGACGCTCATCGGGCAGCCGGTTCCTGTTTTCGGAAACAACATCCAAACCGTTCTCATCCGCCGTCAAAACCGGCGGCTTGTATACCGACCCGATTTCATACACGGAAAGCTCCGATTTCCTGGTGCTGTTTTTCTCAATCGTCTGGAACAGATTCGGAACAAGGCTCCGGCGCAGACGCGAGAGATTTGCGCTGACCGGGTTCTTCAACCGTACGAACCTGCTGTCAGGCCCGTAAAACAGGTCTGCAAACGCATCATCGAGGAAAGAATAGGTGTACACCTCGGTCGCAGCCAGACTCCCGGACAGTATTCCTTTGAGCGTCCGTATAAAATAGAGCTCTTCATTTTTAAAGGGCGGCAAGCTTTCAATACGGGGAAGCACAGGAGTTACGTTGTCGTACCCGTATATCCTTCCTATCTCTTCCACCAGGTCCTGGGGGATTGTAATATCCTTGTTCGCGCGAAAGGACGGAATGCCGACGCGTATTTCAGTATCTCCGCCGTCCTCTACCCGGAATCCCAGCGCCCCGAGAATATCGACGATCTTCGGCTTTTCTATCGGAACACCGGTCAGCTCGGACACCCAGTCGGTGTCGAGCGTAAAGACAATTTCCCTTTTTTTTGAAAAATCGGCGTCGGCCAGGGACGACGACACCTCCGATTCGGGCAACAGCTCCCTGATCATCGATACCGCACCGGCAATTCCGGAGATTGTCAGCTCGGGGTCCAGGCTTTTTTCGAATCTGTTGGAAGCCTCCGTTCTCAACCCGAGCCGAAGCGCGGTTCGCCGTATGCTCACCGGATTGAAATTCGCGGCTTCGATGATGATTTCTCCGGTACTCTCTTCAATTTCCGAGTTCAAGCCCCCCATCACTCCGGCAACTGCCACCGCCTTTTCCGGGTCCGCGATGAGCAGGGTTTCCGAAGTGAGCTTCCTCAGCATGCCGTCGAGTGTATAAAATTCCTCTCCGTTGCGAGAACGTCGAACAACAATCGTATCCATCGCGATCCGTGCGGCATCGAAGGCGTGAAGCGGCTGTCCGGTGTGAAGCATCACGTAGTTCGTCACATCCACGATACCGTTGATGGGGCGGATTCCCAGAATAAAGAGCCGGCGCCTGACAGAGTAGGGGGATTTTCGAACCTCTATACCGCTCATGCGGACGGCGGTATATCGAGGGCACAGATCGGGGTCTTTGACGTCGACGCGTATCGGTTTGTCTCCCTTTGCATTGAGAACCGCATCGAATGCCGACTGTGGATATACCGGCCCGGCAGCTCTTTTGAAGATAGCGGAAAGCTCCCGCACAAAGCCGTAATGCCCCCACAGGTCCGGCCTGTTTGTCAGGCTCTTGTTGTCTATGTCGATGATGTAATCTCTTGTGGGGAAAAGAGAGGCAAGCGGCGCCCCGGGCTTCAGATTGCGAGCCGCTTCTCCCTCATCGTCGAGAATCCAGAGTCCCGAGTGATCGTCGCTCGCACCAAGCTCCCGCTCCGAGCATACAACCCCGAACGACTCCACTCCCCTGAGCTTTGCCCGCTTTACGACGATCCCGCCGGGCAGCCGTGCCCCGACAAGCGCCACGGGCACATGGGTACCCTTTTTCGTGTTCGGCGCACCGCTCACGATGTCGAGAATTCCCCTTCCGACGTCGACCCTGGTACAAAACAGGTGTTCTGCATCGGGGTGGGGCCGCACCTCGACGATTTTTCCCACAACCACCTTTTCAAGATCGTCGCCGACCTCCTCCACCGTCTCTATCTCGGAGGTGGACATGGTGAGCCTGAGCGCGACTTCCTGCGGATCGATATCGTCGATCTTTACATACTCGTTGAGCCAGTTGTAGGAAAGTTTCATGACGCACTATCCGGCAAGGATTTTTCTGTAAAAACTCCGATATTTTGGGTTCAAATCTATTGAATTTACCCGGTACAATCAAGTACTTTAACCCAAACAATACCGGTACTGTATGTCGGTACGACAATTCGAGGAACCGCGCATGAAAACGCTCGAGGAAGTACGGGATTTTATTGAGAAGAAGGACATGCTCATCGGCCTTTTCGGCATGGAAATCGTCGATTTCGGCAGAGGCTACGCGCGTGTTCGGATGACGGTGAAGGATAATCATGTCAACGCGCCCGGCATGTGCCACGGCGGCACGCTCTTTTCACTCGCAGATGTGGCATTCGCCTGCGCCTCGAACAGCTATGGACAGCTCGCGCTGGCTATCGAGATGAGCATAAGCTTTATCAAACCGGCTGTGCCGGGTGAAACCATCACGGCAGAGTGCACCGAAAAGCACCGCGGTCGAAGCCTTGCCCGATACATGATTGAAATCAAAAACGGCAGCGGCCGGATAATTGCCCTGGTAAAGGCCACATGCTTTATTAAAGAGGACACAAAGATGCCTGAAGATGTTAAATGAATCACAATTCAGCCTGCCGCAGGTCGTCTGAATGCCTAATGAAGTGAGGAAATCGCTTCGATATGTTATAACAGGAAGGACGTTATGCAGGGAAGACAAATCATTTATATCTCAGGGGCTGCAAGGTGCAGAAAATTATCATGATAATAGGTGCCGGCATACTTCAGGCGCCGGTAATAAAAATCGCCCGGGACCTCGGCCTTCTCACCGTGGTTACCGACTACAATCCGGACGCATACGGTATGAAAACGGCGGACTTTCCCATTGTTATGAGCACACGGGACGTCGACGGTACGGTACGGGTTGCCAAGGTGTTTTCCAAAAAGCGGCGAATCGACGGTGTTCTTACGGTCGGCACCGACGCCTCTCTTACCGTCGCCGCCGTTCAGCATGCGCTCGACCTCCCGGGGAACAGGATCGACGTTGCGGAGGCGACGACCAACAAGATAAAGATGAGAGCCCGGCTGAAAGAACAGGGGATCCCCCAGCCGGAGTTTTTTCCCTGCTGGACGTACGAAGACGTGGTCGGCGCCTCGCGAAAGCTGGATTTTCCGTTCGTCATCAAACCGGCGGATAATATGGGTGCGCGCGGTGTGATGATGGTGAACAAGCCCGAGGTTATACGCTTCGCCTACGAGCGGGCGAAAAACGCCTCACCCCGGGGTGAGATCATTGTCGAATCGTACATGGACGGCCCCGAGCTCAGCATCGACGCACTCGTGTGGGACAAGGAGATATACATCACCGGCGTCGCCGACAGAATCATCGAGTTTCCGCCCTATTTCGTCGAAACCGGCCATATTATGCCGACCGACCTGCCAGAGAAGCAGGTTGCAGACGGCGTCGATGTGTTTAACAGGGGCATCAGAGCGCTCGGTATAGAAACAGGAGCCGCAAAGGGCGACATCAAGCTTACCGGCAGGGGCGCAATGGTAGGCGAGATCGCTTCGCGCCTTTCGGGCGGATTTATGTCTGCCTACACCTACCCCTATTCCACGGGAGTAAACCTCATCAGGGCGGCCATAAACATCGCGCTCGGTCAGCCGCCTGGCGATCTCGCCGAAAGGTACCATCGTGTGGCGGTTGAAAGGGCTCTTATACCCGGAAGCGGGATTGTCACGGATATACGGGGGATCGAAGAGGCGCTTTCCATCCAGGAGGTGAAGAATGTTTTCGTAACCTGCGCAGTCGGAGACACAGTTCACATTCCCACGAGCAATGTCGAAAAGTGCGGAAACGTGATTGCGGTTTCTGACACACGGGAAGAGGCCCTCGCCAGGGCGAACGAAGGAGCTCAGAAGGTCAGTATCGTTCTTGGCCAGGAAGGAGAGCTGAACGAAGGAATAATCCGCAAGGAAGCCCTCTCCAGGCTGACCGGCATCTGCTCCGTGTGCAGGATATGCGATGGAATCGAATGTGCAGGATGGCTGCCCGGCATCGGATCCTTTGGCGCGGGCGGCGGGTTCAGAAGGAATCTAGAGGCATTGAACGGGTACGCGATCCTGCCGGATGCGATAAGCAGCCTCGACAACGTCAATACGGGCAGTCACATTTTCGGTATTCCCCTCGATCTCCCCGTGCTCACTGCGCCGCTTTCGAACATGAGGAGCAACATGAAATCCCTGTTCGGGGAGAAGGAGTACAACGCTCTCACACTCAGGGGTGCAAAACGCTCCGGCTCAATCGGGTGCATTTCGCAGACTGAGTTTTACAGCAGCCATGATGACATGGAATACCTCACCGGTCCACTCGAGGATGTATATGGACACGGGATTCCCTTTTTCAACCCGTACAGCGGAAAAACGACCACATTGAAAAATATCGAAAAGGCCTTCAAGGCCGGTGTGAAGGCTGCAGGCCTGTCTATCGATCTCAAAGAGGGACCGTCCGCACATATGACAGGCGACAGGTGGCTTGCGGATATAATCGAAAAATCGCCGGTACCCCTCATCATCAAAGGCATACTCTCCTCCGACAATGCGGCCGCAGCAGCAGATGCGGGAGCCCGGGGGATTGTGGTTTCAAACAGGGGGGGGAGGCTTCTGGAAAGTGTTCCCTCGGGAGTGGAAATGCTTTCGGAAATAAAATCACGGACCGGCGATACGACGCTTCTCCTGGTAGACGGCGGAATACGAAGCGGAGAGGATGTTTTCAAGGCCCTCGCGCTCGGCGCAGATCTCGCGCTCATCGGCAGGCCCATTTTCATATACGCCTGCGGAGCGGGGGAGGAGGGAATTTTCTTCTACCTGAACCGCATACAGAACCAACTGAAACAGGCGATGCTCGTTGCAGGCGCGAAAACCGTAAGCGATATCTGCATGAAAATGCTAAGGAAAAAGTAGGCAAGTAAACCTATCAATCGAAAAATGTCAATACCAGCAATCGATTAATGGTTATTTTATGTATACAGTACCCTGTTGGGCTGCAATTTTCAAGCTGTCCTTATTATCCGGAGGAGCCGCTTCAGAATAGGCCGTCTTTATTCGCCCGGCATAACGAAAACTTCTTATGATTACAGATACCCCTTTCGATACGATAGCCGCCGTTTCCACACCACCCGGAGAGGGGGGGATCGGTATCGTTCGCCTGAGCGGCGATGGGTCTATCCAGATTGTAAAGGGTCTGTTTGCACCATACAAAAAAAGTACAAAAAGCATATTCGAAAAGAATTTCTCCATTGGCGTCGGGCACATCAAAGAAAACGGCAGAATTGTCGATGAAGTACTCGTAACGGTCATGAAATCTCCGCACACATACACGAGAGAGGATGTCGTTGAAATTAACTGCCACGGCGGAGCGGTCGCGGTCAACGAGGTGCTGCGCCTCGTTCTTCAGAGGGGGGCGCGGCTTGCAGAGCCCGGTGAGTTCACGAAACGGGCATTTATCAACGGAAGGATAGACCTGTCGCAGGCCGAGGCGGTGCTTGATATTGTTCAGGCAAAAACGGCAAAAGCGCTCGAAACCGCCGTGCGACAGCTTGACGGCGGTCTTTCACAAAAAATAAACGACCTGGCCGGCCGGCTGCGAAACATTTTGATGCATCTCGAAGCAGCGATAGATTTTGCAGACGAGGAGGATGTTGCTCCCGTGCCGTACGGAGAAATAAAAAAGACCCTCGATTCCGTTAAGCACGAGCTGTCCGGGCTCGTCCTGAGCTACGACACCGGCAGGATACTGAAAAACGGGGTGCTTTCCGTGATATCCGGAAAGCCGAATGTGGGGAAATCGAGCATTATGAATGCGTTCCTGAAATTCGACAGAACGATCGTAACATCCATACCCGGCACCACACGCGACGTTATCGAGGAGCAGCTCAACATCGGCGGTATACCCTTTATCCTCGCCGATACCGCAGGCATCACCGATACCGAGGATATCATCGAAAAAGAGGGGGTAAAGAGGAGCAGATCGTACATGGAAAAGGCGCAGCTCGTTATCGCCGTGTTTGACGAGAGCGAACCGCTGGATGAGAGAGATCTCGACATCGCGGTTAATGCCGCAGGACGGCCGCATATCTGCGTCGCAAACAAATCCGACCTGCCCCAAAAAATCGATACGATTCTGCTCGAAAAAATCCCCGGGCTCGACTGCGATTTCATCCGCATGTCCGCCAGAACCGGCGAGGGGCTGAAGAACCTCGAACGCCGTATGACCGAAAAGGTGGTATCGGGAAATGCGAGGGGAGACCACTCGATACTTGTAACAAACGCCCGGCACTACAGTATTCTCCGAAGGGCGCTGCAGGAGCTGGAGCATGCCCTGAAAGCGGTGCGCTCGAAAAGCGAGCCGGAGCTTGTTTCATTTGATGTGAAAAGCGTAATGGATGTTCTCGGCGAGATAACCGGAAGCATCACTACCGAGGATATCATGGACGATATCTTTAAAAACTTCTGTATCGGAAAATAGACCGATTTTTATTTAACCGCAGTTTTATTTACCCGCAGGACTTTCAGCCGCCGTGATGCCGCTGCTGCTCCATACGAAGCCTGTTTCATCGGCCATCTATGCACTGGGCCGGCCGGTAAATATCGTTTGATTTTTTTTCCCGCATCGAATACCTTTTCTTATTATGGTCTTTCCATTGAGATTTCGCTATCTCGATCCGAGAACAACATATCCGGCGAATCACCGGCGCAGAGAACTGTTATCCGGACGCCTCGCATCCGGATAACCCATTTTATTTCAATATCTGGAGACAGTGATGGATATACAGAAGATACAGAAGGCCGTACGAACGATCATCGAGGAGATCGACCCCGATCCGGATCGACCCGATCTGGTAAGAACACCGGAACGAGTCGCCAGAATGTATGGAGAAATTTTTTCCGGCGCTTTCGAAAAGCCCGAGAAGGTGCTCGAAGTGCTTTTGACCGAACAGCATGACGAGATCGTGCTTGTTAAAAACATTCCCATATACTCGATGTGCGAGCACCATATGCTGCCCTTTTTCGGCAAGGCCCACATCGGCTACATCCCGAAAGACAACAGAATAACCGGCCTGAGCAAGCTCGCCCGCGTGGTGGATGTGTATGCAAAGCGGCTGCAGGTACAGGAGCGGCTCACCACATCTATTGCCAATCTCATCATGAAACAGCTCAAGCCCTACGGCGTGATCGTGGTAATCGAAGCTGAGCATCTGTGCATGATTATGCGCGGGGTGAAAAAGCCGGGCTCATTCACCACCACGAGCGCCGTTCGCGGCGTGTTCAAGGAGAACGAGAAGACCAGGGCGGAGGCCCTGTCGCTCATCATGGCCCGCCGGGAGTTCTGACAGGCATCCTCGCTCGGTGCAATGGCCACAAAAATAATTTAATTTGGTAAGTGTAGTTGCCGAATTTATAGAAAAATGGCAAGTTAGCCTGTACCCCCTCCACTTATTTCATACTTCTTGCTCTGTTCAGGAGAGGCATTCTTCAATCTTGGAAAATAGGATAATGGTACAGATAATTGTCGTCCGTCTGTAAACAATATCCACATATTATCTGCGTCAAACCATACTTTCTGTGCCCGTGCATCAAGGGTTAAAGTACTCATTCCACTTTCTCGATTTTGTATTAGATGATAGGCCTGGAATAGAAAACCCTCTCCGGGGATTGTCTCCGGAGAGGGTCGTTTTTTTAGCAACACCTTCAGCTTATACCGGCTTGATACTGGCATTTATCATACATATCTATTGTGTCGTCACCTCGAGCACCGGTGCAGTTCCTATATCCTTGCTGTCGAAGTGATAGTAGTGTGCAATTTTCGAACCCGGTACTATCGCAAGACCGTTCGTCGAGCCGAATTTGGCGAACTCCTCCTGCCACGTTAATACTAGCCCCGTAATATCAATTGTAACCGATTGTGGAAAGGAAGCAGAAGTAACACTAAACCTGGCATATGCTTTGCTGGTGTCGACGTATTTGATCAGGTTTTCCCATGTTGCGCCTGTTTCGGTCCACGGTCTTGCCGTAGCAGCGATCCGATACACGTAGTAGCCCTCATTTGATGTATCGCCGCTGACGCCAGATACGTTGAGTGTGAGCGTGGCCTTTGCAACCGTTTTAGAAGCAATTGGTTTCACATCAAACTGCATCACGGCGTACAGCTGAGCGCCCTTGAATCCTGCGTAGAGATATTGTTCTTTGTTGTAGTTCGTCGCCGGATAGGCCTCGTATATAAAGGTATCACCAAGATCAGAAGGATATACTTTTATTGCTGCCGCTTGAGGAGTCCCGGTTACACCGACACCTTTTGATAGGTTTCCATTCGTATCAAAGGTCTGGAGCAAGTACGTATACGGTGTATTATTTACAAGTCCCTTATCCAGCCATTTCATAGTGCCTGCCGGAACTTTGCCGGCATTCACACCGTTTCTTGAGATGAGAACCCCTTCAAAGTCCGGATCCTTCGGGTCGGTCCATACGAGGGTTATCTGCGTATCGCCCGGGATTGCCTTGAGACCCGTCACCTCTGCGGGCGGCGTCGTATCCACTGCCTGCGGTGTCGCCCTGGCCGCAATACCGCTTGAGAAGTTGGGCACCCTGTCGAAAGTGAAGATCTTGTAGTAGTAGGTAGTGCCGTTCGTTACCTTTAAATCAGCGTACTTCGTGCCCGTACCCTTGTAAATCCCCACCGCCTTCGGATCTTCAGGCCCGGTCGGGTATATCCCGTCGTCCCTCCTCATGAGCCACACACCGGCAAAATCGAGATCGGTCGGGTTGATCCAGGTGAGGGTTACCGAAGCATCTCCTGCGCTCGCGCTGAAGTTCGTGACATTCGCCGGCGCAGTAGTGTCTACATCGGCGGTAGTCGCCTGCGCGTAGCTGCTCCAATTTGATTGAAGACCGGCTATATCGTACGCCCTCACATAGTAATCATAAGTAGTATTCGGAGAAAGGCCGGTATCTGTATAGGATGTGCTTGCAACTGATGCGATTATCTCGTTACCTTCAATAATTTTATTTCCATTATCATCTCGGGCAATATCATACCCAGCAACACCACTTCCACTTGTTCCATCTTGATTAACAGGATCCGAAGAAGCATCCCAGCTCAAATCGATTCTGTCCGTCCCGCCCGACGTAGCAGTCAGTCCTGACGGGATGTTGGGTACAGTGTCATCAGTTCCCGTGCCAGTTGTAAATGTCCACACGAAATCCGCCGCCAGTGCATTGCTGTCCGTATCGGTGACACCCGTTGTAATCGTTACGGTGTAGCTAGTGCCTGTATTAAGATCAGAGCCAGGGGTGAATGTGGCCTTTTTAAGCACGGCATCATACAGTATTGTACCACTGACACTCCCTACTGTAAAATTAGACGTTGTCAGCGTCGTATCGTCGATATCGTCATCAAAGGTTGCTGTAATTACTGCATTGACCGGCACGCCGGTCGACCCGTCTGTCGGCGAAACGCTCAGCACGGTTGGCGGCGTCGTATCGACAGGCTCGAGCAGGATATCGTGAACCTGGGCGCCCTGCGAAACCTCGTACACCTCCTGGTAGAGCTTGTAGCCCTCCGCCGAGGCGATGAGGAGCTGGCTCCCCGCCTCGATATCCTCTATCATGTACTGGCCGGTCGCGAACGACATGGCGAATTTGCCGCCGAGCGTTATAAACGCGCCGAAAATCGAATCACCGGTATCTTTGTCCTTTACAAGCCCAGATACGGTGCCGATGGATTTGACCGTTACCTCCGTCTCATCGGTCGTGACCGAGGTTCCCACGCCCTCTGTACAGCCGATTATTAAAAGTGCAAACAGTGCCGTAGTCGCCAGTATTGCCAGTGAAAAACCCGCTTTTTTCATTGTGGGCCCCCTTGAACGATTAAACATATTGCAATATCCTGTTTCTCTTAAACTCACATTATAGCACGCTATCCTGAAATATCCAAAATTTATTAAAAAAAATTTCTCTTCAGAGCTGAATACCAATTCTTCTTTATCACATACCCTTTTCGACGATGAACAGGAGCTTTATTCCAGCACAAGCCGCATATGCCGCTTTTTCCCCGCCCTGAGCTCGAGCGTGCGGTCTTTGAAATCATCCTCCTTCAATACGAGCGCTTCATCCAGAATCCGCTTTTCATCGATATACGCGCCTCCCTGCTGTATCAGCCTCCTCGCCTCTCCCCTGCTTTTGACAAGGCCCGCCTCCACAAAGGCGTCGACAACAGTGAACCCGGCAGTTATTTTATCCCGCTTCACCGCGACGGAGGGCGCCTCCGGTTCACCGCCTGCGATCCCGGCAATGGATGAAGAAGTCTCGATCGTTCTCCCGGGGTCGGCTTCCCCGAATTTCTCGACAGAGGCGAGGTACGCATTGACGGCACTCTCCTCCCCGTGCGTAATTCCGGTTGCTTCGAAGGCGAGGATTTCCTTGGCCCTGTTCAAAAGGGGAGGTTTGAGGCGCGAGAGCGCATGCACCTCGTCCATCGGCAGAAATGTAAAATATCCGAGGTATCGCCCCACATCCGCATCCATCGTGTTTCTGAAAAACTGGTAGTAGTCGTACGGCGACGTTTTTTTGGCATCGAGCCACACCGCCCCTTTCACCGATTTTCCGAATTTCTCGCCCGACGCGTTTGTAATAAGGGGAAAGGTGATGCCGTAGGCTTCCTTTCCGCTCATACGCCGTATGAGGTCGATCCCGGCGACGATGTTCCCCCACTGGTCCTGCCCGCCCATCTGCACGTCGCAGTCGTACTCTTTGTTCAAAACGTAGAAATCGTAGGCCTGGAGAACCATGTAGTTGAACTCGATAAAGGTCAGTCCGGTCTCGAGCCGCTGTTTCACCGATTCCGCGGTGAGCATCCTGTTCACGGAAAAATGCTTTCCCACATCCCTGAGAAACTCCACGTATTTGAGCTCGACGAGCCAGTCCGCATTGTTGATAAGAAGCGCTTCGTCTGCATCGAATGTAATATAGTGCGAAAACTGCCGTTTGAGCGCACGGGCGTTTTTCTGCACATCCCTGACGCTCAAAAGCTTTCTTGTTTCGGTTTTTCCGGACGGGTCGCCGACCAGCCCGGTACCTTCGCCGACGAGCGCTATGGGCCTGTGGCCGTTTCTCTGCAGGTGTGCGAGAGCCATGAGAGGCACCAGACTCCCCGCGTGAAGAGAATCTGCGGTCGGATCGAAACCGATGTAGGCGGTCACCCTCTTTTTATCGAAAAGCCTTCGTATGCCGTCCTCATCGGTGGCCTGAAAAACAAACCCTCTTTCCTTCAAGATGTCGTACTGGTTCATAATTACTCCGGATCCCGCATAAATGAGCTCCTGCATCTTCGCATTCGATCTTCCCGTTATTACAGGCGTTTGCCGCAACCGTTTGACTTTCGCCGGCCCGAAAGGCGGCGGAATCCCGAACCGGTGATATTCGAATCAATATAGCCGTTTACAATCGAAAAGTAAAGAGGGTGTAAAAGCCGGAATAGATACAGGATCGAAAAATCCGGCTGCCGGAGATGGTACTAGGCAAAAACGTACTTCACCACATCGCGCATCCTCTCGACCAGATGAAAGGTGATCCCCTTCTTGATGTAGTCCGGAATCTCATTGAGGTCCTTCTGGTTTTCACCTGGAAGGACGATCTCTTTGATGCCGGCGCGCTTCGCAGCGATGACCTTTTCCTTGATGCCCCCCACGGGCAGAACGTTCCCGATCAGAGATATTTCACCGGTCATGGCGAGCCTGTTTTTTACCTTTTTTTTAGTGACCAGTGAAAGCATGGCGGTCGCCATCGTTATACCGGCTGAGGGCCCGTCTTTCGGGGTCGCCCCGGCAGGCACATGCAGATGTAGGTAATTTTTTTCGAACGTTCTTTGGTCGACTTTGTACTCCGGAGCGATGCTTCTCACGAACGAGAGCGCTATATTGGCGGATTCCTGCATCACCTCTCCGAGGCTTCCGGTGAGCTTGAGGTCTCCCTTGCCGGGTATCAGGTTCGATTCGATCGTCAGCGTCGCCCCGCCGAGCGGTGTCCACGCAAGTCCTATGGTAATCCCGGCACGATTTATCTTTTTGTATATCTCTTCTATAAAGGTCCTCTCGCCCAGAAATTCCCTGATATTCTCTTTCTTCACCGCATAGGGCAGGGTAATCTCCTCTTCAAGCGACTTTCGCGCTATCTTTCGGGAAATCTTGTCGACGGCTTTCTCGAAATTACGAAGCCCCGCCTCCCGCACATACCCCTGCAGGATCTCGCGCATGGCGGATTTTTCAAACCTGACCTGGTTCTTGCCGAGACCGTTTCTATCGAGGGAGCGGGGAATGATATACCTCCTGCCGATCTCGATCTTTTCCTCCTCGATATACCCCGAGAGGCGTATCACCTCCATCCTGTCGAGCAGGGGCGAGGGGATGGTATCGAGCGTGTTCGCCGTGGTAATAAACATGATCTTCGACAGGTCGAACGGGAGGTCCAGATAGTGATCCCTGAAATCTATATTCTGCTCCGGATCGAGCACCTCCAGCAGAGCCGAAGAGGGGTCGCCCTGAAAGCTCACCCCCAGCTTGTCTATCTCGTCCAGCATGACGACCGGGTTCTTGGTTCTCACGATCCTGAGCGCCTGTATGATCTTGCCGGGCATTGCTCCTATATAGGTTCGCCGGTGCCCCTTGATCTCCGCCTCGTCTCTCATGCCGCCTAATGAAAACCGAAAAAATTTCCGGCCCATCGCCCTTGCAACGGACTTGCCGACCGAGGTTTTGCCGACACCGGGAGGCCCCACCAGGCAGAGAATCGAGCCTTTGGATTCGGGCTTCAGCTTCTTGACGGAAAGAAACTCGAGAATGCGCTCCTTTACCTCGTCGAGGTCGTAGTGGTCCTGGTCGAGTATCCTCCGCGCCTTCCTGATATCGATCTTTTCCCTCGTGTACGTGTTCCAGGGGAGCGAGCAGATGGTATCGAGGTAGTTTCTTGTTACGGCAAACTCCGGTGAATGGGTATCCATGAGCCCGAACTTTTCAAGCTCCTCGTACGCCTTGTCCTTCACCTCTCCCGTAAGCTCGAAGCCGTCGAGCAGTTTTTTGAACTTGTTGTAGTCCTGATTCTTCGCATCCACATCCATGCCGAGCTCTTTCTTGATCGCTTTGAGCTGCTCTTTGAGAAAGAACTCGCGCTGCTGCTGTGTGACCTTCTCGTTTATGTTCTCCTGTATCTTTTTCTGCAGTTTCATCAGCTCTTTCTCCCTGTGGAGGAGCGTCAGAACCCTTTCTATCCGTTGTTTCACGTCAAAAGTTTCGAGGATTTTCTGCTGTTCGAACTTGTCTATGTTGAGAATCGACGACACGAAATCCGCGACCTTCTCGGCTCCGTCGAGGTTTGCCATGTTCAGCTTTATTTCTTCCGTGAAATACGGGTTGTCCTCCGAAACCTCCTTTATCTCCGAATAGAGTGTTCTGATAAGAGCCCTGAGCTCATCGTCGTCCTTCGTTTCTTCATCCGCATAACTCACCGCAGCCGTGATATACGGATCGAAACTGAGAAATTTCTGTATCTTGAAGCGTTTGAGCATATTTACGAAGATATTTACCTTTCCGTCGGGCAGGTTTATCTTTTTGAGGATCTTCCCGACCGTTCCTATCTGGAAAAAGTTATCCTCGCGGTCGTTTTCCTCATCGGGATTGTGTATAAGAATCATCCCGATATACCCTTCGATCTCGAGCACACGTTCGATCGTTTTTATATATTTCTCACCGCCGATTATAAGGGGTATGAAAATACCCGGAAACACCGGCCGCAGCTTCATAGGAATTATATGCATCTTTGCCGGAAGCATCCTGTCCAGCGTCACGAGCGTTTTCGCATCTCCGATTTCTATCTTTGCCATAATCAGTTCCTTTCAAATTTTTAAATACCTTCAAAGAATTACCTGCCGATATCCGGCCGCCCGGGCGACATCTTATGTAATTAATATAATAATTTTTCAGCCGTAAAAAAACATTGCTAAAAACTTAACTATTTAGTACCTTAACAGAAATTTTCAAATTGGAGGACGGAAATGGTAGTTGTCGGTGAGCTTATCAATTCAACGAGGAAAAAGATAAAGGAAGCAATGCAGAACAGGGACGCTGAGTACCTGCGCAGCCTGGCGAAAAGGCAGGATGAAGCGGGTGCGAATTTTATCGACGTCAATGCCGGTGCGTTTGTCAATGAGGAGCTCGCAGTTCTTAAATGGACGCTTGAAGAGGTGATGGATGAAACCGAAAAACCGATTTCCATAGACAGCCCGAGAGGGTCTGCAATTAAAATGGGGATCGAAATGCACAAAAACGGGAAGCCGATGCTCAACTCCATTACAAAGGAAAGCGAGCGCTGGAAGGAGGTATTTCCCGTTGCGGTCGAGCACGACTGCATCGTCCTCGGCCTCTGCATCGACGATAACGGAATACCAGACGAGGCCGATGCACGCGTCAAAATCGCCGACAATATCATCGGCGAGCTCGTCAAGGCGGGAAAGAAGATAGAGGATATTGCCATAGACCCGATTACAACGCCGTTGAGCGTCAATACAACCTATGGATTGACGGTTATCGAAACTATTAAAGGAGTCAAGAAGAACTTTCCCGGGGTAAAGCTCATCACCGGTCTCAGCAATATATCGTACGGCCTCCCCGCAAGAAAACAGGTGAACAGGGCATTCGTGGTCGGATGTATGTTCAACGGGCTCGACGGTGCGCTCATAGACCCGCTCGATAAAACGATGATGAGCATGATACTCGCAGCCGAATCCCTGATGAACAAAGATCCGTACTGCGCCAACTACCTGAAGGCCTATCGGGCGGGGCTCGTCACAAAGGAATAACAGCTTTAATTACGTACGACCAGCAATTCGGGCGGTACTGATACAATTCATACCGATGAATAGCAGGAAGAGAAATGCACCGGGATTTCTTTAATTTAAAATCAGTACTCGTCCTCTTCCATATAGGGCTCCAACCGCTCTCCCCATTTCTCTAAATTCTCGAATCGTGTAAAATCCTTGAAGAATCGAAGCTCTATCTTCCCTGTGGGACCGTTTCTCTGTTTCTGAATAATTATCTCCGCGATGTCCCTGTTATCGGTATTGGGATTGTAGAGCTCGTCCCTGTACAGGAATATCACAACATCCGCGTCCTGCTCTATCGCACCCGATTCCCTGAGGTCGGAAAGGATGGGACGCTTATCCCTTCCCCGCGTCTCGACCGCACGTGAAAGCTGAGAAAGCGCGACCACCGGTATTTTGAGCTCGCGTGCGAGTGCTTTGAGAGAGCGCGAAATCTCTGAAATTTCCTGCGTCCTCCCCTCTTTTTTACGGATCGATGACATGAGCTGGAGGTAATCGACAATGACCATATCGAGCCCGTGCCGCGACTGAATACGCCTCGCCTTTGCGCGAAGCTGCATATCGGTAATACCGGGAGTCTCGTCTATGAAAATATTGGATTCGGCAAGCCTGCCTGCCGCCGTTGTAAGTGGGCCCCACTCCTCGGTCCTGAGCAGGCCTTTTCGCAGCCGCTGGCTGTCGATGCGCGCCTCCGAGCAGAGCATCCTCTGCACCAGCGCTTCCTTCGACATCTCCAGGCTGAATATGGCGACGTTTTTCTTCAGGTCGATGCCGATGTTCTGTGCTATGTTCAGAGCAAACGCTGTTTTCCCCACCGAGGGACGCGCCGCAATTACGATAAATTCCGATCTTTGAAACCCTGACGTAAGATCATCGAGCTCCTTGTATCCACTGGGCAGCCCCGTGTAGTTGTCGCCCCGATGAAAGAGCTTTTCGATGGCTGTTATGCTGTCTTTGATGACCTCGTTGAGCGTATAGTAGCCCCTGACCTCCCTTCTCTCGGTGACATCGAATATGAGCTTTTCCGCTTCATCGACAATCTCATAGGCGTCCTTTTCCTTGTCATAGCTCATCGATATCACCGCGGATGACGCCCTGATGAGTTTTCGGAGGAGAGATTTCTGCTCGATAATTTTTGCATAGTACTCGATATTTGCAGAGGTAGGCACTTCTTCCAGAAGCGAAGACACGTACACAATGCCGCCCGACTTTTCCAGGCCGCCGTTGTCTTTCAGAAAATCGGTAAGCGTTACGATGTCGACGGGGATTGAGCGGTTGTATAACTCGATGAGAGCATCGAAGACGGTTCTATGCTGATCGCTGTAAAAATCGTCGCTCTGAAGAATGTCTATTGCAATTTCTACCGCTTCTTTATCGAGGAGCATGCTCCCAAGGCATGCCCGTTCTGCTTCGAGGTTTTGCGGAGGGAGCTTGTCTGTGAGTGTCGTTGCTGCTGTGTCTTTATATCCCTCTGCCATAGACCCGGTCAGCCCTCTTTTACGACCCATACTTTGAGCTCGGCCCGAATATCCTCATATATCCTGAGCGGCACCCTGTAGACGCCGGTTGTTTTAATAGGTTCGGCAAGCTCGATATTCTTTTTCTCTATTTCATATCCCTGCTCTTTCAGCGCTTTTACAATATCCTGCTCATGAACCGCTCCGAAGAGCTTTTCATTGGCGCCGACAGCCGCCGAAATATTTATCGACAGTGCCGAAATCTCATCGGCAAGCTTCTGCGCCTCTTCCCGCTTTTTTACCTTGCGAAGCTCGATCTTCTTCTGCTGCTCCTTCATTCTATTTCTATTGAAGGTAGTATCCTCAACTGCAAATCCTTTCGGAAAGAGGTAGTTTCGCGCATACCCTTTTGCAACGTCCTTGAAATCACCCTCCTCGCCGATTCCCGGGATGTCCTGCACCAGTATTACCTTCATGAACCGCTCCTCTTCTTCATATTTTCAATACTGTCGTGTATTTTAAGCCATATATCGGCAACTCCGATACCGGTGACAATGGTGACGAAAAATATAAACGAATAAAAGAGAAAAAAGATGAGAACCATGTACTGGAGAATCTGCGGGATCCTGATTCTATCGGCAAGAATCTTGATTATCGAAAGCCCCCTGATAAAGAAGAGCAGCGAAAATACAACCGCAATATTCCAGCTTACTATACCGAATATTTGATTTTTAAGATAGAGGTTGATGTATACCAATCCCCACGCGACGACGAGCGCCCATACCCAGCTGTCCTGGATCCGGTAATTCTTGATGCTGAAGGAGAGTGCCGCCCTGTTGATGTGCTTTCTGGTAAGGTAAAACTTGACGCAGAGAATACCGACAAAGATGATAAAGATCTGTTTGACAAGATACCCGCCGCGCGGTGCAATGCCGAAAATAACGTTTCTCTTGTACAGGTCGGCAGCAATCTCTATCTTTCGTGAAACCGCGTTGTAGTCGATCCCCCTGCTCATCAGAAGAACACGATGATTGCTCATCTGGGACAGGTACTGATCAACGTAACTGTTTGTCTTTGCATCCACGAATTTCGAATAGTTCGCAATAAACTGGTGAAAGCCGCCGATCATGCCGGATATTATCAGCGGTAAAATGGCTATACCCACATACACGGTAAGGCTGAAGAATATGACGTAGTTCAGCCTGTAGTTTCTTGAAACGAAATACCCCAGCACAATGCCGAAAAGTCCGAAAGTAAAGAAGAAGTCGAGAAAACGACCTCCTCTGAGCCCGGTTACCCGTTCTATAAAACTGAAGGAGTAGTGGGTGGGAGAAAAGAGCATGACATCACTGTCCAGAGGAAGCTTTCCCACTTCGTGTATCATAAGATACAGGACGGCTACAGTTCCGATGACAAGATACATCAGCCCTTCCTTCCATCCCCGTTTGACAACGATAATCATAAAGGGCACAAAAGAAAGCTCCGTGAAAATGACCGACATATAGAGGAGAATGGAGAGGAGCACGAGAAGGATGTTTTCCCCGATTTCCCTCCATTCGACTTCCACATCGGGGAGTGTGAGCCGCGTCTTCAGATTACCGACATTCAGGTTTTGAAGCCAGATGGCGACAACGTGCAGGTTCTGGATCTTTATGCCGCTTTGCAGCTTAAAGGATTTGAACACTCGAAAATTGTTCGTTTTTATCTTCTCGAGCAGAGTCTGCATAAGGTTATCAAACCTCATCAGATTACTCTCCCTCACCCTCTCGAGAAAATTTTCAATCTTTTCTCTACCGAATTTATCCACGTCCCTTCCCATCTCCCGGCAGGAAATTAAACAATGCGGCGAATCATTTTTTTACAAAGGGCAGAAATGCTGCTGTCCGCGCCCTTTTGATTGCCGCAGCGAGCACCCGCTGGTGTTTTGCGCATGTGCCGGTCATCCTCCTCGGCAGAATTTTACCTCTGTCCGTTACAAATCGCTTTAAAAGATCGACATCCTTATAATCAACGGTTTTGATTTTATTCACGCAGAGCCTGCATACTTTTCGTCTGAAATAACCCCGTCTCTGTCGAGATCCGGATCCATTCTGCCCGGGCCTTTGTGTATCGTTTCTTCCCCGGCCGGAACTATACGGTCTTCTCTGTGTATTATTGGAAGGCCGTGCAGAAGGACTTTCCTGGACCTGCGTATCGGAAGCTGTCGGTTTTTCCGGTGATTCGGAAGCAGAAGGACTTTCCCGAACCTGCGTATCGGAAGGTGCCTGTTCCGAGGGTCCGCTTTCATCCTCGACGCGCCTGGCCTTTTCTTCGATGGGTGTTGCAGTACCGGACGGTGCCTCTTCAGGCACCGCCTCTTCAGGCACCGCCTCTTCAGACCTCGCTTCTTCAGGCACCGCCCCTTCGGGCATTACGTTCACGGACAGCTGCTCCCCCGACGCTGTATCGCTATTTCGCTCCTCCGAATCTGTTCCACGTTTCCGAAGCGCTTTACGCGCTTCCGATCCCCGAACCTCCAGCTTATTATTCTGTGCTTCTTCAGGCATGTCACATCTCCTTGCTTAAACTGTATAACCCGCACTTCGAATTTTTTGTTTCAAAATGGAATCTCGTCATCATCGAGCTCTGACAGAAACGGGTCGCCGGCCTCCTCTGACGGTTGTTCTTCCGGCGACATTTGTTCCGACGGCCCAGGAGACCGCACTCCCATCTGCTGTTCTTCCTGTGCATCCTTCTCGAACTGCCCGGCGGCCTGGCGTCCCGGGCCGAAAAACTGCACATTGTTTGCAACAATCTCGACTGTGTTCCGCTTGACGCCGTCCTGGCCCTCCCACCTTCTCTGCTGGAGCCTGCCGTCAATTCCCACCTGCCTGCCTTTCGAAAGATACTCATTGCAAATTTCGGCTGTTTTGTTCCACGCTACGACGTTGAAGAAATTTGTGGAATTTTCGCTGTCGGACGACGATCCCGAGGACCTGTTCACCGCAATGGAAAATCGGCATACAGCCGCACCGGACTGTGTATAGGTAAGCTCTGGATCTTTTGTCAATCGTCCGACAAGCACGACATGATTTATATCCCAGACCATGTCTGAAACCTCCTTTACGTTCTCAACTTCTTTATCTCAACTTCTTTAATTGTAAAGCATTTTGCATGAAACACAACTTCTTTTATCAAATCCGAAACTGCCGTCCATCTCCTCGGACGAACGGCACCATATATGGAACACTGTTAAGAAATGTGCAGACGCATCATTCTGCCCGTGTGGAGAAACCTACACCGGTGCTCGGCCGATCGGCTGAATTGATTCATCCGATTTTCGGTGGACTGAATAAAGTTCGTCGGGCTACACGCTGTCGAACAGCGGACTCCTTCTCAACCGCCGATCGGCGAGCCCAATGGGAAGACGACTATACACGAACCTTCATAAACCGGATGATATCCGGATTGAGCTTCAGTTCGGATTCATACTCCTGTAGTTTTGAAAAGTCGTCGATTTCGATCTGCGTCACATAGTAAAACCCATCGGTCTGCTTGTTTATCTCATACGCGAGTCGCCGTTTGCCCATCTCGTCTTCCTTGAGAATGGCGGCCCCCATCGTGTCGTAATGTTTCTTCACAAAATCGATGGATTTTTTCGCTATGTCTTCCTGCGGCTCAAAGATGTAAAGATACTCATAACGTCTCAAAACATACCTCCCCTCGGTCTGCCGGTCCACGTAATGGACAGAAAGGTTTTGCTGGTGTGAATATAGAGAAGAACCGTGCACCTGTCAAGGTATTGTTCAGCGGGCCTGCGGCAGGCTGAACGAAGCTCTTCGGTCCGGCCGAAAGGCGGACGCGCCCGCCTCCTCCTGCACCGAGCCGAAAACTCCTTAATTGGGATGCAAATACCTTACCCGGCTTTTATAGCCGAAACGAGTCGGGAAACGACTTCCATATGTCTGGTTCTCGGAAACATGTCGACAAGCGTCACTTCGTCAAGCACAAATCCGTTTTCTCTGAAAAGGCGAACATCCCTTGCAAATGCTGCGGTATCGCAGGAGGCGTACACAACAACAGCCGGCCTCATTTCAGCGATGTCGGCGATGAGCCGGCCGGTCAGGCCGGCTCTCGGCGGATCGACAATCACCTTGCCCGCCGACATGCCGGAAATGCCCTTCCCCGCATCGGCCCTGATGAACTTTGCTTTTCGGATTCCGTTTTCCAGAGCATTGCGCCGTGCATTATTCACGGCTCTCCCGTTGAGCTCGATCCCGGTGATGCAATGCACAAGACCGGCCACGTACAGGGAGATGAGGCCCGACCCGCAGTATATATCGGCTACCCAGTCTGAAAGCCCGGGCTCGAGGTATCCGACAATCAAATCGAGCCAGGCGTCGATAACAAACCTGTTGACCTGGAAGAAATCATCGATCCCCACCTCGAATCGAAACCCCTTCCGGTAAAATGAGGCGCAACTATCGGGTTTGATACCCGGGACCCCTTTTTGAAATATCTCACCACGCTCATTGGATCTAATTCGAAACCCGCCGTCCGGAAGGGCTTTGCCCTGTATATGGCGTTTAAAAAACTCGTTGATAACCGGGTCGAGCAGGAGACACCCCTGCTCAGGCAGTGGAACTACCTCGTGGGACCGTTTCATAAAAAAACCTGCATCAGTTTGGCCCGCCGCCTTGAACTGCGCATTGTTTCTGTAGCGGTACTCGCTCTGGGAGGGAAGAGTTTTGCCGATTGCATCATCTCCGATTCCCCCTATTCTCCGGAGGTCCTCCCGAAGCATTTCCTTCTTGGCCTCAATTTCACACTCATAGCTCATATTATCGAAATCGCACCCTCCGCATATCCCGAAAACCGGGCAAAGCGACTGTTTTCTGAAGGGCGACGGCTGCAGCACCTTCCTGATCCAGCCGACGGTCACCCCCTTTGCGGGCTCCCCGAACGACACATCGACCACATCACCCGGAACGGCAAAAGGAACGAGAAACACCCGGTCATTCACCCGGCAGAGTCCCCAGCCTCCATGAACTATCTTCTCCACAGTCATTTCCATGAACCGTACACCTTTGTTGCACCGGAATTTTATGTTCAAATGACAATAGTATGTTACAATTACCTGCTATTAGATTCTACAGATAAAAACCATTACTTTAAAATAATATGAATAAACGATACAGCGGGCTTGCGGTGTTCGATGTCGACGGCGTACTGTTCAGGGGCGTCTTCCTGATTCGCATCGCACGAACCACCGGGCTGAAAAACTACTTCAAAACACTCCTGCTGGGATGGCGGTACTACACGAGCGCCATCAGTTTCGAAGAGCTTCTCACTGCGGTGCTGAGAATAACCAAAAACTTCGATCTCAAGAAGGCCGTGGACATTGCCGGCCGGATGCGGAAATCAAGGAATATCAAAGAGACGTTTGAACTTCTTCACAGAGATGGATATTACATTTCCCTCATGAGCTCCGGCGTTCCGAACTTCATCCTGAAAAGACTTGCCGAAGAGTACGGCGTGGAACACTTTGCGGGGCTTGAGGCGAAAATCGAAGACGGCAGGGTCGGCATAGACAGCAGGCCGGGCAAACCGAAGGAAGAAGTGCTGAGCAGTCTGATGACAGAGCTCGGGCTCGGCTGGAGGGATGTGGTTGTCGTCGCCGACGATCCGAACAATCTGTCCATAATACAGCAGAGCAGGATCGGCATCGGATACAACCCGTCGAGAATCATTCGGAAGCACGCGGATATCGTGATCGACGGGTACAACCTCCTGGAGCTCATCCCCTGCATCATACCGGAGAACCGGCTGCCGGCAAGGTTGACACGGGCCAAATATTCGTTGAGCCGTGAAATCTACCGCAAGTTCATCCACTTTCTCGGGGTGCCGGTGCCCTTTCTCGCGTACATGAATAAAACCGCAATCTGCGCCCTGCTCGTTGCGGTAATCGCATTGTACGCAATTTCCGAAACTCTCCGGTACATCGGCTTTCATTTTCCCTTTTTCTCGCATGTCACCAAAAAGGCGCGGCGGTACACTGAAATACGAGGCTTTATCATCGGACCGATCTCGCTGACCGTCGGCATTCTCATATGCCTTTTATTCTTCAAACAGAACGTGTATATACCTGCTATCCTGATTGTCTGTATATCCGACTCGCTGTCGGGGCTTGTCGGAAAAAGATTCGGAAGAGTGAAACTCCCCGTGTACCGGCGAACCCTTGAAGGCTCGCTCGCATTTTTTGTTTCCGCGTTCCTGATACTTTATTTTTTCCTCCCCGTATACGAAGCCCTAATCGCGGCTGTTTTGCCTACACTGATCGAGCTTTTTTCCCCGTACGACCTGGACAACCTGCTGGTCCCCGCAGGAACGGCACTTTTCATTACATTCGTGCTGTATTAAAGGAAATAATTTGAGGCCCGGTTCCGGAGATGTTGTAAAGCTCTCTCGGACCGTTTGGTTTCCGAATAAGGGTGGTCTTCCGCTCCTAGGGATACGCAATGGGGGTGAGAGCCCTGTCATACACATCGATGGCTGTTCTGCCCTCAACGGTCTCCTTTATACTCCGCGCGATACGACCGGGATTCGGCATGTTCTCCATCTCGAGGGGATAAGCCATCGGCGGGGTAACATCGTATCCCGATACGATACGAACCGGCAGCTTCATGCTGTCGAAGCAGCGCAGGGTAATCTCGTGGGAAATGTGGCTCGCGAAGCTTCCCGTGTAGGGCGCCTGCACCACAACGGCGGCGCGGCCGGTTTTTTTCACCGAAGCGCCGATTGTCTCGATATCGAGCGGTACGAGGGTGCGCGGGTCGACTATCTCGACATGAATACCCTCCTCCTCTTCAAGCTTTTCGGCTGCCGCGAGGGCCCTGCTCACCATGTTCGAGTAAGCGACGACCGTGATGTCGGTTCCCTCCCTCACCACGCGCGCCTTTCCGAAGGGTATGGTATAGTCATCTCCCGGCGGCACGACGGCCTTTTCGAGATACACCATCTGGTGCTCTATGAAGAAGACCGGGTTGTCGTCGCGTATCGCCGTCTTGAGCAGGCCCTTCATGTCGTACGCGTTGGAGGGCGCCGCTACCTTGATACCGGGAAACATGGCCACCACCGCCTCCAGGCTCTGAGAGTGCTGGCCCGCGTACCCCTTGCCGCCGCCTATTGTCGCCCGTATCGTAAGGGGGATGGAATACTGGCCGCCGAACATGAACCTCGCCTTCGCTGCCTGGTTTCCCACCTGATCCATTGCCTGCAGGACGAAATCGATGTACATCAGCTCGACCACCGGCCGAAGACCTGCCATGGCTGCGCCCACTCCGGCTCCGATGATCGCGGACTCGGATATCGCAGTGTTGAAGACCCTCTTTCTGCCGAAAATATCGAGCAGGCCGTAGGTGGCGCTGTAGGCCCCGCCCTGTTCGGCCACATCCTCACCCCACACCACAACGCGCCGGTCCCGGATCATCTCTTCCGTAAGCGTTTCGACCACCGCATGCCTCGCAAGGATCTTTCCTTCTCTGTCCCGCGGAATACGCCTCGTCTTTTTGAGCAGATTCAGGGTTTTATACTCATCGCCTATTCCCTCCGAGCCGGTTTGAGCATACACGCCGAAGTAGATGTCTCGTATGTCCGGATCTTTGCTCTTTGCAGCTGCGACCGTGACCTTCTCGATGCGTGCCCGCGCGGATTCCCACTCCCGCTCAGCTTTGTCCTCAGTAAGGATGCCGTTTTTTATCAGCTCGCCGGTAAACCGATCCACCGGATCATGTGCACGCCACGCCTTCTTTTCCGCATCCGTTCTGTAGGCCGTCCCTTTATCCTTGAAGTTGTGCCCCCAGTGCCGGTAGGTATTCGCCTCGAGGAGCACCGGCCCTTCACCATTCAGGCAGAGCTCGCGGGCGCGTTTCATCGCCTCGCGGACCGCAAGCACGTTGTTTCCGCATATCGTTTCGGCGTGCATGTTCTGCGCGTTGTACCCGGCGCCGCGCTGCGATAAAAACTCGATACCGGTGACCTCTCCCTTCTGCTGGCCCGTATACCCGTACTGGTTGTTTTCGATGAAATAGACGACCGGAAGCCCGTAATCGAACTGCGCCATGGTCGCAAAGTTCATGGATTCATGTGCGATGCCGTTGTTCATTGCACCGTCTCCCACGCAACAGACGACGATTCGCTCCTGTCCGAGAAGATCGACCGCGAGCGCCGCACCGGTCGCTATGCCCATGCTGCCTCCGACGATTGCATTCGCTCCCAGATTGCCGACGGAAAAGTCGGCTATGTGCATCCCGCCTCCCCGGCCCCTGCAGTAGCCGGCCTCCTTGCCCAGAAGCTCGGCCATGGTCCGGTAGAGGTGATACTCGAGCGCAGCTTCAAACACACTGTCATACGAATCGATTGAGAACCCGTTCTTTTCCACAGAGTCGAGAAACCGCTTGAGAGCCGTCTCATCCATCTCATGGAGGGCGAAATAACCCTTGTTGATGCAGTGCCCGTGCCCCCTGTGGGTGCTCGTTATGTAATCCTCGATCGAAAGCACGCTCATCGCGCCCGCGGAAGAGGCCTCCTGCCCCACGCTCAGATGCGTCGTTCCCCTGAACTCGTATCCCTCCACCGGTACGAATCTCTTGTTGTCCAGGTCCCGTACCATGTACTCGAAGTTTCTCTGCAGGAGCATTCCCCTGTATACCTTAAGCGCCTCGTCTGGTGTGATAACGCCCTTTTCAAGCTCTTCACTCAGAGAGGGTTTTTTGGCAAACACCGGAATATCCGGGAACGATATCTTCTTTTCGCGGTCGTCACAGGGCAGTACATCGATGCCTTTCATTAACTTCTCCTCTCAAGGTATTTGATTTTGAGTAATCCTATTCCGACTCTTTTTCCACCACCAGGAGCCTTTTTATGCCCGTTTCAGATACCTGAAAACACCGTGCTTTGTATGATAATCCTTCAGAATATAGGCAGTTGCACGGCTTTTGTCAATTCAAGCGGATTTTTGAGCTTCGGACATTTTTCCGCACATCTCTGAATTCGATGTACGGTCGACAAAAAACCGTTTAAAGATTCCGGGACGGGGTGGAGGTTTTGAAGGCGGACGGCAGGTTGAGGAGTTCTGAGAGGGAGCAGTTCTGAGAGGCTCATTCACATACTCTAACTCCCGACGGTTCTTATCATGCCGCTTCCCATCATCTTGCTAGCCCTGTCCCTGTGAGATTGCTTGATCCGGCGAAACTGCGTCTCGAGCTCGCCGAAAGCATCGAGCACCTGGGGATCGAAGTGACCGTCGCTTTTATTGATGATGATTTCACATGCCTGGTTATGGGAAAGCTCCGATTTGTACACCCTCCGGGAAGTCAATGCATCGTATACATCAATTATCGCCGTTATACGTGCGGGAAGCGGAATTTCATCTCCCGCAATCCCATTCGGGTAGCCCGTGCCGTCCCATCTCTCATGGTGAAAGTATGCTATCTCCTTCCCCACATCGAGGAACGAGCCCTCCATCCCGGCAAGCTCTATCGCCGACCTGATTGCGTCACCCCCTATCACGGTGTGCTTCTTCATGATGGCAAACTCTTCTTCAGTCAGCTTTGCAGGCTTGAGCAGGATGTTGTCCGGGATTCCCACCTTTCCTATATCGTGCAGCGGCATCGACTTGTAGAGGTTTTCTACAAACTCCTCGCCTATCGTATCCCTGTACCTCGGAATCTCTTTCAGCTTGAGGGCGAGGAACTTTCCGTATTCTCTCATCCTCTCGAGATGCTCTCCGGTTTCAGGGTCTCTGAATTCGGCAAGCTTGGCCAGGGCAAAGATGGTGACCTCCTGGGTCGAAATGAGCTTCTGCAAAAGGTCGACATTGCTTTTTTTGAGTATTTCCTGGTAGTGGCGGTTCATGTCCATCATGATCTTCAGGGAGAGGAGCGACTTGAGTCTGGCCTTGAGGAAGTGGATGTTGAAGGGCTTTGACAGAAAATCATCGGCGCCGGCTTCGAGCGCCTTCAGGTGGTTTTGCTCATCCGAGAGCGCCGTTATAATGACAACGGGGATTATCTTCGTTGCGGGATTCGATTTTAAAATTCTACACACTTCCATCCCGCTCATCTCCGGCATCATAACATCGAGTATCACAATATCCGGATTCTCCCTCATGACGGCATCGAGCGCCCTGCGTCCGTTTTCCGCTTCGAGCACGGAAAATCCGAGCTCTGTGAGGAAAAGGGATAGAATTTTCCTGTTTTCTGCAATATCGTCGGCAACAAGTACTTTGTACTTTCCCATCTATCAGCCTTTCTCCCGGAAATTTCAGGTTTTTACGTATAGGATCCGCCTGCCTGTTTTTAATACGCTTTGTTTTTCTGAAGTATCTCCTTTACCTTTGTGAGAAGTTTATGCGGGGTAAACGGTTTTTCCAGGAAATAACTCTTATGCGCAAGCAGCTTTAAGTGCTCGGTGACTTTAACGGTATAGCCGGACATGAAGAGCACGTTTATATCGGGATACTCGGAAAGGATTTCTTCCGCAAGAGAAGGCCCCTGTATATCGGGCAGTACGACGTCCGTGACCAGCAGGTGGATTTTGCCCGAATAATTACGACATATGGATAATGCTTCTTTACTGTTTAAAGCCTCTAAAACCGTATAGCCGTTATCCTTGAGAGTGGCAACGGTAATTTGCCGTACAAGTTCTTCATCTTCAACCACAAGAATTGTCTCAGAACCTTTTAAGGATGAAATGTCGGTTTTTTCCGTGGCATCCAGCTTGATTTTATCCTCGATTACAGACGGAAGGTAAACCTTGAATGTTGTGCCCTTTTCACGCTCGCTGTACACATGAATATTGCCGTTATTCTGTTTCACAATACCGTACACCGTAGAGAGGCCGAGACCTGTCCCTTTTCCGATTTCCTTGGTTGTGAAGAACGGCTCGAATATATGTTCCTGTATGTCTTTGTCCATGCCGCATCCATTATCGCTGACCGAAAGCAGTACGTATTTGCCGGGCCGAAATTCAATCCATTGCCTGAAGTAACCTTCATCCAGCTCGATTCTCGAGGTTTCTATTATAAGCCTGCCTCCACCGGGCATGGCATCTCGTGCATTTACGACTAGGTTCATGATGATCTGTTCGATTTGACTCCGATCTGCTCTTAACAGCGAAAACCTGGTGTTTAAAGCTATCTGGAGCTCGATATCTTCCCCCAAAAGACGCAGGAGCATTTGCTTCATATTTATGATTATTGTATTGAGATCTATCAATTGTGCGGTCGTTACCTGCTTTCGGCTGAAAGCAAGCAATTGTTGTGTCAGAGATGCAGCCCGTAATCCGGCACTTTTTATCTGCTCGATAATCGAACGTGTGTCGTCCCCTTCACTGAGCTTAGATATCAGAAAATCGGAGAATCCAATGACAGCCGTCATCATATTGTTGAAGTCGTGTGCGATACCGCCGGCCAACCTTCCTATCGCCTCCATCTTCTGAGATTGTCTGAGCTGTTCCTCGAGGTTCTTTCTCTCCGTAATATCTTCCTTTATGCCGATATAGTGTGTTATCGATCCCTCATCATTCTTGATCGGGGAGATGGATGCATACTCCCAGTAAAGCTCCCCGTCTTTTCTTTTATTGCAAATTTCCCCTTTCCACTCTTTACCGTTGCTTATTATTTTCCAAAGATGAGTATAGAATTCGGGTGTGTGCTCCCCGGATTTCAGGATGCGGGGATTTTTCCCGATAACTTCCTTATAGGTATAACCGGTTACTTCCGTGAATTTATAATTAACATATTCTATGTTTCCTTCCGTATCCGTAATAACGATATTTACAGGACTCTGCTCAACAGCTACCGACAGCTTTCGAAGCTCCTCTTCGGCAAGCTTTTGCTCTGTGATGTCTTCGGATATCCCCAGAAGATACAGTGGATTACCCTTTTCGTTGAAAATCGGTATCTTCTTGGTATGCAGTATCCTTTTTCCCTCATTCGTATTTATAGGCTCTTCGGGAATATCTTTCAATCGTCCGGTTCTCAAAACCTCCCTGTCTTCCTTCGTAAAAACGTCCGCCTGCTCCTGTGGAAAAAAATCATAATCATTTTTACCGAGAATATTTTCACGCATATAACCCAATAGCATCTCACCGGTCTTATTGAGTAATTCGAACCTCAATTGTTCGGCGTCTTTAACAAAAATCATATTGGGTATGTTTTCCACTATGGAATTGAGAAACATCTGCTTCTGCTTTAATTCTTCCTCCATCCGCTTGTGCTCGGTAATATCGGATAACGTGTGAACTGCTCCGGTTATATTTTCACTTATATCAAAAATGGGATCGATGGTGCTCGTAAACCAGCTTTCGTTCAACTTGAGGATCGAGGTTTCTCTTTTGTGAGTTTCTATCATGTTGCTGAAGAGACAATTTTCTCGATCCTGCACTTTGCTGCATATAACCTCACAGCATGTGCCCCCGACAATATCCTTTAAAGGCTTGTTGAGAATAGCACCCATGGCGTTATTACATCGAATTATTTGTTTCTCAAGACTTACAAGGGCAACACCGTTATCCATGGCGTTGAAAGTAGCCTGCCATTCTCTCGCAGCAGCACGCAATGCATCTTCAGCACGTTTTTTTTTCTCGCTTATCAGTTTTTTTGCCAGTGCGCTTCTGACGGCCGGACCTATACGTACGATATGATTTTTTAAAACATAGTCGTCTGCTCCGGCCTTCATGCATTCGACAGCGACCTCCTCGTTCATCGATCCGGTGCAAATGATGAATGGGATGAATGGGGTGTGTTCTTTTACGAGCTCGAGTGCTTCCATTCCGGTAAACTGCGGCATCATATAATCGGATATAATCATATCCGGTTCAAAGTCATTAAGCTCTCTGAGGAAATCTTTCTTCGTATCCACAATCTTCGATGCAAATTCTATTTTTTCTCTGCGAAGCTCATGCACCAGTAATTCGGCATCCGTGGAAACGTCTTCCAGTATAAGAATGTTAAGCTTCTCTTTCATCCTAAATGCATCCATCCATATCTTTTTTCCATTATCGTATCGCCTTCGGCTCGAATCGAGGCCTGAAGTCTCAAAGACACTTCTCTCTCTTTCAAAGTTGAGACCAGCAGGCTATACAGTATTATTACTACTGTAATACGGCGGCTCGTTCAGCAACACCCAGTAGAACCCCAGCTCCTGCACCGCATTGAGGAATTTGTCAAAATCCACCGGTTTCACTATATAGCTGTTTACTCCCAGCTTATAGCTCTCTACGATATCCTGCTCTTCAGCCGAAGAGGTCAAAACCACAACAGGAATAATCTTTGTCCTCTCATCCGACTTTATTTTTCGCAAAACCTCGAGCCCGTTTATTTTGGGAAGCTTGAGATCGAGGAGCACCACCTTCGGAACATTCTCGATATTTCTGTGAGCGTAGATACCGGTGGCAAAAATATAACTTAAAGCTTCTGCTCCATCGGTCACAGTATGAACCCTGTTGGCCAGGTTGTGTCTCCTCAGGGCCCTCAGCGTAAGCTCAACGTCTGCAGGATTATCTTCAACCAGAAGAATTTCAACTGCGTTTGCATCCATCATGGAGCTCCTTATACTATTGGAAGAGCAAAATAGAATGTCGCTCCCCCATTAACTTTTCCTTCAGCCCACACCCTTCCGTTATGCCGGTGTATGATACGCTGTACGATGGCCAGCCCGACTCCCGTTCCTTCAAACTCTTTATCGCTGTGGAGTCTTTGAAATACTCCAAACAGCTTGTTCACATACTCCATATCGAAACCAACGCCATTGTCCTTTACATAGTAAATATTTTCCCCGCCCGCAGCCTCACTGCCGATTTCAATGACCGCATTCTCTGTGTTTTTTGTAAACTTGATTGCATTGGCCAGGAGATTTACGAATACCTCGCGAATCAGTGAAGGGTCCCCTCGAGCAAAGGGGAGAGCGTCGAGATTCAGTTTTAATGTTCTTTCCGGATTGATGGTTCTCAACTCCTCGAATACGGCTTTCGCGAGATCTTCCATATTAATATTCAACTTTTTTATTTCTTTTCTCCCCAACCTGGAGAAGGTGAGGAGATCGTCGATGAGCTGTCCCATCTTTTGCGTATTCGATTGTATGACATGCAGCAATCTTTTTCCTTCGGAATCGAGCGTATCAGAATGCTCTTCCAGGAGTATGGTGGAAAACCCTATGATAGCTCTGAGCGGCGACCGCAGGTCATGGGAGACGGAGTAAGAAAACGCCTCGAGCTCTTTATTGACCTCCTTGAGCTCTACAAGACTCTTTTCCAGCTCCAGGTTGAGCCTTCGTATCTTTCTGTCTGCAGAGTTTCGCTCCATGGCATAGAGGATGGAGCGCTTCAGCAGATTGCTTTCAATCCGACCTTTGACGAGATAGTCCTGTGCTCCTTTCTTGACTGCATTCATTGCAATCCTTTCATCCTCGAGCCCGGACATGACAACAATCGGTATGTCCGGCGCTTTAGCCCTGACTTTTTTAAAGGTATCCAATTCCTGCGAATCCGGCAGGGTAAGATCCAGCAGGACAATATCGATCCTATCGTCTTTGAGATGCTCCAATCCGGCTGCTAGGCTGTCGGCGCATCTCAATTCGGTGTTGAACTGAGCGCTTTTCTCTTCATCCAGCATCTTTTTTGTAAGCTGGGTTGCAAAATTGCTGTCCTCGATTAAGAGAACATTAATGGGGTCTGTCTCCATTTTTATATATCCCTCAACTGTGTATGATACCGTTCAGACGCTCCAGAAGCTTTTGATAATCCGATATTTTTTTGCTCTGTACCAGTTTCCGACACACATCCACGCTCTTCAAAAGGGTGGAAAAATGATCAACATTCATATCAATTTCGCCTTCCTCCGCTTTTTTGAATATACGCTCCAATTTTTTTGCCAGGTCTTCGAGATTATCAAACCCAACCGCTCTTGCAGAGCTTTTAATGGTATGAGCGTATCTGAATAGATTCCGGTATGTAGAGGAAGGCTCTTCTTTTGTTTTCCGGACAACTTCAGCTTTATCCTTTGAGATCACTCCCTTTGTACCCTCGACTTCGATCAGATTGGAGAGATCCTTTTTCATCTTATCGATAAGTTCCTGTGCCTCCTCATAAAACACTTTCATCAATTCGTTGTTATCGATTTTTCCCGACATTGCTTCTATTTGCGATATCCTTTCTTTGGTTATTCTAAATTACCGAGAGCATCGATGACGGCACGCAAGGCATTCGGCGACATAATAAAGACAAGATGCCCTCTGTGTATATCACCACTCACGACAAAATTGCTTTCAGTTATTACAGCGTACTGTACCTCCAGCGACAGGCGGGCAATGATTTCCTCCAGTACGGCACCCAGCATATCATAGGCAAATCCCGGGATAGAAAACTCAATCCTTATTTTCAGCACATCTGAAAGAGCCTTTGTGTAGGAACCGGTTACAATATTGCCCAGCTCTTTCAGAGCGGACAGCTCAAGCTCATCCAGATCCTCAATTTTCTTTCTATCCTGATTGGTGAGAATATTGATGAGACTCAGAGATTCCGAAGGCGGAAGGATAAAAAGGATGCTTCCCGATAATGTGCCTCTAACCATGATATGGATTACTGTTAGAACTTTCTCTACTCCTCCGAGAATTTCAGCTACATTTTCAAGAGCTTCCACAGTGACCCGAGGGGCTGTGATGTCTATCCTCCTTCCCAGCAATGACGACAGACTTGTCGCAGCATTCCCGGAAGCTATTGAGCTAATCTCTCTCAGTGCATCCAATTGTAGTTGAGTAAGATCTGCAAACACGATCAATTTCCTGTTTTAAAGCAGTGATGCCACATCCACGATAAGCGCTGCCTGTCCTGTACTGAGAATCGTAGCACCAGATGCGTATTTTATTTCTTTCATGAGTCCCGTTAGAGGCTTTATGACGATTTCCTGTTGTCCCAATACGGTATCGACGACCAGCCCCGCCTTCTTGGTTCCCAGCTCGATGACCACAACCGGAATATGATGAACGGTTAACGAATGTTCACCCTGTTCTCCGGAACAATCGACAATTTCTTCGTCACCCGGCTCTTGTCCCTTCTCCTCGCTACATCCAAATATCCTGTCGAGCCTGACGACCGGAAGCACCATATCTCTATAAGAAATTATCTCGTTGCCCTCGATTGCCTTAATGTCCCCGGCTGCAACTTTAATCACTTCGATTACATAGGAGAGAGGAATACAGAGGGTTTCATCTGCAACATCGACGAGCATGCTGTTACTGATAGCCATCGACAACGGCAATCGAATGGTAAATTTGGTGCCTCTATTCGGAGTGGATTCTATATGAAACGTACCTCCCAGCGATTCTATCTTTGTTCTCGATGCACTCAATCCCATTCCCCTTCCCGCACTCATGGTAACTTCTTTCACCCTGCTGAAGCCCGGGTAGGTTGTAAGCATCACTACTTCTTCAGGAGAGAGAGATAAGAGCTCTTCATTTGAAATAATTCCTCTTTCAAGCGCAACCTTTTTTATCTCATCTACGTTCATGCCGCACCCGTCGTCCGACAGCTCGATAACGACAAAATCCCTTTCTCGCATTGCAGTAAGCTTTATCCGGCCTCTCTTCGATTTTTTAAGCCTCTCTCTTTCTTCAGGCCTCTCGATACCGTGAATGACCGCATTCTTCAAGAGATGGAGCAAGGGTTCGTTTATCTCGTCCTGGATGCTCCTGTCCATACCGATGTGGCTTCCTTCGATGGAAACATCTATCTCCTTAGTCTGGTCTCTTGCAATATCTCTTACAAGTCGAGTATAGGGTGCGAAGATATACTCCAACGGCACAAGTCTAATCTGCAGCACCTGATCCTGAAGCCGGGAGGTCAATCTAGAAATCTCATCCACAATTTCTATGAGCTCGCTGTTTTCCGAAGGCTTGACAATCTGTGAGAGCTGGATCCTGCTGATAACAAGCTCGCCTGTCGTATCCACAATACTGTCGATTTTGTTCAGGGGAACACGCACAGTTTGTGAATCCCTGAGCGGAAATACCTCCTCATCTTGCTTCAGCCGGCTATTGTCGATGTGGGACGTCTTTGTTTGTTTTTTCTTTATTTTTGCCCGTTCCCCCGCTTCTTTTTGTATACCGGCAGCAAGGGCATCGAATCTCTCGATCAATGGTGCTGTGTCGACATTTTTTAATTCCCCTTTTTTTACCTCTTCTACAAGTTCGTTCAGAGTATCGAGAGATTTGAACAGCAGATCCACGGTATCCGTCTTCACCTTCAATTCTCCGCTCTTCAACAGTGTAAAGGTATCCTCTATGGTATGGGTAAGCCGAGCAATGTCCCCGTATTCCATAGTCTGAGCCATACTCTTCAATGTATGGCTCATGCGAAACAGGTCGTTGAGCAAGCCCGAATCCCGGGGATTTTTCTCGAGATCGACAAGGAGATTATTCAACGCATTCAGGATCTCCTGTGCCTCACTCAGGAAGAGCTGTTTGTACTCGGAAATATTCAAAAACACCCCCCGGAAATATTGTAGAGAGCAGGGACCTTCTTTTTCACCTGTTCACCACCTTTATGATTTCTTCCGCTATCCTGTGCAGCGGAACAACCCTGTCAACCACTCCCGCCTCGACGGCCGACTTCGGCATACCGTAAACCATGCAGGTGGATGCATCCTCTGCGATCGTATTCCCTTCGTATCTCTTGATGGAGCGAAACCCTTCCGTGCCGTCGTTGCCCATTCCTGTCAGGATTACTCCGGTTGCATTCCTGCCGTAAATCGGCGCAAGAGAATTCATCAATATGTCGGCCGTGATCAGAGGGTATTTCTCTCTTCTCGAAAAAGGGACGAGCCTGACCAATTCTCCCTCCTTTGCCCTCGATTCGATCATGCAGTGAAAGTTCGAAGGTGCAATCAGAACCTTGCCCTGCTGGATAGGTTCCTGATCTTCCGCAACTTTTACCGCCAGGATCGATTCGCAATTCAGCCGTTCGGCGAGCGAAGGGACAAATTCAGGGGGTATATGCTGAGCAACCACGACTCCTCCATGCAGCTCTTCCGGCAGCTTCGGAATTACCTGGCTCAGGGCTCTCGGACCTCCTGATGAGCTCGCTATGGCCACTATCTTATGTGTTGTCTTGGCCGCCGGCTTTCGGTCTTTACCTTTTATATCCTGTATTTTTACCGGAGTGAGCTTTTTCATTTCCACATGCGATGCGAGCTTGATGTTCGATATGAGCTCCTGTTGTATCTCTTTTATATTCTGAGAGCTCAATCTCTTCGGCTTTCGAACAAGGCCGACTGCACCGTACTCCAGGGCTTTTATCGTCTCCTCACCCATAAATTGACTGAAACCTGTCACCATCACCACAGGAGTCGGAAATTCCTCCATGATATACGCTACACAGGTCAGCCCGTCTATCTCGGGGAGCTCGATATCCATGGTAACCACGTCGGGGCCGAGCTCCTCTATATCCCGTAGAGCTTCTACTCCATCGCGCGATGCTTTTATGACCTCACATTCGGGATCGGATTTAATCATCTCGCTCAGCCACTTTCTCATAAAAGCCGAATCGTCCACAACCAGGACTCGTATCTTTTTCTTCATACTCAATACTTTCTCAATACTTTCTTGACGAAAAGTGTGCTGTTTTGACCACTATCGAACCGTCACTCATATTAAATATCACAGTGCGACCGACATGACCGCCTGTTTCCGAAGCTGTAATGCCGATATTTCGTTTCTCCAATTCCTTCTCCACCGCCGTTATGTTTCTTGTTCCCACATCCATGGGGCTGTTCGAGAATATTATCTCAGGGAACATGTTTGCTCCCCCGAATATTTTAGCGCTCATAAACCGGATGTCGGCTCCTATCCGCTTCATATCGTCAATCATTACGCCTATTGCCACATCCGCAAATTTTCCGGGATTGGACCTGTCGTGCGCCTCCTTGATGGAAGGAAGCACGACATGAGCCAGACCGCCGATTGTCGTCGATGTATCATAGAGCGTTACGGCAATGCACGAGCCTAAACCGGCTGCCGATATTATATGCGGTGATTCTGCAACCTTTATTTCGCCCATACCAACCGGTATCACCATTTTACGGTTTTATCCATATGTAATACCGGCATTCCATGCCGGTGGAAGCCGATATCTTTCGCCAAAATTTCAGTTTCACGCACCAGTGCATCCGTATTTCAATTATCCGACTTTCATCAGGCCTTTAATGGCATCCTTTATCTTTGTTGCTTGAAAGGGTTTTACTATGAAGTCTTTAGCCCCGGCCTGAAGATATTCTTCCACCACCGCCTCCTGACCCATTGCGCTTACCACCATCACCCTGGCATCCGGGTCCTCCCTGATTATCTTTTTCAGAGCCGACAGCGCATCTACTCCCTCAACCTCGGGCATGATTATATCCAGAGTCACCAGATCCGGCCTGAGCCTTCTGTAAAGCTCCGTCGCCTCTTTGCCGTTCTCGGCTTCACCCACTACTGTATACCCCTCTTCAGATAGGATGGCAGACAGAATCTTTCGCATAAATTTGGAATCATCCACAATCAATATGTTAGCCATCTTTTTCCTCACTATTCATCATTTCATCTTCGACAATTCTTCAACCTCGCGTGGAGTTAAAACCTTTTTTAAATCCAAAAGAATAATAAGTCTTTTTTCCAGTTTCCCCACTCCTTTGAAATAATCCCCCTTTATCTCATTCTGAATGAGCTCCGGCGTAGGCTCGACGTTGTCTTCAGCTATCTTCAATACACCCGGGACCTCATCAACCATCATCCCGACTAATTGGCTGTCGAGCTCGGTAACAATAATCCTCGCATTTCCCGTCGGTTTCTCTTTTTCCGGGAGACCGAACTGTTTTGCCAGATCTATAACCGGGATTATTTGACCGCGAAGGTTTGTCAGACCATGGATAAAAGAGGGAGCCTCCGGTATGTGGGTGATATTCTCGACTCTGATTATCTCCTTCACGGAGCTGATATCGATTCCGAACTCATCATTGCCGAGGCGGAAATTAATAAACTGGATTATTTCTTTTACAGTTTTTTCCTCTTTTTCTTTCATTGCGCCCATGGCTGCGCTCCCTGTTTGGTTTATGCCCGGTGCTTGTTTATATGTTTTCATCTTTCTCTCTCTCAGTCCTCATTCTTTCTCTCGCCTCTGCAAGCCTATTATTCAGCGGTACAGCGGCCGGTTTCCGCATTCTCGGTGTTTTTGCCTGTATTGTCCGGGTTTCAGCCTCTTCTCCCGTTTTGAATTCTGCCACGAGACTGTTCAGATCTATCCCCATCTGGGCAAGCGATTGGGCGGAAGAAGCCATCTCCTGCATCGTCGCCACCATCTGCTCCGTAGACGAGCTGGCCTGCTGTGTGGACGCCGATGCCTCTTCTGCAATTGTTGCCACCTCCTCAACGGATTTCGCCACCTGATTCGCATTAGCCGACATCTGCTGTGCAGCTGCTGAGATCTGCTCGAGCATGGTCGCAACATTCTTATTTGCCTGCAGAATCTCCTCTATGGCCTGGGAGGTTTTTGCCACTACATCCCTTCCCTGGGTCACCTGGCCAAAAGTATCCTGCATGTTCTCAGTCGCCTCCTGGGTATCCTTTATCGTCTCTTTGATGAGCCGGGCGATTCTGGATGCGGATTGTCCCGAGCTTTCGGCGAGCTTTCGCACCTCTTCCGCAACAACGGCAAACCCCTTGCCCGCCTCCCCGGCCCGCGCCGCCTCTATGGCGGCATTCAACGCAAGGAGATTGGTCTGATCGGCAACTGTGCTTATCACCTCCACGATCTCGGCCATCTGCTCGGACCGCTCGCTCAGCTTTGTTACTGCCCCGGACGTGCTGTTTGTGGATTCGAAAATCTTATCCATTGTCGTAACTGTCTCCGTAACTGTTTCCGATCCCTGCTGAGCCGACTGACTTGCCTGGGAGGAGGCCGAGGCAGCCTGCTGGGCGGACTGTGCTGTTTGGGAGACCGAGATGCTGAGCTGCTCCATAGCACGGCTGGTTTCCTCGACTCTCTGTGCCTGTGTCTGGGCGCCCTTTGCGAGCTGCTGGATTGCGGAAGATACCTGCTGTACCGAGGCGTTTGTCTGCTGGGCCGCCGAGGAGAGCTGCTGAGAAGATGAAGATACTTCTTCCGACGAGGCACGGGCGCGCATAACCATATTCTTCAGATTATTGACCATCTGTCTGAAGGAGCCTGCAAGCTTTCCTATCTCGTCTTTTGTGGTGGCTTCTATCCGTGGGGTCAGGTCTCCTCCGGACACAATATCCGTTGCGTTCACCAGTGTGCGGACGGACCTTGTTATTCCCCGTGTAATGAACGTTGCCACAATACCGCCGAACACTACCGATACTATGACCAGGATGATTGTTATAAGTATTGTGCTGCGGGAGTCCGACGAAGCAATGGCATAGCGCTTGGTTCTTGAGTCATCTTCCACCTGTATGAACTTGTCGAATTCCTCCCTGATCTGATCCATTATGTTTTTGCCGGTTCCCGCCTGAATCATTGCCGCTACATCCTTCATGGTTTCAGGATGTTCGTTCATAGCATACCTGGCGTCGATTTCGGGTTTGGCTGCCCGTTCAAGCCAGTCATCGGCCTTGGTTTCCACTTCGCCGATGAGTCGTAAAGCTGCCTGATCCCCGGCCGACAGCCTGCGAAGGCCGGCAATATCCTCTTTGAGCTGTTTTTGCCCGGTACTATAAGGCTCCAGGAAGGCGTCTTTCCCTGTAATTACGAATCCTCTTTTTCCCGACTGCACATCCATTAAGTCCCGCTCTATCGAGACAGCCAGGAGCACGCCGTCCCTGTTTCCGGCTCTTCTGAAATTGGCGGTCATTTCAGCGAGCACGGAATGGATGCTGTCTATTATACCGCTCCCGACCCCTTTTGATATTGTTTCCTGGAGATAATCGGCATCCACCGTGGCCTGGGCTACTTTTCTGGCCATATCGATCTCGGGTTTGGCCGATTTTTGCTGCCACTCTTCGATCAATCCTTCTATCTTTTCGAGCCGGCTTATCTGTCCCGGGTCATCGCTCACAAGCTCCCTTTCTTTGGACATTAAGCTCTCGAATTCGGTCATTCCCGTATTATAGGGTTCGAGGTATTCTTCTTTTTGTGTAATGCAGAAGCCTCTCTGCCCGGACTCCATATCTACAATAAGTGTTTTGAGTTGCCTGGCGTTTTTTATGGAAGGAGTGTCATGTGTTGCGACGAAAGTAAATTGGTCGATTATGTCGGACACATTGATCAAAACCAGGACGCCGAACGCTATCAGCAGCGCTATGATAACTCCGAATCCCAATGCCATTTTTTTACTTATATTCAATTGCATCTTCCACCTCCTTATTCCCTAAAGCGTGCGCCGTGCATCGTGCTGCACGCTATCGACGCATATTTTTTTATATATCCTCTCCCTCATATCCATAATCTCAAAACGGTGAGACATGTGCGGTGAAACAGTCTCCGTTTTACCGAGAATGAGAAATCCCCCGCAATTCATTACGTTGTACAGGTTGCGGATGACTTTCTCCTGCAGCTCTTTCTCGAAGTAGATCAGCAGATTTCTGCAAAGAACCAGATCTATGTTATGCTCCCGTCCGTCTGCCATTAAATCGTGATGCCTGAAGCTTACCAGGTCTCTTACAATGTCCTTGACAATATAGTTGTCCTGAAAATGGGTGAAATACTTAAACAAAATGTGCGGCTTTACCTTTTTTACCGCCTCTCTGCCATATGAGGCCCACCGTGCCTTTTCCAGAGAGCTTCTATCGATATCCGTTGCAAGGATTTTAATGTCGAAACAGTCCAATCTTCTGCCAAGGGTTTCACAAAATAGTATCGCCATGCTGTATGCTTCCTGGCCGAAAGCAGACCCGCAGGACCATGCGTAAATTTTTTTTGCCCCCTGATTTTGTTTTTGAGCCACTATCTCAGGTATAATTTCACTCCCCAGAACGTCGAAAACCGCCGGATCGCGAAAAAACTCACTTACCTTGATGGTCAATGTCTCTATAAGTCTGTCATATTCCCCGGGATCTCTGTTCAGAAGCAGAATATAGTCCCAATAATTGACGCACCCGGCACTGTGTATTCTGTATTTGATCCTTCTTTTTAAAATCTCAGAACGGTATTTGCTAAAATCGATATCCCGATTCCTTCTTATTTTTTCCAGGAGAAACTGAAACTCTCTCTCTTCTTCCATTCATCTTTCCGATTTCTCACTTTTTCATATTATCATCAGATACGCCGATACTGATTTATAGCGGTAATTACGATCAATTCCTTTTCTCCGGAGAATTCATCAACTGTTCGAGTACTTCAGGGATCCTGTCGAACTCGGTTGATTTATCAAAAAAGTAATCGGCTCCTCCTTCCATACATTTCTTCCGGTATTGGGGGTAGGGGTAGTTCGTAAGCATTATTACTATGAGAGACGGGTTTTCTTTCTTTATTTTGTTAAGCACATTGATGCCGTTGCCCCCCGGAATACGTATATCCAGTATCAGCACCTGAGCTTCCGATTTCAGAATTAATTTCAAAGCTTCGTCTTTATCTTTTGCATAACCCGCTATTTTAACGCCTGTGATCTCAGAAAGCATGGACGCCAGCCGCTCTCGTATCACCTCTGAATCATCTACGATAAAAACTTTCATGTCCTTTGTTCCCCATTAAGGATTGCTATTTATGCTTTGAATGTTTTGTCTCATCCATCAGAGGCTTTTCTGTCTTCTATTTTCAAAAAACCGGCACCGCGTCCATTCTCAATTACATTTTTATTCCGATCCCGAAATCGATGCCGAAAATTATATCTGAAGATGAAAAGCCGTAGTCTGTCGAGTTCGGCAGATTAATCCGTAAAGAGCCGCTTGGAATCATGTAGACGCCCTGCGCAATCGGGGCGTATAACCCTGTTGCACACTTTAGTCCGAGCTTGTTCGCTTCATCGGTCTGGCTCAGGGAAGTAAAAAGTGTGGCTGTCCCCGTATTATCTATGTAGTATCCGTTGAGAAAAGCTTCATAGACAAAACCTCCCGAAACCCACCATTTTTTCTGTATGAAGTATTTAAGGGACAGGTCGATATCGAGATAGTTAATTTCACCTCCCTCTACGCTCGCGGCCCCTGAGTATTCTGTTCCGGCAGCAACGTGGGTTCGCAGCATTTTGACGGTTGGGCTGAAAACCATATTATCGCCGATTTGAAAATCAAATCCGAATCCGACAGATCCATACGGCACCGCAGCGACGCTGTAGTTAACTCCGCCGTATACGATCATCATGTTTCCAATATCAACCTTTGGCGGCGTCCGTTTTTCAGCTTCCTGGGCGAGCAATGTCCCTGCGGATGCTGAGAAAAGAACGAGCAGTACGATAAGCACTCTTTTCATTATCAAACCTCCTTTACCAGATGTGAGTGTCCGGCACCCGGTAACAACAGATCCGGGTCCGTCTGCAAGAGGCGAGGTTTTCACCGCCGAACGCTTTGTTTTATTTTTACTATTTTAGTGTCCAAAAAAGCTCGTGTATGCAGGTCTTTTTCTGATTTTTTTGTAGGATTTTCACTCTTTAGAACGTCGGTGTTTTTCTTACACAGAAGAGAGGCTCGGAGCCCGGGGTAAGGCTATTACGCCAATCCATTTTGTATTGCATAGTGCGTTAGCTGTGCATTATTTTTCATGCCCATCTTTTCCAGGATGCGGGCCCGGTAGGTGCTTACCGTCTTGACGCTGAGCATGAGCTCTCCGGCAATCTCTTTTGCTGTTTTCCCTGAGGAAATCATGCAGAGAACCTGATACTCCCGATCCGAGAGCGTTTCGTGAGGCAATTTTCCATTATCCGCATTCAGATCGAGCGCAAGCTTTTCCGCAAGAGTGGGGCTTACATATTTTCTGCCCGCAACAACCTTTCGGATCGCATGTATGAGCTCTTCAGAGGCGCTCTCCTTTGTGAGGTAGCCTGACGCTCCTGCCTTCAGGACCCGAACGGCATACTGTTCTTCCGGGTGCATGCTCAATACCAATACGGGAATCCCGGATTTAATGCTTTTTATGTGCTTGAGAGCATCGAGCCCGTTTAACCCGGGCATAGAGATATCCAGGACAACGGCATTATATTCTTTTACCCTGAGCTTTGACAGCAGCTCACGCCCATTGCGGGCTTCATCCGAAACGGTAATATCGGGAGTTGTATTGAGAATCTGTTTTATACCCTCTCTCATCAGGGTATGGTCATCAGCGAAAATAATTTTTATTGACATTGCAGCGCTCCATATCAGCTAACCGGGACGCTTACCCTCACCATCGTCCCATTGCCCGATTTTCCATTAATCTTCACAGTACCGCCGATGTGGTGGGCACGTTCCTGCATACCAAGCAGTCCCAGAGATTTTGAATCTCGAATCTTTTGTTCTGTTATACCCGTACCGTTATCCTGTACCGTTAAAACGAGCTTATCGGTCTCTTTCTTTAAGCTCACCCTTACCTTTGATGCCTTCGTATGACGAGCGATGTTTGTCAACGCTTCCTGAAGTATTCTGTATACCGTTATTGAAATATTTGTGCCGATAATAATATCTTCCGGCTCGATATGTACACTGCAGGCAATTCCGGTTCTCTTCTGAAAATCGTCCAGCTGCCACTCGATTGCCGCTGCCAATCCGAGATCATCAATTATGGATGGCCTCAAATGTGAAGATATTCTTTTAACGGATTGAATCATTTCACTGGTTAAATGTGCCATGGATTCGACCCTTTTTACAACTTCCAAATCCTCAGGGTTAATCCTCTTATTAAGCCAGGAGATGTCCATTCTAAGTGCGGTTAAAAATTGTCCGAACTCATCGTGTATCTCGCGTGAAACGGATTTTCTCTCCTCCTCAGTAACGGATTCCAGATGGGCGGAGAGATTTCTGAGCAGCTTATGCGACTTTTCCAGCTCATACAGCATACGTTTCTGCTCTGTTATGTCTATTTCCGAAACAAGTACTTTGGAGTAGGTATCTTCATATCCGGGAAGCACCGCCCATCTCATGATCCTGTCAACCTTATCATCTGTCAGGGTTCTTGCTGGTGATTGGAATTTGACGAACGTTTTACCCTGAGCTATAGCGACCATATCCTCTATAAAGGATTTATACGTCTCTTCCGTAAAAATATTTCTCAGGTCTGTGATTATATTTTCTTTATTCCTCGCGCAATATTGATCCAGGGTGGCCTTATTCGTATCCAGAACTTTTACCAGTGCGACGCATTCCTTCACGATTTCAGGATGTTTTTCGAGATATCTTCTGAAATCCTTGATGCCTCGCTTTTTCAGCGTATCGATGTATTTTTTGACCTCTGAAAAATCCTCCTCCCAGAGAGAGCTCGGTGAGTATTCGAAGAGGCTGTAGTATCTCTTTTGGCTCTTCTGAAGGGCATCCTGAACCTTTTTTCGCTCCGTTATATCTTTCACCACACTCACATAGCCGGACCGGTCGCCTTTTTCGTCCAGTAATGGAAAGACACTGTGCTCGGACGGGAAGATGCGGCCGTTTTTTCTTTTCATCTGAAATTCAAATGATGAGAGATACCCCTTTTTTTCGATGGTCGGATACATCACCTTTTGAAATTCCACAAGTGTCTTTCTGCTGCTGTGCAGAAGTGCGGCGGTTCTGCCGATCATTTCTTGTTTCTCATAACCAAAAATAGCAGTCGCCGCCGGATTGCATTCTATTATTATCGGAGGATTTTTACCATCCAGTATAAATACCGCACTATCCAGGCTTGCAAGGGATTTCTCAAAAAGCTCTTTCGATCTTCTCAGCTCGTCCTCGATCATCCTGCGCCGGGTGATATCTTCTCCCGAGCTCAAATGTCCGATGATGTTTCCGTTTTCGTCTCTCAAAATTGTGTTGTGCCATGCAATTAATCTTTCTTCTCCCGTTTTGGTCAAAACTATATTTTCAAAATACTTTGCAGGCTCGATGTTTCCCTCCAGTAGCATTTTAGAGATCGATTTTACCCGGTCGACCTGTTTTTTAGGTACGAAGTTATCGAACCAGCTTTTACCGATGATTTCTTTTTCATTGTAACCCAAAACCTCACAGCCTTTTTTATTTATAAGGGTGACCGTTCCTTTCGCGTTGAGAGCTACGAATATGACCCCGGCAATGTCCAGATACTGCTGAGCCGTATCTCTCTCCCTTTGCACCGCTTCCTCCGCCTTCTTGCGTTCGGTGATGTCTGTAATTATTGCATTAAAACCGAGAATCCTGCCTCTGTATGTATAGGCTGCAGGGATTGAATGCATTTGAACTTCAGTACCGTTTTTATGGATGCCTCTGCATTCCAGCTCGATCTTTTTTCCGGGGTTTGACGATGCTCTCGAAAATATCTGCATTACTCGCATCTTGTCGTCCGGATGAAGGAAGCCGGCAAAGGGCCTTCCTATCAACTCACCCTTTGAATAACCGATCATTTTCCGAAGGGCACCGTTGACGTAGGTGAACCTTCCTTTCACATCCAGCGTCGCCACTCCGGCGCCAGCTTTCTCGACCAGGCTTCGATACTTCTGCTCGCTTTTTTCAAGCTCTTCTTCTATCTCCTTTGCAACCTTCAATAAACCTTTTTTTTCACTTTGCAATACTCTTTTTAACTGCTCGTATTCTTTCTCTATTTTTTTCTGCTCCGTTACATCCTTCACCAGCGCCAGTACCTTTTTTGCCTTTAGAGTGGAGCCGTCCATAAGAAATGCATCGTAATGGACCCACCTCTCTTTCCCACGGCATGTTTTAAATCTGTATTCAAAGTTATGAATTTCTTTTTTCTTTAAGAGCTGTGTTCTTATCCGTCCGTACGTACCGGTGTCAAGCAGTACATTTTTTACGGATTTTGCTTTAAATGAATCCGGAGTGTCGGCAATATCAAAAATAGCAAGGAGTCCTTGATTGACATAGAGTATCTTCCCTTCATCAAGGGTATATTGAAGGATCCCGTGGTCAGCTACATGAAGCAGCTTATCACACAACACTTGCATGGTTTTTATCGTTTTACCGGGATATACCAGGCAGAAAGCCTCAGGACGTACTGCACACCTTTCAATGACTCTTATCCGGCCTGTCATCAAGAAGCATGTGGAATCCGAAGCTTAGGTCTGCCGGGACACACACAATCTGTTTCCGGCTGAACATTGCCGCATGTCTAGTATAGTACCGTTTTACCCTGATTTCCAATAAATCGACAATAATAGTAAAACGGAAGGCGCCATTTTCAACGGTTAGTATACTTCTCGTCAATTCTCACGTAATCTTAAGAGTGTTGAAAGGGTACGACCGCCGATTTTAAAGGGCGGCCCGGGGGTTTGCCCATCCGGGGTCGGCAGACGCCGCCATGGATCGTCGGGCGCACATGGGTATACTTGTAGCCTTCCGGATGCTTTTTATGTATCTCTTCCAGAGGCTGTACATAGTAACTTATCTCCCTATTTCCCAAGTTCTTTCGTAAAATAGGGAAACAATTAAACAAGCTCCTCATATTTGGGACTTCGTCTAATCATTATTTTCTCCAATTTTTGTAGGACCTTGCTCTCTGATATATGGTTTTATCTATTTAAATTCTGGTTTTTTGTACCAGAATTTCATTAAAAAGTGAGCCTATACAATGTTAAAATTGCCTGTCATTGCATTCTATAGGTAAAAACCATTAGGCAAGTGTCGATTTGAACCTTTTAAGTTTGGAAGTTCACTTGCCTATCTTTTACCTGTTCAAATCTTAACACACCTTTATAATGAAAATATTATTTTGTAAATATATGTTGACAGGATGTCTGCCAATAGTGTACTATAAATGGTATGTAAACATATCTATACAGGTTTTCGACTTTTGCTTGCCTATATTGAAATTCCAAAATGATTTATTCGGTAATATACATATCAATTACCAGGATTTGTTGAGAGAAAATATTTGAACGAAAGAAGTAAGGAAACACTATTTATTAAGGAAAAGGATTGAAATGATACGAATAATCGATCTGTCACACCATTTGACCTCTGGAAAGCAGCGTTTCAAGCTGGACCTACACTCATTTCCGGTGAAAGAGTACATACCCGGGTACCAGGTAGCAGAGGGAGAGTGGTATATAATGCAGGAGCTGAACATCTGTACGCATGTAGGTACCCATGTAGAAGCTCCGTACCATGCGCTTGAGCATGGGATTAATGCGGGAGAGATGGATTTGCGGAAGCTCATCGGCCCTGCCGCTGTCGTTGATTTTTCCGACAAAGGATACAGCGATCCAATTACTCGATCTGAGATCGAGGAGCGAGGAAATCACGTTCAGAAGGATGATATCGTTTTGATCAGAACGGGATTGAGCAAGCAGTACGGGACGTCCAGGTACCGCAGGCCCTACCTGGAAACCGAAGCGGTAGAGTGGTTGATCGGAAGTGGATTGAAATGTCTCGGCATCGATTGCTCAGGTATCGAGAACAAACAGATCAACAGCAAACAGGTAAATCACAGAAAATTGTTCTCGAACGGTATTCCACTTATAGAAGACATGAACAACCTGGACAAGCTGCGAGAAAACCGCGTATTTTTCATGGCTCTGACATTACCTGTTAAAGGGCTGGATGCCTCACCGATCAGACCGCTCGCACTCGAGCCGCTCGAGCAGTGTAAGGAATTGATCAGGATCTTTCTCGGCGACGGTCGGGTGATCTCAAATTTCTTGCAAGGTTCGAATGAGGAAATGCGTGAATGACTGAATCTTTATCCATGGATGTCGTTGAACTAGTTCGGATGTACCGAATTATGATGCGGATCAGGTTATTTGAAAAAAAGGTGAACGAGCTCTTCCTTAAAGGTCTAGTACCGGGAACGATACACCTGTATACGGGGCAGGAGGCCGTTGCCGTGGGAGTGTGCAGCGTACTTGTCAACAAAGATGTTATCGTCAGCACCCATCGACCCCACGGACATGCTCTCGCAAAGGGATTGGAACCGAAGCAGCTTCTCGCAGAGATACTCGGCAAGCGCAACGGATATTGTAGAGGTAGTGGTGGATCGATGCATGTTGGTGATATCTCAAGAGGGATGCTGCCTGCACTCGCAATTGTCGGTGCCGGTATTCCTGTAGCAGCAGGAGTCGCCCTCTCATTCAAAATGAAGAAACAGCCCCTGGTGGCCGTTTCATTTTTCGGCGATGGCGCCACAAACGAGGGGGCCTTTCATGAAGGATTAAATCTTGCGGCTGTCTGGAAGCTTCCGGTGGTATTCGTATGCGAGAACAACCTCTACGGAGTCAGCACGAGAATAAGCAGTACCGCACTTCCGGAAAACCTGAGCGATCGGGCTGCGTCATACGGTATTCCGGGATGCACGGTGGACGGAAACGATGTTGAGAAGGTATGTGCCGTGGCAAGAGATGCGGTGAGCAGGGCGCGGAATGGGGGTGGTCCCACACTCATCGAGTGCAAGACATACCGGCACTGGGGTCATTCACGTACAGACCCGGCTGCTTACCGTCCACGAGACGAGGTCGATACATGGCTTGCGAGGGATCCCTTGAAGATAATTCGCGAACGTCTTAAAAAATGCGGGTTTTCAGACGCAGAACACAGAAGAGTTGAGCACGAGGAGCAAGACCTCATCGAGTTTTCAGCCGACTTTGCAATCGCCAGCGAGCCTCCTGAAACTGGAAAGGTTCTGGAGATGGTGTGGGCGCCTTAAAGGTTAAAGCAGATGAGAAATTTGAGCTTTCTTCAGGCTTTGCAGGAAGCGATAACACAGGAAATGGAGAGGGACGAAAACGTATTTTTGATAGGTGAAGATATCAGGATAGGTGGCGGTTTCGGCGTTACCAAGGGATTTTTCGAGCGCTTTGGAGAGGAACGGGTTAGGAACACGCCTATATCTGAAACCGGATTCATCGGTACCGCCATTGGCGCTGCTGTCATGGGAATGCGACCGGTGGCTGAATTTCAGTTCGGCGATTTCGTTTTTTGCGCCATGGACCAGATAGTAAACGAAGCCGCCAAGCTCCATTATATGTCCGGGGGACAGGTCTCAGTTCCCTTCGTGCTGAGGCTGCCGGTCGGAGCAAACAGGAGGGCGGCGCAGCACAGCCAATGCTCGGAAAGTATCTTCATGAGTGTGCCCGGGTTGAAGCTTGCAGTTCCATCTACACCCTACGATGCAAAGGGGCTCATGATATCTTCTATAAGGGACAACAACCCCGTACTTTTCTTTGAACACAAACTTCTCTACCAGAAGAGGCGGCTTCCACCTGTTGGAGGAAATTTAGAAAGCGCAGGAGTTCCTGAGGAACCGTATGAAATTCCTTTTGGAAAGGCCGAGGTGCGAAGAGTGGGGACTGATGCGACTGTGGTTGCGACACATCTCATGTTATACCGGAGCATAGAGGCATCCTCTGAACTCTCCAAACAAGGCATCAACATCGAGGTAATCGATCCCAGAACACTTATCCCTCTGGACGGAACCACGATTACCGAATCGGTTCGAAAGACGCGCAGGCTCGTTGTTATACACGAGTCTCCGCTTACCGGCGGCTGGGCAGGAGACGTCATAGCGGCTGTATGTGAAACGTTGGGGGAGAGCTGCAAAGTAAGAAGGATTACAACCCTCGATACCCCTGTTCCATATGCTCCGGTTCTCGAGGAATCCGTTGTTCCAACCGCACAGCGCATCGAGTCAGAAATCAGGAACATGGTGAAAGGGATACAGTGAGTTCAGGTTTCACGGTATACTAACCTTTACCGAGACAAGGAGTGGGCGGGAATGATTGAGGACATTATCATTCCACAGATTGGTGAAACCGTCGAAGAGGAAGTCATTATTACCAAATGGAGGAAAAGAGAGGGCGAGAGGATCAAGAAGGGGGAGGTTTTGCTGGAACTTGAAGCCGGAAAAGGGATGATAGAGCTTGAATCCGCATATACGGGCACTCTTGTACAAATACTGGTACCTGAAAATGAGATAACATTATCTCTGAAGGTGGTGGGCAAGGTCCAGCTGGAATAAAGCCGGCGGATTATAAGCACGAAACTTCCTCCTTAAAAAATCAGGAGATAATTTTATTATGGGAACGTGAATGAAGAGTGAAAAAGGAGAGGGATTCTTTGGAGGAAATGAAAAGAAAGCCAAAAGTGGTCATTGTCGGCAGCGCCAATGTTGACCTGTTTTTCAGAACCAAAACCCTTCCCGAACCGGGAGAAACGGTAGTAGCATCGGCTTTCAGAAAGAGCTTTGGCGGAAAAGGTGCGAACCAGGCGGTTGCAGTGGCAAAACTTGGGGGGAAAGCGGTAATGGTGTGCAGGGTGGGCACCGATGCATCGGGAGAGGATCTCATTGAAAATTTCAAGCACGCAGGAGTCCAAACCCGGTATATAGTTCAGGACCCCGGGAGCGCTACAGGTATGGCTTTCGTGACAGTTGATGAAAGCGGTGAAAACACGATCGTTATTTATTCCGGCGCGAACTGCAGGCTGGAAGAAGCGGATATCGGTACGGCGATTGATGAGATCAGAACATCGGATGTGGTGGTTACACAGCTCGAAATTCCACTTTCGACAGTAAAGAAGGTAGCTGAGATATCCCGTGAGGTGAACACGCCGTTCATACTTAATCCGGCTCCCGTACCTTTACAGGATATATCGGATATTATGCGTTTTGTGGATGTGCTCTGTCCGAATCAAACAGAAGCCCAGGCGCTCACTGGGCAGAGGATATGGGGTATGGAGGACGCAAAACGAGCCGCACGTCAGTTGATGCAGCATGGTGTGAAAAATGTGGTTCTTACTCTCGGGTCTGCAGGAGCGCTCCTTGTACGGAATGGAAAGGAATTTCATATCCCCAGTCCGGAAGTCACTGTTCGCGATACGACAGGGGCGGGCGATGCTTTCGTCGGAGCCCTGGCCTTTTCTCTCGCTTCCGGTTGTGAAATCCTCGAAGCAGTGCAACTGTCTAACTGTGCTGCAGCGCTTTCAGTAACAAAGGATGGAACGCAGACGGGTCTACCCACATTGAAGGAGGTTGAGGAGCTCAGACGAAATCTCAACTAGAGCTCACAGGTTCTCATAATGGAAAAAGAATGGCTTAAATACGGAGTGTAAACCTTTAAATAATAAAAAATTAATATTGAAAGGAATCGTTATGGCCAAAGAATTGAAAAAAAATGCTTTCGAGCAGAGAGAAAGATTGAAGCTGTCGCAAAGTGAAATCGATAAAAGATTGCGGGAATCACCGTTCGGTAAAAAGACAAAAGATTGGGCAAAAAGATGGGCAGACGTTGAATCTTACGGTAATGTCGGTTTTGGTTTGTACAATATTACCCCAATCATGGAAAGAGGTGAGGGAGCATACTTATATGATATCGATGGCAAAAAGTATATAGATTTCCTTTCAGGTTTTTCCGTATCGAATTTGGGCAGATGTAATGAGGATATAGTGAAAATAATCCAGGAACAATCTCGAAAGCTTATTCATTATTTTGACTTTCCTCATGTCGAGAGGATTAAACTCGCAGAAAAATTGACGAGCCTTTCAAAAATTAAAGGAAAAACAAGGGTCGTTTTCGGTGTTACCGGATCCGACGGCATTGAACTTGCGATGAGAGCTGCTCGTTACTATACAGGCCAACCCTATGTTCTTACTGCATATGGTGACTATCATGGAAATACCTATGGCACAATGGGAGTAACCGGCAAAGGAGGAATGCAGCCCTATTTTTATCCAATTCTACCGGTTGCTGCTTCAGGTTATTTCTTTTTTCCATATTGTTATCGATGTTTCTTTGGCAAAGAATATCCAAGTTGCGATATGTTTTGCATGAAGAGCTTTGAGCGACTTCTTGAAAGTAAGGAAAGCCCCTATGGGGATGGTGTCAGTGGGATAAATAATGTCGCAGCGATGCTCGTTGAACCATTTCAGAGTTCTGCTGCATATCTGATTCCGCCGGTTGAATATTTACAGGAGTTGAGGAGGATTGCCGATCGATTTGGGATGCTTTTCATTGTGGATGAGATACAGTGTGGTCTGGGAAGAAGTGGTAAACTGTGGGCTTTTGAATACTCTGGAATCGAGCCAGATATCATTGTAACATCCAAGGCGCTCGGCGGAGGGATTCCGATCTCAGCAGTTATTGCAAAATCAGATATATTAACAGAATGGGGTCCTAGTGCCACTGTTTCAACACAGGCCGGTAATGTCCTGGCCTGCGCTTCAGGGAATTATATTCTCAACACCATTGCCTCAATAGATTTTTTAAAAATGGTGAATGAAACTGGCGCGTATTTTTATAGTGCGTTAAAGGAGCTCGAAAAAAAACATACGATCATCGGGAATATTAATTGTAAGGGCCTGTATACTGGTCTTGAACTTGTAAATGACAGGATCACAAAAGAGCCGGCAATAGCTGCGTCGACTTACATTCGGGATCGTTTGCTCGAAGAAGGGGTTCTCTACGAAAAAGGTGGGTATTATCACAACAGGATGCAGTTTATACCACCGTTGAATGTAGAAAAAGACGTAATCGATACCGTGGTAAGAATACTGGATAAAGTATTCAGAGAAGCGGAGGAGAAATTTAGTATACAATAAACGGAGAACTCATTTAAAACAAGTGTGAGAATTATTCATCGGGAGAATCTTAAAATGGGTTCGCTTTCTCTATTTTCTGAAATTCAATATTCTCTTTGTGACCAAAAGTTGAGATTTGTAATGCTAAAGAATGGAACATGTAATATTGCATATATTTACAATCTGTTTATATGGAGTAATTTTTTCTACAAGTTGAGAGCACCTCCGTGGAAATATTTATAGATATATTTTTTGAACATTACTTTTTATGTGATGTCTTTTAATAAAACTTATTATTAATAGAAGGGAGAGAAAAAATGAATAAAAAAATAACTTGCTTGCTGATATCACTTATACTTTTTGTACCTGCACTACTATTTGCAGGAGGAGGAAAGGAATCTGAGAAAGTTATTCCAGAAAAGTCTTATGCTGGCATTACCTTAAATGTTTTAATGGAGGATATAAGTGATACACATGCCATCGAACCACTTCTACCTGAATTTGAAGCAGAAACTGGAATAAAGGTGGTATTTGAAAAGATGAATTACAACGATATGCATGAAAAAATTGTTACACAGTTGATGGCTGGTGAAGGTAATGGGGCTTATGACTTTATTGAGTGCGATAATTACTGGGTTGGCGAATTTGTCATGGCCGGATGGCTTCGCCCAATCGACGATTATCTGAAGAAAACTCCTGAAATCAAATTAGAAGATTATATTGATTCTGTAGTGAAAATGTTTACTGTTGGGGATAAGACATATTATGTACCAATGTGGTCTTATCCAATGGGTCTTATGTATAGAACAGATGTCGTTGATGATCCAAACTTTCATCAATTCTACGAGAAAGCAACTGGTAAAAAGTGGTCATTCCCGCCAAAAGACCTCTATGAATATGATGTCATGGCTAAGACAGCAAAGAAGTTTACTTCAGACGACGTAAATGGTGTTGCAATGCAGGGTGCGAAGATTGATCCTCTCGTCATGGAACTGACCAATTATGTTTATGCAATGGGTGGTGATTATTACGATCGAGAAAAATGGAGGGCAACTTTCAACAGTAAAGAATGCATTGAGGCTTTAAAAATCTATAAAGATCTTCTTGAGAATGCTGCTCAAACTGGCGCATCCGGAGCAATTTTTGATGATGCAATGAGTGTTTTCCAACAGGGGAAAGCGGTTTTTAGTCTTACCTATAACTTTACGATGGTTTACATGATGGATAAAGAACACAGCATTGTTTATGATCGCGTTAATTTTATCCCCCTTCCTGGCGGTGGACTTCAGGGTGGTTGGGCGTGGGCTATACCTGTGTCTTCACCCCATCCAGATGCAGCATGGGAATTCATTAAATGGGTAGAGCGAAAGGATAACCAGAAAAAAAGAGCAATGGCAGGAGGAATGCCTAGTGCAAAATGGATTTATAAAGACCCAGAGTTCTTAAAGAAATATCCATATCAAAAAGGGGCAGGTGAAACGATAGCAATAGATAAGGCATTTCCAATTATTTCTCAATCTACACGTATGATAGAGATTATTGGTGAATATTCATCACGTGCATTGACAGGTGAAATGTCTATTGAAGATGCAGTTGAAAGAGCCAATCAAGAGCTAGATAAGATTATTGAAGGGGACCCACTAATTGAAATGCAGAGATAATATAAAGGTGGGAAAGATTTATAAGCGGGTATTTACTTAATATTAGTCAATACCCGCTTTTTGTCCTACTATTTATAAAATATATTGATGTAGGAAAGTTAGCAAACTTATGAGAAAACAAAATTTTTTAAGTAAAATATTTCAATTTAAAAATAGCATGGTATACCCCGTTGTCTTTATTCTACTACTTGTTATAGTTGCACCATTGATTTACTCTTTTTATATAAGTTTACACAAATATATTTTACAGTTTGGATTGGGGAAATGGACAAATATACAAAACTATATAGGTGCTTTAAAAAAACAAGACTTTTTAATCTCTATGAAAAATACATTCATTCTAACTTTTTCAGTTGTATCACTTGAACTTATAATAGCTTTGGGACTTGCTCTTATATTGAATAGAGATGATATTGGTGGGAAAAAAATATATACTATTATTCTTTTGATACCAATCATGATGCCTCCCATTGTAGTCGGTTTGATCTGGAAGTTGCTTCTCCATCCAGAACTTGGAATTATTAATTACCTGCTTGGTCTCGTAGGAATAGCAAAATTGGGATGGTATGCAGATCCGAAACTGGCAATGCTTACGGTTATTGGCGTAGATGTCTGGCATGAGACCTCATTAATACTAATCATAATACTTGCCGGTTTAACCAGTCTTGATAAAACTCCATATGAAGCTGCTAGAGTTGATGGTGCATCCTCTATACAGGTATTTTTTTATATTACTTTACCAATGTTGTCACCAATTATCATGGTTGCAATTTTAATAAGGATGATAGCAGCAATTAAAACATATGATTTAATTTATATACTTACAAGAGGCGGGCCTGGAACTAGAACCGATACAATAAGCTATTACATATATAAAATGGCTTTTAGGAAGATGAGTATGGGTGATGCGGCTGCTCAGTCTTTTATACTATTAATAATTATTATGCTGTTTAGCATTATAATTATCAAAACGATGGAATTAAGAAAAGAATAGAAAAAATAATGGGGATTAACAATGTTTAAGTATAAATTTAAAAAAAAAATAACTATAATATCTTTACATGTTATTCTAATATTAGCTTCCCTTATTATCCTTTTTCCTCTACTTTGGACCTTGAGAACATCCTTTGCCTACCGTGTTATCGCATATCAGATCCCACCAAAATGGATTTTTATGCCTACATTTGAAAATTATAAAATTATTTTTAAAAGTCAACCTTTCCTGCTTTTTTTCACTAATAGCAGTATCGTAGCCTTAACTTCGACAGTAGTTTGTCTTATAATTGGAGCTCCTGCCGCTTTCAGTTTTTCTAGATTTCGAACCGGTGGTGATGCACTACGTTTGGGAATTCTTGCAACTCAAATGCTTCCTGCCATCACTCTTGTAATTCCATTTTTTTTAATATTTAAGTTAATTGGTTTATACAACACAAGAATAGGTTTAGTAATTGCTTACATTAGCTTTAATATTCCTTTTGTTGTGTGGATCCTGATTGGGTTTTTTCAGGGAGTACCAAAAGAACTGGATGAGAGTGCCATGGTGGATGGCTGCAACCGATTTACATCTTTTGTAAGAATTATAGTACCTATTTCCTTACCAGGTTTGCTTTCCGCAGGAATATTTAGTTTTGTACTTTCGTGGAATGAATTTCTTTTTGCATTGATATTAACTGGAAAAAAAAGTAAAACCTTACCCGTAGCTGTTTCAAGCCTAGTTACCCAGCAGGGTACTCAAATAGGTGCTGTATCTGCAGCGACAATGATCATTATTTTGCCTATGATAATCCTCTATTTTGGCTTGCGTACTTTTCTTATTAAAGGAATTGTAGCCGGTGCTGTTAAAGAATAATAAGGGTTTTTTTAAAAAAATTATTGTCACTATTCAGCTCTAAAGAGGATATGAAATAAAGAAGGAGAATTATTGTGTGCTAACTTAGAGAAATACTGGGCGCATGAGAAAAAAAGCTTGCAAGAGCCAGGGAATTACAAGCACAATACAGTACGAATTCCTCCTTAACTCGTGACAAAGTAGTCTCCGATTCCCTGTTAACTAATACACTTATATATATGAAGTGAGGCGCAAATGAAAACTGTACTATTTCCAGAACTCGAAAACAAAGTAGTCCTTATTACAGGTTCAACAAAGGGCATTGGGAGGGGTATAGCCCAGGCTTTTGCTGAACAAAAGAGTAAAGTGGCAGTTACAGGTAGAGATAAGCAGGCAGGTATAAAGGTTGCTGAGGAACTGAGAAATTTAGGGACAGGAGCGTTTTTTGCTCATTTAGACGTCACCAATCGTTCGGAAGCAGAAAAGGTAATCAAAAAAGTTGAAGAAAAGTTGGGTAATATAGACATTTTAGTAAATAATGCTGGTGTATCTGATATGCATTTAGTGGTTGACCTGAGTGACGAATCCTGGGATTACAACATGAATGTGAACGCCAAAGGGGTGTTCATCATGTGTCAACTTGTGGTAAGAAGAATGATTGAGAAGAAAATCCAAGGGAAAATCATAAATATATCTTCCATAGGGGGGAAAATTGCGGTTCCCTATCTCGCACACTATTGTGCATCTAAATTTGCAGTTATTGGTTTCACGCAAGGCTTAGCTTTAGAAGTAGCTAAGCATGGGATAAAAGTTAACGCTCTCTGTCCAGGCTATGTGCACACCAATATGCAAAAGAGAGAAATACAGTGGGAAAGTGAGTTGAAAGGAATAACCCCAGAAGATGTTAAACAGCAATATTTAGCGAATATACCATTGGGATTTATCGCTGAACCAGAAGAGATTGGGAAAGTCGTAATATTTATAGCTTCTGATCTTTCTGTTTATATGACTGGTCAGGCCATAAATGTTTCGGGTGGAGTTTGTTTGTATTAATAATTATAGGATAATTGATTTTTGGGTATTATCTGAATAAGGAAAGACACAACCTTAATAGTTTTTAGCTAAATCTAATGCTACCTTTGAATGAGACCGTCATGCCTTCAAAAGAAAGGGTTCTTATGGAGTTAAAATACAAGGAACTGAAAGGAGTTTCCTTGGTTTTAGGAGTGTGGCCTGAAGCCAGCAGTATGGCTTTTGTTTATAGACATTTAAAGAAAATTCTATTGGTAAATATCGGCTAGAATTTTTATTGCTATTACTCCTACAATTGTTATTTCAATCTTTATTAAATAATAATATGTTTTACAGTGCAAAATTCAACAACAAATAAAAGCATGATTCGAAAAACCCAAAATTTTCTCTTGAAATATCAATAATCTACAGTTAATTTGGATTTTTTCTACATACAATATGGAGGAAAGCAGTGTGAAGGTAGTTTTGATCAGTGATCATGCCGGATTCGAGCTGAAAAAACAGTTGAAATCATATATAGAAGAGCTTGGCTTTTCTGTTACCGACCTCGGTGTGTTTACCTCTGAGAAACCTGCCGATGATTACCCCTATCTTGCAGCAAGAGCCGGGGAAAATATAGTTGCCGGGGAGTTCGACTGCGGCGTGTTTATCTGCGGTACAGGTATCGGGATGACGATTTCGGCGAACAAAGTTCCCGGTATCAGAGCTGCAGCATGCAACGATCTTTTCAGCGCACGTAAATCAAGGGAACACAACGATGCCAATGTATGCGGGCTCGGTTCCAGGATAATCGGTTTAGAGCTGGCGCGTGAAGTGGTGAGAGTGTGGCTGACAACAAAATTTGAGGGAGGAAGGCATACAGACAGGGTTAGGAAGTATGCTGATATTGAGAAAAGATTCTATAATCCTATTGGATAGAATTAATGGCGGTACTCATTCAGAAGACTAAAGTTTGTGTAAGAATGCCGATTAAGTATTAAAAGATTATTAGATGAGAGAAACTACCATTATTGCGAAGAAAGCGAAGTCTTATACCCCAAATTTTAACATTCGTGGTTAAGTTTAAACAGGAAGGTGAGAAAAAAAGGAGACATGTGTGCAGAGTATCTTGGATCTGCTAGGGAAACAGTTTACTTCTTCAGCGGTGCAAATACATAAGACTCACCTGCCCTAATTGGAATCACTTGATACATCCAGACTGAACAGCTCGAGCACCCTGTATGAGGCGACAGTAAAAGCAATGATCGGTAGAAGGGAAATGACGAGCGCAGCTGCTGCAGTCGGCCAATCCAACTCACGCTCTAATATGAAAAAATCCATCATCGCCACGGGTACGGTTTTCACAGGAGTCGTGAGGATGAGCGGAATGAGCACCTGGTTCCAGGTTAGAACGAATACGATAATCGCCGTCGCTGCTACGCTGGGCGCAGCTTTCGGCAGTAGAATACGAAAAATAACCTGCAAGGGCCTCGCCCCATCGATCTGTGCCGATTCTTCCATTTCATAAGTGGCTGTCTGGTTCAGATAGTTGTACAGTACATAAGCCGCCAGTGGAGCGTATAACGCGGCTTCCACCAATATAGTACCCGCAAAGGTGTCGTATAGATGAAGGAAAACCAGAATGCTTCGCAGAGGCATCAGGTATGATATCACCGGTAAACAGGCAAGGATAAGAAAACTCTGTACGAGAAGGTTTCTCCCCCTGAAATGTGAGCGGGCAATTCCGTATGCAGCGGTAAAGGCAATGGCCAGGGCAAGAATGGTTGCAAGCGCCGAGAGGCTCGCACTGGTCAGAAGCTCATAGAAGAAATCCGGCTCTCTGATGCCGATTTCAAGATAGGGTTCCGCTGATGGTACCATGCTCCATGTAGGTGGTGAATGGAGATTATTTGGAAAAACTTTGAAGGAAGCGAGCACCGTCCAGATCAACGGCAATAAGCAAAATACAATTACGATCCCGATGAACAGGGCGCGCCACGACGGACCTGAATAATGAAGGCCTATTCTCCACTGTTTCCATCCTGTCATCTCTTTCCACCACGTCTCATCAGGAAAAGGTAAAAGCCGCCGATGAAAAAAACAGCTAATACAATCAGCCACGCCGAAGTAGAGCCAAACACCCAGTTATACACCTTGAACATCTTCCAATAGCTGTAGAATCCCAGAGTTACGGTATCCAATCTTGGTCCTCCGGCGTAAAGGAGCAGGATGCTCTCGAACGTTCCCAGAGTGTCACCGGTCAATAAAAGCATTATAGCAAGCAGTATACGCCACATATGGGGCAGGAGAATATGGCGTATCCGATCAAAAGGGGACATCCCCTCAAGCCTGGCCAGGTCCCAGTGCTGTGCAGGAATTGCGATCAGAGCTGGAAATAGCAAAAATCCCACAAGCGGTACTCTACGCCAGATTTCGATCGCCATGATCGAGACAGGGGCGATACCGGGATTTCGAGGGTCCGGCAGAAGAGGTAGCCCGATAAGGGCAGGAAAAAAGTCTAGCAGCCCCGCTGCACGGTTGAAGAGAAATCGCCACATAACCCCGTTTGCAACCGGATTTATCAACCATGGGATCAGCAGAATTACCCGCACCAGGGCACGTCCCGGAAACGGTTTTCTCAGGGAACAGGCAACTGCCATACCAAGTACCATCTCCGCTGTAATCATGGCGGGTGTAAACACGATTACATTACGAACAGCTCTTCGGAATTCAGGATCAGAGAGTACAAGTGTATAGTTTCTCAGCCCTACATAGCTCGCATGCGTATCCCGTCGCGGATCGTAATTGGTGAAGCTGGAATAGAGGCCGAAACCCGCAGGGAGGATCACGAAGGCCGTCACGAATACGGCGAAGGGAGCGATGAACAAAGCGCGCCGGGGACTGTTCAGCATTATATTTCCCAGATGATGTACAGAAATTTGATTCATCGGAGAGAGAAAATGTCTTCCTCCTCCTATAGCACGAATAAAATAGTCGTTTTACGTCATCCAAAACCTGAAGATTTATCCCTTCTTTTCACTAAAAACATGTGATTTTCTTTACAACTATCCGGGATTTCCCATCTCTTATGATGCCGATGATGCCTTCCCTTTGCACCATCGATATGCAAACAGTGCATAGGTTTTAGCGCATTTGAGCAGTTCATCAATAGGAACATATTCATTTGGACCGTGGATGCCCATATTTAAGCCTCCCGGCCCGAAAACCACAGAAGGTATACCTTTTTGCTGTAGGAACGTCCCGTCACATACGAATCGCGACGCCGAAAATATCGGCTGCATATTTTGAATGTCGGTCAATGTTTTTCCCAAAAGTTTCACACCCCTGTGGTCCAGAGAGTTTTTGAACGGTCTCCAGTGTTGCAGGGTGGGATAGACATATTCGGGGGGTGTCTTCCTGAGCCAGTCGTCTGTTTCTGCTAAGCTCATGATCCTTCTTTTTATCTCCATTGCCACATCTTCTTCTCGCAGCCAGTTTGGGTACCAGACGACGTAGGTAATGGATATATATCCGGCTACCGCACCCAGATATTCACCTGCTTTCATCAGCGTGGGTGTCATAGTAAAATATCCCAATCCTTGCATGTCAGAGGGAACGGGATATCCGCCGCCGCTCAGTGTTGCGCTTTTCCATTTATGGTTGTTCTCCACTTCCATCCTTTGAAGCATTTGAATGAATGGGACTGCCTTTTCAATGGCGTCAACACCCACATCGGTTCCGGATTTTAAACCAAATCTCTGAGGAAATAATATCTGGTTTTTTGCCCCCGTGTGCGCCTCCTTTCCTTTTATTCTCAATTCAAATAAAAATACTCCGGGACTCTCTATATGGATCTCGGTGTTGGACGGCTCGGCAATTATAGCGAACGATGCTCTGTATCCTCTATCGATGACCAATGAAGCGCCTATTGTTTCTCCCTCCTGAGACTCTTCACCGACCGTAGAAGCGATATAGAGATTATGTTTGAGTTTTATACCCGTTTCCTTCAATATTTTGGCCGCGAACAAGATTGAAGCCAAACCGCCTTTACAATCACTCGCGCCCCGGCCGTATACGCTCCCATCCCTAATTTCAGGTTTATAGGGGTCGGTAAACCATTTTTTCCTTTCCTCCTCCTTTACCGGGACCACATCTGAATGAGCCATTAGAATAAGAGAATTTTTGGTACTCTCACCACAGATCGTGCCTACGATATTCGGTCTTGAGGGGGAGCTATCCGAAGAAATCTTTTCCACTTTATCAAAGGATTTACTGACATACTCATCGTAGAGAAAATTCTGCAGTTCCTTCTCCTTGCCGGTTTCCGGTACTCCCTCATTTTCAGACGGATAACTTATCAGTGTTCGCAAAAGATCTATTAATTCTCCTCTCCTCTTTCCTATTTCATCTAATATCCTGACCTCTATCTCAGTCATACCCATCCCCCGACATTAAATTAATAATACCAATGGTTGAGATTTTTCTATTTAACTGCTCCGTAAGTCAAACCACGCACAAAGTACTTTTGTACGGCCAACGCGAGTGCGATTATTGGAATAGTTCCTGCTGATCCATAGGCTGACATGTATTCCCATTCTATCCCTTTTACCCCCAGGAAAGTGGACACCAATACAGGATAGGTCTGGGCTTTTGCCCGTGTCAAAACCAGTGCAAAGAGGAACTCGTTCCATGAGAAAAGAAAACAGAATATCGCCGTTGTTGCCAATCCGGGCAGGGCCAAAGGCATGATTACCCTCCATAAAGACCGTAGGCGATTACAACCGTCCACCATTGCACTTTCATCTATCTCTCGTGGAATATCGTTAAAAAACCCACGCATCATCCAAAGGGCGAATGGAAGGTTGAAAACCAGATAAGCAATTGTTAAAGCAAGATGAGTGTCGATTAGTCTTAACCAGGAAAAAATTCTGAATATGGGAATAACGGTGGCCGCCGGAGGAAACATGCGGGTAGAGAGCGCCCAAAATGCGATATTTTCGCTTCCTTTAAAATTATAACGGGAAAACGCATAAGCTGAAATAGATCCAAAAAACAAAGCCAGAATAGTGCTTGAAGAAGCAATTATAATGCTGTTTTTTATGCCGTCCCAACCACTCATCTCCATCGGCAGGGGGAAAAAAACTTTTTTGAAATTTCGGAGCGTAGGATGTTTGGGGATCCATACCGGCTTGTGAGCTATTATTTCATCCCGTGTTTTGAAGGCATTGTTGATTATCCAGAAAACAGGAATAAGTGTAATGATGAGAATCGATATCACCAGTATGTAAAAAAATACTTTCTTTACATGTTTCAGCATTTTTTTCCTTTGCATCAGCGTTAAACCTCTGTTTTAAAAAGATATTTCAGCAAAAAGGTTGCGATGATCGAAACCAGAATCAAGAAAAGCCAGGAAATGGCGCTGGCGATACCTATATCGAAAAATTTGAATGCCTTGTAATAGATGAACATACTGGTTGTTTCCGTGGCAAGTCCCGGACCTCCCTGGGTTATAACAAAGATCGTATCAAATAGCTTGAAAGCATCAATGAGCCGAATTAACACGGCCACCAGAATAACGGGCTGCAGAAGCGGAACAGTAATACGCCAGAATACCTGCCAATGTGTTGCCCCGTCGATGGCTGCTGATTCCAGAGGTTCCTTCGGAAGCGACATCATTCCTGCAAGGAGTATGAGAAATATTAAGGGGGTCCATTCCCATATATCAATCACAGCCATCATAATCAAGGCTAGCCTTGGATGCGCAACCCACGCGACGCCATGACTGATGCGAAGGGTGCGTAAAACGTAATTGATAAATCCGTAAGCCTCATGCAATAGAAGTCGCCATATCATTCCCACAACGACCGGAACCAGCAGGGTAGGAATTAAAAAAAGAACCGTGACCATACGCTGGCCCCTGAAAGATCTATTCATAATTTGAGCGAGAAACAATCCGGCGAAAAATTCAAAAGTTACTGCGAAAGAAACAATTATTATGGTATTGGAAAGTGTTTTCCAGAATCGAGGGTCAGACAAGACTTCTTTATAATTTCTCAAACCAATAAATTCGTTTCCGGAGCCTGGTCGAGCAATGTTCAAAGGCGTCATGCTCATGCTGATGGAATAGATCAAGGGAAAGATCGTAATTGCCAGTAGTATCAGGACCGTAGGAGCAATCATGAAGTAGGGTGACCCTAGCCTCCTTATTCTGTTCCATACCATCCCCTTCGCTGTGGCTGTTGACATTTTCAAGCCTCTATAATGTCTACGGGGACGGGAATTGAGATTCCCGTCCGCCGTTGACTCTGAATTGGAATGGAGGCTAAAGGTAATTCGGTTTATCGCTCGCCGATACTACTATTCGCTTCTCAGCTCGAGCACATTTTCTCGATAGGCCGCTTTCTGCTTTTCCAGTCCTCTTCGCTCGGTTATTTTGTTCCACATCGTTCTTACCGCATCGATCGCTTTTTCCGGAGTTGCCTGCCCGGTAAGAGCCTGGCCGATCTGAATTCCCACAGCGTCATAATACTCAAACATTCCCGGGATGCGGAGATCGGGAACGCCGTTTTTTTGGCTCTGCTGCATGCCCGCCAACCATGCCGGAGCAGCGGGCGATAACTTCACCCACTTTTCCAGTGCTTCTTTACTGAAATCGGATTGACGCCACGGGTCAAGACCGTTGAAGGGAATTGTAAAAACTTCCAGACTGATGTCCGGTTTTGAGATAAACCATAGATACTCATATGCCATGTCCTGGTTCTTCGAATCAGACGAGATCGAAACACACCATCCCCATGCCTGCTGGGCGGGACTGTTCAATTTCCCGCCTATCATGACTCCCGGCACCGGTCCATAGAGTATCTTCCCCTTTATCTTAGAGGTCTCAGAGATTTCCCAGTATATCTCGTTCCACTGCATCATCATCGCCGCATCGCCCCGCTCGAACGCGTCACGAACCTCGGTATAACCCCAGTTCACCATATCGGCAGGCCCGTATTTTGTGAGACGGGCAAGCATGCTATACGCATTTGCATCTGCATCTCTGTTCGGTAAGGGTTCCATGGTATCGGGATCGAAGTAGGTGCCGCCGTAGGAGTGGAGGAGCTGCATGAATGTGAAAGGTCCATGACCTCTTGAAAGCATCAGAACGTTTCCATAAAAATCAATTTTCCCATCTCCGTTCGTGTCTCGAGTGAAAAATTCTGCAATATCAGCCCAGTTGTCCCATGTTTTTGGAATTGCAAGATCATATCCATATTTTCGCTTGAAAGAAGCTTTTTCCTTCGGATCTTCGAGTAGATCTTTTCTGTAGTAGCTCATAAAGACGTCGCCGTCCAAAGTCACGTTGTAATAGTGGCCATTGTATTTCATTAACCCCCTATATGCGGGCAAGATGTCGTTCAATCCGGGATCCTTTTTTGCAAAGTAACTATCCAGTGGAACGATAAAACCACCCTCCGCAAAATCAGGTACCCAACCATTTGCAAGCTCGAAGATGTCTATAGCACCCGAGTGAGACGTTGCTTCCAGCATGAGTTTGTCGTAGATATCCGAAAAAGGATACTCGACGATTTTGATCTTGACTCCCGGATGCTCCTTTTCGAACATCTGCCCGGACTTTATAAACGGATTTTTATGAACCCCGGACAGTACCGCAATTGTGAGCGTAATCTCCTTTGGCGCCTCCTTCTTTTCTACCGCTTTTTTCTCCTCTGGTGGGGCCGCTTTCTTTCCTCCCCCGCTGAAAAACAGCAAAGAAAACACGGACAGCACCAACACCAGAGCCAGTAAAACCTTTTTTTTGTTCAACATGGTACATTCCCCTTTCAACAGATTTGTAATTAAAACATTGTACAACGGGCGCTTAATATCGTAACGCCCAATGTCTCCAAGGTTTAAAAATATCTTCCAAAACAAATATCCGAACAAAAATGCAAGATTTTTCTACTCTATGTTGAATTGCTCTTTTATTTTATCCTGTTATTTGTCCCCAATTCCCTCAGTCCGTTGAGGAAATAGCCGTCGGTTTCATTTACCTTTTTATTTTGATCCCATCCACAATCAGAAGCATGCCGGACTCGAGGGCCGGGAGTATATTCATTAACAGTGTAAGAGTTAATTTCTGGAAGAATCCGCTGTTTTTCCACAATGAATGGATGCGAAAGGTCGATAATGCGTATCATGGATTCACCTTTAGCTCACTGCCATTTTCCTGTGAAGTCATCGCCAGTGTTACGCTCACATTCCCTTCTTTTACGATAGTAAAAGCAAACCGGCTGCGATCTCCGCGAAAATAATCTCTGAAATATCCCCATAATTTTCCATCCGCACTGTGAGAAAAGGTCTGGAGATAGTGCAGTGGCGATCCAGTACTCACGTTCAGCATTTCTGCACTGTAACTATCCGCAACCACAGGCTCAAGATACCGCGTTACTTTTCTCATGGTTAAAGAACAGTGATCAACGAGATAACTGAAAAGAGAGCCTTTGGTAAGATCGGCTTTCAAAACATCTTTGCACAGATCATAGAGTAAGTAGGATTGGGAAAGATAAAAGGGCTCGTCATCCAATAACCTTAGACGCTCAATATAAACGATTTTTATTCCGGGGTCTATTTCGAGATTTTCAGCTATATCGTTCAAAGCTGCCTGTTCAACCATAGTTATCAGGCGAGTTGAATAATTCAGCTTTAAATCGTTCATCTGTTGTGCGAGGCTCATGATATTAATCAAAGAGTTTGCAAGAAATTTATGGCTGCTTACAAAGCTTCCCTCGCCTTTTCGCTTCTCAATCTTACCTTCAGAAACGAGCTCACTTAACGCCTGTCTCACGGTAGGTCTGCTTACTTTAAATTGGCTTGCAATTTCCTGCTCGGATGGTATTTTTTCACCAACTCCGTATTTTTTAATTATTTTTTCCAGTCTTTCCTTTAATTGGTAGTAAAGAGGGATAGGACTGTTGCGTTCGAGCATTTGACTTATCAACATATGTACATGTATTTACAGATTATACTCATTTTAGCACCTTTTACATTCATATGTCAATAAAAAATGTGCCATTCCTTCGCTGTCCGAATGGACGCCGGCCGGCCTGGAGAGGAGGCGAGCATATCGAGGAGAAGAAAAATGGCGGAGAAAAATGATGTGATTCAAAGGACCCGACGAAAACCTTTATCAGTCCATCAGGTCGTCGCGCGATTCGGGAAAATACGACACGAAGTAGCCGCTCGTAAAGTACGCGGTTTCACCGTTATTCGGCGAGAGGTAGAGCTTTCCCGTCTTCTCGTCCTTCTCGGTCAAAACGACCGTTACCGGCTCCCTGCCGTTCGAAAACTCAAGCTCGACACGGTACTTCGGGTTGTCCATGCCGGTTTCCCGGTAGCCGGGATCTCCCTTTTTAATGGGTTCTTTCTGCTCGTACTCGGCGGACGCTATGCCGCGTACTATGTTGTCTATCTTGTATCCGCGGTCGAGTGTCTTTCCGGAGTCAGAGAACTTCCAGTTATCCCCATCCCGTGAGAAGGAGTACGATTTGTCTTCCCATTTGAGGGTTACTGCCGTTACATCCTCCGGTTTGAAATTGAAGATGCTCCTGTCTTTCAGGTCGAAGTTGGTCATCAAAAGCCGGTTAACAGTTTCGGCCTGCAGCTGAAAAATCATGCTGTCCGTGCTTCTGGTTGCGTAATAGAACTGCGCTTTTCCCTGCTTGATGGAATTTCCGACGGCAAGCAGATATACGGACCCGTCTTGGAATTTCATGCTCACGACGACACGCGGTTTGTCGAGGCCGTACTTTTGAAGCGACCGGGGGTCCGCCTTTTCTTCCTCCACCTCGACAAAAGAACCCCACTGCAGGTCCCCCTTCAGAATATCAACCCGTGCATCGGATGCTTTTATCTTTTTCGGCATCAGGTACCACGTACCGTCTATCTTCTGAAGCATGACGAATTGAATGGAAGAAAGCACGGAAAGTGCGGTCAGGTCCTCGCTCTTGAAATGAGCGATCGTCTTGTCCCGCAGATCGATGAGTTTCTTCTGGAGGCGGTCCCTGACGCCAGCTTCGACGGCAATGATTTTATCCTGCCCGACAACCCTGGCAAATACCTTCTTTCCGTCCAGACTCTGGCTGCCGAAATCTATTCCGTGCTTGTCGGTCTCTCCCTCGTATGAGAAACGAATCGAGTACTCCGGGTCGTTCAGACCGTACTCATCAAGCTTTTCGACAGATTCGTATATCACCGAATCACGTTTTGCTTTTTTCAAGTTTTCCGTAAAGGCCTCGACGGAAAGGGCATCTCCCTGTGTTTCGACAGGTGAGGTGATAATCCATCGATCCTCCTTCTTTTCCTCCGTGCCTTCGGCAGTTTTTTGCTCATCTGCCTTTTTTTCAGCCGACTTTTGTTCTTCGGAGCCCTGCCCTGCGGGCTGCGCCCCTTCCTCTTTTACGGCTTTTTCTCCCCCTGTTTTATTCTCAGCAGACTCCGCTTCGGCGGGAATACGCTTCACGACAATCGGCTTTTCACCCTTTTTCGTCAGGGTGATGCTCGAAATTTTCTTGTCGGTTTCCTTGAACAACAGCGCCGCCTTCTCCTCGGCCTCCTTCTTTTCCCTCTTGCCCTTGACCTGGAAATACCAGAAGGCCGTGCCGACAAGAACAGCAATAACAGCAAGTATTATTGCCTTTTTGTAAAATTTCATGACCGTACTCTCCTCTGTACCGTGATGTATATCCCGATTACGATAATAAACAACGGTATCAACAGAACGGTTATCAAAAACGCTGTTCGTCCCTGTTTCGCCGTCATGGTGAGGTATACCGATTCCTGCTGTTTGGGCCGCACGGAAATGAGCTCACCCCTGTCCGCGAGATAATTCAACGCGTTGAGAAAAAGGTCTTTGTTGCCCTGCGTCTGATACATTGAGTTTGAGATGAAATCGGAGTCGCCGACAGCAAGCACGATTGCTTCTTTTGTATTGTTCTCATCCGCCGCATTCCCGTTCGCGGAGGCTTTTGACGATTCTGCGCTCGATTTTTCATCCTTCAGTGTGATGGTTGCATAGGCCATGACGCTGACCGGGCCTTTCTGGTCGATACCTTCGTCAAACTTGGCCTTCTGTTTCTGAAAAAGGTCGCTGACGTTTTTTTCGGCCCAGCTCGATTCCCCGGTCCTGGCCACAACTCGCGTCATGATATTTTCGCCCGGTGAGTCCTTGACGCCGATGCTGCGCACAATTCTCATAAATGTAGCAAGCCTGAAGTCCTTGGTGATGTGGCTGTAGGTATAATCGCTTATAACCGGCATGAAATAATCCCCGGAAAGCACCCTGCTCAGCGGGTCGATTATCACGTCGTTTCCGAGAAGCAGCCCGTACTTCTCGAGCAGGAGCGCAATGTTGTTGAGATGAGTCGATCCCTCATCGGGATCGACGAGGAACAAAACTCTGCCTCCGGACTGCACATATTTTTCGATGAGGTCTATTTCATGCTGCTCATAATCACTCGTCGGACCTGCCGACACGAGAACCGCGCAGTCATCCGGCACTTTTTCCGAACGCAGCAGCAGAATCTGATCGACGGCGAAATTCTCGGACTTTATCGCCTGGCTGATGCGGTTATAGCCGTTGTTCCCGTAATCTTCGATGCTCTTCTCGCCGTGGCCCGTGATGAAGTACACCTTTTTAACGGACGTCTGAGTAAGCTTTATGAGGGCGTTGGTAATGCCCTCTTCATTGGGTGATTTTGCCTTTTCAGTCTTGCCTCCGTACTTTATGAGCAATTCGCCGTACTCCTTGACACCCATCTTCTCGACGATACCGGGATTGAGGTCGGGATCGATCACCTCAAAACTGAAGTCCTTGTACAGGTAGTGATACTGACCGAGCAGGTCGCTTATCGACCGTTTGTCCATCTGCTTGGCATAGAATGCATACGCATTGACCGGTCCTTGAAGCCGGCCCAGCACTTTCTGCGTCTGCTCGGAGAGGGTAAACCTCTTTTCCGCAGTCAGATCGAACTTCTTGTTCTTGTCGACAGTGACGAGATATACAACGACAACGAGCCCGAGGACAATGATGGTGATGACCGCGCTGTTGATTCCGTACTTTACCTTACGCCTCGTGATCTTCTGCACCACCTCGCCATAGTACAGCACAAAGAAAATAATGCCGCCTCCGAGGCCGACGATAAGTGTTATCATTGAAAGAAGATCGAACTTGCCGCTCAGGTAAAAGTTGAAAAGACTGACAAGGATGAGAACAGGAGAAATTATGAATAGATATTTTTGGATTTTCTTCAACATGATTACCCCCTCCACCTTTTCGATTCGAGCGCCCGGGTAGTCAGAAATACGGTAGCGAAGATAAACAGAACATAGTATGCAATATCTTTCGTATCTATAACTCCCTTGATAAAATTGTCCAGATGTCTGATGATACTCAACTCGTTCAGAACGTCGCCTATCTTCTTCGTTGAGTTCGGATCAACAGCCCATCCCAGAAACCAGAAACCAAGAAGCGCACCGTACGAGATGATAATCGAGACGATCTGGTTTTCCGAAACAGCGGATATCAGCACGCCGAGCGAAAGGAACGACACACCCATCAGAAACATACCCAGGTAGCCCGACAGTACCGGCCCCCATTCCGACGATCCTGCGAACTTGAATGCGAGAAACGGCGCAGGAATAGTGAGAACGAGCATGACGAGAAGGATGGTAACGGCTGCAAGCCATTTCCCCATCACCACATGCACATCCTTTACAGGGTAGGTAAACAGAAGCTCAATGGTACCCGACTTCTTCTCCTCCGCGAAGAGCCGCATTGAAAGCGGCGGTATGACGAGCAAAAATATTATGCTGTTCGAGCTGAACAGCGGCGCAAAAACCCCCAGAATCAGGTCGATCCGCTGCTGGTAGTACTGGTTCTGCATCATCTGGTAGGAGAGCTGCGAGTAGTAGGTAAGGTTTCGAAAATAGAGAAACCCGAACACCGCGGCGAAGATGACAATAACCACATACGCAACCGGGGTTGTAAAGTAAAACCGCGTTTCCCTCTTGTAGATCTCAGCTATATTTCTCATTGCCGCACCCCCTCCTCCTCAGTGACAAGTTTGAGAAAGACATCCTCGAGGCTCATCGACCTCGATTTCAGCTCCAGCAGACCGAAACCTCCGTCGACCACTGCCTTCGCTATCCGTGCACGAAGGTCATGCTCCTTCTCGGTTTCGATTACATAGGTGTCTCCGCTCGTTTCGATACGTTTAATCCCCTGCAGGGCCGATAATTTCTCCTGCACCCCCCGGCGCGGGCCGTCGACCTTTATCTCGATCTGATGCGAATCGATGAGGCTTTTTCCGATATTATCCGTGCTGTCCACCGCAATGATCTGCCCTTCGTTGATAATCACCACCTTGCTGCAGGTCATGGAAACTTCCGGCAGTATGTGCGTGGACAGAATTATCGTCCGTTCACCGGCCATCGACTTTATAAGGGTCCTGATCTCGTAGATCTGCTTCGGGTCGAGACCGGTTGTGGGCTCGTCCAGAACAAGCACAGGAGGGTCGTTTATCAGCGCCTGACCCAGTGCGACGCGCTGTTTGAACCCCTTCGACAGCTCGCCGATATTTTTCTTGATCACCTGACCGAGCGCACACTGTTCGACCACCCTCTCGAACCGTTCCTTCAGCTCAGATTTCGGCACTCCTTTGATAGCCCCGATGTATTTGACGTACTCATGCACTCTCATGTCATTGTACATTGATGGCGTTTCCGGAACATACCCGATGCGCTTTTTCACCTCCAGCGGCTCGTCGAGAACACTGTGCCCGGCGACGTACGCGTTTCCGTCCGTCGGCGGGAAATAACCGGTAATGATGCGCATGGTTGTCGTTTTTCCCGCACCGTTCGGCCCGAGAAAGCCGAGTATATCGCCCTTTTCCACGTCGAAGCTGATATTCTTTACAGCGACGGTCGAGCCGAACATCTTTGTGACATTCTCTATCTTTATCACGAAAACCCTCCTTCTCGTATTCCAAAGGATACGTTTACAGAATATCTGCCTGTATCAGGCAGAGCACGGGCGTTCTTCAGAACACCTGCTTTCCACGAAATACTGCTTCACGATCGAAAAATAAAAAAAGAGCGAACTTCGAGCTTCGCCGGCCATAGACACTGCATTGGAGCATCACCCGTCGAAATGTTCTCACATTATCGGCTGCCGGATTTGAAAACTCTGTTCCTGCAGCTTTGGATGCTCCGGGCACCTTTTGCCTGTCTACTCGGAAAACTCGTCATTCGCGCCGTCAAACACCGTAAATTAACATCGAAAAATCGTCATGGTCAAGTAAAATACCTCGAATCGATCGTTGTATTTTTTTTCTCAAACTCCTGCACCTCATCCAGGGTGGGCAGGGATGGAAGCGCACCCGCTCTGGTTACGGTAATCGCAGCGGCCGCAGAGGCGAAGGGTATGCAATCCGCAATATCGTTACCTCGTGCGTACATGTACGAAAGGGCCGCGGTAAACGCATCGCCCGCAGCAGTCGCGTCCACCTGTTCCACCGGGTACACTCCGAATGACGCGAACGAGCCCTTCTTCACCAGAAGACTTCCCCTCTTCCCGAGCGTAACCACGATATCCTTCACTCCGAATGAAAAGAGCTGCCGTGCCGCATCTGCTATTTTTTCGGGATCCCTTTCCCTCGCATCGACAGGCGATCCTCCCCTCACATTACGCAGAAGTGCCTCGAGCTCCTGCATGTTGGGCGTGATTACATCGACATTTTCGAGGATGGACACGTCGAACTTCCGCATGGGCGCAGGATTGAGCACAATCTTCAGGCCGTTCCTGCGCGCATACGCTGCGGCGCTGCTGTTGGCTATATCCGCTACTTCAAGCTGCAGAAGAAGTATATCCGAATCCCCGAACAGCCTGGAGGCATGGGTGATGTCGTCCGCATCGAGGAAAAGATTCGATCCGAGATCCGCAACCATGGTGTTGTTCCCCCGGCTGTCGAGTATAATGAACACGACGCCCCCGGTTTTTTCCCTGTCAATGACCGCCGAGGACAGGTCGACGCCGAAACGGGAAATCTCCTTTCTGAGCAGGCCGGAAAAGCCGTCATTGCCGAAACGGGCGACCAGGTGCGTATTCACACCGAGCCGGGCGAGGCAGACCGCCTGATTCGCCCCCTTTCCTCCCGGCCCGCTCCTGAAGCCGTGTGCCACAGCCGTATTGCCTGCAGCGGGGAGCCGATCGACCTGCATTATCAGATCGGTATTGGCACTTCCGACAACAATCGCGTTCATTCACATCCTCCTTTCCTGCTCATGGCTCATAGTGCGCCTTTCAACCCCACAGAATGCCGTGAAATATTCAAATGCTTCACCGCTTTCTATCCCATACCTGCGGCTCGCGCCGTATCCGGCTTAATGCCGCCGGTGAGCGGTACTCATCAGCACCTTCGGCATGTTCTCCTCGTAAAGCCGAAGGCTTGTAAGCGGGGGTTACGTCCGCTCAACTGGATTTGTTATACGGCGCGAAGCGTCGTGTAACAAATCCTGGTGCTTGCACCGGTGGTACTTTCAGTACTTTGCAGCACCTACGGCATCTTCGACATTATCCGGATGCGAAGCGTCCGGATAAAATTTTATCGCAGGCACCGGTGCGGGATACTGCGGCCGATGGGTCCGCGAGCCATACCGCGGAATATATACGCTTGACAATAGCGGTACGGAGCATACAGTATAGAATATGAAGACACATCGAAAAAACGTCGGTATGCATGACAATCGAACCGGCCTGCGCCTTTTGTGTTTTGCTTCACCCGGTTTCTGTTTCCTCGTTCTATTTCTCTCTTCCTTTTTCGCCCTTCCAACTCGGGAGCCCGAAGCACAGTCGAACGACGATTTTGAAGCGCAGCGCAGGCGGCTCGTGGACCTGCACATTGTAAAAGAGGGCATCGAGGATCGGGCCGTCATACGGAGCATGCTCAGCGTACCCCGCGAGGAGTTCATACCGGCGAAGTACAAAAAGCAGGCGTACAGAAATAATCCCCTGCCGATCGGGTACGGCCAGACAATTTCACAGCCCTACATAGTAGCCCTCATGACCGAGCTTCTCGCGGTCGGCAAGGACGACACCGTCCTTGAAATCGGTACAGGATCGGGGTACCAGGCCGCTGTGCTCGCTGAAATCGTAAAATCCGTCTATACTGTAGAGATTATACCTCCGCTCGGCAAAAGCGCAAGGGCGAGACTCGAACGACTCGGATATAAAAACGTCCACGTGAAAATCGGAGACGGCTATTTCGGCTGGGAGGAGGCTGCTCCATTCGACGCAATCATCGTCACCGCAGCCGCGGATCACATACCGCCGCCCCTGCTCAAACAGCTCAAGAATACGGGGCGCATGTGCATTCCCGTGGGCCAGCCCTACTTTCCCCAGGTGCTGAAGCTCGTCGAGAAGGATGTCGACGGTAACATTACGGTTCGGGACATCCTTCCCGTCATGTTCGTACCCTTTACACGAAAAGACAGAGATAGCAAATCCGAATGAAAAAACCGGTATACCCTCTCCCCCTCTTTCTTGTCTCTGCAGCCCTGCTCTCTCTCGAAATTTCCCTCATGCGCATCCTGAAGGTGGAGGGATTTGGAAACTTTACCTACGGCGCAATAGCACTTGCGCTCACCGGTTTCGGTACGAGCGGCACACTCATAAGTCTGTTCAGAGAGAAGGTGCGAGGCAGAGAGGAGGAGCTCTTTTTCTGGTCTTCCTGCGGCTTCATCTTCTTCCTGGGGGTGGGTTTCTACCTCTCCTCGAAGGTGGTTTTCGACCCGCTCGTTTTTGTATGGGACAGGTCTCAGATTATCCGCCTTATTCTCAGATATACCTTCTATGCGGTGCCGTTTGCCGCCGGATCGGCAGCAGTTATATGCGCCTTTCTGGTAATGAAAAGCGGCAGGGCCTATTTTTTCAATCTCACCGGCTCGAGCTTCGGAATTGCCGTGACAATTCTCCTCATGTATTCGATCAGGCCGGAGAGGATGCTCTCCGTTGCACTGTGTCTCGGTCTTTTCAATCTCATCACGTGTATGATACGAAATCCCGGCATATTCGGCCGGGCGCCCGTCCCGGTTTTTACAATCGCCGCCGGCCTCGTTGCTGCCGGATGGATACTATTTTTTACGGGTGGAATTAAAGTCCTACCCTATAAGGGTGAACAGCTCGCTCTCAACCTTCCGGATGCACGTATCGTGTATTCACGGATAAGCCCGTACGGGAGCATCGATGTTGTGGAAAGCAGAATGCTTCGCATTGCGCCGGGTTTGAGTTACCGGTTCAACAACAGGCTCCCGGAGCAGCACGGTCTCTTTATCGACGGTGACCTCCTGTCCGCAGTAGACGGGATACAAAACGACCGTTTGCCTGATTACCTCCGCTATCAGGTGCAGTCTGCCGCTTATATTTTGCACAGGAACCCCCGTGTGCTCATTGCCGGCCTCGGCGGCGGCATTCCGGTGGAAAGGGCGTTTGTAAACGGAGCCGTGCAGGTAACGGTGTGTGAGCAGAATCCCTTTCTGCCCGATATTCTGACCCGTGTCTTTTCGGGATTCAACAATAATTTCTTCAATAAAAAACCCGTCGCTTTCAACAGCACGGATGTGAGGAGTTTTATTAAAACCGGCGGAGCACAGTTTGATATCATCGATATTCCGGAAACCGCAGGCTACCTGCAAACTGTGGGCGGCATCTACTCCGCCGACACGAGCTACCTGCTTACCGTCGAGGCATTCCAGGACTATCTGGGTGGCATCGGTAAAGACGGCGTCGTTTCAGCAAGCCTGCCTCTCAAGCAGCCTCCGAGGAACCTCCTCAAGCTCGCTGCAACGGCAAAAGAGGCCCTTTCGCGGGAACATCTCGATGTCACGGAAAATCTGGTTGTTCTGCGCAGCTGGCAGTTCGGCACTTTGCTGGTAAAAAAAGTGCCGTTTACCGGCCCCGAAATCGAGAAAATCAAATCATTCTGCAGCAGCATGGCTTTCGACCTCGTCTTCTATCCGGGCATGAAGCAAAAAGAGGCGAACCGGTTCACTATCGTGCAGGATGCAGCCTACTACAGAAATACCGGTCGTATTCTTACGGAAGGACGCCGATTTGTGAAGAACTACCTCTTCAACATCAGGCCGTCGACCGATACCAGGCCCTACTTTTCATACTTTATCAGACCGGGCAAAATCCCCTACTTATTCAGAACCACAGGAAAAGAGTGGCTATTTGTTGTAGAAGGCGGGTATATAGTGCTTTTTGCCACATTTATTGCAACGGTTATCCTGGCCGGTGTTTTTATTATGCTTCCGCCGGTCATCATGGGGCATAAAATCGAAGCCGTAAAAGTAATCCTCTACTTCAGTCTCATAGCCGTTGGATACATGTTTATCGAGATCCTCCTCATGCAGAAATTCGCCAAATTCATCGCCAACCCGCTCTATTCAAACTCGACGATTATTGCAGCCCTTCTGGTTTTTTCAGGCGCCGGAAGCTATTTCTCGGACGGGCTCGAGGAGAACAAAAGAAGGCAAACCCTTCTGCGTATAACCGCTTTTATCACTGCATATTTCCTCGGTATACTGTTTTTGGGCGACCGGTTTTTCCTGCTGATAGTCCGGGCGTCGACAGCGCTCAAACTGAGTGCTGCGGTTTTATTGACCGCACCGGCGGGCTTTTTTATGGGAATTTATTTTCCGGTCGGCCTCTCGGCTCTTCGAAGAGGGCCGGCATACACGCTGCCCTGGGCATGGTCCGTTAACGGCTTTTTTTCCGTTGTTTCTTCGACCGGAGTGGTGCTTGCCGCTTCCAATGCGGGGTTTCTTGCTACGGGCGTTGCCGCGGCAGGATGCTACTGGTTTGCCGTACTACTTTTTTTTCGGCGTCGGATGAAGGACCGTACAGCCTGAGCATCGGCAGTGTGCGCCTCTCATTCATTCGGACGCGCTTCGATAAAATAATGCCGTTTACAGCTTTTTCTCGTATATCCTGTAGCGCTTGTACTCCTCGCCCTTTACAAGCAGCGCCGCGTTGATAACGGGGGTGTTTGTTTCCAGCACCCACGAGAGCTCCCCCTCGGTGTATCCGAGTTTCATCCCCTCGGTCATGTTATGGTAGTACAGCATGACGTCGATGCCCCGGTTCCTGTGCTCCGGTTTGATGCCGAGAATCAGGAGGCGAAGACCCTTTATTTTCTTCTGCCAGTACAAAAACTTGAATACGCCGAAGGGGAAGAGCCTGCCGTTCATGTGAATGAGAGCTTCGTTGATATTCGGCAGCACCAGGGAAAATGCAGCCGGTTCGCCGTCCACCTCCGCTATAAGTGCAAGCTCCTTTATGCGCACCCGGTTGAAGTTTTTTGCCGCCTCGTCGAACTCTGCATCCGTAATGGGAACGAATCCCCAGTTGCCGGACCACGCGCTGTTGTATATATCTCTCAGAATCCGTATCTCCCCGTCAAAATGCTTTTCGTCGAAGTAGCGGACCGTGACATTCCGCCTCGTCCTCACCCGCTCGGCGAGGCGGACGATTCTTGGATCGAGCTCCTGGTGAATCGGTATTTTGAACGCGAGCACATCAACGGCCTTTTCATACCCCACGCCTTCGATAAGCCCGGCATAATACGGAAGCGCATGAGACATATCGAGATACGGGGGGTATTCAAACCCTCTGATCAGAACACCGGGCGAGATATCGTTTGTGCTGAAGCTCATCGGCCCGATGACACTGTCAAGTTCCCGTCCTCTCAGCCACTTTTCGGCGGCATGAAGGAGGCTGCCGGAAGCCTCGGCATCATCGGCGCATTCGAAAAAACCGAAGAATCCCGACCTGTTGTGGTGGTATTCGTTGTACAGCCTGTTCTCTATCGCGGTTATCCTTCCCACGGGACGACCGTCCCTGTACGCAAGAAACGACTGTACATCGGCATGCTCGAAAAAGGGATTATGCTTTCTGCTGAACTGCTTGTTCAGCTCGGAGCGAAGAGGCTCGACATAGCATGGGTCGTCTGCGTACAGGCTTTTCGGAAGATTAAAGAAGCGTTTCGTTTCGGCGCCGGTTTTAACCGGCTCAATGCGAATCTCGGACATTGTACATCCACCCCCGTGTAAAGTTTCTGCCGCGATTACCGCTCTTTTCGGAGGAGCGGGTTAAATTCCGTTGCTTTTTTTCAATAATAACACGAGATTAGAATAATTAATATAATTTAAAACAACTACCCGTGTAAATAACGATGTTTCGTCGTCGTTTCGCGATACTGCCGGGAATATGCACCTCGCACTGTATGAAACGAGGAAGGAGAGCGGGGATGGAGATGAGAGTTCTCATAACCGGGGCTAACGGGTTTATCGGAAGTCATCTGCTCAGCCGTCTTTCCGAAAGGTCCGCGTACAGCGCGGTCGGAATGGTCAGAAAAACCTCACGGCTCTTCCGCTTCAAGGGGAGTGAGTATTCCCTGATCACCGCGTCCCTTGAAGACAGGCTCGACGATTCGCTGCAGGGGTTTGATGCGGTGATTCATACCGCAGCCCGTGCAAGCGACTGGGGAGATTATGACGATTTCTATCACACGAATGTACAGGGAACACTCAATCTGATTGAATCCGCAATAAGAAGCGGGGTCCGCAGATTCATCCATTTGAGCTCGACGGTCGTCTACGGCTTCACGGGACACATCAACACCGATGAAAAGCATGAGGTCAGGCCCTTCAAAAACGGCTACTGTGTAACGAAGGCAATTGCGGAGCAGAAACTATTCCAATACCGCGACAGAATAGAGCTGTTCGTTCTCAGGCCTTCGAACGTTTTCGGGCCTTTCGATACAACGACCACCCTCCCGTTTCTGCAGGCAATCGACAGGGGTCTTGCGGCTTTCCCGCTGGGAGGAAAGACCCTCACCTCGCCGTGCTTCGCCCGAAACCTCGTGCGTGCCGTAGAGCTCTGCCTGACCGCCGAGAAGGGCGCCGGCCATGCATTCAATATAAGCGACGGCTGTGATATACGGTGGCGGGAGTTTCTGGGGATGATGGCGGCTGCTCTCGACAAACGGCCTCCCATGTTATCCATACCCGCAAAACCTCTGTACGGATTTTCTCTCGTGCTCGACGCGCTCTTCAAGCTCTTTCATTCCGCCAAACCCCCGCTCATAACCCCGTACAGAATCGCCCAGGCGTCGAAAAATTACAGTTTCAGCATTGAAAAGGCAAAAAAGGTTCTGAATTACGACCCGCCTTTTACGACTGAAGAGGGAGTCGGGATCTGTGCGGAATGGTACGAGGAGTATAAAAAGTCGCCGGTACAGACCGTCAGTACACCTTCTGGAGCATGTCCATGAGGTTTTCGAACGATGCCTTTCTCGGCATGCTGTTTATGTCTTCGAAGCGTATCGCAACCTCGGCGGCTTCGGCAAGGTCGTCTTTTTCGAGCCCCAGGTCTTTGATCCGCTTGACGAGCTGCACCCCCAGGTTCTCTCTGAACTCTTCGACAGCCTCTATTGCAAGACCTGCGGCTTCCGCCTCCGGCACCTGAGAGGTATCCCTTCCCATAACCCGCGCAATCTTGGCAAGACGCGCTGCGGAAACGGACTGATTGTATCCCATCATCGTTGTGAGAACCAGTGAAGACATTATCGACTTTGAAATCCGGTTTTTCCCGTTCATCCCCATAGCGAGCGCAAAGCTCACCCCGAACCCGGTTATAATATTGGCGATTGCGGTAAACAGTCCTGCGGTACAGAGCTTTTCGCGCACGGTGACATCAACAGGATTTTTTATATAATTCCGGAGATTGTAGTAGACTATTTCAATGCCCCTCAAAAGTATCGGCTCAACGAGGGGAATCGCCTTCAGCGATATATAACCCTCTGTGGAAAGCGATATGATATCGAAGGCCGTGTATACCGCGATATCGATCGGTATATCGGCCATCAGGGCCGGGTCATCCACGAGCACATCGGTACCGAGGCCCTGCAGGGTGAGCACCCTGTTTGTCTGGTCGTAGGCATCCGTTACGAACGCACTGTTCGTAAGGGCGAAAACTTCCCGAAAGATTGTGGGGATCTCGATGTACGGAACTCTCACTCCATTGCCGCTTCTTCCATGAATGTAGTCCGCCACCTCCCCTTCATTGCTGCAGAGAAATGAAACGAGTTTCGCGATATTGCATGTGCGGGCGCCGCCTACACCGATAATGATGTTCGCCCGGGACTTTCTCGCAATCAATGCGACCTCATCTATCACCTGCGTGTCCGCATTCGGAAATATTCCGTCGTACAGAATGGCCTCGATCTTCTTTCCCTTCAGAATGTTTTCTATATTCTGCAGGTTTCCGGCCCTGTTCTGAACGTTTTCGGATATGACGAGCGCCCTGTCGCCGAGAGAAGCGGCGAAATATCCGAGCCTCGCGAGCGCATCCGTACCAAACTCAACCCTGGTCGGTATTGTAAACTCGAAGAAACTCAAACACGTGCACCTCCGGTCAGTGTGAGACAATCAATGGGCAAGCAAACTTTCAAACATAATAAGGTAAAACCTAATAAGGTAAAAACCGAAACCTGTTCAGCCGGCCGCAGATCGGATGAACCGGCTTTCCAATGGATAAAACAAAAAAAGACGGAGTATTCCTCCGTCTGATTACCCTGATTTTTCTCAGCGCGTGTATGTTCATACGGCATTTTCAGGACAAAAGGCGTACCCTCTGCCCTACACTTTCCTATCCATGTAAAACCCGTATACAGCGGTCGACTGAATGCATGCGGTCCTACGATTTTATACCGAAAGACTCGGCAACTTTTTGGGCGATCTTTTCAGCTATCTCCTTGGTCAGATACTCATCTGGATTTTCCAGCTTGTCCCTGAGCTCCTTTATTCTTCCGGCGGTGAGTTCCTTGCGTATATCAGGAGCAGCCTTAATCTTTGCCTCGAGCTGTGAGAGCTCGGCCATCTTCTTCGCTTCCGGAGAAAGCTCAACCCTGTCTTTTTTTGTGGTCTTCTCGCTTTTCCTGATGTTCACGTCACTCTGGGTTTTCAGGATTTTGTTTAGCGGCCCAATCTTATCTATGGTCATTTATCTGCACTCCTTCGACATAAGATATATCGGAAAGAAAATCTCATTACTTAAGCAAATAGGACATTCCCCAAGAACATAATTTCATACCGCACCACATGCCCGTACTACAGTATAGTACATATTTGCATGTCCCGGAACAGTTTTTTTTCATGCGTTTCTGGTTTTGTACACTAGAATTCAGGTTTTTGGCTTGACGCGAAGAACACGCCGCTTGACGGCGGCATTACATCCTGCCCCGCACGCCCTCCTCTCTGGTATCGAGCACAACCGTGTATTCACCCCGCTGGCCCTCTTTTTCGATAATTTTCAGCACCCGGGCGATTCCGCCCCTGTAATGGGTTTCGAATCTCTTCGTAATCTCCCTGGATACGGAGCATGGAATGTCCCCGAGCACGTCATACGCATCTCTCAGAAAACCCGCTATCCGGTGCGGAGATTCATAAAACACGTACACACCCCTGCCGAGCTCTGCCAACTTCTTTCTTCTCCGTGCACTCCTGTTCGAGGTAAAGCCGATGAATGTGTACTCCGAAAACCGCAATCCCGATGCCACGAGTGCTGCATGAACCGCTGAAGGACCCGGAACAGGAACAACCCTGCCTCCGTCTTCGACAATACACTGCACGAGCATACCTCCCGGATCGGAGACAAGCGGTGTTCCGCTGTCCGTTACATAGGCCACGGAAGACCCGTTTGCAATGAGCTTTCGAATGCGGTTCAGAACAAAAGGCGTGCTTTTTGAGTGGAAGGAGATACGTGGTTTTTTAATATCGTACCTGTTGAGCAGCTTCAGCGTGATGCGTGTGTCCTCGCAGGCTATATAATCGACATTTTTAAGGATCTCGATCGCACGCAGAGTAATATCTTTCAGGTTTCCTATGGGTGTGCTTACAACGTAGAGTACGCCGTCAGTCGTGCTCATACTTGGCAAAGATCATCCTTCCGGCAGGTGTCTGCAGCACACTGGTAACCGTTACAAATATCTCTTCACCCACATATTTTTTACCAGAATCCACCACCACCATAGTTCCGTCGTCGAGATACCCGATCCCCTGCCCGGGGTCCTTTCCCTCTTTGATGACCACAATCTTCATCCGCTCACCCGGAAGAACAACAGGTTTCAGGGCGTTGGCGAGAAGGTTTATGTTGAGAACCGTTACCCCCTGTATCTCGGCAACCTTGTACAGGTTGAAATCATTGGTGATCACCTTTGCATCGAGCACCTTGCCCAACTTTACAAGTTTGGAGTCGACATCGGGTATCTCGGGAAAATCCTGATCGGTAATGCGTAGAAGAGTACCCCTGTCCTTTTTGAGCCGGTTGAGAACATCGAGCCCGCGGCGCCCCCTTGAGCGCTTCACCGAATCCGACGAATCTGCAATCTGCTGGAGCTCGTCTAATACGAACTTCGGAACAACGAGCACTCCCTCGATAAACTTCGTATCGATAATATCCGCTATTCTTCCATCGATGATTACACTGGTATCGAGTATCTTGACGCAATCGGTGGGTCCGCCTTTGCCGACCGTACTGCGCATCATACCCACGCCGAAATCGAGCTGAGACACCACAGCGACGCCGAAATAGAGGGTGCACAGATAGATGAAGGTTCGGTAGTACCAGGCCATCTGCAGGCCGAAAGAATGGGCGATTGCAGAAAAGCCTGCACCGAGCACGAGCCCGATTATGAATCCTTTGAATATCCTGGTGACATTTTCCCTCTTGAATTTCTTTGCGATTCTTTCAAGAAGGACTACCCCTGTGGATATGACGAGAACAACAGCCGTATAGACAACAAAATTTTCATGGCCGATGGTAAAAAGGATTGCGAGTGCAACGGTTACAACAACGAATAGTATACGTATTATCAATAGCTTTCTCCGACATTTTGTAATTCACCACTCTGCTTTTTCTACTTCCCGTTTTCAAGACCAATCGAGACCAGGTTCTGAACGTCTTCCTTTTCCAGATCCTTGACATAAGAGATTTCGTCAATCAGCAGTCTGTATGCATTCTCGTACAGCTTTTTTTCCATTATGGAAAGCTCCTTCACCTTGTTCCTGTGAAAGAGATTCCTCACCACTTCCGCAACATTGACGATAGAACCGCTTTTGATCTTTTCGAAATTATGCTGATACCTCGATTTCCAATCCTCATCCATGTCCGTCGTTTCCCCGCTGATTATCCTGAGCGCCTTATTCGCGTCCCTGTCGCTGACGATCAGACGAAGACCGAGCTCTTCGGATTTGTCTGTCGGTATCATCACCGTCATATCGGAGATCGAAAGCTTGATGATATAGTAGGACCTTTTCTCTCCGAGGACTTCCTTATCCTCGATTGAGCTGATAACGCCAACTCCGTGGAGTGGATAAACAACTTTTGCTCCCACTTCATACATGCCGTATCCTCTTTATATAATAGATAACTACCTGTACAAAGCTTTCACGCAACCTGTTCCTCACAGCACCGCTTCATACTAAACTGCAGCATACGAGCCGCGTCTTCCTTGCCGGCGCAGCAGCCTCGACATGCTTCGAGAAAGCGGGCGTCTTTTTCCACATAACCGGTTGAAAATTTACCAGAATGGGGTGTATTATCTTATAGTCCTTATTCAGTTTGCGAAACAAAGACATAGCGTGTAAATTCTCTACCTTAGCGCGTGCAGGCGGAATATCAGGAGTTTATCCGAATCGTGCCGCCGGTGAAAGCACCTGATCTGTTCTACCGCGTCGCGGCGCATATTGGAGCTCGCGAACCAGCGGTTGAGAAGGCGCGTACCCGCCGACATACGTCCGTTTTTCTGCCGTGTGCAGCCGGACGCGGCACCCAGATGATCCGGTCGTCAGTGTCCGGACGAGCTTCATTCGGTCGACCGAAGGTCGGATGAACCCATCGGGCAGGCCGCTGTTCGCCCGAACAAATCCGGTGAAGCGGACGTAACCCCTCCTTACACGCCTTGGAAATAACGCGGGGAACATGCCGCTTGGCGGCGTCGCTATATACCTGTACACCGTACTAATATAATACACTTTTTTGACCGTTTCGTCAACATGGAGGGGAGAATTGCGGCGTTTGATTGCAGTGATAGGCTCGGCTCGTGCAGCCGGTGCTGCCGAAAAGGCTGCATATGAAGCTGGAAGAGAAATTATCAGACGTGGATTTTCACTTATCTGCGGCGGCCTTTCCGGTGTAATGGAGGCGGCCTGCAGAGGTGCGTACGAGGAGGCAGGTGAAAATTCGGGACGTATTATCGGGCTTTTGCCGGGAACCTCGAAACTGGATGCGAACCGGTATGTCGATATCGTTATTCCAACCGGCATCGGGTATGCACGAAACGCAGTAATAGCATGTGCGGCAGACGGAGTTGTCGCCGTATCCGGCGGAAGCGGCACGTTGAGTGAAATCGCATACTCATGGCAGTACGGAAAGCCGATCGCTGTTATACGCGGTCTTCCGGGGATACCGCCGACACTCATCGGAACCGCTCTTGACAACAGGCGGCAGGACGCCATCTACGGTGCGGAAAACGCAGCTGAGGCGGTTGCACTTATCGGCGATATACTGAACGGACAAAAACACTCCTTTTAAGATAATGGCCTCAATCTGCCGAAAAATTAGATAAGAGAATGTGCCTATCGTACATGGATGAAAATCGGTGCGACAACAATTGACATTAAAAAATGGCAGTTAAATAACAGGCGAAATCGAGGAAACGGCGCTATGAACGAAAACAGCTACATCGGAAAAGTCTTTGAGAGTCTTATTTTCTTCTTCATCATTCTTGTCGTTTTGCAAACCTTCGGTGAGGAGTTTGCCGTATACAGGGGGCTCAGCGTACAGATACGGAAATACCTGCTTATTGCGGGATTTTCGTTTGATTTTATCTTCTCCGTCGAATTCATCTCCCGACTCATTGTCTCGGGCAAAAAGAAAAAGGCCGGCGCATACATGGTGCGGGAGGGCGGTTTTATAGACCTGTTGAGCTCGTTGCCACTCCTGTTCCTCAACTCCGGACCCCTGATGTATATTACCTTCTTTTCAGGACAAAACATGCTCTTTTTTTCAATCGGAAGCCTGAGCTTTCTTAAAATCGTTAAAATAATCCGGATTGCCCGAATACTCCGGTTCCTGCGTGCACTGAAAATTCTGAGTAAAACAAGGATCAGGTACGTAATGACGCCGCGATACGTCAACGCCGTTCTGATCATCGTTATTTTTATCTGCGTCGGCGCGTTTGCAGGGTTTTACGCCGTGGAAAACAACACGATCATCCGGCCCCAGGCGGCTGCAATGGAAAAAATCCTTTCGTTTTCACCGGAAATATTTCACGATCTGGAGCCTGTTCTCAGACAGACCGATACCGTGCTGATGATAAAAAAGAACGGAGATGTGGTATTCCGCGGCATCGACCAAGAGTCTTTCAATAATTTTTTTATGGGGGATGATTTTTATACACGGATGATAGGCGGATACGAAGTGTTTTTCAACAACAGGGATGCGAAAAGGGCGTATGCGCTTATTCATATGATGATACTGGCGATCATCATCGGTGTTATACTCGGAATAACGACTATATACAGGAGCTTTTTCAACCGTCATACAGCATCCGTTGTAAATGTTATGCTTCGCGGATTCTCAACGGCCGCGTATTCGACTCCGGTACGAATCAGGCGGGGCAGAGAAGATTTTGAGACGTACAGACTGGCGCAGCAGTACAATAGAAAGTGGCTGCCGATAAAACGCCGCATCGTCGAGCTGAAAAACCGAAATCGCTAGCCGAATTTGCTTTCAACATATTTTGAAGCGGCAGTACGGACACCGACCAGCCTCCGAACAGTTCGAAAGCATGGAACATACCGATCGTACAGCCTCTGGAGCGGATGAAGAATCGCAGGATATCTACAGGCATCTCTACCATCTCGCCCGGCAGGATTATAAACGGAAAAAAAAGCAGGCTGTTTTTATTAAATCGGCCCGACTCATCGTTCTGCTTCTTTCGGCTGCAGGTATTTTTTTCATCCTCTTTTATTTTTACTTTTTGCGCGACCAGATCAAAAAATTGCACACCGAGCTGGAAAGTTATAATACCAAACTGAACGAGCTCGAAGGAAAAATCGATACGCTGTCGGAATCCGAGCGTATGTACAGGCTGCAGGTCGGTGAATACGAATCGTTTCTGAGCAATGTTGAAATTGAGGACAACCGAATCGTAGATTTCAACATGACCCGATCGGTGCGGGAAAATCTCCGGAATATGGACAGCCACAGGCTCCCGTACAGGATCATACGCCGCGGCAATACTGCTTTCAGAGAAACGGCGCTTACCTTCGACCTCGGGACAGGAAGAGAGCTGCCGTACGTGTACTCTGTTTTAAAGAGGTTCGACGCCAGAGCTACGATCTTTCTGAGCAATGAGATGCCTGCCGAGGATTACGGTTCGCTCTTCAATGAAAAAAACATACACTACCTCAAAAAGATGGCCGATATCGGCTGTGAATTCGGCAACCATACATGGTCGCACTACAACCTCAAAGCCTCGCTGTATGAAACCTCACGGCGTAAGAGACTCAGCTTAATTTTCATCTCGGACGAGGTGCTGGACGATCTTTCGCTCAGGCTCGAATTCGACAGGGTTAAAAATAAGTTTTACCAGGAGACGGAGATACGGCTTGCACCGCTCTGGCGCGCACCGTACGGTGCAATCGACAACAGGATTCTTTCCCAGGCGGCCGCAGCGGGATATCCAAACCATGTGCTCTGGTCGGGCAACAGACTCGGCGCTCTCGACTTTTTAGACTATGTGTACAAAAGAACGTTCGTCGTATACAGCAAGGATCGGGACAGATACGAACGGGTCAAAAACCCGAGCTACTTCACGTCACAGGAGATGCTGCTGAGGATGAAGGAGTGGGAGAGAATCGATCCGCACGGGCTGAACGGCGCCATCTCAATCGCCCATCTCGGCACAGCACGAAAGGTCGACAAGATCCTCAAAATACTTCCCGAGTACATATCCTATTTTCAAAACAGGGGGTATCACTTCGTTACCGTTTCCGAAGTCATGAACAATACAAGGGATTACTGAGTCTCACGCCGGGCGGACATGCAAAATCACGGCGGGCAACATCCATGTCATTCAGCATCCGTCGGGGCACGATTCTTTTCCGCTTCTCCACGGGAGTGGGGCAGGGATTCCAGCCGAGGATAGTGCTGGTTTCACAGCGCCTGCGCGATATTCCTGCCGAGCTGAACGAGCAGTTCCCTGTCCCCGTCGTTTGGTGCAAACTTAGCCTCCACCACCGGTTTGACGAAATCGTTGAGACACCGTTCGGCAAACTCTTCGAGCGCCTTGGCGGCGCCTCCGCTCCAGCTGTATGAACCGAATATCCCGAGCACCCTGTTTTTCAGCTTGTCGTTTTCCAGAGTACCGATGAGCATATCCATGAGAGGAAAGAGCCTGGTGTTGTAGGTGCAGCTCCCGAGTACCAGGCCCCTGAAACGCCATATATCGGCAAGAATGAACGAGAGATGGGATTTTGAGATATTGTGGATTCGTATGACGTCGACGCCTTCCCGTGCAAGGGACCGGGCGACCGATTCGGCCATAACCTGCGTATTGCCGTACATTGACGCGTATACGATAACCACCCCCCTCTCCGATTCCTGTTTGCTCCACCTGTCGTAGAGGTTGACGATATATGAGGGGTCTTTTCTGAATACGGGACCGTGCGTTGCTGCGATCACCTTTATTTCAAGGCCTTTCAGCTTTGCGAGGGCCTTCTGCACCATGGCGCTGTATTTTGCCACAATATTCGAGTAGTACCTGAGTATCTCATTTTCGAAATAATCGAGGTTCACCTCGTCGTCGAAAATACCGCCGTTCAGTGTGCCGAACCCGCCGAAGGCATCGCCTGAGAATAACACCCCGTTTCCCGCGTCATAGGTCATCATCGTTTCCGGCCAGTGGACCATCGGGGTAAGGTAAAACTTCAACGTATGCTTTCCAAGCACGAGGGTATCGCCGTCATTCACAACCTGAATACAGCTGTCGTCGATCCCGTAAAATCCTTTTATGAAATCAACGGTCTTTTTATTGCCGATTATGCGCATACCGGGGAAAAACAGCTGAAGCATCTTCATAGACCCCGAGTGATCGGGCTCCATGTGGTTGACGATGAGATAATCGACGGTTTTGCCCGCCTTCAGAATACCCATAATTTTGTCGAGAAAAAGCGGCAGGAATCCTCTCTTGACCGTGTCTATAACCGCAACCCGGTCATCGTCGATGAGGTAGGAATTGTAGCAGACTCCGTGCGGCAGGGGCCAAATCCCCTCGAAAAGCTCGGTTTCAAGATCGTTCACCCCGATCCAGTACACATCTTCAGAAACCGGAACAGGTTTCGACATCATACCATACCCCCGGGAATAGTAAGTTAAGATTTAATCTAATCATTCATTCTGCAGAAACAATAGTAAAATAACAGGCCGGAGATCGTTTTTCCATCTTTAATTGCGTTACCCCGTATCATGTGAAAAAGCTCTTCCATCGAAAACATCCGTATCAGGAGATTTTCATGCTCCTTCTTCAAGCCGCCGATTGCTTTCAGCTCCGAACAATCGAAGATTCGCGCCATATAGAGGTGCAGCTTTTCATCGAGCAGGCCTGGTGAAAGGAAAAACGAGACGAGCTGCTGTAAGGAATCCGGAGTAAGGCCGGTCTCTTCAACAAGCTCGCGCCGCGCCGCATCCTCCGGGTTTTCATTTCCGTGTAGCATGCCTGCCGGTATTTCCCAGAGATACCCGTCGTCGCTCGCCCTTGCAGCGGGATAACGGAACTGGCTTATCAAAATAATTTTTTCGTCGCGCCCGCACACCGGAACAATACCCACGGAATCGCCCCTCCGAACTACATACCGGACATGCTCCTCCCCCATTTTTCCGTCAAACTGCTCCCAGGAAAGCCTCGCCTTCTCGATTTTGACGAACTCTTCAAAGAGCATTTCCGTTTCACTGACGTCAAACCTCATAGCTCACGCCCCCATCCTGTACGGCTCTCCTCACGCCGCGACCCGCTTATGCGTTTGTTGTCCGGCGGCATTGCTCAGTACGTGCGATCTTTTGCAATAAGCGAGCGTACCGCCGGTTTACGCTTTCAAGCTCGCTCTCGAACCGCTCGCTTTCGAACCGCTCGCCCGCAGAGAGGTAAAAATATCCGGCCCGCTTCAGCCGTTCCCGCATCATTGCCGTGTACGAGAGCGCCTGCTGAAAATCCCCGATGCGGTGCTCGTATATCTTTGCAATCTCGGTGCATGCGAAGATAAAATCGGAAAGGCCGCCCTTCCTCCCACTGAGGCGTTTGAAATATTCAAGCGCCTGTTCAAAATGCCCGTCCCTCTTGTATAGAAGGGCGAGGCTCTTCAGCGCAGCAGCGTCCTCCTGATGCAACGACAGTATATCGACCGCCTTTTTCCTGCGGTTTATCGCTGCAAAAAGCCGGGACACCGAAACCGGATCGTACCGAAGAGCACCGGCCGTCCGATCGGCCGCCGCCGTTTCGCCTGCCTGAGCCACAATGCGAAGCTGGGCTATGAGCAGTGCAAAAAGGGAGAGCACGTCATTCCTGTTATGGGAAAAAACCATCTTCATATCGTCATCCACGCCGCGGCCCCGCAAAAAATGTGAATACACCTCCGGCACACGCCAGCCTGGTATATCCGAAGCTCTTTTTACATCCAGTATTCTGTTTTCAACGGTTCCGAGGCTGTAGTCGGGCAGCAGGTTTCGCCATATGCGCCGCGAGGTGTACAGGAGATCGAGGTGCATCCCGCATTCGTCGCCGAATCGCATCCCCTGCATGATAAACCTGTTTTTGATAATGTTGTAGTCGAAACTCTTCCCGTTGTATGAAACAAGACACCGGTCGGGCGCAAACTCCTTTTGCACATGCTCGAGAAAAAGGCTCTCCGAGGATAAACTGTTCAAAAAAAGCTGGGTGAATTCCAGACCCTCCTCCCCCACATTGAGGAAACCGATCAGAAAAACGACGGTTCCCGCGCCGCCCGACAGGCCGGTTGTTTCCACATCGAAGAAAAGCAGGTCTTTCACGGATACTGGATGTCCGATTCCCCGAAACAATACATCCAGAAGGCCGGTATCGACGATACGCAGATCCCCCAGGCGGATGGTGCCGTGCAGGCTGTCGTACGGGATTTTCCGAAACACCCGAATAATGGATTTCGAGCCGCGGGAAACGACCTCGCCGCCGATCTTATCGTTCAGACTCGTGACGATTTTTCCACGTGCAGGCCGGGAAGTATCCTCCCTTTTGAAACCCCTGAGCCTGCTGTAGAGGTCGAGGCGATTCATGTGCGAATAGAGCCCCCGTTTTATACGTCAAAATTCTGTGCATCGAACAAAAAAATGCCCGGCTACACACTCCCTTCCCCGCGCCCCTCATCCTTGATACCGACCAGCCCGGAAACCAGTTTTTTCAAAAAGCGTTCGCATATCTTCTTGTTGTACCGCTCGGGGCCGACGCATGAAGGGCACCCCCGTCTGCATTCGCACTCACGCACCCTCCACAGCGCCGCCTGGAGGATCTCGTTTCTCACCTCGAACAGCCTGTCCGAAAGCCCGACCCCGCCCGGGTACTTATCGTAGAGAAAAACGGTCGGAAGCTCTATGACCTGCTGCTTGAGCGCCTGGGCCGTGCCTATATCGCGAACGTCCGTCAGGATATATATGGGGCTTACGTTTCGCAAAAGATGCGACACAGCCAGCAGCAGGCTTTCGCTTTCATCCCGCGTCAGTCCCGAAAAAAGATTCGCTTCAAAGCTGAGAATGAGGCTCCTCGTGTGCATCTCGGTGGGAGGAAGGCTGATATCGCCGTAGCCGATATTTTCATGGGTATGAAACTTTATCTTCTTGTATTTCGTGGCAGTCGTCCGGACCAGAACGTCCGATAAAAACACCCGGTACGCCGCCAGGCGTTCCTCCGCATTGTGCTTTAAAATCCTGATGTCGGTCTTGGTAATCGCATCGGTGTAGTAATCCGGGCGCGATTTCTCGACATAGGCGATCTGCTTGTCCCAGTCGAGCCTCGTCACCGTGTACTGGTCGCTCCCGTGAATGTATACCGCATTCTCGAACAGCAGCTCCGGTACGGTCGCCCGGTCCATCTCTCCGATCACCCGCCTTGTCCCGTGCGCCGTTTCGACGATGACGAAATTCCCGATATCGGCGCTCCGTATAGACACGTTTTCCGCCGGGTAGGAACGGTCCTGCCAGTGATAGAATCCCTCCTCATGATGGACGACCTCCTCCTCCTCGAGGTAGGCGAGAATATCCCCCACGTCGGCACCGCCGAAGTTGTCGTCCTGTCTGAATGGAAGCTCGAATGCGGCGCACTTCACCTGATCGACGAGCACATATATATTGGAAGGGTCTATGAGCGCGGCCTCCGAGCTCTTTTCCATGAGAAACTCCGGATGAGCGGCGATGTACTGGTCGAGCGGAGAGTTGGACGTAATGAGGATGGAAACGCTTGTATCCCGTTTCCTGCCGCTCCGGCCTGCCTGCTGGTGAAACGAGGAAACGGAGCCCGGAAAACCTGCCATAATGCTCACATCGAGGCTTCCGATATCTATGCCCAGCTCGAGTGCGTTTGTGGATACGACACCCTTTATGGCGCCGTCCTTCAGCCCACGTTCGATGTCCCTTCGCTCGTTCGGAAGATAGCCCCCTCTGTAGCCGGCTATCGAATCCGCTGTCCCTCTGAACGCCTTCTTTAAATATGAGAGAATAACCTCGGTGTTGAGCCTGCTCCTGGCAAATACGATGGTCGTGTTTCCGTTTCCGATGAACCGTTTCGCCAGATTCGTTCCCTCCAGTACCACGCCCCGCCTGATGCCCTGTTCCGGGTTGACGATCGGCGGGTTGTATATGATGTAGTGTTTCGGTCCCAGCGGCGCGCCGTTTTTCGAAACAACTACCGGTTTGGCGCCCGTTATTCGCTCGAAGAGCTCGTCCGGATTTTGTATCGTGGCGGACGAGGCAATGAAAACCGGATGCGAGTTGTAAAAGGCTGCAACGCGTACGAGCCTCCTCATGACGTTGGCGAGATGGCTGCCGAATATGCCCCGGTAGGTATGGAGCTCGTCGAGCACGATATATTTCAGCCCGTCGAATATCTTCACCCATTTCGGATGGTTGGGTAGTATGCCCGAGTGGAGCATATCGGGATTGGTGACGATGAGGCGCCCGTTTTTTCGCGCCGACTGGCGGATCGACGACGGTGTATCGCCGTCGTATACGTACAGCCGTACGTCGTCGAGCCTGAAGTCGCCGAGGCCCTTTATCTGGTCCTGGCTCAGGGCCTTTGTGGGGAAGAGGTATACCGCCTTTGCATCCGTGTCTTTGAGCAGTCCGTCGAGCACCGGGAGGTTGTAGGCCAGGCTCTTGCCGGATGCCGTCGGTGTTGTAATGACCGCATGCCGTCCCCCCGCGACCGTGCTGTAGGCTTCCGCCTGATGCGTGTACAGCCTTTCGATGCCGATTTCCCTGAGGCGTGTCTCTATCAGCGGATGAATGTCGGGCGGTATCGGCGCATACCGGGCATCCGCCGCCTTTCTCACCCCCCAGTAGGCGACGCGATTGATGAAAGAAGGGTCTTTTTTCAGACTTTCCAGGAAGGTTTCTAGATCCAAGGATTCCCTCTGTGCGCTTTGCTCAGCCTGCCCTGTACAGCGTTTTGCACGGCAGGCGGTTATCCTGTTTTCAGGCGGGTTTTCTGCCCGGCACCTTATCAGAGCCCGGTCCCTTTTAAGAAGCAGCGTTACTGGAAATATCTCGCGTATTCGAATTTCTGTCAAGGAGGAATTGTGACCCGCCGCCGCAACGTGCTCGGCTGCTGCCCGACAGGCGAACGTTCCGCCGTCCGGCAGAACAAATCCGGGGAGTGCAGCGTCGCGTTTATTCGGATGGCCCGAACAACGGCAGGTGCACCGTAAATAGTGTGGGGCCGTCTCTGCTGCTTTCAACCGCAACATTTCCGGCAGAGAGCTCGATTGCCTTCTTTACCACCACGAGCCCCAGGCCCTTTCCCTGAGCATCGACTGTTCTCGAGTTCCGTCCCCTGAAGAACGGCTCCCATATCTTCGTCATTTCGTCTTTCGCTATACCGGGTCCGTTGTTTTTGAACGTCAGCCTGCATCCCTCGCCCTCCTTACTCAACCTTACTTCTACAGGCTCGTCTTCTTTTGAGTACTTGACCGCATTCTCAATGAGGTTTGCGAAGGCCTTTTTGAGAAGCATCTCGTTTCCGTTCACGTGTACATCACTCAAATTCGAAAAAAATCGAACTTTATTTCCGTAGGCCTCAATCATCTCTCTCAGAACCGAAACAAGGTCAACCGGTTCTACACTTTTATACTTCTGAGCCGAGCTCATTCTCGAAAGGTCGAGAACATCTTCCACCAGGTTGTCGATCTCCCGAATCTCGCCCTTGATCACGGCCTGCGATTTATTCCTGTCCTTCATCTCGAGGGCAAGATTTATACGCGCGAGCGGTGTGCGCAGCTCATGGCTGATGAGATGGAGGAGCTCCCTCTGATTTTCGAGCATTGAGACGAGTTTTTCGGTCATTGTATTGAATGCGTGGGCAACCTTTTTAAAGTCGTCATCGGTTTCATGCTGTATCCGATAGGTAAGGTCTCCCCGTCCCACTCTTTCAGCCGCCAGGATAATCTTGTCCACAGGTTTCAGCGCTCTTTTTACCAGAAGGAAGACCGTCAGGCCGATCATGAAAATGATGAACGCGGTTCCCACAAACGGTGAAAAGATGCTGCGATGCGGAGGCAGAGGCGGAAATATCAGCGTGAGCACCCTGTTTTTCGAAAGATGCACGTCCGCCCTGTTTCGTTTCTCCCCCCTGCCGCCCATCATATCCCTCATCATATGCATCATCCGAAAACGATCATCCGCCAGTCTCCTCCACCTGCTCTCCACTACCCACACGAGCCTGCCGTCGACGTAGTACACAAAGGTTATGCCGTATGTTCGTGAAAGAATCTTCGCACGAAATTTTGAAGGAGGGTCGCCGATGTATCCCGAAATGAGCATCACTGCATCTTCTCTTTTTCCGTATTTCAGGTAATCGCCGATGCTTTTTACCTCATTTCGGAAAAATATCCATATAACCACGGTAATAAGCAGCATGCCCGTTGCGGCCGAAGCGACGATCCTGATCAACAGTGTCGTACGATAGCTCACCTTTCTCTTATTCACTTTTTTTCGCAATGAACATGTACCCCTCTCCCCAGATCGTCCGTATGATCCGGGGATTGTTTGGATCATCCTGCAGCTTTTTCCGCAATCTGCTCACCAGCACGTCGACAGACCTGTCGAAGCTCTCCCATTTTATATTCCTTGTGCTCTCCATTATCACCTCCCTGGACAGCACTCTGAACGGGTTGTCGCAGAAGTAGTACAAAAGCTCGAACTCAGCGCTCGTGAGCGCGATGTCCCGGTCGTGAACGGTGAGCTTCATCGAATCCGGCACAAGGGTGAAGGTTGGATAGGCGTGTCGTGCAGGTTTTTTGATCTCGGGCCTCGCCCGTCGCAGCACGGCATCGATGCGCGCCAAAAGCTCGCGCGGTTCGAAGGGTTTTGGCAGATAGTCATCCGCACCGAGCTCGAGGCCGACAATCCTGTCGTACACGTCTCCCCGCGCGGTGAGCATAATAACGGACACGTTCGACTTCTCCCTGACCCGGCGCAGAACCTGAAACCCGTCGACCTCCGGCATGAGTATATCGAGAATCACTATGTCATAGCTCGCGAAATCCTGTTCAAGAAACCCGGCGGGATTCGTAAAGCTCGAAACTCTGTGATTGTTGTTTTCGAGATACTCTTTCAGCAGGTCCGTAAGCTTCCTGTCGTCGTCGACAACTGCAATCCGTGCCATGGGCGATATCCCGTCTTCTCGATTTTCCGTCATACGACCCGAATCATCGAAATACGATAGGAGTGAAAATTGTCCTGACGCTTTGCATCCGGATAATGTCGAAGATGCCGAAGGTGCTGTCAAGTACCGAAGGTGCTTTCAAGTACCGTAGGTGCCTGTGGTACTGTAAGTACTGCCGGTGCGGGCACCAGCGGTATTATCTTACAATCTCTTCAGGTCTTCAACAAGCTTTTTATACTCGGCCTCCGATATTTCACCCTTCGCATACCTTAGTTTTGCAATATGCAGAGGATCGTCCTCCCTGTAGTCGCCTCCTGAGTTTTTGATCTTCTTGACGATCAAAACCGCTATGTATACCGCCAGTGCGAGAAGCAGTATACCGAAAATGGATCCGAAAATCGGAAACCCGAAAAACCCGTATCCGGGGTGAAACCCTCCGTAATATCCGTGCATCATTGTTTTGCCTCCCCATAATACCTGAATGGAAAATACTCATACATTCATCGACGACAGGGGACGCCTGTCGGCGTCCCCTGTGCTGTAATTCAAAGCGCTGGTACATTATCTCCGCCATCCGTAGCCGTACGGGCGGTGGTCCCAGTCTCCACGCATCATACCCGGACCTCTTCCCGGCCCGTACATCGGTCCCCTGCCGTACCAGCCGTGACAGGGATGATCGTATATGTCCTCGAGGTCCGCGATATCGTACGTTTTGGAACCTATTTGAAGAGTTCCGACAAAAAGAATACCGTCTTCCTCGACAGCACTGACCGTAACCCGGTCGCCGTTCTTAATCTTCAGCCCCAGATTATCCAGGTACCAGGGCGGACCGAGAGCAAGCTTGTAATCTTCACCTGCGCCGGTTTTCAGGAAAAACCCGCCGCCGTACCTGAAAGAAACCGTTCCGCTGAACTGCTTTACTTCGCCCTTTGTGTCGGCAAAGGCAAAAGAGCCGACTCCGATCAAAAGGGCCGCTACCATAAAGATGAGCACTGATTTTACCGCTTTTCGTCTCATGACGACCTCCTGTGAAATGGATTTTATTTTGATGCTCACCTTTAATATAGAAGGAAGACGTTGCTGGAATATGAATCAAATGTAAAAAAATGTAAAAACAGAACGTGCCCACTACGCGCCGGCAGCCCGGCCGAATGAAGCCGACGGGCCTGGCGCCCGTTTCAATCGTAGGTGACCACATTCACCATATTCACATAGCCGCGTATTTTACAGTAATACCTGCCGGCGCCGACCGAGAACTCGGGTGTACCCTCGAGCAGTATGTCGCCCTCGATAAGAATGGGCTTCGAGTGAAGGCTTATTTTTGCCGCAACGAGCACGAGGTTTCGAAGCGCCTCCCAGAGCGCATCGTTTCGGCCCTCCCACCCCATGTAGAAATCCGACGTCCCCTCCGCTTCGACGGATCTGAGGGTGTTCGTCCTGAAGGCCGACATCCATCGGATTGCCGATGGAGTTGGTCTGAACATCAGCTTCACCCGGTACACGCTTCCCTTTACACCTCCGACCGTCTTTTCAACGTTCGATTTAAGCATCTGTCCTTTCAGCGAGATGCTGAACTGCTCCTCGTTTTTCATCAGCCTGCTTCCGGGCCTGTAGGTAAATGTGTATCCGTACACATTGGCGCTCAGAAAATGGAGGGCCTCCACCAGTGCCTTGTCTTCCGGGCTTTTGCCGAGCCCGTAGTCGATGAGAAGGCCTTTTCTCTCTGTTTCATTGTCCTGGAAACGCCCCTTTCCCAGCTCTTCGACAACCGGATACTCGCCGTACACGGTAATCACTCCCCGGTCTCCGGAGGCCTCAACCGCGCCGGAGGGCGCGGGAGAGAGAAGGCATACGGCCCACACTATAAAAAACGCAGTGAGAAGGGGCTTTTGTTGCAAAGCATACGGGTAATCCTGCTTCGATTTTATCGTGCACATGCCGATTGGAAAAAACAGCCTTTTCATTTGGTCAGCTCGACTTTTACCCGCTCTATTTCATCCCTGAACACAATGGCGCGCTCGAAATCCAGATTCTTCGCCGCTTCGAGCATCTCGCTCTCCAGGATTTTTATGTAGCGTTTTCTGTGTACAGGGTTGAGGAGATTGTACCTTCCCTGAATGACCTGCAGGTCTTTCTGCGAGAGGTCCTGTTTTTCTTTCCTCTTCCTCTGCAGTATGTCCACTACCTGCTTTTTTATAGTTTCGGGAACAATTCCGTGTACTTTATTGTACTCTTCCTGTATTTTTCGCCGGCGGTTTGTTTCCCTGACCGCCTCCTCCATTGCACTCGACATGCGGTCTGCGTACATCAGCACTTTTCCGTTGACGTTTCTCGCTGCACGCCCCGCGGTTTGAATGAGGGATGTGGCTGAGCGTAAAAACCCCACCTTGTCCGCGTCCAGAATGGCGACAAGCGAAACTTCCGGCAGGTCGAGACCCTCCCGAAGCAGGTTGATGCCGACGAGCACGTCGAACTCTCCGGCGCGAAGGTCGCGCAGTATGTCCGTCCGCTCAAAGGTCTTTATCTCCGAGTGGAGGTAGCGTATCCTGATACCGGTCTTTGAAAGAAAATTCGCGATATCCTCCGCCATGCGCTTGGTGAGTGTCGTAACGAGCACCCGCTCGTTACTCTTCACACGCGTTTTGATCTCGCGGATAAGGTCGTCGATCTGATACCGGGAATCTCTGACCTCGATCTGCGGATCGAGAAGTCCGGTCGGCCGCACGAGCTGCTCGACGATTCCGCCGCTCTTCTCTCGCTCGTACTCTGCGGGAGTCGCGGAAACGAATACGGCCCTGTTCACGAGCCGCTCGAACTCTTCGAAATAGAGAGGCCTGTTGTCGAGCGCGGATGGGAGCCTGAATCCGTGCTCCACGAGAGAGAGCTTCCGTGAACGATCGCCTTCATACATGCCGCCGATCTGGGGAACCGTTACATGCGATTCGTCGATGAACATGATGTAGCCTTCCGGAAAATAATCGAGGAGAACCGCCGGCCGTTCCCCCTCCTCCCTGCCGAATATATGCCGGGAGTAGTTCTCAATGCCGTTGCAGTAGCCGAGCTCTCGTATCATTTCGAGATCGTACTCCGTCCTCGCCTTGAGTCTCTGCGCCTCCAGAAGCTTGTTCCTGGACTGCAGATAGGCGTATCGATCGGCAAGCTCCGATTCGATCTTTGCGAGTGCCGTATGAATGTTCTCATGCTCGACCACGTAGTGTGAAGCGGGATACAGTATGATTCGCTCCCTCTCTTCAAGCACCGCCCCCGTGAGCGGATCGATGATGCATATCCTGTCCGGCTCGTCACCGAAGAGCTCTATCCTCACCGCTTTCTTCGAATACGAGGGAAAAACCTCGATGACGTCGCCCCGCACTCTGAAGGTCGAACGGGTGAACTCGAAATCGTTTCTCGTATACTGTATCTCCACGAGTTTTCTCAGTATATCGTCCCGATTGTACGGCTCGCCTTTCCTGAGAACGAGCCGCATCCTGCGGTACGTCCGGGGGTTCCCGACGCCGTAAATGCACGACACGGTGGCAACGACGATGACATCCTCCCGCTCCATGAGAGAGGAGGTCGCGGAAAGCCGCATACGGTCGATTTCGTCGTTTATCGAAAAATCTTTCTCGATATAGGTATCGGTTGCCGGAAGATATGCCTCCGGCTGATAGTAGTCGTAGTAGCTGACAAAATACTCGACGGCGCTTTCCGGGAAGAATTCGTAAAACTCCCTGTAGAGCTGAGCGGCGAGCGTTTTGTTATGCGATATCACGATGGTGGGACGTCCGACCCTCTCGATGACTCCCGCCATGGTAAAAGTCTTCCCGGAGCCCGTTACACCGAGGAGGGTCTGAAACCGCTCGCCGCCTCGTATCCCCTCGGAAAGCCGTTCTATCGCCCGTTTCTGTTCGGCGTTCGGTTCGAATGGCGCCTTCAGTTTAAACATGTAAAAAAAATACGGGGGCTGGCATCAAAAGTCAAAAGCTATGACAGGACATTTTTTAAAGCAGACCCTCTTCCCTGAAACTGAAATACCTGCTTCCTGAAACAATAATATGGTCGAGCAGATCGAGCCCGAGAATCGAGGAAGCCTCCATGAGCGTCCGGGTCACTTTCATATCCTCCGAACTCGGACTGACGTCTCCCGCCGGATGATTGTGAGCGACAATGAGCTTTGCCGCCCGCTCTTTCAGCGCCTCCGCGAAAACCTCGCGCGGATGCACGAGCGCCTGGTCGACGAGACCGATTGTAACAACACGCCTCGAGATGAGCCTGTTTCCCCCGTTCAGACTGATGCATACGAAATACTCCTGCTTTTTCTCCGCAAGAAAAGCAAGCAGGGGCATGACATCTCCCGTATTTTTCACGGCGCGTGCGGCTGTCTCCTGAAGCCGATTCGAAAACTCGATCGCCGCCAGGATGCATGCAGCCTTTGCTTTGCCGATTCCCCGTATGCGCATGAGTTTTCTCAGAAAGAGCCGGTAATCATGCCGCAGCTCCGGGTAGTGCTCCCGTAGAAAGGAAACGGCTCTCTCGGCTACACACTGCACTCCGTTTTGAGCTGTACCGCTTTGCAGAACAATTTGTACAAGCTCCGCATCGGTGAGATGAGCCGGCCCCTGCCTGCTCATCTTCTCCCTCGGCATTTCCCTGCACGCACGCAAAACAGCCTCCCTGCCGAGCTCCTGCAGAATCAGCTCTCTTTTTCCGCTTTTACAGAGGTAAAGGCTGCCCGACCGTTTTTTATTTTGGACCGGAGAAGACTCCCCCATATTCCGCACCCGTTCCTTTCTTTCGTTTCTTTCTTTTTTATCCCTGCCGTTCGGCCGGCTTTTAGCGTAATCTTTTTAACGTTTTGCGGTCTTTTCAATACGTACACAAACCATTCGGTTCTTCCATGTGGATTAAACACATAAGAGGTCTCTTCTGTTTCAAAAAATTATTGCAATTTTCCATAAAGCTCATAAGATAAAAAACAGCATCCGACGGTACGACTTCTCGGCGGTACGGAGCGTTCGAATAGTACAAAAAGGTCCGATAATGCAGAATATTCTCGATGATGTGGTTCGGGCGGGTTTTGCCATCTCAAGAGGTTTCGACATCAAAAAATTTATCGCGTCCCTCGTCGAACAGCTCTTCGACATAACCGGGGCGCATCTCGCCTGTTTTTTTTCGTCAGAGGAGCACAGGGCGCGGCTTCTCTACCGCAGGGGCAGATACACAATCCCGGAAGCCTTCATCACAGAAGACGACCCGTTCGGTTTCGTTCTCGAATCCGGTGAGACCGTCGTGCTTACCGAAAGGAAACCAAGCCCCTTTTTGCCGCTTTTGCTGCATCCTTCCATGAGCTCCGGCATAATGGCACCCATTAAATCCGAAAAGAAGGTATACGCGTTCGTTGTTCTGAACTCGACGCAGCCGTATTTTTTTACGCGTTCGCGGCTGCGTTTCACGGAGGCCATCTCCAAGCTCGCGGGGGAATATTTTCACAATACCGTGCTCCACAACAGGCTCAGAGACTATACCCGAAAGATACAGGCCCTCGAAAGGTATCAGGAGAATATATTCACCTCAATGTCGAATCTTCTCATCACCACAGATACAGCCGGCGTCGTCCGGTATTTCAACCGGGCCGCGGCGTCACGTTTTCACCTTTCCCAGGACCATCTCGGGCAAAGCGTACTCGAAATTTTCAAAAAAGGCCTGGGGAAAAAGATGCATGCGCTGCTCGAAAGCTCGATACGCGAGGGCGCTGAAATTATTGCTGCCGAGGGGATTTATAGGGACGAAAACGGAGAAATGGATTTTTCACTCAACGCTTCTCTCCTCGCCTCCCGGCGAAATAAAAGGGAGGGGCTTACACTCATCTTTACCGACCAGAGCAGAGAGCGGGAGCTCGAAAAAACGGTTAAAACCGTGAAGGAACAGCGACGGCTGATAAAGGACATGTTTTCCCGCTATGTTTCCCAGGAGATCGCTTCACGAATCGTGGCCAATCCGGACCTTGTACACCTCGGCGGAGACAAGCGGGATGCAACGGTGCTCTTTGCCGATATCCGCGGTTACACGTCGTTTTCCGAGGGAAGAGATCCCGAATACATAATCAAGATTCTGAACGAGTACTTCAGCGAGGCGGTTGAGATCGTGCTCAGGCATCACGGCTACATTGATAAGTTTATCGGCGACTGCATCATGGCCGCGTGGGGGGTGCCTCTCAAATCCGAAACGGAAGATGCCCGGCTCGCTGTTTCATGCGCCCTTGAAATACAGAGCATGGTGAAAGATCCTCAGAGGAGCTTCTTCAGGGGAGACGCAAAGAGGCTTGCCATCGGCATCGGCATACACACGGGACCGCTGGTCGCCGGAAACATCGGCTCGACACAACGGGTGGATTACACGATAATCGGCGATACGGTCAACGTCGCAGCCAGGCTCGAAGGTGTGGCCGGTCCCGGTGAAGTGGTAATAACGGAAAACACGCGAAGTCATCTCGGCGGGGATTTCAGGGTATCGAAAAAACCGCCGGTGAAGGTAAAGGGCAAATCCGAACCGATTAAAATCTACAGGGTATTAAAAAAGGTGGGATAATCATGAAAATAATCGAACAGCTGCTGTATCTCGATCAAACCTACTATACGGCTGCAGGAGCGGGCGTGTTGATAATCATTGCAATCATATTCGTTATCCGCTTCCTGATAAAAAGGAACCGTTTTGCGACGGTGTTGAAAAAAATCATCGGAGACGAGCTTTTTGAATTTCCCGACACTGTCGAAAAGCAGAAGCAGAGAATGACCGGCCTTATCACACATTTTCTTGACGAAACGGATGCAGCCAGGGCGCGGGAAATCCTCTACAGAACGGGTCTTGCGTCAGAATGGGTCGAGCGGCTTGCCGGCTCTGCGGACAAACGGCACTTTCAGAATATTCTCAGATATTCTATTCACGAAGGTTTTTTTCACTGCTTCAAATACGCGCTCGAGCGTAAAAAATGGCGCAGGCATCTCATACGGTGGCTCGATGAGCACAGTGAGCAGCTCCCCCTCCAGACAATAGCACGCTCGAGCAACGGGGAGAGCTTTGACGGAAAGAAGGCATACGCACTTTTCGAGGATAAAAAAGAGGAGATAAAGGAGCTGCTCGCAGACCCGGATTGGAAGGGAAGATACTTCGCCCTGAAAATTCTTCTTGCTGCCGGAGACCCCGGAATAGGGAAGATGCCGGCCGGTCTATTCGACGATCCGAGCCCTGCGGTCAGAAAGACCCTGGTTCTCGAATATAAAACGGAAGATCAGGAAGAGCTCAGAAAACCCCTGTTCACACTGCTTCTGAAAGACCCGAATCCCGACGTGAGGCGCGAAGCGCTCAAGCGGTACAGACAGGCCTTTACTGACCTTCCCGAGATAAATATCAAAACACTCGCGCACCAGGAGGTCATCCATCTCATCGAAGCCCTCCGTCCTCAGAACAGGGACGATGAGGGAATCGCCGCCATGCTCATGCTGGAAGACAACAGTGAAATCCAGTACCATGCCGCACGGTACCTCGAAAAATCCGGAACCCTGAGTCGATTCTGCACAAGGCTCGATATGGCCGACCCGGAAGATTTTCAAAGAAAAACAACCATCCTGAAAAATGCCGCGCGTGTCGGGGTAACCGGTTTTATACGAAAATGCGTCCTTGCGGGAACCAGGGAGAGCCTCACCCTTGCAGCCGGGCTATTGAACGAGGCAGGCGACGTTTCGCAGTTGGGCACTCTTCTCAAAATGTCCATCGATCACTCCTTCGACGAGGCGTACCGGCTCACCGTCGAGGCAATTATTAAGCGGGGCGACCGTGAAACAAGACGCCTTGTCTGCGATGAGATACTCAGAAACATGTCACAGACAAAAACACTCGTCAACCTTGTAAAAGCAGTTACCCCGGCGGATGATCCGATGTATATAGACCCCCTCCTGACGGTTCTTGAAGCACGCGACGATCTCACAGAGCTTACCAGAAAGGCGCTCCTGACTAAAAACGGCGATGCGCTTGTCGAAAGACTCATTACCATAATCAAGGGCGAGGATTCCCCCGGGAAGATGAATCTCAGGATACAGTCCCTCTTTCTCCTCGCCCAGATGAAGAAGGAGTACTGTCTCTCCTTTTTGTTCGAACATCTGCCCGTTTTGCCGGTCGCATTCGTGAGCCGGTTTGCCGATATACTGGCCGGATACCCGAAAAAAACCGTGAAGGACATCATCGGCTACTACCTGAACCGGGTAGACGGTGAGCTGCGGGCCCATCTCATTGCGCTCATTCCCGCCCTGAAACTCACCGAATTTCTCGGTGAAGTGAGAAAAGCACAGGAGGATGCCGACCCGCTCGTGAGGATTGCTTCAACCTTTGCCCTCGTCGACATGGATGATACCCGGTCATTTTCTCAGGCGCTTGCGCTCATGCGCGATCCGGTGGAGGAAGTGAGAAACCAGGTTGCATTTGCGCTCGGGGGTACCGGCCGGAAAGATATCCTCAGGCAGATGGCAAGGGTTTTCTACGATAAAAACGAGGTCGACTCCGTCAAACGGGCAATAATCCGGGGAATAACCGAGTCGAAAACCCCGCAGGCAACCGACCTTCTGATCGATTTCCTCCAGAAGGAGAAGTCTTTTTCATCACAAATTCTCTCCTGCCTCGAAACGCACACGGCAAAGAAAAATATTGAAGTGCTCATCGACAGGATGAAAGACGGCAGCGAAAGCCTAAAGGAGAGCATCGCCGCCGTATTCGGCAGGATGGGCATGCAGGCCCGGCCTGCGCTTATCGGGCTACTGGAATCGGAGCTTTCCTCACACAAGGCCTATGCCAGCGATATTCTCGATAAAATCGGCGCCACTGAAGCGGAAATCAACAAGCTGAAACACCGGGACCCGGTTGTGCGGCGTGAAGCGGCCGAAGTGCTCTCCCTTATCGGTACAATAAAGGCATTCAGAGGACTGGTTATGGCTTCGCGCGACCCGGACCAGGAGGTGCGTATAAATGTCGTGCGGGCGCTCGAAAAGCTCGAAACAAAGGAGGGAAAAGCGATTTTAAAGGCGCTCAATGAAGATCCGGACGCAAAGATACGCAAGTACACGCAGTGGGCGCTGGAGAGACTCAAGGCAAAAGAGCTCGTGTAGTGTTTTTACGGGATCGCATTACTCATTCATCGGCCAAACAGAGCATATTGAGGGGACGTATTATCCGCTTTTGCCACGTATTGGCCTTCAATGTATAAATTTACTTCGCCGACGAACATTCATGGCTTTCTCCTATAACCATCTCATAGATCGTAAATCATGACGAATAGATGCCTCTCTGTCTCAAACTCTCGTTTCAGGCAATTTAGTCGATCCGCTACATTACGTAAACTTTTTATCATATCTCCTGCAAAAATCTTCAGACCATCGCAACGGATCAGGATAGTATGCAGCCACAAAAACTGCAGTCGATTCCATCTCCTTTAGACGTGTTACTCTCCGGGTTTGGAATTGTAATACAGAGAAATATATTGACGTTACGTTACGTCTATTATAAACTAACAACATGACTTCAGGTGAGTTGGCAAGAAAGTGTGGAAGCACCCTGCGTACCATCCGTTTCTACGAAGAAAAGGGAATCTTAAAGCCCTCCGCCGTTTCTCCCGGTGGAAAAAAATCCTACGACCTGGAATCGTTGTTTACACTGCAGAGGGTGAGACTGCTAAAAGAGGCGGGAATGAGCCTCGAGGAGATAGCCCGAACCCTGCAGGTACTGTCCGAGTGCAAGACCGCAGGAAAAGAAAAGCAGCAGTCCCACGCCGCCCTGCTCATCGAAGCGAGAAAAAAAATCCTGACCCGGATTCGGCTTCTTGACGATCTGAAGGCATCTCTTGACAATGCCATTGAGAACCGGGACAATTGCGAGGCATGCAGGGAAATTGACTGTCTGGGTTGCTCGACCCTGGATACCTGGGTCCGCTTCGGCTTTGAGCTTCCACCGAAAGACGACCCTCCATCGGATAATACTTAATGTTGAGAACTATTTCCATCCCGATGACGGAGGATCTGCGCATAAGTTTGATGACTCGATGTAATTCAAATGGCCTAATACGATAAAAAAATCCATTTGCGGAGGTACTCTTATGAGCAAAATTTTAGTCGTCTATCACACCTTTACCGGCAATACGGAGAAGATGGCTCAGGCCCTTGCAGAAGGAGCGGGGAAAGTACAAGGCGTTGAAGTCGCCGTTAAAAAAGCAGCCGCGACACAACCCGATGAGCTTGCCGCTGCGGACGGGGCGGCCTTTGGAGCGCCGAATACCTTCGACGGCATGGCAGGCGCCCTGCGGGAATTTTTTGACAGGGCGTGGAGTGTTCACGAAAAGGTCTCCGGTAAACCGGCTGCGGCTTTCAGCTCGGAAAACCCGGGAGAAAAGGGTGCGGTGCAGGAAATCGAAAGGTTTTTTACCTTCTTCGATTTGAAACCGGTATCAGAAGGTGTTGTGGCTTCCAACGCCCCGGGAACCGAAGAGCTGCAGGCATGCAGGGACCTGGGCCGAAAGCTGGCGGAAGCTACCCGCAAATAGCACATACCCGGTACTCGCTCCGGAAATGAATTTTTTATTCAGGGCAGGAAAAGATTATCCTTCATTCTCTTTTCGTCCGAATAGAAGGGCAACCGTCGGCACCAGCGCCGCCAGGCCAGCGGCGGCCAGGAAGGTAGAGTCAAGCCCGCCGTAGACGTAGGCAACAGCCATTAGCGGAGGGCCAACAGTCTGCCCCAACCTCAGCATGGTGGCATTGATGGACATAAACGCAGCCCGGTACTCGACCGGTGCCAGTCCGGCGACCGCAGTCTGAATGCTTGGAATATTGGCGCCGTGGGCGACACCGAAGATTAATACCGGTACGAGTAAAAGCCACAGGCTCGGCATAAACGGCATTAAAACCAGGGCCAGTGCATATCCGGCAAAGGCGAGCTTGATGATGGTTCCCAGGGAAAACCGCCTGTTTAACCTGCCGAGTTGTGATGAAACAGCGGCAGTGGCCAGGGACATGCCGGACATGACCAGTCCTATTACAAAGCTCGATGCACCGAAGGATTCATCCAGCAGCAGGGTGAAGTAGGTGAGAAAAGCGCCGTAGAGAATAACGAATGTCAATACCCCGGCCGTAAACAGACCAACCGTCCTGATGTTCTTCAGGTATGTCCAGGTGCTGCCCAGATACTCTTTCAGGCCCTGGTGAGCTCTGGGCTCCGGATTACGCAGAGATACCAGCACGATAATCCCGACTGGAAGAGCCACAATGGGCAGGGCAAATGGATAGTTCCAGCCCAGAATGGCCAGAGCGCCGCCGATCGCGGGATAAGAAGCGGTGCCTATGCTGAGGATACTGGCATTCAGGCCCATCGCTTCGGCACGCTGCCTTCCCGAGTAGAGGTCGCCGATAATGGTGATGTTAATGGAGCCGAGACTGGCACCCCCGATGCCCTGAAATACCCGAAGCACCAGCAGGGTGCTGAAGCTGCGCGCGAAAAAACAGGCGGTACCGGCAATGGCGAACAGGAAGAGGGAGGGAACCAGGATTCTCTTGCGGCCGAAGTAGTCGGCCAGCACTCCCAGGACGGGTGCCAGAACAACGCCGGGCAGGGTGAAGAAGGTTATTAACAGCCCTACCTCGGCGCCGCTGATGCCGAGCCGGCGCACCACCTCTGGGAATACCGGGGTGATGCTGGTTACTCCGAGCACCGCCGTCAGCGTTACGGAAAAGATAATCCGGAGATTCCTATCCCTTAACAGCTTCTGTTTGGAAGCATTATAAGATTGCTTCATTATCTTGAAACTTTAGTCAATATAAGTTAAACTGTCAATATAATATGGATTATATTTCTGGACTCCTGCTCAGGAGAGCGACAATCCAGGTGACAGATGTCGGCGGCTGCAGGCTCTACGCTATCTGAGAGGACGCCGTATTCCCGGGGGAATTCAAAGTTCCCCGGTATCGAGGTGACGCCGCTGTATGGAAATAAGAAAGCAGGCTTTAATCAGGAAGATTATGGAATTGCAGCGTGAGGCATTCCTGACGTTGGAAGCCCGGGAGCAGTCGCCCTGGATGGATTTGAATTTAACTAAAGCACAGCTACGTATATGTTTTCTCCTGTCCTGCCACGGATCGATGACTCCCGGCAAAGTGGCGGATGTCCTGGAAGTACCCAAAGCCAATATTACGGGTATAGTTGACCGGCTGGTGGCACACGGGATGGTCAACCGCAGGCAAGATCCCGAAGACCGCCGCAGCTATATTTTACACCTGACCGAGAAAGGTCACGAGCAGATTGGCAGGCTGCGAGATGCCTGGATTGCCAGAATGGAAAAAGTGCTTAATAAAGTTGACCGGGAGGATCTTAAATTCCTGTGCAGAGGCCTTGAGGCTCTGCTTCGAACGATGAAGCACACCCAAGCTGCATTCAACACTATTTCCTTCTGTCAAAAGAACGAAGAGTCTGCGAAAGAATAGGCAATTTTGTGAATTACAATAATGATTAAGGAGATGCTTTATGGCTAAACTTACCCGCGAAATGAAAGAAATGATAGCGGCTCAGCAGTGCTTTGTGGCTACAGTCAACGCTGACGGCACCCCCAATGTAGGCCCTAAGCGCAGCACCAGGGTTCTGGACGATGAGCACCTGTTATATAACGAGGTCACTGGCAAGCAGACCTGGAGCAACGTGGGAAGCGGATCGAAAGTGGCTATTGCTGTGGTTGACCGGGAGCATTTGACAGGGTTTCGATTTGTGGGCACTCCAGAAGTAGTCACCTCCGGGAAAATTTATAATGAGGCTGTGGCAATGATGCAAAAGGCGGGCATGCCCCCGCCCAAAGCGGTGGTCAAGGTCAGGTTGGATAAGATATATAACCTGGGCGTGCCCGGAGCCGGCGAACCGATAGCCTGAACTACTTATCAATAGTATCGAACCTGTTTCACAACACTGCGAGGTCACATTACTCATGTATCGGCCAAACAGAGCATATTGAGGGTACATATTATGGTTTTATCTATTTAAAGTCTGGTATTTTGTACCAGAATTTACAGAAAATAATAGTCTTTTACTTTTCCGTGTCCTTTTAATCACTGGGAAATTAAGGTAAACACCATTAGGCAAGTGCTGATTTGAATCTTCTACGATTGAAAGTTTACTTGCCTATTTTTTATATCATTTATCCAGCTGTTATACATACGAAACGGGCAATCACTCTTCCGTTTCGAGGCCGTAGCGTTCGGACAGTCCCTGCTCGATTTTGCCCAGATACTGATCCATTAAAAAAGCTAAAAGCGCGGCCGAGGCCGCGCCCTCAATGACGAACGCGGGATTCTCGCGAACGAGTCCGGATATAATCGGGGTGCCTAGGCCGCCGGCTCCCACCACGGCGCCGACTGTCGCTGTTCCGACATTTATAACGACCGACGTCCTGATGCCCGCCATGATAACCCTGAGCGCGAGCGGCATTTCGATTTTCAGCAGCACCTGCAAACGGGTCATTCCCATTCCGCGGGCCGCCTCTACGAGCAGGGGCGAAATATTTTCTATACCGGCTATACTGTTTCGGATGATTGGAAGTATGCTGTAGAGAAACAGAGCGAGAACCGTGGGCTTGAATCCGAAACCGATAAACGGAACGGCGAGCGCCAGCACCGCAACCGGCGGAACCGTCTGCGCCAGCGAGCTCAGGTCGTTCACCAGGTGAAGATACTCGCGCCCCGCAGGCCTGGTTACAAAAACTCCCACGGCGACCCCGATGCCGACCGCTACGAGGCTCGAAAACAGCACGAGCACCAGGTGCTCTCCGAGAAGTCCCGGAAGCCCCGCTCTGGGATACAAAAGCTGGGTTTCGCCCGGAAAGACGAGCGCAAGAAGCAGCTTCAGAAACCGCCGGTCGAATACAATGAGAAGAAAAACCAGAGTGATTGCGGCGATCGGAATCCACTGTAATATCTTTCGACGGTTCACTCTTCCCAACTCGCATCCACCTCTTCGGTTATTTTCTCTATGTCCTTCAGGCTGACCTCGCCGACCACCGCTGCAGCCGCATCGACCACCGGTACCACCTTTATCCCCTCACCGAGCATTTTTGCAAGCGCTTCCCTGAGTGTGGAATCCTCCCTGACCGCAATCGAATCCGGCGCCGCCCGGGTAACCGCATCCTCGACCGATGCGTCTCTATCCACAATCCCGGTATCGAGCCACCCTACAAGCCTGTTGCCGGGGTCAACGACCCATATGTAGCGAATCCGTTTCCGCTCCCTCAGCCGTTTCGCCGCATTCAGGAGGTTTTCGCCCATTTCAACGGAAACCGGCTTGTGCATGTATTGCGAAACGCTGAATCTGGAAAGACGCTTCAGCGCACGGTCGCTGCCGACAAAATCGTGGACGAACTTGTTCTTCGGAGATGCGAGAATAATCTCCGGGACATCGTCCTGAATGATTGTGCCGTTTCTCATGATGATAATCCTGTCCGCGATGCGTACGGCCTCATCGAGGTCGTGGGTAACGAACAGCACCGTCTTTTTGAGCTCTCTTTGAATCCTCACAAACTCCCGCTGCAGCACCTCCCGATTCAACGGATCGACGGCGCCGAAAGGCTCGTCCATGAGAAGAATCGGCGGGTCCGCCGCCAGCGCTCTGGCCACGCCTATCCGCTGCGCCTCGCCGCCCGAAAGCTCATGGGGGTACTTGTCCCTGTAGGTCGACGGGTCGAGCCCGACCATCGCAAGAAGCCTGCCCACCCGCGTCTCTACCGTGGATTTCTCCCAGCCGAGGAGCCTGGGGACAACGGCGATATTCTCACCGACAGTCATGTGCGGAAAAAGGCCCACGTACTGAATCACATAGCCGATTCCACGCCGAAGAAGCTCGGGTTTGATATCGAGCACGTTCCTGCCGTCGATATAAATATCCCCGGCCGTCGGCTCCAGCATGCGGTTTACTGTCTTCAATGTGGTCGATTTTCCGCATCCAGAGGGACCGATAACAACGCATACCTCCCCCTTGCGAACGGTGAAAGAGACGTCTTTCACTGCGGTGAAATCGCCGTATTTCTTCGTTAAATTGCTGACTTCAATCACGATTGCTCCCCCGCCCGGTATCTCAGTCCCCGCGGCGTCATCGACTTCACGAGAACCTGCATAAGCTTATCGGCAGACACGGCAAGCAGTATAACGGGAACAGTGCCGAGCATGACAAGGTCGCCTACCGCCTGGCCGAGCCCCTGGAATACGAATACGCCGAATCCGCCCGCGCCGATGAGAGCCGCAACCGTGGTATTGCCGATGGCCTGCACCGCGGCAATGCGGATACCGCTCATTACGATCGGGAGCGAAAGAGGGACCTCGATGCGCATCATAACCTGGAGCCTGCTCATCCCCATCCCGCGCGCAGACTGGACAACAGACGGATCAATTACACTGAGGCTCGTGTAGGTATTTCTCGTTATGGGAAGAAGCGCATACAGTGCAAGCGCAACGAGCGCGGGGGCCGAACCTATCCCCTTTATGCCGAGCTCCCTGAGAAGCGGGAACCTCTGCGAGAGAACGGAGAGCGGTGCGATCATAATACCGAAAAGCGCGAGTGACGGTACGGTCTGCACCGTGTTGACGAAGAAAAAGGCTGGTTTTTCAAACGCCCGTTTTCTGAATGCGAGCACACCGAGCGGAATTCCCGCTGCAATGCCGAAAAGCACCGCGCTTCCGGATAGAACAAGATGCCGGACAAGCTCGCCGAAAAACCTGTCCCTCCGTATAAGATACTCCTTTACAATCGATAGCTCGCTCAGGTAACCGGTAAAAAAAAGAAGCACAACTACAGCAGGTCCGGCAAGTGAAAGCACAACGGCTTGGGGGTTTTTCAGCGTGAGTACTCTGACGGATGCGTGTATGAGTATGTATCCGGCAAGTATCATGAGCCATGACCCGAATGCCATTGAAATCCGGGCGAACGGCATATCGGGCGACTGGAGCGAACGGGTTGCCCGTCCGACCATGAGAAATACCGTGACGACGACGATATTTCCGACAATACCCTGAAAAAGGACCGGCGATTTATTGCCGGAAATCAGAAACACGGCCAGCACAACGGCCCACAGGACCATGAAAACGAGCAGGCCGCTCCCTGAAAATGCATTCCACAGGTAGAGTCCCGTCCCCGAAGCAATCCTGTTCGGCTTTAGCGCAACAAACTTCATCCCGCAGGAAAACATCCCCATAAGAATTCCAAAGAGAACAACTCTACTTCTGCCGGTTACACCTTCAACACGATTCAATACCGGACGGCCTTTCTCTCGAGTGTTTGCATACATGAGGATTTACGCAGCCTGTACATGCACGACGCAGATCGACGACATAATTTTCCCCTGCTGCGGCCATCGCAGGACATTTACTTTAAAAACCCGTGCGACTTCAGATACGCCTCGGCGACATCCTTCGCGTTTTGCCCTTCGATGGCGATTTTTGCATTCAACGTCTGGAGAGTGACGAGGTCGAGCCCCTGAAAAACCGGCCTCAAGATCCCTTCTATTTCGGGATATTTGCCGAACACCTCGCCCCTGATAATCGGGGTGGGCTGATAAATCGGCTGCACGCCCTTTGTATCCTCCAGCACCCAGAGACCCAGAGCGGCAAGCTGGCCGTCCGTACCGTACGCCATCGCCGCATTCACTCCGTCCGTGCCGTCCGCAGCCGCCTTTTCGGTCTGCGCCGTATTTCCACCTGAAAGGATCAAGAGCTGATCCTTCGAAAGTGAGAATCCGTACGCCTTTTCGAATGCCGGGAGTGCGTCGGGTCTGCTGACAAACTCCTCCGAGCCTGCCACCTTGACCCTGTTTCCGTTGTTCACGTAGCGGGCGAAGTCCTCGAGGGTTTTTACATTCTTCGACCGGGCGATATCTCCGCGGATCGCCAGAGCCCACGTGTTGTTCGCCGGTGCAGGCGTCAGCCAGATAATGTCGTGCGCCTCTTTGTCGAGCTTCTTCACCTCTTCATAGCCCTTTTTCGCATCTTTCCAGATCGAAGGATCGGTCCCCTCGTAGAAAAAACCGCCGTTTCCGGTATACTCCGGGTAGATGTCGATCTCGCCGCTGATTATCGCCTTTCGAATGACATCCGTGGGACCGAACTCGGTCCTGTCCACCGCATCGAATCCGTCCGCCCTGAGCAGAAGCACGATCATCTGTCCGAGGAGGCCTCCCTCGGTGTCGATCTTGGAGGCGACCACAACCGGCCCTTTGGCCGCAGGACCCTCCTCTTTTTTGGTACCGGCTCCGAAGCCCACAGTCCCTGAAACGAGCGTAAAAACGATTGCTGCAACGAACAACAGGTGCACCATTCTGAATTTCATATAAGCTCCTCCCAGCTTGAATTACTGTGTTTTATTGTCTTACGCATACCGTATACCTTAGGCGCGGCCGATTCAGAAGTCAAGGCTTTTCCCCGGGAGGACGGTTTTGTTGGCGGTTATGCCCACACAGCCGGCTGCGGGTCGGCTCCATACATTGAAGCCCAGAAATAATTTTTAATAAAAATCGTTTGCTAGTAAGCGATTAAAAGATGTTTCGGCGGGGGAAATCTACTCTCAATGCCGGCAATCAAACAGTAATTTGTTCTAAACTGCATACTCTTATCACCACAGGCCCTCGATAAGAGATATCCAGAACGATCGTTGAACCATATATATATTTTACATATAGACGACTAAATGTCAACTAAACTTCACAAAAAAACAAACCCGGAAAACGCCGGCGAATATTTCCTATCGGAGTTGTCCGACGGACGCGAAGGTGCTATGTTTCTTTTAAAACCACAATGAACGGCAAAGACGGTCAGACAGAACAGGCAGGCTCCTTTCCAGACCCCGAGCATCTAACGGATAACGACGTATCCAGGTTTCAAGACCTTATCCACAGCTTTTATCAGGGACGCGGGCGCGATTTGCCGTGGCGCAGAACGAAAGACCCCTACCGTATACTTGTTTCTGAAATCATGCTCCAGCAGACTCAGGTCGAACGTGTTCTGAAAAAGTACAATGATTTCATCGAGGCCTTTCCAGGCATACGCGCTCTTTCCAAAGCGCCGCTCCACCAGGTGCTCCTGAAATGGCAGGGGCTGGGTTACAACAGGAGGTGCCTGTATCTGAAAAAATCGGCGTGCGTCGTTGTCGATAGATTCGCCGGCAGGATTCCCGACAGCTATAAAAACCTGCTCTCGCTCCCCGGCATCGGCCATGCAACGGCATCGGCCGTTCTGGCGTTTGCATTCGATGTTCCCGCCGTGTTTATCGAAACCAATATCAGGTCCCTTTTTATCCACTTCTTCTTTTCGGGCCGCGACAATATACACGACAGGTGCATCCGGCTTCTTGTCGAACGGACGCTCGACCGGAAAAACCTCCGCACCTGGTATTACGCAATGATGGACTACGGCGCCGAGCTGAAGAGGCGCTTCGGGTCGATGAACAGCAGGAGCAGGCATTACACGAGACAGCCGCCTTTTGAAGGTTCCAGGAGACAGGTGCGGGGCATGGTTTTGAGGACCCTGCTCAAGGAGCCCGGACTCTCGGACCGGGAGATAGCCGTGAAAACCGAAAGGGACGACTGCCTTATAAAAGAGGCGATCGCCGGCCTCGTGCGGGAGGGCTTTATTCGAGAAGGGGACCGCGGCTACGAGATCGCGAACGAAGAGCATACGGTTTAGCGGGGGAAAATCACCTATTGTGGAAGATTTATTAAAAAATAATGAATTTGAAATAAGCACGATTCAAATATTAAAGCTCGTCCGGAACAGCAGTTGTTCTGCATATGATTGCGAGTTCGTCAACTTGGCTCGAGACTTGAGCGTACGGCTTGTTACAATGGATCAGAAAATATTAAGTAATTTTCCAGACACTGCGCAATCAATACCGGAATATATTGAAAAAATATAACCCCTCACGGGATTTGCCTTTATGCGTAGTAACTGATATAATTGAAGAATCATTGTTGAGAATTGATCAAGGATTATTGATTTTTCATCTGTAAACTCTCTCGTATATACGTAGAATATATAGGCAAGTGAACTTCCAAACTTAAAAGGTTCAAATCGACACCTGCCTAATGGTTTTTACCTATAGAATGCAATGACAGGCAATTTTAACATTGTACAGGCTCACTTTTTAATGAAAGGTACAAAAAACCAGAATTTAAATAGATAAAACCATATGTCAAAAGAATACAATGAGTTCTGTGAATTGATGCGGCAGGAGAAATATTTAGAAGCTGCCCATTATGCTGAAAGGAAATATTTAAATAACAGAAAGCAGAATGTCTTCTGGCTTACCCATCAGGCAAATGCATTGATACGGGCTGAAAAATATGAATCGGGTTTTTCTATTGCAACTCAGGCATTGACCTTAGATTCCACCAATCCTTACGCCGTACTATCGGCAGCAGATGCGCTCTTTGGTTTACACAGGTATAAAGAGGCATTACAGTATTATAAAGAAAGTCTGAATAATCAAAAGCTGAAGTTACGGTCACAAAAAGGCATACTGGAATGCCACATAAACCTGAAAAACTGGCAGGACATTTTGTCTCATCTTGCAGGCTGGGATATGCCTGAAAGGGACAGTATTCGGTACAGGGTAAAAGCTCTTTCAGGGCTCGGAGAATACAGCAGGGCATTTGAGGCCTGTCAGAGATGGCTGGAACTGAAGCCGCATCATCGTTCAGCGCTCTGGGAGCTGACAGAACTGGAAATCCGGCGTTATGGTATTTATCCTGTGCTCAAACGCATGGAAAAACTGGCGAAAATCCCATCGCTGCCTTCGATTTATGGTGAGATTTATGCCTCGCTTTGTCGAAGGTCGGGCAGGTCGGAACTTGCCATAAAACAGTATGAAAAAATAGAGTCGAAAGGCTCACAGCACCGGATTCAGCGGAAACAGGCCTTTGTACTTGCCAAGACCGGTCAGGAAAAAAAGGCCGTCCCGATCATGGAAGAGCTTTTAAGGGTCGACCCAAAAGATATGTATCTGCATTCCGGTTACGGTGCTGCATGTGCTCGAATCGGAGAGCTCGAGCGGGCTATTAATTTTTACCGGGAGCTTTCAGGCTTATTCCCGGATGAAAAATCATTGTATGGACGAATACAGAGGCTGAAAAATATGCTGGACAAGAATTAATAAAACCAAACAGTAAGGCATCCTGATTTTCTCCCTGGTTTACCATGTGAAAAATATGCTGGATAAAAATCCATGAACGAATCACTGTGTATCGGTGATATAGTAGAAATCCCGCCGGTAAAAACCGTTATACGCCTTAAAGAGGGACAGACGGAGTCCAACAAGATTGCCGGTAGTTTTGTATTTACAACAGAGGTTTTTTCTCACTTTACTGTTATCTCAGAGTCACTCCTCGGTCACCAGGGGCAGGGGTATTTTCTTCAGGGTGATTTCGGCTCGGGCAAGTCTCATTTTTTAGCGGCGTTGTATGCTTGGCTTGCAGGAATTGCAGGAGCAGAGATACTTACCGGTCGCCACGGCGGGCTCAAGCGTGTCATGGAATCCGGTAAACGGTTTTTACCTGTGGCAATTTCACTGGTGAATTACAGGGCTGAAACTCCTTTAGAACAGATTGTTGTTGAAGCAGTGGAAAACCACCTGAAATCGAAGGGCATTGAGGCAGTATTAACTCCTGTTTCTTCTTTTCTCAATCATTTAAAAAACCTTATAGAGGAACCTGAAACCGCCGAATCTTTTATCAAGCTGCTGGGCGTTTCAGCCGACCGGAAAAAGACCGACGGTCTGCAGGCAGAAGACCTCGATACGGATGGCCTGAAGCAATGGATAGATGAATATCCTCATGAAGCGTACATATACGGCATGCGTTTAATAAAAAGCACGGGGCTTAAAATCCCTGAGGCACTTGTTGAAGAAAGACACGAAACTTTTAAACGAACACTATCGGCAGTAAAAAATGCAGGGTTTGACGGGCTTTTTTTGCTTATTGATGAGCTATCCGAGTTTTTCCGTTCTAAACGCACCGCACAGGAATTAAATGAAGATGCCCGTACACTTCAACTGCTGGGTGAGCTTACTGCAGGTGAGCCGCTATGGATTATTGCCGCGGTTCAGGAGAGCATTGAAAGTACCGGGGATATCTCGCAGGTAACATTCCGGAAAATTAAAGACAGATTCCCCGTAAAACTCAGTCTTTCAACTGTACATATCCGTTCACTCATATCTCACCGCCTTGTACACCGTAAACCGGGAGCCGATGAAGAAATATATCGCATTTATGAAGCTTACAAGAGGCAATTTTCGACATTCTCCTGGACCTACGATAGCTTCAGACAGACCTATCCTGTTCATCCGGCAACCATTGCTCTTCTTGACGGCCTGGGTGATCTCTTTTCAGAGCATCGAGGTATAGTGGATTTTATTTACTCACGCATAGCAGGGGATAAAAGGCGGAATATCCGAGGAATTCTTCAACAGCCTGCAACAGAGGTACTGGCACCCGACAGCATTTACGATCATTTTGCATTGAGACTTGCCGAGTTTTCGGCATTCAATGTATATCCACGCCATGTCATTCCCCATCTTGATAAGGTCATCGACGATGTGATAGAGGATTCTGATGACCGTAATCTTGCCCGCAGACTCGTAAGGATACTCGTCCTCTATAAAATTCATCCCACGGCGGATACTCCTCCTGTAGGTCGCCTGGCTGAAATAGCAGCCTGTTCACTGGATTTTCAAATGCCGGGATTCAATATCCGGTTTATAGCCGAGGCCCTGCTCGATCCAATCGTTGAAGTGAGCCGGTTTCTGATAAAGCAGCCCTCTGAATCCGGTAACCCCCTGGATACCGTTTATACGGTCATTACACAGGATGATCCGGGGAAAATCTTAAAAGAGCGAATCTCTCGTACTGCCCGTGATCTGGAAGACGATGATTCAAGGCTTTTATCTGAGCCTTTCTTAGATATACCGGAATCGGAAGTATGGCCGGGTATTTCCTTATGGGAAAAGGGAGTAGTACGTCAGATAACCTGGCACTTCAGCATCCGCAGGGTTTTTATCCGGTTTCTCTCCGATGATGACGTACATCGTTTATCACATGAGATATCCTGTGCGAAGTACGATTTTGCAGTCATCATTACCTTCGGGGAAAGGGAATACAGTGCTGATTATACGGCAGTATGGCAGATTACTTTTCCAAAAGAAAAGACATCGCTTTTTAAAGAATTTTTAGCAACAAGGCTTGTTGCCTCGGAGCTGAAGCCCTCGAACCCTGCTGATGCTCCTCTAATACAGCCCGTAAAAGAGAGATTGGAACGCATCAGGCCGGCTGTTCACCAGGCTGCTATGGAGGCATTTTATTCAGGGAATTTTACCGACCCGCAGATCCAGGTTGGAGCAGCAGTGCGCCAGCTCAAGCGTTTCGACCGTCTTTTAGAGGCTGCAGGGGAAGTCATCCTGGATGATCGGTACCCGAAATTCAGAGAAATTGCGCCCAGAAGGATTCATCCCTCACCCCGTTTATACCAGCGGCTTCTCGATGAATTGGTCACTCCGGGGAGTATACTGCTTCGGGAAGCTCAGGCAAAGGGGCTGGGTGAGGCAATAGACGGCCTGGCAGTACCTATCGGACTTGTCCGGCTGAAAGGGGGATCGTATGTTTTTTCACCCGACATGACAGGACATCCGTTTTTGTCTTTCTTTTCCGGTCTCCTCAAGCCGGCAGGCCCTGCTTCGATAAAAGAGATTGCACATGCGCTTCAAACAGGCGCATACGGACTTCCTGAAGATACATTTCTCTTTCTTCTCTCTGCACTGGCCTGCGGCGGACTGATTACACTGCTGAAAAACGGACGCACCGTACCCGTTGATTTTCTGCACTTTATATCAGTAGAAAAAGCGGATGAGGTTGCCCTGGGAGAGCTTATAAATCAAAATGACAGGGAAACACTGAAGACGGAATGTGATTTTTTAGCTCCCTCGTCAACCTGGGATTCTTTTGGATTACACCAGCAGCGTGAGGCATGGAAAGCCGTAATAAAGTTTAAAGAAACAGCATCAACAATGCTTGTAGCAATACAATCACAGCTTTCACATGTGGCAGAATTTTCAGCATTTAAGGTATTTAATCTTTCAGCGATTGATCAAAAAATAAATTCGCTGACCAATCTGGTAAATGAGATAAAAATTTCCCATTCAGCGAAAGAGGGTCTGGAACGGTTCCTGAAAACATGGCGAGGGACAGGACTGAAAAATGAAGATATTCAGTTTTTAAAAAAACTCAGGGCTTTTCTTTTGCACAACGCCGAACAGTTTGTATTCATTCACCACTATATCCACCATTCTGCTGTAAAAAAAGCAACTCAACAGGACAGAGAGCTTGCGGAGCTAAGAAAAACGGTAATTTCCCTTGTTGAAAAACCGGAAATATTTATCATCGGGGATGAGGGTGAACACTTGAACTCGGTGTTTTCACATTTTAGAGAGTATTATTTTGCCTTTTACTCAAAAAAGCATGCTGCGTATTACAGGTCCTTTCAAAAGCCTTCATTATCAAAATCTGCCGAAAGGGCTGCGGGTACTTTAGAACGTCTTGCCGCTATTGAGGCCCTTGACAGACCCCCGGGGCTGGAGCAGTTTATAAGGGATTTAAAAGCACCCGGAAAAGAACAATGCAGAAGAAAAATTTCAGAAGAGTTAATCCGCTCGCCTGTATGTACCTGCGGATACCAACCCGGAGATGTGGGAGCTGTGCCTGAACCAGGAGAAAAAATAGAGCCCGAAGAGGCTATTAACAGGTTTTTTATGGAATATGTGGATATAATAAAAAAACCAGAGGTGCTGGAGTCAATCACTGCACATGCGTACGCAGTCAAGGATGCTGATCCGGATATGTCGCAACGCCTGAAACAGATCAGCAAAATTGTACAGGAAGACACGATAACGCCGGCGCATTTACTTGCTGTTTTTGATGAACAGACAACCTTGCAATTGTCCCGGGCACTGACAGGAAAAGTCCATATACAGCATAAAAAATTAAGTGAGCTTATATCCAGACTGGCAGGAAGAAGGCTTGCACAATCGCAGATTCGAAAGATTGTCGATGAATGGGCTTCGATAACTGACGAAAAGACACTGCTGGCTATTGATGAAGATCTTGAGCAAAGGGTTGCTCCCGGTTCTGTTTTAGATTCACTTGACTGGTGGTCCCTGCTTCATGCGGGACTTTTTTCACGAGAATTTCAACAGGAACCCATACAAAAGGAGGAAATCGTAGAGATCGAAAATAGACTTGAAAAAAGGTTCCCTTCTATCAGGCTGAAAGAGACGTTGCAATTAATTGATACTGAATCACTTTTACGGTTTATTACTCAGGAAAGATACCATACAGGGGCTATAAGGATGGCCTGGAGTCTGCTTTCAGAAAGAATCCTGACAGGAGCCGTGTTGCCTGGTGAAGATGATATTCACTCCTCTCATACGGATCATGATACGGCAGATGACATCAGGCGCCATCTTCGAATACTAAAGACAATTGCAGAGAGAATGGATCAGCAGTACCCGGCACGTCTGAGCATGAGGGTTTTCGCAGAAGAGCTCATGAATGATGCCTGGACCACCGGAGAATTACAGTATATTGCTGAAAAGGCAGTGCAGGAGGTGTCTGATCTGGGTGAAGAATGGCTTTCAAAATTATCTGAAGTCCCTATTATTATTCTGGATGATTGTCCTGTGGTTGTCATTATTGACGGTGCGGCACCGGATGTATGGATGGAATCGATCAAAAGCATTGAGTATTTTACAGATGAGGTTCCGCAATCATGGGCAAGACTTGAAGCAAAACCTGATACCGTAGATTCAATAGCCAGGCTCTTTGGTTTTCATAACGACCCGGTGGAAGAGTTTTCAGCAAGAAACGTTGTGTATCACAATCTGAAAGGAAATGAAGAACACGCTCTTCTGGATCATGTTCTGCCCATTAAGCCTGATATACCGGTAGTGATTCGGCTGTCAGCAATAGACCAAGGTGCACATAGAAAGGGAATGCGATTATCTGAGATGGTTAGAATTGTGAACCATATTCTTAAAACAGACCTCCCTCAACTGCTCGAAGCCTGCAGACAGTTGAAGCGGCGTTTAATACTTACCACAGATCACGGACTTTCTCTCTTTGCAAAGGGCCTTTTACATGGGAAAGGCGGTGTATATGAGAGCTGTATTTTTCGAGCTGAATGGAATAAACTATGATAACAAATTTCAGCATAGAGGAATTTTGAAAATGAAGACGATCGAGAGTATTAAACTTGAATACTCTTGCTATAGATGAAGATGCATTGAATACTGGGGTTTTTTCGGTTTTGTCAATATATGAAGAAATTACCATGCATGGCATACTGCTATGAATAAAGATGAAAAGCATCCAGAAGTAACTCATTACTGGTGGGAAAAAGCGATCGAGAGCCTTGGCTCTGCTAAACGTGAAATTGATGCAAAATCATATGGTTTTACTGAGAACCGTTTTCATTCGCAGTTATTGTGCTCAGAACGCCTGCCAGATTATCAAGTACGGAGGCATCAGGGAAGTTAACCGTCATCTTTAAACTGCCGTCTTCATTTTTCTCCATACACTCATAAAGAAGATTTTTAAACCTGTCAACATCTTCAGTACCCTGATTCACTGCCCTATTGGTACCAAGCAGTTCTCCTATAAAAGAAAATGCAGCACTCATAAGCTGGCCTCCGGCAATTGCAACGTTTTCTCTTCGTGCATGTTTTGCAGCCTCCCTTTCCAGCTCTTTTTTCCGGCTTTCATCAATAGCGGCATCAGGTTTTGTTCCTAAAAGCACCTCCATGCGGCGTTTTAATTCTTCGATACTGCCGGTAAAGGATACCTCGTTAACCTCTGAGGCTGCATCAAGAGAGGCCATGGCCAATTTATGCTTTGCAGAGAGGGTATCAAGCAGGCTTTCTTCAAGAGTATCTTCTGTTACCAGAAGATATACCTGTACAGGCCTTTTCTGCCCCATGCGGTGAGCGCGTGATATCCTCTGCTCGAGCACTGCAGGGTTCCATGGAAGGTCAACATTGATGACTGTGTTGGCAGCCTGAAGGTTAAGCCCCGTTGAACCGGCATTGGTAGTAATAAACACCCTGCAACCAGGGTCATGCTGAAACTGATGCATCAAACCCTGTCTTTTCTTCTGCGGAACAGACCCATCCAGGCGGATGTAGTTTATACTTTGCCTTTCAATGAGCGGTTCTATCAGATTCAGCATGGTTGTCCATTCTGAAAATAGGATTATTTTCCTGTCTTCTTCAAAATTGAGCTGTTCAAGAAGCAGTTCCAGTTCCTTCAGCTTGCTGGAATACCCGGGTGGAGTTTTATCTACCAGATAGGTGCTGTCTGCAGCCATTCTGCAGAGTAAAAGTGCTTTTTGAAGCCTCAAAATGTCCATTTCAGTAAGGTATTTTTTTGAAACAATGGTGGAAATTATTTTCTTATTGCTGTTATGAATATCCGCCTGCTCCTCTGTGGGCGGTATTCGTAAGATTTCGGTTGTTCTTGGAGGCAGATCCTTCAGTACCATACTGCGGGTTCTCCGAAGGAGGATGGGTTTAAGTTTTTCCCGAAGCTCATCGAGATTTTGATAACCCAACACCCTTCCTTGTTCATTAGTAATTCTGTGCCTGTTAAAAAAACGAAAGGACGGTCCCAGCCTGCTGTTATCGATAAATTGAATTACCGAATACAGTTCGTCCAGCCTGTTTTCAAGAGGGGTGCCTGTAAGCACCAGGGCAAATGGCGATCTCAAGGATTTCACAACCTGTGTGGTTTTTGCTTCCCAGTTTTTTATTCTCTGCCCCTCGTCCAGAATGATAAGGTCCCATGAAATTGTCTCTATTGTTTTAATATCACGAAGCACCTGCTCATAATTACAGATCGTAAAAAAACATTTGTTATCGTATTGACGGATTCTTTCTTCTGCCGCGCCTATTATCAACTGACAGCTTCTGTTAGAACAGCGTTTTATCTCAAGACGCCATTGAGATTTTACAGATGCCGGACATATAACCAATACTTTGGAAATATCAACCTCAATATTGAACAGTTCAGCAATTCCTATACCCTGTATGGTTTTTCCCAGACCCATGTCGTCTGCAATAATAGCTCTTCCTGCGCCTACGGCAAAAGCTATGCCGTCCAGTTGATAGGGAAGAAGCTCTATTTTAAGCAGGTTTTTCCGCAGAGGGTGATGCCTCGCATTGCTTCTTATTTCATCAACCTTCTTTTGAATCTTTCGATGAAAAAGAAGATTATTTATATATTCCTCCGTATCAGGATAGATTATCACCTCATGTCCTGACTGTTCTAATTTACTGATACGCGTCAGTAAATCGGGGATATCAGAGATCACGCGGTTTCTTAAAGGGTTCACAATCTCCTCCGCCTCCGCGTCTAACCCCTCGGGCACAATTAGACGTAATTCCACATTCTTTCCATACCGCAGGTGTAAGGCAATGTTATTCTGTTTGTATGGCTTTTCTCTTATTTTTTCTGGAAACTGCCTTTCGACACATTCCTGTGTATATATTATATGTTTGCAGGTGCCGAGGGTGTTTATTTTAAAGTCCGGACAGGTGCAGTAGGATTCTCCCGGTTCCCATCCTCTGAGGGCCACCCTGTAGGTTTTTCCGGATGAATAACTTGTGACAGTGTAATCTGTCCATAACTGGGCCTCGTTCATCGATGCGAGGGACATTTTTTCTTTTTTCGCTTTTTCTTTTCTATCATTTAGCGCCCGATTGATTAATTGTTCTTCACTCAAGTTTTCCATGGGCGTCAGTTCAGGCGGTGGAGCTGAAAGGCCTAATGACAGTTTTTCCTCAAGAATAAGCGAAAACGCAGCTCCGATATGTTCGCAAATAGAAGAGCAGGCGCTGCATAAGAAGCGAAGCTTCTTTGTATTCATAGGGTTCAATTCAATAGTAACGACCGCCTCATTTAGATCGAGGATAAACTTTTCATTATCCAGTGTTACCTGTTCGTAAAGATCGATATCCCATTTCCCGCCTTTCCGTATAAGCCTCTCCCCTTCAGGGCCAAGCAGCTTGCAGGCCTGTCTGTAGGTAAGATACGATAGTATGTCTTTTAAAGAAGTTATCGTTTTTTCTTCCGTTTTTTCTTTCATTGCGGCCTCTTTTTTTAACTTTTTCCCCGCATGTTTGTGCATTTTTTATAATCCGAAAATTTATAAAAGTCAAATTAATTGATTTATAGGGAGGTTAAGATATTGGCAGCGTAGAATTGAGCGGACCTGATCCTGATGCAGGAGATTTTTAATAGATTTCTGTACAATGGGAATAGGCTCCTTTTACGATGTATCGTTAAAAGGAGCCTTAAAATGAGAATTGATTACACGTGAACGGCCCACCCTTCGGCCGCGCGCATCGCCTCCATGACCGCCTCGGACAGCGTGGGGTGAGCGTGAATCATCCCGGCAATGTTCGCAGGCAGGAGCTCGGAGGTTTTCGCGAGGAGGATCTCATGAATAAGCTCGGTTGCGTCCAATCCCGCAATATGCGCGCCGAGTATCTCGGAGGTTTCCGGGTCGTACAGCACCTTCACGAAACCCTCCGACCGCTCCACGGCAACGGACTTGCCCGCGCCCCGGTACGGAAATACCGCTTTTTTATAGGAAATGCCTTCTTTTTCGGCCTCATACTCCTTGTACCCGATACTTGCAACCTGCGGCTCGCAGTATACTGCGGACGGAACCTCGTGAGCATCGACGCGCGGAGCGGGGCTCCCACCCGCAATGTGTTCGACCGCGATTTCACCCTCTTTGGATGCAACGTGTGCAAGCTGAGGCGTTTGCACCACATCGCCGATCGCGTACACCGAGGGGACATCGGTTCGGTAGTAGTCGCCCGTAACGATGAAACCCTGCTCGGTTCTGATGCCCAGCTCTTCGAGCCCTATATTATCGATATTGGCCCGGCGCCCGACTACCACCAGGAGTTTTTCCGCCTCGAGCTGCTTCTTTTGGCCGTTCTGCTCGACGGTCACCACAACGCCGTTTTTATTCGTTTGAAGACCCGCCGCTTTTGCGGATGTGGATATCTTTATGCCGCGCTTTGTGAACGCCCGGGCCAGCAGCCCGGCGCTTTCCTCGTCTTCTATGGGAAGGAGCCTGTTCAGAAGCTCGACGATGTGCACGTCGACGCCGAAGCTGTTCATGATGTGGGCGAATTCGACGCCTATGAATCCGCCGCCCAGAATAATTATGCTTTTGGGCAGCTTTTCGAGCATGAGGGCATCGTTTGAAGAGAGCACCGTTTTCTCATCGAACGGAAATCCGGGTATCCCGCGCGGTCTCGAACCGGTGGCGACGATGATACTTGTGCCTGAAACCGTCTCCTCTTCGTCAACGAGCACTTCATGCGGGCTCTTCAATACCGCCGTACCGCCTATGAGACGGACGTTGTTTTTCTTCAATAAAAAATCGACGCCTTTGGACAGCATATCCGCAGCTTTTCTCGACTTTTTGAACACCTTTTGATAGGCGAACCCGCCGGTATCCGCTTTCACGCCCAGCGCTTCGAGGTCTTTGATCGAGCGGAACAGCTCGGCCTGATGTATGATCGCCTTGGACGGGATGCATCCGATGTTAAGGCATACCCCGCCCGGACGATCCTTTTCGATGACGGCTGATTTCATACCCAGCTGCGATGCCCGAATCGCCGCAACATACCCGCCCGGTCCCGCCCCGATAACCACGAGGTCGTAATCATGGTTTGAAGACATTGCACTTCTCCTTTGTCCCTGTTGGGAATCCAAAACCGAATTTGAAAGATGTATAAAAGCTCATATAATTTACAGTTAAATGCACCATACATCAAACTTTTACACGTCGGATCTAAATAACGTATCTATTTGTATTATTATCCGATTGCGTGCGTCTCAGTAGAGTGCGAACACGGGGTTTTCGATCATCTCTTTCAGATCGGTCAAAAAGAGGGCGCCCTCGGCTCCGTCAATCACCCGGTGATCGCATGAGAGCGTAACCGTCATGTTCGTCCGGATCCGTATCTCGTCGTCTTCGCCGGCTACAGGCTCCCTGCGCGCCTGTCCGACCGCGAGTATGGCGGAGCCGGGAGGATTGATGACCGCAGTAAACTCGTGAATCCCGTACGTCCCGAGGCTGCTTATCGTAAATGTGGCGCCGGAGTACTCGTCGGGCTTCAGTCTGTTGCCTCTCGCCTTTTCTATGAGCAGTTTGAGCTCGGCATCGAGCTCGGCAATGCCCCTGTTCCAGCAGTCGCGAAGCACCGGCGCGATCAATCCGTCCGGCTGCGCGACCGCAATGCCGATGTCCGCCCTCCCGAAGCGTACGATTTTATCGCCCTGCCAGCTCGAGTTCACAACCGGGTGCCGCTTCAGCGCCTGTGCGGCGAATTTCACGAGAAAAGCGTTGAAGGTCAGCTTATCGTTTTGCCTTTTTTTGTTGAGCTCACCGCGCGCAGCCATAAGGCCGTCAACTTCGATCACCGCTTTGAGGTAGTAGTGCGGCGCGCTGAACTTCGACTGCGAGAGCCGTTGGGCGATTACCTTTCGTTTGCCCGAGACGGGAATTTCTTCCGCTACGGGAGCGGGACCCGTCGGCGCGAAAGCCGCACCTTCCGACGCCCGCGGCCCGGAAGCCGCACCCCGAACGCCCGCCGATGCAAAAGCACCCGAAGCATCGCGTGCGGCCTCGATATCGCGCTTTATAACACGGCCTCCGGGGCCGCTCCCCCGAACTCCGGCAAGCTCGATGCCGTACTGATCCGCAAGCCTTCTCGCAAGGGGAGAAGTCTTAACCATGGGAAGCCCCTCCCCGGGCGTCCTGTTTGAAACCGCCGCTTCGCGCACCGCCGCGGGCGATCCGGCAGGAGCTTTACCGATGCCTCTCCCGGCTTCCCGGACATGGCCGGTTTTTTCCTCTCGAATGCCGCCTGCAGTCTCCTCCTCCGTCACACCACGCGCCGCTTCTTCGGAAAGGGGAGGCGGCTGCACCGCCGCTCCCTGCTTCGAAACCTCCCGGGCAATCTCATCAAGCAGCTCTGTAATATCCTCTCCCTTCTCTCCGACAATTGCGATTGCCTGCCCGATCCCGGCCTGCCCGCCCTCGGGAACGACGATCTTCAGCAGGGTTCCGTCGTTCACGGATTCATACTCCATGGTCGCCTTGTCCGTCTCGACCTCACAGAGCACGTCGCCGCTCTCTACGATGTCCCCCTCCTGCTTGTTCCATTTGACGATTGTACCCGTCTCCATCGTCGGGGACAGTGCGAGCATGATCAGTTTTTCAGCCATGACAAACTCCGTATGCTGCAAAAGAAATTACCAGGATGCTTTTACATCCGGACAATGCCGCTTGGCGGCGGCATCAATCCCTGTACAACGCCTTTTTAACCGCATTCACCACCTTTTCCACCGACGGCTGGGCAGCGAGCTCCAGCCGGTGGTTGTAGGGCATGGGAACATGCTCTGCTGAAACGAGCCCCACCGGGGCGTCGAGCATATCGAAGCAGTTCTTGGAAACGAGCCAGCACAGATGCGAGCCCACGCTCGCAAAGGGCCACGCCTCGTCCACGACGACGCACCGGTTCGTTTTTCGAACAGACGCATACACTGTTTCTTCGTCAAGCGGCCTTACGGTACGAAGGTCTATGACCTCGGCGGAAATTCCCTCTTTTTCAAGCTGCACGGCAGCCCCTTGGATAAGGTGCATGGGCTTGGAAAAACCGACGATCGTCACGTCGCCGCCCTCCCTCCTCTTTACGGCTTCTCCGAAGGGTACGAGGTGCTCTTCATCCGGGACTTCACCCTTCAAGGCGTACATCATCTCCGCTTCGAGAAACACCACCGGATTGTCGTCGCGGATGGCGGTCTTTAAAAGTCCCTTCGCGTCGGAGGGGGTTGACGGCGCAACAACTTTCAGCCCCGGCATGTGTGCGTACATCGACTGCAGCGCCTGGGAGTGCTGGGCCGCGAGGTACTCCGCCGGGCCGTTTGGACCCCTGAATACCACGGGTACCGTAAACTGACCGCCGGACATATACCGCATTTTGGCTGCATTGCTGAACACCTGGTCCATTGCCTGAATGGAGAAGTTGACGGTCATCCACTCGATAATGGGACGCATACCCGCCATCGCTGCGCCGATGCCGATCCCGGTGAAGCCCTCTTCCGAAATGGGAGTATCGATGACCCGCTTCGGGCCGTACTTGTCGAGCAGACCCTGGCTCACCTTGTACGCGCCGTTGTACTGCGCGACCTCCTCACCGAGAAGTATGACGTTCTCGTCGCGCGCCATCTCCTCGTCGATCGCCTGCCTCAGGCTCTCCCGAAACGTGATTACGGACATCATCCTCCTCCCTCAGGCGAATACATCCTCGTAGAGCGCCGAAATATCCGGCTGGGGGCTTTTTTCGGCAAAGGCAACCGCCTCGTCGCACTGTTTCTTGCACGCCGCATCCATCCGCCTGTACCCTTCCTCCGTTATGAGCGCAGCGTCCGTCATGTACTGCTTGAGTATGAGTATGGGGTCTTTTTCCCTGTAGGACGAAAGCTCTTCTTTGGATCGGTACTTTGCCGGATCGCTCATGGAATGCCCCTTGTACCGGTAGGTTCGAATCTCGAGGAGCTGGGGGACATGTGCTTTTTTTACGGTTTTAACCGCTTTCGAAACCTGTTCGTACACCTTCAGCACATCCATGCCGTCCACCTGCTTTCCCTCGATTCCGTACGAGCTGCCCATCACCGCAAAATCCTCGACCGCCGATACGCGTTTGAAATCGGTGCCCATGCCGTACTGGTTGTTCTCGCATATATACACGATGGGGAGGTCCCATATCTTAGCCATATTGAGGCTCTCATGAAAGGAGCCCTGGTGAATTGCCCCGTCGCCGAAAAAACAGACCACAACACCCCTTTCGTCCTTCGACCGAATCTTGAAGGCGACACCTGTCGCAATGGGAATATGAGCGCCGACGATGCCGTTGCCGCCGAACATGTGCTTTTCGGCATCAAACATGTGCATGGACCCGCCCTTGCCCCCGGAACAGCCGGTTTTTTTGCCGAACAGCTCGGCCATGATGTTGTTTACGGATATACCGCACGCTACGGCGTGCCCGTGGTCCCTGTAGGCAGTGACGACGTAGTCGGTGGCGAGGTCAAGCGCAGCGACGGCGCCGACTGCAACGGCCTCCTGTCCGATGTAGAGATGGCAGAAACCGCCGATCTTCTGCAGGCCGTACATCTGCGCCGACTTCTCCTCAAACCTCCGTATCAGAAGCATCTGCCTCAGAAGCTGCTGGAGAAATTCCTTTTTATACTGCACATCCTCACCCGATTAAAAAATTTCACTCTCTTTGCGCATCTTCCTCGTTATCCGGACTGTTTGCACAAAAAAAAGTCGGCCCCGGCGACAATCCCCGGTTCAAACCGATGCGGTCGGGCCAGGGCCGCACCACCTGCAATTCACCCGAACGGCACTTCCTCCTTTATTCCCTTCATCGTGATATAGTACACCGCCTTCTGAATAATCGTTTCAAGAACCAGGAGGTCTCTCTCGTCGTGCGTGACCTTCCAGAATGCATGAAGCCTCGGCCCGACGACCTCGAGAACTTCATTCCGTATTGAAGGATTGTCCAGAACATTGACCTTGCCGTATATATTGATAACAGTATCGAGCGGCTTCGTCTGCATCATCCACTGTACATCCGCATTCTTGCGCACGTGCCGTACCTTATTGGAATCGGGCGAGGCTACCATGTATATGGCGCCTGTTCTCCCCCGAAGCAGCACGGGTGTAACCCACCGCATGGCCGACCTGCCTTCCTCGTCGGTCGTCGCAAGCACGGCGGTCTTCACGGTGTCGACGATCTTTTCGATTTCACGCATCACATCTTTTGTATCCATCTCCCTCCTCCCGACCGTTTGAGCGTATCGGTCGATGCCGCGGTACCGGCCCGCTGCCCGGTTACCCGGCTCTTCGAAAAAGACGAATCAAACCGAATAACCGCTTTTCGGTATATAAAAAATCCTTACACGGCACTGTTTACTAATGAAAACCGCGGATACCATTTGTACCGGGCTTCGCCCGCATCCGCTGCAGCGCCTCCCGGCCTCGATGCTTCCCCGGCCTCCTCAAAAACCTTAAGTCATATGCCACCATCTGTCAAGCATTAGTCGCGGCAGTATTAGTCTTTGCAGTATTAGTCGAGGCAAAAGCTTTTGTGCCCTTCAAACCGCCCGATAGGCCTCCAAATAGTGATTGACTGAACACCCAAGCGTAATTATTATTCGTGTACTTTACATTTTTACATTTATCTGCAGTGTACGGCCTTATCGCATCCCGTTTCACTGCATGTACAGCTCAGGGGAGCTCCATGTCGTACGACCACACCTTGTTTCTGCCGAAAACATCCTTTCCAATGCGAGCCGGGCTTACAAAAAAAGAGCCCGAGATGATCGGACAGTGGGATAGGGAAAAAATATATGAGAAGGTCGTCGAAAAGAGAAAAGGCGGCAAAACGTTTATCCTCCACGACGGCCCGCCCTATGCAAACGGGAAGATACACATCGGCACGGCGTACAACAAGGTGATGAAGGATTTCATCGTAAAATACAAAACAATGATGGGATACTATTCTCCATACGTGCCCGGCTGGGATACGCACGGCCTCCCCATAGAAACCGAGGTGCTGAAGGCGTACAAGCTCAACAGGGACAGCCTTCCCGCCATCGAGTTCAGGAAAAAGTGCAAGGAGTTTACCACCAGATACATCCGCACCATGACCGACCAGTTCAGGCGGCTCGGCGTGTGGGGCGACTGGGAACACCCCTATGTCACCTACCACCACGCCTATGAAGCGAAGCAGATCGAGATATTCGGCGAGATGGCAAAAAAGGGCCACATCTACAAGGGGCTGAAACCGGTGTACTGGTGCACGAGCTGTGTGACCGCGCTCGCGGACGCCGAGGTCGAGTATCACGACCACACATCGCCCTCCATCTACGTTACCTTCAGGGTGAAGGACGGGTTTGCGAAGTATGACGAGCTCAGGGGGGCATTCTTCGTCATCTGGACGACAACACCCTGGACTTTGCCCGGCAACACCGGCGTCGCCCTGCATCCCGATTTCGAATACGCCCTGTTCGAGCATGACGGAAGGAAGTATGTCGCTGCAACCGAACTGCTCGGCGATTTCTCGGATAAAACGGGCATCGGCACAAAAAAGGTGATACGGCGATTCGTGGGGCACGAGCTCGAGGGAGTGGTGCTGCGCCACCCCTTCATCGACCGGGACTCTCCGGTCGTATTCGCCGACTACGTGACCCTGGACACAGGCACCGGTGCCGTGCATACGGCTCCGGGCCACGGGCTCGAGGACTACGAGACGGGTATAAAGTACAACCTGGATATAGTATCGCCCCTCGACAACTACGGAAGATTTACGGACGAGGTCCCCAGATTCAAGGGTCTGTTCACGCAGGATGCAAACCGGAAGATCATCGAGTACCTCGATGAAATCGGCGTGCTGCTCGGCGTCGGGTCCCTCACACACAGCTACCCGCACTGCTGGCGGTGCAAAAACCCCGTCATCTTCAGGGCGACGGAGCAGTGGTTTACCTCTATCGACGGCTTCAGGGAAGAGGCGATTGCGGCCATAGACAGCGTCGAGTGGATTCCGGCTTCGAGCGCCAACCGGATCAAATCCATGGTGGAAAACAGGTCCGACTGGTGCATATCGCGTCAGCGGACATGGGGAGTGCCTCTTCCCATCTTCTACTGCTCTTCTTGCGGCAGAGAGATCATCAACGATACCACGCTGAAAGCGGTTGAAAATCTATTTGCGGAGGAGGGGTCGGACAGCTGGTTCGTAAAGAGCGCCCGGGAAATTCTGCCCGGTGGGTACACCTGCCCTCACTGCGGCGGCAGTGAGTTTACCAAGGAAAGCGATATCATGGACGTATGGTTCGATTCCGGTTCTTCGCATGCCGCGGTGCTCGAAACGCGAAAAGAGCTTTACTGGCCTGCCGACCTGTACATCGAAGGCTCCGACCAGCACAGGGGCTGGTTTCAGTCGTCGCTGCTCACCGCGGTTGCCGCCAGGGACGCTGCTCCCTACCGGGCCGTGCTCACCCACGGGTTTACCGTGGACGGCGAGGGTAAGAAGATGAGCAAGTCCCTCGGAAACACCGTTGCCCCGGAAGAGGTGATACAGAAGTACGGCGCCGACATCATACGTCTCTGGGCGGTGTCGTCCGACTATTCGGTCGATATACGCATCTCGGAAGAGATACTCGGCCAGCTCGTAGACTCGTACAGAAAAATAAGAAACACCATACGCTTCATGCTCGGAAACCTTGCAGGATTCAACCCGAAAAAGGACATGCTCGACGCGGGAGAGCTCGAAGACATAGACCGGTGGCTTTTACACAGGCTCCGGGAGATAACTGCACGGATACTCGATTCTTACGAGCACTGGCAGTTTCACACCATCGTGAAGGAGATGATCAACTTCTGTAATATCGACCTGAGCTCCTTCTACCTGGACATCGTCAAAGACAAGCTGTACTGCTCCGGCCCGACGCTTTCGAGAAAATCGTCGCAGACCGCGCTCTTTCATACCCTTGAAAACCTTCTGGCCCTCGTCGCGCCCATACTGAGCTTCACCGCAGAAGAGGCCTACAGGATATTCGTCGACGAAGTACTGAAGCCCGGTAAAATCCCCTGTGAAGAAAGCGTGCACCTCATCGATTTCCCCACGGTGAACGAGAATTTCAAGGATGAAATACTCGCCGGAGTGTGGAACACCCTCATCGCCGTTCGAAAGGATGTGCTGAAGCCCATCGAGGAGCTGAGAATAGCAAAAACAATCGGGCACTCGCTCGAATCCGAGGTTGAGATCTACGCTGACGACGATTTGTATCGGCTGCTCGATGAAAACAGGGCGCAGCTTGCGCCGCTCTTCGTCGTATCCGGGGTTGAGCTTTTCAAAAAGGATGCCGCCGATCAGGACTGTTTCGAGGGCGAGCTCGTCGGTGTGAAGGTGAAAAAGTCCGACGCAAAAAAATGCGAGCGGTGCTGGCGGTACCTCGAAAGCGTCGGACAGAACGGCACATACCCGGACCTCTGCGACCGGTGCGCATCGGTGGTCGATGCTCACTACACGTCAAAGACCCGGGAGTAAATCCCCGCGTTTATCTGTACCACCCGTTCGTATCGTCAGTGCAAAATTCGGTTCTGGAGAGACCGGGGGTTAATTCGCCTGCTTTACTTGCCTCTGCCGCACAACCGATGTCGCGCTACCGCCCACTGTCTTAATGTTCATATCCTGATTCAAATCGCCTGTACCCTTGTGTCAGGCCCCTTACCTTTTTGAACGATTGGAAGGAGCAAAAGCGTTACCGTTAAAAGGTACAGCGGAACAAGCGCTGCTGGAAAATGGGGGATCGTAATTGGCGGCACCCCGGCAAAAAGCCGGGCAAGGCGGAACATCGTCGCAATCACAACGGTATTTACCTCCGACAGAAGCAGGGAAGCAGGCGGAATAACCGGATACAGAATGAGCGCCGAAGCTTCCAGTGCAAGCGAAACACCTGCAAGCGGCACGATGGGGACGTTGGCAATGATGTTGATGTATGGAAACTCCCGGAAGAATGCGGTCATAACGGGAAAGATATACACCTGCACCGCAGCGCTTGCCGCAATCGATCCTGCAAGAAATCCCGGCATGTGCACCCTGATCACCCTGTATATGGGCCCGGCAATGAAAAGAATACCGAAAACCGCGCAGAATGAAAGGAGAAAGCCGGGATTCTCAATCGAGAGGGGATTGATAAGCCAGAGGATGCAGAATGCGAGGGCGAGGGCGTTGAGATAATTTTTGTCTCTGTCGAATATATAGCAGAAAATTCCGCAGAGGGTCATACAGGCAGCCCGCCGCACCGACGCTCTTTCTCCGACAAAAATCATAAAAAACAGTACAAAGATTCCGAGAAGAGCATACGTCGCCACCCTGTTCAGCCTGAACAGACGGAGAATGAAGAAAAGAAAGATCACCAGATACCCGATATGAAGTCCCGATACCGCCAGGATGTGCATGGTGCCGCTTTTTCTGAATGCATCGGTCATGTACCGTGGCAGCGAGCTTCTGTCCCCGGTTATGAGCGCAGTTGCAAACTCGTTCTGCGGATAGGGCAGAGTCTTCCTGTTCACCTGCAGAATATAGTTTTTCATCATGCCCGAAAGCATCACCGGGGAGAGCATGAACGGCCGCTTCTGAACCACTCCTCCTGCAGCGTACGCTTCAAAAATCGCACCTGCGCCCGTTGACCGAAGATACCTGCCGTAGGAGCCGAATCCTTCGTCCAAAAGAGCAAAAAACATCCCGTTCAGTCCCAGGGTATCCCCCCTCTTTATCCCCGACCCGAAGCTTCCGACACGCGCACTCACTTTCTTTACGGGCACCAGCCCGGTCATCGGCGCAAAATAACCCGGGTAGCCCCGGTTCCCGGGCATGCCGACCCCGCTTTCTTCCCGATGGCCGTCGTCCCTCCGGCCGCCGGAAGAAAGGCCGCCTTTACCTGAGAGACGGCGGCTGCTTTTATCGAAAAAACGGCGGCTGCCTTTCCTTCCGCCGGACAGTGTTTCTTCAGCCGGCGCTTTGTCCGGGGTCTCTATCCGCAGCACACGGGCATCAAAGCTGAAGGCATTTCGCCTGAACACGGGATATGAGGTGACCTTGAGGGAGAGGCGAACCCGCTCTCCGAATGGAAAAAAATCCGGCGCATACCGATACAGGGCGTATGCACAGAGCAGAAAAAAGAGCACCGTGTACACCGGAAAGCCGCCGTTTTTTTGCTTTAATAATACAGCGGCGGCGCAGGAGGCAACCGCAAAACCGCAGAGCACAATACTCAGAGTATATATCCGGACAGGAATCAGGAAATACGACAGAGCGGCGGCGATTGTGCCGGCAAAAGCCGAAACAAGGGCGAATTCCTGCGGGAAGGCGAGCCTCTCACTGTTTTTGAACGAAGATGCCAGTGTATGTATAAAGCGGATAGTTGCGCGCATTCGAGGAATTGATGCTACTCGTACACCTGCTGCCTGCTGAAAGCTACGTCATACCGAACGCGTGACAGTTGCTGAAAAAACAGGCAGAGGGTATGTTTGAGATAATCCAGCCCCTCACCCGTTTTTGCGGACACCACGGCATTATCACGGAATCGGCTGAGGAGCGAGGCCTTGACATTCCTGCCGGACAGAAGATCGGCCTTATTGAACACGTAAAACACCGGCATGGATGCAGCCGATATCTGGGAGAGCACCTCGTTCACCGCTTCAATCCTCTCTGCTGCGTCTGGACATGCAATATCCACGACATGCAGAAGAATATCCGCCTCCTTCACCTCTTCGAGCGTCGACCTGAATGAGGCGATAAGGGTATGGGGGAGCCTCTTTATAAAACCGACCGTATCGGTAACCAGCGCCTTCGTCCCTTCTCCAAGCCATACCTCGCGCGTCGCAGGATCGAGAGTTGCAAAGAGCCTGCTTTCGGTGTACAGGCTGGAGTGCGAGAGCGCATTGAGAAGCGACGATTTACCGGCGTTGGTGTACCCCACGAGCGCAACACGGTTTTTGTACTGTCTGTTTTTCCGGATGACCATACGGTGTTTGCCGACCGACACGAGGTCTCTCTTGATCTTTGTGATCCGCATGGATATGCGGCGCCTGTCCATTTCGAGCTGCTTCTCGCCGGGCCCACGCATGCCGATTCCTCCTTCGATTCTGTTCAGATGCGGCCACATATGCCGCAATCGAGGGAGCGAGTAAACGAGGGTTGCAAGCTCCACCTGCAGTTTGGCCTCTTTTGTCCGGGCGCGTTTCCCGAATATCTCTAGAATGATTTCGGTTCTCGTAATGACCCTGCGTTTTATCACCTGTTCGAGATTTCTGAGCTGAACCGGGGAGAGCTCGAAATCGAAAACAACCGCATCCGCTCCGTTTTCCCGTGCAAGATGCCGTATTTCCCGGGCCTTCCCCTCACCCACATACCATGCCGCATCTATCTTTTCTCTATGCTGAACGACTTTTGCTCTGGTTGTAAACCCGGCGGTTTCCGCAAGGAGGGAGAGCTCGTCGAGGGACAATTCGTGATCTTCGTTGTTTCTTTTGCCTGTATTTACACCGATAAGTATAGCATATCTTTGATTATTCATATACTACTGTAATAATAAATCATGCGTTTTAAAAAGCAAGAAATATTTTTTTGACATTTCTGACATAACAGGGTACGATATACCGCCATGAGAAGAAAAAGCATCGTTTTGTACGCCTTTTTTGCGCTGCTTGCGCTGGGCCTGTTTTTTCTATCTCTCAGCAGGTACCGGTTCTATCGAATGTATATCAATATCGGCCCGCCCTCGCACGTCCGCGAAACGCAATACACCGGCACGGATGCACCTGCACCGTCTGCCGCCATCGACAACATCACGGCAGAGAAGATAGACATAAACAGCGCGGATATCGACAAGCTCATGCGCCTTCCGGGCATAGGGAGGGAAACCGCACTGCATGTCATCGAGTACAGGAATAAATACGGCGACTTTACGCGCGTGGACGATCTCATCGAGGTGAACGGAATCGGTGTAAAAAAACTTGAAAAGTTAAGGGATTGTGTTATTATCAGATAAGAATACAGAAACCGGGCATACGTATTTTACTGGATTTTCCAATTTTATACTATATATTAGATTATATAGATTAGTCGGCAGAAGCAATTAGCTTTTTGCGGGGGAATTACATGAGTGATAACGAGGAAAAAGCGTCTTCACCCTTTGACGATCAAACAGACGAGGATGAAACTATCGCCCTGTCGAAAGACGAACTCGACGACATCCTTTCCGAAGCGGAAATAGTGGATGAAAAAAAGGAAACCCAACCCGTGGAAGCTCCTGAGATCGATACCGAAGCGTCATCTGCTTTCGAAGAAGAGCCGACTGCAGAAACTCCGGAGGAGGAATTCGATATATCCGGCGAAATCGACGAGCTGACGGCCGAAGATCTTGAAAAAATCGAGCTCGAGGAATCCGATCTGGAATCTTTTACCGAAGAGCTCGAGAGTGAGCTTGGAGAAGAACCTGAAATTTCCGAATTTCCCGGCCTGGAAGAAGAAGGTGCTGAAATTCCGGAGGGTGCAGAAGGTACGGATACCGAAGGTGTGCAATTCGAAGCAGGTGTCGAAGAAGAAGCAGAGGTGGACCTGGACTCATACCTTGATTCAGTTGAAACCGATATCGACCTCGACTCCCTCGATCTGGAAGGAGAAGGGGGTCTTGTCGAGCCGCCCGTGCTCGGCGCAGAGGAGGCAGTTTCACAGGAAATGGAATCGGGTGAAATACCCGAAGGTGAAGAAATCGAGGGGATAGAAGAGGAAGCTTTTTCAGAAGAGGCCTTTCCGGAGGAGATTTCGCTCGAAGAAGTCGGGGAAGAGGCTGTGCCGGAGGAGTTTTCTGTTGACGAGCTGACAACCGAAGAGGAGCTGCCGTCCGAAGAAGCCTTGCCGGGAGAGGTTGAGAAGGAAGAAGGCGAAGAGGATGTAACGCTGATGGAGCCCGGCGGGGAAGAGGTGATAATCCCCGAAGAATCGACCCGGGAGTTTGAGACGGCCGAATCGGAAAGCGGAGCGGAGGATTTGGGTTTCGAGGGAGAGATCACACTGGATGAGGAGGAGGAAAAGATACTCAACGAAGATTTCGATCTCGAGACGCTTTCCAAAGGGGCGGCCGAATCCGAAGAAGTTGTGAGCGTCTCGGGGGAAGAGCTCGAAACCATGAGTGCGGATGCTGAAAGCGCCGCGATCGACGCCGATCTTTTGAAAAACATCAGCACCGTACTCAAGTACATGGACACGCTGCTCGGCAACCTTCCGGAAGACAAGATCAAGGAGTTTTCTCAGTCCGGATATTTTTCCATTTATAAGGACGTATTCGAGAAATTGAACCTTGTACAGGGCTGAAAAATGTTTCCCGACCGAGTAACGGGTATATCCTAATCTTTTTGCTACCACAGTTGTATACGTGCAAATAATTGACCTAATCCCTACTTTGTATTCTTTCATTATAAAATCCAAAGTTAGTAAAATCCTTTGAAAATCACATTATTCCTCTTATAATATTACTGGGTATACTCGATGTATGAGTATCATCAAGAGGAGGCGATCATGGATTCGCATACAAAATATTCTATCGAAGATGATACGATAGACTCTTTATCAAAAACTCTTGGTATCTCTAAAAATGAAATCCTCAGAGAGAGTTTAAGTTCCTTTCTCGATAAGAAACTGAAAGAAATAAAATTAAAAATATTCGAGATTAAAAGTAAATATAATGTAAGCTCAACACTCGAATTCGAAAAACTCTATCAAAAAGGACTTTTAGAAGAAAAAGATTCCTGGAAAGATTTTCAAAGACTTGACCACCTTGAATTCAAGAAAGTACAAATTGAAAAGTTTTTAAAGGGAATAAATTGACAGTTGATATTTTGGCATTAAAGGACATTGCCGAAATTGAATTTAGCAGTATTGTAGATATTGTCATTCTTACTGAAATTAATCAATTACGAATTATCCTGAAAGAAGGAAGTTTTATTGATTATGGTTTTCCCTTACGCTCAAAAATAGGTACAGCTTCCATTGGGAAAGAAAAATGTTCGATGACACCATATATCGACACGATAACATTAGTCATAAGAAATGGGAGACAGTAAAAACATTTCCAAAACATTTCCATAATGGTTCTGAGGAGAAAGTAATTGAAAGTGAAATTTCTAATGATCCAGTTAAAGCGTTGAGGGAATTTCTGGAATTTGTCAATCATAAAATTAGGCATTTAAATAAATAAGTAAACTTATGATTCTTTACTTTTGCTCCAAAGCCATATGTGTAAGGATTCGCATGTTCTTTTTTCTATCATCTCTATAAATCAAAGCATGCTCCTTACATCATCAGCCTATCACATCTATATACACACGATTTCATTTGTCGGATTTACTGATGCCTGCTATGTTTGAGCCACCATCCGAAGGGAAATACCAGGAAAATACCGATGAAAATATATACAGGCTGCATTCCGTGCTTTGCCCGTCAAGCTGTTGAGGCATCCGAAATGGCGGCCGAAGACCCTGAATTGAGAGAGAAGATAATTCGAGCCGCTCTCAAAGAGATCGCCCGGCTTCCATTCGATAAAACCCCTCCCTATGCTGGTGTGGTGATCCACAGAATCGTGAGAAAAATGGCGGGTGATGTCGACCCCTATAAGGAGCTCAAGGCGCTCTACAACAGGAAGGCGCTTGAATACTATCCTTTAATGAAAAAACTTGTCGCCGATGCTCGGGACCGTTTTGAAACTGCGGTTCGCCTCGCAATCGCGGGGAACAACATCGACTTCGGTGTTAGTAAAAACAGCGATGTCATCCATATGGATAAAATAATAAAGGACACGCTTTACACCCCCTTCAGAATCAATCATCTCGCAGGCTTCAGGCAGGCCGTCGAAAAAGCGTCTCGGATTCTCTATATCGCGGATAATGCAGGGGAGATCGTGTTCGACAGGGTACTCATCGAGGAGATGCCCGATTTTCAAAAAAAAGTCGTGTTCGCGGTAAAGGGCGGTCACATTTTAAACGATGCAACCATGCACGACGCACGCGAAGCGGGCTTGACGGACATCGTCCGTGTAATCCACAATGGGAGCGATGCGCCTGGCACGATTGTTGCCGAGTGCAGTGCGGAATTCCAAAAAGAGCTTGCAGACGCCGATGTCATCATTGCGAAAGGTCAGGGCAACTACGAAACCCTCTCGGAAGAGCCCTACCACACATTCTTTCTCCTGAAGGCGAAATGCTCGGTTATTGCCCGCGATCTCGGCGTCGATGTCGGGGCTATAGCGCTGCTGGAAAATGCTCCCGATTGAAAAACCTTCATAGCGTAGCAATGAAGGCGTCGAATCTTTATGAGCCACAGGTTGGAACATGCTTGCGATTGAAAAATCTACATCGAACACCCTTCTGAGCCTTACCATTGAATGTTTGAAATAAAAAACCTCCTTTCGTTGTTCAATATTAATAGAACACTTTTCGATAAGGAGGCATCTAGCATGAGAAATTTCAACCTGGCGGTACTGGAAGGAAGGCTCGTTGCCGATCCTGAGATTCGGTACACTCAAGGCGGCACGGCGCTGTGCAGATTTTCCATTGCCAGCAACTACGACCACTACAAGGATGAAGAGCTGCAGAAGGAGGTGAACTTCTTTGACGTCACCACCTGGTCGAAGCTTGCGGAGCTCTGCAACGAGCATCTCAGCAAGGGCAGGCGCGTCATTGTAAACGGACGGCTCAGGCACAATCGCTGGCAGGACGAATCGGGAATCAACCACTCAAAAATCGACGTAATCGGCAGCCAGGTGCAGTTTCTGGATTTCAAGGAACAGGAAGGGGAAGGCTCGCATACATCGGATGACGACACTCTCTTTTGAGGCCGGCAGGGCTTTCAACGGGAAAAGCAGGCCGCGCAAAGGCCTGCTTCGACCGGTCGAACCGTTTTTACCCATCCCGTGTATGAAGCGGGCACAGTCAGCGGCCGCTACGGCTGAATAGACCCCCGTTTTTTGTGCAGGGCATTCGGCTGCGGCCGTCCGGTTTTACAAGGAATTCACGTACGGTGCGTGAACGCATCGATCGAAAACAGGTCGATTGCCACTGGCCGGGAGCCTCATTCCGAGGAGCTTCATTCCAGAGAGCCCCATTCCCGGAAGCTTCATTCCCAGGACCTCTATTCATGGGAGCTTCATTCCCGGGATCTCCCCTCACGGGAGCCCATGTCAAACACTCAGTTCAGCCGGCCGACGTGCGGATGAACCGGAATTTTAACAAGTAAAACCATAAAGAAGGTTTGAAAATGATTCGATAATGAAAGAGAATTGAAGGTCTTTTTCCGTCTCGATAAAAAATGAAAAATATCGGTCTTATATTCATTCCTGCTGCGATTTTTTTTATGCTCTCCCTGTTTGTTTTCTCCGGCTTCCCGGTATATGCCGAGGATGTTTCATATCTCAAGCAGGCCGGGCCTCCCAAAGTCACCGATCAGGGAATCGTATTTACATACCAGCCGCAGAAACAAATCCCGAAATACGTCATAGTAAGCGGGGATTTCGATAACTGGCAGGACCTCCATTTAATGACCCGAAATCATTACGACGTATTTTTCTTTGTCTATAATAAACCGGGAAAAAGGAGCATTCTCCTGAATGAAGGAAAATACCGCTACAGGTTCCTCGTCGACGGCATATGGATGAACGATCCCAATAGTCCCGGTACCGTATACGATGCAAGAGGCACAAAGCTCTCCTTCTTTGAAGTAAAAAAGCCGATAGTTCTTGTGGACTACAACCCGGTTCGTCTGAAAGAGAACGTCTATGTTTTTTATTATAAGAACAGTGCTGCAAAAAAGGTCAACCTTATCGGCGACTTCAACAACTGGAACCCCTACTCGCTGCCGATGAAGAAAGACAAAAGCGGATACTGGGAAATTGAAGTGGATATTCCGCCCGGTCTCTACGCCTACCAGTTCATCGTTGACGGCAAATATATTAAAGACCCCCTCGGGCAAAGCATGATGATCGACAGATTCGACTACGAAATGTCACTCCTCGACATCCCCGGCAGATAGGCCGAGAAGATACGCATAAAAACGAGCGGCCTGCCGAAAATCGCCATGCCGTCGCACATTCTGTATCGAATATACAGTGCGGTGAGGATTACCTGTCGTCGGCAAAAAAGGCGAGCGTACCCGCAGGGCCCGGTATGCTGCAGGCGATTGTTCGGGAAGTTATTGAACCGCAGGAACGGGTTTGTAAGCAAAAGAATCGGGAACTATCTTTATATTCTTCTGGGCCATCAGCACTTCTTCAGGGCCGTACACATTCACACTGTACGATCCGATAGTGTCGAAAAGCATCTTCATGGAGAACGCGGTCCACTCGGGCCGCAGGGGGATCTGTTTCGAGGCGTACGGTTCCACCTGCCGGGTATCGAGCCTGTACACTACAACACGCGCCTCTTTGATGTCGAGCGGCTCTTTTGCCTTTAGAAAAAGCGTCACGTTGCCTCTTGTAAAAGTATCCGATTTATGTATCGGCCTGAGCCTCGTGAAATCGACATCCTCACAGAAATACAGCCGGTACGCCCTTCCGGCGCCCCGCATGCCCCTCGTTCCGTACAGGGCAAACGAAACGAGAATCACGACAATGAGTATTGTGATCGGTATCCATCTGCCGCCGCCTCCCGACGGTACCCTTCTTTGCGGAAAAGGGGGACGGATCGGCCCCGGAACCGGCGGCATTGCCGATGAAACGGGCGCCTCCTTCTTTTCCTCCCCGACCTGCTCCTGAAAACCCGCTTCAAACCGACCGCCGTAATCGGTTTCCGGCGGAACTGTTTCGGAAGGACTCGGAATTCTCACCGCATGTCGTTTAAGAAGCGACGTCCCCACCACAGCAACGAACAATGAAACACCCACCAGGAATACGAGACCGAGCACGATAATTAAAAACATTTCACCAGGACACCTTTTGCCGTAATCTCTCTACCGCCGCCGCAAGGAGGCATGTTCTCTGCCTCACACCAGAGGCTTTTAAGCCGGGGTTTTAACCTCGGTTGTATCCGCCTGAACGATATTCATACCACACGGTTTGCAACAATTCCACGAGCATCCAACGACGGTATTATCCGGACGCACGTCGTCCGCATAACATTTCTACCAGGATATGCTTCTCATTGATTTTCGGCGTATTATAAAAAAACTGAAATAAATCCGGCAGACGGCTGCAGAAAATCTACAGAAAATCAACCCTGCATCCGACATCGATCTTTTCACCGCCTCTCCCCTCTATGGTTATGTGCAGATCGTCCTTCTTCACAATATTCGACACGCCCTTGAAATCTTTCTGTACCGGCACAAGGCCCATTATGAGCTTGAAATGCGAAGGCGTATCCGCATGCAGGTCGACAGCAGTTTTAAACCCCCGCTCTGTAAAGAGGTTTTTCTCAACGCTTTCTTTTATTCCGTAGTGAAAGAATGAGGTCACTTCCTCGATGCCGAGAACCGATCTGCAGCGTCCGTTCCAGGGAGGGTAGTGCCGCCCGCCGTTGGACATCCAGAATACCGTCTGTGCGAGCAGCTTCGGATCCTTCAGCTGAAAATAGAGAGACCCTTCATCCGGAACGGAAACCGCGCTGAATGCAAAATCGAGCGCGGGGTCGCTGATGAACATGAGCAGGTCCTCGTATCCGGACGGCGCCGGGTACCGGGTAACGTCGATCGTACTCCCGTCGAGGCAGGGAACCTTTTTCATGTCCCTTATCTCCGAGTTGGGTTTCATTCGTATATAGCCGCCCGATTTCGCCTCTTCGAAATACCTGGTCGGTGTAAAACCCGTTACAGGCTTCGAGATATCTATTATGCCCGACCACTCCCTGTCCGGAAGTTTCAGGGTGGGATGATTCCCCAGCGGCATCTTTCCGGTAAAACCTTCGATGACATGATCGATGTATATAACCGGCTCGCCCGTTTTGAGCCCGATGAGCTTCTTTATTTCAGCACCTTCCTGCCGCAGGTCCTGTCTGAGGGTGAGTGTCCATTCATCGCTTTTTCCGACAAGATCGACAAAATCCCAGTCTCCGCATGCCGTATCGCCGTGCGTCGGATAGGCGGTTTTCGTATAGGGGTCCTCCCCGCCGCCGAAAGGAAAACAGAAAAAATCCCCTCTCAAAACGCCGAGAATCTCCTCCACGTCGTATTTTTGCTCGCGCCACCAGGGCGCGACAAAGAACGGATTGATTTCTCTGTTTCCCGCTCTGAATGAGGCTGTGAGATGCCCGCCCTGTACCGTTACCGCTGCGCCGACCGCATCGTTCGAAAGTGTGTAGCTCGGCTGCCCGTCCAGTGTCTTTATGATTCCCATTGCCGTCCCCTTTCATCTATTCAGACTTTTTCCGATAATTGTAACACAGGTCATACGATAAAAAAAGAAATTTACCGGTCTATGAGCGGAAAACGGCGATGTTGAAACCCGCAATTAAAGGCGGCGCACCGGTACGGGAGAGCCTGCTTTCATTTTCACCCCCGGACATACAAAAAGAAGAGATCGAAGAAGTGACCTCTGTTCTCGAATCGGGGTGGATTACAAGGGGCGGAAAATGCGATGAATTCGAAAAGGCGCTCTCCTCCTACACAGGGGCAGGTGCGTGTGCCGTGCTCTCATCGGCAACAGCAGGGCTCTTCCTTTCCCTGAAACTCTGCACAGTCGGCCCGGGCGATGAAGTCATTACAACACCCTACACCTTTGCAGCCACGGTGAACGTCATCCTCCACACCGGGGCGAACCCGATTCTGGCGGACATCGAAGAAAAAACGTTCAACATATCACCCCATGAGATAGAAAAAAAGATCACCCCAAAAACGAAGGCGATTATACCCGTCCACTTTGCAGGTGCACCCGCCCGAATGGACGCCATCCGGGCCAGTATTGCAGGAACCCGCATCTCTATAATCGAGGATGCGGCTCATGCCATAGGCGCCTCGTACCACGGTCGCAAGATCGGAAGCGGTGAAAACCCTGCCGTGTTCTCCTTTCATGCGGTCAAAAACCTCACAACCGCCGAGGGCGGCGCGGTGCTTTCTGACGACGCAGAGCTCATAAAAATGCTGAAGCTCTATTCTCTGCACGGCCAGACCAAGGATGCGTATGAAAAGCTGAAAATCGGCAACTGGAAATACGATATCTTGGCGCCCGGGTATAAATTCAACATGACCGACATTCAGGCTGCAATCGGGCTCTGTCAGCTCAGGCGCCTGGACAACAACAGGAAACGGAGAAAAGACATTGCGGAAAGGTACAGGTCGTTTTTAGAGCAGTTTGATTTTGTGCGCGCTCCCGAGGAGGAACCGGGAACCGTCCACGCGTGGCACATCTATCCAGTCTGCATCGACTTTTCACGGCTTTCAATCGACAGGGATACGTTTATCGGCGCTCTGGGGAAGGAGAACATAGCATCCAACGTGCACTTCATACCCGTGCACATCATGAGCCATTACAAAAAAGCCTTCGGGTTTCGACCCGACGATTTTCCCGTTTCCTACCGCACATACCTTCAGGAGGTCACCCTCCCCCTGTACCAGCAGATGAGCGATACGGACGTCGACTCGGTGCTCGATGCGATGGACAAGCTTTTTACGTACTATAAAAAATAGGCGCATGAGGTTTCGGTCGTAAAAGTCGCCGTCTGCCTTCTACCCTCTGCCGTGTGCCCGATTACTCTTGCCTCGGTCGGGCAATTTCAACACAAGACGAGCTCTTTCTTTATCGAATATAACAACAAAAAAATTAAAAAAATCCTCCTGTCCTGCAATCCCGTACGGGAGATCGCCTATATCGTACGAAAACCCGGTATAATTCCGAGCAGGTATAAAATAACTTCTTAAAAGACGGATACACAATTATATTAGGAGCCGTATGGTGCCTGCAGGCGTTTTTTAGGTACCGACCTCGAACAAAAAGAACATACAGGTATGCATCCGGTACTGGTAAAGATAGGACCCGTCGAGATACGCTACTACGGGCTCATGTACGTCGTCGGAATCGTGATCGGATTATTTCTTCTGCGCAGGGAAGTGGATCGAAAAAGAATCGGCCTTACGAAAGACGACGTGATCAGCTATGTGTTCTGGACCGTAGTCGGCGGGATTTTAGGGGCGCGGATCTACTACGTCATATTCATGTGGAAGGATTTTTACGCAGCCAATCCCCTCGAAATATTCGCTTTATGGCACGGCGGCCTTGCCATACACGGCGGCATACTGGGCGGTGCGCTGTTCATTTACCTGTTTTCACGCGTAAAAAATGTGCACTACTTCGACCTGCTCGATGCGACCGCGCCGCTGCTTGCGCTGGGACAAGCATTCGGGCGCATCGGCAATTTCATGAACGGCGACGCGCACGGGCTGCCCACGAAACTCCCGTGGGGCATCGTGTTTCCCGAAGACAGCCCCGCCGGAATGCAGTTTCCCGGCCAGCCTCTTCACCCGGTTATGCTCTACGAGCTCGCGCTCAACCTGATTTCCTTTTTCATCCTCTGGAAGCTTCGGAAGGGCAATTATAAAAGGGGCTTTATATTCGATATGTACCTGATAAACTACGGCGTCATCAGGTTTTTCGTGAGTTTTTTCAGGGCGGACAGCCTCATGCTCGGAAATCTCCGGGGCGCCCAGGTTCTCAGCGCAGTATTCGTGGCCGGAGGCCTGGCGTTTCTGTTTGCCTTCAGGCTCTGGAAGAAAAACGCACAGGCAGGCGAGCCGATCGAGGAGGAAGCCGGCTGATCGGACGGCATGTACGGTGCCGTGTCGTCAACGACCGGTAACCTACCCGGTGCAACGTTTTATCTTTGCGTTTTATCTTTGACCGAAACAAAAAGTGTAGAGGGGAATTATGCTATCGATTATCGCGGACCTGCACACCCACACCCTCGCAAGCGGACACGGCATCGACACGGCGCGGTCGATGGCCGAGGAGGCGTGCAGGCAGGGGCTCGAAGGTATAGGAATAACCGATCACGGCCCGGGTATACAGGGAGGGCCGCACCCGATCTACTTTCTCTCGCTCAAACGAATGTTCGGCGGGCTTCATTTGCCCATAAGAATCTTCACGGGAGTGGAGGATGACATCAGCAGCAAAAAAGGCGAGCTCACACTGCCCGACGAGGTACTGTCCAATCTCGAGCTCGTCATTACCGGTCTTCATCCGTACTCCTGGATCGCCGAACGCAGCAGCATGGAAAGAACGGAAGCAATTGTGAATGCAATGGGAAGGGGCCGGATCAGGATGTTCACTCATCCGGTCGGCACCTACTACGACGTCGATATCGATGCCGTCATCGAAGCCTCCGTTCAAAACAATGTTGCGCTCGAGCTCAATACCAGCAAACTGCAGCAGAAAAAAACACTGCTCCACTACCTTGAAAAATGCGCTGTCAAAGGGGCCCGAATCGCCGTCAATTCCGATGCCCATATCGCAGAGGAGGTCGGCCGGTTCACAACCGCTCTGGAGTATCTTCGGGAAGTGCGGTTCCCCGAAGAGCTCGTCATAAACAGGAGCAGAGAAGCAATCTCGTCATTCTTCGGTATCAGGTGGTAGCTCTATGAAGACGATACTGTTCGGCGACCGTCCATTTGAAACCGAGCTCATTATCTTCGATAAGGACGGGACTCTCACGGATTTCAGGAAAACCTGGTTTGCCATACTGGAAAAGCGGATTGAGATCATTCTCCGGGAAACCAGGCTGAACTGTACTGAAGAAGAGTTCAGGAAAACGGTTTATCAAACATACGGCATATCGGGTCAGCACATCGACCCGTACGGTCCCTTTCCCTATACGCCGCCCTGGGAGGACGAGATCGTATTCGCGACCATTCTGTACCGCATGGGGGTTCCATGGCAGGAGGGTAAAAACATAGCCCGCTATAGTACCCAAAAGGCTGAACAGGAGCTTGACCGCGGCAGGTGCACCCAGCTCATTGACGGGGTTAAGGGGGTTCTCGAGCGGCTCAAAAAAAGCGGGATCCTCATGTCGCTTGCAACAGCCGATTTGACGGATATTACAGCGGACATTTTGAAGCACACGGGCATATACGACCTGTTCGACTTCATCATAGGAGCCGACAAGACAGAAAACAACAAGCCCCATCCCGAGATGATTCTTAAAACACTCGATGCTCTGAACGTAGACGGACGAAGCACCGCATTTGTGGGCGATGCAGTCACCGACATGCAGATGGCAAAATCCGCCTCCCTCGGCCTGGTTGTCGGCGTCGTCGACGGCGGTGTCGCCCGCCCGGAGGACCTCAAAAAGGACGCAGACGTTGTACTGAGCTCGGTACGCGAGATACGCGTAATGTGACTTTTCCTGATTCCATTTTATAAAAATCAGGTGTATAGTATATACGCGAAGCCTTCAAAAATAACAAGCTTTCAAGAGGCGCTGTATGCCGGAGAGAAGTAAAGACTGGATGAATCAAGCGAATAAAGATATTAAGGCTGCCCAGGCTGTCATGAAGGATGAATGCTACGAATGGTCATGTTTTATTTCACAGCAGGCAGCGGAAAAGGCAATTAAGTCGGTGTTTCAAAAGCGAAACGCCGCAGCATGGGGCCATTCTTTATTCGAACTTATGAAAGTTCTCTCAAAAACTGAACGAGTGGGCGATTCACTTATGCAATGTGTGAAACATCTTGATAAATACTACATTCCGACCCGATACCCAAATGGATTCGAAACTGGAAGCCCCTTCGAATATTTCACAAGGAGTGATGCTGAAGATGCGGTCGTTTGTGCGAGAAGAATCATTGAATTCTGTGAGAGTCTTCTGGCTTGAACAGAATCGGTTGATAAAAAAGATCCGCAGTGCTGCTATAAAAATCGGTAAAAAGGACTTGAATGTACAAAAGATCATTCTGTTCGGATCACTGGCGGAGAAAAGAGGCGTCCCGGGCAGTGATGCTGATATACTGATAATTCTCGAAAAGGACGACAGGCCATTTATAGACAGAACAGCCGGGTGGGTTGAGAGGTTTTCACTGGACTTTCCCCTGGAAGTTTTCCCCTACACAGAAAAAGAGCTGCACAATCCCATTGCACAAAAAGCCCGTGAAACGGGGATCGTTCTGTATGAACGTTAAATGAACCCTTTTAAAAATACCCGTGATGATAATACATGTTCTTGTACCCATCTAAAAAGTAATATCTCTTGACTTCCTGATTACATTTGTATTATTTTGTAAACATGAAATTTGTCTTCGATTCTTCAACATTGATTCTTCTGGCCAAAGTAGACATATTAATCGATATCACAAAAACTATAACGGTAATTATTCCGGAAGGCGTCAAAAAAGAATGCCTGATTAAAAATAGCGTTGATGCCCTCCTGATAGCACGTCTTATTAAAGAGAATAAAATTGAGGTTCGAGAAATCAAAGTGGATAAAACCGTTGAGAAACTTCAAAGCGATTTTAGAATCGGTAAAGGTGAGGCTGAAGCTGTCTGGCTTGCTAAAAATCTTAACCTCCCACTCGCTATTGATGACGGACGGGCAATAAAAGCAAGCAAAGTAATTGGACTGAAGTTCACAACAGCCATTCATTTACTGCTATATCTTACATCGCTAAAAAAACTTACGTTGCCGGTTGCCATAGAAAAATTAGATGCTTTATCCAAATATGGCAGATACAATAAAAGAATAATCAGCGACATCGAAAAGCGTTTAAAAGGAGAATAAACATGGGTGTTATCAGTTTGAGATTAAAGGAAAAAGAATCGAAAAGGATCGATGAGCTTTCAGAAGTTGAGAACAAGGATAGGTCCGCAGTAACACGTGAGCTAATCGATTACGGCTGGACCTATCTTATGATCAAACGTTACAAAGAAGGAAAACTATCTCTGGGAATTCTGGCTAAAAAACTCGAAGTATCAATTATCGAGGCCATCGAACTCTTATCGGAACAGGGTATTGAATCAAATATATCCTATGAAGATTATCTAAAAGGTTTCGATTCGTTTACAGAATACCAAAAATAAACCAGCCGGTCTCCCTCTCTTCTCCCTGTTTCTTCGACCTGTTCGGCTCTCTGGCAAAAAAAGGGGGGATTCCTGGCAGTGATGCGGATAATCTGATAATTTTTAAAAAAGAGAAAGCAGCATTCATTGAGAGAACAGACGAATGGTTAACAAAGTTTTCGCTGAACTTTCCTCAAGAACTCTGGGTTTTATACTATTTTTATCTTTTGTACGTTCAATAAAAAAATACGTTACTATAGTACCAACTCCGGATTAAGCAAATCCATTGTATCATCCTTCATAGCCATTGCGTAGATCTTATTGTTTGTCAGATAGTTTAACAGGTCGTCGGGAATGGAAAACGAAGAAAAAATGGGGATCACCTTCAAGCCTTTATATTCAGGAAAATAATCAAATAATTCGTTGAGCACATTGATAAATCCATCTATATACTCAATCCTTGGAGTAGATTTCGTTTCATTGATAATTACAATATTTTTACATTTAACGAGTACATCAAACTCCCTTACTTTTGCGGTATCTTTTTTATTTACCACCCTTCTTCTTATTGAAAAATCCTCAAGTATTTCACAGTTAAAATAATCCTTTGCTATCCTTGGAATATTGGGAGCAACAATATCCTCTGCAACGGTTCCCAGCCTGTTGGCAAGGTCTCCCCACTGCTTGTTCATTCTTTTCACTTCATTTTTCATCTCATCCTTGAAATCACCCATCTCATCCTTGAAAGATCCCATCTCATCCTTGAAGGCCTTCATCTCACCCTTGAAGGCCTTCATCTCATCCTTGAAAGCCTTCATCTCCTCCTTGAAGGCCTTCATCTCCTCACTCAGCTCTCTCAGACTCCCCTCTGTTCTCAAATGAGCATAGGCAAGGTCCTTCATTATACTTTCAAGAGAACCAATTCTTTCTTCTACTTTTGTAGCCACCTCATCAAACCTCCATGTCAAGTCCGACTACCTACACACACTATACATCTTCAATCACCAATAATCAAAGATATTATTCCCGTCTTTTTACACCGTTTTTTCCCACTCCCACGCCGTTTTGATAATATAGGAAAGATCATCGTACTTTGGTTTCCATGAAAGCTCTTTTTTCAGGCGCGTGCTGTCTGCAACAAGTTCCGGCGGGTCTCCCTCTCTTCGCCCCGTTTCTTCGACCGGAAAATCAATACCTGTAACCCGCTTTGCCTCTTCAATTACCTCCCGCACGGAGTACCCGTGCCCGTACCCGCAATTGTATACGCCCGATTCTTTCTCATTGTACAAATGCTCCATTGCAAGAATATGCGCATCCGAAAGATCGTCCACGTGTATATAATCCCGAATACAGGTTCCGTCGGGAGTATCGTAATCCGTGCCGAAAATCTGCAGTCTTTCGAGCTCCCCCTTTGCCGTCTTCAAAGCTCTGGTGATGAGATGTGAAGCATCCCTGTATTTCTGGCCGATCCTGGCATTTTTATCGGCGCCCGCAACGTTGAAATACCTGAGCGATATATATAAAAAATCCTTCCGGGCAGCAGCGATATCCTTGAGCATGTGTTCGGTCATCATCTTCGACGAACCGTACGGGTTGATGGGCTTTAACGGCGCCGATTCGTTAACAGGGATCTTTTCCGGTATGCCGTACACTGCAGCGGTTGAAGAAAAGACAAACCGGAAGACCCCGTGTTTCAGCATGGATACCAGAAGATTCAGCGTATTGAGCGCGTTGTTTTTATAGTATAAAAGAGGCTTTTGCACGGACTCCTCGACCTTTATCAAGGCGGCAAAGTGCATGACCGCATCCGGTTTATACGCATCGAGCGCCTCATCGATGAAATCGGCATCCTTCAAATCTCCCTCGACAAGCTCACCGTAAAGCACCGCCTCTCTGTGGCCGGTCGAAAGATTGTCCAGCACAACTGTGTCGTACCCGCTCTCACCGAGCGCCTTCACCACATGGCTCCCGATATACCCGGCCCCGCCCGTTACCAGTATTTTTTTATTATTCATTCCACTTAATAAAAAACTACAATTTCCTTCATTTCATGTAAGTATTGAGCTTTATGCTTTCATCCCTCGTCGCAAAATAAACCGCATTCATCACTCCTGCAAGAAGCCAGAACGGCAGCGCGATCTTAACTATCCATATAGTCGAGTTGGTCAGGTTGCCGATCAGCATGCCGATAAAGCTCGCTCCGATACCGAAGGCGATATGCTTATATTCGTAAAGCCTGTATGACGCAAGCCACCGGTAAATCAGCAGTCCGATCATCGACAGAGCCGAAACCATCCCCAGCAACCCGTTTTCAGCCCAGAACTGAAGTATGAAGTTATGTGCATAGGCGTACCATTTTCCAACCCCGTACTGCTTAGAAAAAGCGGAAAAATTGTTTGTCCCGACCCCCATAAGCCAGTGATCCTTGATCATTCCCCATGCGGATCGAAAGGCAGCGAATTGTTCAACATTCATCAGCCTTTTAATACTCTGGGCCGAATAGATAAAATCGAAGAGATGCCTCAATTGCTGCAGCGATGAAACCGTAAGTATGAGATACACCGAAACCCCTATCAGACCAAAAAATATCAAAAGTCTCTTATAATCGGAAGATAGAAGAATGATGCTCACCACAAAGATTGCAAGAAACCCTCCCCTGTCATACGTGAGCATTATGCCGAAAATACAAAACAGGATGTACAAAAATCCCAGCCAGCGGCAGAGCCTTCCCCCCTTCTGCCGTATAAACCCGTATCCGATACCGCTTAACATAACAATCGTATCGGGCGTCGTCGCAGGACCCAGAAAATAAAAGCTGTACCTTCCGAAGTACAAACCGGCTGTGAATGTGTTTTTAAGAAACACTACCAGAAGATACACCAGAATAATCAATGACGCATAAAGACTGATCGGTACGATTCGACGCATAAAAAAATCGTTTTTCTTATGCAAGGAAAACCTGACATAGGACATGGGAATAAAAATCATAAGAAACCACACAAACGAAAGAAGTGCGGATTCCCCCTTTTGAATGGAAAGGAGTGAAGAAACAATATTATTGAAAACAAAGAGAAGCAGGAGTATTGAAAAGGGTCTATCCTGAAAAAAGGAAAAAATAAACTCGCGCTTTCGTTTAAAAAAAAGACTGAAAATGAAAGAAAGAGTAATGAAACCGGCAATATAGGTGCCGAACCCGAGCCAGATTAGTGCAAAAATGATAAACAGGGCAAATGATTCGATATTAGATGATTTCAATTCATCACGAAGATTCACACTCATGTCGCGTTTCCCCCGGATAGCAGTACTGTTGCTGCAACGAAAAAAACCAATCCGAACAGGCATCGGCCCGAACCGTTACGTGCCCTTTCGGGTCAGCATTGTTTTAATAGTCCGCAGAAGGATGATGAGATCCAATGGGAGGCTCCTGTTTTTGATATAGTATAAATCGTATTCGAGCTTTCTCAGGTGATCGTTCGTATTGTAGCCGGCATAGGCGAAGTTTACCTGAGCCCAGCCGGTCAGGCCGGGCCTGATCTCCAATCGAAGTTTATAAAAAGAGATCTCTTTTTCGAGGTGTTCGATAAACTCCTCCCTCTCGGGCCGGGGGCCGATCAAATTCATATCACCCCTGAGCACATTCAGCAGCTGCGGAACCTCATCAATTCGGAACCTGCGCATGATTTTTCCGAATCCGGTGACCCTCGGATCGTTTTCTTCAGTAAAACGAGGGCCGTCCGCTTCTGCCCGATCGATCATCGTTCTGAACTTGATCAGGTTGAATTTTCTCCCTTTGTACCCGACACGCTCCTGAACAAAAAATACAGGACCCTTCGATATTACCGTATGAACGAGTGCAAAGAAAAAAGATGGAAGAAAAAGAATAATCAGCAATACAATACAGCTGAAAAAATTTATAAATCGTCGCAGCTTATCGTAGACGGATTCATACGTCCGTATATTCTTTAACAGCCACAGCTCATCGACATACTTCAGCGGGATCTTTTCTGTGCGTTCCTCGACGTAGGTTATGAGATCGATCGGGTTTTTTATCGAAATAATCGTATGCACAAGGTCGTTTAGATTGACATGATCTTTCGGCGGATAATCATAGATTGCAAGATCGTATTCCTGGTCATTGTTGACAAAATTTTTTTCTATATTGTTGCGGCTTATATCAAGCGAATAATCAGTTTCAACCTGCATGCAGGGTATAGTGCTCAGCCACAGTATCTTCAGCTTTCTTTTTCGAATGAGATAATTAACGACAACATGTTCCGTTACAAGAAAAAGGGAGAGGAGGACAAAGAGATTTACATAAATCACCCTTCCGAGTTTCGTTCTGTAAAAAATAAAAAATTCCACAAATGACGTAATGAGAATGATAATCAAGGTTTTTCCGGCAACCGAAAACACTTCATTCAACAGATTCGATTCTTTCTTGATCTCCCTTTTAAATGAGATAAGATCGAAGAGGTTTGAGAGAAAAAGCGCCACTATGATAATCAGGATGACATTCCCGATCCTCTCTAAAAAAAACAGCGTTGCTTCCTGTACATCCATGAAATAAAGAAGAAAACAGATATAGAGGATGAAAAAAATGACTACTCCGTAAAAAAGATAAAATACCAGCCGTTTCTTCATCCCTTGTTTCCTGCCTATTCAAGATTTCTCAATCGTTTATATTCCGCAATTTCTTAAGAGTATCGACATTTATTTTCTTTCTCTCCCTGTCGAAAAACCAGCCCCATTTGTTGAAATATTTAAATGCAGAAACCATGTGGCGGCATAGAAGTTTCGTACTTTTATACGACCCTTTTTCATACCTGTGATATATCTCGGCATCCGGATGATACACGGTTTTATAGTGCGCGTGTATGCGCCGCGACAGATCGGTATCCTCAAGGTACATAAAAAACCTCTCGTCAAACATCCCTGCTTTTTTAAGGGCTTCGGTCCGTAAAAACATGAAACATCCGGAGAGGTACGGCACTTCCATCACCTTATTATACCCCGTAAATCGCAGTTCATATATTCCATTTCGCCTCTCAGTTAATTTTTTAAACGGTAAAAACCGCCTGAATAAAAGGTCGGAAGGTGCGGGAAGCAACTTGCAGAGATACTGGGTAGATCCGTCCGGATTGAGAATCCTGGGCATTACAAGCCCCACATCGTTGTTTTTTTCCATGAATGAAAAGAGTTTTTCAACGGAACCATCATTGAAATAAATATCAGGATTCATTACGATGTGATATTTGGAAGTACCGATAGATTTTTCAATCGCTCGATTATGGGCCGCACCGTATCCTGGATTAACGGGATTTCCGATATATTCTACTCTTTCACCGTTACATTGAGATGAAAACCGGCCTGAGATTGAGTTGTCTATTACGAATATCCTGCCAAGCAGCCTTATTTTAAAAAGACATGATAATAATTTACTGAGGTCATCTCGATTGTTGTTGTAAACAACAATGGAAGCTGTAATGTAGTACATAAACGTATTGTCCAGGCATGACGGTGCAGTTTACATCCTGATAAACATCCCGATGTTCCTCAGAAACCCGATTTTATACAGATTGTACCGAATAATCTTAAACCTTTTTTTAAAAAAAGAATATTCATCAAGATGGGAATATACATTTGCTATTTCATAAGATTTAACGTCAAGTGTTTTACCGTAATTATCGATGAAACTCTTCGCCTGATCGATTGTCATTTTTATCGATGCTGCCTTCTCCTTTAAGCTTTGTGCACTATATACGATATAACGAAAATCCCACTTTTTTGCCCCAATTGCATTGATACCATGCTGCCTGTAAAGCACCGTGGGTGCATCGATATAATCTACAATACCAAAAGCGGATGCGACAAGCCCGAGCCACCAGTCATGCATTATTGCCTTTCTCGGAATCGGAAGCCCCTTTTTTTTCAAGGCGTTATTGATCATTACCGTACAACCGGTGATAACATTCTGCACAAGGAGCCTGTTGATCGACTTTACTTTTAAAGGTTTCAAGTTTTGATACTGAGAAAACGAAGGTGCGTAAACAGCAAGATTCTCATCTGCAACTTTCAAATCCGTGTGAATAAGGATCGGTTTTTCATGTCCGATTTTCTCTTCAATCTCAATCATCCTGTTATATGTCAATCCAATTTTATCCTTAAGCCAGACGTCATCCTGATCACAGAACATAAAGTATTCGGCATCGGTCGATTCAAGCAATTGGGCAAAATTACCCTTTGCACCGAGAGACTTCTTTGAGCTATCCACAAAAAATATTTTTCCAGGATTTACACAAGCAATCTTTTTGATAATTCCTACTGTATTATCCGTCGATCCGTCATCACGTATAAAGAGCTTCCAATTTTTGAAGCTCTGGTTTACTATTGACTCAACCTGTTCTTCAATATATTTTTCTCCATTAAACGTTGCCATAAGAATATTTATTGTATTTTTCGACATATCGTTCGATTATTAAATAACATGAAAATACTTGCCATTATTCCAGCATATAACGAGCAGTCAAATATACTCAATGTAATAAATTCCTTAAAAGCTGAGTATCCAAATATAGATATACTTGTCGTAAATGACGGTTCAGAGGATGATACCGGAAGCATTGCCGCAGGTACCGAGAAGGCTGAAGTTATAAATTTACCATGTAATCTTGGAATAGGTGGTGCCGTTCAAACAGGCTTTAAATATGCGGTGTTAAAAGATTATGACTACGCCTTCCAATTCGACGGTGACGGCCAGCACAATGCGTCTGAAGTATCTAAAATTATTGAACCTATTTTTAAAAATAAGGCCGACGTTGTTATTGGTTCAAGATTTTGTGGAAATAAAAAGGGATATACGTCATCATTCTTAAGAAAAATAGGTATTAAAATTTTTTCATTAATCAATTCAATCCTAATAAAGCAAAGTATCTCAGACAACACTTCTGGCTTTAGAGCTTATAACAAGAAAGCAATTCAATTTTTTGCTAATTATTACCCAACAGATTATCCTGAACCTGAAGCTATCATTTTATTGGATAAAAACAATTTTAAAATGAAAGAAGTATCAATTGAAATGAAAAAAAGAATAAATGGAAAATCTTCTATAAAAGGATTTAATTCATTATATTATATGATTAAAGTAATTTTAGCTATATTAATAACATACACTTATCCGAAAAATAAAAAACATACAAGGACTACAGAATATGTTTAAAAGTTACTCCACAAATAAAATTCAGTATTTTGCACTTTTTGGAAGTGTAATAATTACTATTTTCATTGTCGAATTAATAAGAAAAAAAAAGTTGAAGGAAGAGTATTCACTCCTATGGTTATTTTTCAGTGGATTGTTTATTCTTTTTTCTTTTTGGAGAAGAGGTATTGATTTAATCGCAAAATTGCTAGGGGTAAGTTATCCACCCGCTGCTGCTTTTATACTTCTCTTTACTGCAATTCTCTCAATACTTATACACTATTCTATTGTTATTTCAAAACTTACCGAAAATGTTAAAAACCTTGTTCAAGAAATTGGAATATTAAAATATGAATTAAAAAAAATAAAAGAGTATGGTCGTAAAAAATAAATAACTCCAATCAAAATGTTAAAATATGATCAGAAGTATACTGACTACCAATTAAAAAGGAGTATTATTCGAAAGAAAATACGGAAAATCTATTTAAAAAATATACTAAAATATATAATCGGAAAAACTATTGATTTTGGCTGTGGTATTGGAGAATTACTTTCATTATTACCAGATGGATCAATTGGTTATGAGGTAAATGAAGCAACAGTTAGATACTGTAAAAAAATGGGATTAAATGTAGAATATTACAACCCTGAATTAGATAATTATGAGCTCAAACAATTAAAACCTGGCGAATACAGTACATTAATTATGAGTCATGTCTTAGAACACTTAAATGACCCGGTTAAAACTTTAAATAATCTGTTTCAGTCCTGTAATCACTTAGATTTACAAAGAATTATTATAATTGTGCCGGGAGAAAAAGGATTTCAGCATGATAAAACGCACAGGATTTTTATTAATTATGATTTTTTTATAAAGAATCGATTGAAAAATATTTACAATTATTCCTTACAAAAAAAACAATATTTCCCCATAAACCTTAAATCGATAGGTAAGTACTTTAAATACCACGAGTTAATAATAATATATGACAAAAAAAATTAATCACACGTTTGTCATACTGGCATATAGAAAATCTCCATTTTTAGAAGATTGTATAATATCTCTTAAGAAACAAACTGTTAGAAGTCGCCTGTTGATTACCAGTTCAACACCATCTGAATATTTATCACACCTTTCTGAAAAATATGAACTTCCTATTAAAATTAATGAAAATAGTAAATGCATAGGTGATGATTGGACATTCGCTTATAACTGCTGCAATACAAAATATGTTACACTTGCACATCAGGATGATGTATATGCGCCAGATTATACTGAAAAGTGCATTTCAATTGCTGAAAAAAACAATTATAATTTGATTGTTTTCACCAACTATGGAGAAATACACAATAATGAAAAAGTTACTGTAAACTTTAACCTCATCATTAAAAAACTCATTTTAAATTCATTTTTTTTATTTAATCAACAAATCAAGATGAATGTTTTTAAAAAGAGCATGCTAGTTTTTGGTAATCCTATTTCCTGCCCCAGTGTAATGTATATTAAGGAGAAAATAGGAGAGTTTCAATTTTCGAAACAATTGACAATTAATCTTGACTGGGACGCCTGGATAAGACTGTCTCAAATGAGCGGTAGTTTTTTGTTTATCAGAAAGGTTTTAATGTTTCATAGAATACACGAGGGTTCTGAAACATCAAAAGCAATTAAAAATAAAAGAAGGCATAGCGAAGATGAATTAATATTTAAAAAAATGTGGCCACAACCCTTCGCAAATATTGTTTTTAAAATATATAAAATGAGCTATAAATCAAATAAATAGGACTATTTAATGAAAAACATATTATTGATTCTAATTTTTTCAATGAACACTATTGCAAGTCAATTAATACTTAAAAAGGGAATACTGACTGTAAGTTCTATTTATTCATCAGATGATGTTATTAAATACTTGCTAAAAGTATTGCAATCTCCTTTTACAATATCAGCAATATTCCTTCAAGGCATAGGGTATATGGTATGGATCCTAGTATTATCAAGATTAAAACTTGGATTAGCTTTTGCAATATCTGGTTCATTCTTTTACATCCTATTAGCCATAGCAAGCTGGATAATTTATAAAGAAAAATTGAATTCTATTCAATGGGTTGGTTTAATAATGATAACAGGTGGTGTTTTATGCATGACATTAAAATTTAATTTCAATTAATTTTCCAAATCGTTGTGCCTTTGTGACTATATATTTTTTTATATAAGTCTTTATATTTTTCAAGATCCTCTTGTTTCAACCCACCATTACCAAAAACAGACTTTTTTGCAATATAAATATATTTAATATTTTTAATTAATAATTTTTCGATTGTTTCTTTTTTGCCAAAATCGCTAATCCATGTCTTATAAAGCTGTATATCATTTTTATTATCCCTGTCAAAATTCTCAGTGCCAACAAAGTTTAACAGTATATCTTTATTACAATAATAAGGAATATATAATGCTGCATCTGTTAAAAACGAGGTGCTCGTAAATGCAACCCGACCTATAAAAAACATATTATCTTTTATATTTCTATTAATCCAGTGAAAGGCTTTGATATCATCTTTACTAACGACAGACCGTTTTCTTGCATTTTCATATTTATCAAGTCTCCAAAGTCCACTGAGTATTGAAGTAATAATGATAATTAATAACAAAATGTTGATATATTTCTTTGGCATCATTTCAAATAAAAATAAAATAAAAAAAGAAAAAAATAAAACTAAAGGTATAAAAGTAAGCATTGCACTGAAACTGCTTGAAATAAAAAACAAATTATACTTTTCAGAAATACCAGATGTTAAAAACATAATCCATGATAAAATAATCAATAATAATATATAAATTTTTAAATATGTATATTTTTTTAAGATTATTATAGGAATAATCGTTATTAATCCACTCAACCACACATATTTTAATATTTTTCCAGCCGTTAACTTAGTATGTATTAAAAACGATTTAACAAAGGAACTTAATGTTATTTTACTTATAAAAACCTTACTTGTTACATCAAACTTAACTCCCCCTACTTTTTTTATAATCAATAAATTCGGTATTAACAAAATCAACATTAAAATAATAATTAGTCCATAATTTAATAAAATATTTGAAACCCTCATTTTATATATACGAGGAAAAGCCACCATTAAAATAAAAACACCTAAAAATATTCCTATAATGAATACAGTAGAATTATAGTGTGAATAATGGCTGCCCGCTAGTAATATTGCAAGAATAATTGCATTTTTATAATTAAACTCTATTGTATTGATAATTTTTAACATATAATATACAGCAATAATGGAAGTGAAATATCCTAATATTTGGGCATTTTTCCCAGCTATATAATAAAGGGATAGAGGGAAATAAGAAACAAACATTGATACGAACAAACATATGCTACCACCAATCTTTTTCTGAAATATTTCTCTACCTAAATAATAAAAAGCAATCCCTGTTAAAAAATTAAATATATTTGTTATATATAAAAGTTCCTTTGCATAATCGAGCTTGAAAATTGCACTTATTAAAGAAACAAGCACAGCTAATCCATTAGGATAAAATTGCATACTACTGGATAACAAATTTAATGTAAAATTGCCTTTAACAATATTCTTTGATATTAAAGAAATAGCAAGCGGGTCATGGAGGGGAGCGACATACAAACCTCTTAAAGGGAATAATACGATAAATAATAAAATAAAAATGAAAATAAAAATTATAAAATTTTCTTTATCTATATTACTAAAAAAATATTGTTTAAGTTTAGAATTATCTTTTGCATACTTACGATGAAAAATAAACAAACCGTATCCAAATATAATTAAAAAAACTATCCGTAAAAATATGATTGAAACACTACGATTCAATAAAAACCATAAATTAGTTAATATAATAATAATTGATAATCCTAATACGACTGTTGATATATAATTATTGGAAGAATTCTGTATTTTTAATAGATTCAGCAGGATTAATCCTAAAAAATATGAAAGAACATTTATAAAAAGGATACTAAACACTAAATAATGAAAATCATTAATTATAAATATAAATAATATAAAAAATATGAAAATAATAAAAATATATAAATTTCTAATTTTTATAGTAAACTTCATTAATTAATCATTTCCACATTTCGAAAAGTGGATCTATCTTTTTTTAACTCGGATAATGATAATGATCATAAAAGCTGTAAAAATACAGTCAAGTTTAAAATATGCTTTTATAAACTTCTTTCTAATCCAATGCTAAAATCTTCTCTTTCTAATGTTAAATTCTGATTGTAAAAAGGATCATCCTTTAGATCATCACCCCACCTTTCGATCATATAGTCGACTTCTTTATTAAATCTTTTTTTTCTCTCTTTTGTATCTTCATAACCTCTACTCTTCGATTCATGATGATACAGCATTACATGTGGTAAAACTACGTTATAATAACCACTATTTCTTATTTTTAGACACAAATCTACGTCATTAAACGCAACTGCTAAATTTTCATCAAACCCACCAATTTTATTAAATATTTTTTTTTCAACCATCATACACGCACCTGTTATAGCAGAGTAATTTGAAATATGTAAAAGTCTTGAAAAATAGCCATTTTCAGATACATGAAAATATTTGTGGCTATGGCCTGCTACGCCTCCAACTCCAAGAATAACACCTGCATGCTGTATTTTATTATTTGGGTATAATAGCTTAGTTCCAACTACTCCTACATTCTTTCTAATGGTAAAACCAAGCATTTCTTCTAACCAATTTTTTGTGATTACTTCAATATCATTATTTAAAAATAATAACACATCGCCATAACTTTTTACTGCTCCAAAATTATTTAGTTTAGGATAATTAAAATCTATATCAAGTGCTTCTACTCTAAATCTTTTTGATTCTTTATGTTCCCAATAATTAAAAATTTCCAATGTTTTTGGCTCTTTACTCCTGTTATCTATTACAATAATTTCATACTGTTTATATGTAGATTGTTCAAATATACTTTGAATACATTTGTTTAAAAGTGAAGATTTATCTCTTGTAGGAATTATAATGCTAATTAAATTACCGTTTTGAACGTTATAATGAACTCTATATGAACCTGGATAATTTTCAATTTCTTCTACCCATCCTTTTTCTTGCCGTCTTGACAAAGCCTCTTCAATAGCTTTAAGACCATTTTTAAAAGCATACGATTTAGAAGCAGGATTATATGAAGTTGAACTACTCAGCATTCTCCAATGGTATAATATCTTAGGAATATGAAATATCTTATCTGTTTTTTCAGCAAATCTTAACACTAAATCATAATCCTGACTTCCTTCAAATCCTTCTCTAAAACCTCCAATTGAATCAATTATTTTTTTCCTGTATACAGCAAAATGACATGTATACATATTGGATAAAAAGAGATCAGGAGACCAATTTGGTTTAAAAAATGGTTCGCTTCTATTCCCATTGATATCAATTTTGTCTTCGTCACTATAAACCATATCCGCTTCAGGGTGTCCATTGAGTAATTTTACTACTTCATATAATGCAAAAGGTGCAAGCATATCATCATGATCAAGAAAACCAATATAATCGCCAGCGGCAAGAGAAAGTGCTTTATTAGAAGCAATAGAAATACCTTTGTTTTCTATTAAAAACTTAACCTTTATTCTATTATCCTTTTCCTTCCATTCCTTTAATAGTTCTCTTATATAATCTTTATTAGAAGCATCATCAACAATACATAATTCCCAATTGGCATAAATCTGATTTACAACAGATAAAATTGCACTATCAAGTAAAGATTTTTTAACTTTATAAACAGGCATTATAATAGAGATTTTAAGTTTATTATTCAATAAGTCTGATTTCCCTTTCAACTTTTTAAGATCTTTTGAATTTGGCTCGTTAATCTTTATCCATAAAAAATAATCATTGATCCCTCTATTAAAGTATTTTTTTATAAAAATTGATCCTTTACGAAAAGTAAAAATCAAACCATAATTTTTTATATAAAAAATTGTACGTTTAAACAAATTTGTTAATCTTAAAATATATTTAAATTTCATAATAATGTTCCCTTGTGCATATTTTCGTGTAAATAGGCAAGTATAATAACCCAGGATCAACAACTATATTAACATCACCCATAGTATTCATTAAGCAAACGACCACCTTCATACAAACTGTGTAAAAAGTATCTCTAATAAAACCCTAAATTAAATAACTAGAAGCAGAATTACAAACTTCAACAATAATGTCCAAAGTGTAGTGCGAATTATTATCTATGTAAAAAATAAGCAAATATATTTTTTACAGTTCCCATTAATCCTTATTCCTATAATTCCGCAACCCCGTTTTGATAAACGTAAGCGGTTTTAAGTACAAATGAAATTTTAACTTACGAAGTACATTAAGCAATTTCCATCCTTTTGAAGTTAGAATTTGTTGAAGTCTGATTTCCAAATTTAATATTTGTTTGTCTTTTTCATTTATTGACTTTTGAAGCTTATTAATTTTTAGATTTCTTTCATTTAATAATTCGTTTTCTTTAATATATTTATTTAATTGAAACACACTTCGTTTAAAGTAGGTTAACGAATTAGATTTTTCTCGTATAACACTCTTATATAATTCTAATGTTTTTTTTGCAGTTATTTCCCAATTAAAAAATTTTACACGCTCATATCCTCTCGCTACTAATGCCTTTCTTAATTCGTTGTCTGTTAATAATTTTTCCATTGCTTCTGATAATTCATCAATATTTTCAGCATCTACAAAGAGGCCTGCATTTCCGACAACCTCCGGTATGGATGTAGCTTTAGAAGCTATAACAGGAATGCCACATGCCATAGCTTCAAGAGGAGGAAAACCAAATCCTTCATAAAGAGAAGGATAAATAAAGGCGAGAGCTCCGTTATATAATTCAACAATATTTTGTTCAGGGAAATGATTTAGTAATATAAGATTATCTTTAATTTCCTTTATTTCATTGACTATATGATCTTTACCATAACGAGATTCCCCCGCAATAACTAAATAAACATCCTTAAATTCTTTGATATTAATTAATTGTTTAAATGATAGAAATAAGTTTTTAAGGTTTTTATGTGGATAATCTGTCCCCAAATATAAGAGGTAAGATTGTGGAAGTTCGTACGTCTTCTTAAAATTTGTTATCGTATCATTATCTATTTTAACAAATTTTCTACTATCTATGCCTGGATAAATAATCTCTATCATACTCTCATCGACTTGGAATTTTTCTAAAACATCGCTTTTATTATGATTTGATAAGGCAATAATTTTATTTGCACCATAAACTGTGAATTCTAAAACTTTTCTGTAATAATCAAAATCAGATTCCTCTCTTTTATATTTAAAATTATAAGCAATTAAATCATTGAGTGTAAAAACATAATTTATCCCAACAAAATCTAAAACATCCTCGATGGACTGAGGTTTATAAGTCATATGGAACAATTCTATTTCTTTATTTGCTATATCATTAAATAATACATCAATATTCCTTGTTTTAATTTTATTAAAAAACAATAAATCCGTTTGATTACTATCTGAAGTGTACAAATATATTTCATTATCTTGTGTATCAATTTTATCTAAATTAATTGCAAGATTGTAAATTAATCTTTCTAGCCCCGTAATATTCCTTACTAAGAGTCTTCCATCTATACCAATTTTCATTAACGAGCATCCCCTTAATAATTAGATAAAATAGTACAATTTGACATTTTGTCATTATAGGGTTACAAAATAAGCAGAAGAATGTTTCTTTTTTTACTCTTGGAGAGCCGACAATATTAAATAAAATTTTGAGTATCTACATTATACATAATCATTATTTTTATCTTCAAACTGAAAATATCTATTCAATATCCTTATCTTTTTGAGCCCTAATATTCCCATACACGCAATCCAAACCTACTTAAATATATAGGAATATTTTTAAACAACTTGTTATCCTGTTCGATCTCCCTAATCATAGAGCGTTTTATGTGAGAAAGCGAGTTACAAAGTAAAGTAATTGAACCTCCTTCACCTCCAGCTCCGTTTACCTTCCACCCAAGCACACCGAATTCTTTTGCAATCTCTATAACTCGGTATGCATCCCAGCTAATAAGCTCTGGATGGAGTCGTAGCTGTGCATCGGTGTTTTCTATCATTGCCTCGCCAAGCTTCTTAAAATCACCCGCATATACCGCATCTCGGGATTTACCTGCAGTTTGCCTTAGATCATTTATTTTTTTATTATCAGGCCCTCCGTCTTCAAGTTCTTTTATAACAGCTTCATGAACTTTTGAGGAGCTGTGGGATTTTCCAAGGAAGATCAAAACAAAGCGCCGTTCCAGTTCCCACCATATGGAATTTGGTATATTAATTTGAGAAACAGTGGCATAGGGGTATTTAAACATTTCAATGTAATTTATTCCTCCATAAGCAGAGCACAACTGGTCTTGAATTCCACATTGCTGTTTTAGCATATCGACTTCTATTGATTGAGCAGTATAGGCTACTTCATGTGGAGTCATACGTCCAGGAGTAAGGCAATCGAGTGCACCGATGAGAGCAACGGTGACAGATGCCGATGTACCCGTTGAGGCGCCGCTCGGTGCTTCTGAAAAAATAGTTACTTGAAAGGCATATTCGTCAGGTATGTTCATTTTTTCAATTGCGGCTTCTAATAACGGATGACGGTCCCAACCAAGGTTTTCAGGCCGAACGATATACTTTTCGCCGAAATTTTCTGCATTGATGATAATTCTATCTTCCTGACTTTCATTTAGAAAAACCTCAATCTGCACCTCAGCATAAGGATACACCCCTATATTGAATATTTTTCCGTGTTCGGCAAACCATGTATCCGTCCAACCACCGTTATCACAAATTCTGATTGGTGCAATACTATTAACGATTTTAATGGGGTGGATCTTTTTTTTAGAGTTCATTTTATCGCACACCTATTAAGCAATATCATGCAGATACATACCAATTATTTTTTCAGGCTCCCCAAATTGAAGTTCCTCTCCTCTTTTCAAATATCCTACTTTATCACAAAATCTTGATATCGATCCCATATCATGACTTACATATAATATTGTCTTACCATTTTTTTTAAATCGTTCAAATACTTTGAAACATTTTTCCTGAAAAGGTGCATCACCCACAGCCAGAACCTCATCGACGAGTAGAATAGGTGCAGGAGATTGTATAGCAACTGAAAAAGCAAGTCTAACCTGCATACCACTTGAAAATGTTTTCAAAGGTGAGTCAACAAACTGCTCGAGCTCCGAGAAAGCGAGTATCTCAGATACCTTTTCAAGAGTTTCTCTTTTTGTTAATCCTAAAATAGAGCTGTACAAAAATATATTCTCCTTTGCTGAAAGCTCAGGATTGAATCCAACACCAAGCTCTAAAAAAGGAGAAAGTTTTTCATTGACGATGACCTGTCCATTTGTTGGATACAATATACCAGCAACCATCTTTAGTAGCGTTGATTTCCCGGATCCATTTCTACCTATAATTCCAATGAACTCCCCTTCATTTATTTCGAGATTGATGTTTCTTAAAGCATAAAACTGCTCATAAGTACGCATTTTATTAAAGTGGATTATGTAACTTTTAAGACTATTTGCTCGTAAATGTGGTATTTTGTACATTTTAGAAACATTGATCAGTTTGATTAAGCTTTTCATCACAACCATTCCGCAAAATATTTTTGCCGCTTTTGGTATACAATAAGGCCGAAAAAGAACAGGCTCAATACCAGCACCAAGTTATATACTATATTACGAAAACCTGGAATCTCACCAAATATGACCGCCATACGAAAATTATTAATAAGACGGGCCATTGGATTAATTTTGAACAATATGTGAAATCGAGCAGGAACTATATCCACTGGATAAATAATCGGTGTGCCCCAAAATCCAAGCTGTAAAAAAACTCCCCATATATGTGATAAATCCCTGAATTTCAGGTAAAATGAGCTCAAAATCATAGAAACGCCAAAAGCTAGCATCACTAATTCAATAAGAGTCAATAGACTAAAAATTGCTGCATAAGTCACCCTGACTTTTGCAATAATTAAAAATACAGAAAAAATCACTATATTTAAAAAAAGTGTTATTGCATTCGTCAAGGTAGAGCTTAATGGGATAATTATTCGAGGGAAATAAACTTTATTTAACAATGATGACTTCGTTAAAAGTGAAGTCATACCTGAGCTGGTTGTTTCCGAAAAGAAATTCCATAGTATTATCCCGGAAAGAAGATAGATTTGATAATGCTTCACTCCACCGAAACGCATAAAAATTGAAAAGACAACATATAAAACACCAAACATTAAAAGTGGGTTGAGAAGCGACCAGAGATAGCCGAGAATTGAATGACTGTACCTGAGTTTGAAATCAGTGATTGTAAACTGCTGAATAAGATAAGAATAATTGTTATGAGTTTTCATTTATTAGATATTAAGAGTATTTGTATAATGATTAAAACGTATCTATTCTCTTTGATAAGAATTCTTTCAGTGCAATTATTACTCCCTCAACGAGAAGAAAATAGACTAGTATGGCAATAGATTCGGCCACTGTCTCATTTCCTGAGGCCAGTATAACAGCAGTAAATAATAATAGGATAATTGCAAGACCAAAATACGGCGCTGTTTTATTTTTTTCAAAATAGCTCCATTTCTTTACAAGAAACGGACGTATATAATACCTTACAAAGAAACTATAAATAATGAGAAATATGATAGCAGGACTAGTTACATTACCCACATAATTGTATTTTGCAAATAAATAGAGCATTAATACGATCAGCAGGAATTGTATTAAGAAAAAAACAGTTTTTATATGCATTATTAAATCTATTATTGCAATTAACCTATCTATTAGAAAATACCTCCTTATTACAAACAATGTTATTATAAGTAAGGCTATAATAAGAAGTACTGCAATATACTTTAATATTTTTTTCCTGACATTATTATTATCAACAGATATGTTTGCCTGCCTCTTATTATTGGGCGCAATAATAATATTACTTTTTTTCAATAGAACATCATCAACGGTATAATAATCAGAATTATTTGAAACAATGCTGTACTTTCCTTGATTGAACTGAGCATTACCGGCTATTACCCATCTTCCGCCATTATAGAAATCATTTTTTGAAAATAGGGTTGCAACGGGAATTGAGATCCTATCTTTATCATTAAAAAGATTAATACTAATGCCTTCGACCGAGAGTTTGTTTGGTATTTTCTCATAGACCAATTTATTGATGCTTAGCTCGTTAATGTTTACAGGATACTTAGTACCTAAAGGGGGTAATTGAGTGCAATTCAGTAACAATGAAATATCGCCGATAAAAGTATTATTATAAAGCAGTTCAGTTTTTACACTTAATGCTTCAAGGGAATCAAAATTTTTTTCTAATTTCGGTAATAAAAGTTTAATATCGAATGGCGGAAGTTTATTTAAAACCAAGGTTATTTCAATTTTATCTCCATCAGTACTACCCTGCGTAGAGAAAAACGACCCTTGGGCTGTGATCTGGTATCTATCATCTACTTTTTGCATGGAAAACGATTTGAAATTATCTATCTTATATAAGGGATATATATCTTCAAAATCATTATCACTCCTTTCCCCCTTTATTCTTAAATAAAGGCTAGAGCCAACTAACAAATTCGTAATATCAGCAGTAACAACAATCTGACCATTAAAATAATTATTAACCTTTGTATGAAAAATTGGATTGATCTTATTGACGTATTTAAAAATGTTTTCTCTATCTAGGGATATTCCCTTTTTCTTTACTTCCCACAATTTTACAGGATTGACATATAGGTTTGATTCTATAAGTTTATCAATTTTTTCCGAATTCATTAATTTGTCAAATGACTTGGTAAATATCACAGGCACCTGTTTTGTTTCATCAGAAGTTAAATATAATCCTTTTAATAAAACAGTCTGTTTATAATCAGTATTATTTTTTAATATGGTTTTTATATCTTTTATTTCTAAATTATCTTCCTGGAACTCATTGATAAATGTACCGTTTTCTATTGTATTCTCATTTAAATAATCAATATTCGCATTATCTTTTGTAACCATTTTAGAAAATATTAATTTATCCAACTCTATTTTTGCCACTTCCACATCAGAACTTGAATAGCTTATAATTATTTCTTTAAATTTCAATTTATTTACATCAAAACCATTTTCCCGCACCGAGTCTAAAAGATTAAAGAAATAAAACCCATTATTTCCATTCAATCGATTTTTTATTACAACTTTTTTCCCATTTGTTTTTGCAATGATTCTTATATCGAGAACTATATCCATATTATTAATTTTTGTATACAAACCAATTCCTGGATATTTCAGTATATTAATTTGGGATATATCCTTTTGGAATACTATGTAACCTCCCTCATTGAAAATCCCAACGAAATTGCCATTAGTTAAGCCTTCTATACGAGCATTTAAATTATCATAGTGCCAATTTCTATACTTATAAATATTAAATTTATGTAATACTTTCTTTTTAAAGTTCTTAGGTATAAATTTTTCAGTTTTCAAATCAAGTATTATCTTCTCAGTTTTTATAGTATTGAACAGTAAAAAAGGGTCACCTGAGTATACTATTCTGTTTTCTATATGATCTTTGTTTGAATCAAAATAAAAAAAGAGTCCTGATGATATTTTACTACTCAACAAATTACTTTCTAAATAATAGTCACTAAAATTAGAGACATGTATTAAAGAAAAATCTTTATTATCAGAAACTACCCAATCAAAGCTTACTGTTTGTTCCGGATTAATTTCAAATGAATAGACATCTCTCTGATTTTCATCTTTCAAAACCTTAACAGTTTCTAAACTGTGAAGATCGGGTCTTAGAACAATTTGCTTTTTGAATGTAGTATATGCTGGTTTGACAAATACCTTTATTTCGTATTTTCCAGTTTCTGGAATCGTAATATCTCTGGTTTCGGAGTATGCAATCATATTAATAAACAATATTCCAAATATTATTAATAATTGTTTCATAGAACTAGTCCACTATTATCCTTCTATCTAAATATGTACACCTTATCTTTTCCAAAATCTTTATACAATTTAAGTCCATAAGGAATAATTGGATAATTACCATTATTATAAGTAAGTTCAGAAATGTTTTCTGAAAAAAACCTTTTGAGTGGATAAGAAATCATCCCTTCACTGTATTTACCAAAATGTATTATAACATAATCAGTCCCTACTTCTTTTAAAAGTTTTACAGTTTGAGGATCACTTATATTATTTGTCTGTTTATAAAAATCCCATGCTTTTGTGCCAGGTAATGCACCGTTAACGAGCTTTTTTTTATGGATTCTCTGATAATAAAGATAAGTATAAAAATTAACCTCATCACTTCGCATCATTGGATACTCAACAATAACTTTTGAGCCTTTATCTTTTGAAAGCCATCTGTATACAGATGGAATATTAGAAGTATTAAAAATTAAATCACCAGAATATTCCCAATACTCAAAGCCAATTAATATAAATACAATGATATTAATTAATATACAAGTTCTTTTTTTAACAACTTTAGAAATATAATTCAGGAATAACACTGTAATCCCGGAGAGAAAGAGTGTAGCCATGATTACAGTGCGACTATATACCCTGAACATAGGAGCAACTTTATATAAAAATGACGAAAGAAGAGGTATTTTAATACCTGAAATTGTGAATGAAGGAGGAAAGCTTAATATAATCATTAAAGCAAAGCCAGATAAGAAAAAGAAAAAAAGTGCCTTCTCTTTTCTATTTAATAAACCCCGCTCAATAAAATAAAACACTAAAATAATGATTATTAAAGGAGTAAAACCTAAATAGAGGGTTTGTTCAAACAGATTGGAGTTATAATGTTTAACTCTTATAACATTTTTAAATAAATCCCCAAATGCAGGGTGGGTCACCTGTGGAATAAAAAATTCATATAACCTCGAAGAATAAACATATAGTTCTTTCAGACTCCTTCTATAGCCAACCTCAATTAATTTTTCCGCTGGTTTGGAAAACTGTTCAATTACAACTCTATATTCAAATATACTTACAAGAACAAAAACGGTAACTAAAACCATCCCATAATTTTTAAAAAACTCAATAGGTTCTGTGGAACTAGTTTTATAATCGAAAAGAATAAATAAAATTAATATAAAAATAGAAAAATAACCAAAATACAAAGAGCTGAGTACAACAAGTGCCCATGCTATTCCAGCAATAATTGCCGTATATGTCTTTCTTTTATTTTTATTTAAAAAAAGAAAAAGGAGCAGGATTGGGATAAAAATATTAAAAAAAAATGCAGGGTGCCCACCAATTGACTGGAAAAAAGATGAAGGATTAAAACCAAAAATAAAGCCGCCAACAAAGGAAGCAAAGTTTCGAAATCCTAGATATCTGAAAAGAATGTAAGCAAAAAATGCAGTAAGAGGAAATGCCCAGAGAATAATTAGGTTATATGAGGTAATCTCATTAAATAAATAGGTGAGCGATCTTAATAAAATATCCAATACTGGTTGTTTTATTTGACTATTGTTATTAATTCCAAAAGGGAAAGCAATGATATCTGTAAAACTCGAAGCATCAGCAACACCGCTTTTGTTAATCCAACTACCCCAGACTACACCAAATACATCACCATAACCGACCCATAAACCTTTTTTTAAATTTAATATTAATGGATAGGTAATAAAAACGCTAATTATGAAATATGAAACTAGTATACCAAATAGTATTAAATAATCTTTTTTAGTTTTTTTTATCACTTTTACTATTAAGACCAGAATTCAAATTTATTGTTAAAATCACTAGTATTATGTCAACTCTCAAGTGTCGGATAGAGTCTTGATAGCTTTATCCGGGCATTCTCTGCTGTGAATTGCCATTTAACCTTCGTATTCTTATTGTTTCTGACCTCCTGCCATGCCAGAACCTCTTTCCTGACGACTTCAATATCGTCAATCCTTCTGTTCAGACATTGCCCTGTAAGCACATTCAACTCTATCTCGGCCATGTTCAGCCAACTCCCGTGTTTCGGAGTGTACACAAATTCAAATCTGTCCCATAATGCTTTTGCCTTGTCCGGTAGAAACGTTTCATAGAACGATCCGGGGGTATGCGTATTCAGATTATCCATCACCAGTGTTATTTTCTCTGCACTTTCATATTGGGTGGCAATCTCTTCCAGAAAACAAGCCCAGTCCTGCTTGGTTTTACTCTCAGTGACTGTCACCAAACGTTTTCCTGCCAATGGCTCACAGGCGAGAAAAATATTGCATACCCCACAACGTTTGTATTCATAATCATGCCTGGCTGGCCGCCCAATCGATGCAGGTACTGGAACCTTCGTCTCCGAGATCAACTGCTTTGGAGATTCGTCCATACAGACAACCGGGTAACGCAGATCAAGAGGACGCTTATAAACGTCCAGCACCATCTCCATGTTCGCAACAAAGCTGCCATTATGCTCAGGCGGAATTACCCAGCCTTTCCGCTGCCAGGGCTTGATTTCGTTTTTTTTAAAACACGACGTATCGTTTCGTGGGATACACTATCGATATAGTCAAGCTCAACAACCTTGTCCGCCAGCAACCTTAGAGACCACCTTGCGAATCCTTCGGGAGGTTCACTGCAGCTCAATGCAACTAAATGGGCCTCAAAATCTCCATCCGCTTTCCTGTCATATATGCGCATTCCTTTTCTGCCGTTGAGGACAATATCAAGACCTTCTTCGACAAATCGCTTCTTAACGCGGTCAATCTTTTTCATGCTAATGTTCAGCACCCGGGCAATTTCTTTGTTCGTTGAACGCTTTTTTTGAAATTCTCCTTCATCGCAGCCAAGTAAAATCAACGCATTGATAATTTTTTGTGATTTATGCTTTCCCTTGGAAGTAAGTGCGCCAAGGGCTTCGCGCTCATCCTCAGTAAGTGTAACGATATATTTCTTCATATCAAAACCTCCCAGTTTGATTATGAAGAAAATATAACATATTCTATACGACATTATAAGGTTGACATGACACTTGCGTCCCATTACAATTTAAATAATAGCAATTGGTTACATGAATCAACTGATTGATTTGTTATATAAAAATCTGTAACTACTTGTATAATAAGTACTTTCTCAAAGACAATAACACTGAAAATCTGTAGAATTATGTAGAGACTGTACTCCAAAGTATACTGTTTTTTAATAATAGCGATCAGTACATATATACTGATGGCTATCCATATCTGTGTTTTTACAGAATTTGATGAAGTACCATAGAATGATTTTCTTCGCAAATATTGTTTGATCCATTTGAAAAATAATTGTCGGGTAAAAGGCTGGCGCGGTACCGGTTGGCCCGTCTCCAGCCCCTCCCCATCAGAACAGCTCGTGAGGTTTTCCCTCAAGCGGCTCACCCAATGAGATTCTTCGAAAAGGTTATGTGTCCTGTAGGTCATGGAATTGACTTTCACGTGTATGCCTCCACGTTTCCAAGGGGATGGAGCTTCCAATCCCAAAACAACTCAAGGACCTCGTAGAGGTATTCGTTACTCCACCTACGCCAGCCTACGCTGCGCTTTTGCCGTCGTTTCCTCCTGGTCAGCAAAGTGCGCACTTTCATCTCAAGGTAATCCCTCACCTCGCTAAAAGCGCGGGTTGAATTACCGACTCGAAAATAGTTGACTCAACCGGCAAGTGCTGCATTGATCCTTGCTATAATCTCATTGGCCGGAGAAGCTCCTCCATGCTTGATTATCTCTCGGATCTTCGCTTTTATTGCCTTGCGGGTCTTCTTCTTCAGCGTCATGAGAATAAAGTAGCCTGTTCTTTGCCGGTTCAGGACTCGCCGAAAATCAAAACCGAGAAAGTCAAAGGACTCACCGTTGAGCATATTCACAATCTCAATTGTTTAGCTTACCATTTTTTATTCCCTTGATTGCAGGTTTGGAATAACTCTATATATAAACTGTAAGTTTTTTCTCCCACATTAGGCCAAATCCGTTCTTTTCTCAATTTATTAGAGTATTCTAATGCTTTTTTCTGTAATTCAGCATCAATGAAGAACTGTTCAATTTTCCCAGCTAATTTTTCTGGTTTTCTTTCAAAAATAATATCTTCAAGAGTAATAGCTTCCTTAAACTCTTGAGATACCAAAAATGGAAGTTTGTAAGCAACTGCTAAAGTTAGTGGGCCACTGCTTGACATACAAACAGTATATGGAAGAACAACTACATCTGCCGCAGAAAAATAGACAAAAATCATATCTTCCGGCACAAATCCTACAAATACTATCTGTTCAGATGAAATCTGCTTTGCGATAGATTGTAAATTTGAATAATATATTTTATATTCAGGTTGACCTCTTAAATGAGGGTGTTCTCCTCCAGCAATCACCAACAGATAATCAGGATGATTTTCTACTAATGATTGAAAGGCTTCCATTAATAGCTCTATACCTTTATAACCTGTTATATTTCCAAAAAATAGTATCACCTTTTTATTACTTGAATTTAATATTTTTTTTGCCTCTACTTTACTCACCCCATCTTTTCTTTCTTCAATACCAAGAGGAATTACTTTTATCTTTTTCAGCGGACAACCATAATCCTTACTAAGCACTTTTTTAAATAGATGCTCGTGAACAATGACTATACTGGAAAAAATGGTAATCATTTTAACCAAAATGAAAAATCCTAATTTTGTGATAAAAGGAGGCAATGTTCTTTGATTGTTTTTAATAAAATTTTTATCTACTTTAGAAAGCGGAACTATGCCGTGCAGTGTCACGATTATCGGAATACCAATTATTTTTATAAGCAACAATAATATGGGGAATGCAACTGCTGAAATAATATTTGTGCCATAAAGGAAAAATTCATGCTGAATATGAACTAATGTAGGTCTATTTTTAATAATTTTTGTAAATATTTGTAATGGATACAAAATACTTCCTCTTTGCCAGCATAAAAACGTAGAAGTGTTATTTCCTAAATCGTAATGTTTTTTTAATCCTTCCAATTTGTTTGTATATATTTCAATTTTTATATTCCTGTTTCTAAGGGAAGATATTAGATTCCCGGTATACCAGGGGATAGCACTGGAAAAATAATCACTGTGCTTATCTCCCGATGGTGGATATGATGAAACCATGCCTACTTTTAACTCTTGTATTCCTGTTAAAATTTTTCTCATGTGCCTTTCTCTATGCTTAAGTTCAAGTATATTATAAAACATTTGAAGGCTATCTTTTACGATATTTACTGTGGTTTTTCCATAACCATAACTACATTCAACAGGGACTTCAGCTAACTTTAGTCCTTTCCATTGAGCAAGTACCAAAATTTCTGTATCTAAAAACCATTTTCTATCTTTTACATAAGGAAGTATAGTCTTAAGACTTGTTTTGCGGAAGCATTTCATGCCTCCTTGGTGGGAGTAACACTTGGAACCGAGTATTAAACGTACAAGCCAGTCATAAGTTACGCTCATTATCGTTCTATACCAAGGAGACTTTACCTTTGATTGTGGATGTCGTTTTGATATAAACGAAATATCATTACCTTCAATAACGTGGTTTATTAACATTGAAGCGTATCTAAGAGGGATATCTAAATCCGCATCTATGTTAATCACGATATCACCAGATGCAACTTTAAGCGCTTTTAATAAAGCCCCTCCTTTACCCAGCCGTTTTTTAGAATGCAAGTGAAGTATATGAGAATTACTCTCTGCTAAATTTGAAGCAAATTCAGCACTTCCATCTGTACTACCATCTTCAGCAATTATGATTTCAAAATCACCAAATTTACTGTTATCCATTAATATCAATATATTTGACACACACTGCCAAAGATAATCAATAGCATTATAAGCTGGAATTATAATAGAAATTTTATTTTTCTTCTCCATCACATTTATCCGATCTGGCTAGTGTTTTTTTTAGACCATCTTTAAGTTCTACCTTGGGATACCACCCCAAATATTTTTTAGCTTTATTTATATTTGCAATAGTATTCATGATTTCACCCTTGCGTACTTCATTCATATATCTCACTTCTACTTCTTTTCCATAAGCAACTAAAATATTATCTACGATTTCCTTAACACTATAACTTTCTCCATAGCCGATATTAAAAATCTCATAACTCTCTGTATTATAGCCTGCAGCTTTTATGTAGGCAGAGACGACATCTGACACATAAAGATAATCTCTTTTGGGCTTTGGATTTTTTAAGGTTATTATTCCGCTCGGTAATTGTCTTAATATAGTGGGGATTAATAGATTCCCTTTTTGTCCGGGGCCATAGACATTAAAAACCCGTAAGATAATGCATTTTAACCCATACCACTTATGATAATATTTACAGAGTTCTTCACCTATCAATTTACTATGCATATAAGGATTGCTTATGTCTGTGGGATGGTTTTCATTAATTGGCAGATAGCGAGGGACTCCATATACATAAGAACTGGCAAGTATAACCTTCTTTACTTTTTTTTGTCTACAAAACTCAAGTATATCTAAGATAGACAAAACATTGGTTTCATAAATTTCTCTTGGTTTTTGAAAAGACAGTGGGACATCCATTAATGCAGCGAGATGAAAAACGATGTCCACTGAAGGTATCTTTTTAACCTCATTCCAGTTTCTTAGGTCTACAGATATATCACCACTTAGATCAACTCCAATAACCTCATATTCTTTCTGCAATTCACTCGATAAATTCTTTCCTATAAAGCCATTACTTCCTGTTAACAAAGCCTTTTTAGACATATCTCCATTCTTCTTTAAATATTATATAGGTCTGATTTATATATCCCGATATTATCCTTAATATAATTTATAGTCTGTTTTAATCCATCATCAAAGCTTATTTTTGGTGTCCAACCAAGTAGATTTTTTGCCTTTGAGTTATCTGCTAATAGTCTGCCAACTTCACTCTTTAAAGGTCTTTCTCGCTTTGGATCAGAGATTACTCTCTTCTTTTTGCCCATCAGAGACAGTATCTTGTTGACTAGAGCAGCAATTGAAATCTCAAATCCTGAGCCTATATTAATTGCTTCACCAATTGATTCAGAAACCTCAGCTATTTTAATAAAACCTGCAACAGTATCAGTAACAAAAGTAAAATCCCTTTTAGGATAGAGTGATCCTATGTGTATCTCATCTTTATTTAAAGCTTGGGTTATTATGGTCGGTATTATAGAGCGTGCAGATTGTCTAGGGCCATAAGTATTAAAAGGTCTTATAATGTTAATTGGTAAATTATAGGATAGGTAATAACTTTCTGCAATTTTATCAGCTGCAATTTTACTAGCTGAATATGGAGATTGAGCCTGCAATGGATGCTTTTCATCAATAGGTATATAGCATGCTGTACCATATACCTCACTTGTAGAAGTATGGATGACTTTTTCCACTTTATTTTGTAGGGCAGAGGTCAATATATTTAAAATACCTAAGATATTTGTTTCTATAGTGTCCCTTGGGTGAATATAGGAATATGGGATAGCAATTAGAGCTCCCAGGTGAAAAATTATTTTGTTTTTACGAACAGCTTTTGCCACAGCATCTGAATCTTTTAAATCTCCGGTTATAATTCTAATTTCTTTCTTGATTTCATTTGACAATGAATCGATAAGTCCCCAATCATTTCTTGAATTGTATTTAACAAAACAAGTTACGTCTGCTTCTAAATTAACTAATTCTTCAGTTAAATAACTCCCAATAAAGCCACCAGCGCCTGTAACTAGAACTTTCTTCCCTTTCCAAAAACTCATAAATCCTCCCACTTTTTGTAATAGATTATGTTATTACTTGAACTCTATAACTTTTGCCAGATATGCGAAAATTATGCTACCGCTAACTAAGATTTTGGTAGCGTCACAATTAGTTGACCTGAGTAAAAAATAGGCATACCACCTTTGTTTTATCTCATGATTTTGGTTCCAGATGCTCAAAAACCCAATTAATCGATCAATCACTGTTCCCTTTTCTTATTTTGGATCAATACAATGAACTTATTCTCTGTTTCTTCAGCTTCACCGGTTTGCTCATTTTAAGCTCCTGGTTATTCCGGCTGCCACAGACGTTCAGGCATCGAAACAGTTGTAATAGTATGCCAGTCGTACCTTCGTAACATTCAACGCCCCGGCCAAACTCCATTTCCCCACATTAATGCGGAGATTAATCGTTCTCATCACCCGCTCCACCAGGCTGTTCGTTTTACCCTGAAGCCGATTCAATACTGCAGTAAACATATCCGGTGCAGCATTCTCCAGGTATCTAGCAGAGTGACTCGACAACCCTACTAACCAATGTTTTAAAAGATCAAGAATTAAACCAGAGTAAAGATTTAGTTTTAACTCATCCCTCGCGATAGTATAAAATGGATGGTGCTCTTTGACCATCTTTTTTTCCCGCCTTAAGACAAGAAAAAAATGTGTCTTGATTTGTAAGCTTTTTTAGCATTATTCTATAATTCCACCGAATGACTCCACAACCTCCTCAGAACACGTTCATAGAAGGCCGTAAAGCGATTTTTTTAGACAGAGTGGTATTTTTTATATACCCCCCGATCCCAGACAGTCGCTTTCTATCGCCCTCTGTGGTCCCCAATCTTTTCTCCCCTCACACCCCAGGCAGACAGGATAGAGGTATTTCGACCTCCTGACCCTATCGGTTGTGTGCAGAACGAATGACGCTACCACTCGTGACTGCCTCAAAGTAGAGCTCAGCCGAAGTCTTGTATCCCAGAGATTGATGGGGCCTTTCTTCGTTGTAGAACATGAAGTACGAATAATCCGCCCCTCCTTCTTCCTCCCATATACTTCATATATAGAAGAATCACTGTCAATCGTCGCTTTCTTTTTCTTTTCCTCTTCCAACAGAAACAACACATTGTCTTGTGCCTGATCAAGAAACTCTTGAAACAATATCTATATCAGTATCACTAAACCGAACCAGAAAGTCCCCCGCCGTTGTCGAATCCGGTATATTCTCTGCTCCCAATATCTTCAAAAAACTTTTCTCTTCCTGTAACCTCTCAATATCAAGCAGCTTCTCACCACCGGTTAATAAATTAAGCCTGTTCAATATTAGATATCGAGAACATCGCTCCATTTACCTGTTTTCGAGTGTTCATAGAGGATATCCAGGGTTGCGACAATGTCATGCTCGATGACATGATTGAGGACATTGTCATGTCCCATATAGGTGTTATTGTGCTCCATATAGTAGCGGTTCTCTTTGGTCAGCCCGTAGTAACGTTCGATTCCGGTACGAAGTGGTTTAAGATGTTCGTAGAGCCTTGAGCCTGGAACCGCCGGACCCTGTCGGCGGTAACCATCTTTGAAGTAAGTATGAGACATCCAGCCGAATTGGCTCTTTGAGCGCAAATGATCACAGGTAAATATAAGTTTCTGAGGGTCTTTAAGACAAGCATGATAACATGCGAACTTAGTCCGATCATGATTATATTCGATTCCCTTGCGTCGAGTCGGATAACCAAATGGACAGAGAGGTGTGCCGGTTTCACCCAGCTTCGGCTTCCACTTCATAGAAGGTTTGCGTATGATGATGGGAATAATTTTCAGGTCGGTGTAAATATCCCGGTGTAGTTCCTCTGTATCATAGCCTGCATCGAGGATTACACAAACAAAGGGAAGGCTCGGATAACGAGCCTGTAAAGTGTGTAATAGCGGTAAGATATGAGCTTTATCACTTTCATTGGCAGGTGCAATGAGGCTAACCACAGGAATCCCGCTGACGGATATGAGTGTATGGGCACGATGGCCTACGGGATATTTATGCTTGTGGTGGGGTTTACCAAAAGCTATGCTGTCATCAGTAAATATCCAGTTACCGTTTTCATCCTTTTGCCCTTTGGTACGAGCAACTGCCTTGAGAAAGGTTGAGTCTCCTATGAGTATGATTTTATCTTTTACCATATTTGGAAGATCTGGTATTGGTGGAGTGAGCAAGCCGGTCTGGTATGCCTGAAGAATGAAGTGTTGATGGATTTGAACAAATCCTTTCGGCCCCAATCGACTGCGTAGTGTATTGAAGGTATTATGGGCTGGAATCATGTTACGCTTGATGCCGATTGCTTCGCGATAGATCTGGATCTTAGATAGTTTATAGCTTAATTCTCGGTCAGAAGAGATACGCTCTTTGACTTTTAGAATGCGAGCTAATATCAGAGAAGTTGCATAACCGATTGGTCCGGTTGATCTATATTGTGACAAGGTTTTCCTGATGGCACGTTTGTTAATTCGGCGGAAATATTTCAGGAAATCGGCCTCCTGGAGGGTGCGTATTCTTGACATGTCTGACCCCCTGTTCAATATTGGTGTTCAATATTTTAAGGGTGCAGCGGTCAAGAATGATAGTCTATAATTTCATACAATATAAGAGATTATGTTAAAATAGCTCTTTGAGAAAGTGTTAAAAATCTTGAGTTACTTTTACTATTTTTGCGTTTTGATTTTGAGTTACTTTTTGTTAATTTTTCACTTTTAAGTGCTAAAAACCCTGTTTAGGTGTGATTTTTGAGTTACTTTTGCATAGTGGGTTTTTTAATTACTTATATAGAAAAGAATTAGAATGTTGAACGGGCTTAATTTCTTGATCAGGTTTCTCGCAATAACTACCCCAGTATCGCTCAATAAAGGAGCTTGTTGACTTTCCTTGAGTACTACAGGTGGATTTGTAAAATGTGTTTGATTTTTTTTCTGCTATCTGGTATAATTCTTTTTGTATCAATTTAAATTCCTCCTAAGTGTTTGTTTGTATGTTGTAATTCAATACTATTCAAACACTTAGGAGGTTTTTTGTCAAGAGCTTTTTCCTTATCGCTTAATTTGGGTTACTAGTTGTATCACTACTGTCCAAATTAACTGAAACTGAACTAATACTGAAGCACATCAGGAGATGAATTACTCTACGCATAAAACGGTACATTCAGCCAAGCCTAAAGATTTCTCCTCGTGAATAGATTCGCCGGGAGTATAGAGTTGAACGTATACAAAGACCATTGAGACTTTGATCTGAAACATTAAATAGCTAAGTATGGTTTCCTGAAAAAGTCATAATTTGTTTTATTATAATGAAATAAATTATGATTTGAAGTAGAATAGTGCAAGGGTTTCCATAGGAATCCACCAAAAATCTTGCACCTGGGAGGGGATCGGGTACCCCCAAAGTAATGGGAAAATCGAAAGATTATTCCGTACAGTAAAAGCTGATTGTATCAGAAAACAAAGCTTTTTGTCCATTGAGCATGCCAGGAAGCAGATCAGTGAGTATATCTGGTACTACAATCAGAAACGATTGCATAGTGCCATCGAGTATGTAACACCCTTTGATAAATTGATTGGGAGGGATAGAGAAATACTGGCAGTACGGGAACAAAAGCTTGCGAAAGCCCGGCAATTACGGGTACAATACAATACAAATTCCACCTTAACTCAGTACCCTATTTTGTCCGATTCCCGGTGAACCAAAGACACAAAGACAAATAAAACCTGAAATCGAATGACCAGAAATATTTATTAGGGGGGTAAATTTAATGTTCAATAGAATAAAAGTGGTTATCCTTTGCGGAGGTAGAGGCACAAGACTTAAGGAAGAGACAGAAGTTCGTCCTAAACCCTTAATTGAAATTGGAAATAAGCCTATCCTCTGGCACATAATGAAGATTTATGCTCATTATGGATTTATAGATTTTATACTCTGCTTGGGTTACAAAGGTGAAAAGATAAAAGAATATTTTTATAACTACGAGGTTTTAAATAATGATTTCACCGTAGAATTAGGTGACCATAAGCATATAGACATCTATAGCGGGCATAACGAAAGGGGTTGGCGAGTTACTCTGGCTGATACAGGGGAGAGAGCTCTGAAAGGTGCGAGGATAAAGAAAATAGAAAAATATATGGCTAGTGATTTATTCATGCTTACCTATGGAGATGGTGTAGCAGATATAAACCTGCAAGAATTACTGTCTTTTCATAAAAAGCATGGTCGCATAGGAACAGTAACTGGTGTACGTCCTCCATCAAGATTTGGTGAATTAGTGGTCAAAAATAATAGAGTTACTTCATTTACAGAAAAACCACAAGTTTCTGATGGTTTAATAAACGGTGGTTTTTTTGTTCTCAATCGAAAAATCTTCAACTATTTATCAGAAGATGATAATTGTGATTTTGAAGTAGGAACTTTAGATCAATTAGCTGAAGATGGTGAATTAATGGTATACGAATTCAAAAAGGAATGGGCATGTATGGATACTTTTAGAGATATGCAGTATCTAAATAAGTTATGGAAAACCGGAAGAGCATTTTGGAAAATTTGGGATGAGTGAAGTAAAATGGAAAATCTAAATAAGATATTAATAACAGGAGCTGCTGGTTTCATCGGTTCTCATTTAACGCGTAGATTGATACAAGAGGGTTTCGAAGTAGAAATAATCAAGCGAGAAAATTCAGATGTATGGCGGATAACGGATTTGTTAGGTAAAATAGCGGCTTGTGATGTGGATTTACGAGATACTCAAATGGTTTCTAAAGTAGTTTCGTATTTTAAACCAGACGTTATTTTCCATTTAGCTACCTACTATGCGGTGGAACATCAACCACAAGAAATACCCCAGATGTTGGATACAAATGTTTTAGGCGCAATAAATCTCCTTGAAGCTTCTAAAGAGACTATGGTTAAGCTATTTATTAATACAAGCTCCTGCTTTGTTTATAGAGAAAGCGAAAATAAGCTAATAGAGGAAGATAATTTGAGCTCTTTAAACCTATACGCATTAACAAAAATACAAGCAGAACAAGCTTGCTCCTTTTATACAGAAAAATATGGATTAAAATCAGTAACCTTCCGAATCTTTCCGCCTTACGGTCCTGCTGACCATGAAAGAAGATTAATTCCTCATGCGATAAAAAGCTTGCTTAAAGGGAACAAGTTGAAATTAACCACGGGAAAACAAAGGTGGGATTTTGTATATGTTGATGACATAGTGGATGCTTATTTTAAACTTCTATTTGTTCCTGAACTTCCTCAAAAACATGAGATCTTCAATATCGGAACGGGGAATGCCGTCAGTGTTCGAGAAGTGGTATCACAAATAAAGGATATTATTGGCAGTACGCTAGAAATAGAATGGGGTATAATTCCTCATAGAAAGAACGAGGTTTGGTTTTCATGTGCTGACATAAACAAGACTAAAACCTTATTAAGATGGAGACCTATAGTACAATTAAGAGAAGGATTGGAGCTTACAATAGAATGGTATAAAAAATTCTATGAAAGGAAAAAGGAGGAGTAAAAAATGGGAAAAAAGATTGAGGACGTGATTGTAATGCCTTTAAAAAAGATACCTGACGAAAGGGGATGTATATACCATTTTCTTAGATGTGATGACCAAATTTTTGAAAAGTTTGGAGAAATATATTTTTCAATTGTTTATCCTGGAGTGATTAAAGGATGGCATCTTCATAAAGAAATGACTCTAAATTATGATGTTATACAAGGAATGATAAAGCTCGTTCTTTACGATGACAGAGAAAGGTCACTTACAAGAGGAAATTTGATGGAGTTATTTATTGGCGAAGAAAACTATTGTTTGGTTAAAATACCACCTAATATTTGGAACGGATTTAAAGGCATCGGTATAAAACCAGCGATAGTTGCAAATTGTGCAACGTTACCTCACGATTCAAACGAGATACAAAGAACTAGCCCGTTTAAGAATAAGATACCTTATGACTGGAGTTTGAAGAATGAATAATCTAACTATTTATAAAGGTAAGAAGGTGCTAATTACAGGTCATACGGGTTTTAAAGGAAGTTGGTTATTGATATGGCTTGCAGAACTAGGTGCAGAAGTCATCGGATACTCTTTGGAGCCCCCAACAGATCCAAATTTATTTGAATCTATAAATTTGAAAGATAGAATAATACACATTATTGGTGACCTTAGAGATGAAAAACATTTAATTTCTGTCTTTGAAGAATATCGTCCCAAATTTATTTTTCACCTAGCAGCACAGTCATTGGTGAGACTTTCCTATAAAGAGCCAAAACTTACTTACGAAACAAATATAATGGGGACTGTAAATGTACTGGAAGTTGTAAGAAAAACAAAAAGTGTTAAGGTTTGTATTATTGTTACCAGCGATAAATGTTACGAAAATAAAGAATGTCTTTATAGTTACAGAGAAATAGACCCTATGGGAGGATATGACCCATATAGTTCGAGTAAAGGCTGTGCTGAACTTGTTACTAGTGCTTATAGAAGGTCATTTTTTAATCCCAAAGGCCATGGCAAAACTCATAATGTAGCTTTATCTTCTGTTCGTGCAGGAAATGTAATTGGGGGTGGGGATTGGGGAGAAGATAGAATTATCCCCGATTGTATACAAGCACTTTCTCAAAATAAAACAATTATTATTCGCAATCCACAATCAATAAGACCCTGGCAATATATCCTGGAACCTTTATCAGGTTATTTATTGCTTGGAGCGTTGATGTATGAAGATGGAGCCAAGTATAGTAGTTCTTGGAATTTTGGCCCAAACGATGAGAGCATAATAACAGTAGAAGAATTAGTTAAACTTGTAATTAAACACTGGGGCTGTGGTAATAATACAATAGATACTTCCGGACATCCTCATGAAGCTGATCTTTTAAAGTTGGATACGAGCAAAGCCAGATCATTACTTGGCTGGAAGCCAATTTATGACGTATATGAAGCGGTTAAAAAGACTATTAATTGGTATAAGAATTTTTATAATGACATGCCTAAAGAAGAGTTGTACGAATTTACAATAAGAGAAATTCGTAAGTACATAAACCGAGCGAGGGATTAATATGAAAAAGATTGGATATATGCAGAAGCTTGAATTAGGAGATATAGTCGTAGCTAATTATCCTTCTTTAGGCAAAAATATAGAGAAAAAAGAGTTGGGCTTAGTTTACGATATTAAAGAAGATGGTTTTCAGATCTTACACATAACTACAGAAGAAAATCTGGATCATTCACATTCAGTTAAAATTAGTAATAAAGACTTGATTGATGGTAATCTACCTCAAGACTACATTATCATAACTGACAGTATGTTATTCATTGGAAAAGAGTTAATTATTCAAAAAGTGGCCAAGATTAGTATCCAAAAAATAGATAAACTACTTAGACAGATGGCACACACTATAATTGAAAAACACTACAATGTAGTTCATAAAAAGTATGAGGATTTCATTCCCGGTGAGACATATATCCACTACGCTGGACGTGTTTATAATGCTGAAGAGATGAAAGCATTAGTAGATTCCGCTCTGGATTTCTGGATTACAGCAGGGAGGTTTGCAAAACAATTTGAGGAAGAATTTACCAAGTTTTTAGGAGTAAAACATTGCATTCTGACTAATTCTGGATCCTCTGCTAATCTCTTAGCAATATCAGCTTTAACCTCTCCAAAGTTGGGAGAAAGGAGACTTAAAATAGGTGACGAAGTTATAACCACAGCATGTGCCTTTCCTACAACTGTGAACCCGATTATTCAGAATAATCTAATCCCTGTTTTTGTGGATGTAGATATTGGAACTTATAATATCCAAGCAGGTAAAATTGAAGAGGCATTATCTAAGAAAACTAAAGCTATCTTTTTAGCTCACACCCTTGGAAATCCTTTTAACCTTGATAAAGTTTTAGAGATATGTGAAAAATACGACCTTTGGTTGATAGAGGATAACTGTGACGCTTTGGGGTCTAAATATAAGGGGCAATATACAGGTACATCTGGGCACATTGCTACTTTTAGCTTTTATCCTGCTCATCATATCACTATGGGCGAAGGCGGTGCGTTGGTGACCAATGATACTCAGCTAAAAAGGCTAATTGACTCTTTTAGAGACTGGGGAAGAGATTGTTGGTGCGAGCCAGGTCACGATAATACTTGTGGCAAGCGCTTTAATTGGCACCTGGGTGATTTACCTTCTGGATATGATCATAAATATATTTATTCTCATATTGGATACAATCTTAAAGTGACAGATATGCAGGCTGCGATAGGAGTTGAACAATTAAAGAAGATAACTTGGTTTATCGAGAGAAGAAAAAGGAATTTTCAGATGCTTTATGATGGATTAGAGAAATACGAAGAATATTTTATACTCCCCAAGGCATTATCTGAATCCGAGCCAAGCTGGTTTGGGTTTCCAATCTCAATTAAAAAAGATTCCAGATTTAAAAGAGACCGAATTGTGAATTATTTAGAGGAAAACAAAATCGCTACGAGAATGCTTTTTGGAGGAAATCTTATAAGACAACCGGCATATAATAATATAAAATATAGGAAATCGGATTTGTTGGGCAATACAGATTTTGTTATGAACAATCATTTCTGGATTGGTGTGTATCCAGGTCTCAAACAAACTATGATCGAGTATATTATTGAAAAGTTTCATGCATTTATGAGCGGCAGGGTTTAAATTTCCCTTAAATTAGCATTTAGTCTATTATAAGGAGATAGTTTTAGTGTTTATGGAAATGTTTTCAAATAAAATAAAGGGAAAGGAACCTTTAGTAATAATAGTCTTGCTTTACTATAATCATCTTGACGACACTATAGAATGTTTAGAATCTCTTAGAAATATAAAATATACAAATTATAAGATTCTTCTAGTGGACAACGGCTCTTTTGATGATTCATCCCAGCATTTAAAAGAAAAATACTCTTGGTTGGACATTAGGAGAATAGAAAAAAATTGTGGATTCGCTGGTGGTAGTAATTTTGGTATACGAGAGGCCATCAAAGAAAACCCAGATTATATTTTTTTAGTAAGCAATGATGTTATTGTAGATAAGGCGGTCCTCAAAGAGTTGGTAGAGGAAGGAGAAAATAGTAAGGAGGTTGGTATCATAGGCCCTAAAGTTTTTTATTATTCAATACCTAACTTGATATATTCTGCTGGTGGGAAGATAAACTTTTGGACGGGTGTCAATATTTTGATTGGAGCCAAGAAAAGAGACAATATCAAATTTAATAAAAAGAATTATGTTGATTATATAACTGGGTGTGCGATTTTAATTAAAAAAGAAGTTTTCGAAAAAGTAGGTTATTTAGATGAAGATTATTTTTTATATAGCGAAGATGTAGATTTTTGTTTTAGAACTTTAAAAGGAAGTTATAAAATACTATATGTTCCAAGGGGAGTCGTATGGCATAAGGTGTGCGGTACTGTAAGGCATCTTTCACCAAGTTTTATCTACTATATGATACGCAATCAACTTTTATTTATGAAGAAACATGCAAAGTGGTATCACATACCTTCATTTTTATTTTTTTTCTTATTTTATTTTTGTGCTGGTTATACCTTTTTAGTATTTAAATGCAGAAATATTAACTCGCTATCTATGATTCCCAAGGGAATTTATGATTTTTTGAGAAACAGATGCGGAAAAGTCGTTTAGCCATAAATAGGTGTTTTTTTGATGGAAACATCTCAAACAAACAGAATATATTTAACGGTTTACTTTATTTTATGGATAATTATAGCGCTCCTTCTATTTGGCTATCTGTTCAAACCTGGAATTTTAACTTTTGGTGATACCAATTTTCCTTTGCATCCATCCCAATTTTGGAAATCCTATTTTTCTACTTGGGATTCTCAACATTCATTGGGATATGATGGCACCCAAATTCTTTTACCTCGCTTATCATATGTTATTATAATAAAATTTCTTTTCTTCTTTTTCAATGACCCATCTATAGTACAAGCTTTCCTTTATATATTTATTTTTATTGTGAGCTGTGTTTCTATGTTTATCCTATGTTTTTATATATTCGGTAAAAAAGAAGCAGCGTTTATAGCATCACTAATATATGGACTAAATCCTTGGATGTTGGAAAGAATCTCCCAAGTGCCTATATTACAATCTTATGCTTTTGCCCCCCTTTTACTATATTTATATATAAAATTATTGTATACCCGGAAGTTAAAATATACTCTCCTTTTTGCAATTTTTTCCTTTTTTGTACTAGCTTCTTTGCAAATCTTCTACTCAATCTCAGTAGTTTTATTCCTTTTCTTAGTGTTTAGCCTTGCTTTTTCAAAAAATTTGAGAGAGGCAAAATCATACCTTATATCCACCTTACTAATATTCGTTTTAGTTATTGCAATAAATAGTTTTGTGGTATTGCCCTTTATAAGTTCCTTTTTAACAAAGGAAGGAACATTGAGTCTTTCCCTCGTTCGTTTAGGAAGATCCGCTTTCAAATCTTATGCTTCTAATTCTACCGTTCTAAATGTTCTTAGATTACTTGGTTTTTGGTACCCTATTTTTAAAAATGAGAACCTTATTTGGTTGGGAAGTACATTTATTTTCCCTATGGCTTTTGCTTCTGTTCTATTGTTAAAGACTGATTCAAAAAACACCAAACACATTCTATTTTTTGTCCTTTTGACCATAATTAGTATATTTCTATCGGCTGGGATAAATTTTGCAGGCCCATTCTTTAAATTAGTCTATTTGATACCATTTTTTAAAGGATTCACAGAGCCCAATTACCTTGTTTGCATATTATGTCTAAGTTATGCAGTATTTATTGGTTTTACATTTCACTATTTTCTCAAAAAAATAATTGATTTCGCTCGTATTCATTCTCATCCATTTCTTTTCAAACATTCTTCTCATTTATTAATTGGCTTCATTCTATTCTTGGTATTCATTATTTCCTACCCTCTTATTTTAAAAAATAGTCCCCGGCTTCAAGAGGTAGAGATACCAAAAGAATACGGCGAATTATATTCCTTCCTCGATAGAGAAGTTCAAAAGAGAAATTTTAGGGTTTTGACTCTACCTTTAGCTTGGAGTTTAAAACCCAAATGGGCCCCCAGTATAATATGTGGTTTTCACGTAAATATTTCTCCAGCACCGGTGGTAGGTCCCACTGCGCTTGAAATAACGCCATACCATTCATTGATTTTTTCAACGTTTCTTAGTAATTCCCTGCTTTTTACTGATAATTTTAGTAAATTTAGAAAAATCTTATCATTGAGTAATATTAAATATATCATCTTAACTAAAGATTACGAATATGATAAATTAGCCCCAATTATGCAGAAGGATATTACCTTATATCGAAAGGCCTTAAATCAGCAGAAGGATATTACCTTCATTAGAACCTTCAATGAAATTGACCTTTACAAAATCTCCGATGAATATTTCCTTCCCCAAATCTACTCTTTCACGAATAATTTAATATTTTATAATAATCTAGATTCTATGTTTAATATGTTGGAAGCAAGTTCTTATAATAATCTGCCTCTTTTTATTGACAAATCCCACTTAAAATTTGATTTACATAAATTAACTAATACTCAAGAATCTCCAAATATAACTTTCCGCAAAATTAATCCTACAAAATATGAAGTAAAAATAGATAATGCTACTACGCCGTTTTTTTTAGTGTTCTCAGAAAACTATCATTCAAAATGGAAAGCATATGTGAATAAGGGCGATAATAGATGGATAAAAGATAAAGAGCGTTGGGATATTATTGCAAAATATCCAAAAATATATGTGCAAGAGGCGAAACATGAGGTAAAGTTAACGCTTAAAGATATTTCTTATTTATCTAAAAAATCACTCCCTGAAAAATATCACTTACTTGTAAATGGCTATGCTAATGCATGGTATATTGATCCAAATAAACTTGATAAACAAAACTTTACTATAACACTATATTTCAAACCTCAGAGCCTATTTTATTTGGGACTTTTAATTTCAGGTTTAACATTTATTGGCTGCCTTGGTTACCTTGGTTACGATTGGAAAAGGAGGATGAATAAGAAAAAAATATCGCAACTATTCAGCTCTAAAGAGGATATGAAATAAAGAAGAAGAATTATACAGCTCTAAGTTGAGCCGGGTCACCCAAAAAAACGCGCTGAAGGGCCAATAAATATAAAGCTGTTATTACAGTGACACATAAAGCACACCCTTTCGATGGATGGGATCATTTTAGACACCAATGGCATATTTTCAAACCTTTTGAATTAACCTTTTGTTTTCCCAAAAAACAAAACCCACAAAAATTATACAAGAAAAAATACCAGCAATAAGCATAAGGAAAAGCACTTGTTTTAACTCAGTGTGAAAAAAATATATACCACCAATCTCAATGATTAATGAACCTAAAAGTGCAAATACAAATCTTACTTCGCCAAGAGCAAGAAAATAATTCATAAAAATCAAAATCAAACCCATGAAGAACATGACTAATGAAAAAAAACCGACTATACTAACAGCAGGTATGTATTTAGGACCAAATAATATTTTCACTATCAAATCCGGCATAGTTAACAATATAATCACGCCAAAACCTGCTAATACAGTATTCATTGATAATGCTTTGAATAGCAAATGAAGGGTTCTTTTATTCTTAGCGTTTTCTGCACTAACCATAGGAAAAAGAGAAAACACCATAGCTCCCGGTAAATACATAACTGCTTTCCCAATTACCGCTGCAGAAGCATAAATCCCGGCATCATAAGGAGAAAAAAAATGTTTCACAAGAACAAGATCACACTGTGTCAGTCCTCCGAATAATACATTAGCCAATATCATTGGTAATAAATAATTAATAATAGAAGCCTTGGTAATTGTGATTTCTTCTTTTTCCCATCTATTAATATAGCGATTTTTTATACTGAAGAAAGAGAACAACCCAACGAATATGCCGCTTAAAAGAGTACCATATAACACGCCATAAACTTCAAGATTTATAAATACGAATATTAAGCTGAAAATATATTTAGAAAAGGATAATAAAATGATTATTAATGATAATAATTTAAAATTATGCAAACCCTGAATAATACCATTATTTATTACATTTGAAACTGATATTATCCCAAATATAAAAATTAGGACAACTAAAAAAGTGTCTGTATGGATATATTTACTAATTAGATATGACAGTGAGGATATTAAAAGGATAAATGCAACAAAAACTATACCAAATTTCGAATAAGCGAAAATAAAAAGCGAATGTATTTTACCATTTTCTTGAAGCGCAAAAAAATGTGCAGTATTTCTTGAAAAATAATTGGTGGCTGGAACAAACATCATAGAAAGAAGCATGGAAATAGAGAAAAGGCTGTTCATTTCACCATAATGCTCTACAGGAAGCATTCTTCCCATTGTTATCTGAAAAAGATAATTGATAATATTAGAAATCATCGTGGCTATAAAAAAGAGGCCGCTCGTTTTGATGAATTTATCCTTCATCAAATTTGATATAAATGTTTTTAAATTATTCATTGATATTGATTTTCTCTTTTATTATGTACAGCGGTCTGTTAATTACTTCGGAATGTATTTGTCCGATATACAAAGCTATGAATCCCATACTCACAAGTACAATACCAATTAAAATAGTATTACCAACAACCACAAAAGATAAGGAAGAAAATAGAGAAGATTTTAAGATAAACCGAAATACGATCATAATTAAAAGTAAAACAATACTTGTAAAAGAAATTATTAATCCTAAATAACTTGCAATTTTAAGAGGGATAAGTGAAAACGACGTAATGCTATTAATGGCAAGATTGATTAATTTCCTGTATGAGTATTGTGCTTCTCCCCTGTTTCTTTTTGGTGCTTCAAACTCCACGTATTCTGATTTATAACCAGTCCAATCTATTAGACCTCTGAACATTCTGTTTCTTTCTGTAAACTCCTTTAGAATATCAATTACCTTTTTATCAATTAATTTAAAGTCTGTTGTTTTTGGCGTAAACTTAACATCGGATAATTTGTTAATAATCCAATAAAATAATGCTGATCCGATTCTTCTTAATAATGGTTGTTTTTGAATGCTTTTTCTCAATGTAGAAACAATACACGCTCCATTTTCCCATTTTTTAACAAGTTCCGGTATTAAACCAGGCGGATGCTGTAAATCAGCATCGATAAAAATAATTGCATGTGCATTAGAGTAATCAAGCCCCGCTGTTAAAGCTATTTCTTTACCGAAATTCCTTGTCAAAGATATTATTTTTACAGATTCATTTTTCACGGCTAAATCTTTAAGTATATTTAATGAATTGTCTGTGCTGCCATCATTTACAAAAACATATTGCCATTTATAACTCCTTAATTCTTTTATTTGAATGTGGATATTAGTAAATATACTTTTAATATTTTCTTCTTCATTATATACAGGGATTATTACATCAATCGTTTTTTTCATTTTTATTAGTCGTAATTAATATGGTACTTTGTAAAAATAAATACCTAATTCAACACAATAATTATGATATGTTTCTTTTCTCATAATTCCGTGCAATCCACTTTCTGTATGCGCCGCTCTGGACGTTGCGGATCCAGGCCTCATTATCTAAATACCAGTGTATTGTCCTATCGAGACCTTCGTCAAAATCAACACTCTGTTTCCAGCCAAGCTCCTTTTTTATTTTATCACAGTTTATCGCATAGCGACGATCATGGCCCGGCCTGTCCTTCACGAAAGTAATAAGCTTTTTATAGTAATCCTTTTCTTTACCGATGACGCGTGCCATTTTTTCGCAGAGCACGTTGACAAGCTTGATATTTTGCCATTCGTTTTCGCCGCCGATGTTGTATGTTTCGCTTGGTTTTCCTTTATTCAGAATGCTCCAGACTGCAGATGCATGGTCCTCCACGTAGAGCCAGTCGCGGATGTTTTTTCCGTCGCCGTACACGGGAAGAGGTTTTTCGTCGCGGATATTGAGTATCATCAAAGGGATGAGCTTTTCGGGAAACTGGTAGGGGCCGTAGTTGTTTGAACAGTTTGAGAGGGTGACCGGTAATCCATACGTATGGAAATAGGACCGGACGAGATGGTCCGACGATGCTTTTGACGCCGAATAGGGGCTGTGAGGGTCATACGGTGTCGTTTCATAGAAGAATCCCTCTTTGTCAAGAGACCCGTACACTTCGTCTGTGCTGACATGGTGAAAAAGCACATCGTCACGATGTACCCAGTTTTCACGCGTAATTTCAAGAAGATTGAAGGTGCCGATGATATTCGTGTTTATAAATTCCCGTGGGCCGAATATCGACCGGTCGACGTGCGATTCAGCGGCAAAGTGGACGACCGTGTCGATCCGGTATTTCTCAAACACTCCTTTTAACGCCTCGTAGTCGCATATATCGATCTTTTCAAAAAAATACCTCGTGTCGACGAACTCGTCGTTGATATCCGCGAGGTTTTGCAGGTTTCCTGCATACGTTAGTTTGTCGGCATTGACAACGGCTCCCTTAAAATCGGTTTTCTTGAAAAGGTACCTGATAAAATTCGAGCCGATAAATCCTGCACCGCCGGTAACAAGAATATTCGTCAGCTTTCTCTTTTTCATACAGCAACACCTGCCGACTTCACTTTATTTAAAAAAGTATTCAATGCATCTTCCCAACGATTAATGTGTATATCGAAAATTGACTTGATTTTATCTTTTGATAGATACGAATTTCGAGGCCTCTTGGCCTTCGTCGGATACTCCGCAGTCGTTACAGGTAGAAGATCTATATGCCTGGTTATTATACCGATTTCTTTTGCCCGTGTATATATGGACTTCGCGAAATCGTACCAGTTCGTCCTGCCTTCATTGGTAAAATGATATATCCCGTAATCGTTGCTCTTGTTGTTAACTATTTTTATTATAGCCTCTGCAAGGTCTTTTGTATAGGTGGGGCTTCCCCACTGATCCGATACGACTTTGAGACTTTCTTTTTCATTGAAAAGTCTGAGCATTGTGTAGACAAAGTTATTTCCATGAAGGCCGTAGAGCCACGCCGTTCGAACGATATAATACTGTTTCAGGATGTTTTGTATATGTAATTCGCCTTGGTGTTTGCTTTTGCCATACACGCCTGTGGGATTCGGTTCGTCTTCTTCGGTGTACGGGCCTTGTTTTTCACCGTCGAATATGTAGTCTGTTGAGATATGAATGAGGACGGTGTTTTTTTCTTTTGCTATTCTGGCAATATTTGATACTCCCTCAGCGTTGATTTGAAACGCCTTGTCGGGTTCATCCTCTGCCTGGTCAACTGCTGTGTAGGCCGAGCAGTTTATGATCCAGTTGATTTTTTTATCGGAGACGAAATCTCTTAAATGCTCATACCGGGTAATGTCGACTTCGATATCCGAGGACAAATAATCAAACCTGTTTTCATTCAGGAGCAGCTCGACATCACTCCCAAGCATTCCTTTGTTTCCAATAAGCCATATCATAGTTGAATTACCGAAATTAAACCTTACTGTCTCATGAAATCTTTATAAAACTCGTCCTCCGCATCTTCATGGCGCACTTCGTCGACTGCCTCCCTTTTACCTCGCCCTTTGAAAAGCCTGTCGGGATAATTAAGCACCATTCCGCGTACTGATCGCGATACATTTTTATATCCGTGCACAACTCCCGGAGGAACAACAACGAGAATGGGATTGTCATCTCCTCCAAAAAAAATCATTGAATTACCGTATGTTTTACTTTTTTCCCTGTTATCCCACAGTTGGATTCTGAAGTTGCCCGGGCCGATAAACGCGAATATATCGGTTTGCTCGATATGCTCATGCGGTCCGCGTGCTATGCCCGGCTCCGTGTATGAGACATAGCTCATCTGGGGCTTCAAATTATCGGGCAGGGTGTCCTGTCGAAAGGTTTCTATAAGAAACCCTCTTTCGTCAACATTTTTTATCAGTTTTTCAATCTTGACCCCGGAAATTTCTACTCGTTTAAATGCCATCAAATTACTCCATGTGCAGCAGGTTCAAAAGATACTCCCCGTACCCGATTTTATAATTGGTAATGGAATTGAAATAAATACATTATGATAAATTTTTTCTATAGCCTGCTTTACCAATACTTATTGAAACCAGTACTCAAAGAAACTTTTTGCTGTTGCCATTACATCCTCAGCCTTTTTCATAGCATTCTCTGCATCACTACGCTCATATTCATCATAGGGCAACCAGAGCCTATTTCCAATAATCCCGGGATATCTGCTTAAACTTACAGCAGGTTCAATCGTTTCAGATATTTCTGCAGCATCACTCAGCTTATTCTTCCATTCTTCCTCAATAGGTTTATCTTTCACACTTTCACGGAGTATCCCTCCGACAAAATGTGTTTTCTGAAATATACCAATCGCTATTAGTATTGATTTAATAAATTTCTCTACCGCCTGTTGAAAATGATATACCGATTTATCATAAAAATTATCATTTAACAGATTTTGTGTGATTATAAAATCTCTCTCTCCATCTCTTATCATTGCAATTGAAAAATCTTTATTACTGACTTCTGATAAATATGTCGGAACACCGCGCTTTACTGGAAATTCCCACCCATTATCTATCCTTTTAATTCCACCTGTTTTTATATACTCTTTCGTTTCCTCTATTAAATCCGAAAGAAAATGTTCTCTCTCAAAAATGATTATACCATCCTCCGCAATATCAAGAAAAAGCGGGTTATGATTTTTAAAGTTCGACTCTGCTTCTTCAGACGTTATTAATACTATGTCAAGAGGTCGCCCGCTGATAATATGTTTGATTTCCGCTATCTCATAATCCCTCTTCTGACGTTTCGGATTGATGTTGTTTGCGATTATTAAAACATCTATATCTGAATCAATAGCACCCGACCCTTTTGCAATTGAGCCAAATAACATGACACCTGTTATAGTAAAACTTAATGAAGAATTATCTAATTTTGACTCAATCTCTCGTATCAGATGCTTTTTTGAGAACATTTTCAGCATGATTTGTCCCTAAAATAAAAATCTTATACTGTTATAAAATCGTAAACAGGCGCGGTATTCAATCTTACCATACAGAACCAAACCTCCCAACAGTGAATAGCAAAATCTTTAGAATAATATATTATATTTATAATAAAGGTAATAGTTAAATTATAATGATATAAAGCTGTTCTTTTTGTAAGCTTTCTCACTGATTAATTTAATGGGATTTACATTTCATGCACGTAAATATTTTGCATTTTATGTATTAAGGGGTATAAAATAAAAAAATGATACATCTTGACAATTTAATCAAATCATTACATGACTACGTTAAAAAACGTCCTGATATATCAATGGCATTTCTTTTTGGTTCATACGCAAAAGAACGGGAAACTCTTGACTCAGATCTTGATGTGGCGGTCTATTTCAAACCACCGGGTAAGGAGGTTGAATGGGAGGAGGCAAAGGAATATACAGAAGAAGATACTCTATGGGAAGCCATTGAAAAAAAAGCCGGAGTAAATACCGATTTGATCGTACTTAACCGTGCACCATCTACACTCGCGTCAACAATTATTCAAGAAGGAATTCCTATTATTATTAAAAATCATTCGCTCTATTGGCGATACTATTTAATCGTCAGTTCTGAAGCGACCGCTTTCAGAGATTTTATGGAGGATTTTTGGCGTATTAAACAGCGTTCCGGATCGCTTTCCGAAATAGATAGAGAAAGACTTCTACGAATAGTAGATTTCCTTGAGGAAGAACTTAAAGAGTATCCCAACTTCAAGAATATAACTCAGGAGACATTTGAAAGAGAGTCTGCTAAAAGAAGGAACCTGGAACGCTGGGTCGAAAATATTGTCAATGCTTCAATTGATATTGCCAAAATTCTCCTTGCATCAGAAAAAAAACGTATCCCTCAAACATATCATGACGTATTGAAGAACTTATCACTTCTTAAAGGGTTTCACACCCGCACTGCAGATAATCTTGCCCGATTTGTGAAATTGCGAAACATTCTTGCTCATGAGTATCTTGATCTTCGCTTTAAACGAATCAAATATTTTATTCAGGAATCGGAACATGATTATAAAACGCTTCTCAGTTTTGTCAAAACATTATTATCTTTATAAACATCTTCGAAAACCAACTTTTCTATTTTCTTCCTATATAGTGGAACCTCTTGAGATTCGTTTATCTCGATATTGCCCAGTTTCGGTATTTGTAAGCCCTTTTTAAGACTGACAATAATCCACCCTTCTATTACTTCTTTTAAATTATTTCTACATTCTTCAAGCGTTTTACCTGTTGCCCAAACACCCTTCAGCCCTTTTACCTCTCCGTAAAAAGGTTCCGTATCATCGATAATTTCATAATGAGCTTTTTTTAGAGCTTCTTCGATATATTCCATCAACATTACCGATACCTCCGCTGGTGTTTTTAAGAGATTCTCCAAGGCATATATTCGTTTTCATCATACTAATCCATAAATTTGTAATAATATATGGAATTTCAATACATAAATTATGGTTAATTTTTTTTACCCTATCAACTTTTACTTTATAAAAGGCTGTCTATTACTCCACGCGAAGCAAGTTCAGTAAATACTCCCCGTACCTCGACTTTATAAGAGGCTGTGCGATTCTTTCAAGCTGTTTCGCATCGATATATCCCATTCTATAGGCAACCTCTTCAATACAGGCGATTTTAAGCCCCTGCCTGTCTTCTATGGTTTTAATAAACTGCGTCGCATCGACCAGGGAGTTGTGCGTCCCGGTGTCAAGCCACGCATACCCGCGGCCCATGAGCTGCACGGTGAGCGTTCCTTTCCGGAGGTAGCTCTTGTTTACGTCTGTAATCTCCAGCTCCCCGCGACCGGACGGGTTTATCGATTTTGCAATATCGATCACTTCATTATCGTAGAAGTAGAGCCCGACGACTGCATAGTTTGATTTCGGCTTTTCGGGTTTCTCTTCAATCGATACTGCCCTCATGTTTTCGTCAAACTCCACCACCCCGTATCGCTGGGGATCGCTCACGTAGTACCCGAACACGATCGCGCCCTCTTTCAGCTGCGAGGCCTCCCGTACAAGGTCAAACAGGTTGTGGCCGTAAAAGATGTTATCGCCGAGAATCAGGCTTACGGTGTCGTCTCCAACGAAATCTTCACCGATGATAAACGCCTCGGCAAGTCCGTTCGGCGCATCCTGCACCGCGTATGAAAAGGAAAGCCCGTAACGAGAGCCATCCCCCAAAAGATCCTTAAACTTCGGTGTGTCTTCAGGCGTCGATATGATGAGGATGTCCCTGATGCCCGCGAGCATCAGCGTTGAAAGCGGGTAATAGATCATCGGTTTGTCGTACACGGGGAGAAGCTGTTTACACACCACATTTGTGATGGGGTACAACCTGGTGCCTGCTCCGCCGGCAAGGATTATTCCTTTCATCAGCACTCTCCTGGATACATATAAGAATCCTCAAAAATCACATTCAATGCAGGAAGCTCCATTTAAAAATCCTTTGAACATAAAAGTCATAAAATATACCATGTGTTGAGCTAATAATAAAATGCAACACTTTATTATTCATTTCCCGTCTTTACTGTAACTTACCCTCAACAAACTGCACAATCTCGTTTGCCAGACCTACAGCCTCTACCGCTGCGTCACGAGTATACACTTTTGCCGGGATGCTGTCGGGGAGACTGTTCGGATATCGTGTGGGAATATAAAATCCGTCAAGGATCGACCATTTCTTCACCTTTTCAGAAAATAAATTATCATAGGCAGAAGCGTTGCTGCATAATCGTTCAATGGAATGACCAATTACAATTTCCTCACTCTGTGCATATAAATATGCTTTGAGTGCTTTTTCTCCAACCTGCTGCGCCAAAAAGCAGGCGATATGCCAGCCGCCCCGTTCTGCAAGATCTTTTGCCCATTTTAAATCTTCAATCGCCTGATCGAGCCACCTTTTCCCCTCCTGTGCCGCTTCTCTTCTCATACAACACAACCTCTTGCTTTAATATATTTTTCATGAAAGCTCTCTTTTTCATTTTTTCCATTTCCTCGGGTGTGTAACACAAAATGTCGGCATCAACCGGAAGGGATAGTAATCCATATATGTCTTTTGTTCTCTCAAGAAACGGTTTTTGCGATTTCATAATAATTAAAATATCCAGATCGGTGAAAAGGTCTCGCCTCCCCCTTGCATACGATCCGAATACACTGATCTTCTGAACTCGTCCGGACAGTTTATCTAAAATTATTTTAATCGATTGTTCAAGTAGTTTTGCGTATTCACGGGATTCTTTGAGTTTTTTTTCCGATGATTGCTCCAAAATTTCATCGCCTTTTCATTTTTATAATAACAATCAGTCTTCCGATTTTTTTTAGAAAACGGACGGCTTCTTTTAGCTTAAATGATATCGACCTTATTATACTACTAAATTCCATATTTAGGTGAAAATCAAACCCAGAGCGATTCCTTTATCGATTGAATAATACGGCGCTGGTCCTTCTCTGCCAGGTACGGGTGCATGGGCAGGCTGAATATCTCTTTCGACACCTGCTCTGCAACCGGGAAATCGCCGGGGTGGTATCCGAGAGCGGAAAATGCGCCCTGCAGGTGAAGCGGTTTGGGGTAGTATACGGCTGTCGGGATGCCGTCGTCGCTCATCTTTTTTATGATTACATCCCTCTTTGGATGCATAACCGAATACTGGGCCCAGGCCGAGATATTATCGGCTTTAACAAGGGGGATTTCAACAAAACCCTCCAGGGCTTTGTTGTAGGCTTGTGCGACTTTCTGGCGGTGGGCTATCTCTTCATCCAGAATTTCGTACTTCGCAAGAAGCACTGCCGCCTGCATGGTATCGAGCCTGCCGTTGAATCCAACCCGCACGTTGTCGTACTTATCTCTGCCCTGCCCGTGATTCCTCAGTGAGATGATTGTTTCGTATAATTCCCGATCGTCAGTAAAAATCATGCCTCCGTCGCCGTAGCAGCCGAGCGGCTTTGCCGGAAAAAAGCTCGTGGCGCCCGCTCTCGCAAGCGAGCATGCCTTTTTGTTTTTATACGAGGCGCCGAAACTCTGCGCAGCGTCTTCCAGCACAATCAGATTATGTTTATCCGCAATTGCGTTTAGCTCCTCGTAGTCGGCAGGCTGGCCGAACAGGTCGACCGGAACAACCGCTCTGGGGACCAGCTTTCCTTCCCGTAAAATGCCTTCAACGGCTTCATCGAGCCTGGCTGCATCCATGTTGAAACTGTGCCTGTCGATGTCCACAAAGACGGGTGTTGCGTCCAGCAGCCGTATCACCTCGGCGGTGGCGATAAAGGTAAAGGTGGAGGTCAGCACGGCATCGCCGGGCCCTATTCCAAGAGCTTTCAGGGCAATTAAAAGCGCATCCGTGCCGCTGGATACACCTGCGGCAAACTTCATGCCGACGTAGGAGGCAAGCTTCTCCTCGAGCTCCGTTATCTCGGGGCCGTTTATATACCGCCCGTGATCGAGCACTTTTCTGATGTTCGATTCGATACGCTCTCGTATCCTCTTCTGCTGTGCAGCTAGATCGATGAACTGCATTATCGCTCCCTTTCACTGTGTAGTTTATACCATAGGAAATATAATCCAAAATAATTTTTATCACCAGCACTCGCTACATCAAATACCCGAGCAGGGTTTTTCGCACCCAGAGGCCGCTCACAACCGCTGCGACCGCGCTTCCGGTTATGATGCCGAACCACACGCCGTATATCCCGAGATGCAGGACGTACACGTAAAAATATGCCGCTGGCAGCGCTATCCCGACGATGCGCAGTATCACGACGATCATGCCGGGAATCGCCCTTCCTACCGCCTGGAAGCTCGCCCTTCCCAAAACGGTAAAACACGCCAGAAGCCAGGAGTATACAACAATACGGGTCTGAAGCACCGCATACCGCTCTACGCCTTCGACGTCAGTGAAAAAGGGGTATATCCTCGGTGCAAAAATGAAAAGCAGTGTTCCCAAAAAGACAATGACTCCCATTGCAGCGAGAATTCCTGTCCACCATATGTCGATCACGCGCTTATACAGTCGCCTGCCGAAGTTTTGGCCGATCATGGTGATCATGGCCGAGCCGATCGCGAGTATCGGGAAGATGATGGTCTGATCGAACCTCCCGTACAGGGCAAAAGCGGTGAGCGCCAGGGGGTCGATACCGACCACGAGCCTGTTGAAGAACAGGAAACTGACGGCCATTGTCATCTGGCCTGCTGTCTGGGGAAAGCCCACGGCAATAATTTTTTTTATGATGTTTTTATCCACATTGCGAAGCTTCCACTCAATCGTCACAAGCGTCTTTTTTTTGAAAAAGACACCGAGTACGTATACCGCTGCGATGAGCTGAGCGATTACAGTTGCAAGACCGGCGCCCCGTACTCCCAGCCCCAGGACGAATATGCACAGCGGATCGAGGACGATATTGGCCATGGTCGCGATGATCATGGCCTTCATGATCTTTTCCATGAGCCCCTCGCCCTGCAGTATGCCGTTGAACACGTTGCCCATCAGCATGAGCGCACCCGCAGGTATCATGAACCTGAGATACTCGAGCGCGTGCGTGTAGTAATCGCCGGTTGCACCGAGGATGCGCACGAGTTTTTTATCGAAGATGTACGCAAGCGAGACGAACAGAACCGAAAGGGAAATACCGATGAAGAGGCCCGACTCGGCCGTGCGGTCGAGCACGCGCCTGTTCTTTTCGCCGATGGATCTGGCGACAAGCGAGCTCACCCCGATCAGTATGCCGGATCCGAGCGCTATGATGAGAAATATGAGGGGAAATATCATGCCCGTTCCGCCCACATATGAGGGGTCGTTCAGGTCGATCCTCGATATCCATATGGTGTCGACTATGCTGTACAGCACCTGAAACACCATGCCTGCGAACATCGGGAGCGCGAGCCTGGTGAGCACCCGTAAAATGGGGCCGTCGAACATGCCTTCTATCCGATTTTTGTCGAAGATACCATCGTCGTCTCTGCCGGTTTTTTCATCCATCTTATTCAAGCATCACATCTCTTATGGTAAAATATGGGATTGATTATTTCCTCATAAACCCGTTACGGTCCAACATGTAATACTGTTCGCATTTTAATCTTTTCCTTATTTCCTGAACAATTCGCTTACCAACTTTTCTTTACTGATTTTTAAATGTTCTGCTATATCATTCAAAATAATATTTAAGGTGCCAATTTTAATAGGATTATGATCAGGTATTGTAATTCTATGCTTTTCACTTTTAAGTTTTGATTCACATCTTATATGCCTGCCTGTTTCTCTTATAATTTCATACCCATACTTGCGAAGGAGTTTAACCAGCTCTTTACCGGAAATATCTCTTGGGATTTTATGCATACGTAAATTTTTCCTCTTTGATTATATGTAAGCGGATAAAAAGAGGAAGCTCATTTTTTTCGAAATGACATTTTAAAGCGTCTTTAACATTTATTTTAAGATCCTCCAGTGTTTCGCCTTCTGTAAAAATAGAATATCCAAGGGACTGCGCAGTATACCCTCCTTCCGGATCTTCTTCGACAATAAATATTATCTCTTTCATTATTTAAACTCCCTTCCGTTATCTTTTTATTCATGTACTCGAATGCGGTCAATCTCAACAATCCACAACTTTTTCTCAATCGGCATCTTTTGAAGTGCTCTTAAAACTGCCGAATGAGTTTTTCTAACATCCGTGCAACTCCTGTTCATGAACTGTCAATATCTCATGGCAAGAGCTAAAAAAAGCTACTGCGCGCTTGCACCAATATTTTCATCAACTGTAATTCCCTGTAAAAGGAGATTCATTTTTTCCTCCTGTTTCATAATTATCTCACAGCACCTGGTACATATTTCAGCACGTATAATTAAACAAAATTATACTTTTTAGTATAATATTAATAAATGATAAAAATTACTACTTGTATCCATATTACGGAGAAATTAATATATATGTGTGTACAATAAGAGTATACGCTGAAACAAGCATTGAGAAAATAGACATACATTAAAAATTATTTAATAATTGAGGAGATACCATACATAAAAATAGCACGCGGGCAAAAAATCGAAAGGCCTGAATTTCTCATAAAAATAAATCGGAAGTACCATGAAAAAGCAGGATTTAAATATTTTAAAAAAACTTTCACATGTCGCGTTTCAACAGCAGTTTTTTTGCAATGACATAGATGAGAAGGGACGGCAGAGTATTTGAGAGCATATCGATGAATTGGAAGCTCCGGGAGGGAATGAAAAGCTGGGAGCCTTCGCACAAAAGGCCCCACAGCACACTAATGCAGAAGTAGATAATCACAAACTTTTTTAAGCCGGGCACTTCACACCTGGGGTCGGCCCGGGCTGTGTTGGGCCGAATATACGGCGTAAGAACAAACAACATGAGAAAAAAATCGAACAGGCAGAAGCCCAGAAAATGCATCGAGGCGTCGAAGATGTCGGAGATCTGGGGATAGGGGGTCTCTTCGATCGTGGAATGCGGTAAAACGCTTATAAAGAGGAGGAAGCCGCCAAGCAGTATGCTGATCACCAGGAAGATGTATTGCCTGCCGGGTGATTTGTGCGATTTCGGGAAAGAGCGTTGCATACTTTTAAAACCCGGGATCGGCTTTTGCCGCGTTTTTCAGCACAAGACTTTCAATTTTTTTTGCCGCTTCCAGGCACTTTTTAAGAAAATACATTTCATCATTTTTTCTTCTGAAATGAGATATAGAGTTATTAATATCAACCTCAAGGGTGATGGCGCCGTTATAGGGAGATGCGGCCAGGATACGGGCAAGCTTTTCCCAGTTTACGAGATTTGTTGTAAAAGGAATAAGATGCTGGTCAAAAAAACCGTTGTTTTCATGGAGATGCAAGGCCGTAATTCTATCTTTGTATTTTTTTAGAAGCTCCAGGGTATCGCTGTCAGATAATACTCCATGTCCCGAATCGTAGCAAAGACCGATATACTCGGGCCCGTATCTGTCGAAAATGGTTCCCCACAAAAGGTCAATTTCCGTATTCGTATCGTACTCCAGGTTTTCGATTGCTATTTTAATTTTCTTATGCAGGGCAAAATCCATCAATTCATCGAAAGTTCGAAACAGCACCTCTAAAAAATCTTTGCGCACTTCACTGTCTGTCAAAAAGTCGTCGGGCGTCCATATATGGAGGTCCAGCGCTTTTCCGCCAAGCTTCGATGTAAAATCTATTCTATTTTTAACCAGCTCGACGCCGGCTTTTCTTCTATATTCCGCCAGAGAATAGAACGATTTTTCCGTACCGTCCGATCCGTGGCAGTCCGATAGTTTCAACCCGTATTTATCCAGCCGGGTTCCAATCTCTTCGATTTCATAATCTGAGTAGAGATAATCCCCTTTCCAGTGATGACACCAATGAATATGCGAGAATCCGGCCTCAGAAATCCTTTCGAGATACGTTTCAGAGTAGCTCATATCGCCCGTATAATCAGTATTTATGGAAAGATCCACTTTTCTTCCTTAATGTTAAAATTCTACTGAATTTGAAACTTCTACTGATTTTCTTCTTTGAGCCTGTATATCTGATACTGAACTATTCCGCCAATTACAGCTAAAAAAATCAGGCACACAAAAAGGGCATTCATTTCCGGAGTATAGCCGAATCGTATGGTTGAGTAAATATATACGGGAAGGGTCATATCGTTGCCGATGAGAAAAACGGTGGTGCCGAAATTATCAAATGAAAGTAAAAAAGCGAGTATTGCCGCGGATATAATGGCCGGTTTTAAAAACGGAATGGTTATTTTTCTTACCGCTTTTATTTTCGTAGCTCCCAAATCAACTGCAGCTTCCTCGAGCGATATATCGAACTTTTTTAATTGAGCCATCAACGTAAGAAGCACAAAAGAGGCAATAAAAATTGTTTGGCCGATCATCGTTGCTAAAATACCGCCGGAGATGCCGATCTTTCCAAGTGCAACGAGTATGGAAGTGCCCAGTATGGCTCCGGGAATTATAAGGGGGGAAATTGCAAGAAAGTAAAAAAAGTTCTCTCCAAAAAATTTTTTTCTTACAAAAATAAAGGAGACGGTCACCCCAAAAAACAGCGATAGAGATGTGGTGCCGATTCCAACAATAAAAGATGTGACCAGAGCCTTAATAAGCCTTTCATTATGAGCCATTACGGAAAACCATTTTAAAGTAAATCCCTTCAATGGGAAGGTTGCCAATTTACTGTCATTAAATGCAATGACCATAATGACGATAATCGGTGCAATTATGTAGAAAAAAAACAATGCAAAATATAAACGCTGCATGAGTAGTGATATATCAAACTTTGTCTTTCTCATTCTATAACCTCGCCGATCTTCTGTCTGAACAATCTGAGCAGTGCATACACGATTATTATGGATGCTAAAACAAGCATGATTGCATTTGCAGCACCAAGGTTCCAGTTTTTCTCCCAGAAAAAATTACTGTAAATAAGCTCGATAAACCAAAGAACGTTTGCCCCTCCCAACACAGAAGGAACGGAAAGCGTACCTACCGAAAGCATGAATACCATTACACATCCGGAAGTAATACCAGGTGCCGAGAAGGGCAGTATCACCCTGATAAAGGTGTACGCTTTACCTGCCCCCAGATCCGAGGCTGCTTCGAGTAGCGAGCCATCGAGCTCCGTAAGTACCGAGTAAATCGGGAAAATCATGAAAAGGATATAAACATAAATCAGTCCCAGGTATACCGAGAAAGGTGTATAGAGCAGCTTTAGCGGTTCTTTTATTATGCTGAGTTTCATCAGCAAATAATTGATAACGCCGTAATCTCCAAGGAGTATGCACCATGCATACACCCTCATCAACTCCGATACATAAAAAGGAATCATCAACATTATGAGGAATGTGATCTGCATCTTTTTTTTGGCTTTTTTGGCAATATAATAAGCAATAGGGTAGCATGCGATTAAAGTTATTGCCGTGGTAATGAGAGCCGCCCTAATGGTCCTTACAAATACCCTGAATATCCCCGGGTCGCTGAAGATATATTTATAGTTCTCCAGTGTGTAACCCTTTTCAGGATGTATGTATGAATGAAATGAGCTTTCTATTATTCCGATTTGAGGTATGAGAAGTAGAAAAATTGTCCAGATGAAAAGAGGCAAAAGTATCAGAGAGCCTGTGATTCTATTCATGTGTACTCTTTTCTCGGTCATAAAATTACCTTTCAGGCTAAAAAATATTCGAATCGCCCGGATCCCAGGATATAATGATTTTTTCTCCAACGTTCTTTACAGGAATTCCCTTCCTGTAGGTTGACATTACTTCAACGGTCTGTCCTCCCGGTATTGTAACCAGGTATCTGACGCATTCCCCCATAAATATTTTATCATCAACGGTTACCTGATAGACATTTTCACCTTTAACTTTTGCCTCCTGAGAGTAATCCCATACCGAGATCTTTTCAGGTCTTATAAATAACGAGCATTTTTTACCCGGTCCAAGTCCCGAGGGTATATTCTTTACTAAAGCTTTAAACTCCCCGCTTCTGAATACGAAACGGCCGTTTTCCTGTTCTAGGATTCCCTCTGTCCTGTTTGTCTGTCCGACGAACCCTGCCACAAACTCGTTTGTCGGTGAGTCGTATAGTTCTTCAGGTGTTCCTATCTGTTGAAGTCTTCCTTTATTCATGACCGCTATCCTGTCCGACATGAATAGTGCTTCGCCCTGGTCGTGGGTTATATAGATGAATGTAGTGCCTACATTTTTATGTATTTTCTTCAGCTCCAGTTTCATCTGTTCTCTCAATTTCAAATCCAACGCACCAAGCGGCTCGTCGAGAAGTAAAACGGTAGGTTCAATGATAAGACACCGCGCTATGGCTACCCTCTGTTTTTCGCCACCGGACAGCTGACTTATTCTTTTTTTTCCATAACCGGAAAGCCCGACCATCTCCAGCATTTTTGCAACCTTAATTTTTATCTCTTTGGTTGAAATTCTTCTGGTTCGAAGGCCGAAGGCTATATTTTCAAATACATCCATAACCGGGAAAAGAGCCAGGTTTTGGAATACCAGGTTTGTAGGTCTGTGGTTGGGAGGAATATCGGTAGCGTCTTTCCCTTTTATTAAAATCTTCCCTTCAGAAGGGACTTCGAAACCCGATATCATTCTCAGAGTTGTCGTTTTGCCGCAACCGGAAGGACCCAGGATGGAAAAGAACTCACCTTTTTTCACATGAAAGACAAGATTATTCACCGCTACTGTTTGTCCGAATCTTTTGGTTACATTAATGAGCTCAATATCTTTTTCTTCGGTCATTTCATGCCTCGAAACATTTAACATTATTTATACTACCGGGGACGCTTTAACCGCGTCCCCTGGGCCGTGCAAATCCGATCGATGTAATTATTCTATAGCAGTTTTTATCTTTGTTTCGTATTCAGCCGTCACCGTTACCCACCATTTTGGGTACGGGGGGTACCACCACAGGTTAGCTATCGCTTCCGGGGGATATGTTTCAGAAATCTTTTTTCTATTCTCATCCGATAAATATTTATCGGCATCCTTTACGACAGGCAAAACCCCTCCTTCTGAAAATATAATCGCCTGATTTTGCGGTTCCCAGAAGAAGTCGATGAACTTGTACGCTCCTTCAACATCCGCTGCATGTAAAGGTATTTCCCATCCGCCTTCCCAGGCAAGACATCCTTCTTTGGGGGCGATGAACTTTATGGGGTATCCTTGTTCGGCAAGACTCCAGGCTGTAAAGTCCCAACCCATTCCCGCAACCACTCCTCCGGTGGTAAAAAGATCGATCATTTGCTGCTTGCTGGTCCAATACGTTTTAACACATTTTTTTGCATCAATCAGGAACGGAGTGACTTTTTCCCACACCTTCCTGGTTTCTTTCTCACTGTCCCACATTGATTTGTCTTTAACGGATTCTATCCCCAATGCCAGAGCAGCTGCGATCATTGTATTTCTTGTGGCCCGGTATGTTACCTTACCGCAATACTTATCCGAAAAAAGGTCCATGTATGAGTTTACATCAGGGGCAAGCTTAACATTGGCCATCAAACCGGATGTTCCCCAGCAGTACGGGGCGCCGTAGAGCTTTCCATTAATGGTTGCAATTTTTTCCGCCCTCTCTCTCATCGGCGGATTGATGAGCTTATAATTTTTCAATTTTGATACATCCATAGCCTGGTAAATACCGTCTTCCATAGCTTCGGGTATGTTGCCGACATCGTTCTGTGCAATATCGAATCCTTTCATTCCCGACGCTTTCAGCTTGGATATCAATTCCCCGTTGTTCGAGACGAATGCCAGCTTGACTTTGTAGCCATACTTTTCCTCAAACTTCTTTACGAGGCTATCCGGAAGGTATCCCTCCCACGTCAAGATGGAAAGCACTTTCTTCTCAGGCTTTTTTTCCCCCGCAGCAAAGGATAGGGGAACAGAGACGGTTAAGGTAAAAACAAAGATGATCAATAAAATCATTAGTTTTTTCATTGTTTTACTCCAACGTTGAAATTTGCTGAATTTCCCAAACCAAAAAATTAAAACTTAAAAAATCCTCACCTCCTCCCTGATGATTTTTAAAAAAATTAATAACACAAATCATAATTGATATTAAATTTCTTGTCAAGTAATTCTATAAATAAATATATCGTTTTGACAAATTTTTTTTAAAAATATTACTCTTATCATAATATTTTGCATATTTTTCACGTTGATTTTGTAACAATGTCCAGTATTTAGTTTTTTATGGAGAGCGACCGAATATTTTCTTTACTCATAAACAGGATTAAAATTTTTTCTATTCTTAAAAAATGAGAAATATTATACAATATTATTAATTAAAATTTAATTTTATTGAATATTTTTACTTGTTAAGTAATTATAATTATATTAAAATATTAAAATAGTAACGATAAGGAGGTTTCATTATGAATGAAAAATTAAAATCGTTTTTAAATGAAAAGCTCGCCGTTATGGACAGTGAGGGAAGGTTAAAGGGTGATGAAAAGGTTATTACCGGGCTTTTGCCCGAAGATGCGCGGTATGGGAAGAAGATAATGTTAAAAGACGGAAGGCCTTTAATTAATTTTGCCTCAAACAGCTACCTCGGTATTTCAAACGATCCGAGGCTGATTGCAGCGGAACATACCGCAAGCAAAGAATTTGGCGTCGGACCGGGGGCAGTTCGTTTTATTTCCGGCACTCAACAACCACATGTCGACCTGGAACAAAAACTTGCCACTTTTCTCAATAAAAATGCAGCCATGATATTCAGCTCTGCATACGCTGCCAACTGCGGAATAATCGCGCCTCTTGTCGACGAGGACACAATGGTAATCAGCGACCGGCTGAATCACAATTCGATCATAATGGCCATCAGGCTCGCCGGTGCGGCACGGGAAAAAAAGAAAATATACTCCCACTGCGATGCGAACGATCTGGAAAGATGTCTTAAAGAGTCTTCGGGTAATGCCAGGAGAGTGTTAATTGTGACTGATGGAGTGTTCAGTATGAGAGGAAATTACGCACCTTTGAAAGAGATAACAAACCTCGCTGCCTCCTACAGCGATGCGTTTGAACAGGGTATTGTGACAATAGTCGATGATTCTCATGGTATAGGTGCATTTGGAGAAAACGGCAAAGGAACAGTTGAGGTATGCGATGCGCAGGATATTGATATAATTACCGGAACTCTCGGCAAAGCTCTCGGAGTCGATGGAGGTTTTGTTGTTTCGGATGAGGTATTGATAAAGTACTTCAGAGAGACTTCACCTTTTTACATCTATTCCAATCCCGTAAGCGCAGGCGTTGCAAGCGCCTCAATAAAAGCTCTTGAGTTACTGGAAAACGACGAGGGAAAAAAGATTCTGCAAAAACTGAAAGAGAATACAGAATATTTCAGAAATCGAATACAGGATCTTGGCTTCAATACTATCCAGGGCATTCATCCTATAGTACCGATCTTGATAGGCGATCCGATAAAAGCCAGGAACGTGGCATCAATCCTCTATGATAAAGGCATCTACGTCGTTGCGCTGACATATCCGGTCGTCCCAAGGGGACAGGATACGATTAGAGTACAAATTTCATCTTCTCACACCGGATCGGATCTGGATCGCGCCCTCAAATGTTTTTCGGAAACGGGGAGGAAGGAGGGAATTATACGTTGAAAACTTCGCTTATGCTTTCACCGGTTGGTTACGCTTACAGGTCAATTTTACCACGACATCCAATACCCGAAACCCTTCCCCGAGCAATGAAGGCATGGGTAACGTACAGGGGAGGAAAGACGATCCTTGAAGATGTTCCGCTTCCAAGGATATCTCCTCACGATGTACTTATAGAAAGTTTATGGATCTCCATATGTGCTTCCGACGTAAATAAATTCGTCTCTCTCCCGGGCGATATGGAAAAAACAATTTTCGGTCATGAGTTTGCAGGCAGGATCGTAGCGGCAGGAGAAAAAGTGAATAAAGAGCTTTTAAACCAAATCGTAGTGGTGGAAGAGCACTATCCCTGTCTGCAATGCAGCTTTTGCAGACAGGGAAGGTTCGACAGGTGTATGAGGGAGGGATTTTTGGGCTGGTATAAATCCGGGAATCCCGAAGATCGGGTAAGAAACGGAGCATTTGCCGAGTATGTTTCAATACATCATTCCTGTGCAAAACCCACTATGGGCATTGAAAAGCTCGATTTTTTTCCTTCGCTGGCAGAGCCGTTCGGAAATGCAGTTAAGATGGGAATGATGGTTGAAGAAAAATGGAATGGAGTGCCTGAGACAATCCTTATCTGGGGAGGATGCGGAGCTCAGGCTCTGTATATGATCCCGTATTTGATACGACTGGGCGTGAAAAATTTCGTTCTTGTCTATCGCGGAGAATCGGCAATGCTTTACATGAAGGACCATGTTGCCGGGCTTGAAGCGGATTTTTATTTTGTCAACAAAGACGATCTGGCTCTGCTAGATAATTTAAAGAGAACATTGGGTCAGCAGAATGGATTTGTATCTTTGGAGCTCACGGGGCGCGAGGAAACACAGCTCTATGCCCTGGAATACGCTTCTCCTGAAGGCATGATTTTCTATTACGGGCTTCCCGGAGTCAATAACGTCGCCATACCCGGTACAAAATTAGACCTTTATTCATTTATTACCGGAAAATACGATATGGAGGAAATAAATCTGAACGGCGTCAGGGGCATACGGGTGATGGGAAGGGACGCTTTATCCTGGGAAAAATGCATAGATGTTTTAAAGAATGACTCTTCTTTGAGAAAGGCGGTTATGAAACCGCTGATTCTCGCGGGAAATTCTTCATGTACCGGCGAATTGTTCGAATACCTTATCGAGCATGGGGTGCGGTATAACCAGGAGCCTTACGGGAAAAGACCCGCCAAATTTGCATTACTCAGTGAGAAAATGTACGGTTAATGTAATTGCCGGGCCATTGTACGGCGGTTTGAAAATCAACAGTAAATCGGAAAAGATAGCCGATTGTACAAAGCAACACATAGAACCTGCTTCAGACAAAGGGAGGGGTAAATATTGAAAAGGGAACAAAAATACAGAAAGCTTACCGAGCAGCAGGCCGCTCAGGTTCATCAATATGCGCTACAGCTCATGGAGGAGGTCGGCTTTAAGGTCCAATGTGCCGAAGCGCTCGACATACTGGGAGAAGCAGGATGCGATGTATCCGACCCCGACAAGGTAAGGATACCGCGTAAACTGGCTAATGAAGCGCTCGAGGCTGCGTCCGGTGAGATCGAGGTGTATGACAGAAACGGCGAACTGTCGCTTGTATTAAAAGAGTGGAACTGCTGCTACGGAACAGGCTCCGACTGCGTTACAACAATAGACCTTTACAGCGGACAGAGAAAACTCTGTAAGAAAGAGGATATTGAAAAGCTTGCCAGTTTCTGCGACAGCCTTCCTAATATCGATTTTATCATGTCCTTTGGTATTGCGCACGATGCCCCGGAAGGAGGCAATTTTATTCATCAGTACGATGCCATGCTGAGAAATACAACCAAGCCAATTATCGTGACGGGGCATGGAAGAAACGATATGCAGACCATGATTGAAATGGCTGCATCTGCATGCGGAGGAATCGAAGCGGTAAAAAAGAAGCCTCCTCTAATACTATACACCGAACCTCTTTCTCCACTTGTCCATACTGAAATGGGCGTTGGGAAGGGACTTGTATGCTGCGAGTACAACATACCATTCATCTACATTGGAAGCCCATACATGGGAGCGACTGGACCTGCATCAATAGAAGGAATACTTGTTCAAACGGTAGCGGAGTCGCTGTCGGGACTGGTCATATTTCAGAGAAAACGTCCTGGTGCAAAGTTCATTTTCGGGGGAGATGCAACAGGAATGGATATGAGGACCACTATTTTCTCCTATGGTGCGCCTGAGATGAACATTTTAAACGCCTGTCTGGCAGATATGGCACATTACTACAGTCTGCCCTTCTTCTGCATCGCCGGTGCATCAGATTCCAAGACACTTGATGCACAGGCCGGACTTGAGTACGGGTTGTCTATCTATGAAGCCACGCTGAATGGATGCAACATGATACACGATTGCGGCTACCTGGAATCCGGCCTTACCTCGTCATTCGAATCCGTTCTCTTGGCGGATGAGATTATCGGGATGGTCAAATATATGCTGAGGCCTCTTGAGTTCAATAAAGAAACCGTTGCTCTCGATCTCATAGGCAATGTCGGTCCCGGTGGTAACTTTCTCATGGAGGAGCACACGGCAATCAATTTTAAAGATGTATTGTGGTTTCCACGATTTCTCGACAGAAACATGTATGAAAAATGGGAAAAAGAGGGAAAGAGAACAACAAGGCAGATATTGAATGAAAAGGCAAAAAAAATTTTAGAGGAACAAAGTAAAAAGACGCTGTCAGAAGAGGTAAAGAAAAAGATCGATGCCATTGTCGCACAGCACAAACCGGATGTTTAGTCTTTTGTATCTCCAGATTTTCAACGGGTGGATTGCGGCTGGATTAAAATGTTTCTATGTGCTGGAAAAGGTCGGGTATTCGACCCATTTATTTATAGCATCCAGGTAAACTGAAGTTTCAGTGGATTTAATTCCCTCAATTTTGGAAAGATCTTCAACTAAAAATTTGTTCAGTGCGTTTCGCGAATCAAAAAAAACCTCAACCAGAAGATCGTAATTTCCTGTTGCATTACAGACAGATACTACTCCCTTCAATCGTGATATTTTTTCCATGGCTTCAATGTGATTTCTCTTTTCGAGAAGCATTCTAACGAGTGCGGTTATAGAGTGTTCGAAGGTAAAGGGATTTACCAGAGCGGATATTTTGATAATTTTAGCTTTTACCAGACGGTTTACGCGAAATCTTATGGTACCATCCGAAACATTCAGCTTTTTGGATATCTTTTTGTACGACTCCCTGCCGTTTTTTTTAAGCTCTTCTATAATTTTTATATCGAGGTCATCGATAATATTATCTTTTTTCACAAAAAAACACCTGTATTTTTCATTTTTCTCAAAATACAAGCCGCATATTTGAAATATCAAATAAAAATGATCGTGTGGGTCGCAGGCAGCTTGCCACCAAGCTTTACGGTATCACCAGGGCCTTCAGCGGGTTTCCCACCCTCGCTTTTACGTCCTCGAGCCCCTGGATGAGGTCCTCCAGCCTGTACCGGTGGGTAACCAGTGAATCGACATCGATGAGCCCCGAAGCGATTGCATTGAGCGCCCTGGGCCAGGTGAGCGGAGCCAGCCAGGAGAATTTGACCCGCTTGTCCCAGAAAATCGTCTGTGTGGCAGGGACCTTTATTACATCCTTGTCGCCGGGAAGGCCGAAGAAGACAATCACCGATCGCCTGCCGGAGAGCTGAAACGGGAGGTCCATGACCTTCGGATCGCCGGTTGCAACCAGAACCCGGTCTGCCATCTTACCGCCTGTAAGATCGGAGACTTTTTTCACTATATCCGGCTGGTAGTATCTGGAGGAGGAATCCCTGGTGTTGAACACGTAGTCCGCGCCGTTCTTCTTCGCTATATCCAGCCGATAATCGCGCGTGCCGGCTACGACGAGGGTTCCCGCACCCGACGATTTTATGAGCTGCGCCTCGGCCAGCCCGATCGGGCCGGGGCCGATCACCACGCAGAAATCACCGAGCGTTACCTCCAGATTCTGCACCGCGTACATGGCGTCCGCGAGCGGCTCGCTGAACGCACCCTGTTCGAAGCTCACCTTGTCGGGGAGCTTGAAAAGACTGGTGTACTTCGATTTCATGTACTCTGCAAATGCGCCGTTTACCGATACGCCGAGCACCGTCTTGTTTTCACAGAGGTTCACCTGCCCCTTCTTGCATACCTCACAGGCATTGCAGTACTGAACCGGATCTATCGCTACCCGATCGCCGGCCTTGAAAAGCCCGAGCTTTTGGGGGATTTCGCCGATCTCGACGATTTCACCGGTCATCTCGTGCCCCAGAACGAGCGGGCCCTTGCCGTCGGGCGTTTCGAGCGAGCTCAATCCCCAGTAGTAGGCGATATCAGACCCGCATATGCCGCAGGCCTTTATTTTAATGAGTACCTCATCCGGACCGATCAAGGGAATATCTATCTCCTCGAGCTGCATCTTTTCTGGCTCGTAAAAAACCATTGCCTTCATCGTTCCCTTCATTTCACTTCCTCCACATTCAATAGTATATAATTACGGTTTCTACTTCCACCCGAGCTTCTCGAACATCCTGTCCAGGTACTTCTTCGAATCCTCGGTTATCTCCCACGCGTTGTCCCAGTAGCAGAGATCGATTGTCCACCACTCGGACGTATACCCTGCGTCGACGATTGCGGGCAAGACCTCCTCGAAGTTTATGACGCCCGTTCCGAACGGTGCATGCACGGACGTATGGTTGTCGTGAAGCCGGTTGTCCGAATCTATGATGTGAACATCGCCGATCATACCCTTTACCATTCTGAAGAATTCGAGCTGCCCGCCCGGCAGCGTCTCCTTTTCGCCCCGCTGCTGGGCGCCGACGACCGCGCACATCTGCACATGACAGGTGTCTGTGAGGAGCTTGAAATTATCGTTGTCGACCGCCTTCACCATCTTCACTATTTCAGACGGCTTGTTGAATATGTAGCCAGGTTCGAACTCCCATGCCGCAAGTACCCCGGCCTTCTTCGCTTTTTCCGTTATCTTCCTTAACATCGCGACGACGATATCCCATGCCTTTTCGTAATCGAAATCGGCCGGATACGGCGTCTCCATCACCGTATCGAATCTGATAACCGGTATTCCGCAGTCGACGCACATTTCAAGGCTGCGGTCGAAGGCATCCTCGAATTTTTGAGCCATCTGTTTGCTGCCGTCCGCAAAAGGAAACGACCACAGATCGGCAGCGTAACTGTTTATCTTCAGCCCGTGCGACGCAAAAAGATCGACGAGCCTCTTCCTGTCCTCCTTCGTCGGGTACAGCTCGTAGTGCCCGTGCGGTTTGAAACCGCCCAACGCAACGCCGTCGAAGCCGAGCTCGCCTAACCGCCGGGCTGTTTCTTCCATCGAAATTGGATTATCTGCATACCTGCCGAACGTATACGCCCATGTTCCTATTGAAAGTTTGACGCTCATATGTTCCTCCCTCTGTTGAGTGATTGATGTATTGTACCGGACAAAATTTACTGAGATGTGATACGTCCACCCGTATACCAAACCGGCATTTCAAGCACGATCCCCGGACTCAGGCAACCGCTGGTGTATGAAAAAAGATCCTGTACGGATCTCGATTAAACGGCCGCTATATTTTCACCGGTCGAGGAGTCGAAAAAGTGCATCTTTTCGTCCTTGAAGCCGACATACACCTCTGCATTGACTTCGGATTCGAAATCGGCCCCTGCAACCGCTTTGAATATCATGCTCTCCACCTTGAGAGAGACGATCTTTTCCATACCCATATTTTCAAAATTGTATACGGTCGCCTTGCACAGTCCATTCCTGCCGGCGTGCTCTATAATAATATCTTCCGGACGTATTCCAGCGACAATCCTGCCGCTTTTGCCCTTTATTTTTTCAACCGTCGCCGTACCCAGTGTATATTCTAACCTGCCCTTCATGATAATAAGACGGTTTTTCTCGACAACAGAGTCGAAGAGGTTGATGGCGGGGCTGCCGACGAATGCGGCGACAAACGTGTTTTTCGGATGATTGTATATCTCATCCGGTACACCCATCTGCAGGATAGTGCCTTTGTTCAATACCGCTATCCTGTCGGCCATGGTCATGGCTTCGATCTGATCATGGGTGACGAAGAACATGGTCGCACCGAGATCCATCTGCAGACGTTTCAGCTCCGCTCTGAGCTCTTCCCTCAGCTTGGCATCGAGATTGGAAAGCGGCTCGTCCATGAGGAATACCTTCGGATCGCGGACGATCGCCCGTCCGATCGTCACCCTCTGCATCTCACCGCCGCTCAGCTTGTCCGACTTTCTGTCGAGAAGGTGCTCGATATGAAGAATGCGCGCCGTTTCCGCAACTCTCCTGTCGATCCCCTCCTGGGGCATTTTCCTGATCTTGGGCTTCAGGGGAAACTCGAGGTTTTCCCGCACTGTGTAGTGCGGGTACAGAGAATAGTACTGAAATACAAATGCAACATCTCTGTTTGCCGGATCGATGCTGTTCACATTCACATCATCGATATAGATCGTACCTTCGTTCTGTTTCTCGAGTCCCGAAACACAGCGAAGAGTCGTCGTTTTACCCGCGCCGGTAGGTCCCAAAAGAACGAAGAATTCACCGGACTTTATATCCAGATTGAGTTTGTTAATGGCCGTTACCGACCCGAAGGTTTTGGTAACGCCCTCAAGTCTAACATGTGCCAAAATATACCTCCATTACTGTTACCTTTTAATGGTACAGCACCAACGGCATATGCCCCGCCCGACCGGGTCCGGCTCAGGTAAAATAGATTGCATTCCCGGTATCTTTGTCGAAGAAATGCACCCTCTTCTCTGTAAACTCCACCCACACCCTGTCGCCGACACGTACGTCAAAATCGGCCGGAGCCCGGACCTTGACAAAATCGTTGCCGATTTTCAGGTCGATGATCTTGCTCGGTCCGAGCGGTTCGATGACGTATACCTCGGCGGACACAAATCCGTCTTTCTGTTTTTTGTCGATCCTTATCCATTCGGGCCGTATTCCGAGCACGAGCTCTTTTCCGATCGCATTCTTTTGCGACAATCCACGGAATATCTCCGCGGAGAAATTGAAGGAGAGCGTTGGTTCGCTCTGCAGCACGGCCTTTGTGGCATGATCCGATTTACTGCAGACGACCTCTATGAAATTCATACCGGGGCTTCCGATAAAGTTAGCGACGAACAGGTTGACAGGGTTGTCGTACACCTCGGACGGTTTGCCGACCTGCTGAAGCTCTGCTTCTTTCATTACCGCAATACGGTCCCCCATTGACATCGCTTCCACCTGGTCGTGGGTAACGTAAACGGTTGTCGCGCCGATATCGATATGCAGCCTTTTGAGCTCCGTGCGCATCTGTTCCCTGAACTTAGCGTCGAGCGTGCCGATCGGCTCGTCCATGAGAAAGGCCTTGGGACGGCGAACCATAGCGCGTCCGAGCGCGACCCTCTGCATGTCGCCACCGCTGAGAGCAGCGGGCTTTTTTTTGAGAATATGCGAAATTTTGAGAATACCGGCGACTTCCCTGACTCTCCTGTCGATCTGGGCCTTTTTGACGCCCTGCGTTTCCAGAGGAAACGCGATATTCCTGTACACCGAAAGGTGCGGGTACAGGGCATAGAGCTGAAACACGAATGCGATATCCCTCTCACTCGCTCTGATATCATTCACCCATTTTCCATCAATAAGGATATCGCCTTCATCAACCGTCTCCAGCCCCGCTATAGATCGCAGCGTCGTCGTTTTTCCGCAGCCGCTCGGTCCAAGCAGTACAAGAAACTCCTTATCCCTGATCTCGAGGTTGAGATCACGCACTGCGGTGACTTTCCCGAATCGTTTCACAATATTCTTCAGTACGATCTGAGACATATTCTCCCCTTCACATAAAGGTTTTCAGCACGAGCATCCTGTATTTAAACAGGATACGTTCGGCCTGTCTAAACGTATACACAACGAAACCCGACTATGCCGCCGAAAACCTTTTTAATCCGCAAACAGTGTGCGAAGAAAATCAAGCCCCTTCTTCGCAAGTGCAGCATTGCTCTTTTCGGTCGTTCTCCATATCGAGGCCGCTTTTGCGATGATTTCAACGTCCGGCGTAAAAGACTCGATGACCAGGTAGCGGCTGTAGCCCAGAAATTCGAGCGCCTCCTTTACCCCCTTCCAGTCTACCGTCCCTGTGCCGGGTGCGCCCCTGTCGTTTTCGGAGGTATGCACATGGTAGAGCAGCTCTCCTGCAGTCAATATGGCTGCAGGCAGGCTCTTTTCCTCGATATTCATGTGGAATGTGTCGAGGTGTATCTTGATCGTGGGGCTGCCTACCGCTTCTATCATACGCTTTGCATCACTGCATATGTTGATAAAGTCCGTTTCAAACCTGTTCAAAGGCTCCATTGCAAGATACACACCGCTCTTTTCTGCGTACGATGCGACTTCGCGCAAATTTTTTACCACCAGGTCCCACTGCTTTTTTCTGGCATCTTCATCCTCCATCTGCGCCCTTCCCACCCTCGAGTAGAAGGGACCGACGAATAGATCGCACTCCAGCGCCGAGCAGGCATCGATGCAATCTTTGATATACCGCTTCGACCCTTTCTGCTCCTCCTCGCTCCCGCGAAGGTCCCTGCCCGGGCCGAACGCACCGCATATGGAGCAGCATTCGAGATGGTTGTCCTTCAGAGCTTTGAGAACCTTTTTATAGTCGAAATCGCCTCTGTTTTCAAGAGCAATCTCAACGCCGTCGAAACCCATCTTTTTGAATTCGGGAATCATATCGAGGCTCTTATCGGTAAAGGGTGAAGCAAAAAGAAAAGTATTGATGCCTGTTTTCATTGTAATCTCCGCACCGTACAGTAGTATGGCGAAACAGCATTCGCTTCCATCACCCTGCTCAGAGCCGGTGGATACCGTCAGGATCTGGGGATCCCGTTAGTGTCCGGGGATGCCGTCAGGATCTAGGGACCTCGATACGCACACCGCCTTTCATGGCGGATTCATGAGCGCATATCCCCGCCATGGTCCAGTTTGCAGCCCTCTGTGCATCCACGGCGGATTCCCTTCCTTCGACGATTGCCCGCACAAACTCATGAGTGAGGTGCGGGTGCGATCCTCCATGCCCCGCTCCCTGTACAAAAGAGGTATGCTCATGCTCCTCGTCATATACCCCGTGTATCGTGTAGGGGGCAATCTCTGCGGGTAGTAGATGCCCGTAATCCGGTATTGTCACGCGCTTCGCGTCTTCAAACCCGGAGTATATCACCGGGCCTTCGCCGGCTATCTGCTCCCATTCAAACGAGAGTTTGGTCCCGTACACGTCAAAGCTCTCCCTGTACTGTCGAATCGTGTCGAAAAGGGACCGCGTCACCTCACAGGAGAGGTCCGAGTTTCTCAGCTTCATAACGGCCGTTTCGACTGCAAAGGGGGAGCTGTACTTCTCTGCATATTCCTTTCGTATCGTTCCGGAACCCTGGCAAACCACCGATTCGACTTCCCCTCCCGAAACGGCGAGAAGCGGGCTTACGGCATGTGTGGCGTAAAGCATAGGAGGGTACCCGTACCAGTATTCCGGCCAGCCCGGCAGGCTCATATTCTGCTGGTGCGAACCGCGAAGGAACTGTATCCTGCCGAGCTTATTTTTGGCGACGAGCTCTTTTGCGTACAGGAACTCGCGTGTATATACGGCTGTTTCCATCATCATGTATATTTTTCCCGATTTCCGCCGCGCCCCGACGACCTCCATACATTCCTCTTTCGTAAGCCCCATCGGCACCGTGCATGCCGTATGTTTACCGGCATTCAGCGACCGAACCGCCATTCTGGAATGTTCCGACGGAGGGGTAACGATGTGAATGGCATCGAGCTCGTCTATGGTCAACAGATCCTCGAAATCGGTATATCTTCTCTCAATGCCGAACTGATCGCCGACCCTGTCCAGGTTTTCCCTGGTTCGCTGACAGATCGCATAGCATTCCGCGTCCGGGTGTTTCTGGTACAGAGGAATAAACTCAGCGCCGAAACCAAGACCCACAACGGCAACCTTTATCGTATCCGCCACTTTTTTACCCTCCTGTCCGCGGGAATTCCGGGGACGCACTCCAGCGCTCCATAATTACGGAGATATTATTCTCGCTGTGCTCACATCCTCCTCCTCGACTTCCTCCTCTTCCTCAAGCGGCTTGATATGAGAGAAAAAGATAAATGCCGCAAGCCCGACTCCGGTAATAAGAAAGCCCTTTCGGTGGAGGTACAAAACCCACGGCTGGCACAGGCATACGATTCCGATGCCTATAATGATCATCGCAATCGGCTCGAACAGTTTCTTACTGAATTTTCGAAGCATTTCTCACCCCCTACTTTCTTATTGCGCCGAATGTCACACCGCGAAGCAGATGCTTTCTCAAAAGAAATGTAAATACTACAACAGGTATGAGAAATATGGACGCTCCGGCTGCAATAACACCCCAGTCAATCATGCCGATACCGAGCTGGGCAGGAATAAAAGGCGGCGCCGTCTGGGCCTTGCGCGTGGTCATGATGAGGGCGAACACATACTCGTTCCATGCAAATATGAAACAGAAAACCATAGTCGCGGCAATACCGGTTGCAGCCTGCGGCAGCACGATCTTCCGGAAGGCCTCGAACCGGGTATACCCGTCCACCATCGCCGCTTCTTCGTACTCTCTCGGAATTTCATCGATGAATCCCTTCATGACCCAGGTGGCGAACGAGAGGTTGAAACAGGTGTACAGCAGTATCAGTCCGAATCGTGTGTCGTTCAGTCCCAAAAACCTGTACATGAGAAAAAGCGGTATCGTCACGACCACAGGCGGGAGCATCCTCGTCGACAAAATGAAGAAAAGCCAGTCCCCCTCGCCCTTGAACTTGAAACGGGAAAAGCCGTAGGCGGTCAGGGTCCCGAGAGCTACCGAGGCCAGGGTGCTCAGTATTGCAATAAAAAAACTGTTGAAAAGACGTACCGGAAAGGGCGATACGCCGGTAATGGTCTGGCCCTGTTCGAGCACCTTTTTTTCATACCACTTTGCGTGCTGCCTGCGCTCCTCGAGCTCCGATTTGGAACGCACGAGCGAGCGTTTGGTAAACAGTTTTACATAGCTCGTAATTTCAGGTTTGAAGAAGATCTTCGGCGGTATCGCGGTTACCTCCTTGAACGGCTTGAACGAGGTAGAGACGACCCAGTATGTCGGTATCAAATAAAGGATTGTGAGAACGATTACAATTCCTATGATAATCCAGTGCGATGCCCGTTTTTTTTGAGAGGCAGCTGGAGTCATGTTACATTTCCTTTGCTTTGTTGAGATATTTTATATAGATATTGCTGATAGCGATTATCATAATGAGTATTATGTATGCAAAGGCCGACGCCTTGCCGGTCTCCCACTGGTTGAATGCAAGCCTGTACAGGTTGATTGCAATAAGCTCTGTTGTGGTCCCCGGTCCACCACCGGTCATGACGAAGGCGATATCAAACATCTTGAACGCTTCCATGGTTCTGAAAATGAGGGCAATGAGCAAAAGCGGAGTAACGAGGGGCAGGGTAATGCGCCTGAACTTGAACCACCATGACGCCCTGTCTATTTCCGCAGCCTCATACAGGTACTGGGGTATCGCGGAAAGACCCGCAAGTGAGAGAAGCATGGTAAAGGGAGCCCACATCCATATATCCGTTATGGCAACCGCAATGAGCGCCATTTTCGGATTTGCGAGCCATACGAAGTTTTTCAGCCCGAACATATAGTTGATGATCCCCCAGCTCGGATTGTAAAGCAGCCGCCAGAACAGGCCGACAATCGCCATGGACATCATCATGGGGATGAGAATAAGCGTCGTGATGAGTCCCTTTGTCTTGAATTCCCTGTTTAAAAGAAGCGCAATGCCGAAGCCCACGACAAACTCGCCTAAAACCGCCATTATTGCATATTTTGCCGTAATGGCGAAGTACTCCCAGATGTGCCTGTCAAGGAGCACATCCTTGTAGTTCTTGCCGCCGATCCAGTTTGGGTTTACACCCTGGACATGGGGCTTCACCGCACTGTAATCCGCAAAACTCAGGCCCAGAGACCATATGAGCGGAAATATATTGATGCATATCAGCAATATGATGGTAGGCAGGACGAAAAGCCTCTTTATTGCGGTGTCGCTCAGCCCCCTCTGTCTTAATGCAACTCCCTCTGTTTTGCCCATTTTTTATATCCCGTATCCACATTCTAAAAAAATAAGAGGGGAAGAGGCTGCCCCTTCCCCCCTTTTTGCATGCAATTATTTTTTGTAGTACCCGCCTTTTTCGAATATGGCGGTCCATTCCTTTGCAATGCCGTCCATTGCGTCCTTCGCCGAAACCGTACCGGCAACAACATACTCGTTCCAGTACCTCTGGCTTGCCTCGAGCAGCTCAGCGTACTCCGGAACCGCCCAGAAATCCTTGACCATCTGCATCGTTTCCTGGAATGCCCTGTTGTAAGGCGTCATTTTCAGGAACCAGTCGGATTGCAGGGTCTTGAGGTCGCATGTGTACCCGCCGAGCTTGCCCCACTTGGCCTGATTTTCAGGCTTTACAAACCACTCGAGCCATTTGAACGCGAGGTCCTGCTTCTTCGAGTAGCTGATAACCGACGCACCCTGGCCTCCGAGAGCGGCGACGCGTGCAACCGGACCTTTCGGCATCGAAAAATAGCCGGTGACGTCCGCATACTTGTTCATCGCAGGATTTGCAAGGGCCGGGAAGAAGGCGAAGTAGTTCATGGACATCGCAGCCAGACCCTCCGTAATCGCCACGTTGTCATCCATGTAGAACGCCTTGCCCCAGTCGGGAGGACAGAACTTGTACAGCCCGCCGTAGAACTTCAGCGCATCGATCCCCGCCTTGCTGTTGAGTATGCCCTCCACCTTGTAGGTATCGTAGTCGCCGAGGTCCGCCCCCCATGCCCACAGCACATTCTCGACACCCATGGTAATCGCATCGTAATCCTTCTGCGTGTAGATGGCGACGCCATAGAAGTTTTGACTCGGGCGGTAGAAAAACTCTGCAATATCCCGGAGCTGGTCCCATGTTTGGGGCACACCGAGCTCATACCCGTACTTCGCCTTGAAAGCAGCCTTTTCCTTCGGGTCTTCGAACTTGTCTTTTCTGTACGACCACCCGCAAGCGTCACCTTCCACAGGGACGGCCCAGTATCTCTTGCTCCCCTTCGGATACTCGGCGTACGCTACGATGGTTGCCGGCGCCATGGTCTTATCGACGCCGTGCTCTTTGATCCAGTCGGTGAGCTCGACGTAATGTCCCTGTGTAGCGCCTCTTCCGAGCCACTGTGAATCGCCGACGACTATGTCGTAGGCATCGCCGTGCGCTGCAAATTCGTTGAAGGTTTTTGTCTGAAAGTCGCCCCACGGGGTTGTTTCGACGTTTGCCACAATCCCCGTTTCATCGGTAAAGGTATTACAAAGCTCCTGCAGGTAGTTCGCAGGGTCCCATTCCGCCCAGAAGATCGTAATCGTTCCTTTCTCCTTGGGCGCCGCGCCCTTCTCCTTCTCGCCTCCTGCGAACACGAGCACAGAACTTGCAAGAAGAAAAATCAGGGCTACAGCAAGACAGAAACCAATTTTTCTTGCTTTTTTCATATGCCAACCCTCCTTAATAAAGTAAGATTTATCTTAAACCGCATCTGCGGTTAAATTACAGGATCAGCGTGCGATGCAAAAAAACGAGAAATAACCGCACGCCCCATTCAAAAAGGTTTCGAAAGAATGAGCGCCGCCTGTTTACACAGAGAGAGAGTATACACGTATTGGAATTGAAGCCATTTTATGCTACCACAATTTTTTTCATGTGTCAATATTGAAAAACATATCGAAAAACGGGGCGTATAGTGGCATGCATGAAGTATTTCCCCGTGCTCTCCCGCACAGACATATCAGCCCTTCCTCATCTTTTTCAAAAAACGGCAGGAATCCACTATTTTCCGCCCCAGATCACTTGCAGGGTCAACGTCCGATACTTCTTTCAACGCAAACGTCAGCCCCTGTTCCCGAACCATTTTTTGAAGCCTGACCGCCTCGTCATCTTCACTGTAATCATAGCAGAACGCAGCTGCGCATACCACTGCGATGTTCTCCGGGAATACTCCCTGTTCGATGCAGAGGCGGGCGCTTCCGACCAGCCGGTCTTGCGGCCCGAGCTTTCTGATCGGGTCCCGGCCGACCCGGTACACGGTATCCATTATCATCGGATTGCTGAAACGAAGATTTATATCCGCCCTCACCAGATCCTGGCTTTTCCTGTCGAGATCTTCTGGAAACCGCGAAAGCAGAGCTTTCGATATTTCATCGAGCGCGCCGTTGAAAAAAGTCAGAAGCCCGGCATCCCCAAACGGCTCATGCACGTAGGTAAAACCCCTGAGATAGCCCAGATATGCAAGGGCCGCATGCCCGAGATTATAGGTGAAGAGCTTGCGGGTTACTTCGGCTTCGAAGTTATCCGCCGCTCTGATACCCTCTATGGCGGGAGGTTTTGCTCGAGCTGCGTGCGCATCGTACGGAAGCGCGTGAAAAGAATCGGCTGCAACAAATAGAGGGTCGCCTACTTCGAAACGGCCGCTCTTTGAGGGAACCATACGAGCCACGACCGTGCCCACGAAGCCGACGTTTTCTTCTGTCCATTGCTTCAATGATTCATCCGTATTCCGCATAACCGCCTCTTTGAGCTCTCTCGAAGCGGTGAGTGTATTTTCGCAGAGGTAGATGTCCACCGGCGGTGCTCTCCTCTCAAACCGAAGCTGAATTCCCCTGAAAATCAGCGGTGCAATCGACTGGAGGTTCGAGACGCCGACTGCTGTGGCTATTATATCCGCCTGTCCAACAGCTTCGGCAACAGCCTCAACGTCGGCGGCGTCAACCGCGCGTATACGATTTATTATGAGGTCGACCTCGGTTCTGGTATCCGCATCAAGAAGTCGCAGGAGATACTGTCTATTTTCGTTGATCAAACGGACAAGATTCGATGAAACATCGATGAAGGTGGTTTCGTAACCGGCTTCATAAAAAAGCTGACCCATGAATCCACGACCGATATTTCCAGCTCCGAACTGGACTGCTTTCTTCATAGATCGGAAGCACCTCCGGGATACTGCAAATGTACCGCGCTCCCTGCGGGAAAAACCGTCAGACGTGGTCTTCATCGACCACTCTGATTATAATCCCCTTACCCTCCAGCTCCTCAAGTGCGTTTATTTCGGAAACCGCTTTTCTCATATTGAATTCACGGGCTGCATGGGTCAGCATCACGAGCGGAACATACTGGTGCTCTTCTTCGGTTTCTTTCTGTAAAACGGAGGCAATGCTGATTTGATTCTCACCCAGTATTCCAGCAATCTTCGACAGGATACCGGGGCGGTCTGGCACATGAAATCGAAGGTAGTATCGAGATACGCTGCTTTCAAACGGCATCTGCGTGAGATTCCCGTTGAATACGTACGAATAGCGGTCATACTCACCGCTGCTTTTCACCTTATGCGCAATGTCGGCTATATCTGCAACGATGGCGCTCGCGGTGGGATAGGCGCCCGCACCCTTTCCGTAATACATCGATTTGCCCAGAAAATCGGAATATACCATAACGGCGTTATCCTCCCAGCTTATCGCCGCGAGGGGATCGTCCCCGGAAACGAGGGCCGGATGCACCCTGACGAGCACCCCCTGATCGGTCCTCTCTGCAATCGCGAGGAGCTTTAAAGCAAAACCGAGCTCATCGGCATACTTTATGTCCCGCTCTGAGATGTGCTCGATCCCTTCGACATACACCCTGTCGTGATCGATATAGGAGCTGAATGCGAGCGAGGAGAGTATGGTGATCTTATGACGTGCATCGCCCCCTGAAACATCAAGGGTTGGATCTGCCTCTGCAAAACCGCGCTCCTGCGCATTTTTGAGCGCCTCCATGAAGTCAAGGCCTCCTCTGGTCATACTGGTAAGAATGAAGTTTGTGGTACCGTTCAGAATTGCAACAATCTTCCGTATCCTGTTGCCGACAAACGCCTCGCGTATGGTTTTGATGATCGGTATGCCGCCGCCTACCGATGCTTCGTACCCCAGCTCAACCTTCGATTTCACCACTTCTTCGAATATTTCTCGTCCGTGCGTCGCCAGAAGCGCCTTGTTCGCTGTAACTATGCATTTTCCGTTTCGTATAGCCTGCATCATCAGCTTTTTGGCAACGGTGGTGCCGCCTATAAGTTCGACTACGAGGTCAACAGCAGGGTTTTCAACCACGTTCGAAGCGTCCGTTGTAAAAATTTCGTCGGGAATCCCCAGTGCATCCTTCCTCTGCATATCCGTATCGGCGGCCTTTTCAATCATTATTATGACGCCCGATTTTGCGCTGATAAGTTCGCCGTTTTTACGAAGCAGTTCATACACACCGGACCCGACAGTGCCGAGCCCCAGGATACCGATCCTGATCGTTTTCATGGCTCCCATCCGAGAAGTATTATTTGAGACAGGCTCCTGCAGCAGCGGTCTTTACTGCAAAATCCCGCTGCAGAAAACAGAGGCCCTTCCGGCCTGAAATTATTCATTACAATCCCGTATTGCCGCCGTAAAGCGGTACGTTCTCCGCAGCATGCAGGCAAAGCCCGGCTCCGCTCCGGGATTTACACCGGCGGCATTATGAACAACAACTCTTTCAAATATGTCTTGATATCATTGTACTCGTGAAACACTCTGTACTGCGGGAATTCACGTACGACATTTTCAGGAGGTCTGAAGAGTATCCCCACATCAGCCTCACCGAGCATCGTTGTGTCGTTGTACGAATCACCCATCGATATGACTCTGAAGCCGAGATCCTTGAACGCCCTTGTCGCCTTTTTCTTTCCATCCCTGAGGCGAAGGTTGTAGCTTACGATCGTATTGTTTTCGTCGGTTTCAAGGTTGTTGCAGAACAGCGTGGGGTATGAGAGCTTTTTCATCAGGGGGAGGGCAAACTCATAGTAGGTATCCGAGAGGATTACAGCCTGCGACCGCGCACGAACCCAGTCGAGAAAATCGTTTGCTCCTGCAAGGGGGTCTACCGAATCGATTACTTCCTGAATATCGGACAGGGTAAGACGATTCTCCTTCAATATCTTCAGCCGCATCTGCATGAGCTCGTCGTAATCCGAGACATCCCGTGTGGTGAGGCGAAGCCTCTCAATGCCCGTCCTTTCAGATACTGCAATCCATATCTCCGGAACGAGGACCCCCTCCAGGTCCATGGCAACGATGGTCGGTTTATTTCCCATATCGATTCTTTCTACTGGTTTTTGCAGATCCATGTTACGGCGGGCGAACGTGCCTGCCGAACAACATCCGCTGAATCCGTGCAGGTACTGACGGAAGCCCGCACACCCCGTTCAGCCGGCCTGACTGCAAATGGAACAATCCGTTAAGGTATTGCGGTTCACAGCAGAACGGTTATACTGCAATTGGTCTTCAGACGCGGATAATCGACGTGCTCAAGCTGCACGCATTTGGTCTACTATGAATGGAAGGAATATAAATCCGGCGCCTGATATCGTCAACAGGAATGCTCTGTGTGCCGACGGTTCAGCCCGATCTCGTCAAGAAGAATGCTCCTCAAGCGGACTTGCCCGCCGGAATCGTCATCGGGAATGCTCCGTGCTGACGGGCCTACCGGAGACCGGGGTAAACCGGCAGCGCATCGAATGCGCCGGGACCGAAAAAAGTCGGTCCCATCGCACCGGTTTCATCTGGTCAGGTAGAACTCGACCCTCCTGTTTCGCGCCCGGCCTGCCTCGGTACCGTTGTCGTCAATGGGCATCTTCTCGCCCTTCCCTTCTGTCGTCAGCCTGTCCTTATCGATATCGTGCGCGACCAGGTATTTGTATACGGAAAATGCACGCCTTTCGGAAAGTTTCTGGTTGTACTCATCCGTTCCGATCGAATCCGTGTGCCCCACCACCCTGATCTTATACGCCGGGAATTTGTCGAGGATCTCGATCAGTCTGTTCAGTATCGGAAAACTCTGCGGAAGCAGGTCTGACTTATCGAACTCGAATTGAATGGAATTGATCATTATCTTCAGACCTTCTGGTGTTTTTATAACCAGAATATCCGTTTCGAAGCTCCTGCTGACGGTAATGCTGTTGTTGTACACATCCGATGCTTTGAGCTCGGCTATGTAATTGCTTGCCGAATCTACCAGCACCTCCCACTTGTTTCCGACTTTCCTATACGTATATAAATCCGGGGGAATAAATCCTTCAGGCATTCGTACGGGATCGGAAAAACCGTCCCAGTGCAGAGTCTGTTTAAAACTGCCCTGTCCGGTAAATCTCTTGAGAGGGGTGCTCCTGTCGGGTTTGCCGTCCCAGACCCTGTACAGGGTAATGTCCCACTCACGGACGCCGTTTTTGTCGCTTATCTCGGTGTTGATATACAGCGTATCGGCCTCGCCGTCTCCGTCGGGTGAAAAAAGCTTGGGAGAAACGACGAAAAGATACGAGGGAGCCTTTGTATCCACGGTGATTGCGCCGGGTTTGCTTTCAGGATGATTACCGCTTTTATAGACAAGCCGCATGGTATAACCGTATTCCCCATCCGGAACCACGCTGCCGTCTTCACCGGTTCCGTCCCACGTCACCGCAGCAGGCGGTATGCCGCTCCCGCCGATTTTTCGAATCACCCGGCTTTGACTGTCGATGATATCTATGCCCCATGAAATGAGACCCTTCTCGGAGGTAAGAACGGGAGTGAAAACAACCGTATCGAAAGCCCCGTCCTTGTTGGGAGATATCCCCCGTTCACTTGCGAGGAGGCTCACCTTTTCATACTCAGTTGTCAGAACAATATCGGTTATACTCCCCTCGGCCTTGTTTCCCGCCGCATCCTTTCCACTGACGGAGTAGGAATACACCCCCTCTGCAAGGGGATTCCCGCTGTCATCGCGGCCGTCCCACACAATCTCAACAGGAGGATTCCCGACCCAGTTGAAGCTCTTTTTCACTGCACCGCCGGGGCCCCTGATTTCACCCGTGTACACATCATCCTTATCGCCGCGCATTCTCTGATAAATGGTGAGTGTTTCCTTGGCACCGTCGTCATTCGGCGAAATGTTCAAATCTTCGACATACACCTCGATCGAGGGAGCCTGCGTATCGATTCGTATGTCCTTCGGTTTCGATATAGGGTTGTTGCCTGCATCGTACAGTACACTCAGTGTTGCGGAGTACAGGCCGTCCTCCGCCTGCACACCCGCATCCGTTTTCCCGTCCCATGCCACATCGCTCGGCAGCAGTTTTCCCATATTCTGATTGTTGAATGACCGCACCACAGCATTATTCCTGTCGCGAATATCGAGCTTCCACTCAACGATTCCCTCCATACTGCTCGTATGCAGCTTGAATGTAACACTATCCTTAATACCGTCCCCATTCGGCGATATTATATACTCGTTCGGTTCGACAGATACCTCTTCAAAACCGGTCACAAGCTTGATGGGACCGAGGCTCGCGAGTGTGCTGTTTCCGACCCTGTCTTTTCCGGTAATGATATACGTGTATGTACCTTCAACCGGCTGTGTGTTGTTGTCCCCTATCCCGTCCCAGACTATTACCTTCGGCGGATTCGTGCCGAACTGGAATGTCTTGAACGTTGCACCGGCGGCATTGACGATCTTCGCCTCGAAAATATCCCCCTCGCCGGATTTTATAGTGTGCACGATATTCATGGTGTCTTTCACGCCGTCGCCGTTGGGAGAAAATGCCGTAACGTTCGAGCTGAGGGTGATTGAAGGCGGAGTATTGTCGATTCGAATAAACTTGTAAAACGACTCGGGATGATTCCCGCTTTCGAAGAAGAGCCTGAATTCAAGTGAGTAGAGGCCGTCCGGTAAAACGGCTCCCTCGCTGTCTTTTCCGTCGAAGCTTATGACATCCGGAAAAACCTTATTGCCGCTGTACTCCCTCACAACACTCCCCTTTTCATCGACGATACGAAGGTCCCAGTTGATGAGCCCCTCGGTGCCGCTTGAAAACAGTCGTATATCGTCCATATCCGAATAGCCGTCGCCGTTGGGTGAAAAGGCTTTGAGCACCGGAGAGGCGGATATATCTTCATATTTCGTTCTGACGACAATACCGTCCACAGAGGATTCCGTCCGGTTGTCGGCGAAGTCCGATGCCGAAATCGTGAATTTATACACTCCCTCCTTGACGAGCGCCCCGCTCTGATCTCTGCCGTTCCACTCGAAGACGTCGGGGACGGATCCTGTTTTCTTCTCTTCCAGTACCGTATTTCCGTCCCTATCGCCGATCCGTATGACAACAGTGTCGTCCTTTTCTATGTTTGCGCTCTTGATTGAAATATCCAGGGTATCCTTGACCCCGTCGTCGTTCGGGCTGAAGAGTAGCCCTTTCGCCTTCGCTTCGACAATGGGGGTAACGTTGTCGACGATGATCTGCTTCTTTTTGGTCACGATTTTGTTGTTGTTCTCGTCCCAGGCGGTCAGGACATAGCTGTACTCGCCGTCGGGTACAACGTTTCCCTCGGAATCTTCGCCGTCCCATTCTATGAATTTCGGTATTTCCACCTCCTGTTTTTTCGAGAAAACGCGTTTAAAGTACTTTGCGAACGTCATTTTTCTGATCTTTCTCACATCCTTGGCCTCGAAAGACTTCACCGGATTTCCCCGTGCGTCGGTGATGTCCAGTTTCCAGCCGAATACCATTGTATTGTCGCTCATGTCGATATCGAGTTTTGCCCGGTCGTTTATCCCGTCATGGTTGGGCGAAAAATACTCCCGCTGAGCATCGACCGACGCCTCAGGCGGCTTCTTGTCGTACGTACCGAAGGCGACGCTTATTCCGGCATTATGCACAATCTGCCTGCTCCCGTTGAAATCGGTGGGCAGAAGAGAATAGGAGAGCTGGACGCCCAGATCCTTTATATCGAAATTCAGATCAACGCCGGCCGAGAAGGGGCCGACGTCCTCCACCCCCAAAACCAGCCCGAGCTTTACATCGACCATATCGAAGAAGATGTTTTCAAGACCGACCCCTGCAAAAAGATTGAACGGATTGACGGGAACCGCAGCATGCGTCGAAAGACGCGCCCTGTAAATTCCCTGTCGTATTATTTCGGCCTGCACGCCGAGGTCGGCTTCAAGCGGTGGAAACGCATCGTAGCCTGCATAGGAAATATTCTTTCCGATATTCTTCAGAGCGAACCCGACAGAATGATCGAACAATCCGAATCCCGTGCCGCCTACTTCTTTTTTATATATGGTCCCGAGGTCAAGAGAAGCAAGAAAATCACTTTGGGGTCCGCCATTTGCGAAACCCAGATTGACGCCGGCTCCGAAGAACCACTGTTCACTCACCGGCTTTGAAAAGGTGCCTTTCAGACCGATTACATCACCTGCGCTCACCCCCGACGGTGATGTAAGGGCGAGCACATTTCCCGTAATAATACCGATAGTGGTCGGAAAACTTGCGCCGAAATTGAGAAGAAAGTTATCACCGCCGAATCCGCCGAGCGACAGACTCGAGGTAATGCGCTTTGTGTCTGCAAGAGCAGCCGGGTTATACAAATTCGATTCCATACGCATGAAATCCGCCACACCGCTTGCGCCAAGAGGAAAATAACTGATCCCGCTGCCGAGATAGAAGTATTGCGAACCTGGGATCTGCGCTGCAAGAGCGGGGCCTGCCGACACCATCAACAGCAGGACAAGCACAAGGGATATCTTTTTCATCACATTTCTCCCTTAAACTACAGGTAGTGGGGTCATACCGTTTGCCATACGGCGCGAAGCGGTGTACAAAAAGTTCGAGGTTTATACCGGCAGCACAAAGCACGCGCAAAACAAACACCAGAACACCGTATATTTTCAATATAAATATACAGTTAACCCGTATACCCAGTATAGCACATACCACGCCGTTTTTTCCATATTTCTCTAATTAAAAACCGGCCCGTCAATACCGCCGCCGAGCGGCATGCTCTCCGCGTCGGTGGTGTGCGGCTGCGCTATTCGATGGACGGTATTCCACCCAGCATATAGTAGAAGGCAGGCGACTGTGTTGCCGTGCCGTGCAATGTGTCCCGCAGGAAAAGCCCGGTTGCAAGATGGGGCATTTTATATGAAACCTGTCCGAGCATTTCAAGGAAGCCTTTCCCTCGTACGAATTCCACCACAGCCGGAGATGTAATACCCGCCAGTTTGGACAACATCTTCACTGCATCCTGCATCCGGCCGATTTCATCGACGAGTCCCAGGGTTCGGGCTTCCTGTGCCAGGTAAAGCCTGCCGTCGGCAAGCTTTTCCACCTGATCGCGCGTAAGCCCTTTCCTGCCCTCCGCCACAGCGTCGATAAACCGATCGAGAAGACGGTCGACAATGCCCTGCATCCATGCAATCTCTTCCCTGTCCACTTCCTTGAAGGGAGACATCGTGTCTTTATGTTTGCTCGACTTGACCGCAACATACTCGATGCCGTATTTATCCATCAGCCCCTTAAAATTGAAATTATACATGATGACGCCGATACTGCCGGTAACCGCCGTCGGATACGCAACGATTGCATCCGTCGCCGATGCAACATAGTAGCCGCCGGAAGCCGCCATCTGTCTGATAAAGCTCACAACTGGAATCCCGGTTTGGGCGCGAAACTCTCTGATCGTACTGTAGAGGAGATCACTTGCAGTTACACTCCCTCCGGGACTTTCAATAACGAGAAGCACGCCCCGTATATGTTTATCCCTCCGTATGATGTTCAGCCGGTTTTGCACCGCACTTACAGGATTTTCACTATACCCGAACAAACCGTCGGAGGTGTCGTATTCGGAAATAACCCCGTTCAACCGTATCACGGCGATTTCATCTGAAGAATCGGGATTGGAGAATGGAAACTTTTCATTTGCATAGATCTTTTTATACCCCCTTTGGGCAAACTCTCTGTCCTTCTGGGCGGTTATAAGGCTCATAACCACAACAACGATAATAAGGACAATGTTCAAAAGCACACTGACGGCGAATATACCCGCAAGAACGGCTTTTGCAACGGTATCGAGCCAGTTTTTTCTTCGATTTTGTTTATCTTCGTTCTGCATATACGATCTTCCTCTCCTAACCTATGATACGGCACAGAACCATACATGTCAAATCATGTTTTCCCGATATTTACGGCGGGTTTGATACGTTTGAACGAACCGGCAGTTGCGAAAAAGACCTGCGCACATCCGGACATACTCCCCCCTTACAAGCCTTCGGCCTGAGGCCGACGGGGAGAGCATGCAGCGCGGCGGCGACACAACATTCATACACGCGCAGAGCTCGGCGATCCTCTCGCCTATTCCTGCACCTCGACCCCTTTCCAGAAGGCAACATAGCCGCGTATACGGTGTGCAGCATCTTTGGGTTCGGGGTAGTACCAGGCCGCATCTTTGTTGATCTCTCCATTCACCTCTACTGAATAGTAGGACGCACGTCCCTTCCAGGGGCACGTCGAATGCGTATCGCTCTTTTTCAAGTACTGTCGATTCACCGATTCCGGAGGAAAATAAACGTTTCCTTCGACCATTTCAACAGTACTGCTTTCTGCAAGTACCGTATTTTTCCATATTGCTTTCGCCATGCTCTCACCTCTACTGCGATTTAAAAAAACGTTACTCCTCAATACACGGCAGGTCAACTTATATGTACCGGTTCGAAAATACTCGATTCGCGATTTAAAGAGGAGCCGCATACGGCCGCCTCGATCAGAAGAAGAGTCTTCTCGCCTGGAGTATGCCGAATGCAATGATGAGAGAGGCTGTCGGCGTGCTCAACCAGCCAAGCGCAATTCTACCCAGCACCTTCAAGTTCACCGATTTCCCCGATTTCACCAGGCCCACCCCCATAACCGCACCGACAATAGCCTGCGACGTCGAAACCGGCACACCGATAAAGGTAAATATATGAACGGTGATATCCTGCCCGAATACTGCAATGAGCGCGGCAAAGTCGCTCATCTTCGTTATTCTGCTTCCCACTGTTCTCATTACCGGCTTGCTGTATGTAATGACTCCCAACCCGATCGAAAGCCCGCCGATTACCGATGCCGCTACCGGAGTCAGCATGCCCGCTTTAACAAATACACCTGTGGCATTGGCAACATTGTTTGCGCCCAGGGTATAAGAACCGTATATGCCGACAATCAGAAAACCGATCCTCATCATCAACGACCACACACGGACATTCTTTACCCGTCCTTCTATAAGCCAGCCGAGAATTCTGTACAGCCCATACGACACGACCGCTGCCGTGATCGGGTTCAGCACCCAGCTCAGAAGAACCTTTACGAGTATCCTGATATCGACTCCACCGGATGTAAGGCCGATCGCAAGTATCGAGCCGACAATCGCCTGAGAGGTAGAGACCGGAAGCGCGAGCACCGTCAGCACATTTACCGTAACAGCTGCTGCGAGCGACGCAATAAACGCCGTTGTAATATCCATGTCCGCGAGCCCGCCGAGGGTTTTTATACCCCGCGCCCCCTCCAGGTAGGCTCCGATAAGCACAAATACAGCGGTCAGTATCACCGCGGTCCTGTACCTGATGACGCCCGTGGATACACCGGTCCCGAAAATATTTGCAGCGTCGTTCGAACCGAGGCCCCACCCTAGATATATTCCGGCAATTACTCTAAACATACCCGTTTCCGATAGACATGTATTCGACCCTGTGATTTAAGAAATCCAAAGATATCCGAAAGGGCTCGGAGAAATCAATATGAAATTCCACAAAAAACTCCTCTCACGGAAGAATTCCGAAAAAGCCTTTGAAAAAAACAGAAAGAGCAGCTCAATACGAACCGCCCTTTCTGTCCGCACCTGTTCTGCAGATTATGACTGCAGCAGTTTGAAAAAAGATTGACCCTTCCGATTAATGAGTGTACATTAAAGCGTACTCGAAATATTAACACTCTTTTAACAGAAAATTAACAATTATAATCGGCAATTACAAGTATTATGTAAGGAAGCTCATAAATTAATTTTCAAGGAGGTTTACAAATGAAAAGAGTTGGTGTTTTTCTGGTTGTTTTCATGCTGGTTTTTCCGGTTCTCCTGTTTGCCGGAGGTCAAAAGGCAACCGGAGGCAAAGCAGTTGAGGAGGGAAACGAGATTACGCTGTACACATCACTGGAGACTGACGAAACAGAAGATTACATCAAGGCTGCGGAAGCAACAACCGGTTTGAAGATAAACTGGACCCGCTTCTCCACGGGTGTTCTCGGCGCGAAGCTTCTTGCAGAGAAGGAAAATCCGCAGGCGGACCTGGTATACGGCTGGGCCGTTACCTACCTGATGGATTTTACACAGAGAGGTTTCTTTGAGCCGTACGTTCCAAAAGACGGCGACAAGATTCCCGTCCGGTTCAAGGACCCCAACAACAACTGGTACGCAATCGACCTGTACCTTGCCGCGTTCTGCGTAAATACGGAGAAGCTCAACGAATACGGGCTCCCAATGCCGACCTCATGGGCCGATCTCACCAACCCGGTGTATGCGGGCCATCTCATTATGCCCAACCCTGCGAGCTCCGGAACGGGATTTCTGCAGGTAGCCGGTATTCTCGAAACAATGGACCCCGACTACAAAAACAAAACAATCGAAGAAAACAAGGGGTGGGAATTTCTTGAAAAGCTCGACAAGAACATGGGCCAGTACATCAAGAGCGGCTCACGTCCTGCAAAGTACGCTGCTTCGGGTGAGTATGTAATCGGCGCATCCTTCGCGTTCGTCATTGCGAACCTCAAGAAAGAGGGGAAACCGGTCGAAATGGTGCTCCCCGCCGAAGGCAGCGCATACGAGCTCGAGGCAAACGCTCTCATGAAAGGGGCAAAGCATCCGAACAATGCGAAGAAATTCCTGGATTGGGCGCTTTCCGACGAAGCCATGAAACTCTATGCCAAATGGAAAGTCGGTGTAACCAAACCCGGTATTCCGCCCACACGGCCGGATCTGCCGAAACTCGAAGACATCAAGCTCATTCCGATGGACTTCGACTGGCAGTCTGCAAACAGGGGCGATATCCTCATTACCTGGCAGGACAAGTTCCTGAGATAACAGGTACATGATCGATATACAGGACGTTTTGCTGCCCGAAGGTCAAGGCCGGGCAAAACGTCCTGTATTTTTTTAAATACCGGTGAAAGCTCGAATATCGGGAGATCGGTACTGCCGATGCGGCAGTACCGATCTCCCGACCATGGAGGCCCGAATGGGAAAAGATATTGTGCTTGAAAATATAACGAAGAAGTTCGAAAAGATCGTCGCTGTTCGCGATATGAACCTTGAAGTAAAGGAAGGGGAATTTGTATGTTTTCTCGGCCCTTCGGGCTGCGGCAAAACCACCACTCTTCGCATGATAGCGGGCTTTGAAGCTCCCTCGAACGGCATCATTCGATACAAAGGCAAGGTCATCAACGATGTCATTCCGCAAAAGAGAAACTTCGGCATTGTGTTTCAGTCCTACGCGCTCTTTCCCCACATGACCGTCGGTGAAAATGTCGGGTTCGGGCTGAAAATGAGAAAAGTGCACAAATCCAAAATCGACGCACGGGTCGATGAATTGCTCGAGCTGGTGGGGCTTACCGATCAAAAGCGCAAATACCCGCCGGAGCTTTCCGGAGGCCAGCAGCAAAGGGTAGCGCTCGTCCGAAGTCTAGCGACCTATCCGGAGATTCTTCTTCTCGACGAACCGCTTTCCGCACTCGATGCAAAGATCAGGGTCAACCTGCGCGCCGAGATAAAGAGGGTACAGACGGAGCTCGGCATTACCATGATATACGTCACCCACGACCAGGAAGAAGCGCTCTCCATATCCGACCGGGTCATCGTGATGAACAAGGGATTCATAGAGCAGGTCGACAAACCGATCGAAATATACAAGAACCCGAAAACCAGATTCGTTGCGGATTTTGTCGGCACCTCCAACTTCTTCGAAGGAGAGCTCAAAAAGCACGCCGTTGTAAACGATAAAAACGGAATCTCATTCAACGTCGCACCCGATGCGCTCAAAGCTGCCGGCCAAACGTCCGGCACAATCACACTTTCAATACGGCCTGAAAAAATCGTGCTGCTTTCAGACGGGCAAAACATCCCGGCCGATTATGACAGGACAAACATCAAGCAAGGCGCCATCGAGGTCGTCACGTTTCTCGGTGTTATCGTTCGCTCGCTGGTAAAACTTGCCGGTCAGCGCATTATTGTGGACATAACAGAAACGGAGTTCGAAGAACGGAGCATCAGTATGGGAGATACCGTTTCCCTCTATTTTCCCCCGGGTGAGTTTCTTGCATTCAGTGGGCAGGGGGCATCATGATGAACAGGCAGGAAGAGCTCTCCATCAAACCCGTACGTACCGTGCTCCCCGACCAGGCGGTGGCCTCCATCATCGTTTCCGTTATATTTCTCTATTTTATCTTCTTTCTTCTGTACCCCCTCGTGCAGATATTGAAGACGAGTATCACCACCAGCAGCGGACTTACCTTTTCCAACTACACCGAGTACTTCGGAAAGGCGCGTATACGTAGGTCTCTCTGGAACAGCTTTTATGTCGCCAGTATCACCACAGTCGTCACCACCATTATGGCGTTTCTCGTGGCCTACGCAATTACAAGAACCACCATACGGGGAAAATCCTTTCACAAGGCGGTCTCCTCTCTTCCACTCATGGCCCCGTCGGTTGTGCAGGCGCTTGCCCTGATATCGCTTTTCGGGAGAAACGGCCTCATCACAAACTGGCTCAGCGGAACATGGGACATCTACGGAGCGCCGGGTATCATTATCTCGGAGATCTTTTACTGCTTTCCCTACGCCCTTATTATACTGATAACAACGCTCTCCGCCGTCGATACACGGCTGAACGAGGCTGCCGAATCCCTCGGCGCAGGCCCGCTTACCGTCTTTTCAAAAATTACGGTTCCCTCGGCGCGCTACGGCATCTTCTCCGCAGCAGCCCTGGCTTTTAACCTTACCATCACCGATTTCGGCAACCCGATTGTAATAGGCGGCAATTACAACGTACTTGCAACCGAGATCTATACGCAGGTCGAGGGAATGCAGAGGTTCGATCTGGGCGCCACAATCAGCGTGATACTGCTCGTGCCTGCAGTGCTCGCATTCGTTCTCAACAACTATTTTACCAAGCGGAACTATTCACTCATAAGCGGTGCCGCACGCCCGTTTATCAGGCCGTCAAGTATTTCGAAGAAGGCGCTCTTCTCCACGATCTCATACATCATATCAGGCGCGATTATCGTGCTTTTTCTCACCATACTGTGGACATCGATCGTTGATGTGTGGGGCGGCCGAACGGGAGAATCGAGAGAGATACTGAAATGGCTTACCAGCTTCAGCACCCGTCACTACAACTTCGAGCACCGCGGCAGATCGATTTCCGTGGTATGGACGAGTTTCTGGATTTCGATTATCGTTGCATTCTTCGGAGCGTGGATGACGCTGATCGCAGGGTATATCGTCGAAAAGAGAAAGCCGCGCGGAAACCAGCTTCTGTATCTCATCACCGTTTTACCGGCGGCGATTCCCGGTCTCGTGCTCGGTCTCGGGTACATACTCGCATTCGTCAAGGTCAACTGGCTGTACTACAAAGCGTCGATAGTCATACTCAATATCATCGTCGCAAACTTCACCCTCGGCATGCTCTCGACAATGACGAATATGAAGAACATCGATAAATCGGTGGATGAGGCGGCCACCTCTCTCGGGGCGGATCTGTCGAAGTCGTTTTTCCAGGTGATTTTTCCACTGAGCAGAATCAGCTTCTGGAACAACGTGCTTTTCTTCTTCGAGAGGAGCATGGTTACCATCAGCGCCGTTATCTTTCTCGTTTCTCCGAAGATACAGCTTGCTTCCATTACCATTATTCATCTGATCGACGACGGGTACGTCGAGAGCGCCTGCGCCATGTCGACGATTGTGGTGGCGATTGTCGTTACCGTTCACGTCATCTTTCTCTCCATATTCAAGAAGAAGGGCATTAAGGTAATGTAATGCCGCCGGTGAGCAGTACTCATCGCATCTTCGATATGTTCTCCGCGTCGAGCCGAAGGCTTGTAAGCGGGGGTTATGTCCGCTCAACTGCATTTGTTATACGGCGCGAAGTGACGTATAACAAATCCTGGTGCTTGCACCGACGGCATTATCCGGATGCGAAGCGTACGGATAATGAAGCCATGAAGAAAATCGGACAATACTGCATTCTGCTCCCGATCATCACCGTACTGGCGGCAGCACCCCTGAAGACCGAAGGATCTTCCAAAAAGTATAAAACCGACAAAGCGGAGCAGGCAGGCCGCAAACTGCCTTCCTCGGCGCCGAAAAGGCTTACGGTTCTGTCCGATCTCGATGAAGATACCATCCTTCAAATCCTCGACTTTATCGATAATCAAACGGGACTCGCGTGCACTTTCGTTCCATACGATGGGGCGTATGACGTGGCCGGGAACAGCTTCGATGTGTTCGTCGGAAGCTTCTTCAAACCCGCTCCTGAAATGGTACACCCGTATGATTCGGATGTATGGGAAGGTACGAATAACGGGATAGTTTCGTGGTCCGGATGGAAGAGCTGTCTTGCGTTCAATACCATCCTTTTCGAGGACAGCGGAGGAGACGCCGGATTTACCGGTGCAAAGATGCCTGTTGATTTAACTGGTATGATCAGTGCGATTGATCCGCTGAAGGATATGTACACCGCTTCGGCACTGCACACCCTCTATAAAAAATACGGCAAGGCGGTGCTCCATTGTATAAACGGTTATATTCCACTGTACATGCGGACCAAAAGGGAATTAACGGCAGCTCTTGAAAACGGCCGGTACGCCGGTGCTTTTACAATCGACGGGTACGTGATCCCGTTACTGGAAGCGCACTACCCTCTTCATATCGATTACAATGTGCTCGATTCCGATCAATTTCCCGTCACAACGGTGATGGGTACGAATATCGCCTTCATATCGGCGGATACTCAAAACCTCCGGGGCGCACAGTACTTCCTCGATTTTCTGGCACGTGAGCAGTTCAGGCAATTTGTACGCAGGAACTTTTTTTTCACTCCACCGTACACGGAATCATCCGAAGGGGCCGAATCGAATTTTTTACCCCTGGCGCTCGAGGCGAACTGGTTTCAAACCTTTTCAGCCGCCTGGAAAGAGGTTGTATACCCCGATGGAATAGACGAGAAACTGCTGTCTCAGCTGCACTGAATCCCGAATAATGCCGCCGGTACTGTAAGGAAGGACAATTACTGTGCGTTATTCGGACGCTTTTTGCCGCCGGTATAAATCCCCGGATGTGCCGGCGCCGATTCTTGCCGTTTTACGCATAACAGGCTACCCGCTCCCACCGCCTGCTGCACGCTGTAGAGCCTCATGCGCGACCTCGCGGTCGTCGAAGTGGACTTTTTTTGTGCCCAGCACCTGGTAATCCTCATGGCCCTTGCCTGCAATCAGTACGATGTCGTCGGTGTCGGCGAGCTCGATCGCCCGGTATATGGCCTCGCGGCGGTCGGGGATGATGATATGATTGCTTCCCTTCAAACCTCTTTTTATATCTTCTATAATCGCGAGCGGATCCTCAGTCCTGGGATTGTCCGATGTCACGATTGCAATGTCGGAGCGCTCCTCAACGATTTTTCCCATCTTCGGCCGTTTTGTTCTATCCCTGTCGCCGCCGCACCCGAAAACGGTGATGATGCGGCCCGTCTTCAGGGTAAGCGCGGCATCGAGGAGGTGAGACAGCGCATCCGGCGTGTGCGCATAATCGACAAAGACGTGAAATCCCGTTTCGTTCCCGACCCGTTCGAATCTGCCCGGCACGGTTTCAACGTTCCCGATCGCCTTTTGCACCGTTTTTTCTTCGATATCCATCACCGCTGCGAGCGCCGCCGCAGACAGTATATTGTAGATATTGTGCACACCGACGAGCCTTGTCTCATACGGCGTTTCGTTGATAAAAAACCGCGTTCCGTCGATTGAGAGCGTGTACGCATGTGCAACAAAGTCCGCACCCCGGTTCAATCCGCAGGTTGTCGCATTTATTCCGGGAATGCCCAGCAGTTTTCTTCCGTAGGGATCATCGACATTTATAACCGCTTCCGCACCTTTCTTCAGTCCCGTAAACAGTTTCGACTTTGCCCTGAAGTAATCGACCATGTCCGTGTGAAAATCCAGATGGTCCTGGCTGAGATTGGTAAACACCGCGTAATCGAAATCTCCGGGCAGGACCCTGTCCATGGCGAGAGCGTGAGACGACACCTCCATTACCGCGTGAGTTACACCTCCATCCCGCATCTCCGAAAAAAGCCGCTGCAGGGCAACCGGGTCGGGCGTCGTATTGTCGGCTTTCACCGCGGTGTCGTTGTATCTGTAGGATATCGTGCCGATAATACCCGGATTGAACCCCGCCTCCCTGAGAATCGCCTCGAGCAGATAGGTTACCGTGGTTTTTCCATTGGTTCCCGTAATTCCGACGAGCCGTAACGAGCCGGAGGGGTTCCCGAAAAAGGCGCGCGACATGTATAATGCGCTCCTGCGTGCTGACCGGGTGGTGCAGAGCGCCACGGTGTCGGGTACCTTTACCCTTATCCCGTCTTCCACGACAACGGCGGCTGCACCCCGTTTAACCGCATCATCTATATAACGAAGACCGCTGTCCTTATACCCGTCAATCGCAATAAATATTCCGCCCTTTTCCACGGATCTCGAATCGGCGCTTACCGTCGAAATATCGGGATTCAATTTTCCGCTGTATGCAACAACACCCGCAGCATCCACTATTTCTCGCAGGTTCATCCTTTTTTTCCGCCATTTTTTATTTTTTATAGTATACTGTTTTCCTGGATTATGGAAAACATCAAAGAGGGCGTACACTCTGGACTCAGAGTACCCGAATGCATACAGTTATCAAAGACATTTTGACCGTAACGATGAACGACAGAAGTGAGATCGGCCGCTTTTCAATAGTCATCGATAAAGACAGAATACATTCAGTCTCACGGAAGCCTGTCGAAATCCGCCCTGGTGATGCCGTCATTGACGGGAAAAACAGGATTGCGCTTCCCGGTTTTATCAACGGACATATTCACTGTGATATCACCCTTGCCCGTGGGCTCGGCGACGGGCTGACCCTCTATGAACAGGATCACGATTCGTTTGTGAGCAGAAAACGGTGGTTCAGGGATGAGCTCGATGCAGAGGCGAGGTATTACGGCCGCCTGCTTCAGTACACGGAGGCGGTGAAGGGCGGCACCGTGTTTGTCTGCGATGTTCCTTTCTGGTGGGAGGGAGACGACCTCGTATCTCCTTTTAAAGAAATTGGTGTTGCTGGAGCGGTTGTGCTGGATTATCGTACCGATTTTTTGACCGGTAAACTGATCGATGAAAGGAGGTACTTCGACACTGCCGGGTATTTACGGAAAAACGGTATTCTGCCGATCGTCGAAGCGCCTGCAGAAGAGGATTTTGAGAAAGATCTTTTGTATATGCTCCGCGACCGCGCAGAGTCTTTAGACACACTGGTCCAGATGCACCTTGCCGAGACAAAATGGAGGGAGGATATAGTGCGAATGCGGTACGGGAAGACAGCGGTCGAATACCTGGAAGATATTCATTTCCTGAACGAAAGGATCATCGGTTCGCACGGCGTATTTATTAGCGAGCATGAGCTGAATCTGCTTTCAGACAGGGGAGCACGAATCGTCAACTGTCCGGCGGCCGAAATGAAAATCTCCGACGGCACGGCTCCGGTGCCTGCGCTTCTCGAGGCGGGCGTGCCGGTCGGAATCGGCACGGACGGGGCGCTCTGGAACGATTCGGCAGACATGTTTTCAGAGATGAAGACGCTTCTTCTTTTACAGAGGGTTTCATCACGCCCATCGGCCATCAGCCCGCACGACTGCCTGTATGCGGCAACAATGGGCGGAGCGAAAGTATTCGATCTCGACAGTGACCTGGGGTCGATAGAACCCGGTAAACGGGCATGCATTACCATAGTCGACTTCTTCAACGCCCACATGCTGCCGCTCCGCCATGATGGCGGCTCCAATGTTCTGGAAAACATCGTGACCTGCGCACGGGCCGCCGACGTTGAAACCGTCATCATTGACGGCACTATCGTGGTTGCAGACAGAAAACTCAAAACGGTCGATGAAACCGCCCTTCTTGAAAAATGCCAAAAACTCGCCCTGGAGAGATTCGAAGGTATGATTTTTCGATAGCTCTTTCTTCTTTAAAGGGGTACATTTGCATACAGCGGCCGTTTTTGGAGAGAAGAGATGACCATTAACCTGCTCGATTATCTCAGCATCAACAGAATACTCTTTACCACCGCTTCGACCAAAGAAGATGTTATCGATGAGCTCATCAAAATATCGCGGGATGACGGTAAGGTTGATGATGTCATGCGCTTCAAACGGGCGCTTTTAAAACGTGAATCCATTATGAGCACCGGAATCGGATATGGAGTTGCCATTCCTCATGTGAAGCTTCCCGGGATAAAGAAATTCTTCATTACAGTAGGAATTCACAAGAGAGGGGTAAACTGGGAGTCTCTCGACTTTAAGCCGGTATACCTCATTTTTCTCATCGCAGGTCCTGAAAAGGAGCAGGAGAAGTATCTCCGTATCCTTGCACAACTTACAACGGTAATAAAAAATCCTGAGAGACGTCAGCAGCTCATCGAGCTGGTCACAAAGTATGAAGTGTACGAGCTGTTTACCGATACACTGAAATAAAGTGGGACTCACCGTTGCGACTAATGTATCTTCGTACTTATAGCACGTATACGCCTGTCCTCTACTTCCATAAGCGTTGAGAAAACGCGGGCAACCCTCTTATGCAGGGCCGGCAGTTGTAATATCATCTCATAGGTTTTTTTCAAATTCTTCTCCCTGACATATGAGAGGCACATGACATCAACCGGTGTTGCCTGAACCGGAATATTTCCCTTTTCAAGAATTTCATCGAACACCGTGGTATCCACATCCACCGTTTCACCCAGATCTTCACCCTGGACAATGAACTCGTTCAACAGATTTTTCAGCTCGTGGAGATGATTCGCTTTGTCGTCGGCAAGGGTGTCTGCAAGCGATTTGAGCTCATTGCCTTCGAGAAGCTTTGCCGCCTTTTTATAGAATAGAAAGGAATCCTGCTGTATCCTCACTGTATATCTAATTACTTCTTCAATGGTAAGCTCTTCCATGCTGTTACACTCCTCAGGTTCCTTGAAACGGAGCCCGCATATCAACGGTGGAGGAGGCGGGCGTGCTCGCCGACCGACATCAGCTGCATCATTTGTTCAGCCGTTCGACCGAACGGGTTCGATCTCCTGCGGCCAGACGAGCCCCGTTCAGCCGGCCTCAGGCCGGCTGAAACCCTGCTATAAAGATACTTTCTTTCAGAAATGATGCAATTGGAAAATTATGCGTTCGCGATCCCCCCTCATTCAGATCTTCGCCCTCAGATGATCTTCACACTTTTCAAGAAAGAATTCGGACGGCCCGTCCTCTTCAAAAATTCGAACCACCTTTTTAAAATCGTACACCGCCATTTCATATTTCTTTTCATAATACATCTCGAGACCATGGGAATACAATTTAACGGCCTGTTCCATCATTGCATGCTCACGCAGGAATATTTCATAGATATCCTTCCCTGCTCCGGGAGACGATTCGGCTATATCCAGCTTTCTGAAGTTGAGAGATTCGGTCCCGGCCAGGCTTTGTGCGGAATCGGTAACAAGATAAACGCCGAAGCGCCGTGCCCTTTCGAGCATAGATGCACTGGTTTCGACTATGTCTCCGATAACAAGATACTCATTACCCACAACTCCGGTTACCCCGATGCCTGCCGAAAGCCCCATTCGTACGTTCCATTTCACGCCGCTTTTATTCATATCCGATCTGTTGCGCTCGGTTATCCATCTCAGGGTGTCCTTTGCACACTGCACGGCGTTTACGAAAGATCTTTCATCTTTTTGAGGAATACCGAAAACGAGATTGATTCGATGCCCGCTGGAAAAGTTAATTATACCCTTTTTTTGTGCAGCCGATGCCTTCAGAAATGCGTGGAAATCGTTGAGCTCATCGGTGATAACCTGCGGATAGAGCTCGTTGATGGGCAACAGAAAATCCTGCAGCTCTATCATCAGAGATGTTGCGTCCTGCCTCCTGCTCACGGCACCGGTTATATTTTTTTCATTCAACTGCAGCAGGGTTTTATCCGGAATATACTTTTTGTACAGAAACACAATCTTCTTCAAATTGTCCCTCTGTTTCATCAGAGCATTCAGCTTTTCCTCCCGCTTTTTTATCCAATCTCCGATCCGTGCCGCCATCCCGTTGTAGCTTTCAATAAAATCCTCTTCATCACAGCCGAATTCCGCCTGTATGGCCTGGGGCGCCATTTGCTTGCCCTGCACAACGTCAAGAAAGCGGTGTGCGGCGGTGCCCAGAAATTTTCGCCATTTCCTGAATGTTTTTCCGGTTATCAATGCAACAAGCAGAATAAGCACTGCTGCAAGGCCGGCCACCGAGAAGAGAAGCATGTTCCTGTACCGAAAAATCTCCATGTTTTTAGAAAAGACAAAGAAGGTGAGACCGAGCTCGCTGTAGTTTACAAAGTAGCCGAATTCTTCCGGCAGCACGAGCCTGCCCTCAACATGCGAAGCGGTGCCGGACAGTACTTCGTCAGGCACAGTACGTCCGCGGCCGGAAGGAGGGTATATGATACCGCCGCTCTTCGTCTCGAATATCAGGATGGACTGTGAATCGTTCACCGCAAAGAAGTCGGCAATGGAACCAACAATATCACCGAACACAGCGTCGGAGTATTCACCCGTTTTTGTCTGTACACCCGTATCCATTTGGAGCGCCTGAACCCTTTCGTCGATCAACGACAGAATAAACTGCACTGTTTCACGATGTCCGGCAAGCTTCTGATCTTTCAGATCATTTGTGTAAAAGATGTAAATGACAAAAAGGGTAATCGAGAGCACAATGAGGAAAATCGAGATAATGTTGAGCAGGGTCTTTGTTTTTGTTTTCATCTATTATAATCTTTATTCCGCCACCCTCTCAATGCGGGCGCCGAGCGCACCGAGCCTCTCCTCGAGGCGGAAGTATCCTCTATCTATCTGTCCGATATTATGAATGATGCTCTCCCCTTCGGCGCAGAGGCTCGCTATGAGCAATGCCATCCCTGCACGAATATCCGGGCTGACAAGCTCCGTACCGTGGAGCTTCGACACCCCGGCCACAACGACCCTGTGCGGATCACAGAGAACTATACGGGCGCCCATGGCGGAGAGCCTGTCGACGAAAAAAAGCCTTCCGTCAAACATCTTTTCGAATATCAGAACCGTTCCTTCCGACTGAGTTGCCGTTACAACTGCAATGCTGGTGAGGTCCGTGGGAAACCCCGGCCAGGGTGCATCATATATGGTGGTAATCTCTCCAAAATGATCGTTTTTAATCACGAGCTTCTGAACGCCCGGTACAACGATATCGTCGCCCCGTATATGCACTGCAACGCCGAGTTTTGAAAAATAGTAGAGAATCATATTGAGGTGTCGCACTTCGGCATTTTTTATGGTTATCTCCCCTCCCGTAACCGCGGCAAGGCTGATAAAGCTGCCCACTTCGATATGATCGCCGATAATCCGCCATCTCCCTCCTGAAAGAGAGCTTTTTCCCCGAATGGTGAGCACGTTGCTGCCCGTTCCCGATATCTGTGCACCGATTGAGTTCAGGAATCCGATAAGGTCCTGTACATGCGGCTCTGAGGCGGCATTTCTTATAACCGTCGTACCCCTTGACAGCACACTTGCCATAATAGCATTTTCAGTAGCGGTGACGCTCGGCTCATCGAGGAAAATAGAGGCTCCCTCGTGCATTCCGCTCTCGATTGAAAATCCGCGTTTCTCGGTCCTGACCGAGGAACCCAGGGCCTTGAGGCTGAGAAAGTGGGTATCAAGACGTCTTCTTCCGATCACATCACCCCCGGGAGGTGGAAAAACGACATTTTTTAATCGCGCGATCAGCGGGCCTGCCAGCAGTATCGACGCGCGAATCTCACCCGCAAATTCCCTGTTCAACGCAATTGTTTTTTGATCGGGTATACCGGTTTGTATCGAGATCGTATATTCATCAAGCCACCTGACATTCGAGCCTATCGTTTCAAGGAGCTTTACCATCATCTCGACATCCCTGATTTTCGGGATGTTTTCAAGAACGATCTCTTCATCGGTAAGAAGAGTTGCCGCAAGTATGGGGAGGGCGGCATTCTTGTTTCCGCTGGGGGTTACGGTTCCATGCAGCCTGTACCCTCCCTGGACTACAAACTTCTCCATCGATCTCTCCCGGAATTCCTTTCAATAATGTATGGCAGTCCATTTCTTTTTGCAACATTTTTATTCCCACCGGCTTATGCACTGATTTAATTTGAAGCTTATCCGACCCGCTAGTATATTCTACCCACAGTTCAATACAATGCATACTACCAATCCGGAGCTGTCGCTATGGAGTTCGTCAGAACGCGCTTTGCACCCAGCCCGACAGGTTTTCTCCATATCGGCGGTCTGAGAACGGCGCTTTTTTCCTATCTTTTCGCGAGGCGTCGCAGCGGCGCATTCGTTCTGCGGATCGAAGACACGGACCGGACCAGGTTTGTCGATGAAGCGCTCGACGACATATTCTGCTCGCTGAAATGGCTCGGCATAGAGTGGGATGAAGGCCCCGATATAGGCGGCTCATTCGGGCCGTATATGCAGTCCGAGCGCACCGGGCTGTATCAAACCCATGCGGAAAAACTGATACAATCGGGTGCCGCGTACAGGTGCTACTGCACACCCCAGCGGCTTACGGTACTCAGAAAAGAGCGGTTGAATAGGGGTCTCGATACGGGCTATGACAGGCGCTGCAGAAATCTCACCGAAAAACAGAGAGAAGAGCATGAAGAAAAAGGGGAAACGTCCGTCATACGGCTGAAAGTCCCGCTCGGAGGCGAAACATTCTTCGAGGATCTCATCAGAGGCACAATTGCGGTCAAAAACGAGGCGCTCGACGACCTGGTGCTCCTCAAGTCGGACGGTTTTCCAACCTACCACCTTGCAAATGTGGTTGACGATCATCTGATGAAAATATCGCACGTCATCCGGGGCGAGGAGTGGATATCGAGCACGCCGCGGCATATTATTCTGTATGCTGCCTTCGGCTGGGAGCCTCCCGAATTCGCGCACGTACCGGTGATTCTCGCTCCCGGAGGAGGCAAGCTCTCAAAGAGACACGGTGCTACCACTGTCCGGGAGTTCATCGGAAAGGGATACCTCAGTGAGGCTGTGCTCAATTTTATCGCTCTTCTGGGCTGGTCGCTTGACGATAAAACCCAGCTCTTCAGCATGTCCGATCTTATACGAGACTTCGATATTACCGGGGTAAACAGGGCAGCCGCCGTTTTCTCATACGAAAAACTCGACTGGCTTAACGGTGTCTATATTCGCAGCAAATCACCCGACCAGCTCTATGAGCTCGTATACCCGTACCTCGAGAAAGAGGGAATTGTCGCCCCGGAAAAAGGCAAACAGAAGGAGTACATCCTTCGGATTCTCCCTCTCGTTCGCGAACGGCTCAAGCTTCTATCGGACATTACAAATCACATCTGGTTCTTTTTTGACGACAGATTCGAAATAAGAGACCCGAATGCATTGATTCCGAAGAAGCTGTCTTCTCATGAAGCGGTTCGTATTCTGCAATCCGCAATCGAGAAACTCGATACTGTGGATCCGTTCGATGATACCGGGATCGAAGCCTCGCTGCGTGCTCTGGTAAACGAGCTCGGCCTGAAAGTCGGCCAGGTTTTTATGACACTTCGGGTTGCGGTAACCGGAACGAAGGTATCACCCGGACTTTTTGAAACTATGAGAGTGCTGGGCAAAGAACGCGTGCTCTCGAGGATGAAGGACACGGCCGATTTTTTGAACAACCGATAACTATCAATAACCATTCGATATGAGAGAGGAGCCGATCGTTGGAAAGTTTTGGTCTGCTTGGATTGCTTCCGTTTGTACTTGCAATTTTTGTTCTCCTGTGGAAGAGGGATATCGTATTTCCAATTATCGGCAGCCTGATAATCGGTTCCATTCTGCTGTCCCGATTTAACCCGCTTCTCGGTTTTTTTCACACAGCCGGCAGCATCGTTGGCGCAGCGCTGACGGAAAGCGGCAACATCCTGGCGATAATCATCATCGGTGAAGTTATTCTTTTCTTCTCCCTTTTAAACCGAAGCGGTTATATACACACATTTACAAAAAAACTGGCAAATAATAATTTCACGAAGGCCATCCTGGAAGCGGTTGTGCTTGCATCAGGCGTTATTGTGTGCATCGATCGATACCTGGCCGTCATGCTGGTCGGTGCATTCTCACATCCCTTTGCAGAGCAAAAGAAGCTTTCGCCCTTGAAACATGCGTATATTCTCAACACCGCCACTTCAGCGGTCGCCACCCTCATCCCGTTTACGACGCTTACTCCGCTCATTATAACCGTGATCGGAGCTGCGTTCGAAGGACTCGGAATTGAATATTCGCCCGGTATGGCCTTCTATAAAAGCATACCATATCAATTCTCGACAATCTTTGCGTTGTTCACCATAATCACCTCCATCGTCTTGAAAAAAGATATCTTTCTCATGAAGGAAGGTCGTTATAAAGATTCAGCTCCATTCATTCATTTCGGAATCGAAACTAAAAAAGTAAAAAAACCGTCAGACCGGTTGGCGATCTATGGAGTGTCCGCAGCTCTTTTAATTGTTTTTACAGGCATACTGTCAAGCATCCTGTTTGAAAACAGAGTACCTTCGGCAAATGCGATCGAGAATATACGAAACTTACAGCTGATTTTGGTGAATGCCCTGTTCTCAGGGCTGGTATTCGTCATCATTTTTCTCCTGCTGACAAAATCGAGTACCTACGATCGGATAAAACCAAACGCGGCAATTCTTCCCGCAATACCGCTGATAACCTTCCTCTACATACTGCTGGCCATGTCGGTTCATGCAATGGCTAAGAAAATCGGCTTTCAGTCGTCGATAACCGCATTATTTCTTAAAGGATCCCTGCCGGCTGCTCTGGTTCCTCTTATTGTTTTTCTGCTTGCATCCGGATTCAGTTTTTTAAGCGGCTCATCGGTGCTCACCATACTCGCCGTGATGCCCCCTGCTCTGAAAATGCTCGTTTTGAATCTTCCGGACCCGCATATTGTCGGAAACCTGACCTTTGCCACAATCGCATCGGTACTATCAGGCGCTTTTTTCGGAGACAACAATTCCCCCCTGTCTCTCAATTTCATACTTTCCTCGGCAATTACAAAATCCTCGGTTAACGGGCACTTCAACACACAGATCATATACTCCTTAATCGCAGCAGGTGTATCGATTTTGTTCGGGTACATACTGCTTATCGCGGGAGCGCGCCCGTATCTTTCCCTCTCCGCAGGGTTTCTCGTTATTGCAGGGATATTCATCCTTACGGACAGGCGGGACAGGCTGTTATGATCAGATGCGAACCGTCCTAATAAAAGGACAGTTTCTCCGTTTTAATATTAAAATTATCTTTATTTCAGTTAATTCAATATTTTATTTAAAAATATATTATTATATTACAAATACAGTGATTTATTCTCTACAATTGTTATTTGCGTGTGGATAGATAATTATGGTTTTATCTATTTAAATTCTGGTTTTTTGTACCAGAATTTCATTAAAAAGTGAGCCTGTACAATGTTAAAATCGCCTGTCATTGCATTCTATAGGTAAAAACCATTAGACAAGTGTCGATTTGAACCTTTTAAGTTTGGAAGTTCACTTGCCTATTTTTTATGAGGATACTGTATTACCAATGAGCTTAATAGTTGAATTATCCTTTTATCTCTGATACATTTTACAGGTACTCTATATAGAGAAGGGAGAGAACATGCTTAAGGGTGAGGGAAAAATTATCAGCACTGAGGAAGCGGCACGACTTCTTGGGGTATCACAACAATCGGTCAGAAAATGGTGCCAGAGCGGGAAGATCCGGGCGAAAACGACCCCCGGCGGGTTTTACAAAATCGAGCGGTCTGAGCTCGAGCGATTCAGACAGGAGTTTAACATGCCGAACCTCGATTCCAACGAGTTCGTTCTCATCATCGAGGAGAGTACCGACAGGATTAAATTCTTGAGCGGACTGCTTGAAATGCTCGATTTTGACGTTATTACAGCCGACGACCTCATCAGCATAGGGATCGCCATCGGCAACAAGCGACCATCGTTCATCATATCGGGCACCCGGCTGTCGAAACTATCCTTGAAATCATTGATCGATTCATTTTCCGAAAACGAGGAAACGAAAAACCTCCCCCTCTTGGTTATCGCCGAGGAAGGTGAGGACGTAACGGACATTACCCGGCCCCTTAAGGGTGTAAAGAGTATCAGTGTGCTGTATGAGCCGCTTGACATTCATCAATTCAAGCGTGAGGTGGAAAAACTCGCATAAAAAATTTTATAAGCCGCACCGATAAACACATCGGGCGGAACGGATGCAGCAGGCTGCGGTATATATTCCGGTCCCTTCGCTGTGAAGCTTTTTAAAAAATGGCCTTTTCAGTCTCGACGTCGAACAAATGGCATTTGCTCAGATCAACGGAAAAGCCCACTTCATCTCCCAATTTTGTTCTGTACTGATGCGGAACACGCACGACAAAGCTGTCACCTCCTGCACTCAGGTACAGGAAAATCTCCGATCCAAGGGGCTCGATGACCTCTACTTTCGCCCTGATTAACTTACCCTCCTTGTCCCTGGAGATATTCTCGTCGATCATGTCTTCGGGCCGAAAACCGAATGTGACCTTTTTCCCCTCATACGAAGCTATGGTTTGATACTTGTCCTTCGGCATGATTACCTTGAAAGCGTCCGTCTTTGCAAAATAGTTTGGGCCCTCTTTAAACAGATCGACGTCTATGAAGTTCATCGGCGGGCTTCCGATGAATCCGGCCACAAACTTGTTGACGGGATTGTCGTAGAGTGTGAGCGGATCCGATACCTGCTGGATAAGACCGTCCTTGAGCACCACTATCCTGCTTCCCATGGTCATCGCCTCAACCTGGTCGTGGGTGACATAGATAATGGTCGCCTGGAGGCTCTGATGCAGCTTTGCAATTTCGGTGCGCATCTGAACGCGCAGCTTTGCGTCGAGGTTTGAGAGAGGCTCGTCGAACAGGAAAACGGCAGGTTTTCTCACAATCGCCCTTCCGACCGCAACTCTCTGTCTCTGACCTCCTGAGAGTGCCTTCGGCTTTCTGTCGAGCAGATGTTCGATATCCAGTATCTGGGCGGCCTCATGCACTCGCCGGTTGATCTCTTCTCTTTTCATTTTTCTCAATTCAAGACCGAACGAAAGGTTCTTGTACACATTCATGTGCGGATACAATGCGTAGTTCTGAAACACCATTGCAATATCTCTGTCTTTCGGCGGTATATCGTTGACGAGCTTACCGCCGATAAAAATCTCTCCGTCTGTGATCTCTTCCAGTCCTGCGACACAGCGCAGCGTCGTCGATTTGCCGCATCCGGATGGACCGACGAGCACCACGAACTCCTTGTCATTGATATCGAGATTGAAATCCTGTACTGCAACGACATTTCCTTCAAACACCTTTCTAAGATTCTTCATTTCAACTTCAGCCATAACATCCTCCACAATTAGTGATGTAAACGTTTACTTCAATACAACACCTTAAAATCTCCTTTTCACACCTTTTATATATACACAACCCCACTGTTTTGTCAATCATAATTATCAAACTTTTTCTCAAACAAAAAAAATATTTTATTTGCGGCCGAAGCGCCCTCTTTAACGCAGGCACTGCCGTATTCTTTAAAAATTAAATGTAAACGTTTACCTTGACTTTCCGAAACATCGCTGGTATAATCCTGTTACAACTTTTCAGAGAAACGGTGAAGCGATGATTACAATACGGGATGTGGCGTCAAGGGCCGGTGTATCGATTGCCACAGTATCCAGGATACTCAATAAGAAAGGAACCTGCACGGAGAAAACCGAAGAAAGAGTGTACCGGGCGGCCTCTGAGCTCGGGTACGCGACCAACCTTACAGCCAGGAGCCTGAAAACAGGGCGCACGGGCAATATAGGGATCGTTGTAAAATCATTTCACCTTTTAAACCTTCCCGAGATTCTCGATGCAGCAATGACCGTCTTTCACAATCAGATGTTCACAACCGAAGTAATTACGAACATCGGACTGAGCGAGTGCAGTACCCGATTCAGGGAGGGCAGGTTTGACGGTCTTCTTCTTGTTGAGCCTGCAGGAGACGCCAGATCGCTCAGAGAGCTCATCGATACAAAAAACAACTTCGTACTGCTCGGCGGTGAAACCGAGAGAGAGGATGTAAATCTGGTTGAGATCGATTATTTTCAGGGCGGATACAGTGCAACGAAACAGCTCCTTTCTCTCGGCCACCGGGATATACTGTTTATCGAGGATAATGCAAATCTCTACTTTACACAGGAGATCAAAAGAGGGTTTCTCGTCGCTCTCGACGAAAACGGTCTTCAGTACAGGGAGGACCTGCTCATACCCTGCGAGACTGCCGGATCTCCCAATAGAGAGTCTTTCGGGTACCGGCGGCTTTCGGAGTATTTGAAATCCATCTCTTTTACCGCAATCCTGACAACAGACGACAGAATCGCAAGCGGTGTTCTGAAAGCCGCTCGGGAATCGGATATTGCCGTGCCTGATGATCTGTCGATCATCGGTTTTGGAGATATGAGCCATGCAGCATACCTCTCGCCTCCCCTTACAACCGTCCGCATTCCAGCAGCGCAGATGGGCGAGCTCGGAGCCGAGATTCTGGCGAACAATATAAAAAGAAACGACGGTGTTATAAAACGTGTTAAACTGAAGACCCGGCTCGTCATGCGAAATACCCACAGTCAAAGACACCGAAAGCCGTCCTCAATTTCAAACCCCGAATAAGATTGACCCCACGGCATGAAATGTGTAGCTTAGCATGACTGCAAAATTTCACAGGAGCATGGACACATGGAAGTCCTGCCACGCCTTGACCGGCTTTTAAAGGAAGCGGAGCAAAAGATAAAAAGCGTTTCGTCCCTTCAGGAGGCGGACGGTCTCAGGATAAAATACCTGGGAAGGAAAAGTGAAATGACCTCCATCCTGAAGAACCTGGGGCGGCTCGAGCCCGATATGAGACCGAAGGTAGGCAGGGCTTCAAACGAAGTGAAAAAGAAAATCGAGCAGCTGCTCGCAGAAAAAAACGAAGAGCTCTCAGACGAAATATTCACGCTCATCGGTGAAACGGAAAGAATCGATATAACCGAGCCGGGCGTCATGCAGGCGAGAGGGCATCTTCATCCCATTACCCGGATCCGCATCGAGATCGAAGACATCTTTACATCAATGGGTTTCACCATAGCAACGGGACCTGAAGTGGAAACAGATTACTATAACTTCGAGGCCCTTAATATTCCGCCGGATCATCCCGCCCGGGACATACAGGATACAATATGGACGGAGGACGGCAATCTCCTCCGTACCCACACCTCCTGTGTTCAGATCAGGACCATGGAAAAGTTCAAACCGCCGATCCGCGTCATCGCTCCCGGGAGAGTATTCAGGTATGAGGAAACAGATGCATCGCACGAGCATACCTTTTATCAGGTCGAAGGCCTTATGGTCGACCGGGGCATTTCAATCGCAAATCTCATAGCCGTCATGAAGACCATACTCAATGCTGTATTTCAGCGGGATGTGAAGGTGAGGCTCCGTCCCGGCTATTTTCCCTTCGTCGAACCCGGATTCGAGCTCGATATGAGCTGTCTCCTGTGTGGCGGCTCGGGCTGTCCTGCGTGTAAAAATTCCGGGTGGAACGAGCTGCTCGGCTGCGGAATGGTTCATCCTAATGTACTCAGGGCGGGTGGTATCGATCCGGAAGAGTATTCCGGGTTCGCATTCGGAATGGGACTCGACCGCCTTGTTATGATGAAATACGGGATAGACGATATCCGCCTTTTCCACAGCGCCGATCTCCGCTTTCTCGAGCAGTTTTAAAAATCCAGCAGATTTGGAAAAACGGTTGGAATGCCAGCGAACATAACGGGATGGATCCGGCTGCGGCACACATGTACCGGGTGAAACTGGCCCATACCAGCCGGGCTCACTTTACGGTTTTGAAGCGCATTCCTTTACAGGATGTAAAACTATCTCTTCGTATTAAAACCACCGTATGCGGACTGTACGAGAAGGCAGTCCAGAATGGTAACGGCGGCCATTGCCTCAATAACGGGAACAATCCTCGGCACAATGCAGGGGTCGTGTCTTCCGTGCACCTCGATCGTTCGAGGTTTCCCCGCCGTATCGACCGTTTTCTGCGTTTTTTCTATTGATGCGGGAGGACGAACCGCAGCACGGAATACAATGTCGGCTCCGGTCGATATACCCCCTATGATTCCTCCGGCGTTGTTGCTCTGCATCCGTACCCGGCCGTTTTCAACAACGTACGGATCGTTGTACTGAGACCCCGCCATGCGCGATGATGCGAATCCTGCACCTATTTCAAACCCGCGCACCGCACCGATCGAAAGCACCGCAGCAGCAAGCAGAGCCTCCAGTTTTTCAAAAACAGGATCGCCGATCCCCGGAGGCACGCCCTTGATCACCGTCTCGACAACCCCGCCGAGCGAGTCCTTGGCATCGACCGCCTCTTCAATCCGCCGTATCATGCGGTCTGCGGCGTCCTGATCGGGGGCGCGAACAGGATTATGTTCGATAACCGTGCAGTCCCTCTTTTGAGCAGCTATACCGCCGATTTCAATCGTATAACCGATCACCGAAATTTTACGAGTCTTCAAAACAAGCTTTGCAACCGCCCCTCCTGCAACACGTGCGGCGGTTTCCCTTCCGGAAGCCCTCCCGCTCCCCCGCCAGTCGCGGATACCGTACTTGGCTTCATAGGTTAGATCTGCATGTCCCGGCCTGTACACCTCTTTGAGGTTGCCGTAATCGGACGATTTATACTCTCTGTTACGAATAAAAAGGGCTATCGGCGTGCCGGTCGTCTTTCCTTCGAACACACCGGAGAGCACTTCCACCCTGTCTTTTTCCGTCCGTCTGGTCGTTACCCGACTCTGGCCCGGCCGGCGGCGGTCGAGCTCATTCTGAATATCCTGCGTATCGATCGTGATCCCGGGCGGCGTCCCGTCGATAACCACGCCGATGCCGGCCCCGTGGCTCTCTCCGAATGTGGTTATACGAAACATCCTGCCGAAACTGTTTCCCGCCATACGGCATCCTCCCGATCTCCGGAACGTTTCCCGGCCGACTCCGTTTAGAATGATAAAGGCAGCGCCAGTAATATGCAACTGAATACTGTAATAACTACAGGGGTCTTATACTACTGGTATTTAATTCCCAAGATCCACGCTGCACCTGATTCATGTGCTTTCCAGGTTCATCCGCATTCATTGTTCATCATCATGATGGGTGGCACTGTACGTGGAGATGGGGCAGCGCCAGTAATATGCAACTGAATGTTTATTATATAAGTTGTTTTATACTACAGCTATTTTATTGTTAAGATCCACGCTGCACCTGATTCATGTGCTTTCCAGGTTCATCCGTATTCATTGTTCATCATCATGATGGGTGGCACTGTACGTGGAGATGGGGCAGCGCGGGTAATATGCAACTGAATGTTTTTTAAAGCAGCTGTCGGTAAAAATGTAAAAATATTGTACCATTCCGTGACATGCGCTACACTCATACCGTGATGAACAACGAAAACTTAGTTTTGTATCGGAGCTTCGAGCGGGCGTATTTTATTGCCCGAGAGAACAGATTCACCCTCGTTTTAAAACGGGGGCATAAACGGGACAATGATATCATACGGGCGTACATCCCCAGCACGGGACGAATGGAGGAATTTTGTGTGGAGGGACACCCTTTTTTTGTAACAGCCTTTTACTCAAAAAAGTTCAGATACCGGGTAGTCTCAACCCTGTACCAGGGTTGGAATGTGCTCCTCGACACCGCCGCCGTACAACGCACCGTACAAAAACTGCTCGAAACCAATACCGACATACTCCCCGGCATACGCATGGGCACCGGTTACCGTGTCGGCGCGGAGAAAAAAATCGCAACGAGCAGATTCGATTTTCGTATTGAAAAGGAAGGTCGAATGCCTGCAGTTGTCGAAATAAAAACCTGCACGCTCTGCCACAACAACACCGCGCTTTTTCCAGATGCCCCGAGCGCACGGGCGTCTTCTCATATTCGGGCTCTTGCAGCGCTCGCAAAAAAGAGGATGAGAGCGTATATGGTTTTCGTCATTACAAACGGCTCGACGCGCGTATTCTTTCCGAACTTTCACACCGATCCCGTGTTCTCTTCTTTGGCTGCTTCAGAAAAGGGAGTGCGGTTTACGGCGCTGAGGGTGCCGCTTTCCGACCCTGTTACCGTCGATATGAGCGGCATCAAACATATACCAATCGACTGGAACAGAGTGACGGCCGACAACGCCGACCGCGGCAGTTATATCGCGGTATTGAAAAATGAAAGGCCGAAAACAATATCGGTCGGGAGCCTCGGCGGCATCCGTTTTAAAAAAGGCTATTACGTGTATGTCGGATCAGCACTCGGGTCTCTGAGCCGACGGGTTCATCGCCACGGTCTAAAAAGGAAAAAACTGCACTGGCACATCGATTACATCTCACCCTCCCATATGAGTATCGAAAAGACATACCTCATCAGAAGGGGCGATAGAATCGAATCCGCACTGGTGAAAAGACTCGAGCCCCACTGTGCAACATCGGTTCGCGGGTTCGGCGCAACAGACAGCAGTCGACCTTCACATCTGCTCTACTTTACCGAAGCTCCGTTCGATAAACGTTTCTTTATGGATGTAATCCTCGATTTCAGGACTTGCACCGAACATACCGGGAAAACTCAGTAATATCAAACCGCCCTGTTTGTTGCTGTCTTTTTCTTCGACATTGTTTTTTTTATATAAGTTTCCGTGCGTCCCGCGCATTACCTGTGAATTTTCGGCATTCAAAAAATTCACCGGATTTTCCTTATATATCTTGCACTCAATAAAATAAATGAACACTTGCAGACGATAACTATTATATTCTTTTGAAGGATATCTTCTCATACGGAACGTGCGATGCACCCCTTTTTTCGCGAACACCGGAATCTCATAGAAACAGAGCTGCAGAGCTTTTTTACCGAAAAAAAGAGCGCCGTCTCATATCCGGGGGCGTGGGGCGCCGATCTGATGGACAGGTTTTCTTCTTTCTGCCTGCAGGGCAAAATGATACGGGGAGGGCTGGTTATTCTCGGATATTCCATGTTTCGAGGCGATATCCCGGACCCGGTGGCAAAAACTGCCGCGGCTATCGAAATCATCCATTCCTCTCTTCTCATTCATGATGATATTATGGACAGGGACGATCTGAGACGGGGTAAAAAGACCTTTCACATCCAGTACGGGGAAGAGTGGAAAAAAAGGGGGGCTCCCGAGCCCAACCATTTCGGTGAAAGCCTCGCCATCTGTGCGGGAGATGTAGGTTTTTTTCTCGCATTCGATCTGCTCTCAGAATTGAACATAGACCCGCTTCTCAGGGCGAAAATACTGACATTCTGGTCGCAGGAGCTCACCGCAGTGGGACTCGCCCAGATGCAGGACGTTTCCTTCAGCTTTTTTCCAAGCCGCGTCACCGAAAGAGATATCCTGGAGCTGTATCGATTCAAAACGGCGCGCTATACCTTTTCGCTCCCCCTTGCAACGGGTGCGATGCTTGCCGGACAGGGTGAGGAGGTCATCGACAGCCTCAGTGCGCTCGGCGAGCAGGTCGGGATTATCTTTCAGATAAAGGACGATGAAATCGAATTCTTCGGAGACAGCGACAGCATCGGCAAATCCGCAGGCTCCGACTTCCGCGAGGGGAAAAAAACCCTTTTTCATCTTCATCTGCAAAAGATGCTCGATTCCGCTTCTTCCGACGCCGGGGACAAACAGCCGGGTACGGGAATCCGTGATGAAGAACAGCAGTTTCTCGATCGAATCCTCGGCGGAGCGCAGGTCACCGACTCGGACCTTTTTGAGCTCAGACGGATCGTTGAAAAACATGGAATCAGGGAAAAAATCGAGCGTACGGTACAAATGCTTCGAAGGAGCGCTGAAGAGGAGATTTCGGAATTACCGATCGGAGGCAACCGAAGGAGCATTCTTCTCGACATCCTCGAATCCAGCATCGAGCGGACCTATTAGCTGTGCGTAATGCCGCCGGTGAGCGGTACTCATCAGCATCTTCGACATGTTCTCCGCGACACGTAAGCGGGGGTTATGTCCGCTCAACTGGATTTGTTATACGGCGCGAAGTGACGTATAAAAAATCCTGGTGCTTGAACCGGCGGTACTTTCAGTACCACAGGCACCTTCGGTACTTGGCAGCACCTTCGGTACTTGGCAGCACCTTCGGCATTTTCAACATTATCCGGATGCGAAGCGCCCGGATAATTACGTGGACATACAATCCGTCTATGAGCTCGATATATCGCTTTGGGGTCTTTAAGAGTCATGAAGATATCCGTCGTAAACGGTTATTTACACATTCATACGGGAGATCGTCAGTATGGAGATCGTTGTCGCAGATACCGCCGGATTCTGCTCGGGGGTGAGAAGGGCTATTCAGCAGGTCCGGAAGGATCTTCAAAAACAGGAGCGAATCTATTGCCTGGGTGAAATCATACACAACCGTCAGGTTGTCGAGCAGCTCAGGGAATCGGGCATGATAACTGCGTACAAGCTTTCGGACATACCGGACAACAGCCGTTTTGTCGTCAGGACGCACGGTCTTCCGAAAGATACTGTAAGGCAGGCCGGGGACAGAAATCTCCAGATCCTCGATCTGACCTGTCCCAAGGTGAAAAAAATTCATCATCTGGTGGTCGACCTGACAGAGAAGGGATACCTCATCTATATTGCCGGTAATCCCGATCATCCCGAGGTACAGGCCGTTGTTTCACTTGCCCGCGGCAATGCCCGGGTGCTTGAAAGGCCCGATTCCGTTCGGCAATTGCCCAATAGCAGGATTGCGGTTGTTGTTCAAACTACATTCGATCCGGAAGAGTTCCTGCGAATAACCGACGCGATAATACTTAAGAACAAGGAAACGCTCATATTCAACACTCTCTGCGAGGAAACGATAAAACGCCAGCAGGAGGCAAAACGCCTTTCCGGCCTGGTCGACCTCATGGTTATTGTGGGAGGAAAAAACAGCAGCAATACAAAAACCCTGTTCAATATTACCCGGAAGAAGGTGCGCTCCGTTCATATCGAGGAAGCCGGCGAGCTGAAAGAATCGTGGTTCATCGATACTCGAAAAGCGGGAATTATCAGCGGGGCATCTACTCCGGTGGAGGAGGTTCGCAGGGTATACGAAGTTATTTCAGGCTGCTGTAATGAGGCTGTATGAAGACAACAGCCCTCAACTGTCTGTGCTTTCAAGTACCGAAGCTGTCGTTATGTTCGTTTTTCGATGCAGGATACGTTAAACAACTTTTATCGACGGTACCTCTGCCGTTATGCAACATGTACAAAACGGAATGAGCAGCAGCTCGATTTGCCGAACCACCCCACCTCTTCCGTGCCTTTTCAGCAGCTTCAAAAAAGTTACGTGTCGATACCAGGCGGCGCACTCCGCCTTTAAGCAACGGGAGCATAGTCCGGTTTTAAATGTCTGAGCAGGGATTCCCTGTCGCAATCCTCCTTCAGCACAACAAGCAGCGTGTCGTCACCGCCGATAGTGCCCAGCACTTCCGGGAGCCCGAGCCGGTCGATTTCAAAGGCGATGCCCGTTGCATAGCCGAGCCTGGTTTTGATAACCGCCAGGTTTCCCGAAAATGTAATGTCCGCAATGCCCTCAATCAAGTGTTCGGCCGGCACGTCCGGGGTCTCGTCCGTCAGGACGGGATGCGTGTACACGTACCCCCTTTTCGGGTCGAAGGTACGAATAATTCCTAGTATTTTGAGATCCCGGGATAGAGTGGCCTGTGTCACCTCGATGTCCTCTTCCTCGAGCCTCGCCTTCAGCTCACACTGGCTGTGAATGCTTTCATTGCGAATGAGTGCGAGAATCTTCCTGTGTCGTGTTTCCTGTCTATTCAGCCGCTTCCCCCTTTCCAGGCAGCTTTGCCTCCATGACTATCGCCCCTCTCGGGCATACGGATGCGCATACACCGCAGCCCGAGCATAATTCGTAATTTACAGTAAAATTCTCACCTATACGCTCGATAGCCTGCCGCGGGCAGTTGTCCACACATATATCGCATTGAATGCACATCCCGCACGAAAAACAGGCATCCAGATTGTTAAACAGGAAATCCTTTTCCCCGAAATAGACGAGATTTATCTTTCGCTTGTCGACCACCGCCGCTTTTTCGGTCCGATGCGGAATACCGCGAAAAAGCAAATGAATCGCCAGAGCTGCATTCTTGCCCATACCGATCGAATGCGTCACCAGGCCCGGCGCGGCTGCATCTCCGATCACATATACGCCCGGAATATTCGTGGCAAAAGATTCTTCGTCCAGAACAATGCTTTCTCCCACAAAATCGAGCTCCGGTATCTCGCCTATCGATTCGATGAGAATATCGGCATCGAGGGCCTGTCCGTTTTTCAGAAAAAGCTTTCTCCCGGCAAAACGGTCGACCGACCTCGGGTATAGAACCTGCAGACCGAGACCGAGCGCACGTTCGAGCTCCCTGCCGAAAGCCGCCGGTTTCTGTATATCGATTGCAGTGACCGACTTCGCACCGAGGCGAAAACATTCACCTGCAACATCCATAGACACATTCCCGGCGCCGACAATGACGACCGACCTGTCATCGAGCCGCATTGCTTCGTTCATCTTGACGGACCTGAGAAAGTGAAATGACGATATCGCATTCTCCTCCCCTTCAAACTCGAGCGTTCGAGGCTTCTGCGCGCCGACTGCGAGTATGACTGCATCGTACTCGCCCCTCAAATGAAGAAAAAGCTCGCCGTCAACCCCCTTTCCGGTAATAAAACGTATCCCCAGAGATCGAATACGCTGGAGGTCCTTTTCCACCTCTCCCCGCGGAAGCCGATTTTCCGGTATATTGTGAACCAGCTTTCCGCCGATGTCCTCCTCCTTCTCATACACGTCGACCGGATAGCCTCTCCGTGCCAGGTGCCATGCAGCACTGAGGCCTGCGGGACCCGCGCCGACAACACAGACCTTCTCCCCTTTTTGACCTTCGATTTTCTTCACCCGACCCCTCGGATGGAACTGCCGTGCAATTTCATCAATCTTTACGGCATCACCGAGATTGTTCCTTGTGCATGCGGCCCTGCAGAGCCCGGGGCAGATCATTCCACAGCACGAGTATCTGAACGGAGTGAAATCATCGATGAGGTCGAAGGCTTCGTCAAGCTTTCCTTCCTTCAGCTTTCGTATTATTACGGGATTGGGCATACCGATCGGGCACGCATGGGCGCACGGCGGGGTTATATTTCGGTGAACCGGAATGAAATCACGGGATATCTTGCTCGAGGGAACGTACAGGTTTCCGTACGGCCGTTCGGCCGCACGGGTGATCACCGAAAACGGTGCATCAACAATTTTCCCCAGATCAAGATCGAACTCATCGGCAAACTCCTCGAGAGACGGGTAAATTTCCTCGATCTCCCGCTGTTCGGCCTTCTTCATCAGTGCTCCTTTGCCGAGCTGGCTTTCGGCAATTGTGCCCCGTACGAAGATTTTGCCTCCGAACATCCCGGAGGCGACGTGACGCGATACGGGTGACTCATGGACATCGAGGCTGTACCCGAGCGCGACGATCGTCCCCCCTGCCATATACTCGCCCACATAATCGCCGATCCGTTCGCCGACGATCATAACCGGGCTCTTGGCGCCGTACTCCTTCATCATAATTCCCGCCCTGAATCCCGCAGAGCCCTTGATATATATCCTTCCATTTCGAACCATATGTCCGGGTATATCGCCGACACTTCCGTGCACCGCAACATATCCGTCATTCATGGTATTGCCCACACCGTCCTGCGCATTGCCGAATACCCGTATCCGTGCGCCGCCGTTGAAAACGGCAAGGTCCTGGCCGGGAACCCCGATAATGTCGATCTCGATATTATGCCCGAGACCCGCACCTATATACCGCTGCCCGACGACTCCTTCGAGCACGAATCGGCGGATACCCTGATTGATCCGGCTGCGTATGATACTCCCCAGCTCCCGGTAGTGCATCGCGCCCACGTTGATTTTGTACGCAGTTTTCGATCTTTCCATTTTTTCTCCGCAACCCCTGCGACCGGGATCTCTACTGTCCCGCCTGCTTCACGCCGAGTACTTCCAGCTCATTTCCGGTAAGATGTATGCCCCTCAATCGTTCCCTGTTTCCGACCAGCGAACCGATCGTGTTGATGCCCATTCCTCCCATGAGCTCTTTGATTTCATCCGTCCACGCGCGCACAAGGTTGATGAGGGCCTCTTTTGCAAGATCAATATCGATTCTCTGTGCAAGATCGGGCCGGTTTGTCGTAATGCCGTAGCTGCACCTGCTCGCATAGCAGCGCTGGCAGAGACCGCAGCCGAGGGCGACGAGAACGGCGGTTCCGATATACACGGCGTCGGCACCGAGGCAGATCGCCTTGAGAACATCTGCGGAGTTCCGAATACCTCCGGCGGCGATCAGAGACACCTGATCCCGTATCTTCTCTTCCCTGAGCCTCTTATCTGCAGCGGAAATGGCAAGCTCTATGGGTATGCCCATAGACTGCCGTATACGCCGCGGGGCTGCCCCGGTCCCTCCTCTGAATCCGTCTATGGCGATAATATCCGCGCCTGCGCGTGCTATCCCTGCAACGATCGGCGCGATATTATGCACCGCGGAAACCTTAACCGATACGGGTTTCTCGTAGTGGGTGGTCTCCTTGATTGCGAATACGAGCTGTCTGAGGTCCTCGATAGAGTAAATATCGTGATGAGGCGCGGGCGACAGCGCGTCGGCGCCTTTGGGGATCATCCTCGTTTTCGATATTTCATCAGTCACTTTTTCCCCCGGCAGATGCCCTCCGATGCCGGGTTTTGCACCCTGTCCTATCTTTATCTCCACACCCGAACAATTCCTGAAAAACCTAGGGCTTACGCCGAACCGCCCGGAGGCAACCTGTACGATGGTGTTGCCGGCGTACTCGTTGAGCTGTTTATGGAGCCCGCCTTCACCCGTATTCCAGTAGGTGCCGAGCTCGCGTGCGGCTTTTGCCTCTGCAATCTGCACGCGGAGATTGATGGAGCCGAAACTCATTGCAGAGAACAGTATAGGCGTCTCGACCTGCAGCAGCGGCGGATTCTCCCCTGTGGTAAAATCTCTTCTGCCGAGAAATATCCTGGTTTCCATCGGCTCCCGGAGAGGGTCGATCGGAGGGTTGGTTACCTGACATGCATCGAACATCAACTGATCGAAATAACTCATAAGCGCCGAATCCGACCCGGTCGATATAAGAAGCACGTGGCCCGGGTTGTTCGGATCGACCTGGCGCCATAGATTTTTCTGATCGCCGCGCCAGTACCGGTGTGAAGAAACGAAAGGCGTATCGACAATGGAAATGGCGTCTTCCGGACACTGGCGCTCGCAGTAATGGCATGCACCGCATGAGCTTCTGTTCGCAACCGGTATGGTAACCGGCTTTCCGTCGATCACCTTCTCTACAACGAGTCGTATCTCGCCCCAGGTGCATGCAGTGGCGCAGAGCCCGCATCGCGAGCAGCGGGTATAATCGAACACGGGCATGTACTTGACCGGCCGTCTCCAGTTTCTCGACATGTCGAGCCCGGTTCCATTCTCTACATCTTTTTTCCCCGTATTCTCACGGACGGGAATTCCATCTTCGTAATTCTCGCGGATGAGGTTTCTATCTTTGGAATACTCGCGGACGTTATTTCCATCTTTGGAATTCTCGTCGGCCGGTTCTTCCATATCACGCTGCCGCATCGGCACCTCCCTGCATCCTTACTATCGCCGGCCTTCCTCCAGGCAGCATCCAGGTTTTTGCCCTCTCCGGGCAGAGCACCTCAAAACTGCACTCTTCGCTCGAAAAGAAGAACCTGTTCCCGCTCTGCGCGCATACGAGCGGCCGCAGCTTCAGGTTGTCGTTCATGGCAATCATCTCTTTTCCATTGGTAACGAGAACTGCAAAGGGACCGTTGAGCAGAGCCTGCGGATAGTACTGCCGGAGATAGGTGAGTTTTTCCTTCTTTTCCCGGTCATCGACCTTTTCGATTTCCTCCCACAGAGGAGGTGAAAGTATGCTGCACGTATCCTCGAGCGACATCTTCCGTTCGCGGACGAAGAGGTCGAAGAGATAGCTGATTACCTCGGTGTCGGTTTTAAGCGTACACTCGTAATCGAACATCTCCAGGTAGTTGCGATTTACTCCGTAGGATGTAATTTCTCCATTATGCACAACCGACCATTCAAGGAGGGAAAAAGGATGCGCTCCTCCCCACCAGCTCTGGGTGTTCGTCGGGAACCTGCTGTGGGTGATCCATACCGACGCCTTCATTTTATCGATGAGAAAAAACTCACCGATCTCCTCCGGGTATCCGACGCCTTTGAATACACCCATGTTCCGCCCGCACGACATGACAAAAGCGCCACGAATGGAGCGGTTAAAGCTGAACACGAATTTTTTCATAAAGACATCGAGCATTTCCCGTTCTTCATGGACGGTGGTAACTCCCAGGTTGGAAAGCTTGAGGTCTTCATTGCTCGGACCCGGGTAGGTAAAGTACCTCTTCAGAAGCGGATGCCACGTTATGCCCCGTACGTCTTTGGTGGGCATATCTTCGGCTATCTTCACGTAAAGGTGCGCCCTGATAAAATCATCCGCCTCCTTCGCAGCCCGTTCGTTGTCACAGGCAACATGGAGCGCGTAGTAATTCGCGAACTCCGGATATATCCCGTATGCCGCAAATCCTCCCCCGAGACCGTTGCCGCGCTCGTGCTGAATCGCGATCGCCCGTATAAAATCAGATCCGCTGAGCATGCCGCCGGACGTATCGATGCCGCCGACTATCCCGCACATAATCCCTCCGTTGTATATTCATAAATGTTTTGTATATATATACGTATTAAAGCCATTTGTCAAGGATTTTTGAGATTTTTTTGCATAATTATTTAATTTTTTTGAATATTTATTCAGAGGAGGAATCTGATGTCAAATAATGTTGGTCGGACTGAACCTGCCCGAGTTTACCCTGAACACAAACTTGTCGCCTCTGTAGATGGAGTGCAAAAGCTCTACGGCGATGTTGTCCTTATCATATATTATCGATTCCTGGAGCATGGCGGGGAAACAGGAATCAAGCTCCAGTAGCTTTGCGTCATCATCGGGAAGATCGATGGCGCGCAGCGTCTGTACCGAATGCTCTAGAGAAACACCGAAATGCTTTATAAGCGTCTGATAGAGCGAGTCGGGAATTTCCATACTCATAATGTCGCTGTACTCCCTGTATGAGAGGTAGCTTCGCTCGATAACGAGCGGCATGCCGTTTCCGTAACGAATTCGTTTGATGCATATCGCACGGTTATCACTGCCGAGCATGAGTTTTTCGGACAAATCGTCGGTTATTTGCATGACCTTTTTCGAGAGCAGTTTGGTGTCGGGCTTTATTCCGAGCTTGGTAAGCTCCTGAGTCAGGCTCTGTATGTTCTGCAGAGAGTACTGAAGCTTGTTGTCCGTTCTCGAAGATACGAATGTGCCTATTCCGTTCTTCTTTATTACAAGACCGGTGTTTACAAGCTGCTGTATGGCCTGGCGAACGGTGTTTCTGTTTACACCGAACATGTTTGAAAGATCGATCTCCGACGGCAGCCGCTCGCCGACAGCGTATCTTCCTTTGTCGATCATACTTTTGAGCCACCCGCTGAGCTGCTGATACTTGGGAAGCGCACCTTTCTCTTTTGTAATTTCAACCATGACATTTTCTCATAGATGAGTCTTACTGCAGTCTAATTCTCGTGAGAGGATATCTATATCATAGTATACCTTATCACCTACAAATTCAACGGTAAAATACAACTAGAACAGCTGCAGAATCAGTCATATATGCAAATAAGAGCTGGAATTCACGACGAAGCGATAGTATCATATGCGTACAATACAAAAACGGAGCTTCACATGCCTGTGCCGACCATTGCATGGGAAGACGGCAGAGTTCGCATCGTCGACCAGACCAAACTCCCTCTGGAAAAGAAGTTTATCACAATCGATACAACGGAACATATGTGGGAAGCACTCAAAAAACTGAGAATACGCGGCGCGCCCGCAATCGGGATTGCAGCCGCGTTCGGCATCTATCTGGGCATTCGTAATTTTACCGGCAGCTCGGGGGATTTTAAAAATCTTTTCGATGAAGTATGCATCTACATAGGCTCCTCGAGGCCGACCGCCGTCAATCTCTTCTGGGCTATTGAAAGAATGAAAAACCTTCTGGCCCGGAATTCCGACCGCCCGGTCGATGAACTGAAAGAGCTCGTCCTCGAAGACGCAAAATCCATGATTGATGAGGACAACCGCATCTGCAGGGCAATCGGAAAAATAGGAAGGCCGCTTATCACCCAGGGATGCTCGCTCCTCACTCACTGCAACGCAGGCGGTCTCGCAACAGCGATGTACGGGACTGCTCTCGCACCGATTTTCAGGGCGCACGAGGACGGCCTTTCAATACACGTATTCGTCGACGAGACACGGCCCCTTCTACAAGGAGCCCGCATTACCGCATGGGAGCTTTTAGAAGCGGGCATATCGGCAACCCTCATCACGGACAGCACGGCGGCAACTGTCATGCTTCAGAAGAAAGTGGATATGGTTATCGTCGGCGCCGACAGGATAGCGGCAAACGGCGATACGGCAAACAAAATCGGCACTCTCGGCGTTGCCGTGCTGGCAAAGGAATTCGGCATTCCCTTCTATGTCGCAGCGCCGGTATCGACCATCGATGTGCGCACTCCGTCGGGAAACGGAATACCGATCGAAGAGAGAGGGAAGGAGGAGGTGATACGGGGCTTCGGAAAACAGACCGCCCCCGCCGATATCAACGTGTACAACCCAGCATTCGATGTGACGCCGGCGGAGTATATCACCGGAATTATTACCGAAAAGGGAATCGTCAATTCACCCTATGAAAAGAGCATCAGGAGCATAACCTGTTAGGGAAGGCCTCTCATTGCATCAGCTTTCAGCGAGATTCGTCATCTTCATTGTGGTCATTTACGGATTTCTTTTTTCCGGATACGCACTCAAACTGCGCTACAGGGGGCTCGGCGTCTACAGCAGAGAGCTGTCGCGTCAGATCGTCATATTTCTCTCGCCGGTCATCACTATCAATGCTCTGTGGTCGCTCGAGATACAGAACGCCCGATTCGCCACTCTTCCGTTTCTGCTTACCGGCATGCAGCTTCTGGCGATTTTCCCGGCGCTCGTCACTGCGAAGCTTCTTAAATCGACTCCCGGCGAAAAGGGGAGCATCATTGCATGCTCTATGTTTTCCAACAACGGATACACACTCGGGAATTTTCTCTGCCTGCTCTTTTTCGGGGAGGAGGGTCTCTATCTTGGAGCCTGGTTTATCGCACTGTTTCTTCCTGTATACTACCTCATTGGGTTTCCGGTCGCGAGTATTTTATCCGGTGAAAAGAAGATGGGAGTTAAGTACGCTCTCATCGAGCTTACCCGGGACCCGGTAAGCGTGGTGCCGATCTCTTCCATGGCTTTCGGGATGCTGCTGAACCTGTCCGGGATTCCGAGACCGGCGGTTGTGAACACCATCGCGTCACACTACGTTACCTACATACTTGTGGCAGCTTCCTCGATCGCGATCGGCATGGGGCTTAACTTTACAAAATCCCTGAAGTACGTTAAACACGCACTTTGTATTGCTCTTGTCAAGTTTTTCTACACCCCGATGGTCGGCGTTTTCCTGCTTCTCCTCTTCGGATACTTTCGAATGAACAGCAGTCTGCCTGCCGGGGTTGTGCTTCTGCAATCCTTCATGCCCTCGGCCATAATGGCCGTTATTCTTTCAAAATTGTTTGCACTCAACAGCGATCTGGCGAATGCGGCATGGATACTGACGAATCTCCTCGTTATTCCGCTCATCCCCGCCGCGCTCGTGGGTATTCGGTTTTTTACATGAGCGCATATACCCGGCCCTGCACTTCTAAGTTTTGATTAATAAGGCGAACTTCGAATTTTTCCTTTTCTTTAAAAATGGCCATATCTTCACTAAAAAGACATAATTTCCCTAAAAATATTCACGAAGTTCGCAGCACAGTGTCGATTTTTGTTGTATCATATGATAATTATTTACAATTTACTTGAAACTCGACATTTGCCCTAATATGCACGCCTGCCGTATATTTAACCGTATGCTGCGTGGAAAAAATATGAAGCTGCAGGACCTGACCGGGCTGCTTGCTGAAAAATCCGACGGTATCGATGCAGTTGCAGTCATCTGTCCGGTTAACCTCTCCGGCCCGCTGGACCATACGCTCGGTGCGCTCTCTGCGGGGTACATTCCTGAAAGCTACCGATGGACACCGGAAAAAACGGCATACGCGTACTCGTACAAATCATACAGAACCTGGGTAAAGAGCATTGTCGTCGCCGCCAAGTACTACTTTACCGACGAGAAGTACAGCGACGACCCCGGACGGGGAAGAATAGCTCGATTTACCTGGAGAAACAACTACGGATACCTGAAAATGAAACTCGCCGCACTGATCGATGTGCTGCAGGTCTACACCGGGGCACGGATACAGAGCAGGGTGCTTTCTAACTATACCTCGATTCCCGAAAAAGCGCTCTTCAGCTTTTCGAAGCTCGGGAGCATCGGAAAAAACAGCGTCGCAGTCAGCAGGAACATGGGGTCCTTCTTTGTCACCGGAGAGGCCCTTACCGATCTGGAGGTTGCCGATATTCAAACCTGCGAGCCCCGGCGTCCCGATTTTTCTATGTGCGGATCCTGCCGCGCATGCATCGATGCCTGTCCCACGGGCGCAATCGTCGCTGATGGAGTTGTGGATATCAACCGCTGCTTCCAGTATATGTCGGAAAATCTCATACCGGTACCGAGGGACCTTCGCCGGAGATGGGGCAACAGGCTCTACGGATGCAGCATTTGTATCGATATATGCCCCTTCAACAGTGCTCTCGAACCGAGCGCGGAAAGGCACAATGTCGGATACGTGGGACAGGACCTCTCCCTTATCGATCTTCTGAGCATGAGCGACGCACAGTGGCAGGCTGTCTTTCGGAACAACCAGATAGGCATACGCGGACGCCGGGCGATAGAGAAAAACGCACTACTAGCTCTCGGCTGTCTGCAGTACAAAAAGGTGGAAGAAATTCTTGAAACCTTTCTCGGCCACGAGAACCCTGTTTTACGGATCAGTGCCGCATGGTCTCTCGGAAGGCTCAGGACAAAAGGCGCGCTCGCATCTCTTGAAAGAAAATACAGGGAAGAAACCGAACTGAATGTGCGGGACGAGATCGAGCTGAGCATTCAGGGCATATGAGGTTCACAGTGCTCATGGCGCCGCCGATGCACGGACCTTGATTTGATCGACCTGAGGTATCAATCGGTTTTTTCCGGCTTGGTGCCGTTCCACTTTTTGTTAATTCACTTCCTGGCGTTCCACTTTCTGCCATTTCACTTTTTGCCGTTCTGCTTTTTGTCGTTTCAGGGACACTATACATGCTCGACTTCAACGCCGGCCGGTTTTCTTCCGTATCTTCCACCTGGTCCCCTCCTTTGTGTCTTCGAGCACAACTCCACGCCGGAGGAGCGCCTGCCGTATCGCATCAGCACGTGCATAATCTTTCCGTTCCCGCGCTTGTTCTCTTTCCCTGATCAGCGTTTCAATCCTCCCGGGCAGCATTTTCCGTTCGAAGGTAAAAACTCCAAGCACGGAATCCATACTCTTCATAAAATCGAGCACCGCACGGGCGTCCGGCATGGAAAGCTCTCCCTCTTCGAGTGACGTATTGATATCCCTGATGAAAAGAGAAACAGCTGCAAGAGCCTTCGAGATGTTGAGATCGTCGTCCATGCCGCTCTCAAACTCCCCTCTTGCCTTTTTGATAAGCACGAGCACCCGGTCGCTTTCACCTCCGTGCATCCGGCCGCTCGGTGTACCGTTTGTCCCGCTCTTCATCTCACTGCCCGTACCTGCGGCCTCCGACACACGGAGAATGAAATCGTTTATCCGGCCGAGCGTATGCCGCGCATGATCGAGATTTTCAAGGCTGAAATTCAAAGGCGCCTTGTAATGGGCTGACAGGAGAAAAAAACGTACGGCAAGCGGATCTCGGTCTTTGAATATTTCACGGAGCGTAAAAAAATTTCCGAGAGATTTGCTCATCTTCTCGTTATCGATATTCAAAAATCCGTTGTGCATCCAGTGTCGCGCAAATCCGTACCCCGCACCGCGGGCCTGAGCGATTTCATCCTCGTGATGAGGAAAGGTCAGGTCCTGTCCGCCGCAGTGGAGATCGAACTCTTCTCCCAGATAGTGAACGCTCATCACCGAGCATTCGATGTGCCATCCCGGCCTCCCCCTTCCCCAGGGGCTCGGCCAGGACGGCTCGCCCGGCTTTTCAAACTTCCACAATGCAAAATCAGTCGGATTTCTCTTCGACGCATCGATCTCGATTCGCGCGCCGCTTCTGAGATCTTCGAGCGACTGTCCGCTCAGTCTCCCGTACTCGGGGAAGCTCTCGATATCGAAGTACACCCCATCCTCAAGGGTGTAGGCATGTTCGTTGTCCAGGAGTCTTTGAATAACAGCGATTATTTCATCGATATGATCGGTCGGCTTCGGCGCGAAATCGGGCTTCAGGATATTGAGCCGGGCGTAATCCTCCTCATATATTCGGATAAACTTCCCCGTCAGCTCACGAACCGTTACCCCTTCTCTGTTCGCCCTGTCGATGGTTTTGTCATCGATATCCGTCCAGTTCCGAACAAAGGTGACGTCATACCCCCTGTATAAGAGGTAGCGCCTGAGGAGATCGAAAACAATCGCCGATCTTCCATGGCCGAGATGCCCGTAATCGTACACGGTCGGGCCGCACAAATAAATACCGATCATATTGCCGTGAAGCGGTGTGAGCTCCACTTTTTTGCCCTGCAATGTATCGAATATCTTCATAAATCGATTCAGCATCCTCTCCATTCGGCATGTTCGAAATAATACAGGGAGCAGGAGGGATAAACCGGTCGGTCACAAAACGACGCAATGCATGCCCCCGCCTATACTTGTCTTAATGTAATACATACTTACCGCTCCATGAACTAATAAATCGCTGCCATTTTGTACAAAAACCTGTTATTTTGTATCCGGTTTTAACATAACCGTAAAAATATGCAAGGCTGTCGAAACACATCCGGGAAACGCTGTTAATCGAACCGGCTGCCTGAAGTGGAGTGAACGCGATGAGACACATCATTCTTCAGTATGCAAAAGACATGTGCGCGGGAAGGCTTGCCAGAGGATTCGACCATGTAAACAGGGTATACCATATTGCGAAACAGCTCGAAGACAGCTACGATGATGAGGTTCTCTATGCTGCTACCTATCTTCACGATATCATGCTCATCGAGCCCCACCAGCTACAGTCTGCGGAAAAGGCGGAAGCCATCCTGCACGAGGTTGGCTTCAGACCGGGAAAGATCGCATTCGTAAAGGAGGCGATACTGAACCATATACCGGAGGGAAATCCGGTCTCCACCGAGGCCAGGATGCTTCACGATGCCGACATCCTCGATTCTCTGGGAATGACCGGAATGACGAGGCTCGCCATCGGTGCTTTTTTCTGGAAGGGAGCTGGAACGCTCATCGACGTCGCCCGTCTCATAACTGAATATAAGAACCGGGTTGCCGGTCGTCTTACACTGGAAAAGAGCAAAGAAATCGCCCGTGAACGGATAAAAGTAATGGAAAACGCCCTGTCCCAGCTGAACAGTGAACTATCGATTGTGGGGACAGCGTGAATCCCGGTTCGGAAAAACCGCTTTTTCGTTCGTTGTATTCGCTCGGACGGGTGAGCTCGGGAGCGAAGCCTGAAGACTTGGGGGCACAACCTGAAGATTTAACCCGAATGAACGACTACCAGGGCGTCGTCCTCTTTCTCATGGATTGCAAAGTTATCGGCTCCTATTCTGTGTATCGCCGGTATACCATGTGAGCCGCTTTTACGACTTATTAGATAGTAGTATTCGAGCGTTCCAATAACAAAGGCGTCCTCCTCTCCGTAGTATTGAAAGCTCGGTACCGTGATGTCACAGCCGGGCAGTATACCAGTGTAAAGCGTTCGAATCCGCTTCTTTTTTCGTTGACTTCGAGTATCTCATTTCTCTCCCACCCAAGCAGGTAAATCGTCCCTTTGTCGTCCGCAGTCACTCGCAGCAGTACAATAAGTATCATAGACTTCCTCGGTCCCTGCAACGAGCTTCAAATGTGAGCTTTTCTCTGTTGAAATACGGTAAACATCAGCATGACCTCCTGTCCGAAAGTATACATGGAGTGGATAACAAATGCCATCAGACGGTTGTAGTTCTGCTGCCACCCGATAGCACGAAATTTCATGCCGTCACTTTTCTTAAACTTCAATTTATTGGTAATATGGCAAAAAAAATTAGCGGTATTGGAGTCCGATTCCTGACAATTCAGGTACAACAAACATTTCTTTTATGGCCAGGCCTGCTGTAATAACAGTCTTGCCGAGTTTCGTCAGATAGTATTTATACGTGTGGGCAATACGTTTAATGAGTCCATGAATCCGTTTGAGCATCCGGGAAATTAAACTGCTGCTCTTATCGGGGAAGTACTGCCGGAGGGATTTGTTATATAAACCGTTGATATTGAATTCCCCTCGTGCCAGGACTGCAAGCAGTTTCTGGTCGTCGGCACAGTAGAAGTTGAATCCCTTGTAGGGACGGTTTTCTAATTTCACGGTCTTTGATACTTTCTTGAGATGTTTCACCCCCTGGCTTGGATCGTCCAAGGTCGATATGAACTAGAGGTAGCGCCGGTTTGCTGCCTTGAGGAAGTGGGCAAGGACGTAGAGGCTGTACATGGTCTTTTTCATGGGAGCGATTTTCCGCACAGTCTTTCCTTCCCGAGTCTCAACTTCTCGAAGGTGCTTGAACTCAGAGACGTTGCCCGTCACGGTTTCGATCCTGAGTATGATCCCGAACTTGTCGTACATCTTGATTGATGATGCACCCATACGGTGCTTGATTCTTGTTCCAAGAATGCGGGTGTCGAAGTTGTTTCTCATGTCGCCCTGATAGTTGCCGTGGAGCTTTCGGCCAAGGAAGGAGGTGGTATTCTCCGGCTTTACGGAGTGGATGGCGCTGCGGATGAGCGTCTCATAGAGCGGTCCCAGATCGGACTGCTTATTAAAGAGGATGTCCGTGGCATATTCAGCCTGCATGATACTCCAACGGTAGGAGATACCGTACTGTGCTGCTATAGGGCAGTACCGTTGGACAAAGATGTCCAGTGCCTGATAAAGGTTCTCGATTCTGATGGAGTCTGTCAGTTTCTGAGCAGTATGAATTTTAGCTTTTTGGTTCCGGCTTGTCCGGGTTAGGGTTATGCCCCAGTTAGAAACACTGTAATTCGTTGGTCGCATTGAAAAGTTATTCCTGCAAATATTATCTCTTATGAAAAATCACAAAAGTCACTAAAAAAAATACTTCATCAAAAATTTAAATATACTATTTGACAATTGTTATTATTACTGATAGAATAATTGCCCAGAGCAAATGCACATAAAGAGGCAAAAAATAAATGGCCTTCGAAAGAGATAAACTTCTTTATGAAGTGTCTAAATTGTACTATGAAGAAAAAATGACACAAGAAAAAGTTGCTAAGCAAATGGGACTTTCTCGTCAAAGAGTTCAAAGATTTCTCGATGCGGCAAGAAAAGAAGGTATAGTTCAAATAAACCTGGTAAATCCAATGTCCTCATGTAGAAAACTGGAAGAAAAGTTAGAGCAGCATTTCAATCTTACTAAAGCAATAGTAATTCCTTGTGGGATCAAAACAGAAGAGATAATTAGAAAAAATATAGGAAGAGCAGCAGCGACATATCTTGAAAAATCAATTCATGATGATGATATAATTGGAATAGGTTGGGGGCGCACGGTTTATGAAATCATAAATTATTTTAATCCCAATAAAAAAATACCTATTACTGCTGTTCCCTTAATAGGTGGTATCGGTCAAATATCGGCTGATTTTCAGGTAAATGAACTAGTAAAGAAATTTGCCGAAAAGGCGGGGGGGGCTTTTGTTCCTTTCTATGTTCCTGCCTTGGTAGATACTAATGAGATAGTAAATGTATTGTTTTCTGATACAAATGTTGGAAAAGTGGCAAAGCTATGGGAAAAAGTGAATATAGCTGTTATTGGAATTGGAGGACCTCTTTCAAAAGACTCATATATTCCAACTTCTTATTACAATGGGGCAGATATCGATTTGTTAAAAAAAGAGGAATCAGTAGGTGATATTCTTTCATACTTTCTATGTAAAAATGGAAAGTTATGTACCTCGCAGTTGAGCAAAAAAGTGATGGGAATATTACCTGAACTACTTAGAAAAATTAAAAGAGTGGTAGCCGTTGCTGGCTCATTGAGAAAAAAGGACGCTATTTCTTCTGCACTAAATGGGAAATTCATAGATGTTTTAGTGACTGATGACAATGTTGCAAAATCCATTTTGAAAAAATAAAAGATACTATTTTCATAATGAACTTTATTAACTAGTTTGTTCTGGTCGGGAAGTATAAATTCATTAAGGGAAGTAATCTCAATTATTTCTATTCTATTTTTACTTTGTAATTGCAAGTTGAACTAAATTATCAAAAAACAATGCATTTTCCCAATTTATGAGATATTCAACTCAGGCGGGAGTCAAAAGAATATGTAGAGTGAATGAAGCGGGTTATCGGCGAGGGGGTAATATTACACTTGACCCATATAAGCTTGTACAATCTTTAGCGGGGTAGTAACATCATGTTCTGTAGTAGTAAATTTGATTATTGAAAGGAGGTGGGTTTCCGGTTTTATTAATAAAGTGTTGGATTTTTTAAAAGTTAATAAATTTTAAGGAGGATGAGAATTATGAAAAAGAGATTTTTATGGTTAATTGCTTCCATGGTTGTGTTTTCACTGCTTCTATTCTTCAACGGTGCCACGAAGGAAAAAGCTCCTGAGGCCAAGGTTAAAAAATATACTTTCTACTATGTTGACCATGGTGTTCCCGGAAACCCGTTCTGGGCAGTATATTTTAAAGGAATTGAGGAGGCAGCTGCAGCACTTGCTCCTTACGGTGTTGAAGTGAAACATTTATCTGCCGAAGCAGATGTTAAGAAGCAGATCGATATGCTGAAGCAGGCTGTCGCTGCAAATCCTGATGGATTGGTTACCACCATGATCGATCCCAAGTCCTTTGATCCAATCCTCAAGCCTGCCATTGCAAAGGGATTGCCGGTAATGGCTGCGAATGTCGAGGATCCAAGACCTGTTGGGGAACGTATACCTTATCTTGCCTACTATGGTGAAGATACTTGGAAGTCGGGCGTTGAGCTTGCTGATGCAGTCATACGATACATCAAAGAGACAAACGGGTTTAAACCGAAATTTGTATTGCTCTGCAACCCAATGGCAGGCCATTACGTGTGGGAAGCAAGATTACAAATGGTTGGTGAAACATTGGAAAAGGCATATGGAACAAAGAGTGAGAAGATAGTTGTTGGTGAGGATCCCACCAAAGCAATGGAGATTATTCGTGCTTACGTTGTAAAAAATCCAAACGTCGATATGATAGTTGCACCAGTTCACTTCACACATTCTAATACAACCCTGATGCCACAGCTGGGAAAAACACCTGGAAAAGATGTATATCTTGCCTGCTTTGACCTAATGCCAGAAACTCTCCAGGATATAAAAGATGGAAAAGTCATTGCGACTCATGATCAACAGCAGTACCTGCAGGGCTTTTTACCTCTCATTGATCTGTATTTATATCTTGAAAAATACAAAGTTCACCCCTTCGGTGTCGTCGGTACAGGACCAATTATTGTTGACAGACATAATGTTGATTCTGTTCTTGAGGGTACTAAAGCCGGATACAGATAATAATTGCTGATCTCGAAATATCCTATAACGTATACCTTCTTCTCCCTATAAAAGGGAGAGGGAGGTTATATATTCAAATCGTAAAAAGGGTTGACAGTTTATGGAAACAACAGCGGGAGGAAAGGAAAAAAATGGGCGAGTCGCTACTTAAGAGCAAGAAATTAACAAAAATATTCGGGAAGGTTACTGCTCTGCAAAATGTTGATTTTGATGTGAAATATAATGAAGTAGTTGGTTTGCTTGGTGATAATGGTGCTGGAAAATCAACTCTTGTGAAAACAATCATGGGGGTATACCCTCCAGATGGAGGTGAAATATACTATATGGGGAAGAAAGTGAGGTTTCGCTCTCCTGAAGAGGCACGATCGTCTGGTATCGAAATTGTCTACCAAGGAAATAATTTAATTGAAACGATGAATATTTGGAGAAATTTTTTTGTGGGTAAAGAAGATCTAAAAAGTTTTGGTTTCTTGAGGTTTCTTAATGTAAAGGAGATGAAAAAGAAAACTCTTGAAAATCTTGATAAAGTAAGAGTTAGTATGAGATCAGCCGACGAATACGTGAATATTCTATCGGGCGGCCAAAAACAGTCCGTAGCTATTGGACGGGCTCTTCATTTTGGTGCAAAGCTTCTTATTCTGGATGAACCCACAACCGCTCTGTCTGTAAGAGAGACTGAACAGGTATTAAACTTTGTTAAGTCACTTAGAAAAATTGGAGTATCTGTTATCTTTATAACCCATAATATATATCACGTGTTCGATGTGGCTGATCGTTTCGAAATTCTGGATCATGGAATTTTAATTGGTTCATTAAAAAAGAATGATACCGGTAAGGGTGGGTGCACTCCAGAAGTAATTATGGATATGATACGGAAAGGGAAAGAGGATGTTAAAAAATTCGCAAAGGAATAGTGGCTATTTAATGAAAACATCTTTCTTGCTCAATAACCGTAACGTTATGATATCCGTAATCTTATTTATCGCTTTCTTTATTCTTTTTTCCAATGTTGCAAGAGGGTTCTTTTCTTCAAGTATGCTCACAGTTATTTTGCTGACCGGAGCTGAGCTTGGCACTCTTACCATTGGTATAACACTGCTTCTTATTTCAGGTGAGATTGACCTGTCCGTTGCTTCAGTATTTGTATTCAGTAATTATATTGTCTTGTTTTTGTCAAATTTGGGCATGCCCCTACCGATCTGTTTCCTTTTTGCTTTCGTGTATGGTGCGTTTGCGGGTTACCTTAACGGCATTCTTACCATGAAGTTCAGAATACCATCATTTGTGGTAACTTTAGGTACATTAATATTCTGGCGATCAGCAGTCGCAGGTCTGACCAATGGAGAGCCGACGTATTATACAGGAGGTGATTCAGTTCTATTAAGGATACTTGGTGGACAGATTGGTATTTTCCCTAATCAATTTCTCTGGTTACTTGTCTTCGTAGTCATCTTCAGTGTAATTCTAAACCATTCACAATTCGGTAATCATATCTTAGCAACAGGCGGAAATAAGGAAGTGGCACGTGCATTGGGAGTGGACACGTATAAAATCAAGCGCTTGTGTTTTATGATTTCTTCCATGCTCGCTTCTTTCACCGGTATTTCTTATTTAGCACGCAGCAGCTATCTTGATCCAATTGTAGCAACAGGCATGGAGTTTGAGGCAATTGCAGCCACTGTTATTGGGGGAACATTACTTACTGGTGGATCGGGAACAGTCGTTGGTGCCACTATATGTGCATTTCTTTTAAAGGAAATACAAATCGGGGCTGGTGCGTACGGAATCAAGGCTGAATATTACAAAGTTGCAGTTGGGATCTTACTGGTTATCTCAGCCATTATAAATAATCTAATAACTCGGAAAGTATTCAAAGCTTAACGCTGCTTCAGAAAGTCAATAGACGCCAATCAGAATTTAAAAGGTATTATATATGTACAGAAACACATCTCTTTCAACTTCTATATCTTCAGGGAGAATAATTGATTTTATTAAGGATAGAATTGCTTTCAACCCGCTCTATAGAGTCCTGCTTGCCCTAATTGCTATCTTTGCCGTTTTTACCCTGTTTTCTAGGGAATTTTTAAGTCCTATGATTCTGCCAGGCATACTTCTCTTGGGAGCTGAATTGGCAATTCTGAGTATAGGTGAAACCTTTGTCATTATAGCCGGGGAAATAGATCTTTCAGTAGCATCCGTTTATGGCTGGGGAGCATTGTTTGCTCTGATCCCTTCAAATGCCGGATTACCATTCCCCATGAGCTTCTTAATAGCACTTGCTTTTGGATGCTTCGTTGGATTTATAAATTGGCTTATTACCGTACGGTTCAGGGTCCCAGCCCTCATAACAACCCTTGGTTCGATGTGGGTTTTCAGAGGCTTGCTTATGGGTCTGTTTGCCACAACTTTTCTTTCCTTTAAAGGCGGAGAATCCTGGCTGCTCAAAACTTTCGGCGGTCAGGTAGGTATTATTCCAAGATTGTTCTTCTGGTTTCTCTTCATTGCTGCTGTTTTTTATATCCTTTTAAACTATACGAAATTCGGCAATTGGGTATATGCAACAGGCGGGCAGAAAGAAACTGCACGTGCACTTGGTGTTAATACGGATAAAACCAAGCTAGCATGCTTTATGATATCGTCCGGACTTGCTGCTTTTTCCGGTGCGGCATATTTGGGTAGAATGGACTGGTTTTTATCACGACTTGGAATGAGCAGTATGGGATTCGGACTGGAAACAGAAGCGATAGTAGCCTCTGTAATGGGAGGAACGGCCTTCACAGGAGGACAGGGAAATTTAATCGCAGTCGCTTTAGCGGCTTTTGCTCTTTCTTCTTTCAGGAGCGGTCTTATATTGATCGGAGTGTCAAGTTATTGGATCGATGGCGGGCTTGCTGTTTTACTGATAATTTTCTGTGTAATACGGAGCCTAGGTAAGGCATGATGATGATAGCATTTATCCATTACTCGCACCCCAGTTAAAACGTTATAATCTTTTCCAGTACTTGGAGATCATTTACCAAACAGGAGGAAAGGTATGTCATATGAAGTGAAGTATCCAGCAGAGAAGGCTCCAAAAGCTGGTCTAGTGGCAAACGCAATAAATGCTTTCAGTTTAGATGGAAAAATTAAAGCAGAAAAACAATTTCACGATCTCTTTGAAAACTATAAAACAAAGGGAATAATAAATCAGGAATCGGTTTTATATGAAAAGAGGATTTTTGGGCCCCATGAAGCGCAGAGGGTTGCAGAACTGTTTTGTAAAGAAAGGATCGAAGTTTTGATCATCCTTGACAGTGCCTTTCCCAACGGTAATGCTTTTCTTACCCTTGCGAATGATCCTTATTTAACGAAAGTGCCTCTCGTTTTAGTAGCCCCCTATGAAATCGAATATGACGTTCCTGAATGGACAACCAACGCCTGGTGTGGCGTAATCATGAATAATTATGCTGCAAAAAGAATCGGAAGGAAGATTTTTCCTCTTGCAGGCTGGCCCCATGACAGGGAATTTCAGGAGAGGCTCAAGATGTTCATGAATGTTTTTTATACCATAAAAAAAATGAGGAAAGATTTTCTTGGCCGCTTTGGAGATGCTCCGGGAGGATTTCACTCAGCGAGTGGTAATCAACTGGACTATGCGCAAATGTTTGGAACGAGAGTTGAAACGATCGACTGGACTGCGGTAATGAACGTTTTCAAAACGGGTTCAGCGGAAGGGTATTCGGGACAATCCGAGTTCACACAAGAAGACATCAGAAAGACGGCCGATGAAATGAAAAAAGACCGAATAGTATTGGTGAGTGACGATGTCATTCTGAAGGCAGCACGGCTCTATCACAGCTTCAGGGCTATCATCAGGGCAAATGGTTTCACATCAAGTGCATTTCGTTGCTGGCCTGAGATGGGAGAACCCTATATTGGTGTCGCGCCTTGTTTCAGCATGGGATGGCTACTTTCTAAGCATGATGTCACTGCCGCAAGCTGTGAATCGGATTGGCCGACTGCAATTACCCAGAGTATCGGAACGCTTCTTTCCGGTAAACCATCCGCGTGTCTTGATTTTGTCAATTATCTTGGGAAAGGCCCGGTGTGTCAATTGGGACACTGCGGAGTGGGCATAGCCGGACATATGTCTCCAAATGAACTGGACCTGGAAGGTGAGGTTTCCGGAGAAATGAAAGAAAAGATCATGAGTGGAAAAATACGGGTGAATGACGCAATTGCAGAAAAAAGTCCGGACAGGCAGGGAGGGCAGGTAGTTGCCCCGGCTCATATAGGTCAGTTTGAATATGGAATAAAAACTGGCATCAACTTGCTTCAGGATAAAAATGGAAATTTTAAAATGCTGATTTTCACTGGAGAGAGCAGTCCCCGGACGGCAAAAGGAAAACTGTACAGCGCCAGTGATATAAGTATTAAGAATTATTCTAAATTAAGCAATTTAGTACTTGAACATGGATTTTCTCATCATCTCGCTGTCGCGTTGGGAGATATCGCTCAGGAACTGAAAATATTGTGCGATTATTACGGGATAGAATATTACTACGTGGACTGAGAGATACAGAGCTTCTCATAACTGTGATGAGAACTACTTGCCGGGTTACAAAGAGTTATGGTTTTATCCATTAAAATTCTGGCTCATCCGACCTGCGGCCGGCTGAATGAAGCTCATCGTACTTCAAAGGACGAACGTCGGTACACCTCATTTTTTGTACCAGAATTTTCATGCTCAACTGATTTATTATGTTACAATTACCTATTATTACATTCTATTAGGTAAAAACCATTAGGCAAGTGTCGATTTGAAACTTTTAAGTTTGGAAGTCCACTTGTCTATTTATTACTATTCTGGTAGAAATAATTTTTTCGAAAACCGGATATTCTTTTCGCGGTAGGCATGAAACACGTTTCACAAAATCCAGGTTGGCGAATAAGAAGAAATATGCACAAAATAAATAGTCTGAGGGAAGAGTTTAATAAAGTTGCTAAATTCCAGAAATTCACACATCTTCCACACTTTGAAGGAATGGCCTTCTGGGAAGAAACAATTACAAGATGGCACAGGGAAGGCTTGCCGGAAGATACAACGCCATGGGAATTCTTTCAGCTAGATAGGTTTATGGACAACGCACCTGAAGAAATTTCATATCATACAGACCGTGTTGTCAGTCCTCCCTACTGGCCGCCACTTCAAAAAGAAATAATCGAAGAAACAGATTCGTACGTAATTCAAAGAGAAGATGATGGAATAATTAAAAAGCAGCTTAAAAATAGTGTTTCAATGCCTTATTTCATCAGGTTTCCTGTTGAGAATCGTCGTAATTGGGAGGAGATGAAAGACCTGCTGAATCCTGAGGACGAACAGAGATATAGTGGTATAGTAAAAATTGCGCCGTCCTTAAAAGATCGTGACTTCATCCTTCGCTTTGGACTCTGCGGGGGATATGGTTTTCAGAGAAATCTCTTTGGTGAAGAGAAATTGTGCTATGTGTATTATGACTATCCCTGTCTCATACATGATATAATGAAACACTGGGTTTATCTATACTCCACCATAGCGGATCATCTCTGTCCACTGATTGACTTTGATTATGTTTTTTTGTGGGAAGACATGGCCTACAAAACATCGTCTCTCATTTCTCCCAGCCATTTCCGAGAATTTATACTTCCATACTATAAAGAATTAATTCGATATTTGCATGAGCGGTATTCACTTGATCTCTTCATGGTCGATTCTGATGGGAATAACTTTTCACTTCTTCCGCTCTTTATTGAGGGAGGAGTAAACATGTTTACACCACTGGAAATTTCTGCTGGTATGGAGCCTCTTGTCATACGGGAGCAGTTTCCATCTCTTGCCCTCTTGGGAGGTATTGATAAAAGAGTGCTACTAAAAAGTAAAAAGGAAATTGAAGAAGAAATAATGCGAAAAGTGCCGCAAATGTTGAGGACTGGCGGCTATTTCCCATCTCTTGACCATCATGTACCGTCTGATATTTCTTTTGAAAATTTTTGTTACTATATAAATTGTATCAGGGAGGTGGAAAATACCGCATTGTAAAAAATTGAACTGCAATACGACAATAAATAATCCGGTAAAAACAATACAGACTTCACGTTGTTTATTTATTAATTGACGTACATCGATATGAAAGGTAAAGGGTATAATGACTCCGAGAGAAAGAGTACTGAACACGCTCCGTGGAGGACAAGCCGATAGGGTCCCGTACGATATAACACCTTTCGGAAACGGTCTCAAGGGTTTTAATCGTAAAGCTGCCCGCATTTTTAAGGAAAAAACAGGGTGCAATGATCCCGATAAATACTTCGGGGTGGAAAGGGATATCAGATGGGTTGGATTTAAAGACACGAAAATCGACTTGAGAGAGAGATTTACAGGATATCACGCGTTACCAGAAAACTTGAAATTCTGCAAATATAATAATTGGTTTCATGAGGTTCCAAAACCGTATTCTTTTACTTTCAATGAATGGGGAACGGCATTTCTGGTGGGATCAGATGTATCCTATGATCATTTTATTCCCCCTGCAAAAATGGTTCAAGCCACATCTGTTAAAGCGATTGAGGACTATCCTCTCCCTGACTTTACCAATGAGTACCGGTACAAACATCTCGAAAAAGAGGTACAAAAGATTAGAAAAAAGAGCCTGGCCTCGGTTGCATTCTTGGCAATGACAATCTTTGAGGTTGCCTGGCAGATACGGGGTTTTGATGAGCTTTTAATGGATTTTCTCCAGAGACCGGAAATTGCAGAAGCACTTCTTGAGAGGATTGCGGCGCTATCTCTTTTTAGGGCCCGTAAATTTGCAGAGGTTGGAGTAGATATCATACATATCGGGGACGATGTAGGCATGGAGGATAGAATGCTAATAAGCCCAGGTATCTGGCGAAAATGGCTTAGGCCGAGATTGGATAAAATAATAAAAGGGGCAAGGGAAATAAAACCCGACTTAATTTTTTTCTATCACTCCGATGGTTATGTGGAACCAATAATACCCGACCTCATCGAGATAGGTGTAAATGCACTGAATCCAGTCCAGCCAGAATGTATGGACCCGGCAAAATTAAAAAAACAATACGGTGATAGACTTGCCTTCTGGGGTACCATAGGTATTCAACATACCCTCCCTTTTGGAACACCTGAAGCTATTGAGGCTGAAGTGAAGCAGAGAATAAAAACAGTAGGTATGAGAGGCGGTCTGTACATCTCACCAACTCATGTAATCGCGCCTGAAGTACCCCATGAGAATCTTTTTGCCCTTGTGAGAGCGATCAAGAAATACGGGAAGTATAATTAAACAGGTTTTTCGCTTAAGTTTATTTTGAGCATCACTTGTTTATCAGTAATAACCATTTATAAGTTGTTTTTTGCTGGCGTAACAACACTTATCCGGACATTTTACTGTTAGAAATAGATATCATAACTTTAAATAGAGTCTATCAAAATATTATACGATAATCGCTGAATAGATGTTTGTGCTAAATAGTAGGAAAAATAAGATGAAATCTTATTAAAATAATGATCAGGAATTTATCATGAAAAAAAATAACTTAAGAAATCTCTTAATTGAAAAATGGAGAACAAAAAAAGGATTACCTGCATTCAATTATTCTGATATGTGGGATCTTTTCGCAATTGTAAACGCAGCTAACCGTGAGAAGGTAGATGTAATAGTCGCCAGCAACCCTCTGGTTGTTAAGGCTTTGGGAATGGATATATGTCAGGCAATGGTGAATACCTTGAATGCTAAAAGCAATGTGTTCCTCTTTAACCATTTGGATCACAGCAGTAGTGTTGATCTTTGCATTGATGCTATAGATGCAGGATATCCCTCAGTCATGATAGATGGCTCAAGGAAAACTCTCGAAGAAAACATCAGAATGACAAAAGAAGTTGTCAAATACGCACATAAAAAAGGTGTGCTAACCGAAGGCGAAATCGGGAAAATTAAAGGGAAAGGTATCGAAGGTGACTTCAGCGGGGGCGTATATATGGCGGAGATAGACGAAGCGGTGGAGCTTGTCGAAAAAACGAATGTCGACATGCTTGCAGTCGGTATAGGAACAGCCCATGGTTTTTATACAGATAAACCGGAGATAAATTTCGACAGGATTAAAGAAATTGCTGCTGTACTCGATGTGCCTCTGGTATTGCATGGCGGCACCGGGATTCCTGATGCAGACATACAAAAGGCAATATCCCTCGGAATCATAAAAGTTAATGTTGGAACTATAATTCACACGACTTATTTAGCTCATTTGAAAAGAGCACTCGACAGGGCTGATGAAAACCCCTATACACTCGACATTATGAAAGAAGTCCTCCCGTATATTGAGGATGTGGTGTCTGATAGAATTAAAATCATTACAGGGGTTTGATTAATTTGAAGTGAATGAAATCGCGAACATTATTTTATAATAGTTGATTCAAAGATTCATTATCATACAAATTATCACTAAATTCTGGTACAGGAAAATCTTGTTTTTAAAATCAAACAGTCGGACCGCATTGATATAATCAACTTTATTCAAAAGAAAAAAAGCATTCTAGATTACAATTTCAACTCATATGAAATAAACTCTCCGGTATTATTTCAATAGATGCCCCACAACCCACGGTGATGACTGTCAAGACAGACAGTATGTGCTGCTCAACATTCCGTACAACGATAGTGTTTCAGCCATAACCCCAGTCTGAAAGAGCCCCGATACAGCCCATTCCGGTTCTCGGCGAGAGGGTTCAGGAAGGCGGTTCATGTATCAGGTGTTCCCTCGAAAACGAGAGCGACCTCCTCGTTCTTGACGAGATTGATCCTCTCGAGGTGGAGCTGGATAATCAGCTAATCCTGTTTATAATTACAGCGCTTATTCACAATAGTTCCTGAATCAATTGTCTTCGCGTTGGAACCTGACCGGCAGTATATTAACGTTTCTGTTTAAGGGCACGATTTCATGCAGGGAGAATAGGTTCCCCATGGTGTACCGTTACATCGACAGGCAGCGGCAGCTCATCAAGTCTTTTTACTCCGGCATCGGAAAGAGTACGGTCATATATCCCACCTCCTTTGCGGTCGCTCTCGGGCACGGTCTCGTCACACTGGGGGCTATTTTCTACATTCGTGAAATGTTTGCAGCCACTCCCAGCCAGGTTGGCTATTTCACCGCGCTCTGGTCGTTGTGCTATATATTCGGATGCATTTTTATCCGGCCGCTTTCGAACATGGTGCTCCCTCGCTACGTGCTGATGGCAGCTGCATTTTTCAAAGGCCTGTTCATCATCCTGATTCTTCAGGCGAAAACGATCGGCCTCGTCTACTTCTTCTACGGGCTCTTCGGGCTGTCCATCTCTTTTTTCTGGCCCCCTCTCATGGGGTGGCTTTCCCGCGGAATCGAGGGAGCTGAGCTTTCGAAGCTCATGTCCAATTACAACTTTTCCTGGAGCATCGGGAGCATCATAAGCCCCTTCATTGCCGGGTATCTGAGTGAACAGGCACCCGCCCTTCCACTCTACATCGGCAGTTTTTCCTTTTTCACCGCGTGCTTTCTTCTCGCCGGTGCGAATTTCTTCCTGCCGCTGATCAGACAGGATAGGGAGGCGGCTGTCGACACCAGGCTGGAAACGCGTGAAAAAGACAACAGCACACCGCTTCGGTTTCCAGCCTGGATCGGGAACTTCACCTCCTACACTGTCATCGGCGTGATCGTGAACATCTTTCCCCTCTACGCCCTCGATACTCTCAGTATTCAGAAAGACATCATCGGCCTGCTTCTGCTCAACAGGGCTCTCTTCGCGATGTTCGGCTTTCTTTTCATGGGACGGACGATTTTCTGGCACTACAGGCCGCTTCAGATGCTCGTGTCGCAGGCTGTCATGGTGGTCTGTGTGTTTTTCATGGCCTATGCGACCACCCCGATCACGGCAGGTGTTCTGATCGCCTGTATGGGTGTGAGTCAGGCCTTCAGTTATTTCAACAGCCAGTTTCACGGTATATCCGGGAGCATCAACCGGTCCGGCCGGATGGCGGTTCACGAATCCATTATTTCCTCCGGCCTCATCCTGGGGTCGACCATAGGTGGGGTGTTGTACCAGCGCTACTCCATGGCCTTCGTTTTCGTCATCTGTGCCGCTTTTGTGTTCTTCGGTCTTATTGTAGAGTCTGCTTTCGTCGGTTGGTACGAGGCAAGGAGAAAGCGGCATGACACAGGCACTGAATAAATCCCGTTGGCCCGTCAGTCGTACCGCCTGGTCTGGCCGACCGGACCGGCTGTGGATGAAAGTACCGTTTTCGATAAGAATGTTGTTTTCCGGTACAAAGAGGAAAGTTATCTTCTTGATTGATCGGCAGAGCTCCTGACGAGGGGGTGAGCGGTGGAGTACATAATCGAGGCCGAAAACGTACGAAAATCCTTTGGCGAGCTCCACGCCGTCGACGGAGTCTCCTTCAGAGTAAAGAAAGGGGAAAGCTTCGGGCTCCTGGGCCCGAATGGCGCTGGAAAAACCACAACGATCAGGATGATCTACGGATTTTCCCCCATGACCTCCGGCTCTCTGAAGGTCTTCGGACTCGATGTTGTGACGGATTGGCGCAGAATAAAAAGCAGGATCGGCATCTGCCAGCAGGAAAACAGCCTCGATCCCGACCTCAGCGTTCAGCAGAATCTCCAGGTATTCGCCCGCTACTTCGATATACCTAAAAAGGAGGCACAGGAGAGAACCCGTTCTCTTCTGGATTTCATATCGATGGGGCACAGGAAGGCCAGCAGGGTTACGGAGCTTTCCGGCGGGCTCATGCGCCGCCTGGTGATCGCTCGGGCGCTTATCAACAATCCGGAGCTTATGATCCTCGACGAGCCGACCACCGGGCTCGATCCTCAGTCCAGGCACCAGGTGTGGGAACGGCTCGAAGAACTCAAGTCACGCGGGCTCACGATTGTACTCACCACGCATTACATGGAAGAGGCTGCCCGGCTCTGCGACAGGCTCGTGATCGTGGACCATGGAAAAATCCTGGTGGAAGGCAAGCCGGGCGAGCTTGTCGCGCGATATGTGGGAAGGGAGGTAATAGAGATCTCTGCGCCTTCCGAAGAGCTTTCCAGGTGGGCCGGCTCAGAGCGGCTCGACTACGAGAATCTGGGTCACCGGCTGATCATTTACTGCAAGGAGGGAGATTCGCTTTTCCACACGATCAGCAGGAGGTTCTGTACAGGAGGGTGCGATCTTCGGCTCGCGACGCTGGAGGATGTGTTTCTGAAACTCACGGGGAGAGGGCTGAGAGAGTGAGAAAGGGTAATCTGTCTGGCAGGTTCATGAAGGTGTGGCAGAGAAACTTCACCGTGTATCGAAGGGTCTGGAAGATCAACTTTCTTCCGCCTCTGCTCGAACCGCTTTTTTACCTCTTCGCTTTCGGTGCCGGGCTCGGAGCTCTCGTCGGCAGCATCGTCTACCGGGGCAACGCCGTATCCTACATCGCGTACATTGCTCCCGCCCTTGTGGCTATCAACATTATGTACAACACTTTCTTCGAGACCACCTTCGCATCCTACGTGCGGATGTACTACCAGAAGACATTCGATGCGATGCTCGCAACACCGCTTTCCATTCAGGAGATCATCACAGGAGAGATCGTGTGGGGGGCGACAAAATCCGTCATCGGAACCTCAATCATGTTGACTGTAATAACGTTCTTCGGGATACTGCACTATCCCGCCGTTCTCCTGGTCATACCGCTCTCCTTCGTGGGCGGTATCGCCTTCGGAGCGATCGGCATGTTCTTCACCTCAGTGATTCCCAGCATCGATTCTTTCAATCTTCCCGTGTTCCTCTTCATTACCCCCATGTTCCTCTTCAGCGGTACGTTCTTTCCCCTGGAAAACCTTCCGCCCTGGGTGCAGAAAGCGGCGCTCGTCTTTCCGCTCACCCATCTCGTGAAGCTGACCAGGGCGTTCAGCCTGGGTTATTTCGAGTGGGGACTCTTGTGGAACACGCTCTACCTCGCGGCCTTCAGCGCGGTCTTCTTCCCCCTTGCTATCAGGGGTATGCGCAAAAGGCTCATAAAGTGACAATCGGTGAGATGCAAGTATCAATTACGCCCGGCACTTATAAGAGATTCGATACTCTGGTGTCCCACCGATGATTTTTTGCACTTTGTCAATGTACCTGAGTTTCAGCTTGACTTCCTGAGATGTTACTACTGGGAACCCATGGTATGCATTCACATACTTTGGTTGTCCCTTTTTCCTCGAATATTCCCCGATAAAACCTTCATGGCGCCGGAGCCTATCGTCTATGTATTTATTGAGTGTAACAAGGACTTTCGGAATTATTTCTGCAAGACAGCTTCGAAAACCATCATCAATTTCAACGCCAATGCTGTTCCGTTCCGAAGCGATCGCTGCGTGTATTGTCGTTCCGGTACCCAGGAAAGGATCGAGTACAATATCGTGTCTTATAGAGAACATGTTGATGAGGCGATAGGCCAGTTCGAACGGAAAGGCCGCACTCCTGTCTCGCACTTCGCTATGGTTCAGGTTCTGTTGCGTTCCTTTCAAATTCCACACATCCGAAAACCAGATGTTCCTCTCCTCCCAGAAAAACGCACTCTCCTGGCGATTGAGCCTTTCCGCACTGGTAGAAAATCTCCTCTTATCACCCTTCCGGAGGATCAGTATGTACTCGTGCTCGAGCGTTACATAAGCCCCTGGAGGCAACATGCCGGAACCCATAAACTTGTTCGGCGCATTCGTGGTTTTTCTCCACAGAATCACAGGCAGAACATCGAATCCAAGCTCAAAAAAGCAGCTCAATATCCGTGAATGGTTCGGGTACAGACGAAAGGTCCTGCCCAGCGTTCTTGTTGCGTCCCCGATGTTGATGCAGGCTATACCGCCGTCTACAAGGACGCGATGGACATGGCTCCACACCTTGTCGAGCTCTTTGTGCATGAGCTCAAAAGCCGTACGTCCGTCACAGTCATCGACAGCAGCTCGAATGTCTTTGTTCCGGGCTTTAAAGCACTCATCCCACATCTCTATCATGGGATATGGCGGCGAGGTCACTACCAGGCCGACGCTTCCCGAATCAATAAAACCAAGCTCGCGAGAGTCGGTAAAATATATCTTATGAGATGTCTGTATCATCAATCGTTATCCACACAAAGTAATCGACGTGAGGCTGTCGAGGAAATCATTACCAATCTATCGCTGCACATCATCCTTTGGCATACTGCTGCTTTTTTGGGGGTTGGCTGTCATGAGTCCAATGATAAATTCCGTCTGTTTTCGAAAATGAATGAACATTGCCATCAGGTTACATTCTTCTACAATGGCAGACGGATTGATCAATAGAATGCTGAAGATATTTCTCCAAAAATAATAACTGGTAGGCGGCTTCAATCCAAGCTTGTTAATCAGTCTGAAAAATGCAATTATATTTTTCAGGTTTCCGGTAAACGAAGGTTTGTTTTTTCTTTTCACATTCAGAACCTTCGCCAGCTTCAAACATCTATCGAAGTAACTCTTTTGTGAATATATCTTTTTTAGAATGTAAGTAAAATCGTTGATAATCTCATTCCGAGGTCTTTTAGTGATAAAATTGAGTCCGCTCGTAGATTGATCGATATTAATATCGTTCACATCCAACCGGCTTGAATTATCAAAAAATCTCTTTTCCCTTATCAATCTACGGGTAAGCTGCGTATTGGGGAGCGCATACAGTAAACCTACCATCGCTATACATATCTTGCCGTCGGTAACCGTTTTTTCAATCAGCCTTGCCATTTCACTGGTTTCATCATCAAAACCGATGATAAAACCGCCGCTTACAAACATTCCGTAATGGTATATTTTATGGAGATCGTCGCAGATTTTTCTGTTTACATTTTGCTTTTTCTGAGTCGATTTAAGTACGTTATCGTCAACGGATTCTATACCGATGAATACATACCTGAAATCCACATCCTGCATCAATCCAAGAAGCTCTTCATCATCTGCAAGATTAATCGAGGCCTCTGTTCCAAAATAGAAAGGATAATTGTGAGATTCAGACCACTCACGGACAGCAATGAGAATTTCCTTTACCTTTTTCTTGTTCCCGATAAAATTATCATCCACAAATTCCACAGAACCTCTGTATCCGGCCCGATACAATGCATCAAGCTCAGCGAGGATTTGCTCCGCAGATTTCGTACGAGGTGTTCTTCCATAGAGCTCGATAATATCACAAAATTCGCAGTTGAACGGACACCCGCGTGTAAACTGTATACCGACTGTCAGATAATCCTTAAACCTGAGCAAATCGAACTTTGGAACAGGACTTCTGGTAATATCAGGTTTATTTCGAGGGGGTGTAAATACCCCCTCTTCAACTCCCTTTTTGAGAGCCTCCAGAAACGGTATGATTGTATCCTCAGCTTCACCCAGGACAAGATAATCGGCTTTTTCATAGATCTTCGGCTGTGAAGTCGGGTCTGGACCTCCGGCTACAACCTTTTTTCCCCTGGAATGGACTCTATCTATGAGTTTAAGAAAATTTATTTGCTGAGGGAGCATCCCGCCTATGAATACAAGGTCGGCCCAGTCTATATCAGAATCATGCAACTCGGCTGCGTTCATGTCGAGCAGCTTGATGTCCCACTCTTCAGGGAGGAGTGCCGCTAATGTAATCATTCCGAGGGGTGCAGCGGGACATTTGGCTCCCGCTAATTTAGCAACGTCTTTGTAATTCCAGAATCCAAACGGCGAGAATTCAGGATATATTAGCAGGGCATTTCTCATATTGAAAGTGAATTTAAATCGATAATAGTGAGATTGCAAGATCATTTGGTGAGATATTTTCAAAATCGATAAAGTCGCTTTTGGTGACCAGCAGCCTTTTGTCCAATATGTCCTCGACCCTAACGTTGCACATGTCGGCTCTACCGGTTGCATGCTATTGGGAAACGTATGTAGAATATGTGCCGTTTTGCGTACCCATCCCGTCAGGAGGCAGCTGGAGCAGCGTCGGAACCAAGGGGAAACGTATCAAGAACAGGTGCTGTTTTACGTACTACTATGGATCGCTGCTTTTGTGTTTCAGAAAATACTTCACCCCTGCCTGGGTTTAGCAATGATCTCTCTGATCTCTATATCTTTGAATTTCCGCGCATAGGCCGGTTTGAGGACAATAGCGGTATCCGCTCCCTCATCCGTACCGCCGATGGCAATCACCTCGCGTGAGATATCTAAAACCCCTGCATCAGCGGCCATAAGGGCAACCTCCACCGCAACCTTCATACCCTGGCAAAACCTGTAGAGAGTCTCGCGAACGACCCTGTTTGCAGCAGACCCGCTAAATGCCTCGCCGACATCATCGCCCAATGCATGCAGGCCTGTGATGACTTTAATGCCTCGCTTCTCGAGCTCTTCCCTCTCTTTTCGAGTCATTGTCCAACCCTCTTCATCGAAGCCGGCACAGATGGAGACTGCTATGATATCGACGTCCGTCCCTTGAAACACCTCTGCAGCCCGTTTGGCGGTGTATCCATGGGTTGAAGCGAGAACGACCTGCTTGATTTTGAGTTCATCCGCCCTCCGACGGGCAGCCTCCAGAGTACTATCGGTATTGATCCTGCCGGGAGTCTCAAAATAGTAAATTTTTCCGTCCATACCCTGCCTTCCTTATCATTTTATCTCAACAAATATTAACGTATCTCACCGATGAGGCCGACAACTCTAAATCTTATTGTTGATTATTATATCTTCCTGAAAGATTTATAGCAATTCTTTGGTTACATGTGAAAATATTAGATATTTAGTGAGGTATATCCCACAATTTTTGGAGAGTTAGCATGAGGCTTCAATCAAGAGAGGAAAATAACAAAAAGTGAACATTGGGATTGATCATTGTTGACCATGATCGTAAAATATATGCCTTTACAGGTATTATTAATGATGACAGACCATGGAATAACCGAATAGCTGAAAAACAAGGCAAAGGCAGAAACATCACTTGTTTCTCCCATAAACCAAGCAACAACCACATCCTTACAGAGTGGGAACAGCGTAACGGCCTCACACGTAGAACAATAGAAGAAATCCTCTATGCACCTGAAGAATCCTACAATTCATATGAAGGTCCGGTTCATACATATGAATACAGGGTAGATCGCAAGCGGCTTGTAAAGATGCTGTGCAGGGGAGGCTGTTCGCAGACGCAGCGGGCGCAATTGAACAAAGTCTACCTTGTCAGGAGGCACTCAGGAATGCAGTGACGAATATATTCTGGACGTACCAGGATCTGCTGCGGAAAAATATCGATTATGATTATCGAAGGGACGCGTACGCGGCAGTAAAGATTATGGATATGGAGGAACTTCGCTCATTTTTTGACGGTCACGTAAAAAATAAGAAGTATACATTTCTCGTGATAGGGAAGAAAAAGGATATCAATATGAATGTGTTCGAGAAACTGGGAGCAATCAGGAAACTGAAATTGAAGGAAATTTTCAACTACTAGAAAACGTGGAACAAAATATGGGGCAGGTCATATGCATTTAGAGCAACCCCTTAGCAGAACAAATGCTAAGGGGTTGTATCTCCGCGCCGTAAAAGAATTGACAATTCTACTCACAATTGGAGCAGTCGAGAATCACTAATGCAAAAAGGGAAAAAATCACGCTACTTCTGAAACAGCCAATATGTTATTGTCCGGGTCTTTGAACCAGGCCCCTTTTACGTTTCCCATTGTTGCAATGCTATTAACCGTTTTCAATCCGTGTAAGTCGTACTCTTCAAATACCACTCCCCTGTCCTTCAATCCTTTAACTGTTGCCTCAACGTCAGCCACAATAAAGGAAGCTGCTGTGCTATCTGCCGTGGTTTGAGTCGGTCTTTTATACACAACAAGAAAGGTCCCCTCTCCCGCATCATAGAGGAGATGGCCCGGTGCGAGTTCTTTTCTGAGTTTCAGTTCCAAAGTTTCACCATAGAATTTTTTCGCCCTCTCAATATCTGTAACAGGTAATGTCGGATGTGCTTTTCCTTTACTAAGCATACTTCCCTCCTATCTGAATTAGAATATGCATAAAACAATAACGCAGAAATGTACATAGTCAAGAATATATGCAATTATTCTTAAATAATAATATTCTTATAATATGGGCTCGATAAGTTCCATGTGGGTTGAACGAGTACTACTGTTTCTTGTGAATCATCAAATTGTCTACTTATAAGTTAATTTTTATTCAGTTCTGGATTTTTCAAATACATGCTCAAAATACTTATTGAAACAATCATACCGTGTATAGGATTTCCTAAGTTTTATAACGCTTCCATATCTTGTATGCAATCCTGTCCCTGGTAATTGAGTAATCCTTAAAGTTTTTATCTGCCAGTATGTGGGAAAGTTCATGGGTAAAGCCCCCTATGAGAACCTGCCTGGGAGCCTTCAGTAATTATTCATCGACCTCAATATAGAAACCTTCTTCTGTCAGGAGGCTTTCAGTCATGTATAGAGCTCCCAAGCCCCTTTTGCAACATAGGGAGCATTTCCCACAAACCTTCACCCCGTGTACCACTTCGCCCGAGCAAACGCGGCTACCAGGATGAGGAGGCTATACGGGATCACCGGCAGGAACAGTAGGCCGCGCGTGAAGTAGTTCACCCCATTGGCAGCAAAGCCCAGGGACATGACTTTGCTCATCACGGTTTCCTCCTCAAGCCACACCGAATTCACCGGATTGCTCAAGAAACAACGCAGCGCGCACGTCTCAATGTACCCCCGGCCTGATCGAGCCGACCGAGGCCACCCCGGCTGCGAATTATCTTCGGATTCTGATTCGAATCGATGCCGAACTCGTCAGCGAGAGCGTCGGCAACTCCTGCAGACCGGAGCATGGGGTGCTCTCCCGGGGCGGATGCATTCATGATGACCACCAGATCCACGGAGTCCCAGCCGCCCCACTTCTGTCTTATTAGCTCAGCCATTGTATGACCGGCCATGACCGTGACGGTATAGTTGTTCGTGCCTACGAGAGGGGAGCCGGGGATTGCGACATCGATTGCAACGACCGGTATCTTCGCTTCGCCGAACTTAGCGGCTATGATGTGGTTGGTCTTCACGTCCAACTGGTATTCGATGAAGATGTCCGGCTTCCTGGAGAGTATGGTGTCGAGGTTTCGCAGGGCAACTGCGGGGTTGTACTGATTGTCCATGCCGATCCAGCCCTTGTTTAGGTCACATCCAGCCAGTGTCAGCTGCTTCTTGATGCCTTTCTCGACCAAGGCGCAGAAGGGTAAAGCCCCCAGGGCATTGGCGAAACCCACGACCTTCCCCTTGAGAGGCGCCCCGGCGTACGCAACGCCCTTCTTGGCCATTGCCCGATAGTCGTTGAAAACCTTGCAGGGGTTCTTGGCCTGAGCACAGAGCAATCCGGATACGACGACGAAAGCCACAACCAGGAAGAGAACTTTTAAACTTTTAAACTTTTCGTCCGAAATCCTCCTTCCTACATCCAATTATTGGTGATTATTTATCTATATTTTTTTCCAAGTAACGATATTTATTGTACATCCTGACGGCATAATAAATTTCTTGCTGGAATTACCCTTACTTTAAACTCTCCCTTCAATCAGATCTTCCGTTTCGCGCGATTGATACAAGCCTGATGGGCATTCCGCGCATCTCCCGGGAAATGTTCACCACACCTATCTGGCTCATTAAGACATCCTGCGCAATATTGAGAACTCCGATCTGGGCGCCGTTGACGTTACCCTCGACGTTCAGGATGCCGATCTGTATGCCGCCTGTTCCCACATCGTGTTGTGCAACACTGTACTGATCACAGTGCATCGATTCGGAGTAGAAATATACCGTGCCATATACCGCGACAAGAAGCGTGTTGGCGAAACTGCGAAATCTCTTCACCACTCCCTGCTTCTGCAGATACCTGAAGGTTTGCCGATAGACTGGCCACAACAGCTTCGGATCTACGGGGTCCAAGAGATTGCGAATCTGGTTGTCGGTAGGAAGCTTCTGAAGCCCAAACAGCGTCCTGCCGTTATTGCTGCCTCGGGCCTCCTGCATAAGCCGCTGATAGGTTAAAAATGATGGGCTTTGGCAGAAGAATACCGCAAAGGCAGAAAAGCTTATATCCTTCATCGAGTACTGTGTATTCTTACCGCTTCTGAGGTCGGGAAACGATTGGATAGAAGTCGTGAGAAAAGAGCATAAGGTGCTGAAAATGCCTCTTCCCTGTATGTCCATTGTGAACAATATACAGGAATAAGGGAGAAAAAGGAAAATGACAATTGGGTGTTTATCCATTTTTTCATTCTACTCTTCAGCAACGTAAAAGCGTGCTATCTTATTACTGCTGGTGCAGTAGAGAGAAGCAGAGCTTTTACAGACTTCTGAACAAACCTATCACTGTGATCAAAATGCGATACAGGAGAATTATAAGTCATCTAATACCCTCAACTTTTAACTTCCGGGCTGTTTGAGAAAAGATGATATACTGTTATTCACTTTTTTAACAATTCATAGCTTATCAAAAACCTTGTTGCTCTTTGTTTTTATCATGATATCCTATTAACTGATGAGTTGGTGTAATACATCTGAAAGACTTCTTATTGTCCAAAAAAATTGGTGTTGATAAAGAAGGAGAACATTATCTGACATGCTGAGAAAGGATTTGAAATTACTGAATCTCAAAAATCCAATAGCAAGCATCGCCTTTTTCCTGCTCTTTGCTTCTGTAACTGGTCGCGGAATCTTTGATTTTTCGGGTCAGGAATATCGGCACATTGTATTTGCTCTACCCTTTGCATTTTTAGCGTTGAGTATAACGCCGCCGCTTGTCTCTGTAAAATTAAGGCTGTATCCCGATATATACCTCAGTCTTCAGTCAATAGCTATCGTCGTTCTATTGCTTCTACCTCCGAATGAGGACTATTTTTCCATACTCTATGTATGCCTCACCATACAGGCCGTAAGCTACTTCTCCATAAGGAAAGGTTTTGTGTGGATTGCAATTTTCTCATTTTTACTTCTCGCCGCTCTCATGTATGCGCAGGGTCCGAAGGCAGGCGTCCTGTTTTTCACAGTACCCCTGGCTGGTTGTCTCATGACCGGTCTTTATGTCATGGCAGCCCGGAGAGCTCTGGATGAAAAAAACAAGAGCCAGGCACTTTTAGCCGAACTTCAAGGCGCGTATAAAAAACTGGAAGAGTATACCAAACAGGCCGAAACATTTGCTGCAACAGAGGAGAGAAACCGCCTTGCAAGAGAGCTGCATGATTCGGTGACGCAGAAACTGTTCAGCATGACCCTGACGGCAGAGGCTGCTCGAATGAGCTATGATAAAGAACCTGCCGCGGTTGTACCGCTGCTCTAGCGATTACAGGAGCTCTCTCATGACTCCCTGGATGAAATGCGTGCGCTCCTGCAAAAGTTGCGCCCCAATACGATCGCTCAGGAAGGCTTGATATCGTCACTGGAGCGGCATATACGGGAAAGAAGGGATAGGGACGGCCTTAAGGTCGACTTGGTCGTTGACAACTGCCGAAGCCTGTCAGCCGGAACTGAAGAACCGCTGTTTCGTATAGTTCAGGAGGCATTGAACAATGTGGTAAAGCACTCCGGAGCTCGTTCCGCCAGGATCGTCCTCCGGCAGAGAGAAGAAACGTTGTCTCTTAGCATCGAAGATAAAGGTAGAGGTTTCAATCGGGCCGAAACGGAGCACGATAAGACTCATCTCGGATTGAGCAGTATGCGTGAACGAGTGATGCTCATGGGGGAAGTTTAAGTATTGAGTCTGAACCAGGGAAGGGTACCCGTATTCAAGTCGAAATACAGACGATTCAGAAGGAATAACGCATGGCCCATACAAGAAAAGATAAAATACGAATTTTTATTGTGGACGATCATCAAATCGTCCGTGAAGGTTTAAAGGCATTCCTCGGATTACAGGAGGATATGCTGATTGCCGGTGAGGCCGGCGACGGGGAAAGCGCTTTAAGACAGGCATTAAAAATTCAACCCGACGTAATACTCATGGACCTTATCCTACCAAAAATGGATGGAATCACGACCATAAAAAAGATCAATGAGGTGAATCGTGAGAAGAATAGAATTACGCCCGATGAGCTTACCGAAAGAGAACTGGAAGTCCTCGGCTGCCTGGCAAAGGGTTTGAGCAACCAGGAGATTGGCAACAAGCTGTTCATAAGTGAAAAAACCGTTAAGACACATGTTAGCAGCATACTCTCAAAATTGAATTTAACCGATCGGACGAAGGCTGCAATATACGCTATTAAAAAAGGTATTTCATAATCCCATCTTTATGCCTAGGTCTCAAGTCCTGTATGCCTAGGCCCCGGATCCAAAAATAAATTCCCCCCCTTGTCTCATATAAAAACCATCCCGAGCCCGATGACGGAAAAACCATTTTTTCATAAAATTAAGTTATTACCATAGTACAGGAAGGGAAGAAAAATATGAAGACCACTATTCACCTTTTGATAGTGGACGACAACGAAGGGGTACGAAATGATCTCACGTCAGTTCTACAGATGATTGACGGCATTGAGATTGTCGGTACGGCGGGAAATGGCCGCGAAGCTGTTGATCAGGTGAAAAAAGTGAATCCCGATGTTGTGCTCTTGGACCTTGAAATGCCGATTATGGATGGATTAAAGGCTACGCAGCAGATCAAATCTTTGGGTCTGGGAACAAGGATAATCGTTTTTTCCCTCTATCCAAGTGAGATTATACGCCAGAAGGTCATGCTGGCTGGTGCAGACAGATTTGTCGAAAAGGGGGTACCTGTTCAAGAGCTTCAAAATATTATTTTGGGGTTGATAAAAAATGGAAAACAATCACACTGAAAGCCGCCTTCTGTATATCGACAACCTGAGAATTGTGCTTATAATTCTGGTGGTCTTGCACCACGCAGGCCAGGCATACGGGGGCGGCTGGTGGTGGTACAAAGAGATGGACGCGCGGATTCCACTACTTGATACGTTTTTTTCAGTGAACGCTGCCTTTTTCATGAGCCTTTTCTTTATGATTTCCGGATATTTTGTTCCTGCATCTCTGAACCGGAAGGGCGTAAAAACATTTCTCAAGGAGCGGTTTTTGCGTCTCGGAATTCCAATCCTCTTTTTCTTCCTCATCATAATTCCTGTGCAAAACTACTTTTACTATCTCAATTTTAGAGATTACGGTCCGATCTCTTTTCCAGCGTATTACATTGACGTCTATTTCGGTGCAGGCGGTATTCCGAAGAACTGGAGCGGACCGGGCGGAGGAGTTCAGATCGCCTGTTGTTACAAAAATGAGTCTTGGTCCCTTGCATCACAACTTGGACTATCACTGTCATATCTCGAGGAGCGTTTTGGTAACGGCGGAGCACTCTTGACGCCTTCACTGCTCTTGGAAGGGTACAGTCGTATTTTGGAAAAGGGGACGCTCTCCATCGAACTCGGAGGGGTACTGCGCTCCCGGATTAGCGATACCTACCTCTTTTCATGGGATGAAGCCTATCTCTACTATCTCGCCTCCCATATGATCGGTCCCGCTGCCACCCTGGAATGGAAGGGATTCCAAAAAAGTACCCTGATCCTGGGATTACGGCTGCCCTCCCTTGGATTTGTGGGCCGACCCTATGATGAGCGATAAGTCAAGCAGGACGGTCTCAACCACATAGGGTTTTATTTTTCGGAGCCTAACAGCAACCTCGTTTTTGCATCACCACCCCGTTACCTCTCATTCGTGCTTTCATGCGGCGTCGAAAGGCCGATCAAACGCTCGCATGTACGACTCGAGTATATAATAGATTATGAAAGATATACTGTACCGAGAACCTTCACCCGGCTCAGGAACGCAATCGTCTTTAGTCACGAGTTTGCAATAGGGAGGCACAAATGAAAACCTTCATGCTTACGTTATCTATTCTGGTCCTCGCAGTCACACTGGGAGGTTGTCTGTTGGATTATCCGCTCAAGCAACAGGGCACTACTGTTCCGGAGAAGCTGGACGATGGATGGGCCGTCTCATCACCTGGGGCCGAAAACATGTATGAGCTTCTCCTCCAGGAAGTCAACCGGATGTTCTACGACGACGACCAGTTTTACAACGCGCTCGCACTACTTATATTGCGAAATGACAGGATCGTCTTTGAAACCTACTCCCGTGGTTTCGAAGACCGGGAACGGCTCCAGCATGTACAGTCGGCTGCCAAGAGTATTACATCCCTTGCGTTCGGAATTATTCGTGATCAGGGGTACTTTCCTGATCTCGATGCAACCCTAGCCTCGTTTATGCCCGAGAAGTTTAAAGATATTCCGGTAAAGCGCGGGATCACTATACGACATCTGCTTACGATGAGATCGGGTATTTCTTTTGACAATGATGATTTTTCGGTAGAATTGTATGGGGATCGACCATGCGATCCAATTTCGTGTATACTCCAAAAGCCCCTGTATGCCAATCCCGGTGATACGTTTTACTACAGAGACTGTGATCCGCATTTACTGAGCTCGCTCGTCGGCAAGGTGACTGGAAAAACCCTGGAGAGCTGGGCACGCGAGTACCTTTTCCAGCGGATCGATATAGATAGCTATCACTGGGAAAAAGATCCGGCTGGTGCAACCATGGGCGCCTATGACTCTACCTGAAGCCACGTGACTTTGCGAGGTTCGGTCAGCTTCTCCTGCAACACGGATGGTGGAATGGAACCCAAGTCGCGTCAGAAAGTTGGATTGATGCATCAACGACAAGCTGTACAGAGTCTAGTTTTGCCGAATACGATTATGGCTATTACTGGTGGATTGTTCCCGAGGTTAACGCAGTCGCTGCATGGGGCCATGGCGGGAATTTCATATTCGTTGCGCCGGACAGAGATCTCGTCATTGTCATGATTTCCATGCCTGATGTTGACGACGACAGCGTCGGAACTTTACTGTCAGAGTTCATTCCCCTCGCACGGGTCGTTATCGAGGCATGTAAGTAAACATATACCTTGAATAAGGAGAAAGGATAATAATGACTAATAAACACCTTTTTGTACTCAGTTTTATAATACCGTTTATATTAGCAAGCTGTTCTTCTTTACCTCGATATAGTATTCCTAACGGTCGAAATATAATTAATTCTGGTACAATCGATTCTCATACTGCTGATTTATTACAAGTAGTTTTAGACAAAGCTATTAATAAATATAACCTCATTGGAATTCAAGTATCAGTTAAGACTAAAGAGGGTAGAACATGGAATGGTGCAAGTGGTACTGCCGATAAAGAAAGAACAAAGCCATTAAGCATAAATAACACAATCAGAATTGGTAGCGTAACAAAGACCTTTACCGCTGTACTGATTTTACGACTTATTGAAAAAGGGTATATAAGATTTGATCAAAGTATTGATATCTGGTTTCCTGATATTTCAGAATCAAATAAAATAACAATACAGCATTTATTGAGTCATTCAAGTGGCATTCCTGAAATACTGGGAATGAAAGTTATGATGACGTCTACTATAAATTCTCACAAAATATGGAAATCGGATGAGCTTTTAGAAATAATAAAAAATAAAAAACTCAAATTTAAGCCGGGTACAATATATGAATATTCAAATTCTAATTACATTTTACTTGGTTTGATTGCAGAAAAAGTTACGGGAAAACCATTAAAAACTTTATATAGAGAAGAGATTTTCGAGCCGCTGGGATTAAAAAATACTTACTTTGTTCCTTACGAAAATCCTCCAATAAATTTAGTCACTGGGTATGATCGAAATTTAATACCGTTACCTGGATACCAGAAGATACATCCCGATAATACTTCCTGGAGTACTTGTGCCCATGCATCAGGTGCGATTGTGTCTTCAGCCAGTGATGTTATGAGGTTCTTTGACGCAATAATGCAAGCGATAATTTTGGATGAGAAATCCATAAAAGTGATGACTTTTTTCCATCAAGGTGCTGACGAGAAAGAAAAATATAATAAAAACTTTGGATTGGGGATTTTTCATTTTGATGATGTTTATGACAATACATATGGGCACCTCGGATTGTTCATTGGTTCAGAAGCATTAGCAATTTACCACCCGGAAAAAGGATATGTCATCGTATTAATAGGTAATGTTTCAAAATTTAATAAAGATGAACTTATTAAGGACATTATTAGAATTATAGAGTAATTAAGGTTCTTCGATCAATATATTGTCGGGATGCCTGATGCTGAAAAAAGGATTTAAAATGGCAATTCTTCAGTTACATGTGAAAATATAAGATACTTAGTGAATATATCCGGCAGGGTGTGTTGCAAGCAATGCAGAATCAACCAAGTGCTGTTGTGTCGGGTGGAAAAAATCAGCAAATTTTGGCTACATCGATGCTGTTATGAGTAGTTGTGGGTTTGCAGATTTTGCTATCAATAATAACCTTTAAATGATGCACATCTGCACCGAATACTTTAAAGTGCCTGTTTTTCAAATGAGCAAATCGGGCAAAGAATTAAAAAATTAGTTTATTCTTCTTTTTGAGAGTCGGTTAAAAGGGGCAGAACAAACCAGAATGTGCTCCCCTTACCCGGCTCAGATTCCACTCCTATTTTCCCGCCATGCGCTTCAACGGCAAGCTTACAAAACGTCAGACCCAATCCTGTTGAATATTTTCTCCCCTCTTTGCGTGTTTCAACTTGCCCGAACTTATCAAATATCTTGTTGTGGTACTCCGGCGGTATGCCCGGACCGCTGTCATCTATTGAAAAAAGCACCTGGTCATGCCTGGTTTCTGCGGTGATTTTGATGCTTCCGCCCTCTGGTGTAAATTTAACGGCGTTGCCAAGGATGTTTGTGATAACCCTCCGTATAATATCCCGGTCGCATTGAACCGATATACCTCCAGGAGGAAATTCTACCGAAAAAGTGTATTTTTCCCTGGCAGGCCCAAGTTTTTTAATTATCTCATGAACGACTTCTTCAATATTACATAATCTTTTATTCAGCGTCATTTTTCCCACTTCAAGTTTGCTTATATCAAGAAGAGAGTTAACCATTTCCATCAGGAAATCGACGGCATTCATAATCTCCTTGATAACAGGTTTTTGCTTTTCGGTAAAATCTTCAAAACCCCCCATCTCAAAAAGCTGAAGATAGCCGCTTATCGCCGTCAAAGGCTGTCTGAGATCATGAACGATCATGTTTGTGAGGTTATCTCTCAGGAGCTCAAGCTCCTTAAGCTTTTCATAGGCTTCCCTAACCATATCGTATATATGTTTTGAGAAGACCGCATTTTTAACTTTCAAAAGTACTTCCAGGCGGTCTATCGGCTTGGAGATGAAGTCGGCTGCTCCCTCCTTTATTCCCCTGATTCGATCGCTTCTTTCCTTGAGTGAAGTAACCATTAGAACAGGAATTGTGCTGGTAGCAGGTTCTTCTTTCAATCTCTTACATACTTCAAATCCATTTATTCCGGGAAGTATAATGTCCAGCAATACAACATCGGGTATTTTCTCAGATACAGCTTTCAGCGCCTCTCCGCCGTCTGGGGCTTCGATAACGTTATGTCCGTCTTTTTCAAGGATATCCTTCATCAGTTCGCGGCTTATCTCATCATCATCGACGACGAGGACATTTCCTGTGTAATGGGAAGGCTCTGAAAACTGAATATTATCTAACATGGAACATGTCTCCATAAAGATATTTTATGTTCTTCATCTTTCACAAACGGCACATTAAAGAGCCTTTTACCCAATCATCCACAGAAAACGACTTTCCCTGTCGTCTTTGTATTTAGCTTTAATCGACAGTATCTCATCCTTAACGCCAAAGAAGGCATCTACTACATCCGGATCAAAATGGCTGCCCCGGCCATCCCTAATAATGCGAAAAGACTTCTCAACCGTAAAGGGCTCCTTGTACGGTCTCTTGGTTGTCAGGGCATCGAATACATCAGCTATTGCAGTTATACGTCCCACCAGCGGTATATTGGAGCCTTTGAGTTGATTGGGATAACCGCTCCCATCCCACTTTTCATGATGCGTAAGGGCTATTGTATTTGCCAATTTGATATAATCGGCCTTAGAGTCTTCCAAGATCTGTGCCCCGATGATGGTATGCTGCTTCATGATCAACCACTCCTCTTGATCAAGCTTCCCGGGCTTCAGCAAAATATAATCAGGTATGCCGATCTTGCCCACATCATGCATGGGAGCCGCATAGAGGATTGCCTTCATGATTTCTTCATCCTGGTTCATCTCCTGAGCAACAGCGCCCGCGTAATTGCTCATGCGCTGAACATGAGTCCCGGTATCCTCATCCTTATACTCAGCAGCCCGGGAAAGCCGGTGAATAGTTTCAAGAGAAGCCTCTCTGATTCTTTCAAAGGCATACCGTAGTTGATTGGTCCTTTTAGCTACTTCAACCTCAAGCTGCTTTCGATCATTTTGCATATGATCGTTATAAGCCTTGACCTTGAGCAAGGACTGAACCCTTGCCCTTAACTCAGTCTTATCCACAGGCTTGCTCAGGAAATCATCCGCACCCAACTCAAGTGCTCTGACCCGGTCTTGTACATCCTTCAACGCAGTCACTATAACAACGGGGATGATACGGGTCTGCTCGTCTTTTTTTAATCGGCTGGTCACTTCAAAGCCGTCCATTTTTGGCATCATGATGTCAAGCAAAATTAAATCGGGAGAAAATTCCTGCACCTTTTTCAGTGCTTCCGTTCCATTACTGGCCAAAAGTACTTCATAACCAAGGGGGAGCAACAAACCCTCCAGCAACTCCCTGTTTAACTCTTCATCATCAACAACGAGAATCTGTTCTTTTTTCTCTTCCAACTTCATACTCCCCCTCCAGATTCTAAAAAATTGACAATGGTTTTCCTAAACTCGCGTGTATCAATGGGCTTTGTAATACAGCCGCTGCAGCCCGCATCCAGCATTTCTTCGAGCTCCTTCTCCATTGCATGGGCTGACAGGGAAACAATGGAAATACCCTTTGTTTTGGGATCACGTTTCAATATCCTTGTTGCACTCAGTCCGTCCATGCCCGGCAGTGAGATATCCATGAGAATGAGGTCAGGTACCTCGGTCTTCGCCAGCTCTATCCCTTTTTCGGCTGTCTCAGCCTGAATAACAGCATAACCTGCCGCTTCCAGTAAATCCACTGTAAGCTGCATGTTCATCGCATTGTCCTCAATGACCAGTATCTTCTCTCCAGCCATCTCATACACCTCTGCATTATACTTTTCAGACTTCAAAACACACACCCGACGCCACGAAACACAAGCGGGCGGGAATTTTGAATTGATTGTCCGGTTTTTTCCAATCCCAAAAAGAACCCACTTAAGCAACAGGTTTCTTCTTTACCACCCTCTCAAGCTCACGCAGCAGCTCCTCCTTGCCAAACGACTTTAATGAAATTGACTGTACATGACTGTTCAGCCTCTGTCGGTCCTCTTGTGTCAAGTCTTTGGCGGTATTAATAACAATCGGAATATCACTTGTCTCTGGATGTTCCCGCAGCTTACGAACTACTTCAAAACCGTTCACCTCAGGCATTATCAGGTCTAAGATAATCACATCAGGAAGTTTCTCAATCGCAAGCTCTATCCCTTGCTTACCACCATATGCCTTCAAAACGTTATACCCCTGGCCATGAAGTATCTCGCTCAGCAACTCAACGTCCTCTGGCTCGTCATCAACAACAAGCACTGTCAGGGCCGTTTTATCATTTACAGGAAAAACACTGCTCAAAATTTTAATAACGCTATTTCTATCCACAGGCTTTACAAGCCATTCAATAGCCCCCAAACTTAACCCCAACTGTCGGTCCTCGGTACTCGATACAACAACCACAGGAATATCTCTGGTCTCCGTCCGGGATTTAAGTTCTTTGAGTACCTCCCAGCCATCTTTTTTCGGTAGAATAATATCCAGAATAATTGCATAAGGTTTTAGCTTCCGAGCCATCCGAATTGCATGCTCACCATCATAAGCCCGAGCAACCGAATACCCCGCATCGGATAGATACTCTTTCAGTAGCTCGCCCGCTTGAGGATCATCCTCCACTACCAGCACAAGAGACTTGCCCTCCACGCCCTTCTGTTCTTCTTCTTCACGTATTATGCCTTCACATTTCTCATCAGAAGCACCAGCGGGTATCACAAAGCTAAAGGTACTCCCCTTCCCCTCACCTTCACTTTCCACCCAGATCCGGCCTCCGTGAAGCTCCACCAACTTCCTCGTCAGCGCCAACCCCAGCCCCGTTCCTTCCTGCATCCTGGCATATGAGGAATCTGTTTGTACAAATTCATCAAAGATTCGCTTTTGATCCTCGCTCTTGATTCCAATACCCGTATCAGACACACTTATCTCAACACAGGAATATCTCTGTTCGCTTTCCTTTTTGAGAAACGGTTTTGCAGCCACCCGAACCGATCCGCCATCCAGTGTAAATTTGACTGCATTAGAAAGAAGATTAAACATGATCTGCTTGAGCTTTCGTTCGTCGGCACGTATTCTGACTCCTTCCAGGTCTTTCGAAACTGTGAGGTCCAGATTGATCCTATGCTTCAGAGCCCGTTCTTTGATCAGAATCATGCTTTGCTCAAGCAGCGCTCTGATCTCCACTGTCGTAAGTGCAAGCTCCATCTTTTGCGCTTCCACCTTGGAAAGGTCAAGTATATCGTTAATCAGCGCAAGCAGGTGACGGCCGCTTATCAGGATATTGTTGGCATATCTTTCCTGTTTCTCGTTCAACTCGCCGAAAGTCTCGTCCGCAAGAATCTCCGAAAAACCGATAATGGCATTTAAGGGAGTACGAAGCTCATGTGACATATTGGCAAGAAACTGACTTTTAGCTTGATTTGCTTCTTCGGCAATCTTCTTTTGCGTTATTATATTTTCCTCTGCCTGACCCATCTGCCTTGCGACACGTTTTGAGACTAACAAAATAAACCAGAAAATGGGTAAAAGCGCCATTATTATAAAACCTAACATCTTATACAAGGGAGCCAGAAACGTATCTCTATCCAAACCGATGGTTAAAACCCAGTAATTCTCGTTTTCAGTATGAGGCTGGTATTTCTGAAGCACATCAATTCGTTTAAAAAACAAATATTTTTTACTCTTTCTACAATAAGCTTTTCCCTCCCCTTGCGTCAGTAACTTATTAAAGCATAATGAATAATCGTTTTTTATATTATATCCTGTATTCAAATCACGTGGACCACCCCACTCCTTATATTCATCAGCGCTGTGATGTAAATAATACCCATCTTTATCAATTAAAAACAGATACCCTCCTTTTGTATTCTTAGATACATCAGGAAATTGCAGCAACTTCTCCGCCATGATGTTTATAATCACTATGCCTCGACGATTTCCATCGAAATCAAATATAGGCGTTGCATATCGAATCGTCGGTACATAAGGTATTTCTATTTTGCCTTCTTCCTGGTTAAGATCTAAAGGTGATATATAAATATTATCTGCGGGAAGCTTCATTGTTTCTTTAAAATAGTATCTGTCAGCTTTGTTCTGCAGTTTATTAGATGGAACTACTATTGGAAAGTCGTTGTTATAATTGACTCTTACCACCTCATTCCCTGCTTCGTCGATATAGCGAAGTTGAATATACTTGTCTGTAGTTTCGGCCAAACTGACAAAAATTGCTTCAAGCCTCCTTCTCCATTTTTCATAATTTGAGTTCCCTTCCATATCGAACCCTTGCGCCTTTCGGGTGAGTATGAGACCTTGAATTGACGGAACATCACTTAAGAATTTCAAATCTTCCTCAATATTAGCCAAATATACACTTATACCTTCCGCGTAATCATTAACTTCACTAAAATAAATACTTTTCGTCTTCTCCGATATGGTAAATAATGCGAAATATATAGCAATGCCGCCAAAGATAACAGTAGTACCTACTACAATTATTGAAACTGTTTTTAAATATTGCTGTTGTATTTTCAATTTCATATATTCACCTTTATTGATACATGACTACCAATCATTTAGGTGGATTTTTTATTTACATTTTTCTTGCACATACTTTAAATTGTTATCTATTACAGTATTTTTTTAGATGTTCAAGGTTTTCGAAATCGCTGAGGAATAGATATAAAATCATCTACAATAAGAATAAGCGCTTTGAATTTTCCAACTTCATACAACTTCACTGCCGATCCCAAAAAATCAGGCACCTTGAATTCATATTTTTATAAAAATGTAAAATATTATTTTAATAAAGTATAGCACATTTATTATAGATTTCAAAATTCATTTTAATATTTAAAATAGAAGACATACTTATCTAAAGGTAGTTGCCCTCAAGAGTAACAGAGACTACCGTGAGACTCGTTGCCTTATATAAACCAAAAGACTGTAGAAATTATTTCCCAATAGACTGAGAATTTTGATTTAGGGGTAGGAATAAGATGTAAAAAGCCGGTAGTATTTCGTCGATGAGGTGTGTGTGTTTCTGGAAATATTTAAGTATTCATAAGGGGTACAGCGTGACCAAAAACACACTAAAAAAACATCTCTTTTTAGATACGGATAACCTGCATTACAACCGCCCAGGATTATAGCAGTAATTCTTCCTAATCAATTTACTTAAATGCAATTTTCCAGCGTTCATCAGGATCATCAAAACTTATCTCTTCTTTATCAAAATATTCCGGGTCGAATACACCACCAACCCATTCGATCACGCTCTCATATTCCCCATGATCAGGATTACTTATAATTTCCAGAAAGTCTTCATATCCCCCAACCCCACCAACATCTTCTGGTGGGCATGCCCGCTTTCCAGCAGTACATATTGGATAATCAATGTTTTTATCTCGAGGAAGTATCTTTTCTAATTTTATCATGTGTTCCCAACCATCACCAAAATCCTATTCGTAATAAACGACTCTGTTTTCCATGGAAAAATAATCAGCAATTTTTTGTTCCCATCCGGGAAGAACTTCTCTATCCATATCAAAACCTTCATCATCGGGAATCCCTATCGTAACTTTCATCCCGGTAGAGGGATCAAAGAGATCAAACTCATGCAGGTGATAATCCAACCAACCCAACACATCCTGAATGGCAACATGTAAATCCCAAAATGAATAAGATTCCGGTACTTGTATCCTTCGCCAAATGGGCGGGCTGATATTTTTCAGTGTAATTTTAAATTGATAGACTCTATTATATTCCCTTTTCATTTTAGATGTTCCTTCCCATAATATTGAATATATTTAGTTTATAAAAATTTTTAGAAATTTGGTAGGAAAACTATTCTCATGGGGTGAGGGTTAACGGAAAATGAGTTTTTTTATACCGGAATTCATGTTTTAGAAATAAACTTTTCTTACCATCTCGACAAGCAGAATATTCTATAATTTATCATAATATCCCTGACATCTCTAACACCCGTTTGGACCAATCATGGGCTTTCTCAGCCACAGCTACTCGTTGAGCAGGATCAGCCCATATCTTTCTCAACCGTCGTTGCCATAAAGCCAACTGAATTTGCAGCTCAGCTAACTCTGCCTGGTCTTCCAAGTCTGTATCTGGAAAAGTCCACTCTATGAAAAACTTGCTCTCTTCCAACAAACTCCCAATTAAATCCTGGTGGCCATGATGGTCGGAAAAAGATTTAATTCGTGCCAAATTGGCTGCTAACCCACCTAGACGAATAGGTAATTCATCACGTAAGTATCGTTCTCGAATTACTATCTGGTTTATCATACCCCCTCCAGTAAACGTTGTACTATTTTCTCAATCCGATCACGAATCAACGAATCAAGAATCTCCGTTGCAGGATTATTTTGCCGGGGCCGGATATTAATGAGTGCCTCATAGCGCAGCTGCCCGGTTGTCGGAACCCAATCTGCTCCCCAGATATCATTTTGTTTGCTGCCATCATCGAGTAGAACAGCTTCACAGTCAGCGTGCAGTGCTCCTCCACCTGCTAAAATATCACGCCGCACATCTACAGCTAACTTGATATATGTGCCGAGTGTTTCCAGCATTTCATTCACTTGTCGTTTATTTGCACGAGAACGTATAATATGAATATTCATTCTTGGGTCCCATTTTATCTGTTATATTTTTTTGCTGTTAATCCTCCTACGGTGCCCGGCATTGCCGGACCCCATTTTTCATATACGTAATTTTGCTTTCTTATAGATTTCTTTACGAAGACATATTCCAAGTATGAAAATATACTTATTCTCAATTCTATACACTATTCGATAATCTCCTACCCTGAGCTTTCTATATCCTTTCAATGTTTTTCGTAATGGATCACCATACTTTACAGGGTCCGCCATCAACCTTCTTTCAATGGCATTCTTGATCTTTGTTTTTATCATAGTATTAATTTTGAATAGGTCCTTTTCTTTAACGAGCGGGTGGTATCTAACCGTGTAAGACATGCCTATTTCCAGATTTCTTCATGGGGCAAGCTCTTGGTCTTGTCGAATGTTTTGTCTCTTTCTTCAGCAAAAGATGCTAAAAGTACATCTTCATTTATCTCAAGAGCTTCCTTTATCAACTCCCTTGTAATCATAGACATGGATACACCTTTTTCTTTTGCCAAGGTTTCGATAATAGAGTAGATGGATTTTTCGACTGCTACATTGATTCTCGGGTTCTTTGTCGGCATATTATTTATCTCCAATCAAAGTGTAACAAATCTGATGCACCACTGTCAATCATTAAAATACGTCAGATCTTACTCCTATCGTATTTTAATGGAAATTAAGATCTTTTCTGCTTATGGAGTGTGGTTTTTCGTAGCCAATATTTGCAATCCTGAGGATCGTATTTTGGATTGGTTTGAAACTGACGAGAAAGGGGTTCCTGGATTGAACTCGTATACTCGCGTACGTCCGGCAGTCTGGCTGATCAATACGCTCCCATATTCGAGCTTATCGATCTGCTTTTGGATTGGCGAAAGATCCGAGTCAAAGGACCTGGAGATTTCTGTAGCATAGCCTTTAACTCGGGAAAGGATAAAGATCAAAGCCCTTTCGCTGTTTGCAGATCCTAAAATAGGTTCAATCATATCTCCAACCTGCAATTGGTGTCGGATAACCTATTTTATAGGTCATATGACCTACTATTTAGACAATACATATGGAAGTGTAATTAGTGGTAAAATATGCAATCAAAATATTTTTGTTCTGTGTTGACGCTCCATCGAGGTAAGTATTCATAAGGGGGCTTGGGAGCCATACAAAATCGACGAAGAGCGCTTCTTTTAGATGAAACCGGCAAAGTACTCGATCTTAATTTAGAATAAAATGGCTTAATGCTCAATCAATCAAAAGTAATTCCAAGTGATACAGTTCAGAACCCCCCCTTGCGACGCAAGCCTGCTGGTTCCGGAAATATTAACAGGTATTATGTCAGCAGAAGAAAGATTTTTACGAAAAGATTCTATCGCTTTTTCATCGGCCTGTATTCCATACATTGGAAGTAATAGCTTTTCCCCAAGTCGTAAAAAATTTATATGATTGCCGACAACACTATACATACCTTCGCTTTTCTTATTTGGAGGTGTTCCGTTAGGAATCCGGACAACCTTATACCCCGTCCCTAACTCCTGTTTCAATATTCCGGCAAGCTTGTTCATAAACCGTTTCCCTTTTGCCCAGTCAGATGTATATGCGCCGACTACTACTGTTTCCGAATTAAGAAATCTAACCATTCGATCTACATGTCCAGTTTCATCTCCCGGCTCTTCTGAAAGTATAATCAGCCTGTTAATGTTCAGTGTTTCTTTTATACGTGTTCTTATCTGGACTTCTGTGAATCTATCTTTATTATCTTCAATAAGCCGTTCAGTGACAATTGCTGTCCCTTTTCCATTGTAGGTAAGATTCCCAATGTCCCAAATAATAGGAATGTCGATAACAGGAAGCCCTAAAAACTCTGCCAGCTTTCTTCCAGCTGTATCATCCGACTCTGTCTTTGCTCGATATGCCTTGCTTGTTACAAGATACCTGGGTTCGTATGTCGCCTGAATAACGACTGTTCTTCCTGTAGAATCTACTGCCGGAATTGGCCCCCAATCCATTATTCAGATGTCAGCAATGTCGGGAATTGTGAGACATTTAATGTCTTTTTTCTGATTATACATTCTTATTGAAGCCTTCACCTCCTTCTCAGTCCCTGCATGTTTTACAATGCAAATTAGTTTTACATCGTCGGGAATGTAAGAAGTAAAACGGCTTAGGTTCTCCCTTTCCTTTGATTGTTCCTGCGCCAGTACCTTCTTTCCAACATGCCAAAGCGTGTTGAAAATCGGCTTCAGAATGAAAAATCGGCCTGGATTTACTTGAATCCTTCATAATCTTGTGGAGTTTATCGTTTGTCATAGAGTCTGCTCACCAACACGAAATCTTACCACATTAATATTTTTATCTTAATGACGGACAGACAAACAGGCACGGGGGACATCCTGTCCCCCTTGTCAGTTCGGAAACAAGCCCACCCGGATAGTGGGCGTGTCTCTATAACTATTTATTATAAACCTCCTTTCTTCTGGAAGGTTTTTAGGAACAAGGCCATGCTATACATAACCAGCAAATAAAAGGAAGGAAGAAACCGTATCATTTCTTGACAGGGCAGCATGATTGTTTTCGGACTATTTGCAAGGAGTAAGGGTTTGCTGAAAAAAATATTTACGGTTTCTTATAGTATATAGTAAAAGTAAGAGAAGATCTAGCAAGTTAATCGACAGTTTTCTTGGTATGTGAACTTTCGCTGGCAATTATTCAGAGAATTAACTCTTTTAAAAATGAATATGCTTTCCGAACCGTGATCCTTTCGATCTCCCTTATAGAGCATGGCATTAGTCTGTGAGTAAAAAATCTTCAAGCGAGAGAATCTCCGGTTTGTCTAAACATATCGAGTCGAGCACTTCCGGTAAGTTGTATTCTTAAAACGTTTTCCAATCTCCTGGTCTGGATCTGCTTCCCAGGTCATTTGTGGTTCAGCCTGCAATAAGAGCATTCAGTTAAAAGGATAACGGACTTCATTTTTCTTCATGATCAATAATTCTTATTTTATTTTAAAGAAACTGTTGAAAAATCCTATTATTATTATCAGTTACTGAGACCTGAATCGTAGTTTATCAACACATATCTCTTCATCATACCACACCGGAGGAGCAAAATGAAAAAATCGCTGGGTGCAAAGACCATTGTTTACCCCACTCCTGTATTCATCGTAGGCTCATATGACCACGAAGGCAGGGCCAACGCCATGGCAGCCGCATGGGGTGGAATATGCTGCTCGCGTCCCCCCTGTGTTGCCGTTTCAATACGAAAGTCTAGATATACTCATTCTAACATCCTGGACCGGAGGGCCTTCACTATAAATATTCCCTCCGAACGTCATGTGCAGGAAGCGGATTTCTTCGGCATAGCGTCGGGGAAAAGCCGCGACAAGTTCAACGAAACCGGGCTTACTCCCGTGAAAAGCGAGGTGGTGGATGCCCCTTACATTCAGGAGTTCCTCCTGGTACTGGAGTGCAGGCTCCTCCACACACATGAACTTGGGACTCACACCCAGTTCATCGGCGAAATCATCGACGTGAAGGCAAACGAGGAGGTTCTCGACAACAGGGGTATACCGGACATAGAAAGAGTGAAACCCCTTATGTACGCTCCTAAGGGGGAAAAGTATTACGGGGTGGGGAAGCTTCTCGGGGACGCCTTTTCGATTGGAAAAACATTGATAGGACCTTCGCATTTAATGTAACCATTTCTTATCCTCACCTCTATAATAGAAGTACAAGTCGATAAGTTTGGCTGAGGCTGTTTTTCATGGGCCGAAAATATAGTCCAGAAATAGCTCATGTGGTTTAATGATTAGTAGTGCGGTTCAACAAGTATCGGGGGTAGTTCTTTCTCAGCAATCATTGCTGGAAGACTGGTGTTGAAGACCGTTTTCTGCGGGCGGGGCCAATCGGGACCAGCAATATCGCCGAGCTCAAAAGGGCCGATGTCGGGCCGGCCTCTTGCATTATCGTTGAACCCTGAGATCCTCACCCCCCTGTCTATTGCTGGACTTCCCGGGGTTAGCCCAAAGTCGAGACTATCGTCGTCGTGGAAGAGTAACTCCTCCATACTGAGGAGCCTTAAACCTCCATTCCGTAAAAGCGCATCAAGAATTTCCGGGTCGGCTCTGGTTGCCACGACTATGTTGCCGGCCGCTTTGAATAAGTCTTCGGTGCCCCGCGGTCCTGTTGGCCGTTTCAGCTGTTCTGTAAATATGAAAATATTGTTCTTAAACTCAAAGGTCTTCAACCATTCCTGAGGCCAGCGTTTCTCGTTCCAGTACAGTTCTGCCGACTTGACCAAAAAGAGGTTATGATAATAATAAAAACCTCTTCCCCTGCCGTAGCACTGCGATTTGATGAGCGTCCATGGATGCCAACCATGCTCGTCGTATCCCACGACAACATTGCGATACACATAATGTGGTCCCTCGAGGTGGTTCGGCTCCTGATGTGAAATCGGACCGCCCGGGGAGCTTAAAAGCAGATTATGATGGAATCGGAGGTTCTTCGATCGCCCAGGCCTGGTCCACGTTTCCAATTCCACGTGGTTATCATAGGAATGCAAAAAGACATTATGGTGAGCTTCGCTGTCATCAAACCCTCCAAGCGCCAGGCCATCAAACACTTGATGGACAAAGCAATGATGGACATTCAAACCCCGGGGAGATGGATCCCTTTTTCCAGCTATTGAATACGCGAGGCTGCCCTCGTACCAATTTCTAGGATGATATTCTTTGGTTAGTGGATAGACGACCAGTTTGCCACCGTTACTCTTTCGTGTCTCTTCGGCAAACTCGAAATAGCCGGGATAGGAATACTCGCACCACTCAGCAAGGCTGTCGTCACTGAATGCCACACCTTCGCGACAGTATTCAAAAATACAATTTCGCACTACACCGTGAGGTTCGTAGAAGACTACACCGTATGTTCCACTACCCTGTATACGAAAGCCGTCGAGGATTACATAGGTTGACCTGATTTCGACCAAATTCACGATTGGCTTTTCTCCCCATGTGGGAGGAGAGAACATGATTCGCTTGCCATTGGGATTTACACCGCCGGGAAGCCGAAGGTAGAACCTTCCTTTTCCCCAGGCAAACCCGGACTCGGGTCCGATCACCATTCCAAACTGTCCCCGGGTCGGTACCTTCCTACTCCGGAGATGCTCAAGTTTCATGTAACGGAAAAGGAAATGCTTGCTTTCTGTCCAACCGAATAATGACGGTTGCGATCTCTTAACCGAGTATATCCCATCCCCTTCCGGCTTCCATTTCACTTCTCCTTCGGCAGCTTCCTTCCAGGCTCCGCTGATGATGGCTGCACCAGGAGGTTCTGAGATTATCCAGACGGGCTTTTCTTTCGAACTCCTCAGGTCAGTGAATACGGGTCGCTCGTAATAGACTCCGGGACCGACAATCAGCTTGTCTCCTCCCCGAACCGCACGAGCCGCTCTCGTGATGGTTTTGAAGGCGTCCTTGGGACTGGTTCCTTCGTTGGAGTCGTTTCCCCTCTGGGAATCAACATAAAGAATACGCCTGATCTCTACTTTTGCATTGGAGTAAGCCGGAAGCAACACAAGCAGATAGAGAATACCTGAGAGTGCTATGAGGCTTCTCATTCTTTTTCCCATCCTTCCCAACTGATGAGTATGTTGTAAACCAGAGAACACAACAAGGCTAAGGCCAAATATACCCTGAAGTATCTTACTCTTTTCCCTCATCTATTACGTTAATTATATGAGCCAGGCGACGGTGGAACGTTCGCTTCCGGGAAACACCAACCGAGAAAGTACCTCCACGCACGCAAGGTTCCGCTGCTTCTCCAAGAGGCCACATTCGGTTAGGCTCTTTTCCATACCCAACTTCTTCCAAAACTCGTAGCCCATATACACTAGCCCCAACAGCGTCGCTTCGCTGCTCCGGATACTCTCAGCATCAACCCTGATCAACTCGCCTCTCCTGAGCCCCCGAGCCCGCTTCTCAATCACCAGCCCCGAGATATGCTCCGCTTCACTTAGGAGCCCCTCAGAGGCGTTCGGCAACAGACTGAGGGTGCCGGTAAGCTTCTGATCAATCAACCTCCCCAGCAGCTTTATCTGCCCAGAAGGCACGTTCTCCAGCTTACCCAATGATAGCACCACCTGATGGCGGGGCCCCTTGGGGCCGCGTATAGTGTTGACCAAGTTGTAGTAGGCGTAAGTCTTGTTGTTCTGCTTCTTAGGTGATGGTATGATAGACATACCTGAAATGTCGCGAATAAATTCAACAGCGTAAAGTATTATCTGTATCTATTCATGACTACATGGATTTTTTACTCGATCTTTAAAAACGAGTTCTATACATGATAAAGAATTACACGTCGTGAATCTGTTGTAATTGCCTAAAAAATCCCGATTCAACTAAAATTCTGCGCATACATTAATATCTTCCAAAAGGCTCATGGTCCTTCTTTTTGCATTCATTTTTTCTCTTCACCCCCTCTTCGCAAATTTTTTCTTCGTAATACCATACTCACATAACTCCGTTAGCAAATTCAACAAAATCATCTACGTACTCACCGGGCTGACGCATTTAAGTATTCTCTCACCGCCGCAATGCTCGCTTCAGGATTCTCTGCAAACATCTCGTGTCCGGCATCGGGGATAACAGTCGATTCTGCTCTGTGGAAGAACTCCATTTGCCGTTGTTGCCAATCAACACCTATCACCTTCTGGCATTCACCTGCAATGAACAGGACCTTATTAGTGAATCTTCCTACGCCTTCGATGAGATTAATATTGAAATTCCCATCGGTATCGACGGCCTACTGAAAAAGACTATCCGCTGCCCACTCTTTGAATCTCCAGGATTGTCCTTTTTCCGGACCACCACCTTCGCAGCGATAACCTGCCTGAGGATGGTCAGTGCCCTGATACATGTTCATTTGATACGCAAATCCATCGATAGTCACATGAGGAATGGATAGATCTTGGGCGACGGTTTCCGCGACGGGTTACTCCCCTATAGTGAGCAGGTAAAAGAGGACGAAGAGAGCAACCAGCCCTACCACGATACCCAGCATGATCTTGCCTATTGTTTTAAGAATCTCATATTTTCGGGCTCTCTTTAATTGATGATTATTACAAGGCATGATTCGTTGGGTTCAGACAAGCTCACCGCAGAAAGCCGTCGATTTTCCCATCATTTGTTTCCGACTGCTCTTCCCGATGGAAAACATCAGCCTTCAGGCAAACATATTACTCGGACCATGATATTTTGTCAAGAATTGAAATTTATCAAAGTTTCACAAGATATACCTAAAAATAGGTAAAACATCTCCTCACATGACTATTTGGTTCCAACGAAAGCTTGACAGGACGTCCATCTGCCCAAGGACCAAGCTCACCTGGCGCTATGAAACACTGAGAAACAGCGGGCGGGCGCGGAGCGCTTTGTCAGGTTTTGTTATTATGTTCCACAGTTATGACTACATTTCCCTTTTTATGCCCATTTTCAACATACCGGTGAGCCTCGACAATCTGTTCCAACGGATAGCGTCTATCAATGACCGATTTTATCTTTCCCGCCTCAATAAGCTCTTTGAGGAAAATTAAATTATCAATTTTTCCGCGTGCTGAAGATTTAACGGAAAGATTGATTCCTTTCTTCTTTAAAGCTCTTTTACTACGTGAAGACGAACGCTCGCGTACCGCATCAAAAATAACATCATAGATCTCACCGTTTTTGGTAAAATCCTCTTTAGTGTAATCAATTACCTTATCGGCTCCCAGAGATTTTACCAATTCTAAATTCGCGGTACTACATACCCCGGTAACCTCTGCCCCAAAGTACTTGGCAAGTTGTACCGCAAAAGTCCCTACACTTCCAGAAGCTCCATAGATTAGAATTCTTTGTCCACTCTGAATATTTCCTTTTCTAAGAATAGCTAGCGCTGTTAGACCTCCAACAGGAACGGCGGCGGCTTCCTCATAGGTCATATTGGTCGGTTTTATTGCCAGCACCCCGTCTTCGGGCAGACAAATGTACTCGGCATAAGTACCCCCTCTAAAACCGGTAGAAGCAAAAACTTGGTCACCTTTCCGAAATAGTGTTACATCTTTGCCTATCGATTCAATTTCCCCGGCTAACTCATGCCCTAAAAACTTATTTCTACCGAGACGAAACACGAGATGAAATACTATTCTGAGAGGGAATGAGAGACTTCGAAGCATCACGTCCCCTGATGTTACAGTTGTTGCATAGACTTTTACCAGTACTTCATTGTCCTTGGGAATAGGTATTTCTACCTCTCCCAGCTGAAGACCATCCGGAGGTCCGTATTTTGTGATTACAATCGCTTTCATGAGTCTCCATCCTTATTTGGTCCGGTCATTTTCAGAATGGCTTACAATACACCCTGAAAGCTTGCAAAGCCTAAGTACAAGCTCACCTGCATCAGCCGGCTGACCTTGCAGCTGTTTGCCTATCTCTTACACCCTTAATTACAAGCCATATGGGAAATGCCAGTTCAATAATCGAAAGAAAACCAACCCGGGCAAATATCTCTTCGTATTTGGGTAAAAGAATATTTCCCCAACTCTGAATTAGATAGCATACGGCTGCTATTACCAACACAACGCCCAGAATTCTGGGAATGTAGCCCGACTTGTAAACCAGATAACCGAGGAAAAAGAGGTGAAGGCTAAAAAATAACCCCCAAATAAGAACCACAGATTCATGCACATTGAGAAACAACAGCACGAGAGAATGTAACTGACCTGTTTCAAATACTGTCAAGTAATCAGCACCACCCAAAAGCAGCAGGGCAGTAAAATGATTTAGCAGATTGATTCCCTGAATAACGGTCATCGCCAGCCTGGAAAACGCCGCAACCAGAGAAAGTGTTTTGCTTACCGGTTTGAGTAAAATGTAAAGCAATACGACTATTACTATTTCGAGCAAAAAGACGATTGAGTCGCTAACCATACCGAGACGGAATAGCCCCTCAGAAGCTATAATGTTCTTGGCTGTTGCCCAGGCATCTCCGGGCACAATAAGGTTTGAGGAAACATACATCATGCTGAAGACAGCGAATGGAGACATAATGAGGATCAGGATCCCTGCAATTCTTGCGGTTCTTTTAAGTGAATTCATTTCTAATCTGGTTGTCATCGTTTTTTCTCCTTTCAGTCGTGCTCAATTACGCTTTTTTATATCTGTTTAGGCAGACCTGGAAGCGACCACAGATGGATTGAATCCTTTAATAAAAAGCCATATCGGTAGTAATAGTTCGAACAGGCCTCCTGGAAGAAATACAAGCATTCCTGCACCATGAAGCGTATCAACATGGCCGAACATATCTAAAAGGGCTCCTGGTAACAACATTGCGCCTCCAAAGAGGCCGAGCATTGATAGAAATCGTGGAACGAGTTTTGATTTATACAATAAATAACTTAACATCAGGGTAAGCAGGCCGTTTAAGATGTAGATCATCTGCAAGGTCCAGTAACGTACTGCTAAAAATAAAGTACCTGAAGTTTGAAAATAGGAAGCATCCGGAGCTCCTGCCTTTACGTATTCATGACTTAAATCTATGAGTAATAGTGGGCAGATTAAATAAACAAGAATAACCACGAACTCAGCAATCCTGAGACCAACATACCCGAGAGCTATGGATTCATTATGCCTTTTTAAGATGGGAAACAGAAAAACTGCAATACCAATAATTGCAATGCCATCAATAAACGAAATGAGCACTCCTGTTATCACTTGAGTTATATTCTCTGCAACATTTATAAGATAATCTGGAGCATTTAAAACAGATTCTATAAGTATTGAATCACCTATCATAAACGTAGCTGTCGCAGTTAAAAACAATACTCCCACAATTGTTGCGGTCTTTCTGTTTGAGTTTATTTTTTATCTCCTTCGCTTAATCGACAATTAATTTTTATAAGGCGCGATCCTTCGGTCTTATATAAGCTCGTAACGAAAAGCCTCTTATTTTCCCATCATTTGTTTCCGACTGTTTTTCCGATGGAAAAAATCAGCCTTCAGGCAAACATTCTACTCGGATCATGATATTTTGTCAAGAATTGAGGTTTATCATAGGTTTAAAGAGTGTGTCCGAAATATAGAAGATGCAACTTTAGTGACTGTTTTTCCCTTGGTTTATAACCAGGCAAACGGCCCTCCAAAAACCCTTCGCCTTATATAAACCGGGGAAATGCCGGATTTGTTTTACTTATATTAAGTCGGAGGGAAATTTTTTTTTTGGAACAGCAAAAGTATCTAAGAGGTGAAGCAGGAAAGAGGCGCGCCACAACCCCTCTACCGGATGGATCGTCCCTAATCCATCCGGTAGAGGGGTAAAAGAACATGCGGTTAGTAACCAGCAGGCATACCATGGAGGGTATACCGTTCGTCCTCGATATGGAGTCTATTTCTATGATATAGTGCGGCCGCACACCATCACAATGCTTCTTAAAAGCCTTGCAGAATTCTATGGTCTTAATCGGCTATGTCTCTGAAGGGGCCCAGTGTGGCCAAAACCACACTAAAAAAACATCCATCTTTTGGATACGGATAACCTGAATTACAACCGCCCAGGACTATAGCAGTAATTCTTCCTAATCAATTTACTTAAATGCAATCTTCCAGCGTTCATCAGGATCATCAAAACTTATCTCTTCTTTATCAAAATATTCCGGGTCGAATACACCACCAACCCATTCGATCACGCTCTCATATTCCCCATGATCAGGATTACTTATAATTTCCAGAAAGTCTTCATATCCCCCAACCCCACCAACATCTTCTGGTGGGCATGCCCGCTTTCCAGCAGTACATATTGGATAATCAATGTTTTTATCTCGAGGAAGTATCTTTTCTAATTTTATCATGTGTTCCCAACCATCACCAAAATCCTATTCGTAATAAACGACTCTGTTTTCCATGGAAAAATAATCAGCAATTTTTTGTTCCCATCCGGGAAGAACTTCTCTATCCATATCAAAACCTTCATCATCGGGAATCCCTATCGTAACTTTCATCCCGGTAGAGGGATCAAAGAGATCAAACTCATGCAGGTGATAATCCAACCAACCCAACACATCCTGAATGGCAACATGTAAATCCCAAAATGAATAAGATTCCGGTACTTGTATCCTTCGCCAAATGGGCGGGCTGATATTTTTCAGTGTAATTTTAAATTGATAGACTCTATTATATTCCCTTTTCATTTTAGATGTTCCTTCCCATAATTTTGAATATAATTAGATTAACTCGTTGAGCAGGATCAGCCCATATCTTTCTCAACCGTCGTTGCCACAAAGCCAACTGAATTTGCAGCTCAGCTAACTCTGCCTGGTCTTCCAAGTCTGCATCTGGAAAAGTCCACTCTATGAAAAACTTGCTCTCTTCCAACAAACTCCCAATTAAATCCTGGTGGCCACGATGGTCGGAAAAAGATTTAATTCGTGCCAAATTGGCTGCCAACCCACCCCCGAGCTTTCTATAGCCTTTTAATGTTTTTCGTAATGGATCACCATACTTTACAGGGCCCACCGTCAACCTTCTTTCAATGGCATTCTTGATCCTTGTTTTTATCGTGGTATTAATGCGGGCTGGTAAAATTCCGCTCAGGGCATGGTGTTTGAAAGAATGTCTCCGAGAGACCTTCCCGTTTCAACAAGCACGTTGAGGCGGGCGTCATCTCTTGTCTTTCCGGTGCCTATTCTCGACAACCGCCACGTTTTTATAATGTCATGTGTTTCTCGGTCGGCAAGGTACACGACCGCTTCCGCCTTTGCCGTTTGAAATGCCGATATCTCATCGAATCCTGTGATCTGAATGTTGCCGTACAGTACCCTCTTTACGCCTTTGCCGGAGCTGTCCCCTAGTACTTCCAGCACCTGTGCGACCGATTTGCCGATAACCTGCTCCGGCCTGATGTCGAGTATACGGATCAAAAACTTCTTTTTGTACAGTACGTCGTAAAATGCAGGAGCCGCAACAGGTTTTGCAAGGGGGCTGCCGTCGATACCAAGCTGTAAAAAGTAGACCGCTGTCTTTATCAGCCTCGCATGGGTATCTGAAGCAAAATAAAAGCTTGTTCTTTTTTTACCCGCAATGTCCCCGAACGCATCGACGCTTTCCCGAAACCTGTCCGGAGCAGCCTTGAGACGGCTGATCGCAGAATCCAGGTCTATCCGCGCATCGACCCGGTTCCTTTCGTTGACCTCGTATATCATATCGATTCGAATAGAGGCCGCTCCATTCGCATCGGTTGCCGTGTGAATCACAAACTGCTTGTATCCGGGAGACTTCTCTTTCGGCACCCTATAAGAAAAAACCACCGGTACTCCGGAAAGCGGTATGTGCGTATCATCCCGCAAAAAAAAGACCTTCAGCTCAAGCGGTTTCTCGAGGGGTTCGCCCACAAACCCCACCTGATCCTCGCCGGTTTTCATGAGCTGTATCCTGAGCAGGGTTTCGGATGCCTTCACCAGATCCCGGTCGAAGAACACGTCGCCTTCATCGATTTTCAGGGATGCAATGCCCGCATTGACGTATGAATCCACTGCCTTAAAAAGCTCACCCTTTCTTTCCTGCTGTTCGGCCTGTACCTCGAGGTTCTTCACCTCGGTGTACTTCAGCCTCAGTATCTCTTCAAGGCGGGCCTGTTCGCGCCGAATGTCCTCTTTTCCATACTTCACGAGCACCCAGACGCGATAAAATGTGCTTCCGTCGGGATTCTCGTACTTCTCATAGTAGATCTCTTTCAGCTGGGCATCCTGAAGCTTCGCCCTGCCTTCTGTGAAGAGCTCGGACTGGAGAGTTGTCTCGTACTGCTCGGCGAAGTATCTTTCTTCGACCGTGGAGGTTGACGTGACCTTTATACCGATAGTGGCGACAACCTGCGAGAGCGCGTCGGCCAGTGCGCCTTTTTTCCCCTCGTCAAAGCTCGATGTATCTTTCGAGGTGCCGACATAGTAATAGTAATTTTCATCCTCCGGAATTTCCGTTATCCATGATGGAGCCTTTTTTTGAGAAGCTTCCACAAGCACAGGTACGCCGGTCCTTTTCGCTTTCTTCGATGCCCGGCCCGAGTTTTTTGTCCGCAGGGGCTTTGACGACGCGCATCCGGTAATAATTGCTGCAAGTAAAACCGCGATCAATGCGAACGATCCGCCATATACCGCAGTTTTTGAAATCAACCGATTTTTTTTCATACCGTACCTTTTGACAGATGCCGGATTTTATGCGGCATCCTCACGTTTCATTTCTTCAACGAGTCTTCGGAGCTCCTGTTTTTCATCCTCGTTTGCGGCCCGATCGATCACATCCTGCCAGGCCTTGTCCCGGGCCGCTATGTAGTTGTTGTAGGGCATTTCCCCCCGCTTGATCACCCTGTAGATATACTCGACTTCATTCTCGGATTTGATCCTCTGTATCTTTTCCCAGTAGGTATTTGTAACAATGAGCCCCACAACGGGAACGTTCTCCGCAACAGTCACCACATAGCTGCTGAATGATTCCGAATATGCCTCATTCGTTCCCTTCATCGCCTCCCCGAACTGAGACTGCACCAGGGTTTTGATGCCCTCGGCAATTTTCTTTCTGAGCTCGCTTTCGGCAATACGTTCGGCCGCCCGTTTATCCTTCTGACCGTATATCTCCGCCTTTACGTAGATGAACTTCTCCCCCTTTTCCTTTACAACCTGGAATTCGGGGTCTTCGGTCCACTTTGGCGTCCTGCTCTCGCTTTTCTGCACCACAAACTCCTCACCGACCTTTGCCTTCTTTACAGGCTTCACTTCGACAAGGCTCTTCTTCGAGCAGGAAGCGATGGACGCCAGTAAAAGCAATACTACCGCCGATATCCAGATAAACGACAATTTTTTTATTAAGTTTTTCATGGGACATATCCTCCGTTTCATAAAACAGAATACCGTCATCCCGCAGAATCGACCGGTCATTCCTCGATGCCGAAAACAACGGCGTTGCCGCGTGAAACAACGACATTGAAATTCTCAAAACCCGCCTCACTTCCGAGGCCGTTCATTATATCGTCGATGAGCTCCGCTTTTCGTCCCATATAGTACACGTAGTACTTTGCCTGCTGAGCTGAAGCGGAAACCTCTTTCATACTCCGGAAATTCCGGGTATCCCGAATCGCATCGGTAAAGGTCTTCAGCATATCATACCCCGGAAGTCCCTGCACAACTACCTCGTAGCGTATACCGTTTTCGTAGGCCTTCATCATGTAGGAGCGTGCGAGGGTTATTACCGGCTCGCTCGCCTTTTCGACCGCCGTCTCCACCGCCTTTCTCATTGCCGCGTCCTCGCCGCTCGCCAGTCCGAGCCTGCCAGAGTAGCCGGTTTCGGTGCCGAGCCCTCTGGCCGTAGCACTTTCAAATGCCTTCAAATCGATGGAAGCGGACGCAAAATAGATATTTCCCTCCTGACCGGCGTACTCGACAATACCGTCGACGACGATGTATACATCCGCGTTCAAAGCCTGCGCAATGAGCTGCACAACACTCACCGACCCCTGGGTCTCCTCATAGAGCTTGTAATACTCGTCTTTGATCTCGTTTATTCTCTCCAGATCGATATACTCGTACCCCAGATTCGCAAGATAATTGTCAACCCTGTTCACGCAGAGTCGCGCATACTCGTCGCTGATCTTTTTCTTCTTCGGTTCGAAATAAACAAGATAGGTCAGATTATTCAGTGCTTCGTTTATGAGCGCCGCATTGGGAGATTTGGAATAATCCTTCTCTACTTTCTTCTCGGGAATCTCGATTTCAAGGGTTTTAATGCTCTGTTCCACCTTGTCCCTGTCGAAGGTCGCCTTGATGTATACGATGGTTTCCTTCCCCGATTTTACCTTGTCTGTCACTTCATAGCTGATAATATAACTGTCGCTTATGCCGTACATGTAGCTGTTCAATTTCTCCCTGTTCGCCTTCTCGTTCTCCTCGCCGATGATACCGACGACGACCTTTTTCAGAGCATCGCTGAATGCTATGTTTAAAGCGTCTTCGAATTTTTTAGCCTTGCCTACACCGCTCTGCACGACTGCGGCGCCTTCAGCCGGTTTTTCGCCCTTCACGGCTTTCTTGGCACAGCCCCCGGCGGAAAGCACCAGAACAATCAGAATAAAAACAGCAATAAACAGATACTTTCCTCTCATGACCAGTCCCCCCTGTGCATGAATTGGATACAACGTCAACAGTACCCGCAGAAAAACAACCGAAATTTCAACCCTGCCGGCGCGAATCAATATACCGCATTACAGGTTTTCTTCAAGAGATATCAAAAATAAAGGTATATCAGAATCTGAGAATTACCGCAGCGTTTATCTCATATCCCGATATGTGCACCTCCTTGAGGCCGCCGCTCTCCTCGTTTTCGATAATATTCGGGCTATCCCCCCGAATATCAACGGAATTTTTGGAGCCTCCCGCCGTTTCCTCTATATGGATCCGCCAGTTCTTGATGGGTGTATACAGCCTGTAGCCGAGTCCCGCGCTCAGCGCAAAGTTCGGTTTTATCAGATATGTAAGGGCAGTGCTCCCCTTGAGCCCCGCCGCAACACCGTATATGTTCATCACCGGATCCTGATTAAAGTCTATTTCCTCGCCTTCAACGAAGAGAAAGGGCGACAGACCGTTCTGGTCGAGGCTCCTTCTGAAAGTCGTCATGTACAAAACACCCGCCTGCGCTGCGAGATCGACGGTAAAACGCCGCTTATGGAACATTGTGCCCACGCCGAATTCGCCGATGCCGCCGATAAGCGGAAAATTCAAAAGCGCCGTCAGGTCCAGCACAGCCTTGAATCGATAGCCGAGAATCTTTTCGACCGTCAACCCTGCGAGCGGGGCAAAGTTTCGAGCCGGCTGATCGAGACTCACATACCAGTAGCTCGAAAGCGGCGGTACGAACGCGTCGCCGACAAGAAAAACATCGTAGTTCATATCCGGAATGTCCACCTTCAGCATCCCGGTAAAGAAGGACAGCTGAATACCGTATTTTGCCACCTCCACGAGCTGATCGCCTTCGGTGATCTTCTCACCCTGAAACACGATCTTCGATTCTGTAATATCCGGATACACCTTCTTCACCCGCACCAGACCCGTGGGGAGCTGTGTGTATCTACCGGTGCTCGCGACCTCCGTCTTGGTCATTACCTGGTACTCATCCCCGGGATGCACGCCTATATTCGCACCAAGCTCGAAGAAAACGGAATCTCCATTCACGCGCACCACACCGGATTTGATCTTAAACATATCAACCTGTCTGACGTTGTATGAGAGGGACGATATGGCGTTGTCAACGGCCTTGGTCACCGCCCGCTCGCGGTCCGCATCCGCACCGAAACCCGAAATCCGTATCGATTCCTCCTGCTTCCCCTCTTTCACTTTCACGAATGCGATATCAACAACGAGGTCGGCTTCGTAGCTTCTGTACACAACCTGCCTGAACCCTTCCTGCACCACCTCTCTCTTCACAATCACATTGTAATTTGCAAGCTTGGGAATGACAACCAGGAATGAGCTCACTATCCGGTCGAAATCCTCACCCTTGATAACAACCGTACCGAATTTCTCGTCGTACGTTCCAGCCTCCTCCGCCTTCTGGGCCTGAAGCTCTTTGATGCGCTGAATGAAATCGTCTATTTGCTCAGATTGAAGACTGTAGTCCCCATACCCGAGCACATTGAATCTCTTCAATTTAATAAAAACGTGATTGATCGAAGAGTAGGTATACTCGAGAACACTCGGAGGAACGCTCTTCACGGACGAGGTCAGTCCGAAAATGGCGATATCCTGTTTTTGTGAAACCTCCGCTGAAAAAAGAGTCGCCGCACTCATTACAAAAAAAAGAATACAGTATAGAATAACCATGTTTTTTTTCTTCATGATTTTTTCGTGGTCCTGTTTTTTATTTTGTGCCTTTCGTCCGTTTCCACGTGAGCCTCCGCGCCTCAGGGTTCTGCAGCAGCGAGACGTCGAGTTGAGCCAATACCCATATCATATACATGTATCTTTGCAAAATAAAAAAACACACCTTTCTAATAGTATAACTCATTTTCCGCGTCAAACACAAAATAAAATACAGGCGGAAGATCCGGGACAAAATACTGAAAATCATATACTCTTGACAGGCGCATGCAAATTTAATAGGTTTTCGCTGGCTTAAAAGAAATTATTGAGAGGGTTTCCCATGAAAAAGTTACTGCCGGCGTTTATTATTCCTTTTCTTCTTTTCATGTACGGATGTGCGGAAAAAAGGCAGGCGAAGAAGCCCGTGACACCGGAACACCGCGAGGTATTTCGCGGCATAATCGACCCGCTCGGGGAAAAACTGCAGAAAGGCGTTCGCGGCGGACGTTTTGTGAGAGCGGATATCCAGGAATTCGATACCTTCAACCCTGTAATTACGAGATCGGGCGCCGTTCAAGCTGTGCTCAAACTTGTCTTTGAAAGCCTTTTGAGCATTCACCCGATTACAGGAAAAATTCAGGGGGGTATTGCCCGTGGATACTCGATCGAGGACAACGGACATACTGTTGTGCTCCAGCTCAACGACGTAAAATTCTCCGACGGCGTACCCTGCACCGCTGATGACGTTCTGTTCACTTTTGAGGAAATCTACATGAACCCCGATGTCGACACCAAAAAGAAGGACTCACTCGTTATAAGAGACAGTCTCGTCACGGTTGAAAAGGTGAACGACGGCACGGTTACATTTCATCTGCCGGTACCGTACCGCCCGTTTCTCTATACGCTTACCAATATGCCGATCCTTCCTAAACACATACTCGAGCCGTTTATTCAAAAAAACGGAATCAAAGCCTTTAACAGGGAATGGGGAATCCCCGAAAACGGGATCGAGGGAATAGTCGGCACCGGTCCGTATCGTATTCATTCGGTTCAGCAGGGAAAATATTTTACCCTCGAGAGAAATCCTTACTACGGACCGCGGGAGGGGTCGCTGTATCTGGAGGGGATGCCCTATCTCAACGAGATCGTCGAACTGCTCGATCTCGACAATGAGACAAAGTTACTCAAGTTTCAGATAGGAGAGCTGGATTTTTACGACGTGAAAGATATGGATATTGCAAGCGGCGATCTGGACATACTGCTCCGGAACAGGGGTGAGGGAAACTATTTGCTGTACACGGGCGGTGAAACGCTCGACAGCAACCATTTTCTGGCGTTCAATCAGAAAAAGGAGGTTGTGGACCCGGAAAGGCTCGAAATATTCCGGAACAGGGCGTTCAGGCAGGCGGTATCCTCACTTATAGATCGAAAGAGGATAGTAAATGAGGTTTACGGCGGCTGCGCATACATTGACGACCTGCCGAGCAGAAATGTTTCTCCATTTTATACCCAGATACCTCCCGACGAGTACAGCATCGACAGGGCGCATGAGCTTCTTTCCCGCACTCAGCTCAGGGACGCTGACGGCGACGGATATCTCGACCTCCCATCCGGCAAGCCGTTCAGCTTTACCATACTCACCAATGAGGATAATCCATTCAGAATCAAGATGGGCAGGATAATAGCGGAAAGCCTCGGCAGGGCCGGCCTTTCGGCGAAGCTGCAACCTGCCGATTACGATCTCATTGTAACCAAACTGCTGGATACCTTTGACTGGGATGCGGTCATACTCGGTCTGGAGGGGAGCATCGAACCGAACGACGCCTCCTGGATCTGGGAGTCAAAAGGAGCGCTGCATCTATGGGACCCCTATCAAGAACATCCGGAGACATCATGGGAGGCGAGGATAAACGAGCTATTCACCCTCGGACGCACAACCTGGAATTTCTACAAGGCGAAGGAGTACTACGGTGAGTTCCAGAAGATTATTGCGGACGAGCTTCCCATCATCACCATCGTTGTACCTGCCCAGCTCTACGGTTTCAGAAAGGGATTCGGTAATGTGATTCCCCGGGCGGTAAGCTACAATGCGCTCGCTCTGATGCCCTATATATACAGCAAGAAAAAAAGTTGATCTGCCGAAGCTCAGGTTGAAAGCTTACGTACGTTTGCGCTACGGATGCGTCTATCGAACCACAACGACCTTATCGAAGCCCTCCTGTTCGGTCGGCAGCTCGGTTCTCGCATGCAGGCGAACGATAATATGATCGGGTACGGCATACTCCCTCATCTTGTTCTGCGACATGAGCACGGAAATATCCTTTTTCAGAAAAAGACACGCGATGCTCTTTTTGAACCTGCGGGCGTAACTGATATAACGCTCCCTGCTCTTCTTCGTAACACTCGTATTATCAATCACTATCCGTTCGTTTTTCTCGAGAAGAAACTGTATAATATCGTATTCAAGACGCTTGATAAAACCCTCAATCTCCTCATCCCAGTCTTCAGCGGTCCATTTCCTGCCGTGCTCGGTCATCTCTTTGAAATGATGCCGTATTTCATGTCTGTTCACCCGTTTTCTATCTCCGAAATATTCACGGGCAAGAGACGACTTTCCCGCACCGTAATTTCCCAGAATCAGCACAATATCGTATTTTTTAAGATCTTCAATCATACTTCTCATTTCGGCCTTTCCTTAAATTTCTTGACAACAGATTGTTATCCGTTTACATTGCCTGAAACTTCACATCGGTGGTTTTTATGCGTACACGAGCCCTCGTAAAAGATCTTTTTCAGCATGTGGGACGGGAGGTTGCACTGGGAGGATGGATCCACAGCATCCGTAAACAGGGAAAGATTACCTTCATCCTTCTCCGCGACAGGACGGGGATCGTTCAGATTGCAGCAGAAACCGATACGATAAAACCTCATGCCCTGCGCAATGAAACGGTTGTGTATGCAAAGGGTACGGTAGTGGAGGACAGCCGTGCAGCAGGCGGCATCGAGGTGCGGCTCACCTCTCTGGAAGTTGTGTCGGTTCCGGTAAAGCCCATCCCCATACTCGTGAACGACAAGGCCGACTATCAGAAGCTGGAAATAGAGACGCTGCTCAACAACAGGATCCTCTCTCTCAGAAACCCGAAACGTAATACCATATTCATGCTGCAGGCCGATATTATCGACTGTTTCAGGTCTTTCATGAGAGATGAGGGGTTTACGGAGGTGACCACACCGAAAATAATAGCCACGGGCACCGAGGGAGGCACACAGCTCTTCAGCGTCGATTACTTCGACAAGCTCGCATACCTCGCCCAGTCTCCCCAGTTTTACAAGCAGATGCTTGTCGGCGCAGGGTACGAGCGGGTGTTCGAAATCGGCCATGTATACAGGGCGGAGGAACACAACACATCGAGGCATCTCAACGAGTATGTGAGCCTCGACTACGAGATGGGTTTTATTGAAAACGAGCACGATGTAATGGATGTGGAGGAGCTGTTCATCAAAGCGCTGTTTTCAAGAATCAGCGGGGAGTGCGGCCGTATACTCCGGCTATACGGGCAGGCCCTGACGGTTCCCGAAAAGATACCGCGGATGCCGATACGCGAGGCGTGCTCGATCCTGGAAAACGAGCTCGGCAAAAAGACAAAAGGGTTTGACCTCGATCCGGAGGGAGAGAAACTGATATGCGAATGGGCAAGAAGGGTGCACGGCAGCGACCTGCTCTTTTTAACCGAATATCCCCGTTTAAAACGGCCGGTATACACAATGCCGATTGAGGACAATCCGGATTTTACGAGAAGCTTCGACCTCCTCTTCAGGGGGCTCGAAATCACCACCGGTGGGCAGAGAATACATGATCATGCAATGCTTCTCGACGCCTTCGACCGGCGCGGACTCGATGCAAGCCAGTTCGAATACTACACGGATACATTCGCCTACGGTATGCCGCCGCACGGCGGACTCGCCATCGGGCTCGAAAGGATTACCACCCAGATCCTCGGCCTTTCTAATATTCGAGAGGCCTCCATCTTTCCACGGGACAGGGGAAGAATTGTCCCGTAAAAACCCGGGCTGAGACGGCAGCGCACATAATGCAGGGCACGAATATAAAACCAGCAGTTGCCGCGCCATCTAACGGTTTTTTACCTGAAAAAGCCTCCTGCTGAGAACATCAATAGCGGTAAGGGTCCCGTAGTAGTACAGTCCGGTATCGATACAGATAAGTTTTTGAGTAACGAGCGGTTTTATGAGAGGTGTATGCCCGCATACAACCGTCTTTTTCCAGATCAATCGGGAAGCGTTGAGGTGGGACCTCATCCACAGTATGTCCTGCATGTTTCTCTTTCCCTCCTCTATCGATACAAGAGGGTTCACGCCTGCATGACAGAAGAAGTAATTTTCGGTTTCGATATAGAGGTCCAGGGCTTGGAAGAACTCGAGGTGGCTTTTCGGTACGATATCCCGAATCGCGAATTCCTGCTCTTCCCTGTCGCGGGTATATAAAATCCTCCGTATATCCGCGGGGTCTGCACCGTAGCTCTCGAGTGTGCTCGTGCCCCCGTTGTAGAGCCATGTATCAAGGTCCCGTACTGCAGCCTTATAACCCGCCGCCCCCAACAGCATATCTTCATGATTTCCTTTGAGGCAGCGGATATCTCCGGGACCCTGAAGAATAGTTATGAGCTCGTCGACAATCTGTTTTGATTCAGGACCTCTGTCAATGTAGTCACCTATGAAAATAATCAAATCATCGGCTGTGACGGAAATGACACGCATAAGGTCAACAAGCGGAGAATAGCAGCCGTGCAGGTCTCCGACAGCGATAATCCTTTCATACTCTTCTTCCCGAATGATTTCTGTCATAGTAAACTGAAATTTTTTTGAGATTTTACTTGATTTTATCCGCAGCTTTGATATATCTATTGTAAAATATGGCCGGTTCAACAACCGGTAAAGAACGATTTTTACAGGTGCACGTAATGAACAGAGAAATTGTGATAGGTCTTTTAAAGGAGCATACCGAGATTTGCTCAACCAGCCCGGTTTCAAACCGACTAAACAACAAAGACACATGTTCTTTCTGCCAGGATGTAAACAGGGACACCCTGCTGTTGATAACAAAGATGCCGGGAGCGCGAAAATCCTTCGATGTCGGGATTGCGATCGACAATACCACCCGGCAGGAGCCCTACAAGCCCTATCAAACCGCCGGTTTCAAACTGTTCAGGCGAGATCAAACAGGCGGAATAAAAAGCATATTCCAGAACAGCTTCACCATGGGGTATAAAGCCGTTGTGATTATAAGTCACGGTGTACCGAACATACCGCCCATGTACCTTGAGAACGCTCTGAAAAACCTCAGAAACGGCGCATCGGCTGTTTTCGGACCGCTTATGAACGGAACCTTCTATCTCGTCGGAATGACCCTGTCCGAATACAGGAATCTCGTCGATTCCGGGGAAATGGACGTTATAGATTTCGAAGACAATGACGCCCGGGAGAGGTCGGTTGCCCTCATTATGGATTCCTGCAATCACTGTCATATCCTTCCCGAATGGTACAGAGTAAAAAAAGTAGAAGATCTTCAAAGACTGCACGACGATTTTGAGAACGGAATCGGCTATAAGGCGCGCTGGACCAATGCAACGGCATCGGTGATTATCTAAACCGATCCGAACCCATTGGCGCTCGCTTATCAACGGTGGAAGATGCGAGCGTGCCCGCCTTCAGCAGCGTTTTACCCGACGGGCTTCATTCAGCCGGCCAAGGGCGGCTGAACAATCGCATGAGGAGCTGACTATGTACGACATTATCATAATAGGCGCAGGAGCCGCCGGAATGACTGCCGCACTGTACGCCATACGTGCCGGTATGAAAACCATCATCCTGGAAAAAATGGGAATAGGCGGACAGATTACACTCACAGAAGCGGTGGAAAACTATCCCGGGTTTTCATTTATCAGCGGTCCGGACCTGATGGACAAATTCGAGCAGCATATAAAGAAATTCGGCGTTGAAGTGGTATACGAAGAGGTGCATGAGGTAAAGCTCGGTAACGGATCGCATATAGTGGTTACAGACAATACAGAGTACGAAACTCACGCAGTAATCGTGGCCACCGGCTCGAATCCGCGAAAGCTCGGCGTACCGGGCGAGGAAAAGTTTATAGGCCGGGGGATTTCCTACTGCGCGGTTTGCGACGGACCGTTCTTTAAGGATAAAGAGGTCGCTGTCGTCGGCGGAGGCGACGCTGCAATCAAAGAATCTATTTATCTCACCCAGATCGTAAAAAAGGTAACCGTCATCCACCGACGCGATAAGCTCAGGGCTGAAAAGATACTTCAGAATCAGGCGTTTGCAAATCCGAAAATAGAGTTCATCTGGGACTATGTGGTTGACCGTGTGCTCGGTACCGAGTTTTTCGAAGGTCTCGTCATCAAGAATGTGCATACCGGGAAGACCAGAGAGATGAAGGTCAACGGTGTATTCGTTTATATCGGCCATATTCCCAATACGAAATTCATCGATATAGCAAAAACGACAAACGGACTGATCATTACAGACGACTGTGTAAAAACGTCACAGGCGGGGATATATGCAGCCGGTGATTGCAGGGATACCTGTCTTCGTCAGATCGCCACCTGCGTCGGCGACGGCGCGCTCGCTGCTTACAATGCGGGTGAATATGTGGAGCGGGTGAAAAGCGGACATGTATGACACACGGTCCACCGCAAATGCCGGATCCGTTCTGCAGACCCGCCGGGCACATTCGATCGAGCGGACATACTGCCGATCGGCTGGGGCGTTACTTTCGCGGAGTACGGTTGTTCAATTCGAGGATCAGCTCGACCTCTCCTCTGGACATCTTGGTGACCTTGCAGATCTCGGGAATAGTCCACTGCTGCTCGAAGAGTGTGAGTACGGTTTTTACTTTGCTTTCCGCCTCTCTCGACAGCAGCGACAGTCCTTCATGTCGGGATTTGTCCTTCAGGCGGCCGGTACCTCCCCCCCTTTCTTCGAGCTCCCCTGCAAGCCTCTCAGCGTCCCGTGTTAAATTCTGAAGACGGGATTCGGTTCGTGCGAGCCACTCCCTCGTATTCTGAAGCTGTTTCGTTCTCCCCTCTATATCCACGACCAGAGAATCCATCTCCTTGAACCGGGACAGCACCTCATCGATTCGGCTCTCGTTCCCCATGAGGCTGCCTGTTTTATCCTCAATAAGGGCAAGACGTTTTTTCAGATCTTCCTCCCTGTCCTTTATCTCACTGAACGAACCTTTGAGAAAATCCGTTCTCTGTTCGAGGCTGTTGATGAACTCCCGTGTTTTCGTAATTGTTTCAATCGAAACTTCTATATCCTTCTCCTTCTCCGTGAGGGCCCGGGAGCGATCCTCCAGACCTTTATACCGCTTTTCAAGCTCATGCATACCCTCTTCTATCTTCTCGAGCACGTCCCTCTCCGATTCAATGAGCTTGATCTTTTCATCGACCAGGGTGATGAGCCCGATCGCCTGCTCTGCATTTTTGGCAATTTCCTGTACCAGTTTCCTTTCACTCTTGAGCTGACGCACTTTAGCCGATATATCCCCCTCCTCACGCTTCAGGCTCTGTATGATCTTTTGAAGCGACAGTATGTCTTTTTTGTCCTCTTTCAGCTGAACAATGAGGTCTGAAAACCTGTCGATATCACTTTCCACCCTCTCCTTGAACTTTACCGCCCGTTTCAGCACAACGGAATCCTTCTCAAAACCCCTGATCCGCCGCTCGATATCGCTGATCTTTTTTTCGATGGCAGCCTGAACCTGCCCTGCCTCCTGTTCGAATTCCCTGAGCGATTCCTGCGCACCTTTCTGTGAGCCCTCAATTTCGGCTCTCACGTTTGCCGTCACCGTATGCATGTAGTCCTGTATTTCCTTCTCCCTGTCCTGCACAGCTGCCCTCTGGCCCGCGAGCTCCTTCTCGATCTCATCCTTGAAATGCGCGAGCGCCCCGTCGATATCCGTCAGCACCGTATTCTTCATTGTATCGACCGTTGTGCGCAGCGTCTCCAGTTCACCGTTTACGGCTTCGATCTCCGCTTTGATTCTCTCTTTCATTTCTCCTTCTGTCTTCAGGTAACTGGTCTGCACCTGTTCGATATTACCCGATGCACGCTCCACCGCCTCGTCAATCCGTTCATCAATTGAACGCTGAATCTCTTCCACCCTTTCATTGAGCACCCCGATCTTTTTCCCAAAATCTGCAAACTCCTCGCTGAAGGCCGAAACGCTTCTTTTTTTCTCGTCCTCGAAAAGCGCCTTCAGGGATTCGAGCTCCCTGACAAGCTCTTTCCTGGCATCAATCTTCAATCCACTCACCTGTTCGGCCACTTCTTCTTCGCGCTGCTTCAGCTCATCCTGTGATTCCTTTATTTTCCGGTCGATCTGTGCGATAAACGATGCGATCTGATCTTCCCTCTGTTCCAGCTGCGAATCCGTTTCACTGATAATGGCGGTAATATGTTGAACTATTTTTTCTTTTTCACCCTCAAAAATGCTTTCCATCTCTTCCTGGAGATGCTGTATCTTGGTCTCGATTTCAGGCCTGTAGTTCTGAAACACGGTTTCAATTCTTTCCTCGATCATTGCCTGTCCGGTACGGGCGATATTTTTGAGATCGCCTATTCTGCCTTCCAGATTCTGTACAGCCTTCTCATGCTCCTTCAATCGGCCGACAAAATCATCGCTCACGGTTCCGGCCGCCTCTTTCACTTTCTGTTCGAGATTCTCATTCAGGCTCCGCATCTCGCTCAGCGCATCGTCGATGTTCCTGTTTATATCCTGAATGATTGACTCCCTGTGCGAACCGATGCTTCGGTGAAACTCTCGAATCTCTTCTTCCGTCTTACGTTCCTGTTCCTCGACGGCCTTTCTGAGATCGCTGCTGAGAGTGCTGAATTGATCCCTGTAAACGGCAAGTTTTTCATTCATTTCCGTTGTAATAGGCTTTATGAGGAGCATGTTCCTGTTCGCTTCCTCATTGATTTCGGTCAGAATCTTGTTTTTCAGAACATCCAGCTCGCTCTCATACGCCTTTGCCCTGAGGTTCAGGCCCTCGGCATACTTGTCGGTTTCACCTTTAATATCCTGTAAAAGACTCTGCACTCTTCCCTCGAGGCGGGAAATATAGGATGAGAGGTCGGTGGCATTCGCCTCGATTCGTTTGAAAATATCGTCTTTAAATGAGCCGCTGTACTCCTCGAGGCGAAGAGCAAACTTCCCGTACTCATCCTCGGCTCGCTGCAGGTATGAAACAGTGGTTTCATTCTCGAGCGTCTCTATCTTTTCCCGAACAGCTTCTACCGAGGCTTTGAGACTCTCAACACGTTTGTCCACTGCGGCGAGATTGTCCTCTTCAATCTTTGTTACACCTTCCCGCACGCCGTCCATCTGCGCCGCAATCACCTCGATATCCTCCCTGACCTTCAGCACGGCGGCATCCGACTGCGATTTGAAGAGCGCTATTTCGTCCAGACCCTTCCTTTTCAGCATCTCGAGGTTCTGCCTGAATTCATCAGTCAGAGGCCCGATGCCGGCCCTCGCCTCCTCCAGAACGAGACCCGTGACATCGGAAAGCACCTGTTCGGTACGTTCCTGAACACGTTTTTCCAGGTTGTGCGCGAGAGCCGAAAAGTTCTTGAGCGCTTTCTCGTTCTCAACGATATCAATCCCGATTTTCTGCAGCCTCTTCGTCACTTTTTTGATCGAGGGAAGCCGCTCGGTCAAATTCTCAACCTCACCGGTCAGCTCATCCTTCAGCGACCTGAACCGGTCATACTCGCGCCGCAGTCCCTCCAGCTCGAGCTTGATCTTCTGAATATCGGTTCGTTCCCGCATCAGATCACCCTGTGCCGTTTCGACACTGACAAGCGTACTCTCGGCTTTGCGCATCACTTCATTGAGACGCGCGAGTGTATCACCCAGCTCATCCCTCTTTTTGGCGAGAAAATCGTTGAAATCGGAGGACAATTTTTCGGCATACCGCTTGAATTTGTTGAAGTTTATTCTTCTTTTGTCAAGCCTGCGGAAGAAGAGGATGAGTATGAGGGATACTGCAACAGTGATGACGGGCCAGTAGTTCAATTCCCCCCTCCCGGGCGCGCGAATTAATTAATTAACTCTACCGTAGCGTTGTAAAATTGTCAATTTCTTTCGGCGGCGACCGACCTTTCCAAAAAAAAAGTGCCGATGTACGGGAGAAAGTGCGCTGCAGCAAGAATCGAAAAGTTGGAAATTCGGCCCGGCATAGTCATGTGGGGCCGAGGATATCTTACACAGTAACGGTCTTACGGCGTTTCAGACAATTCCCTCACATCATTTTCATTTCAGCAAGCTGCCTGTACAGGTTCCACCTCTTTTGCGCGGCTTCACGCGCCGCTTCCAGATACTGAAAAGCCTTTTCCGGATTCGTCTGCTTCAATGCGCGGAAACGGAGCTCCCCGTACATATACTCCTCTATATCGAGAGTCGGTTCTCTGGATTCGAGGATGAGCGGGTTTTTACCCTCCGCTGAAAGCGCCGGATTGTACCGGTAGAGCACCCACGCACCTGACTGAACGGCTTTTTTATGTTCGGCAAGGCCGTTTGACATGTCGATCCCATGCGCTATACAGTGCGTATAGGCGACAATCATCGAGGGCCCTTTATAGGCATCCGCCTCATTTATCGCCCGAACCGCCTGATTCATATTTGCCCCGAGCGCAATACGGGCCACATACACGTTTCCATAGGTCATTGCCATGAGGCCGAGGTCCTTCTTCCCCAGCGGCTTTCCGGCCTCGGCGAACCTGGCGATCGCCCCGAGAGGAGTCGATTTGGACATCTGGCCGCCGGTATTCGAATAGACCTCCGTATCGAGCACCAGAACATTCACATCCTTTCCCGATGCCAGCACATGATCGAGACCTCCGTATCCGATGTCGTAGGCCCACCCGTCGCCGCCGAACGCCCATATCGAACGCCGAATCAGATAATCCGCAAGACTGTGGAGAAGCTTGAGCTCGGCATCCTTTTTACCTGCAATCGCCTTCCTCAGCTTTCCCACACGCGCACGCTGCGCCTCTATCTCCTCCTGCGTCTCCTGTTCCGAGTCCCTGATCGCTGCAAGAAGCGAAGCGTCGAGGCCGCCGATTTTTTTCTCGATAATCGTATCGATGAGCTCGCATGCATGCGTCATCAGCTTGTCCGAGGTAAGACGCATACCCATAGCGAACTCCGCGCAGTCCTCGAACAGCGAGTTCGACCACGCCGGCCCCCTTCCGTCTTTTCTCGTCGTGTACGGGGTTGTCGGCAGATTTCCGCCGTAAATCGACGAGCAGCCCGTCGCATTTCCGATGATCGCCCTGTCTCCGAAGAGCTGGGTAACCAGCTTCACGATCGGCGTTTCACCGCATCCGGCACAGGCACCGGAAAATTCGAACATGGTCGGGAGAAGCTGCGAGCCCAGAATAGTGGTCCTCGACATAATCGAGGGATCGGTGTCAGGAATTTCATTGATGAAAAAGTCCCAGTTTCTGCTCTCCTGTTCCCTCAGCGGAATCTGGGGCTGCATCCTGAGAGCCTTCTCTTCGGTCTTCTTCCCTTCCACCCTCTTTACGCCGGGACATATAATGGCGCACTGCCCGCATCCGGTGCAGTCCTCGGGAGCTACCTGCACGGTAAACTTCATCCCGCTGAACTTCTTTGCCCGTGCATCGGCCGCCTTGTACGTATCGGGAGCATTTTTCAACACAGCCGGATTAAAAAACTTGATTCTGATGGTTGCATGGGGGCAGACGAGAGAGCACTGCCCGCACTGTGTGCAGAGGTCGGGATACCACACCGGGATTTCATCTGCGATGTTGCGTTTCTCGAATTTTGTCGTGCCGGTCGGATAGGTCCCGTCATCTGGAAACTGAGATACGGGAACCGTCTCCCCTCTTCCTGCAATGATTTCCCCGGTTACGTTCTTCACGAATTCGGGAGCGTTCTCCGGCACAGGCGGTTTCATATGCAGAGCACTCGCTACCTTGTTCGGGTACCGCACTTCCTCGATGCTCTCGATCGCCTCATCCACCGCTTTGATATTCATATCAACGACATTTTTGCCCTTCATTCCGTAGGTCTTGATAATAGAATCCTTTATGAGCTTGAGCGCCTCGTTCTTCGGAAGAACACCGGATATAACAAAAAACGCAGTCTGCATGATGGTATTTATTCGTGCCCCCAGACCGAGCTCACCGGCTATGCGAACGGCATTTATCACGTAAAACTTCACTTTCTTCTTAATTATCTGCTCCTGCACTTCACAGGGTATGTGGTCCCACACCTCGTCGCCGGAAAACGGCGAATTGAGGAGAAAAACCCCGCCATCCTCCAGTTTTGAAAGCATATCGTACTTTTCTACAAATGAAAACTTGTGGCAGGCAAGAAAGTTCGCCCTGGATATGAGATAGGTGCTCTGTATCCTGTCTTTGCCGAAGCGAAGATGGCTCACCGTCACCGCTCCCGCCTTTTTAGAATCGTAGACGAAATACCCCTGGGAGTAGTTTTTCGTGGCTTCGGCTATGATTTTTATGGAATTTTTATTCGCGCCGACCGTACCGTCGGACCCCAGTCCGTAAAACAGAGCCCTGTGTACTCCATCCGGCTCCGACGAGAACTCCATTTCGAATGGGAGACTGGTAAAGTTTTTGTCGTCATAGATACCCGCCGTAAAGTGGTTTTTCGGGTTTTCCTCCTTCAAATTATCGAGTACCGACTTTGCAATACCTGCGTTGAATTCCGCAGAACCGAGGCCGTACCTGCCGCCCACGATAACGGGATAGTCCTTGAAGGGAGCTTTCCCTTCGCTCATTACTTCCCCTATGGCGGTTCTCACGTCCTCATAGAGCGGCTCGCCGATCGAACCCGGCTCCTTTGTCCTGTCCAGAACTGCAATGGCCCTGACGGTTTCAGGCAGAACAGAAACAAAGTGCTTGACGCTGAACGGCCTGAACAGACGCACCTTAACGACGCCTGCTTTTTCACCCTTTGCCGCAAGATACCGGACCACCTCTTCCATCGTTTCGGCTCCGGACCCCATGAGCACCACCACCCTCTCCGCATCCGGGGCGCCGATATAGTCGAAAAGATTATACTTTCTTCCTGTGATCCCGGCAAACCTGTCCATATACTCCTGAACGATGCCCGGTGTTTTCATGTAGTAGGCGTTTACCGTTTCACGACCGGCAAAAAAAACATCGGGGTTCTGGGAAGTTCCCCGTATTACCGGCCTTTCCGGTGTGAGCCCCCGCATTCTGTGGGCGATCACGTATTCATCGTCTATCATTGCCCTGATATCATCGTATCCCAGCTGCTCGATCTTCTGTATTTCATGCGATGTACGAAAACCGTCAAAAAAATGCACCATCGGCACCCGCGACTTCAATGACGCCGCCTGCGCAATGAGAGCAAAATCCATTACCTCCTGTATCGATCCGGACGGTATAAGTCCGAACCCCGTACCACGAACCGCCATGACATCAGAATGATCGCCGAATATGGAAAGTGCCTGACAGGCGAGGGAGCGTGCGCTCACATGAAACACCGTTGAGGTGAGCTCTCCCGCTATTTTGTACATATTGGGAATCATCAGGAGCAGTCCCTGGGATGCGGTAAACGTCGTTGTCAGCGCACCTGTGGTAAGGGCGCCATGCACCGCTCCCGAAGCGCCTCCCTCCGACTGCATCTCCGTGACCGAAGGCACCGTACCCCAGATATTCTTTCTCCCATGGGCACTCCACGTATCCGAGAATTCCCCCATGGGAGACGACGGTGTAATGGGATAAATTGCAATAACCTCATTTGTGGCATGAGCAACATACGCCGCTGCCGTGTTTCCGTCCATTGGTACCATTTTTCTTTCCATTCGCACACCTCTTTCCTCTGATTAATCGGCAAGTGAGCTTTCAATCCCGAAAAGAAAAAACCGATTGGACTCGCCGACCGGTTTTCGTTCCTTACAGCCGTCGAGCCGGCCCGCACAGCCGGCTGCAGGTCGGATAAACACTTGCCGTATGGCTTTTACCTGTGCACCCCTGCACCCCGCCCGTGCCTTCAGTGTAATAAGAAATTTATTCAATATCAAGGGAATTACCCGAACGAATATCGGGTGGGTCCGTGCGATTACAGACGGGGGGCATCAAAAACTTTTACAAGTGTGAGCCTGTTGACCTTGTTGTCGATATATTCGTAGTGTATCTCATCCATCATTTCCTTCATGATATAGATCCCCAGTCCCCGCTCTTTGGACTCTGAAAAGTGATCGTTGACATCGACATCTTCCTGCTCGATGGGATTGAACATGTCGCCTTCATGCTCATATATGACATAAAATTTATTGTTCTCCAATTTGCATTCAATAAAGAAACCTTTCTTCGTGTCGCTCCCGAGCGAGTGTTCTATAATGTTTGCGCTCCACTCGTCACAGGATATCTCAATCTTTGTAATATCCGACTCTTCGGCACCTGCCTCTCTTGCTTTTCGCGATATGAACTCCCGTGCCTTTGCAAGATTTACGAGGTTTGATTCCAGACGTATTTTTTCACCGGTCATGCCGTTTCTCCATCACTGATCGCTCTTTTCCACCGTCCCGTGCTCGTCTACCGTAACAATTCCCTTGCACCCCGAACATCTGAACTTGCCCGGTTTGGATGTTTTAAGCTTTTTACCGCAGTGCGGACACTCAAAAATGAGAGGGAACATGCCCTGCTCCTGAGCCTCCTGCAGTTCCTGCGGCTGTTGGTCCGATTCTTCCTTCTGAAGCATCCTGAGCGCATCGTCGAGATCGACCGCTATCTTGAAAAACTTGGTAAAGCCGAGAAGCTGAAAAACCTCCATAACCTTCCTCTGCAGACCGTACAGCACCATATCCCCTTTCTTCTGTTTCAGCAGTTTGAGAAAGGAGGTGAATGCTCCGATCCCTGTGCTGCTGATGTAGTTGAGACCGTTGCAGTTGAAGATAATGGTCTGAACGCCTGAATTGATCAGTCCGTTTATGTGGCTCTGAAACTCAGGTGAATTATAGGTATCAAGGTACCCGCTGAGTATGAGCTGAACCGAGGTTCCGTCTCCCCCGACCTGCATCGGGGTAATCTTCAGAGAATCCTTAATGGTGATTTCTTCCATAATATCGGCATCCCTTCATTTTCGATTGCCACACTAAAGTATATATGAAATGTCGGGTGAATAACAACTCTATTTTCCCTCAGGCTACTTCAATTTCATAACAAGAAGCGTCATATCGTCGTACTGTTCGGTGTCCCCGACAAAACCAAGCACATCCTCGATAATGCGGTTCGCTATCTCCTGCGCGTCGTTTTTCGCAAAACCAGGTACAATCTCCGCCATTCGTTTCATTCCGTATTCCCTGCCGCTTTTGTTTCTCGCCTCGTGAATTCCGTCTGTAAACAGAATCATTGCGTCTCCGCGTTCAAGCTTTATCTGATTTTCCTCACCGTAGGTTATATCGGGCATAACGCCTATCGGTACGGAATTAGCGGTCGGATTGGCGAGAAAACAACCGTGTTCTTCGGCCTTGTATACCATGAGCGGACCGTATCCGGCATTTGTATAACTGAAGATCATGCTGTTTGTATTCACCACACCGAACAGCAGGGTGGCGAAACGGTCGCTTGCTATATCGGAAGCGAGCGTACTGTTCATCAGCGTAACCACCCTGGCCGGGTTGCTGATACCCGACTTTATAAGTGATTTGAAGACGGTCCTGATCATAATCATCATAAGTGATGCAGGCACCCCTTTTCCGGCGACATCGCTCATGATAAGCCCGTACTGTCCGCCTGCCATCTCGATGAAGTCGTAATAGTCGCCCCCGACGCCGGCTGCGGCCCTGTAATAGCCTTCGATGCAGAGCGCATCCGTATCGATTCCGGTCTGCGGGATCAGGTCCTGCTGAATTCTTCTGGCGATGTCGAGCTGCTCATCGATTTTGGCCTTTTCCTCCATCTCCCTCTGGTATACGAGGAGACGTGCGGTCATACGATTGAACTCATCTGCAAGCAGTCCTATCTCGTCACGCGCTTTCACCTTGATCTCATGATTGAGATTTCCCCCGCCGACAATATTGGCGCCTTTTGCGAGTATCTTTATCGGTTTGATGGTGATTGAGGCCATGACAATTGCTCCCGCTATACCGATAAGAATGGTTGCAGCTGTGATGATTATCGTATTTATCAAATTCTTTCTGCGCGCCGCGTCGATTGTTGCGAAGATACCGGCAGTCGAATATCCGAGTCTCACCGTGCCTATTCTCCTGCCTGCGAAAAACACCGGAGACGCTATATCATACATCGGGGCGAGACTGTCCGGGGAAAAATCGGGAGAAACGAGCCGTTCCGTTGCCTTCGCTGCGGCGAGAGAAAATGCATCGGTGAGTATTTTTCCCTGTTCATTGATATCGGAATGTGCAATCACCCTGCGGGAGGTATCGAATATTATACTGTACTTTATATCCCTGTTTTCCATTGTTTTGGAGATAACGGACAGCAGAAGCAGCTCGTCGTTATCGAGAATACCCTCACGCGCGACATTGGTCATATTTTCAACAGAGAGCGACGCTTTGTCCATCATCTGATTTGCAAGAGCGTGCTGTTCCTGCTCGATATTGACCATACTCATAACGAGACTTATGCCGATTGTCAGAAGCAAAACGAGTGCTCCGATGAGAATGCTGAATTTGAATTTGAGGCCGAGCCTCTTGTTTCTGATCGGCAGACCGGCTTCGTCTTTTTTCATTGCCGCTCCCTCTCTGTACGAAAAATACCGCCGTAAAATCTCAGCGGTTGTATAGAATACGATGAACCCGAGACCGCACAGCACTATAAAAAGCATAATATTCAGTACCGGCTGTACACTGCTGCGGTACTGAGTCACCGTCCACGGCGTCGAAATTGCCGGCTTTCTCTCAATCTCTTTGACAAGCGGTTTCAGCCGAAAGGCCGTATGGGCGGTTTGGCTCATATTTCCGGCTCTGTCGACAGCCGCAATATTGAAATACCAGGTCCCTCCCTCAAGCTGACTGAAACGCAGTGTCTCTTTCTTCGTCCTCATGTCCGGATCTTTCAGGTTCACCCTGTTTCTGGACAGTTTATAGGTGTACCCCGCTACATCCGAATCCGGCGTCGACCAGGTCAGCACCGGTGAGTTGTCTGAATAAAAACCGTTCTTATCCTGTTTAAGAGGCCGAATTTCGGGGTCGGCAGGAGGCGTCAGGTCCACGACAAACGGCACGGTTGTCGTTTCTGAAATATTTCCCGCCCCGTCCTCTGCAACAATATGAAAAAAATAGCTGCCCTCTTCCCCGGGTTCGAGCAGCAGGCTCCGTATGTGGGGGGAAAGATTGATGAATTCCGGCACCTCTTTTGCGTTTCTGTTAAAAAGATACCCATATCCCTTAATGCCGGAGGGGTCGGGCGGCGGATTCCATACTATCGGAAGCCCGGCACGCCCGATGTACGTACGCATCGGAGGCTCAATGCGCACGGGAAGCACGGAGTCGTCGGGGCCGTTGTACGCTATTCCCCGATCATCCTGCCAGAATACGTAGAGAGAATCACCCACCGCTACCGGGAACTGATCTATAACATCTCCACCGCCGTCGATCGGACCTGCCTCGTCGAAACCATCGTCATGCCTCTTTGCATAGTACACTCTGTTCCTGCCGTCCCTGCCGTCTATATAGAATACGTATACCGAACTGCCGGCTGCGAGAAGCTTCACGCGGCGCGCATTTGCGAGTGATTTATTGACCTTCACTGCATCTGTTGCGGGCCTTCCCGATTCATCAAACTCCCTGCAGTACACACTCCATATTCCCCCTGCGTCGCTCTCCCAGATAAGTGTGAATCCGTCCTGTTCGAACAGGATTTGCGGTTTTTCATCCTCGGCGTGCGGATTTTCCGTGAGGTTAATGGGGTCGCTCCATGGCCCGCGAAGGTTGGAAGCGCTTGAGAAATAAATATCGAAGACCGGCGCCTGCTCGGTTTCAAGCGACCGCGACTGCCAGAAGAGACGGTAGCTGTTATTGTACTTCAGCAGGACGGGAAAAAAAGAACCGGCAAAGCCCGAAACGGGCTTAAACGGACCTTCCCAGGAGATTCCGTTGTCCGGCGAAAACATGTAGAAAAAATTGATTCGCCTGCCCTCACCCTCGGTATGATAGAACAGGCAGAGCGAATCATCAAAAGCAAAGAGACCGGGTCTGAAACTGAAGGTCTTCGGGTCGATCACCGTAGCGGATGCGCTCCAGCTTTTTCCGCCGTCCGCACTCATTTTCAGGTTTATGCTTCCCTGCAGTGTGTTCCATGCAACCCAGAGTATATCTTTGTTCACCAGCACACTGTACTGCGGAGAAAACCCCTCCTCCACCCCGATTCGGTCGACTGCCGGTGAAGGGCCGCTGAATGTTTTGAAGTCCCCGGTCGTATAGAATTGCAGCGACGCATGTTTCTTTTCCCGGACGACGAGAAAGATTAAAAAATTGCCGTCGTATCGAACGATCTGCACATCCGAGCAACGCGCAGATCCCTCTCCGCCTGCCAGGTAGTGCGGAATATCCCAGAAATATGCTGCAAACGCCGGAGAGACGGCGAGCGCGGCAAAGAATAACAGTGCTGCAAGATATACCGGCAATTTCTTTTTCATGAGCTGCTCTGGTTTTTTTCGTACTTCAATCGTTCCTTCGCCCGTTTAATGTTGGCGCGAACGTTTTCATAGTCCGGGTCCATCTTCACCACCTCTTCCCACTCTGAAACAGCCTCCCGGTACATTCCGTCCAGATAAAAATTTATGCCGTCCATATAGTGCCGTTTGAGCTTTATTTTCATCTCGCTGTTTTTGACGGCCGATTCCCTGTCTGTTTGCGTTTCGAGCCTCATGAGGTTGTGAAGTTTTGTTTCAACACTGGCGAGAAAAACACGTGCATCGACGAATTCAGGATTCAGCTCTACGGCTTTCTTGCACTCCTTCAAGGCTTCTTCGAGCTTTTCTTCCCGGTAATACTCGAGCCCACGTGTGTACGCCTCCTGGGCGCGCTTCATGTCTTCTCCGGCGACAGCGGTCTCTTTCTCCTTCTGCTCGCTTTCAAGCTTTCTCAGTATATCCCCGGCATCTCTGAAACCGGGATTGACTTCCAGGATAAGCTTCAGCCTGGAAACGGCTTCGCGTTTTTTATCCCCTTTTATCAACACCTGTACATCCCGATACTGGCCCGCGAGAATTTCATTTGCCAGGCTCGGATCGGTTCTTGCGAGCGTTCTGGTAAGCTGCTTTCTTGCCTCTTCGTTAAATGGAAATATGAGCAGTATCTCCTCCCATCGCTTTACCGCCTCTTCGTAGTCGCCGCGCGCAAAAGCCTCGAGCCCGAGGCGCGTCAGATCCTGGACGAGCGGATAGAACGGCGAGGCGGCGGAAACAACCTTTTCCTCCTCTTTTCGCAGTGCAATTGTGTCTCGGAGCATATACTCTCTGATCTGTGTGTTTTCGGGATCGATAGAAAGCCCCTTATTGAGCGCCTGCAGTGAATCCCTGTATCTTCCGAGATTATAAAACTTTATTCCTTCGCGAAGGTGTCCCAGCACCTTCTGGATATTCCGCTCGGTTTCCGCCTTGCGTTCCGCTTCAATGGCATCGAGCGCCTTAACGATCATTTTTTTCGATCCTTCAATGCTGTACTCCATTGCAACCGCATCTTCAAACTGATCGATCGCGTCTCTGTATTTACTCTCCTTGAAAAGGCGCATACCCGCCTTGAAGTAGCTTTTGGCCAGATCGAGCAGCTTCTGCCGTTCCCTCTCCTTATAGGATATCTTGGAAAGGTAGAGCGCCGCATCCATGTCGCCCGGAACATAGGTACGTACTTCATTCCAGAGTTTTTTCGATTCCTCATAACCGCCCTGTTCGAAAAGCTCGGCGGCTTTTTCGCGAAGCCCGGCGACCATCCGCTTTAGTTTTTCCTCTGCACGCATTTTGGAGAGAGACGCAAGCCGCTGAGACACGAGGGGGTCCCCGGGATTGAATTTCCGGGCGAAGTTAAACAGATTCTCCGCATCGTCGAACCTGGAATTCGCCAGGTACCCGTCCCCTATCTCGATAATTTTTTGAAACCGCCTCTTGTTTTTCCGTTCTTCACTTGCCCTGATTCCTCTCACGATCAGGTCGTACAACGCTTCGTTCCTGTGGCTGCTGTTTTCGCTGGCGTACAGAAACATAGTGTAGGCGCCGTCGATATCCCCGGCATCGAGAAGGTCGTATGCCTCCTCAACCTTCTTCGAAAGCTCTTCATACCTATTCAAAGCCCTTTCGATAAGGGATTTGACTTCATCGTTCCAGGGTGCTATGGCCAGAGCGGCAGTCCATTTTTCAATTGCACCCATATAGTAGTTCTCTCCGTACAGCTTTTTCCCCTCTGCTATATACCGGTCGAGTCTTTCGAGCTCATCCCTGTCCCTCGCGTACGCCGGAAACAACACCGACGTGAAGAGGAGCACACAGGTGAAGAGCAGCACTCTATGCAGCGCAGATTTATTCATAATTTTCGGTAAAAAACCGCCTCTTTCAATATATTAAAAACCGGAGAATGAAAACCCTTACAACTGTATTATAAAATCATCACAGGCCAATTACAATGCATATTCAAACAGTCGATTCTGCCCGCAGACGAGTTTTTGTTTTCCATCGGGCGGGAGAAGCTAGTACATTAAAAACCTGAATATGCTGCCTGGAATCGAGGCATCAGCAGGCTGCGTGCTCGGCCCGCTTGAATCCGGGGTTTGTACCGACGGCATTATTCGCACGCGAAGGATCCAAACAACGATGAGAACAATGAACGATTCTCGGATAAGAAAGTACAAGCTCCTGGCACTTGACCTTGACGGAACCCTTTTGAACAGCGACGAAGAGATAAGCGACGAAACACTCCTTTCTCTTCACCGGGCGAAGGAAAAGGGTGTGAAGGTTATTATCACAACAGGTCGGAGCACTTCGTCCGCCCGGCGGTTTATCGACCTGGTGAACATACCGGACCCCTGCATTACCTATAACGGTGCAATCATCAGCAACGCCCACAGGATATTTCGGTCGATCACCATCGATGAGGAGAGCGTTGCCGAAACTGTTCTTCTTCTGAAACAAAAGGGGTATACTCCCGTCCTCTACGGTGCAGACGACATGCGTTACCTCGAACATATCGAAAAACACAGAGATGGATTTTACAGCCTGTCAAAAGGAATCGAAGACAGAATCGTACATGTTCCGGATTTTATGAAAAAGAGGTGGCGTGAAATCATCAGGATCAGCGTCTTTGCAGATGAAGACGACATCCCCGGTCTGAACAGCGTGCTCGAAGGGCACAGAGGAAAAAGAATACGCACCACCGAGACCTATTTCCCGGACCTGAACTTCTGGATTTATGAAATTCTCGACAGCCGGTGCTCAAAATCAAATGCCCTGCAGTACCTCTGCACCGAGTTCGGTATTGAATCGGAGGATGTTATTGCCGTCGGGGACAATAGAAACGACCTGGATATGATTGAATGGGCCGGTCTCGGCATTGCAATGAGAAACAGCCTTCCCGATGTGATGGACTGTGCGGACTACGTTACACGAAAGAACAACGACGAAGGCGGCGTCTCGGAGGTTATTCACAGTTTCATTCTCTCATGAATGCCCTGTAGAGCTTTTCGAGAACATCGAGCCTGTGCTGCGCATATTCGATCAACGCGCTGTCGGGATAAGACCGTATAAATATCTCAAAGCTGTCCAGGCAATCGCTGAACATCGCCCGTTCACCCTCTTCACCCGCGCTCTCATCGGTAAAAAAGGCGCCGATAAATCTGTCCGATTCATACACCGCCTTCTCAAACATATGGCACGCCCCGGCCCGCCTTTCAAGACATGACGTATCGCCGCTGTTCATCTCGTTGATGAAAGAGCTGAGAAATTTATACGTCTGATATGCTTTTCTCCGGTAAAAACGAGATCCGGAATTTCGCACGAATTCGGCGCACCTTTTCATGAGCCGGTCATAATTTTCTTCAAACCTGGACAGAAAATCCGTCGAACCCGGTCTCGCCCGCACAACCGGGCTGTACAGTATATGCTCATAAAAAAACGAAAACAGTATCGATATGTTTTCGAGGATAACCGCGTACCTGTCGCCCTCCGCCTCTTCCCGCATACGCTGCTTTGCCATCTTTTCGAGGTATCTGTAAAAGGCCTCCTGCTCCCTGCGTTCACGAACCGCCGCTTCCCTTCGAGGGTCGGAGGCCCTCCGCGTACGAGTGCCGTACCGTCCGGCGGGGGATTTGCCGGTAAACCTTTTACCCGGTTCGCTCCGAATGTGCTTCTTGATTGTTTCATAGGCTTCGTTGATCTTCATCATCATTTTGTGCGCATCGTCCTGATTACTGGGATTGGAATCGGGATGGTACTTCTTCGCCATTTTCCGATATGCGCGTTGCACTTCCGCAACCGTTGCAAATTCCGTCAAACCGAGAACCCTGTACGCATTTCCAAGCTCATTCATACCCTTGCCCGTCTACAATAAAAAATCCTGCACAAAACCTTCATCGGCACATGAACACCCTCAGACTTCGACTCTCTGCAGTTAAACAATGTCCCATGCCGAATACCCCGGCCGGCGTCTTGCCCTCACACTTCAGCATACCGTCACTCATGCTCTTCGGCATATGTATAGAGGTTCCCGAAGGCGTAAAAAAGCTCGCCGCTGAGCCGCCCTGCAGAGTGACCGCTCTCCGATTTCATGAGAAAATCATTGATGACTCTCCCGTCTTTTCCCTTATACGCATGCGGACGGCTGAGATTCATCCGTATCTCACCGACTCCCTCGGAACCGTAATGTACAATCAAGATCGTGCCGTCTTTCAGGACATCGGCCACAATACCCATGTGTGAAATACGGTGTGCGCTCCCCCTGATGGTCCCCCTGAAAAAAACAAGATCCGCCTTCGGCGGTTTCTCATATGCATACGTATAACCCCTCGACCGAAGGATTCTGTACAGAAGCTCCGTACCCCGCGTGGCGCCCCTGCTCTGCTCCGGTTCAACGCGATATCCCAGACTCCTGTACACTCCCAATACGAATCCCGAGCAGTCATTTCTATAGTTCCCGTTTACGGCGGTCAGATCACCTGTACCCATCAGGCTCTCTGCATACTCCACGATTTCCTCTCTGCGCTCCTGCTCAACCGCAGCGGATTTCCCGATCCGTACGGGCACGGCGGCACATGAGCTCAAAATCAGGAGCACACCGAAAACAGGCAGCAGCATACAGGTACAGATTATTTTCAACCGAACTCTTTTCAGGATTCTATACGGGAAATTGAACATACCGATTCCACACCCTCCCGACGGTATAATGGCGAGAACTGCAATCATAGTATACCGCACAATTCAATCGGCGACACTCACATCATACCCGATGCTGCGCAGAGCGCGTGCAGCTTTCTTTGCATCGGAATTTCCGGTAAAACCGAGCCGCAGCACGCCACCTTCACCCTCGCGTATATTTACAATCTCTATATCCTTTATATTGACGCCGTGGAAATAAACGATGGAGGTTATTTTCGCAAGCTCTCCGGGACGATCCTTCACTGTTACCCGCACATCCACGAGCGGTTTGAGAAACCCCTTGCTGTATCGGGGAATAGTCTGCCGCTCCTCGCGAGCTCTGGAAAACAGTTTTTCGAGATACGCTTCATCGTCAATGTGCTGCAATACCCCGTCCAGAATATCACGGTAGGCCGCAAGCGCCTGTCTTATCTCCTCCCTGTTGGTCGAAATGATATCACGCCATATCCTGTAACTAGATGACGCGATCCTTGTCATATCCCTGAATCCGCCTGCGGCAAGATTTCTGAAAAGATCACTGTCCTGATCTGCGAGGTGATTGGCAAGGGAGACTGCGAGCACCTGCGGCAGATGACTCACGCTGGCTGCGATTCTGTCATGCAGTTCGGGTGAAATCACCATCACCTTTGCCCCGAGACCTGAAATCATCGACGAGAGGCGCTCCACCACCTCCTTCGGCGTACCGTCCGGCGGAGTCAGAACATACACCGCATCGTAGAAGAGGAAGGGGTTGCTGTTTTCCACCCCCCTCTTTTCACTCCCGGTCATGGGATGGCCCCCGATGAACCAGACATCTTCTTTCAGATGACGACCGGCAATACCCGCTATTACGGATTTGGTGCTCCCGACATCTGTAACTATCGAACCCGGCTGTGCATTCCGTAGAATTTCGGCAAGCCGTTTACCGATCTCACCGAGCGGCGTGCATATGAAAACGTAATCACTCCCGGAAAGTGCGCTCCTCATTTCCGAATAGTCGAAGCCTCTGTCGATGATCTTCATTTCAGACGCTCTTGTCAGGGTGGTCGGACGGCTCACTCCCGTTATGTAGTATCCCGTATTTTTTAATGCCCAGCAGAGCGACCCGCCGATCAGCCCGACACCGATAACGGCAACCGTACATTTACCATCAATCATTCATGCTCTCCTTCACATTGTTCTCCCTACTGCGCGCGCTATAATACGAAGCTCCTTCATCATTTCCTCGAACTGATAGGGAAAGATGCTCTGTGCCCCGTCCGATTTCGCATGATCCGGATCATGATGCACCTCAACGATAATGCCGTCCGCACCTGCAGCGATGCTCGCCCGCGCCATCGGTATAACCTTGTTTCTGATACCCGTTCCGTGAGAGGGGTCGGTAAAGACAGGCAGGTGGCTCAGTTTCTTTACGATAGGAACTGCGCTGATATCGAGTGTATTCCGTGTATAATTCTCAAAAGTCCGTATACCGCGCTCACAGAGAATAACCTGATCGTTGCCCCCGGTCAGTATATACTCGCTGGCCATCAGCCACTCTTCGATTGTGGCGGACATTCCCCTCTTCAGCAGCACAGGCTTCTTCACCCTGCCGAGCTCTCTGAGGAGCATGAAGTTCTGCATATTCCGTGCGCCGACCTGAAGCACATCCGCATATCGTACGACGAGCGGTATATGTCCCACATCGACCACTTCCGTAATTGCAAGCAGGCCGAATTCGTCGGCTGCTTTCCGCAGATACTTCAACCCTCTCTCCCCGAGGCCCTGGAACGAATAGGGCGATGTCCGCGGCTTGAAGGCCCCTCCCCGAAGCAGCTTCGCGCCGAGCTTTTTTACCGTTTTGCCGATGATCATAATCTGTTCCTCGCCTTCGACCGCGCACGGTCCGGCAGCGACTATGACCTCGTCCCCTCCGATGGATACATCCCCAATCCGAATAACGGTATTTTCCCTCTTGAACGACCGGGATGCAAGCTTGTAGGGCTCTGAGATACGGATAACCTCATGCACACCATCGAGAACCTCCAACTGGCGGATATCGATGCCGGTCTTGTCGCCGATTGCCCCGAGAATTGTGTGGGTGACGCCATCCGATCTGTGTATCTCAAAGCCCATATCCTTCAGGTGCGCAATAACATTCTGAACCATCTCCTCCGATGCCTTCGGCTCCATCACCACGACCATAGGCGACTCCTGAAAAATGTTTTGCTGCGGTATAAACGGCAGTCGCAGGCATGCGCTTTGCCGAACGCAAAAAAAAAGCTGCAGATACCTGCAGCCCGGCATAAAAGACGCACCTGCAGGTTATTGTATACAGCGTTCGTAATAATAATAAGAACGGCGGTTAAAAAACAGCGCGCACATTCGTAATCCCACCATCAGTCTCTGCCCCGCATTAATGTTCATGCCTTGAGTATTCCACACCTTGCCGCCAAAGTCAAGCTGATTCGGCATCGGCGTACCGGTAGGAGATTTCCTTGAGCGCGGAGTTCAGGAATGAAAACATCCCCGCAGCGCCCGGCACCAGGGAGCAGGTGGCACCGGAGGCGATCGTCATCAAAAACAGAAAAACGACCGCATCGAGCGTGTACTGAAAATTGTCGAACGAAATAAAGAGGGATTTTCTCATAACCTTCCATACGGTTTCCTCGCCGCCAAGTATCATAAGCGGGTAGACCCAGAAAAGGATGAATATGAAAAACACGAGCATCCAGAAGTTGACCGCAGCGATAAAAACCGATACGTCGCTGTTGATTATGAAAATATAGAAGTATATGTTCGTTACAATTGCTCCTATCACAATTGTGAAGAAAAATGAAATAAAAAGAGAGCGATAAAAATATCTCCGAAAGGATGCAAAAAGATACCTGAGGCCCCTGATCTCATGGAATACGATGCGCTGGGTATAGTCGCACACACCGCCGAGCGAGCCGGAAAAAAGGATGAAACCGACGACAAAGAGTGCCGCAAACAGCACAACATGGTTATCGCGAAAATGTCTTTGCGCGTTCACGAACAGAATCTCGACGGCATTATCCCTTGAGTCTTCAAAAAAGATATCCATTAAATGCCTTCCGCTTTTATCGGCAAGAGAAACCGATCTCATATACACGGGAACATCCCGGTACCCGACGGCCTTTCTCCTGAGCAGCGCTCTGGACCGCTTTTCGTCAGGGTTCTGAAAGATGTACCTCCGCACGGAGTTGAACTGCGCCCTGTCGAAAACATATATGCTGTGCGTTCCATCTCCGTTTGAAACCAGTACAACAGCAAGTCTTGTGTAATCCTGCGACACATCCCGCACCGTTATACTGAAGGAGTTGAGGCTCCTCAGCGCTACAGGTACAAGGAAGGCGAAGGAGTATACCAGTACGCCGAGCGGAATGAGCAGAATAAGGTTGATTACGAGAAACCTCTTGAGATTACTGTGCGAAAGGAAAAGAAACTTTAAAAACGTACCCCTGTCCATTGATTCAGTCCTCTATATATCACAAGAAGCAAAACGGTTACATAAGGAAGAGCGCACATCATTCGCCGCAGATATCCCGACGGCGGCGTCCCCCATGTTGTGCTGCTCATCGATAGTATTCGTGCACGTTGAGCACAAAACGAAAGCACCGGTACCGGTCGCAAAACTCCCGAATATAGTATACCCGGTGAGCGTAAAATTTCGGTACAAAAAACCAGAATTATAATGTATAAAATCATAAGAACAGATGGAAAGGTATTAAATTCTTATACGTGAAACGCGCAGTCGTCAAAACCGGAGCGTATCACGCGCCGACCGCGCATAGAAACCGATAAAAGGGTACAGATATGTCGAAGAGCCCGCACATCGAGGTAGAAGTGGAAGGAAGAGGGTCGCTGTCCGTTCTCCGCGGAACAAGCATGCAGGAGCTCAAGAGCACCGCTGAAATTACCGAGGACGAGCTCGTACCTGTTGTCGGCGCTCTGTACAACGGCCGTGTCATGGGGCTCGAGTACTGCATTGTTCGGAAATGCCGGGTACGGTTCATAACGACGGGAACCGAGGAGGGTGCCGACATATACAGGAGGAGCCTCTCGATGCTTCTGCTTGCAGCATTTCTCGATGCAGCGGAGGAAAGCGCAACTCTCAAGATAGAGCACTCCCTGAGCAGGGGTTTTTATTACTCATACAAGGACAGCAAGGAGCTTACTGAAGAAACGGTACGACGCATTGAACGGCGGATGAAGGAAATGTCCGATGAATGCATTCCCTTCGTCAAAAAGGAGTATGAGATCGAGCATGCCCTCGATATCTTCGAAAAGATACATGCCTATGAACGGTTGTACCTTTTAAAATACACCACACGGGTAAAAACCACGCTGTACACACTCGGGCAGTGCGTCAATCTCGCCCAGGGACCCCTCGTTCCGCATACCGGATACCTCAGACTCTTCAGGCTTGTCAGCTATCCTCCGGGACTCATCCTCGTGTTTCCCACGGTTGACAGACCGGACGAGCTCCCCCCCTTTCTGGAACAGAAAAAGCTGTTTCAAATCTACTCGGAGCAGAGGGAGTGGAGCAGGCTCCTCGATGTGGATTCCGCGGGAAAGCTCAACCGTGCAATTATCAGGGGCAAAATCGACAACCTCATCTGGCTTTCGGAGGGATTGCATGAGAAAAAGATCGCCTACATTGCCGATTCAATAACAAAAAAAGTTTCGAGCAGCAGAGTGATATTTCTTGCAGGACCCTCTTCTTCGGGCAAGACGACATTTGCAAAACGGCTCATGATACAGCTCCTCGCAAACGGCATCGGCGCCGAAATACTGTCCCTCGACAGCTACTATCTCCCGCGAAACCTGATGCCCAAAAACGAGAGGGGCGAAACTAATTTCGACAGCCTCTATTCACTCGACCTGGATCTGATAAAAAAGCACATACGGTCGCTTTTGGAAGGGAGAGCCGTTGAAATCCCGAGATATGACTTTAAAACCGGCATCCGGGAGGATTTGACAAAACGCCTGCGGCTCGGTAAAAATCAGGTCGTTATCATAGAAGGGATCCACTGCATGAACAGGGCTCTTACGGGCATGATCTTCGAACACGACTCCTACAAGATATATATAAGCGCCCTCACACAGCTCAACCTGGATGTGATCAACAGGATCCCGACCTCGACGATACGGCTTATCCGCAGAATAGTGCGGGACAGTGAGTTCAGAGGATTCTCCGCGAGTCAGACGATCGCAAAGTGGCATCTTGTCCGGCAGGGCGAGGAGCAGAACATCTTCCCCCATCAGGAAGAGGCGGATGTGATGTTCAACTCCTCGCTAGTGTATGAGATGTCGGTACTGAAGGGATATATCGAGCCTCTGCTCATGGATATTGAGGAGCCGGACCCTTCCTATACGAAAGCCAGACTCCTCCTCCACTTTACCGCCAACTTCCTCCCGATACTTCCCGAACACGTCCCCCTCACTTCCATCCTTCGGGAGTTTATCGGGGGCAGCGGGTTCAGTTACTAGAGGATACACAAACCCGTTTTCGGAAACGATTGGTTCGGGAGGGGGGATTGTTCCAGGACCCTGGGCGGGATTACGCCGATTACTGCATACCGGTTTATCCCGCGATCGATATCGATTCCACACGCTCCCGTGTCAATTTGAAATGCGCGTATTCGAGCTTATCGATAATATCGATGCCGTACGGACACCGCGGCGTGCATTCACCGCACCTTGTGCATGCGCCGGCCTTTATTTCGAGCGCTCTGTAGGCATCGCGCGCCTTGTTCATGTTCTCGAACCAGAATCGCAGGCGATCGCGAAGCGCAAAATCGGGCGGTGTGCGGACAATTCTGTCCCGGAGCTGCCTGTCGTACCAGCCCTCATACCTGAATATCAGGGGAATGTCGATCCCTTCAGGGCAGGGAAGACATTTATTGCAGAGCCTGCACACATAGCTCCCGAGCAGCGGATTGTAGTTGAAGATCCGCGCTTTTTCATCCTCGGTCATCGGCGAAAAGCTTTTTACCACACGCAGGTCCGTTTTGAGCATATCCATGGTATTGAACCCCACCGGCAGGGTGTCTACCGGAAGCGAGAGCGCATACCACAGGGCATCCCGGGGGTATTCCCAGAGCAGGCCGTCGGCAAACGCTTTCATTCCGACAATGCCGATTCCCTTTTTCTTCGCAAGGGGAATGAGCTTTGCCTCCACATCGGGGAAGTTGAACCGGTCGTAAAAATTGACTCCCGTCATAACGGCATCAAAGTCAAAGCGGTCCAGCGCCTGGATGAGAATATCCGGAACACCGTGACCGGATATGCCTATATAACGGATTTTGCCCTTTTCCCGCGCCTCTAGAAAGGCCTCAAGAGCCCCGCCCGGCCCGAGTATGCAATCGAGCTCTTCACCGGTCTGGACATGATGAAAAATCAGAAGGTCGATTCTATCGGTATTGAGACGCCTGAGACTCTCATCGATGCTTTCCGCCGCGCCCCGCCTGTCCCGAAGGTGACACTTTGTTGCAAGAAAGCATTCGTCGCGACGTTTTTTCAAAACAAGCCCCACCTTCCTCTCCGATTCACCTTCACCGTACTGTGCGGCCGTCTCGATGTAGGTGCCGCCCTCGTCGAGAAACGTATCGATCAACACGCATGCATCAGCATCCGACACTTCAAGCAGGTGAAAGCCGCCGAGACCGAGCACGGACACTATCGCGCCGGTACTCCCGAGCATTCTCTTTTCCATGCAGCAACTCCTTCCATACGGAAACCAGGTTTTTTTTCAGTATATACCACATACTATTCAGCGTAAACGGTGAAAGCGTCCGCAGCGCTACCGACGGTTCATTTTCCGCCATATATAGGGATTTTGAAACGGCGGTTCAGGGAGCCGTTCGGCCGCATCACGTATCTTTTCGGCGATTTCGGGAAATCCATTATCACCGAATACGGATACCGTTTCATACCCGAGCCCCGCCTCGACTATCTTGAGGGAGAGCGGGTAGCCGTCGACAAATATATGCACAAGAAGCCTTTCGTATTTGTCGCGGCCGTCGGCCCGATAGGTTACCCTCCGCGCTTTTCTGAGCTCTGTTCGGGTAAACCGCTTTGCCTCCTGTCCGTACGGCTGGTCTCTGTAAAAGCCTATTTCCGGATGTGCAATCTCAGGAGCGTCGACGCCTAAAAAACGCATATACGTACCCCTGTACATCACCGTATCACCGTCCTCAACCTGCAGGAGGATCCTGTACATTCTCTTCTCGTCATGAGCGGTATTTCGTGCGAAACATGACGGGATGACAAAGAGAATAATTGCAAGAATCAGAAGCCTTCGTCTCATACCTTTACCGAATCGTCCGAAAATTAAAGTAAGAGCGCCGGGGGTAAGGCAGCCTGTACCTTCCGGCTGATATATAATACAACAGCACGGCATACCTGTAAACGGACATTATAATCGAAAGTTCGTGCTGTAGCCGGGAGCACAAAATGTTCAATGTGTATGTAGTTGAAAAAAGTTATTTTGACTATTCCTATGAGAAACGAATCGTCGAACGCGGCGGAGGCAGGCTCTGTTTCGCGCACTGCCAAACGGAAAACGATATAATCGAGCAGTGTTCGGATGCGCATGCCCTTCTTCTCAGGCAGACTCCTGTCGGAGAGAAGGCATTCAGGGCGCTGAAGAATCTCAGGGTCGTTTCGCGCTACGGCGTCGGCTACGACAATGTTGATGTTTCGGCAGCAACACGTACCGGAGTCCTTGTTACCATCGTACCCGATTACTGCATTCAGGAAGTTGCGGACCACGCAGCCGCTCTGCTTCTTTCCGCTATCAGGAGAATAGCACTGAAGGATCGGCTCGTGCGGCAGGGGCAATGGGATATGGGTTCCAGATACCCGCTGTTCAGGACATGCGGAAAGATCGTCGGGCTCGTCGGATACGGCAAAACCGCACGTGAGGTCCGGAAGAGACTTTCCGGTTTTCCGTTCAGATTCGCCGCATGCGATCCCTACGTAGACGAGGCCGTCTTTAAAGACGACGATACCATGAAGCTCAGCTTCTCCACGCTCGTACTGGTTTCCGATTTCATTTCCATACACGTACCCCTCACTGCGGAAACTAACCGCCTGTTCGACCTCACCACCTTCAGGAAGATGAGAAGAAACGCGATTCTCGTCAACACCTCCCGCGGACCGATCGTCGATTCCCGCGCCCTGTACACAGCCCTGAAAGAGAGGTTCATAGGAGGCGCCGCTCTCGACGTATACGATAAGGAACCATTCGACGCCTCGAGTCCGCTTGCCGGGCTCGATTCGGTCGTCCTTTCAGACCACGCGGCCTGGTACTCTGTGGAGTCGCAGGCCGAGCTCCAACGCCGAACCGCCCTCGAAGCGATGAGAGCGCTCAACGGCAGTATGCCCGGGCATCCTGTGAATCCGGAGGTACTGACAAAGCGGATTATAGAGATCGAAAGGCAAAAAAGAGGGTTTCAGGAAAAAGAAGAGATTCTGTACAAACTGAGCAACTGATCCACCAAACGGGCCTTGCTTTGCAAAAGGCAGGCTTCCTGCCGCATCAAACCGGAGCTATTGCCCCGGTTCGGGGATGATGAAATCGCCGCCCCTCTTCGTTTTCCACAACTCTCCCGTACCTGTTGTATCGGTAGTTCGGTCGGCTTTCAACAGCATAATTACAAAAGGCTTCTCATTTTCCTGTATACCGCATCGCGCAGGTTTGCAGCATCGCTTTGCATAATTTCACGAACAAACGCGGTCCCGACAACTGCGGCATATACGTACAGAGAAAGAGCATCCACCTGCTCTTTCGTGGATATTCCGAATCCCGCCAGCACCTTTGCTCCATTTGATGCGGCTTTCCGGAGAAAGCGAATATTCGATTCACCTATATGAGTATACTCTCCCGTTATACCCTTTCTCAGCACCGCATAGAGATACCTCGGGGACATGGAAAAAATTCTTTCCAGCCGCTCGCTTCGAGCCGTCGGACAGATGATGGGAACTGCAGCAAGGTCTGATTGTTCTGCAGCCGCGTAAAGACCCTCGTCGTAACCGGGAGGAAGATCGGGAACGATCAGGCCGACCGCCCCACTGCTATGGGCCCTGTTCAGGAATTTCCTGACACCGTATGTTACAACCGTATTCGCATATCCCATGATAAAAACAGGTATATCCGTCATCCTCCGAATGTCGGAGACGAGAGAAAAGCCTTTTTCCGGTGTGAAGCCGGAACGGATCGCCGTATCGCACGCCTTTTGTATGAACATGCCGTCGGCTGTGGGATCGCTGAAGGGGAACTGAACCTCAAGCAGGCTGCACCCTCCCTGTACCAGAGCGCGTGAAACCTCCATCGATAATTCCCTGTCGGGGTAAAAGGCAACCATGTGGGCCATTACCTTATTCGCCATTTTGTTTCACCTCCCTATCCAGGAAGGAATACCACTTTTCGGCATCAAGGCTGCTGGCGAGTATAAAGAGGTCTTTGTCTCCCCTGCCGGACATGTTCACCACAACCGCACGGCCTGCAGGGGTTTTTTTCGCAATCCGAATCGCCTCGGCGCCCGCATGCGCCGATTCGAGAGCGAATACGAGCCCTTCGTGCCGAGCGAAAAACCGAACCGCCGAAAGCGCCTCCGCATCGCTGCAGCGGAAAAACTCCACCCTCCCCGTTTGTCCCAGATGCGCGAGCTGGGGCCCGATGCCCGGGTAATCGAGACCGGCTGATATGGAGTGTGTATCCTGAACCTGGCCGTTTTCGTCGATGAGAAAAAGCGACTTGTAGCCATGAACGATTCCCGTCCGGCCCGAACCGTCCATCCTCGCTGCATGCTGGCCTGCGGACCTTCCGCGCCCTCCGGCTTCAACCCCGATGAGCCTCGGCGAACCCCTGTCCAGGAAGGGGTAGAAGAACCCGATCGCGTTGGAGCCGCCGCCCACGCACGCAACCATGGCCTCGACATCGAGTCTTCTTTTTTCAATCTCCCCGGTGACTTCCCGCCCGATCACGGACTGGAACTCCCGTACCATATCGGGATATGGGGACGGGCCGAGCGCCGAACCGAGCAGGTAGTGGGTATCTTCGAACGTCGCCGCCCAGTCCCTGAGGGCCTCGTTCACCGCATCCTTTAAGGTGCCGGACCCGCCGCGAACCGGCACCACTTCCGCGCCGAACAGCTCCATCCAGAAAACGTTCGGCCTCTGCCTTCTGATATCCACCTCGCCCATATACACACGGCAGTCAAGACCAAGCTTTGCGCAGGCGGCTGCAACCGCAACACCGTGCTGTCCGGCGCCGGTTTCCGCAATGATTCTCTTTTTCCCCATACGCTGCGCCAGAAGTACCTGCCCGAGCGCATTGTTGATCTTGTGTGCTCCGGTATGCGCCAGCCCCTCATATTTGATATAGATCTGCCCCCCGCCGGCAGCCCTGCTTGCGTTCACCGCATGCATAAACGGAGTCGGCCTGCCTGCGAAATCCGTACACAGGACGTCAAACTCCTTTAGATATTCATTATCCTGCATGGCATTAAGCCACGCCGCCTGCAGATCGTCGAGCGGAGTTCTCAAAATTTCAGCAACATACCGCCCTCCGAACTGTCCGAAAAAATCATTGTACATAGGCTGCACTTTCAATCTCCCTGAAGAATTTCCCGATCTTCGCGTGGTCTTTTTTTCCAGCTTCTGATTCAAGCCCGCTCGAAGCATCGATGAGCTCCGGCCCGAACCGCATAACGATATCCCGCACGTTCTCCGGTCCGATTCCCCCTGCAAGCCAGAGCGCATGCTGCTTTCCCATACGTTCGACGAGGTCCTCCGGGATTCGTTCTCCTGTACCACCCGCCCTGTACTGGCTGTATGCATCGGCCAGAACCCGCGGGCAGCTATACCGGCCCATTCGCTGGAGGTCGCCGTCACTGCGTACTCGAAGCGCCTTGTAATACGGAAAACGAAATTCTTTGCAGACTTCGGGGCTTTCATCCCCGTGGAGCTGAAGAGCGTCGAGAAGCCCGACCTCGAGCATTTTTATAAGCTCGTCATCGACAATGCCGTTCTTCGTTACCACGACGCCTGCCTTGAGCATGTCGAGGCCGTATATTTCCTCGAGAAAATTCGGCCCCACACGCCTGGGGGAGTCGGCGAACACAAAGCCGAGTACGTCTGCCCCGCACTCTCTCGCGTACCTGGCATCATCCCTGTTCGTGATGCCGCACACCTTGACGAGCGGCTTTCCGGGCCTTTTCCTCAAAAAAAGGGACCGCCAGAAACCGTCGGCCTCACCGAAAAACGAAGCCGTCATCCCGTATATACGGTTCGGGTCCCTCATAACCGATTCGCCTGCAAGAATTCCTGAAAAGCCCGACTCCAGCGCCCTTCTCACGTCCTCCCCGCCCTGTATGCCGGATTCGAACACCGCCCTTGTTTCCCAGTGTATCTTCCGTCGAAGCATCACGGGGGTTTTGGGATCGATACTGAAATCCTCGAGGTTCCTGCTGTTGATACCGGTAAAAGCGGGTTTCAATGTGCCCGCTTTTTCCAGGTCGTTTTCGTCATGAATCTCGCAGAGCACTTCCAGGCCGCAGGCCTTTGCCTTCAGGTACAGGCCTTTCAGCCTTTCAGCATCGTGCATCTTTGCAATGAGCAAAACCGCGTCGGCACCTGCCCTGCAGGAAACCTCGATATCCTCCTCGTCGATAATAAAATCCTTGCGAAGCACGCAGAGCCGGGGAAACGAGCGTTTTACCTGCATCAGGTCGTTCAGAGACCCTGAAAAATAGTTTCGCTCCGTGAGCACCGAAACGGTTTTAATCCCCTGCCGGACGTATCGTTTTGCCTGCGCGCGGGCATCTATGCCGGGCGCAATCTCCCCGCTGGACGGGGAGCGCCGTTTGATCTCGCTGATAATAAAAGGTTCCCTGCCGAAGGGGACGAGCGGGACCGTCCGCCGGACCGGAACTCTCGTACCCATTGTATGGCCGAACCGTGCTATATCCCGTTTTCTCGCCTCTACGATCGTGTCGATAATGCTCAAAAAAGCCCTCCCCGGATGCATCGTTTGAAAATATCCGTTTCCCCCGACCGGTCGGTACCGAATCCTCTTGTCATCCTGCTTTTTCCCCCTGCAGACCGCTCAAAACCCGCACTGTCTCATCTGGAGGTGCACTGCGCAGAGACCGCCCGACCTCCCGAATCTGCTCCATCTTTTCTGCCACCGTCCCCGATACCAGAGCCTGCTTTGCAGCGGCATACCCGTCCTCAATACTGCCGACAGCCCCGTACACGTAGAGAGCAGCACCAGTATTGAGCGAAACCGCCTCCAGGAGAGCGGGCCGGCCGCGGTTTTCAACAATCTCCGCCGCCAGATTCCCATTCTCCGCCGGATCGCCGCCGGAAAGATCCTCCCGGCGAAAACCATCGATCCCCAGATTCCTCGGATCGAACCGGTATTCCCGTACAGAGCCTTTTTCATCCACTTCGACAACACGCGTCGGCGCACATACCGATATCTCGTCGAACCCGTCGAGACTATGCACAATCATCACCCTCCTCTTTCCCAGCAGATGCGCCGCCAGAGCCATCGGTCTGCAGTATTCATCGGAGAAAACGCCGATGAGCTGACACTGAGCGTCGGCGGGATTCACGAGCGGACCAAGCAGGTTCATCGCCGTCTTGATACCGAGCTCGCGCCGCACTCCGGCTGCATGTTTCATGGATTGATGGAAAAGAGGTGCAAAAAGGAACGTGAATCCTGTTTTTTCCAGAAGAACAGCGGCTTTTTCGGGGTCGAGGTCCACCGGCACTCCGATCGTACGATAAAAATCAGCACTTCCGCACCTTGAGCTCACCCCCCTGTTCCCGTGCTTTGCGACATACGCACCGCACGCCGAGGCTGCAATTGCGGCAAGCGACGATATATTGAAGCTTCCTGTTTCATCTCCGCCCGTGCCGCAGGTATCGAGCAACTGCCTGTTCGACCGAATCCTGATCTTTCTTCTGTTCAAAACCGAAGCAAACCCGGCGAGCTCACCCGGAGTGATCTTTTTCACATTGAGCGCGGTCAGCACCGCTGCGATCTGCGCACCGGTGAGCTCTCCGTCGGTCAGCTCTTCCATAAAGCGCACCGCGTCTTCCTCCGAAAGGTCTGTTCCCGAGATCAGCTTCGACAGGCATGTCCTCGTATCGAACGGCTCGCGACGGTAGTGTATGAAATTTGCGAGTATCTTCCTGCCGAATTCGGAAGAAACGGATTCCGGATGAAACTGTATGCCTTCGACGGGATAGGTCGTATGCCGGATACCCATGATCTCGCCGTCGTCCGCAGTCGCCGTCACCTCCAGCTCTTCCGGCATTGTTCGATCGTCGATTACCAGCGAATGGTAGCGGGTAAAGTGAGCCCGTTTCGGCATGTTTCGGAAAAGACCCCTGCCGTCAAGCGCGATTTCCTCCACCTTGCCGTGTACAATCCTGGAAGCCCTGGTAATCCTCGCTCCGAATGCGTATCCGATGGCCTGGTGGCCGAGACAGACACCGAGAATGGGTTTTTTATCCGCAAAATACCTGATACACTCAACGCACATACCAGCTTCCTCAGGCCTCCCCGGTCCTGGAGAGATGATAATGCCTTCCGGATCCATGCGCTCGATCTCCTCGATAGAAATCCGATCGTTTCGCCGTACCTCCACGTCCCCGCATCCCACCTCAATGAGATACTGGTAGAGATTGTACGTAAACGAATCGTAGTTGTCTATTATGAGATACATAGCCTATACCTCCATTCCTATCGAATTTCCGAGCGCGCGCAGCTTCGAAGACGTTTCCTCGTACTCCCGTTCCGGAACCGAATCATACACGATCCCCGCACCGGCCTGAAGGACGAGCAGATCGTCCATCTTCAAGGCGCTTCGTATGGTAATGCATGAATCAAGGGTGCCGCAGGGCTCCATATACCCGACAATACCGGCATAGAAGCTCCGTCTCTCCTGTTCGAGTGAATCGATAATCTCAAATGCCCTGATCTTCGGCGCACCCGATACTGTGCCCGCAGGAAAGGTTTTGCGCACCGCTTCGATTCCGCATTTTCCCCTGTCCAGAACGCCTTCCACCTGGGACACGATGTGCATAACATGGGAGTACCTCTCGATGCTCATGAACTCGGTCACCTCAACGCTTCCCGGAACGCAAATCCTCCCGAGATCGTTTCGCGCAAGATCGACAAGCATCAGGTGCTCTGCGCGTTCCTTTTCATCGGCAAGAAGCTCTTTTTCAAGAAGAACATCCTCTTTTTTGTCCCCGCCTCTCCTCCTGGTTCCGGCAATCGGCCGCATGAGCACACGGGTGTCTTCCACCTTTACATGAACTTCGGGCGATGAGCCGAAAAGCTGGAATCGTCCGTAATCGAAGTAGAACATGTAGGGTGAGGGGTTCAGCGAGCGGAGGCGGCGGTACGCCTCGAGCGCCGGCATTTCCGTGCGAAGCATCATCCTGCGCGAAAGAACACCCTGCAGGAGATTTCCCTTGATAATCTCTTTACGAACCTTCTGTACCCCTTTCAGGAACACGTCCCTGCTCTTCTCGGATACGAGCGGAACGCTGGTATATTCCTTTTCCACAGAGGTCAGGTAGTTGAAGTCGAGGTCATGCATCCGCTCCTCCACTTCTTCTATCGCCCTCTGGAGGTTTATGCGATGTTCCCGGTAGTTCAGTCCGAGAATCGAGATGGTATCGCTGTAGTGGTCGAAAATCAAAAACAGGTGACCGAAAATGAAGAGTGCGTCGGGTATTCCAAGAAGGTCTTTCTTGTCGGACAACCTGAAGTCATCGAAGTGGCGGGCATATTCGTAGGTGAGATATCCGGTGCCTCCCGCGGGAAAGGGAAAGGGCACGTCCCGCCCTCGATGCTGGTTCGCGAAATAGAGGAGCACGTCGAGGATATCCTGTGCTCCGGTCTTGAGACGCCCGACGCGTCCATCCATCTCGATAAAAAACCGATTCTCCTTTTGAAACAGGGTGAATGCCTCCTTAATGAGCAGTATGGAGTATCTGCCCTTTCCCCTGCCGAAAGCGGCTGATTCCAGCAGTACCAGCGCTCCGAGTTTCTTGCACAGCGACATCGGGGTAAACCGTTCCCCGTGTATGGTTTTCACAGTAAAATCCTGCGCCGACTGTTTTACCTGTATCATTTTTTTCTCCGTTATTATAAAAAATCCATCCCTTTCAATACCCGCCGGCACGTCTTGATTCGTACGCCCCGCCGGATCGGTGTGCAGCATAAACCCGTTGCCGGGCCTTCCATAAAAAAAGGCCGTAAACCGGATGAGGTTTACGGCCTGTTGTAAAAAAACAGGCCGCAGAGCCTGGCACTCTTTAGAGCCAGAACCTGCGGCCTGCTACCGGAATAGACTGGTCCTGGCTATAACCGGAACCACCACCAGTAATTGGTCGCTTCTTTATTCATTCGCGCCACTCTTTGTTCATCGATATGCTTTATAGTACAATAAACCGCATAAAAGTCAACAAAAAAACGAACAGTGAAACGCCGGTGCTTTGTAAAAAAAACTACGCTCAATCGGCTGCAGTGTGTTACAATTGCATATACGATAAAAAGGAGGGACGTAGATGAAACAATCATCAGAATCGTCTCGAGGAAAAAAGGCCAGCCTTCGTTGTGCATATATACTGCTTGTTTTCGTTTTACCGGCGCTTCAGGCATTTTCACAGGATAAGAGTATAGATTACAACACCTACTACCGATACCCGATTTCAGTCGGAGTCGAGTACCAGAGCCTTACTCCCTTTGCCGATTACGGAGGCGATTACAACATCTATGAATTAGCGGCGCATGTCCGGTGGCCGTTTCTCAAGACCCCGGTTTTCATACCGACTGCGCGAGTGGGAATAATGACGTTCGACAGTCAGGACCCGGTTGAACCGAAAAAGTGGGACCACAGACATTACTTCGGCATGGTCGGCATGCTCTACTCGAAACGGTTTACCAGAAACTTCGAGCTCGGGGCCGAGCTTTCTGCAGGCTACTCCCAGGCCGTATTCCCGAACCTCATAGAGGAGGAGGGAAAGCTCGGTTCATCAAACATGCTCCTCGAGCTCGGCGGAAGAATCGTGCTCGATCCTTCCTACAACTTCAGTATCGACATCAACCCGAATATCAAGTATCTCAACTCCTTCAGTCCTCTCAAGGATTTCAACGGTATGATATTCGGTATCGGGTTTGCCGCCCACTACCGTTTCGGTCAGGACCCGGATTCGGCAGCAGCAATCATAAGAAGCATCCGGTTCGAAAAGAGGTTTATCCCTCCCCTTTTCAGCGCCATGCAGAGCTATTACGCGAAAAACCCGGTGGGAAAGGTTACAATCACCAACATCGAGAAGTACACCGTATCGGATGTAGCCGTATCCTTCTTTCAGAAGGGCTACATGGATTCACCGACACCGTCCGCGTCGATTCCCGAACTCAAGACCGGCGAAAGCAGAGAAATCGATCTTTTCGCCTCATTCAACCAGGAGGTATTCAAAACCGAAGGCGTCACTCCTCTTACCGGTGAAATCATCGTAACGTACACGTCGAAGGGAAGACCGACGGAACAGCGGCAGTCGGCAGGGTACGATCTGTACGACAAAACCTCGATAACCTGGGACGACGACAGCAAGGTGGCCGCCTTCATCACACCCGCGGACAGTGCCCTAAGAAACTACACGAGTTTCATTCGGCAGGCCTGCAAGGAAGAGGTGATACAGACCTACTCCGACGAGATTCAGACCGCTATCCAGGTATACGACGCACTCGGCGAGATCGAATGCCTGTACCAGGCCGATCCGACGTCTCCGTTTATCGAGGTGCAGGAATCGACCCACGTCGTCGATTCGGTCAGCCTTCCGCGAAATACTCTGAAGAGGATAACCGGAGACTGCGACGACCTGACCGTGCTGTACGACAGCCTGCTGGAAACGGTCGGTATCGAGACCGCATTCATTACCGTGCCCGGGCACATCTACTCCTGTTTCAATACGAAGATTTCCGGGAGGCAGTATGGGATGGTTCATCCGGACCGGCGGATGACGATCAATGTCGAGGGAGAGCTGTGGCTCCCCCTGGAGATCACCATGATCGGAACTGGAACAGACTGGGAATAGCCTACGCAAAGTTCAATCAGTACGATAAAGCGGAAAATGCGTTCAACCGGGTATTGAATATTGATCCCGGATACGTCAATGCGCAGATTAATCTTGGCAATATCGCGTATCTGAGGCAAAACTATGTGCAGGCTCTGGACCGGTTTAAGGTCGCGTTCGATTTCCTGCAGCAGCAGGGAATGGCGCAGACAGACACGGCTTCGAAGCTCCTTTTGAACCTTTCGAAGACGAACTACGAGCTCGAGCGCTACGACGAATCCAGGGAATACTATACAAAGGCGCATTCGATAAACCCCGAAAAAACCGAACAGTACGCCTACCTTGGCGGCGGAACAGGGGAGGTCAGGGCTTCGGCGGCAGTGGACAACAAAACGGATATCCTCTACGCCGGAGAAGAGGAGTAGCCCTACTGCAGCGGGGACATGTTCTGCACGGTATCTGTATGTGCAAACGACGTATACACGGAGGGTATGTGCACCTGGATGGTGTTTTCATAAAGCGGATACCTGTATTCGCGGAGTACAGGATGTATGCGGACAACAATTATTGGAAAAGGACGGCTTTCATGGAGAAGTACGGAAACGGCGAATCAACAGGCCTCGATCAAACTGTAGCAGGCAGGATTACAACCGGGTTTACGCCGGAAGACCTCGAGATAGCCTCCGACGAACGGGAAGTATTGAAGCGGCTTGCATCACGGGTCGCAGAAATCGCTTCCGGCAGGGAAATGGAGGAAAAGCGGCTCTTATGGAAGAGGCACAACATGCTCGAAAAAACGAGGCCCGTCGTATTCTGCGACCCTGAAAACGGGTGGAATGAGATAATTACCGAAGCGCAGATGGAGTGCATGGGCAGGATCGCACGCCGCTGGGAGATGGACCTGCGAAAGGAGATCTTCTGGGGCGAGGAGATGGGCGACGACAAGCCGGTCGAGCGGTTCTTCGATGTGCCGTACACGGCATCGCCCGACAACTGGGGCGTTCGGGTCGAATACCACAAAACCGACAGTCAGGGCTCATACGTGTGGGATGCACCGGTACGCGACTACAACCGCGACCTGAAAAAACTCCACGGCCCCGAATTCGAGATAGACTGGCATACGACCGACGGCTGCTACGCACTTGCAAAGGACATATTCGACGGGATTCTCTCAGTTCGCCTCAAGGGCACATGGTGGTGGTCGCTCGGGCTTACCTGGCCCGCAGCAACGCTCAGGGGTCTTCAGAACATATTCTTCGACTTTATCGATCATCCAGACGGGATAAAGGAGCTTTTGTCCATCATTTCGAACGGCTTTCTTCACAAGCTCGACTATCTCGAAAAAAACAGCCTTCTGAGTTTGAACAACGACGGCACCTACGTCGGTTCCGGGGGGTACGGCTTTACCGACGAGCTGCCGCAGAAAGATTTCGACGGCCGGGTACGGAGCGTCGATATGTGGGGGTTTACGGAGAGCCAGGAAACCGTCAATGTTTCCCCCGAGATGTACGAAAGGTTCATTTTCGCATACGAAAAACCCATCATGGAGCGGTTCGGCCTCACCTGCTACGGGTGCTGCGAGCCGGTTCATTCGAGGTGGCATATCGTAAAGAGACATCACGGGCTCAGGCGCGTGTCCTGCTCGCCGTGGGTCGATGTTGAAAAGATGGCAGAATACCTGCAGGATAAATACATATATTCGTTGAAACCGAATCCGGCGGAGATCTCAGAGCCCGTGGTCGACTGGGATGCCGTCAGAAAAGACATTAGAGAGAAGTTTGCGATAACGAAGGACTGCAGGGTCGAGATAATAATGAAGGACAACCACACCATCGGTAAGAGGCCCGGGAACGTTGTCGAATGGTGCCGTATCGCCCGCGAAGAATCCGAACGGGTTTTCAGCGGGTGATGCCGAGTCGTTGATTGTTCCCTGCCGAAGATCTTTTTCATAGAAAATAGTTTCGGGGAATCCTGACTTCGTCGTATACTCGTTGAGGGCATTTACATTCGAAAAGAAGCGCAGCGCAAAATCAGGTGTGCTGTTTTTTTAATGTATCGGCGAATTCTCGGGCCCGCTTCAGGTCGGCCGCTGTGGGGTGTCCCCGGTTGATTCCCTCAGCCGAAAGGGCGGTATCGAACCCCAGGCAGGAAAACTCTCCCGTTATGACGAATCCCTTTGCCTGCAATGAAGCACTGAATTTTTTGTGCGCCCTCTCACCGTAGGTCTTCGAACCGGTAGTCGAAAACAAAAACGCCTTTTTCCCGCGCTGCTGCGGAAGACGTGCAAGATAATCGTACATCAATTTATGAAAATTCCCGTAGTAGATGCCTGAGCCGAATCCAACCAGATCGTACTCCTGAATATCGAGCCCACGCGCCTCCTGTGAAAAAACCACTTTCGCATCGAGCACCTCTGAAACAGCTTCGGCTATTTTACGCGTATTTCCGTGATGTTCGGAATGGCATATGATAACGGCTTTCATAGACCCCTCTTTTACTACTCTTTTACCGCACCGGTCAGAAACCCTCTCACAAAGTGGCGCTGGGCAAAAAGAAACATTACAGTTATCGGTATTGCCATGGTAACTGCCGCAGCTCCGACACGATTAAAATAAGAAGCCCCGAACAGAAAAATGAAATCTCCCAGTCCGACAGGAGCGGTTCGAATTTTTTGTGTCTCGAGAAGTATGGACGCAAATGCAAATTCGGACCACGAACCCACAAAGTGGTAAGCACCGACGGATATAATACCTATAAAGGCAAGTGGTATCACTATACGCAGGAGGGCCTTTACCCTGGTGCATCCATCAACAATTGCCGCTTCTTCGAGTTCTTTGGGAATACTTTTGAAAAAACCGGCGCAGAGCCAGGTAGTGAGCGGCAGGCCGAAGGCCGAATGCACCAGGATGAGACCCCAGAGCGTGTCGCGGAGTCCGTATTTCGTAATCATTACATATATGGGAACCATGAGCGCCGGTCCGGGGAGCATCCTCGTCAGTATGAGTATTGAAAGAAGGACTCTGTTTCCCCTGAACTCAAACCTGGAAAATGCGTAGCCGGCCATAGAGCCAAAGAGAAGCACAAAAAAGGTAGAAATTCCCGCTACAAAAAGGCTGTTCAGAAGATACTGGTGCCACAGCAGGGACTGACCCGACCAGTACCCCTTAAAGAATATTTCCTTGTAGGATTGAAGGGTCGGTTTCTTGGGGAAATATTCTATAGGAATCGCAAAAAGCTCACTGTGTGATTTAAGGGATGTAATTGCGACCCATATTATAGGAAAGAGAATAAAAATAAGAATAATAACTCCGATGAGGTTGATAATAACCGATTTCGAAACTTTTATTACCCTTATTTTTCCCTGCATAATATGTACTGGCCCTCTTTTATTTTCCAGCCTTTCTGAACAAAATCAGATAAATTACACTTATGACCATGAGAATCATGATGGTAATAACAGAAAGAGCTGCCGCCCTGCCGAATCTGAAATTGGTAAAAGCCATCTCATAGATATATGTTGGAAGTATGTGCGTTGAGTTTATAGGACCTCCCCTGGTAGTGATCCAGATAATGACAAACTGCTGTATATTCCAGATCGACACGATAACCATAAGAATGAGCAGAGTGTAGCTGATTGTGGGTAGTGAAATACGCAGGAACTTTTGCCACTCCGATGCACCGTCAATAGTCGCTGCTTCAAGCAGTTCTGCAGGTACGCCTTGAAAGGCAGCTGAAAGCAGTATGGAAATCATGGGAACATTTTTCCAGACCATCACCAGAATGAGCACATAGAGAGCTACCTTTGGATCTCCAAGCCATGCGTATCCTTCTGTGAGCACCCTGAGCTTTACCAGTATATCATTTATAACTCCAAAATCCGGATGCACCATCCACTGCCATATGCTTGCAGATATCACAGGAGGAAGTATCCAGGGCAGAAGAATAACCGCCCGAAGTAATCTGTTTATTCTCCAATCAAAGCTGAGATAGTACCCCACAGCAAGCCCTATTATAATGGAAAACAGTGTTGCGAGAGCCATCCACACAACTGTATTTCGAATCACCAGAGGGAAAACCGGATCCATCAGGGTTTTATTGAAGGTTTTGAATCCGACGAACTTCCCTGACCCGGGACGGAGAAGGAGCAGATCGGTAAAACTCAATCTGATCACATCAAAGATAGGATATGCAACAAGAACAGCAACAATAACAAAGGTCGGTAAAATCAATAAGTAGGGGAACGTCAACTTCTTGACCATTTTATTTGAAAATGCCTCTTCCCACCGGATAGTAATAGGGAGAGCAGGCTGCACGCCGCTCTCCCTATTTTACAGCTGGAACTGGTTAAACTGCATACAAGTCATTCGTGCAGAATATCATAGAGTTCCTGTGACTTCTTGGCTGCTTCATCAAGAGCAGTTTGTGGATCTTTCTGACCAAGTGCCACTGCCTGGATTGCTTTTGCGAGATTACTTTCAGCCTCGGAAAGACCGATAAACCTGGGCATGGGGAGAGAGCCTTTAAAGAGCTCTCCTGCTTTGTACAGCCGCACCCATTCCGGCCAGACTCTCTTTAAATCAGGTGAATCATAGCAGCCCTTATAGGCGGGAACCCGCGCCACTTCCTTTGAACCGTCGTAAAAGAGAAGCTGCTCAGGCTGCGCCCAGAAATCCACATATTCAAGGGCAGCCTTTGGGTTTTTGCTGAGCGTGGTAATCATGAACGCCGCTGTCGGATCCATAATTGTTGCAGCGACTGGATACCGGCCGGTGGGTTTATCATGCTGTGGAAACAGCGTCCCTTCCCAGCGAAATTCTTTTGGATCGGCAGGAAACCAGGGAGATATCAGCCAGGAAAGCCCTACCCACATTGCCGTCTTTTGTTCACCAAACAGATGTGCGCCTTCCCAGAATCGACTTTCAGTGAGGCCTTTATTCGTATACCCGCCCTTTATCAAATCGTCATAGAGCTTCAGAGCATCCACGAAACCAGGTCCATTGATCATAATTTTTCCCTTTTCCTCATCAAGGAACCTGCCTCCATTTGCATATGCAACGCCTTCAAAGATATTCGTATCGACCGGTGCGAGTGTGGCCTGCAAAGCGATACCCGGTCTCTCGGGCTTCGTGAGCTTGGCGGCATAATTCTTCAGCTCCGACCAGGTTTTCGGCGGATCTTTCAGGCCGGCCTCTTCAAAAGCATCAAGATTATATGCGAGAAACGTACCCATGTCGACATAGTTCGGAAAAGCGTACAGCTTCCCATTGTACACACAGGTATTCCAGATCTCGGGCACGATGCGGTCTCTCCAGCTTTCAACGACCTTTGAGTCTATATCATCGAGAGGCTGTATTATGTTTAATCCGGCAAAATCGGGAATATCCTGACCGAATGCGATAATAACATCGGCGAGGTTCTTTGTCTGAAAACCACCGATAATCTTCTGCCTTCTTATCTGCCCGTAGAAATAGCTATACTTGAGTTTTATATTTGGATACTGCTCTTCGAATTTTTTATTCACAACAGGCCAGTACTCCACCTCCTTCGGTGTGCCCCCGAGCTTCCAGACACTAACCTCTCCTGTTGCAACTTGCTCTTGAGCCTTTTGTTTGGCCCCTCCCGCAAAAACAATGCTCATCGGAAGTAATAGCAGCAGTAAAAACAGGATAAAAAATTTTACTCTCATCGTTGCTCCCTCCTTTCCCGCAATACATAAAATAAATTAGAGATAGAATAGCATAAGTAATCAATTCTTGCAAAGAAAAAAATAAATTTTTTAATAATTGATATAAAATTAAAAAGTGTACAACGTAAAAGAATTCTCATTCAATTTTGGTTGAAAGAGCCGTGCTCTATTCCTGATTTAATGAATTGGATGTAATTGCGTTTCTGCCGCTCCGTCAGATATGTTATCGGCCATTCGGTTGCCGTGAGAATGAATCTCTTCTTGCCTCCGTCAAGAATTGTCTTTCTCACCAGTCTGTCGATCTTCTGCTCCGATGCAAACTCAAGATCGCTGAATTGAATGTTGCCTTCAAGCGTTATCTTTTCCTCTACGATTTTCCTGGCTTCTCTCAGCTCTATATCACCGCTTGGCGGGGCCTCGACCGGATTCACCAGATCCACACCCATTTTGAGTAATTTCGGCAGGGTATCTTTGATCTTCCCATGGCAATGCACACGTACCAGACAGTTGTATCTCCGAACAAGCTCGACGAGCCTGCTATCGTAGGGTACAACAAGCTCATCATAAAGCTCAGGTGACATCATTGGAGGTGTAGCCTGTTCCGATCCTCCGAATTCAATGACAGGGCCCACACCACTTTTTAATAGATGTTCAAGCTGGAGATGAATTCTCTCATACACTGTTTCGATCAGGGCTTTAATTGTCTTTTTCTCCGCAGCTACCCACAGAAGAAAAGTGCTGAAATCGAACATGTGTGAAACACAGACCAGAGGTGTGCTCACAAAACAGCACATCACCCCTCTATCGCCCAAATCTTCCCTCGTTTTGAAGAAACTGCTCATATCCGACCGTTGGAATTCGTACGGTATGGAGAGAATTTTTTCAACATCGGCTTTATCTCTGAGGAGCGGTTTTTTCACCCACATCGTGCTTATGTCTTTCTTCAGTTCTTCAATATAGCCGAGAGTGCCCTTTGCGGTTTTCAAAATATACTCTCTATACACAACCTCATCACTGATTTGTCGTTCCTTAACTCCGATATACTCCTGTGGAATGAGGAAAAACCTTCTGTCCAGCTCTGTAAAGCTCGTCCTGTGTATGACATCACAACCGTACTCTTCAGCATACTGAGCCGCTTCCCCGTATCGGGGGTCCTTACTCTTCCAGCCGTTCGTAAACGTATTCAGATGTCCTCCGGTGGCAAACATGAGATCTTCAGAGCCTTTCCGCAATTGCAGTATCTCAAAAGCATCAAACGGCATAACCGGTATCCTGTCTGTCTTCCGGCCTCTTATTGTTTTTAATATTCTCTCGTGCGAAGACAGGGCATCGATCATTACCAAAAAATCCCCGCTAATAATACGGTTTTATATACGGCACTCACTGAGAATACTTCCGTCTCCTTATTCCCAGCACTATAAACATTGACAAAATCGGAATAAAGATAAAAACCACCGATATCAGACGGTATCTTTCACCATTAATAACCCTTATTTCCCTTTCGCCGTTCTCGATCGGCCTTTGTTGCGTATCGAGCAGCTTCAGCGTAACTGATCTTTCTCCCGGCTCTCTGGGGATGTGAAATGCGATAAGATTGGGCGGAATACCGGCATGCTCACCCTTCGGGTCGTAGGTAACAATTGTATACCCAAGACTCGGCCCTTGAGCCTGTTCGACTATAAATTGTCCCTCTCTTATCAATTCTTTCCTCCCGTCTTTATACGTTACTTCTACTATCGACCCGGGAACCTGCCGTATCCTCATCCAGCTATATGCATGGATGTTCCCGGTACTATCGTTTCTGACTAACCTGTTGTAATAGAGATCGTTATACTCATTCTCAAAAAAAGGCCGGATGAATATATCCGTCTTCCCGTTAATATAAATAATAGACGATAAAACTGTATTTTGAACGGGCCGCGTCCACTTGTCACCGGGAATAATGTCGAAACCGACCCCCCGCCCTCTCCTTTTTTCAAAGCTCACCACTCTCTTTTCCGACCCTTCGAGTACTTTTCCATCCGGCAGAATAAAACGAACCTCAAATTCACCGACCGGAAGATTCAATATATAAGCCTCTTCCACAGGGACCGGCGGGACATTATAGTACAGAGGTTGTACGGGCTCTTCCGGCTGTTTCAGCGAATCGATTTGTTGGAGAATATCGGTAAAATTTTCTCCCCTCTTCTTCAAATTATTTGCAACCTGCAGCAACTCATTGAAACGCTTTCTATAGGCTTCATATTCTTCATGATATTTTTCCACTTCTTCAATATAGCCGTAATACATCTTTTTCCATTTGTCGCGTTCCCTGTACGCTTCTCCGTCTGTGAGCACCTTCCATTGATTCTCATATTCGCCGCGTATATTAAAAAATGTATATTTAACCTTTTTAATAGCGAGCACCCTGGAGCTCTTTTTTTCTTTGATTTCAATATATCCATCCACGACCTCGTTCAGCGTCTCAAAATCCGTATTCCACTGTCCGGTAATGGGCCAGAAATACACGAAGGTCTTTCTTATTGTGATAAAATTATCACAATTCGCAAGTATATAGATTGTACCCGCCTCTTCTCTGCAAAAGGTATGAGAATAATCTTTTCCATTGAATGCGAGTATTGTATACACAAGCTCTTCACTTTTTTTCGGCATATCAGCCCGGAGCCCCTGTAAAGAGAAAAGCAGAAGGGTTATACCGAATAAAAACGGCGCGGATATTTTTAATTTCGTTCTGCGTGCACACCCTCGACCGGTCATCCCCTCATACCCCTTGCAAAGAGTGCAATTCGACTCATAAAAAGCAGTGCCCCTGAGAGAACTATGAGCAGGCTTATGCTGAGCAGCTGAAGAGGTATGTTCCCGTACTCGGCGGCACGCATGCCGACAGTCCAGTAAAAAACAGGAGAAAACCACCTGACGACCCATGAAACGGCGGATGAGAGATTGCCGACATACTCACCGGTCACTGCATAAGATCCAATCTGAACAACTGAAAAGAGCACCAGTAATCCAAAAAACAGTGCGAGGGAGGATGCAGCACTGTCGGTAAGCGATGCAGAAAGGGTACCGTAGGATAAAACCCCCACAACGAGAAAAAAAACCATCACAACAAAAACGAAGAAATCACTTCCGATCATAAAATTATTCAGAAAGGCGGAGAGTGAAAAAAAGACGACGAGGAATACACTGTAGGACGCGCTGAAGAACAAATCTTTCAGAAAAAAAGCCAGGGAAAATGAAAAGCTGTTTGAGGGGCCGTAGTTTAAAAGCTCGAGAGCTCCTACATTCTTTTCAAATCCGAATTTATATACGGAGCTTGACGATAGGTAACAAAAAACGGGAAGCAGGGCTGCAAGGAATGCAAAGCGGAACGGGCCCTGTGAAAAGAGTTTTTCCACCAAAGAGTCACCGAAGATGCCCGACAGGATTTTTGAGATCCGACTGTAAACCGGGTTGAGTGAAAAGGTTACTCCGCCGGAATCAACGGCACCTGTAAAACCTGCTACCAGTATGTAACCGAAAAACAGCCCTGCAGAAGCAGCAATGTAAAAACCGGGCGTTATGAGGGTTTCCAGGACCCTCCTTCTTGTAATCGCCTTTACGGCATGCAGTCCATGTCTCATGCGTCTTCCCTGTTTTCGGCGAGCTTTTCAACATTGTCCTGAGTAATTATCGTGAAAGCCTCTTCGAGTGTTGCCAGTTTTTCATCCATCTTCAAAGGGATGAGGTTCTGATCGATGAGGAATTGTGCAATAATTTTTCTGTAGTCGCCCTTTTTTAATACCTTTACAATAATCGTATTATCGTCTCTATAAGAATCCAGTACGAAATCCATCCTTTTGAATTGTTCTTCTAAACCCCCCGGTATATGCTCGAGCTCAATGCAGATCTCTCTGCCCTTTGCAGCTTTTAACATCAACGTATCCATTGCAGCTTCAGCAAGTAATTTTCCTTTTGATATAATGGCGACTCTGTGACAGATCTTCTCCATTTCGGACAGCATATGGGAGGAGATAAATATAGTTCTCCCTTTTCTGTTTTCAAAAAGGATGAGATCGCGCACCCTTTTTATTCCCATGGGATCGAGACCCGAGATGGGCTCGTCAAGGAAGAGGATATCGGGATCGTGCAACAGCGCTCTTACAATACTGAGTTTTTGTATCATTCCACGCGAAAATTCTGATATTTTTTTATTTTCAACCTCACGCAGCTCAACCCTGTCCAGAAGATGTCCGGCTTTCTCTTCAAAGCCGGGCACCCTGTAGAGGTCCGCAAAGAGCTCGAGGTATTCCCCGGCCGTCATCCATTTCCACATACCGGCAGGATGCCTCTCGGGCACGACACCAATTTTCCGTTTGAGATCCAGCCGTTTGGGTGAAAATTCTTCGTTGAAGAGAAACATTTCTCCCGATGTGGGCTTCAGCACTCCCAGCATCATCAGAATGGTTGTTGTTTTCCCGGCTCCATTAGGCCCCAGGAATCCATAAATCTCACCGGCACGTACATTGAGCGTCAGATCATCTACAGCCGTAAAACTGCCGAATTTCTTCGTCAGTGACCTGGTTTTAATCATGATTTACCCTGTCTCTTAAAATATAGAGAGCTTGAGCATAATTAACCCGCCGGTTACGCACAGCAGCAATTACATCTTTGGCACATTCCACGTGCGGTATGTATAATATTTCAATCGGCCTTTATACCTATCAAGGAACGACATTAATGCCTCAAAATCCAAACCATCAGCCTTCGAATTAATTATTTCATGAATCTCAGTGCTGTCAATTACTCTCGGATCGGAGACAATTATTAAATAGTCGATTACCCGATACGGCGCCTTATGCTCCATGATATCGGATGCCCTTATCCGCGCCCTGTATCGAAAAGTAGCGGATGGAGAAGGGTCCCATTCCCACGGTATAGTTCCCCTGTAGAGCTCTTCACCATAGGCGGACCCTTCCTCCGTCGGTTCACTGACATAGACGCCGTCTTTCATCTGCACGGAAACCCTGCATCCAATCCATATATCCAGGCAGGGGTGATTCAAAATTGCCCTGCCTTGTGAATTTACAGGACGCAATTCTGCTACGATATCCCTCCCCTCGATGTCCGTAAAAACATAAAAACGCTGCAAGTCCCGAATTTCATACCCTCGCATATCTACCGGCTCGGGCAGGATGTTCTTTCCCCTCTTTAAGTGCACCGGGATTCTCCGCGCCTCGTAGGAAGGAGCGGATACGCTCATTTCCCAATCTCCGGGCTTCAATTTTGTAAAATGATATTCTTTAAGACCTTCATCCGACTGGTAATATCCGCGAAGAGCGCGGTTTTGCAGACTGGCGGTAAAATCCCACACCCAGTCCCCACTCACTGCATCACGGACCTGGAAATAGAGAGTTGTCTCAAAAGTCACCATTCTGAGATACACGACAAAGGCCGTGAGAATGAAAAAACCAACGATGAAGAAAAACCAGATGATTTTTTTCATTAAGACTTCTGCAGCTCCTTTTGGATCAGCTCCATAACCGATGAATAGATAACACTTCTCCCTTTCTCCTCGACAAGAAAGAAAGGAGCCCTCTTGATGCCCCATAGTCTGACAAGTTTCATTCCTTCACAATCCGGTTTGCGGGGATCCGCATAAACTATTTTATCGATCCTGTTCAACAGTTTCTTCTTTTCTAATAGATCGGTCACTTCCCTGCATTTTGTGCACTCACTTCCGTCTGAGAGTATTTTTTTTACCATTGTAATCATTGTTTTCCCCGATACGGATAATGTACATCAATCCACCATCATCTTCCGGTTCAGAGCTACTCGATCCTCTGCAAGTCCCCATTGCCGGAGCATTTGGACGTATTGACCGTGCAGTTCCTCTGCAATCTTGGTATTCTCCCGAATTACATTGCGTATCTGGCGCGGGTCTGTCGGAAGATGAAAGAGCAGAGCTCCGGTTTCTCCGGGATGATAGTCTCCGGGCTCAGTACTGTAGGGCAAATCCTCCGGGGGTGGGATCTCTTTTTCAGGATCATGCGGGAGGCTCGATACATGCAGCGACCATTCTTCGGTTGTAATGACACCTTTATCAAGGCGAGGTGTTCCGTGGGTGAGGGGGAATGAGCTTATAATCATTTCATGAATTTTCTCTTTCCTGCCGTTCAACAATGGAAGAAAAGAAACACCGTGAAGTTTGTCGATATCGACCGTCCAGTGCTCCGGCTGCGTAAATCCACACTGCAAAGTCTGAATGAGAGTATCGCCTCCTTCATGTGCGGTATCTACAAGATCGAGCATCTCCACTACCGTCGGCATCAGATCGGTGGAAGTCACGAGCCCCGAAATACGGCGCTGCCCTGTCTGGCCCGGCATTCGCACGATCAACGGGACATGGATAATTTCTTCATAAAGTCTGATCGTCTCGAAATAATTGTCCGAAATAAACGATTTACCGATAAACCCATGCTCGCCGAACAGCAGGCCGTGATCGGAAGTAAAAATTACCGCCGTATTGTCACGAAGACCCAGGTAGTCAACCTGCTCCAGCACTCTTCCTACCCAGCGATCCACCATCGTGGCCTCGCCGTAGTACATTGCACGGCAGTGATTTATTTCTTCATCGGTAAAATACCCCGCGGGATAGTATTTGGGGTAAATGATACGTTCGCCTGTGTAATCGGGGTCGTACATCTCGACATAATATTCAGGAGGGTCCCAGGGCTCGTGCGGATCAAAGGTGTCGATCCAGAGGAAAAAATCCCCCCTGTCATAATTTTTTTCGAGCCACCTGCACCCCTCCATCATGGTCCGTGGCGCAAAGCAGTCCTCTTCATAGCTTCGGTGTGCCGCATTTCTAAGATGGGGCAGGAGATTAACTGCCGGAGAGCGCACCTTGCCGGCACTGCACGGAAACTCCACCGTTTCAGGAAAACTGTACAGCGCATCGTTTTCCTGGCCTCTGATCCAGAGATAATGGTCAAAACCCCGCTCATAGTTAAAGCCGTGCTGAATAATATGAGGCGTATCGGCGATAAGCGCGGTATTGAAGCCTCCTTTCCCCAGGATCTGAGAGAGGACGACTTCCTCAAATGGCAGCGGGCTCCAGTCCTGCTTTACAAAACAATTCGTGCCTGTGAATAAATCGAACCGGTTGGGAACAGTGGGGAACGAGCCGCAGTAGGCATTTTCGAATATAGAGGACCCGGAGGCAAAGCGGTCCAGATTGGGTGTTTTAACGGCTGTTTTCTCATTATAGCACCGTAAATTGTCACGACGAAAACTATCGGACATAATAACGATGAGATTCATATACACACTCCTTTTTCTAAAAGATAGGCAAGTGAACTTCCAAACTTAAAAGGTTCAAATCGACACTTGCCTAATGGTTTTTACCTATAGAATGCAATGACAGGCAATTTTAACATTGTATAGGCTCACTTTTTAATGAAATTCTGGTACAAAAAACCAGAATTTAAATAGATAAAACCATAATCAATGATGGATGCGGAAAACACCCATTTTTACGTGCGTCGACTCGAGACGAAAACAGCACTAATCATGAAGAAGCTATTCTGCTAAATTAGTGTAACAATAATTTCTCATAATTTCAAAATAAAGATAATGTGATTATTATTGTTTGACGCAGATGAGTCACTGATCCGCCGCCGGGCAGGATAACCGCATATCATGAGCCTGTGTACAACCGTCCCCTTACGCGGTCGGGGACGGTTGTCTTCAATCATTTGATTTCTTCGATACTCTACGACCTGGTGAATTTTTTATTTACGATCATTGCGATCGAGGCATCGCCGGTTATGTTCGCGGCTGTTCCAAACGAGTCCTGTATCAGGAATAGAGCAAACATGAGCCCCATCGCTTCTTCCCCAAATCCAAGAACTCCGGTCAGTACCGGCCATGCAGCCATTATTGATCCTCCGGGCACACCCACCGCACCGACCTCAATAACGCTGAGTACCAGGATGAAGGCGATAACCTGGGCAATGTTGGGCAATTTCATATACGTGAGCAAAGACACGGTAAGGGCGCTTATGGTTATGGTCATTGCTGAGCCCGATAAATGCGTTTGTGAGCACATTGGAAATACAAAATCAGCCACATCCTCCTGCATACCTGGTATCGTTTTCCCCCGTGCCAGAGAAACAGGCATGGTAACAGCGCTTGAAGTGGTGCCCCAAGCAGTAAGATAGGCCGGGAACATGATCCTGAACACCGGATATGGATTCTTTTTTGAGTAGACACCCGATACGCTGTACTGGATAAAGAGCCAGATCCATTGCAGTACGACAATGATAATGAGCATGTAGCCGAAAACACGCATCTTCGGCCAGATGTCTCCCTGATAGGCGATGGTTGCAAAAACGCACCCCACGTAGAAGGGGATTATGGGGATGATAACCCTACGGATCATCTCACCGGAAATATCCCTTCCCTCTTTGAGGATTTTCATCAGATTGTCCGATTTTACCCAGGTCATTCCGATACCGAGAACAAATCCCAGAACAATCGAGGTAATCAGCGATGCAGAAAAAGGATAGGGGATTCTGATGTTTACGACGTTCGGCGGGAGTTTTCGCGGTTTTATCTCTCTGGTTGCCACCTCGGTAATTCCGGGGGCCGCCTGGAAGAATATAACGATGACGATTGCCCCGATAACGCATGCGATGACCGTATACACATAGGACAGAGAGAGTGTAAAACGAAGCATCTTTCCGGCCTTCTTGCCCAGATCGGCAATGCCAACCGCAAGGAAGGTAATCATGATCAGCGGCAGGAAGAACTGAATGAGATCCTTTAAGATCGTCTTACCGAATACTGCAAAACTCATGAGCCACTTTGTACCCACCCACTCACCGGCATATGTTCCAATGAGAATCCCCAGTACAATGCCGATGATCAGTTTGATAATTAAACGAAACTGTTTCATGATTGTTTCTACCTCCTTTTTTTAATTTGTCCGGGGTTTTGCTACACCCACAATTTCCTATCCTTTAAAGCTTCTTACCGCCTCACCTACCCTGTCCAGGACGAAATCGACGGCTTTTTTGCTGATATCATTATGCGTCACCATGCGGTTCGTGCTTTCAGTACAAACTTTTATCTTTATATTATGTGCAATTAATTTTTCAGCCAGATCATAAGCGTTCATTCCTACCGGGGAGAGGTCGAGGTTGACGATGTTGGTCATGACACCCCCTCTGTCGACCTTTATACCGAGATTCTCAAGACCCGTCCTGAGCAGCTCGGCATTCTCATGGTCTTCAGGCAGCCGTTTTACCATTTCCTTGAGACCGATAATTGCCGGTGCCGCAATAACGCCGGCCTGTCTCCAGCCGCCCCCGAGTCTCTGTTTTACACGGCGCGCTTCTTTGATGAAGCGACGATCCCCCGCAAGTATGGAACCTACGGGAGCAGCAAGGGCCTTGCTCAGGCAGAAACACACAGAGTCGCAAAAATCGACAAGCTTGCCGGCGTCGGTATTCAAAGCGACCGCAGAGTTGAAGATACGTGCACCATCCATGTGCACTATCAGATTTTTCATCCGTGCAATCCTGATAATTTCCCCGTAGTCGGATCTGCCGACTGCAAGTCCCCGGTTTAAATGATAACTGTTTTCCAGACAGATCATCCGCGTTGTCGCCCTCTGAACCCCCTCCGGCTGTACAGCCTTCAGCAGCATGTCGGCATCGTATATACCTCCCTCTTCCGGAACCGTCCTGGCCTGAACTCCAGAAATAGCCGAAAGCGCCCCCGTCTCAAGATTATAAATATGAGAATCTTCAAATACGATAATTTCATCCCCCGGTTTTGTATACACCATCACCGAAATCTCATTGCTCATGGTACCGGAGACGGTGAACATCGCTTCCTCTTTTCCGAGCACTTTCGCTGCCAGCTCTTCGAGCTCGATAACGGTTGGATCGTCCCTGAGAATATCGTCTCCCACAACGGCATTTTTCATCGCCTCTCTCATCTCAGGGGTGGGCCTTGTAACGGTGTCGCTCCGTAAATCAATAATCTCGTGCATCGCTTCCTATCCTGAACTTTTATTATCCCAACGTTTTCCATCCGAATAATATCGAAGATGCCGCAGGTGCTGTCAAGTACCGTAAGTGCCTGTGGTACTGTAAGTACCGCCGGTGCAAACACCAGGATTCGTTATACGTCGCTTCGCACGGTATAACAAATCCAGTTGAGCGAATATAACTCCTGCTTACATATCTTGGAGCACATGCCGCTTGACGGCGGCATTAAAGATCATTGTATTCGTGCCTCCTGTATTGTCAATAAAAATACACAAAAGCGTATGAGCTCAGCTTTTAATCATTTGTCCGGGAGTGATAAAATCAGTTATATTACACTGTTTGATCCGGTTACTGTCTTACCGTAGCTATGCACAGGGAGAACCGGCTGCAGCCATGCAAAAAATCGAGATCGATTCGATCATACGGTCGCACAGAAAGACGATTTCTCTTGAAATTTCAGGCGACGCAAAGCTTACTGTCCGCGCTCCCCGCCGGGCGACGCTCGATGAAATCCATGATTTAGTGAACAGAAAGCGCTCGTGGATTGTCAGGACCAGGCAGAGAGTGCAGGAGCGCCGTCGGGCCTACCAGCCGAAGCGCTTTTCGGAGGGAGAAAATTTCATCTTTTTAGGCAAGGCTTATCCGCTTTCTATTCGAACCGATGCACCCTCTCCGCTCATATTCAGGGACAACAGTTTTATTCTCAAAAAAGAAAGCGCAGGAGAGGCAAAAGCTCTATTTATCGGCTGGTATAAAAAACAGGCACGTACAATAATCGAACAGAAGGTACGGCTGTTCGCACGGCATGGCGGAGTTTGTTTTTCAAAGATTCGCATCACAAACGCCGAAAAGAGGTGGGGGTCGTGCAGTCAAAAGGGGAACCTCAACTTCAGCTGGAGGCTCGTTCTCGCGCCGATCGACATTATCGACTACGTCGTACTGCACGAGCTTTCCCACCTGAAAGAGCAGAACCACTCCAAGAAATTCTGGGACGCGGTCGCATCCGTATGCCCCGAGTACCGGAAACGAAGGAAGTGGCTCAAGGAAAACGGCCATACACTGTCGCTCTGAATGCGGTTTTTCTTCAAAACAATGCATGTACCGATTTGCCGATAGGGCTTTATTGCCAAGGATAAAAATACAAATAAATACTTTCCGTATTATTTTATTCTCTTGCGCTCCGTATCCATTTATGCTATTCATATATCACAGAGCTGCGTTGGTGGGGACGCGATGGCAAAACGTGTTGTGGTAACGGGGCTCGGCCCGGTTTCATCAATCGGTATAGGAAAAGATGCGTTCTGGGAGAGCGCGGCCAAGGGCAAGGGGTATTTCAGAAATACCGATTTCGGCGACGTCGAGCTCGAACAGTACAGGAGCAGGGTATGCTCCCCTGTTGACGATTTCGATCCTGGAGATATGTTCGAGGGCGCACGGAAACTGAGAAGAACCGGCAGAGCGACCCAGTACACGGCAGTCGGAACTTTTTTCGCACTGCAGGATGCCGGATTTACACTCAGATTTACCGGCAGGCAGGAAATAAACGGCCCCGCCATGTACGTGACTGAAGGCCTCGAACCCGAGCGATGCGGGGTCATACTCGGCCAGTCCATGAGTAACGCGGATATCCTCATTCCCAATCACCGCAAGTTCATCGAGCATAACGGACCCAAACGGGTCAACCCGCTCACCCTCCCGCAGTCGAACTGCAACGTCGGCGCCTCCACCGTTGCCGAGTGGTTTCACCTGAAAGGTACGAATCTCACCATTGCAACGGCGTGCTCCTCTGCAACCCACGCCATAGGCACGGCAGCCCTCAATATTTTGCAGGGCATAGAGGACGTGATCGTAACCGGCGGCGCCGAGGCTACATTGGGTTCATATTTCTTTTCCGGGTTCGATATCATCAATGCGCTGAGCAGGAGAAACGACGAGCCCATGACAGCGTCGAGGCCGTTCGACAGGGATCGCGACGGTTTCGTGCTGGGCGAGGGGGCGGGTATTCTGATTCTCGAAGAGATTGCGCATGCGAAAAGACGCGGTGCCCGTATTTACGGGGAGCTCGTCGGTTTCGGCTTCAGCGCTGACGCATACAATATCGTTGCACCGGACCCCTACGGCAGGGCCTCGATTGCTGCAATCAAACGAGCGCTCGCCATGGCCTGTATTTCGACCGATGAAGTCGAATATATAAATGCGCACGGTACATCAACCGTACTCAACGATCCGAACGAGTCGTTTATTATAAAGGAGGTTTTCGGCGAATACGCGTATAAAATTCCGATAAGCTCCTCTAAATCGATGTTCGGCCACACTATCGGCGCCGCAGGAGGGCTCGAGTCGATTATCACCCTTCTCACCGTCGAGCGGGGCGTCATTACTCCAACGATAAACCATGAAAATCCCGATCTGGATTATGTCGACAAAGCAGCGCCCGAGCTCGATAAACGCTGCGACCTGGATTACGTGCCGCGCTTCAGTAGAGAACAGAGCGTCGGCATCGCAATGACGCAGTCGTTCGGGTTCGGCGGACAGAACGGGGTGCTTATTTTTAAAAAACCCGATGTTTGAACTTCGGCTGCACAGGGGCTTTCACTCTCACGCTTTATTGGGGCAAACAACAGGCGCGGGAACGCTCAATCCTGAAAAGGAAAAACCGATGAGGCTCGCGGATCAGTCGTCGTTCTCTACAACCGTTGAGCGAGCCCACTCAGCCGGATGAACACGTGCCCTACGGTATCTGCCTGTAGAGTGTGCCGGCAGGTACCGGCGTTCCTACACGAGCACAGCTGAATTGATTATCTCTACACCCGCCTGCTCCATATCGTGCATTGTCTTTTCGACATTGCCCTCAGGCACATTTACCCCTCTCGTTGCATCGGAAATAAAGCAGGTGTCGAACCCGGCACGTATCGCATCCATGGCAGAATAGTATACGCACACGTCGGCTGCTAGTCCGCACAGATACACCCTTTCTATGCCCAGGCCCTTTAAATAAAATATAAGGCCGGTGGATGTCTTTCTGTCGTTCTCGAAGAATGCGGAGTATGAGTCGAGCCGGCTGTTCGTCCCTTTTCGCAGTATGAGCCTGAAACGATCGGTGTCGAGATCGGGATGAAAATCAGCACCCTTGGTGCCGATGACGCAGTGCTCGGGCCAGAGAAACTGCTCGATACCGTGCACCGTAACCCTATCGAACGGCTTTTTATTACGGTGACTCGAAGCAAAGGAGACATGATCGGGCGGGTGCCAGTCCTGCGTAGCGACGACACCGGGAAAAACTTTTGATATCCTATTTATTACGGGCACGACGCTGTCGCCCTCTTTCACGGGGAGTCTCCCCCCAGGGCAAAAATCGTTCTGCACGTCTATAACCAGAAGAGCGGCGTCAGTTACGGCAACGCTCATTTCAAACATCTCCGCTTCATTATAAACAAAGTTCCTGTTTTAAATACGTTATCAGAGGTCGGACGACCGGTCAAGAGGGATCGACGCATCCCTGCGTATCGCCTGTTCCACAGCTTCGAATGCCGTTTTCGGCATACACCGTTTTGATCGTGAATCCGCCGACAAACCCCTTTTGTCCTGTTTCGGAAGTTCGAACGCGGGCATTCTCTTTCACACGGTTCGCTCAGGCTGCATGTTTTTTCGCGTTCGGAATCCTGCCCACAGCGACGAACCCGGATATAACGACTGCGGTTATACCGAGAGCCGCACCGATCCACAGCAGCTGATGGCCGAGCACAATCTGGTAAAACAGCGTTGCCGCCACCCAGGCCACGGTAACGAGGTACATGGCCATAAAAATTGTAAGACCGCCGCCGATCTCGCGGGATGCGGCGCCCAGAGAGGCGATGCAGGGGATATAAAGGAGCACGAAGAGAAGATAGGCGTATGCGCCTGCCGGCCCGTCGAAACGCCTTCTCATGGAGCTGAAAATACTCGCCCTGATGTCGAGCGCCTGTGAAGCAGTCTGCTCGGACTGAATCTCTCTGCCGATCCGTATACCGGCCGGATTGAAAAAGCTCTCCCCGATATTTTTGAGATTCATCGGAATGGACAGCAGCGCAGACCGAACGCCGTTCTGAAAGTTAAAGCTTTCCGCCGATTCAGCCTGCTCTCCCTCTGCCATATCGAGCTGCCCGTACAGTGAGTTTACCGTTCCCACTATCGCTTCTTTCGCAAAAACCCCGGTGAAGAGCGCGACGGAGGCGGGCCAATTGTCGTCTCGTATGCCGAATGGAGCGAATACGGGAGTGATTGTCCTCCCGATCCGCGCGAGCACCGATTTTTCGGAGTTTTCGTTTCCGAATGTTCCGTCAATACCGAGCGAGCTCAAAAAACTCAGCACAACAACCGCGCCCACAATAACCTTGCCTGCGCGGAAAAGAAACAGCTTCAGACGATTCCACGTATGGAACATGATATGCCGTATTCTCGGAGAATGGTAGGGGGGAAGCTCCATGACAAAGGGGGTCGGCTCTCCCTTGAAAACGGTGTTTTTCAGAACCAGCCCGGTAAGCACTGCTGCGACAACTCCGGCCATATACAGCGAGAAAATAATATTCTGTCCGGCGGCCGGAAAAAACGCAGCCGCAAAAAGCGCATACACCGGAAGGCGCGCCCCGCAGGACATAAACGGAGAGATAAGCACGGTGAGGATTCTGTCTTTTTTATTTTCAAGAGTTCTCGTCGCCATAATGGCAGGTACCGTGCACCCAAACCCCAATAGAAGCGGCACAAACGCTTTACCGGGCAGTCCCATCCAGCGCATAAAACGGTCCATCACAAAAGCTGCGCGTGCCATATATCCCGAATCTTCGAGAATCGAAAGCATGAAGAACATAAAGAATATAATAGGTATGAATGTCGATACCGTGCGTATGCCCGTGCCGAGGCCGCCTGCAAGCACGGTCGTAAGCCAGTCCGGGGAGCCGACGGCCGTCAGCAGAGTCTCGAACCCGTTGACAAAAACCGTACCGAACAGGAGATCGAAGAAATCGATGAATGCACCGCCAAAATTGATGGTAACCCAGAACACGAGGTACATGGATAAAAGAAAAATCGGGATGCCGAATACCCTGCTCAGCACGACCCTGTCCAGCTTTTCGGTAAGCGGGCGCTTTTCCCGCAATCTCCGCACCACATCCTTCACGATGCCGTGGGTGAATCCGTAGCGGTAATCGGCGACCAGTATATCGGATTCTTCCCCCAACATCCTTTCGAGGTCCTTTTGAAGCGCCTGCAGGCGCTCTTTTGTAAGATCGGTTTCGGCAATCGTCCTTTCAACAACCCATTCGTCGTCCTCGATTAGCTTGACCGCGGTCCATCTTGGATTTGCTCCGAGCTTTGCAGACACGTCGACGAGGAAAGGGACAAGCTGGTTGATTGCAGCTTCTATTTCATTGGAGTATCCCACAATCGTTTCGGACACGCATTGCTTTTCGGTCAGAACATCGAGGGCCGCCTTTACCTTGTCGATGCCCTCGCGCTTTACCGCGGAAATGGGGACAACAGGACACCCTATATGTTTTTCGAAATGTTGGACATCTATCTCGATGTTCTTCTTTTTCGCCAGGTCCATCATATTCAAGACAATGACCATCGGAACTTTCATTTCGAGAAGCTGGGTGGTGAGGTACAGGTTTCGCTCGAGATTCGTCGCATCGAGAATGTTGATCACTATATCCGCCTCGCCGCTCAGCACATAGCTCCGCGCGACCTTTTCGTCCTCCGAATGAGCCGACAGCGAGTAGATACCCGGCAGATCGACAATCCTGATGCGTTTATTTTCATAGAGGTAGGCGCCCTCCTTTTTTTCCACAGTCACACCCGGCCAGTTGCCGATTCTCTGATTGCTGCCGGTGAGGCCGTTGAACAGAGTTGTTTTCCCGCAGTTCGGATTTCCGGCGATGGCAACGGTATACGTTTTTACTTCAGCACCCTTGACCGCACCTGGAATTTTTGATTCTGCAATCATTGCACTTTCCTTACCTTGAGAACGTTTGCCTCATCCTTTCTCAGAGACAGATTGCATCCCCTGACGGATATTTCCACAGGGTCGCCGAACGGTGCTACTTTCTTGAGCGTTACTACCGAACCCCTGGTGAGGCCCATTGAAAGAAGTTTCTCCCGGTAGGCGCGTGAGGACGCATCGTACCCGATAATCTCCGCCTTTTCACCCGGAGCAAGATCCTTGAGCTTTTCCGACAACTGAGCCCTCCCACACAGTAATAAATACGGCAGGCCGTTCCGCCCAGTCACACGAAAAAAATGATGTACCGGCCGCACATGCCCTTCTATAATTCAACGATGATTTTATGGAGCATGCCGTGTCCAACCATGACTTTTGTATCGTCGACAACGAGCACCCTGGGGCCTCCACCCGCCCCGTACGCAACCTCAATAAATTTTCCCGGTATTATACCGAGGTCTGCGAGTTTCTTCCGCACCCCGGCTCCGCCATCAATAGAAACGACGCGCGCCTTCTCTCCTTCGGAGAGCATTACAACGGGGAATGTCCTGCGGATTCGTTCTGCCATAACCGATTGTGTGTTTATCCTCTCACCCGATCACTTCCCTGAAACAGGTAATTATCAAAACAATAAATTGTTAGTCAAACCTAACAAATTTTCCTCCTTTTGTCAAGAACTTGCGTGCTAAACGGATCACTGCACCTGATGCCGCTTGACGGCGGCATTATCGGGATGCGAAGCATCCGGATAACATAATTTTTTACCGGAAAGCCGACCGACGATTCACCTGAAATATCTGAGCAAGAGTGTATATTTAAGTTTAAAGGAATGACGATAGTCTCGATAATAGTAGTATATATACAGGCATGTTTTTATTATATAAGAAGCTGTTGCTTCGGGATAAAATAAGTATAAAAAAGATCTTTATTTTATATGGATAGAACCACAGATGAAAAAAACGCTTTTCATAGTTTTTATGATTTTCAGCACTGCTCTCCCGCTACTCGCCCCGCTCTGTCTCCGGCCTGATAACGACGTGGCAACCACGCTCTACAAAGAGGGCCTCAAAAAGTATATATTGTCCGATTATGAAGGCGCTCTCGAGGATTTCGACAGTGCATACAGGCTGAATCCGGACGATCTGAAAATCAAAAAGATGTACACCAGCACCTTGATCAAATTGGGAAATTCTTATTACGAACAAAACAGCCTGAACAGGGCGCTTGAATATTACCTGAGGGCGCAGAAACTGGGCGGAGAGGACGAAGCTCTTAAAAACAACCTGAAAGAGGTGCAGGAAAAAATCGCACGGGAAAAATCGGCCCGAGAACAGGTCGCAAGGCAGCCGGGAGAACCGGCCCGTGAGAGCGTTGTCTTGCATCCCGGGCAGGCTCTCCAAAAAGAGCCGGTTGAACAGGGGGCCGAAAAAACTCAAACAGAGACAGGCGCCGGCAAAGAACCGGGGGCTGAAACAAAAGCCGTTGTACTCCCCTTCGATATCGACGCATTCGTCCAGCAGCAGATGGAGCTGAACAAAAAAGCGCTGAACGAGATACTCGAGGCGCAGCGGAAGGAGAGGGAAAATTTGGCAAAAAATATCGAGGAGGGGCAAAAACTGCTCGATGAAAATATGAAGGCGCAGCAGCAGGAACGGCAGAGCCTGCTGGATCATATCGCCTCTCTCACCCGTTCGCAGAATGAGGAGAGGAGATTGTACACCCGTTCACTTATGATCGTCGTGGGCGGGGCCATTGCCATTACATTTCTGATTTTTATTGGCATTGTCCTGGTACTGAGACGGCGCACCGTTCCATTTCAGGGTGTGTATCACGAAGCCGGTCCGTCGCTCGATTACAAACCACGGTCCCTTCTCGAATACGGGGAAAAGATCGATGATACCAAGTACATCACCGATGACCGCTATTCGGACATTGTAAAGGCAAAGCGCCTTCAAGAACTGTATATGGAGCTCCAGAAGGGAAATCTCAGCTGGGACGTGCTGGAGGGATATATTTCCGAGCTCAACCTGGAGCTGAAATCGGAAATTATAAACACAGTCAGGAAAAAACTCGAAAGCGGTGAGACGGCGGACATAAACAGTGCAATCGAGGTGCTTTTACCCTTTATTACCGAGGGAGAATCCGAGATAGGCTCAAAAAGCAGATCCATGATCAGGCAATTAACCGCTGAGCCCGGAGAGCTCGGGGAAGATGCGGGACCTCTCAGCCTCAGTGCGCTGAAATCAATGGCGGAAATGGCGGACGCAAAAACCGGGCGCATCAACCATTCTGCAAGGGTTTCCGAAATTGCGTACAGAATAGCGAAAAAGCTCAATGATCCGGAGCTCGATCCCGGGATCGCGCGCAAGGTCGGTCTTATACACGACATCGGTTATCTGGAAACTGCCGATGAAATGATGCATAAAGAAGGCTCGCTGACCGAAGATGAGTTCGAAATCATAAAAACGCACCCGGAACGCGGGCTCCATTTAACCGAGCATTTACCACTTACGCCGGATTTCATAAACGGGATCAAATATCATCATGAACGACTTGACGGAAGCGGATATCCGGACGGTCTCAAGGGAAATGAAATACCTCTCATTGCTCGTGTTCTCGCAGTTGCCGATTTCTTCGAGTCCGTCACATCTGTGCGCCCTCACCGGGCGACTCTTACCGTAGGGTCCGCCCTCAGGATGGTACAGGACCTCTCGGGCAAGATATTCGATGAAAAGATCGTTTCCTTGCTTATGGAGCTGTACAAAAAAGAGGCTGAAGAGGAAGTATAAGCGAAATGAAAGATCTGGTACCCTACGGAAAACACAAAAAAAGCTCCCGGATTGTAACCGTTTCGGGGGGAAAAGGCGGGGTCGGGAAAACATTCTTCTCCGTTAATTTTGCCGCCGAATTAAAAAAAAGAGGGTATTCGGTACTGGTTTTCGATGCCGATGTCAACCTCGCCAATGTGAACATCCTGCTCAGTATTGACGACAACAACCGATTTCAGGATTTTCTCGAGGGAGATATCCCGATTAGAGAGCTTATTCAGAAGGGCGTCGGCGGCGTCGACGTGCTCTATGTGGGCGACGAGCTCAAACACATATTCACGCTCGACAGTGAGCAGTTTCATAAGATCATTGCAGGATTGCACGAGCTTGAAAATATGTACGACTTTATCATCATCGACACACAGGCGGGCATAAACGAGCTCAATCTCAAACTGCTCGTCTCCTCGGATAGAATAATTATGATCACGAATCCGGAAATTACCGCACTGGTCGACCTGTATAAGGTGATGAAGATGACGGCCTGGGAAAAATCGGGCCTGCGCTTCGATATTATAGTCAACCGGAGCCGAAGCCCCGAACATGCCGCCGGAATTTATGACAGGATTTCTACTACGGCGTCCCGGTTCAAAATCAGAGCAGGTCTCGGCTTTATGGGTTATATACTCGATGACCCTCAGCGGGTTTTCGAATCCATCCAGAAACGAATTCCCATCGTTATCCTTCACCATTCAGGCAGTATAAGGGAATGTTTCAGGCTTGCGGTTAATACATTCTTAAGCTCGGCCAAACGCAGGAGGAAGGTGCCGTTTTTTTACGGCCTGCTTGAAAGATGATTCTTGCGCCTATTGACCCTGCCTGCAGGCGGCGGAGGCAAGCGGTTTTTATGTGCACACGCTATTTAAATACAACGAACCGTCGGAATATGAAGAGTGATGCAAAGAAAAGGAAAAATAGCTTTTATACTCCTTATTACGGCTTTTGCAGGGCTTACTGTGCTTCCTGCAAGCCTTTTTCCGCAGACCGTCGATTCGGCACGCGAACGATTCAAATCGGGAGATTTTGCAGGGGCTGAAGAGGAGCTGAAAGCGGTTTTAGAATCAGAGCCCGACAACATCGACGCGCTGACTCTTCTCGACGAGGTACAGAGGGAGGTCAAGCGCAAGAAGGCTGAAGTGCTTGTGGAAAAGGCAATGATTGCGATCAACAACAGGAATTTCAAACAGGCGTACGCCTTCTGCGAACAGGCGATACTTCTCGACCCTGAAAATACCAGGGCGCGCGAGCTGTACCTTTCGATACATGAAGTCGAGGAAATAGAGAAGAAGAGTCTTGAAGAACAGATTGCACGGGAAAAAGAGACAGCGGTCCATGAAGGTGAAAAATCCGAAAAACCTCCCGAAAGAGAGACGGGCGCTGAAGAGTCTTCCGGGGTTTCAGCCGCGGAAACAGCGTCCGGCAAACGGAAACCGCCCGAACAAAAGCCCGAATACAACAGGGCCCTGATTAAAATTGCAACCGCGTATTCATTTACCAACAGCAACAACCTCGATTTCATCGACAGCCGGATGTCGTTATTCGGAGGAAGATTCGACGGCAGGTACTACTTCGATTTTATGAAAAGAAGACTCGGGATTTCTCTGGACTACATCGGCTACTATATTAAAACGAGCGGGGATGAAAGCATCAATTTTTCCGTGCACAGAACAAACGTGTCCGCCCGCTACCGCATGTTTTTCTTCCAAACCGACGGTCTCGCATTGACGGCGGGCGCACGCCTGAACTATCATCTGTTTCTCCTGCAAAACAGGGAATCCGAGGGAGCGTATAATTTTACAAGGGTTTACGGCCCGTCTGTCGGCGTATTTTTCTCCGACCCGGTTCTGTACCGCTTTATCAAAAAGGATTTTTTCAAGAATATCGGGTTCGAGGGTGAAATGAACTATCTCTTTTTGATCGGCAAAGGGAGCCCGCCGCGCTCTCCGGAGTTTTATATCGGTTCTTTCTACACTCTCAAGAGATATCAATTCGGTCTCGGGTTCCGCTCATACAGCTTGAAAACAAGCGATATCAAGGAAACCTATAGGGACATCGAGCTCAGCGCCGGGTATACGTTCTGAGCCCACCTCTTCCCGTGCAGCTCACCGCTATAACGAATGATGCGTCTGTTTCGAGCACACTTTCCCACTACTGTACATTCTAAATACCGTACAATCGAATCAAAACGAACAAACCGGGCAGGCTCCTTACCTGTTGCTGGGGGTGGCTTTTTTTCATGTAATTTGAAAATTTTTTGACAGCCCTACTCCTGGCTGCCGAAGGCAATAAATCCGTCGGTCATGGCGAGATGCTGCGCCTTTATCCAGTCGGCAGAACGCAGACTGTCCGATATTCTGACTTCGTCGAGAATCCCGTCAAAGTCCTTTGCAGGAACTGTTCCGGTCGCATCGGAATCGGGAGAATAGCCGATTCCCGGTTCGCCCGTGTGTGCGCTGATAGCGGTATATCCGAGGTTCGTCAGGCTGGCTTTCGGATCGCCGTCCACGTACAGCAGCAGGGTGCCGTTGTTTGCTCCGTCATAGGAGCCTGCAACGTGATGAAAGGAGGCGGTATCCGTAAAGGTTGCGCTCACTTCCTTTTGGCTGCTGCTGTCTCGCGTGACGAGACGAACAGTGCCGTTTTCGATGCCCACATAAAACCCGTTCGTGCTCCCGCCTTCTTCGTATATCGTCTGTCTCGACGCGGTGTCGTTGGACTGTATCCAGGCTTCGAAGGTCTTTGTGGAAAACGCCGCATGGAAAAACTCGTTGGCGGGGCTGTACGGCTCGATCCAATCCGCGCTGCCGTCGAAACTGATTCCATAGCCGAGCTGGCCGATTACCCGGTTTCCCGCACCCATACTCTTCGACGTTCCCGTGCCCGTATCGCTCGGATAGGCAACCGAAGGCAAAGCGTCCGAGCTGTTCGATATATCGTCCGCAAGTCCGGTCGGCTGGTCTGAAAGATGCCATACGAGCATGTAGTCGTCGTCCCACACGCCGCCCGGGTCCTGAGCGTCGGATGCTGCATCGTTTCCATAGTACATCCAGATGAAATCCGAGTTTGAGGCACCGTCCACCACCGGCACATTCACCCATACGACGGATTCGCCGCCCGTATCCCATTTCTCTATTTCAAAGCTGAGCGGAGTCCTGTCGCTGTCCAGGAAACGGATATCCTTTCCTCCCGCACCCGCGGCGCCGTAGTCGATCCGTGTGCCGTCGAGCAGCACGGCCACCGGAAAATCGACAAGGTCGCCGGTCTGTCCGCTGTTTTTGAAAGTGAGCTTTCGGCGGTATGTCCAGTCGGTGTCCCACCACCCGAGATAGGCGACGGTATCTTCCGAAAGCGCATTATTCTGCATACCGGAGACGTTCTGTATTGTCAAAACGATACTGCCGTCGGCCGGCGTACCGCTGAGGAGGATTCTATAGGCGTTATTGCCCAGAGCCTGAACGGATGAAACTGCAAGCGTCCCCGTACCGCCGCCGCTCAGGGAATAGTTCCCGGCCGTATCGGCACCCGTTACCGCTTCCGAATACACAATGTCGATCTGCGGGAGCGCATCCACCTTGCTTCCGTCGGCAGGGACGGTTGTAAAGGCGACTGGATTGGATTGCGTCTGTGATTCTTCCTGTGTGGTCTGTGTAAGAAACAGCGTTTCCTCTTGGAATCCGCAGGTGGAAAGACCGAAGGCCGCGCCCATGAACAGCATAACAATTATTGTTTTTAGCTTCATATGCATGAGTATACCGCACTTTTTTCGGAATTCAGGTCTTTTATATTATCGATGCATACCGTCCTTCTGTTTACCCTTATATGCGCTTGCAATTTTGTGCTCAAGGATATATGCTTACCGGAAACGGGATGAAAGATGCAGAAGATGGTATTGTGTACGTATGAAAAGCACCCGGCAGCTTCCTGTTACATCACGTGAACGACGACGAGGCGTGAGATGAATATCGAAGGAAAAAGCATTTATATCACCGGCGGTTCAAAGGGAATCGGCCGTGCGATTGCCCAACGGCTGGCCCGGGAAAGAACAAAGATCGCCCTCTGCGGGCGGGACGAAAAAGCGCTTTCAGAGGCTGCGGCTACCGTAAAATCCGCCGGCGCGTCGGATGTGTATGCGGGAAGATTCGACCTTGGCGATGCGAATGCCGTTTTGGAGTTCTACGCCGGTGCGAAGAAGAAGATCGGCCCGCCGGATATTCTTATAAACAACGCGGGTTACAATTCCCGCAAGGCCTATCTGTGGGAGATGGAAACAGATGAATTCGACAACATGATAGCGGTGAACCTTCGGGCGGCTTTTATTCTCATACGCGAGGCATTCAGGGATATGAAAGCACGGGGAGCGGGCCATATCGTGAACATACTGTCGACGGCCTGTCATGCGGATATCGAGAGACTCGGGGTGTATACCGCAGCTAAAAAAGGGCTGCAGGGAATGACCGACGTGTTCAGAAAGGAGGCCAGACCCCATAATATCAGGGTCACATCGATATACCCGGGCGGAACAGACAGCTCTTTCCGTGCGCAGGCACGCCCCGACTATATGCACCCTCAGAGCGTCGCCGAAGCCGTATACGCGGCGTTGACCCTGCCCGATGATCTCATCGTTCACCATATGACATTCAGGCCGATGGTTGAAACCAACTTCTGACCGCACCTGCCGCCGGATACCGGGCAGTAGCGGGGTATATTCCGGATTCTTTCAAGCTTCACGAAGCTGCGCATCAATACGGACAGAGGCAAAATAGTGTATCCTGGTCTTTATGCAAAGCTGTTTTTAATCGAGGAACAATCAATGTAAATGGGAGGTTCGGTCATGAGCGTGTACAAGGTAATCGAGCTTGTCGGTACCAGCGAAAAATCATGGGAGGATGCGGCAAAAAAGGTCATCGATACTGCAGGAAAGAGCCTTCGCGACCTCAGAATCGCCGAGGTTTCCGATCTCGACATGAAAATCGAAGACGGAAAAGTAGCTGCCTACCGGGCGAGAGTCAAACTCTCTTTCAAATACCAGGCATAGGCGCACCGATACGGGCAGGCGTTTTGAAATATACCTCCTTCCGCTGCGGTGCATACTTCAACCCCGGTATATATACAGCCGACGAAGTACAGCAGGGCTTTCGCAGGATGAAAGATGCGCTTCTGCTGCAGCATGATTTGACAAATCAAGCGAAGTACTGTATTGTTTGTACAAAATGAGAGGCTTAAACCCCCCAGGAGCGAAACCATGTCCGATGAAAGAGACAGGAAAAAGCCGCAGATCGTTTTCACCAGGTACGGCCCCTATTCCGTTGTCGACCTTGAAAACCTGCAGAATCACAGGGGTGAAAAACTGCACACCGATCCTGTGATGGAGCTCTGCCGATGCGGAAACTCAAAGCATAAACCGCACTGCGACAGCTCGCATGTGAAGGCCGGATTCATCGGCAAAAAGGAACCCGACAGGGTGAAGGACAAAGTAAGGGAATACGCGGGAAAGGACATCACCATACTCGACAACCGGGGAGTCTGTGCCCATGACATGGCATGCGTTCGGAATCTGCCGTCCGTTTTCAACAGAGATGTACGTCCCTGGATTAATCCCGACGGTGCTGGTATCAAAAAGATCATAGAAACAATCGAAAAGTGCCCCTCGGGCGCGCTGAGCTACAGAATCGGGAGCAGGCGTTACCAGGACCTCGACCGCGAACCTGCAATTATTGTTGCGAAAGACGGACCGCTTCAGGTCGTCGGCGGGATAGAGCTCAAAGACGACATGGGATCGAAACCGGAATCGCCCGAGCATTACACGCTGTGCAGATGCGGCGCGTCCAAAAACAAGCCCTTCTGCGACGGCTCCCATATGGATGCCGGCTTCAAGGATCCGCAGGATTAAAGCTTAGATCGGCGCTTTATCGCTTGATAATGAGAGGCACATTAAACGGTTATAACCGAGATGCTTTCGTCTAGCTCCTGCTTCAGCGTGTTTTCTATGTACTTCTGTGTACCGGTTTGACTGCTCGGACATCCCCGGCAGGAGCCGAGATAACGGATGTACACCTCGGTAACATCGCCGTCCTCTTTCATATCGATCACTTCGAGATTCCCGCCTTCGACAAGCAGATTCGGCCGCACTTTGTCGTTGAGCGTCTCCTCAACGAACCTATGCTTTTGAATGAGAGTGCTCGATTTGAAATCCCTGGTTTCCATAAATCTGGTCGTCTGTCCTCTCTCCATCTCAGCTCTCACTTCCTGCAGTATATCCACGAGGTAATGCCGTCTCTTTTCATGGCCTCCGGGCCGTATACACGACTTGCAGAATGCGCCTGCCTTCGTGTACCGCGTTATCTCTTCAACCGTTTTCAGGTCGTTGATCCGTATAACGTCCTTGATGGTTCTGAGCGATACGCGTGCGCATTCGCACACGATCTCCTCGTCCTCGAGCGCCGCCATATCGACGTTTTTGAATATCGAAGCCGCCTTTTTTATCACGTCATAGGCCATGACGCTGCAGTGCATCTTCTGGGGAGGGATCGCCTCCTTATCCTCGTCATCCCTGAGCGCCATCTCGACATCGAGATTCGTAATCTGCAGGGCATCGTCCACGGTTTTCCCGATGCACATTTCGGCCATTACATCGCTCGATGCGATGGCAGTCCCGCAGCCGAATGTCTTATATTTCGCAGAAAGGATCTTTCCCGACTTTTCATCAACCGCCCAGTACAACCGTATCGCATCGCCGCACACCTCGGCCCCGTAATCGGCGACGATGAGCCTGGCCCCCATCTCCTTCGCATCCTCCTCGGTGATCTCGCCCATATGTCTGGGGTTGGTCATCCTGTCGTTCACCTTCTGCGAGTACTGCTCCCAGAGAGAGCCTCCGATTAAATCCGTCTTTGCCATTATCCGTAACCCTCAAAACCATAATAAGGAAACATAAAACTCATTCTGCGCTGCTTATCGAAATCGACCGCAGCCGTTCGACCGATTTCCTGAAAACATCGATCGTCCGATCGATCTCCTCTTCAGTTGTAAAACGCGACAGGCTCAGCCTGATGCCGGTATGCGCCAGCTCATCGTCTATATTCATGGCAACAAACGTCGGATTCGGCTCAAGGGATTCGGATGCACAGGCGCTGCCCGTGGATGCTGCAACTCCGTTCTGGTTCAAATCCCATATAAGCGCCTCTCCCTCGACGCCCTTTACACTCACGAGAATGGTGTTGGGAGTTCTCATTTCTCTTCTGCCGATAATTTGAGTGCCCTTGATCGATGCGACCTCATCCTCGAGTTTGTCGCGAAGCCATGCCACCCGACGCTCTTCGTAGTCGAGGTTTTTAACCGCAAGCTCCATTGCAAGTCCCATTCCGATGAGCCCTGCCGTGTTCACCGTACCCGCCCGCTTTCCTCCCATCTGTTCTCCGCCGTGAAAAAAGGGCGGCAGAGACACCCCTTTTCGTATAAAGAGCCCCCCGACGCCTTTCGGACCGTGAAACTTGTGAGCGCTGAAGGTCAGAAAATCTACAGGCACCTCCCGGACATCGACTTTCACCTTGCCGATCGCCTGCACCGCGTCGGTATGGAACAGAATGCCGTTTTCCCTGCACAGCTCGCCGAGCTCCTTAACCGGAAAGATCAGCCCGGTTTCATTGTTGGCCCACATGATCGAAACGAGGGCGGTTTTATCCGGGTCGATATACTCACGGAGTATATCCGCATCGACAATACCGTCGCTGTTGACCGGAAGGTAGCGCACTGTCGCACCGAGGCTCTCCAGAAACCTGCATGAATTGATTACACAGGGATGCTCGACCTGAGTCGTAACGATTTCCTGTTTCTTGCCTGTATGTATGAGCTCGTAGTACACTCCCTTCACTACCGTGTTGTTGCCCTCGGTTGCGCAGCTCGTCACTATGATGTCGTCTTCATCATTCGCATTCAGCCCGTTATACAGACGGTCGAAAGCGATACGCATAAAGGGGTGAACCTCAGTGCCGAAGCTGTGAAGCGAATTTGGGTTTCCGTACATCTTCGTAAAAAAGGGATCCATTGCGTCCTTTACGAGCGGATCCACCAGGGTGGTTGCGTTGTTGTCGAGGTATATCCTGTCCATAGTATTGATAGTTCCTTCCCGGTATGCCGATACCTCTGCCCTCCTGTATAAAGCCGACATCGTCATACCATGGCTGCTTCTCAATATATCAATTTTTCAGTATATAATAAATTTCTTAATTATTTTCCAGCTGTTTTATTTTCCCGCCGCACACTTTGTGCCCGATAACGGATGTATGGAAACAACAAAAAATTTAACAATTTTCATCCTGTTTGTCAGTATAAACCTGCAGGGGCTCGATTTCAACGCGCCGCGAACACACTGCGTTTGGTCGGAGCCTGTGCCCGAGCTCCAGGGATAATCCGGCCTGTTCAATACCGTATTCCCCTGCTTGAGGCCTGCTCTGCAATAAAGCGTGCGACGACCTCGTCGAAGGAATCTCTATCCGCGTTTTTTTCAACCGCATCCGCAATAAATCGCTCTCTTTTTTCGCTCAGGACTCGTATCTCATCCTTTATTTTCCGCCTCTTTTGTTCCTTTTGGGCGAGAAACGCCTCTTTTTCCGCTCTGTTCATCCCCTGCATTTCTTCGGGGAGCTTCGCATCTTCCACCGAGCTCAGATCGACTCTTCCGCTCTTCAGAGCATCTATCAGGTCGTATGCGCCGATTTCAGATTCCGCGGATTTGTAGGCAGCCCGTTCAGCTGAGACAGCAGGAGCCATAGCCGATACCTTTTCTCTCCGTTTTGCGGACTTCTCCTTTTCTTTGGCCGAACCGTATGCCACCACCGTATCCTCCAGCATAAGGTTCAGGCGGGAAAGCTCCTCATCATAGGGTGTTTCAATAACCTGCATCCCTCCCTCCTGCGGTATCTGCGCATACTTTCCCTCGCCCCGCTTTGCAATATCGCGCCAGTAGCGCACCGTATCGGCATAGTCCCCGCACTGAACGGAGTTTATGATGATGTCCATCTTCACCGCCTCCGCGCAGATATCCCTGTAGTCGTACCCGTCGCTGTAATCCATATGGGGCGGGCAGTCTCCAACCAGGAATATGAGTTTAAGGGTCTCCGGATCCCCGTTCCATTGTATCCTGTGCACCGCATCGAAAAGCGCCCTGTTCACGTGCTCGGGCGTATCTCCGCCGCCGTCAGCCCTGAAGGACATGAGATCATCGAAGACGGCATCAAGGTCGTCGCTGAACCCGAAAACCCTCGTTACGTACGCATCGCCGTAATCGCGGTAACCGACCAGCCCGATGCTCAGCTCGGGCGACGGATCGCCCCGCACAATCTGATTGGCTATGCTCCAGATCTTCTGTTTTGCCCCCTCTATGAGCCCGCTCATGGATCCGGTCGTATCCAGGCAGAACACGACTTCCACCTTCGGCTGCGGGGCTGCGGACACCCCCTTTACTCCGGCTGAAACCAGCAGCAGCAAAACCATCGCCACCATGACGTTTTTGGTCTTCGTTTTCATACTGCACCTCCTGATATTTTTCTTTTCGATTTATTCGCTTATCCGGTAGCACACCGAATGAAAGACGAATGTGATATTCTTGCCCGCCGCGAGATACTTCCCGATTTCCGGGTTTCTAGCAAGCAGATCGAAATACTCTTCACTGAACAGCTTTACACTGTTCACCCGCATCGTGTCTCTGTAATCCGCATCGATCCATGCTCCGTCCCTGAAATAGAAGGTTTTCCCTGCCACCCGCTTTATTGTTTTCATAACCGGAGCGGATTCGGTAGAGCTCTCCTTCATGGCCTTTATATCGAGAGCGCTCGACACCGATTCTTCGCCGACCTTTTTCTCCATTGCTCCGCTGTACGCCCTGCCCTTCGAACGCATTTCAGGAGCTGCCGCGTCGCTTATCCCCCATCGCTCGTAATCGGGTTCGTTTTCGAGAATGAGATAGGAGGTGTATGGCGTCAGTATACCGTACTCCTTGCTCAAGAGCACTATCTCGTCGACGAGCTCTCTTTTTTCTCCGTTCAGCCGTATCTCGTTCATAAGATACCCGATTTTCCGCACGGCCCAGAGCCCGGGGATAAAGTCGTTTTTTTCGTTATTCTCCGGAAAAAGTCCCTCGAAGACAAAGCGTTTCGATGAACCCTCTACCGTACCCCTGAGGACGATCGAACTGCTCCCCGAACCCTCGTACCGTCCGAATAAAACAAGCTGGGTACCGTTGAAGATATCGGGAAGAATGGCCGGGTACATATCGCGCACCCGTATACTGCCGAAATCGAGCCCTATATCCGACAGCACGGGCTCGCTCACCTTTCGATAAAATGCCGATACTCCGGCCGTGATATTCTCCCGGGGCCTGAAGTAATCGGCAAAACCGCGGTTCTGCTCCGCAATCCTGTCGAGCAGATGGGTATTCACATCGTTTCCCACCCCGAAAACGAACAGCCGCGCATGCGTCCGATTGGCTGAAAAAAGATCCCTCGTAATATCCCCTGCATCCGTTTTCCCGACGGTCGGCTCCCCGTCGGTGAGAAACACGACCATTCTCGGCCTGCCGGCATCACGGAGCATGCCCACCGAGAGGAGGAGCGCATCGTGGATATTGGTACCTCCCCGCGCACCGAGCCCCTCGACGAAACTGCGGGCCCGTTCCAAATTCTCTCCGCTCGTTGAAATCGGGGCAGGAGCCATTGCTCGTGTATCTGTTGCAAAGGCGATTATATTGAACCTGTCATCCCTGCCGAGATTTTTTAAACAGTAATACAGTGCGCTCTTTACCTGGCTGAGTTTTTCTCCGCGCATACTGCCGGACGTATCGATAACAAAAACAATGTCCTTGCTCGATCCGATATGCTCGAGAACACCTGGGCTGAGGAGCACGGAAAAATAGCCCGGTTCGCCCGACTTCCGGTAGGTGAGGATATTCATCCCCACATCATGCCCGGACACAGTATAGTAGAGCACAAAATCCCTGTCCGGCCGCACATGATTTTCTTCGAAGCCCGCCCGGGCGCTGTATCGATCCAGGCTGACATCGATATCGTGGCTCGGTGAGTACACGCTCTTTATGGGAACATTCGATGCGATGTGCGCCGACACGGTCACTTCCTCGAGCGGAAGAGGCGAATACTTCTCCGTGTTCAGCGGATACACGTACCGGTACGTCCCCGCATCGTACTCCAGAGGCTGTGTGTAAACAAGCTCGACCCTCCTTTTACCGTGCGCAGGTATGGGATAAACCCGCGCCCTGAACATATTCCTGCCCGCATACTCGAGCAGGCCCGGATCCTTCATTCTCCTCACGATATCCTCGTAGATGCGGCGCGCTTCAAGGCTGTCGAGCATTTCTCCGGACGTTCGCGTGCCGTCGATATACAGCGCAAAATCACCGATCGCTGCAGTTTCCGGAAGCGGGAATATGTAGGTGCCTTCAAGATCCGCATCGCGATCGTTCTTGAACACCTGATCGATCCTGGTCCTCGCAATCCCTCCGTCGATTTCGATGCTCACCCTGTGATACTCCACGGAGAGCGGCACCGGCCTCGCATGTTCCGGTGTCGCGGGCTCGACGATGAGCACGCCGTCCGAAAACGCCGCCCATACACAGACAATCACCGCAAACAAAAAAACCACCGTACCCAGAAATATCCTCATCATGATTCACCTCCGTTATGCTTGATTCAAAGGATTAGACCGCGTTCGAAAAAAAAAGTTCCCGTTTTTTCACTGTGTATAAATCTGAAAAAAGTATATTATGAAGGAGAGGAGGGTGTGTAAGAGGTTTTGGGGATTTCAATGGGTTTGGATTTCGAAAGATAGGCATCCTCCTGGTATAGAGAACATTTCGGACGGCGGTTTCCGTATGATCGTTCTGAGCGAAGAAAAACTCTCGCTCCTCTTCAGCGAAATATCGCAGGGTTTCGCTACGACGCCGGCTGAAATCGCGCTCTTCATCGTTCTCGTGATCGGCATTATCGCATTTTTTATCCTCGTCTCGCGATACCAGGCAAAAAAACGGGCCATCGCAACGGCACTTCAGGCGCAGGAGCTTTTTTCCCGCCTCTCGAAGAAGAAGGCATTGAACGGACTCGAGATCGAGCTTCTCAATAAGATGGCACGATACCTCAAATCGCCCGAGCGGAAGCACCTCCTGTTCGACAGCCAGGCGACCTTCAACGGATGCGTGGACAAGCTCAGGAAAGAAGAGACCGTTTCTTCCTCGCTCGTGGCGGGACTCCGGCTGAAACTCGGCTTCGAGGAGGGCAATCCCGAACGGCCCGTGCGCTCCAGTGCGGAACTGGCAGAAGACCAGCCTGTTTTGATTTTCGAAAAAAAATCAAAAAACCGTATACCGGGTATCGTGCTCAAAAACGATCCGCGGGCACTGCACATTGCAGTCGAAAACCACGGCTTCGGCACAGGGCTGACGGTACAGATATACTTTCAGAACCAGTCCGGGTTGTTTACATTTACAAGCCGTATCAGAAGGATCGACAGAGGGATGCTGCAGATCGCCCATTCAGAAAATATCCGGCGAATTCAGCGAAGAAAAGTTTACCGGCGAAAAACCAGTCTGCCGGTGTTTGTACGGCGCGAAGGAGAAAGCGCTCACTCGATACGAACGACATGCACCGATCTCGGCGGCGGCGGCGCGAGCCTCATAAACCCCGACCGGCGCCTCAAAGCCGGCGATAGGCTCGAGCTCTACTTCCTCATCCAGGCGCTGCGGCAGCCGCCCGGCGCCCGGCCGCACATACGGGTGACGGGCGAGGTTGTCAGGCTCTCCGGAGGCGGACGCACTGCTCATATCGTATTCGACCCGCTGCCGGAAGGGGTCAGGGACCGAATCATCAAATACCTGTTTGCGAAGAAGAAATCGAACGCATGAAGAAAATATGTGTAATAAATCCTCATACCGTGCGCTCTGCCTTCTGTATTTTTTTTAAATATTTTTGAAAACGGCCTGCTGTTGTGTTATAATTTAAACCATGAAACGCACATGAAGATATCGTCTTTTTTTGTATTACTCTCAGGAAATTCTAGAGAGCACATCAAAATCACGGGAGGACAAAATGAAAAAGAGCTGGACAACACCCTGGATTTTCATGGGGACCATTATGCTGCTGTTTCTGCCCGCTCTGGCCTGGTCGCAGACGCAGTATCGATCCCTGCAGTCGCAGACGAGCTTCGGACTATTTGAAAATGCATTCGACGCTGCGTTCAACCCCACCGACGCAAAACCCGAGCCGACATTTACGACGCTCGATCAAAACTACTTCTTCGGCGGGCTTGCCAACTTTTCCGAGCTCCCCAACACCTTTTCCTTTACCCAGGTCCCGGTTAGGCTAGGCTACTACCACGCAGGATCGATGCCCTGGTCGGGATTATCCGACATTCTGGTCGATACCACCAGTTCGAACAGAAGCAACGGCATTACACCCACCACCGCCACAAAGCCGGTAACAGTCGGAACGACCACCACGAACTACACATGGGTGACGCAGGAGACCGACAATCAGTACGATTATCTGGAGGCCTGGAACACGGCTCTCGGCGGTCAGTTTCTGATCGGCCTCGGGTTTGTAAACACAGGTCTCGGCATACGCTGGGACTACGAACAAGACGCGTCCGGCACCCCCATCAATACATGGGCGGATGCAAACAGAACGATCACAGACAGCTACTACTACGATCCGACCGCCGGCACGGTCGCGCCGTCGCCTATTCTGGACTATTCTCGCACGAGAACCTACAGCATGCCGGATACTGATTCGACCGTGTACCTGCAGGTGCCTGCATACGCAGAGCTTTTCGGCATAAAGATGACTGCAGCCCTCACCGCTGCATTCAACAGCAGAGACCAGTCTGCTACGAACGGGGAGGAAGAATACACCGCTCCCGGGCAGCCCGGTGCAGGATCGTTCAACAACGTCGTTGTCACCAATTCCACAACCGATAAAACCGGGTATACCGACATCGACGCCGACATTATTCTGACCTTCGGGCCCCTTCTGGGGAATCATGAGAACAACCGGCTGGAGCTCGGCGTCAACGGTGGAATAATGAAAAACAAGGCCGACACCTACGAAATGTTGTACGTCATCCAGGATTACGACTACGCGGGAAGCGGCGCTGCTCTCATCCCGGTGAACAACGGCAACATGACCGATCAGAGCACCACAACGAAACGCGACGGAACAACCGGATACGATATCAACGTTTCAGCCCAGCATTACTTCTACTGGGATATCGGCACACCGCTGACACTCGGCATTGCTCCGAAATTACAGGTAGGTATTGCATACACCCCGTCTGTCAGCACATACAGCACAGAGTCGGTATCCGTCGTTAAATCGGACCTTACCGGAAACGGCGTGTACACGGATGCGGGAGACCAGATTGTTACCACCACCACGACTTACAGCAACAACGATGACGGTGGAAACTCCGATATCGTCGATTCGGTGACCCTTCCCTCTGCGCTGCGGTTCAAACCGGAACGGTGGCCGATAGGAATAACCTTCGGCAACGAGCTCGGCGTCTCCTTCACCGCGCGCACGGTCAAGGACAAGTCGACCACCACCCAGACCACCGTGCAGACCGCAGACGGAACAGGAACGGTCACCGGTACGACCACCACAACCGCAGGAGACAGCTACACGTCAAAAAGCTTTACAACCGTCTGGTCTTTCACAAGCGACTACCAGTTTGCACTGAACTTCTTCCTGTCGAAAAACGCGACCCTTGACGTTGTTCTCGACCAGTCCGGCGGGGCCTTCGCGCTGTACGCCCAGGCGATTATCGCTCTTCCCTGAAACAACCGGCAGGACCCCGATACAATACAAGCCCGGCCCATCGAGCCGGGCATTTTTTTTATGCGTATCTCGACACCCTGTACGGCCTCATTCGCGCACGATCCGGCAATTCATAGGGCGAGCGTTATAAAAAGGCGAAACTCCTCTAGTGCACATGCCGCCTTATCTCTATCCGTATGCGAACAACTTTGGAGGTCTTTTTTTCCGCTTCCCGGGCTGGTGGAACCTGTATCTCTCCGAATCTTCCGAGCTGCTCGAGAAAATCGTTTAAACGGGTACCTGGAATATCAGCCGTTACTGTCAGGGGGTTATCCGGGGTTTGGGGCAGGTTTTTTGACACGAGCTTACCGCCTTCGGACCGAACCAGACCGACGACCAGGTCCGCCGCCTTCTCAAGCGCGGAATTTCCGGTTTTGGCCGCAGGCTCCAGCCGGTAGGTCTCCTCCTCTCCTTCCACCGTCTCGGCCGGGGGGGCCTTCAATGCCTTATCGTATTCCGAAGCCGCTTTAGCAGCAGGGAGAGATGCATTCAGGGATTCTTCTTCCTTCCCCATTTCGCCCGGCAGCACCATAACAACGGTCAGCTCCGGTACAGGATGCAACCCGCCCGGTCCGCCTCCCTCTCGAAGTTCTTCAGCGCCCTTTGCTTTCGATTCCATTTTCCTTTCAGCAACAGGAGTTTTTTCCGATGAAACGGCTTCTTTGACGGCAGAAGATTCTTCCGAAGAAACGCCGGTTTCAGACGGCTTGATCTTTTTAACCTGCAGGGCGGGTTCAGAGACGGTCTTTTCCGGGTGTTCCGGCGGCCGGGTTTCCTGCTTTGGTTTCGCCAGTTCGCCTTTCTTTTCTCCAGAGGGAAGGGCTTCGGTAATCTCCGTCTTCTTCTCAACTGCAGCAGGCCCCTCGTGCTTCATGGGCCGGGTTACATGCAATACGAATATGACTGCCAGTAAAGCCGCCGTAATCGCCGAGAGCTCGAGCGGTATCTTCAGACGAGGCGGGCTGAACAGGGTGCGAAAAAGCCTCCGTTTTTCAGACTCTTCCTCCATCCTCCTGTGAACCCGTTCGAGAAAATCGTCGGGGGCTTCGACCTTTTCAAGGTCCTTCATGGATGAAAGGTACTGTTTCAAATATTCAAGCTCTTTTGTACATCCGGCGCAGGATTGAAGGTGACGTGAAATCTCCTTTACCGTCGTTTGATCGAGCGCGCCCTCGATGTAATCCTCCAAATATTTTCGAACCCTTCTGCAGTTCATCTACAGCATCCCTTTCAGCTTATCCCTCAGCTTCCGCCTGGCGCGGGCCAGCTTCGACTTCACGGTTCCCGGATTCAACCCGCTCAGCCTGGATATTTCATCGTATGGAAGACCCTCGATATCACGAAGCACCACAACCATACGCTGGGCCCGGGGCAGAGATTGAACGGCATTTTGAATGAGCCGGCCCCTCTCCTTTCTTTCAAATGCATCGGACGGGGAGGCGACGTTGTCCCGTACATGGATGCCTGAAACCTCACCGTCTGGATCCCTGCACCCGTTGATGCGCACCATGCTCCGACGGCGTCTGTTCGATGACGATGCGAGCCTGTTTTTACAGCTGTTCACGGTAATTCTGTACAGCCAGGTGGAGAATTTCGATTCGAAGCGGAACTTCGCAAGCGACCGATACACCCTGACAAAGACATCCTGCGCACAGTCGTCGGCCTCATCGTAATCACCGAGCATCCTGTAGCACATATTGAACACCCTGTCTTTGTACCGAATGACGAGCGTATCAAACGCCCTGCGTTTCCCATCGAGAAATTCCCGTATGGCGGCCGTATCACTTTTTTCCAGTACTCGCGTTCGCGTAATCTCTTTACCCATTTAGACAGATTCATCCCCGGAAAGTTCCCGTTTTTACTATATCCTCTATAGGGATTCGTGTAAAATAAAAGTTTTTAAAAACACCCAATCCGATATATTATATGCATTTCTATAATTTTTACATTATACCCTTGACTAAAAGGGAATCCTCTAGTATGAATGTACAATCATAGAAGGAAAAAAACAGCGTCCACATGCCCAACACCAAAACACTCATTCTCATCAAACCCGACGGGCTGTCGCGATCACTCACCGGCAATATACTCACCCGTTTCAGTGAAACTCGTCTTGAAATTGTCGGGGCCAAGATTATTCGAGTGTCGCGGGAGCTCGCTGAAAAGCACTACGCCACGCACAGGGATAAGCCGTTCTACGATGAGCTTATCGACTACATAATGGGAGTGCTGCATAAGCGGCATAAGGTTATGGCTCTTGTTTACTACGGCAAGGATGCCATCGAAAAGATACGCGAAATATGCGGCGATACGAACCCGGAGCTCGCAGAGCCCGAATCAATCAGGGGACAGTACGGCCGTATATTGACCAGCGGCCTGTTCGAAAACGTCGTTCATGCGAGCGACTCTGTCGAGGCGGCCGAGCGGGAAATAAAACTCTGGTTTGAACCTGAGGAAATCATCTACGACCTCTATCCCTCCAAAGAAATCGTCCTGAAAAACTTCAAAAAAAGAGTCTGGGTGGACTGAGCGGGAGAACGACCTTTCGGGGCGCTGTCTATTTCGTTTTTGGAAGGGCGTGTGTCATCCGCCACAGGAAAAATTTGAACCGCTTGAATAAAGACGCCTGTTCTTTTTTATCCTTCTTCGGCACATACCCGCTTTTCATATAGTCCCTGTCAGCGAGTCCCAACGACGAAAACCTCCGTATTGTGTTATCGGCTCATAATCGCTCATATGCTTTGCATCCGGATACTGCCGCAGGTGCTTCGGCTGCAATATACCATAATACTAATATAAGTGCAAATACTACGACTGCCCTCGTTTTTTTGCCACCGCCTTGTCGATCATCTTCTCCATCGTAAACTTCGGGCTGTAGCCGAGAATCTTCTCCGCCCGGTCATTCCGGAGCTCATAAGGCTCGATCCCTTCGACCACGGCGCTGTCCCACACCACGCCGAGCCCGTCGGCAAGCCTTTCGATCATCTCCAGGTACCGGAACGGGGCCGGTCCGGCAAGATTGTAAATACCTCCCTTTGCACTTTCGCATTTATCGATGCCCAGGACAATCCCGTCCGCAATATCCTGCGGGTCCGCTATCTGATCGACCGCGGATTCACCGTTGCTGCATAGGGGGGCGAAAACACCTTTTCCACCGGCAAGCTTTGACGACAGTTTTTTCCTCTCTTCTTCCTTTATGCCGTCCTCCCAGAACTCGTAGCTGAATACACGCAAAAGCTCTTTCTCATCGAGGCACCAGCAGATGCGTACGATCAGCCACGGCAAGTTGTACAGCTTTCCGTAATTGTCGCACAGGGACTCGCAGGCGATCTTACAGAGAGCGTAGAATCTGGACGGAAAGAACCCTGTATCTTCGGTAATGGGGGCGTCGAACTTCCGGAAGCCCGTCGCATACACCGCATCGGTGCTGGCGTAGAGAAAGACTTTCAGTTTTTTCATTTGATACGAAGCTTCGAGCAGGTTGTACGTTCCTCTGATAATACTCTCGAAGAGCTGGTTGTTCTCCTTTTCATAGTCGGCAGGCGGAAACATGTCCCATGCAGCTGCAAGGTGGCAGACCGCATCACAGCCGTCAACGGCCTTTTTCAACCCTTCCTGATCACCCAGATCTCCATTCACGAACTCGAGGTTCGGATGCGTAATACCCTCAGGTGTATGCCGGTGTACAAGTGCGCGCACGCCGTACCCGCGATCTATCAGATTCTTCAGCACCCTCCTCCCTATCCTGCCCGATCCTCCGGTGAGAAAAACGGTCATTACCTTCTCCTGTGTATGAAAATAACCAAAATATGCCTGCCTCCGATAAAAGAACCCCCAAATAGAGTGGCACTCTTCATGTCAGCACCTGCAGGCTGAATCTTTCATGAAACCTCTTCAAAGCAAGCCGAGCTCTTTAAGGGAATTCATCAGCTTTTTCGACTCGGTTTCCGAAAGGTTTTGTTCGGGCATCCGCACATCGCCCGTCCTGATGCCGCGAAGCTCCAGCGCTTTCTTGAAGGTTGCAATGTCCCGACCGCAGGCGAGCACCGCTCGCAGCCGGTCGATGTCCTGCTGAAGCTCCCGCGCCCGAATAAGGTTTCCTTCGGAAACGGCATTGTAGATCTCCACAAATGGTTCCGGAAACGCGGATGCATTTCCGGAAACGAGACCGTCGGCGCCGCACACAAGAGAAGGCAGAACAATCCCGTCACTCCCGTTGAATATCGAACACTTTTCTCCGGAAATACGGATGAACTCGATAATCTGAAACATGTCGTCGTTGCTGTTTTTCAGGCCGACGAGCGTATCGATGCCGTTTAAAAGTCGTTTAAAAAGCACAGGGCTCATGTTGTTGCCGGTATACACCGGTATGTTGTAAATGAAAAGAGGAAAACCCGTCACCGCTTCCGCAATACGCATGAAATGGGTGTAGAGAAGCTCATCGTCATATCTATAGTAGTAGGGAAACACCACACCTGCCGCATCGGCGCCGATATCTCTGCTGTGCCCGGCAAGCGTAATCGTATCCCCGGTAGTGATGCACCCGGCCTGTACGACTACCTTCACCTTTCCCTTGAGCTCTTTCACGGCCCTTTCTGCAACCGCTTTTCGTTCCTCCACCGTTAAAAGAGGACCTTCCCCGGTTGTACCGCAGCAAAAAATCCCCTGTACCCCCTTGCCGGCCATAAAGCCGCAGTAATCGGCAAAAGCGACAAGATCCACTTTTCGCCCGCCGTCAGTCAGCGGTGTTATGAGGGCGGGGACCACACCTTTCCATTCCGACATTGCTTCACTCCTTCCTGCGTATCGTTTTTGCAAAATTCCGCGCCTTCCGGAGGTCTTCTTCCGTATCCACGCTGAGCGGGATATACTCCGTACCGGTGAGGACCATCTTTATCCTGTACCCATGTTCGAGCGCTCTGAGCTGCTCGAGCGCCTCCGTTTTTTCAAGAACGGTCGCGCCCGTGGAAGAAAACCGCATGAGAAAATCCTTCCTGTAGGCATATATGCCGATATGCTCATAGGCGTGAAAGTCTTCTCTGTATCGCGGATACGGTATGAGCGACCGGGAAAAGTAGAGCGCGAACCCGGCTTCGTCGACGACGACTTTCACAACGTTGGGGTTCTGCAGATCGTCTCTATCGGTTATTTCATGCATTGAAGTGCACATGGGTATCCCCTCATCACGCACCAGAGGATCAACGATTTCATCGATCATTCCGGGGTTTACGAAGGGCTCATCCCCCTGAATATTGACCACGATATCGCACTTAATGCTCCCCGCTACCTCTGCGACGCGGTCGGTGCCGGTTGAATGATCCGGCGACGTCATCGACGCTCTTCCTCCGAATTTTTCAACCTCCTCAATGACTCGCCCGTCGTCCGTAGCAACTATCACCTCATCGAGCCGCGACGACATGGCGGCGCTCTCGTACACCCACTGCACCATAGGTTTACCGTTTATATCGGCAAGCGGCTTGCCCGGAAGCCTCGATGATTTGTACCGGGCGGGAATTACTCCGATGACTTTCATCCTGCACTGCTCCCAAGCCGTTTTGCTTCTCTTCTCATCTTCTGTACGTCGAGAATGGCTACAGAATCGACTATCCACTCCCGCATCTCTTTTCCCCTCTCCGACTCCTGCGGAAAGGAGATAAAATCAAGCCCTATGGCAAGCGCATCACTCACCCGTGCGGCGATGATCGGCCATATAACACCTATGTCCCCGACAATCGGGATACTGCCCTCAAGACGTGCGAAACCGGACATCTCCATTCTGAACGGAACCTCCAGCGTCTTTGTCTTCGGCAGGCCTCTGTCGACCTTCTCCTGCACCGAGCCTTCTGCCCGCTCCATCTCCCACACCGCTTCAAGGTTCGTATCCAGGTCGATACGGACGAGAGTCTTGTTCTCCAGTGAATAGGTGAATCCACCGTCCCATGCAGTCCAGATGCCGTGTCCCGTATAGGTTTCAAACGGGCCGTCGTGTATCTCCTGGGAAAGAGCAATGCCGGATTCTATTATGACGGAAGCGTCCGACAGAATACCGGCGACAATCCGCGACCGCTGTTTGATGGGGATACTGTCGGCAACGGCAAGTCCCACCATGCCGCCGCCGACAAGCTGGGGAACAGACACGATAACCGAGACTCCGCGTGCGGCGCCAGCGCCGATCATGGTATGCCTGTCAGCGCCGAGTCCCGCAATGTACTCAAACGGCCTTCCGGTTATTCTGGAAAGCGTCTCAACTTCCGCAGCAACCCTCTCGGTCCTGAGCCCGACCGGGTAGGCCATATTACCGGCAGCCTTTATTATGACGTCGCCCTCCATGTTATACACCTGTTCGATAAGACCGGCATCAATGACCATCTCCTTTTTAATGGTCTGGAGAACCTTTTCATCGAGAAGCGTTGCCTCGAAAATACCGCCCCGTGGAAGAAGGTCTTTATCCATACCGAGCGATGCCCCGCTCACCCGTTTGACGCGGTCGAGGCTTCCCGCCATTTCATGGGCGACAACTGCGGAGCTCGTAATCACACCGTCGATAATCTCTTTCTTTATGAGCTCTGCGATGAGCGTGCCGACCCCTTCGTGAATGTTCGGTCCGCTCCCGGTTACGACAGCGACTTTTTCGCCTCCGCGTTTTGCGGACACTATTTCATCGACAACCCGATCGACCCGCCCGCGTACAGGGACGGAAAGCCCGCCGTACAATGAATCGATAAATTTTCTGTCTTCTTTCGTCATGGATAAACCCTCCAAACCGCTTCTCTGCACAGGACCATCGCCATCGGAAAGGCACGCATTCGGCCCAGCCGGACCCTTCTATCCCTGATACCCCGCCATACGGGGAATCCAGAGCACCGTATCCGGGATGTAGGTAATGATAAACAGCGCCATCAGCTCGAAAGCAACGAATTTTATCATCTCCCGTATCACGTCGGGAAGAGGCGTCCCGCTGATGGCGCTCGTAATGAACGTGGTTTCTCCATACGGCGGCGTATCGAGAGCGATCATCAGGTTTAAAACGGTCACCACACCGAAATGCACAAGGTCGATACCTGCAGCCTGGACGAGCGGCAGCACGATCGGAACAACGATGAGAAGGATGGCCGAGACATCGATGAAACAGCCGAGAATGAGAAAGAGGATGTTCAGGGCGAGCAGAACGGTCCATTTGCTGTTCATGAGACCGAGGCTGATAAAGCCTTTCGTTATCATTGCCGGTATCTCTTCGCGCGCCACCACATACCCGAAGATAAAGGAGCATGCCATAATGAAGCTCACGAACCCCGTGCTCACCGCCGAATCGATGAACACCTTGTACAGCCCTCTCATTCCTACGCTGCGGTATACGATACCCGAAAGGATAAGCACGTACACCGCGACGACCCCCGCCGCTTCCGTCGGCGTGAAGATGCCCCCGTAAATACCCCCGAGAAGAATCACCGGCGCGAGAATTACAAAAAAAGACCTGCCGGTAACGATCATGAGCTGTTTGAAACTGACCCACTTTCCGGACGGATAGTTCCTCCGTATGGAAAGGATAAAGACGAGCAGCATAATGGAAGCGCCGAGAATCAGCCCCGGCACGATGCCTCCGAGAAACAGGTATCCCACGGAGGCCCCTGAAAGCATCGAGTATATGACCATAGGAATACTCGGCGGAATAATCGGTCCTATTGTCGCAGACGCGCAGGTGACCGCACAGCTGAACGGGCCGTCGTACCCGGCATCCTTCATTGCCTTGATTTCAACCGCTCCGAGGCCAGCCACATCCGCGATTTCCGATCCCGACATACCGGCGAATATGATGCTTGCAACGATATTGACATGGCCCAGTCCGCCCTTGAGCGGACCGACCACAGCCTTGGCGAAATCAAAGAGCCTGTCGGTAAGACGGCTCGAATTCATGACTTTCGCGGTGAATATAAAAAGCGGCACGGAAAGAAGGACGAACTTATTCTCGAATGCGATTACCATGACGTCCATAACGGTAAAAAGGCTGATTTTCGAGATAATCAGGTATAAAACCGAGCTGATAAACATTCCGAATGCGATGGGGTAGCCGAGCGCGAACACAGCTGCAAACACGATGACCCACACTGCTACAGCCACGGCAACTCCTCCTCTTCCGGTACGATTCGGCCCGCTAAAAGGCGAATATTCCTGATTACGGCCTGAACGTTGTGTATGAGAATCAAAATGGTGAACAGCGGGAAGCAGATCAGAAGGTATGTCCAGGGAATCCGCAGAGACGACGCTTTTATCCGGTAGTTCATGATGGAATATTTAATACTCGGATAGAGAACGAAAATGAACACGATACTGGTTGCTATGTCAAAGACTATATCTATCACAAGCTGCGTCTTCTTCGAGAACTTCTTATACAGCACATCGAATCGAATGTGCTTGTCATAGCGTTTCGCAAGCGTTGCGCCCAGGTATATCGCCCATACGAAGCTATAGATGGAAAGCTCGAAAAACTTGGGTAAAGGGTGGTCGAGTACGTAGCGTGAAAAGACCTGTACTGTAACGGTGGCAATCAGGAGAAGAAGCACGAAAACAGGAAGGTGTATCTCGAGAACGTTAAATATTCTATCCGAGATTCGTTTCACTTTGTTTTCCCCGTATTGATTATTGAAAACGCTCGAGAAATCGAATTGTTCGGCAGTCGCTTCTTACCGCGCCTGAAAAAGGCGAATGCCCCGAAGGAGCAGGTGATGTATAACCCCGGGGCATACAATCCTGCTCCTCCCTCGCCTTTTCAGGGCATTGAAAACCACCTCGCGGTTTTCAACAAACTTCGAGAGTTCGTCCGCCGATACAGGCAGACATCCGCTTCTAATCCATATTCTGAAGCTTTTTATACATCCCTGCGCCCCATTTGCGCTCGAACTTGCTCTGGCTGTAATACTCTGCGGCATGCTCCATAAAGGCCTTTTTGTCCGGCACGATGATCTCCATACCGAACTCTTTCGTGAACTTGCCCAGAAGCGATGTCTCCTGCTCGAGCACCATTTCATTCTGGAAAAACCGTGCAACCCGCATCGCGGTCTTCATGTACACCTTGTAGTCATCCGGCATGCCCTGCCACAGGCTTTCCGTGATAATGGGTGTGATGTAGCCGATCATGTGATCGGTCAGCACTATGTAGTGGGTGACCTCATAGAACTTTTCAGAATAGTCTGTGGGAACGGGGTTGTCCTGACCTTCAATGGTCCCGGTCTTGAGCCCCATATACACCTCACCGAACCCGAGCGGCGTCGGGTTTGCGCCGAGAGCTCTCCCGACATCGAGCCACGCCTCTGCATTCGGCATTCTGAGCTTGATGCCCTTGAGGTCGGCGGGCGTCCGCACGATGCCTGCTTTCCTCGTGAGGTCGAGCTCACGCGTACCGAGATACCATACATCGAGCACCCTGATATTTGACTTCGATGCGAGTGTGTCCCAGTACTTCGTACCGACGGGACCGGTCAATATACGATACATGTGATCGATATCTCTGTACAGATAGGCAACCTCGAGCACTCCTATCTCCGGATAGTTCGCGAGATCGGCAAACCAGGACGGGCTTGCATCTGACGTCATTTCAAGAGACCCTCTCATTACTCCCAGAATACCGGTTTTCTGATCCGCAAGCTGACCCGAATGAAAAGTCTTTACGTCGATCTTGCCGCCGCTCAGATTTCCGACCACCTCGGCAAACTTCTTCATTGACAGGTACTGAGGTTCGTTTGGACCGGCCACCGAGTTGAACCGCAGTGTGTACCTGTCAGCGGAAAAAGCAAGCCCGAAGCCTGACAATACAAACACACCGAGCACAATCAGTAAAACCACCATTTTTCTACTCATGGCAACGCTCCTTTCCATACAATTTTTTTAATACGGAGCATCAAAGAGCTCCGGAATTACAAGCCTTGCCAGTCCCACCTCCTTTCAGGCATATATACTTTGTACGGCATCATGAATTATCTCCCCGTATATACGTCGAGGTTATCGAGTATACTTCTCTATATAAGGGATGTCCGTGTTAATATCCGGCCCGAAGAACTTGAACAAAATAAGGTCCTGCCGGCCCGTATTCCTGATCACGAACCCGTCCGTCGCTCTTTGATGGGTGACAAGCAGCTCGTCCGAGCCGAAGTCGCCGCCATGGACAGGGTGGCCGTCGACCGTACCGGTTCCCCTCCAAACCAATATACTGTGGACGCCGTTGTCCCTGCTGTTGAAGCTTCCATCCGGTCTTACCGTCACCTTCTTTCCGCTGAATTTCCCTGTGTTGTAGTAAATCCACTCCTCATACCCGCCGTCCTGCTTCGTTTCCTCGATCAGAACGGGTTCAAGGTGCCTGTTCTCATAGAAGTAGGGATCGCCGTTTACCTTCCAGTCGCACTGCTCGAGCACGGCACGCTCCCCGAGACGCTCTCTGTCTTCTTTCGCTACATCCTTGAACAGCAGCTCCTTGGGCGTCAAACGGTTGTCGATCTTTGCCTGGAGCATGGCGAACACGTCGGAATCCTCCTGGAGCTCGAGAGTGAGCGCGGTCCCGGGTGCATGAAGCACACCGGACGGCAGGTGAAACCCCTCTCCCGGAACGTTCAGGTAGGCGCGCGAGTGTTTGAGTATGAGATCGCTGTTCCAGTCCACCAGGTAGGGCAGAAGGGTTTCGATCTGCCTGCCCCGGTCGACGAGATAGGGATGCACTCCGAAAAAGGTTTCCGGATGGGGTCCGGGGTCCACATCATCAAGAAAATAATAGGCCTCTTCTTTGGCGTTCTTGCCGACCTTTTGAGCGTCATGCTGCATCTGATGGAGATGATAATGTATCCGCGATCCGAAATCGTATATCTTCACGAGCCTGCCCAGACCCGCGTGTGTCTTCGCGTACGCCTCTCCCATGATTGTTTTTCCGCACACCCGCACCGCGTCGATAAGAAGGATGTCCTCGCCCTCGATATCCAGGTATGAAAGGCCCTCATCCTCCGGGCCGATTCTGTTGTCCGCTCTGGTCACCGAAGCAAGCCAGCGCTCACATATAAATCCACGCGCGCCGGCATTGTACTCCTCTTCCTTAAGCCCGAGCCTGTATCCGGGCGGTAAAAAATCACGGGCCACCCAGCTCGGTCTGAGATGGAGCATCCCGTTGCCTTTTTCAACAGCTTCTTCAACCGACCGTACAATCTTCGCATTGTCCATTTTTATATCTCCCGGTAAATATGATTGCAGAGGATATCGGCAAACCGGCTTCCACGGATAAAGAGCGACGGTTTGTTTTATCTATGCCATGCACGACAGCGTATCAATGCATGACGGTGTATCCATTCACGGCAGTGTGTATCAATGCACGTTAGTGTATAAGTCCGCTCGATTCAACAGCATCGGTCTTACCCGCGGCGATACAATGGGGCCCGCAGATCGCAGGACGGCGAAAGCATCTTTACATCTCAACCCACACCGATCCCCTGTCACAGGATTCGACGGTCTTGTAGATAAACTCCATACCCCTGAGCCCGTCATACACGGATGGAAAGTTGTACTCCCCGGTCTTCATCGGTTTCCCGTCTATGTACCGCTGTATCGCTTCGGCAGCACCGAGGTAGATATTCGCGAACGCCTCCAAATATCCCTCCGGATGCCCGACGGGAATCCTTGTCGCTTCGGCGGCGACCTCACTCAGATACCCGCTTCCCCGCGTGTATGTCTCGCGCGGTTTTCCGTAATGGTAGACCTCGAGGTAATTGGGATTCTCCTGCGCCCATGAGACCGCACCCTCGGATGCGTATATACGCACCTTAAGGCCGTTCTCCTCGCCGGTTGCTACCTGACTTATCGTGAGCACACCTTTGCCGCCGCCCTTGAGCCTTAGGAGCATATTCACATCCTCATCGAGCTTCCGGTCCGGTAAAAAGGTGGACTTGTCCGCACAGAGCTGAACAACCGGGTCGCAGCTCATGTACTCGAGAAGGTTGAGACTGTGCGTGCCGACATCGCCGAGCGTACCGCCGATACCGGCCTGGGCCGGATCGACCCTCCATTTCGCCTGTTTCATACCGACCTTCTCATGGGGAAAGCTCAGAAACTCTTGCAGGTATTCGACGATCACCTTCCGAATGGTACCCATCTTTCCCGATTTGAAGAGCTCGCGGGCATACCGAACAAGCGGGTGACCGGTATAGTTATGGGTAAGCACGAATACGAGCCCGGTATCCTCGACGAGCTTTACGAGCTGTTTCGCTTCATCGAGGGTATGGGTCATGGGCTTGTCGCATATAACGTGAATCCCGGCCTCTAAAAAGGTCTTTGCAACTGGGAAATGCATGTTATTGGGTGTAACGACGGATACGAAATCGATCCTCCTGTCTTCCGGGAGCCCGGCTTCAGCATGCGCCATATCCGAATAGGTTTTATACAGCCTGTCCGGATGGAGGTGCAGCTCTTTTCCTGTTGTCCGCGTGTTGTCGTAATCCCTCGAAAAGCATCCCGCTACGAGCTCAATCTGCTGATCCATTGCTGCGGCAATACGGTGCACCGCTCCGATAAATGCTCCCTGGCCGCCGCCGACCATTCCCATTCGCAGCTTTCGTTTCCATGCCTCCATAATTAACCTCCTTCGGTTTCAGTACCAGGGGAATACCAGGTATCCTGTTTTCGCTTCGGGTGCTCATTATTCGAATCCCAGTATTTTCCTGTTCGTCGCCCTGTCGGATTTTCCGCCTATAAAGTCGTCGAACGCGACCTCGGTCGCCTCAATAATGTGCCGTTCAATAAACGGGGCTCCCTCGCGTGCACCCTGTTCCGGGCTCTTGACGGCGCACTCCCACTCGAGCACAGCCCAGCCGGTATATCCCGCTTCTGTAAGCAGGGTAAATACACGTTTAAAATTGACCTGCCCGTCGCCGAGAGACCGGAAGCGTCCTGCCCTTTCCGCCCACGACTGGTACCCGCCGTACACGCCGATTCTGCCGTCCGGATTGAACTCCGCATCCTTCACATGAAATGCCTTTATCCGCTCGCCGTACAGCCTGATGAAGTGCAGGTAATCGAGCTGCTGAAGCACGAAATGGCTCGGGTCGTAGTTCAGGCAGGCTGCGGGATTGTTGCCGACCTTGTCGAGAAACATCTCGTAGGTCGCCCCGTCGTACACGTCCGAACCCGGATGCAGCTCGTATGCGAACACCACGCCGTTGTCCTGCGCCATGTCGAGCACCGGCTTCCAACGGCGCGCGAGCTCCGTGAACGCTTCGTCTATGATCCCGGCAGGCCGCTGCGGCCACGGGTACACCATGTGCCAGGCGAACCCGCCGGACATGACCGGAATGGCCGTTGTACCCATGTTGACGGACGCCGTAATACTCTTTTTCATCTGTTCGGCGGCCCACACGGCCCGCTGTTTATCCTTCATTCCTTCCGGGTAAAAGCCTTCGAACATTATCTCGTATGCAGGATGCATCGCCATCACCTGTCCCTGTATATGGGAGGCGAGCTCGGTCACCTCGATGCCCGCTTCCTTGAGCTTGCCCCTGTACTCGTCGCAGTAGGTCTTGGATTCGGCCGCTTTATCCAGGTCGAACGCCCTGTTATCCCAGGTGGGGACCTGAATCCCCCTGTACCCCAGATCGGCAGCCCATTTCGCAATGCCTGTTATTGTGTTGAACGGTTCACTATCTCCGAGAAACTGCGCAAGAAAGATTCCGGCGCCTTTCATCTTATTCATGCTATCCTCCTCGTCATGAGTTAATATGTAAGGTATTCCTTATTACATCGCGCCCGAAACACTCAAAAATATTTACCGTCCCCGAACACGATTATTACCCGGGCGCTTCGCGCCGCATAACAAATACGGTTGATCTGACATAACCCCGCTTACATGTCGCGGAAAAAATGCCGCTTGAAGGCGGCATTGGTTCGGCATGCCAGAAGGACAAACAACTATTGACGATTATACAAACAGATGCCCCAAATTGCAATTGAAATCACGACCATTCATATATTCACAACCAGCTGCTGCTTTTTACAGAGCGTAACCTTTAAAAGTTACAGTTGATATTTTACCGTAATCGTAATAACCTACCAATAAACTCTCATGCATACATCGAACGGATAATAATTGGTATTTACAATAACGCTTCGTTCTGCAAGTATTTTAATGAAAAAGGGGGGAAATCCATGATGGGAAAGATCAGAGCGGTCCTTGTGATTAGTTTGACTGCGGCAATCTGCTGTTCTGCCGGCATTGTCTATGGACAGGAGAAAACGTCGATTGCACAAAAAAAAGGCGGCATGGGTTATTTTATGGGCGGCGTCGGCATGCTTTCCGAATCGGGCAGGAATTCCATAATCTATTCCTCGGGTGGAGGAGGACACAGCCTGAATAACAGGCTGGTAATAGGCGGAGAAGGACACAGTTCTTTCGGACCCCACAATGCCGGCGGCTACGGCTTCTTCGATATCGGCTACGCACTCGTTGCCTCTGATATTGTGATTTTGTACCCTCTTGTGGGGATCGGGGGAGGGGCCATGACGAGGGACGTGGATGAATCCGTTTCAAAATGTGCTCTATTGAACCCTTCCCTCGGATTTGACTATCTGATATACATAAAAAACAGGAGTGGAGTATTGCTGGGTTTGCGTATGGGTTATACCTTCACGATATACAGCAATACCTGGAACTGGTCGATGCCGTACATCCGCCTGCTGATCGGTGGCTTTGGGTTTGAAAAATAGAAGAGCAAAAGTTACAATCAACGGAACGTGATGTGATAGTTCCTGATATTTATGATCACCGATATCCATTCCTCCAGGGTTGGTGGACGGGGACGCCGTATCAACGAATACCTTCCCAACCGGAATGTTCTGTTTTTTCTTTTCCCCGTCCAAAAAGAGGCGGCCTATAAAAAACAGTAATACCCTGTGCCGCGCCCCCGGTGTTTTGCCGTTTTTCCGGGTTGCAGAGCGCTTCAACAGTTGCAATATTGGGAGCAATCTTTGTTGTATCGTATAACGCCACCGTTACTGCGGTATTCGTCATGCGTGTAAGCCTTTCAAATGCGTATCTGGATGCCCTCAGCGCGAACCGGTACATTCCTGTTTTTTCTATTTCCCGCACATACTTGAACGACTCGGTGCTGATATGGGCGAGGTACAGGGTCCCGGGTGAGGCGATGATATACCGGGTGAAGGGTGCTATCCTTCCAATAATACCTGGAGTGCCGCTGTTGCAGGCCGAGACAATGACCAGGTCGAATCCATATCCATCGACCCCGAAACAGGTATTCAGACGGCACAATGCATCGGCGAGGTCATCTGCAGTGAACAAGCCTGCGGTGCCTGGAGCAACGGGGTTTTCCCCTCCTTGAATCTCATGCCCGAAGTAGAAGAAGAAGGATCTCCACCGGGAGTTTGCTCCCGGCTCTCGATACCGTAAGGAATGTTTTTTATAGAATTCGAGCAAAGAGGAAACCGCATCCGACATACCCGAATTCACCGTATACCGCATAACAGACTTTTTCAAAAGTCGTTTTCTGTAGTAGTATAATTTTCCACGTGCTCTATGAAGCCCGGTCGGCTTCAGGTAGAAGATGAAGACCTCCGTTTCCGGAGCTGTACGGGCTATTTCCCCGGCCTGCTTCAGCATCTGGATATCTGCAAACAGAGCCCTTCCCTCTTCATCGTGATAGAGATTCGACCCTTCACCGTTTATAATGTAGATAATCGAGTATCGAACCGTACCCGCAGATGGATGGGTACGGCTTTCCTCTTTAACGGCAGACAGCCTGGTCTCACATGAAAAAAGAAGCAGGGCTGAGAACAGAATAACGATACACAGCGCAATACCGACAGACGGTTTTTTTAGAACGTATAAAAAAAGGGGTCTTTTTCTAGGTGCTGTCACGGTTTCATCTGCGATCCAATTACAGGATTAAGATTATGAGCAGAATTATTATAATAAATGCTGCAACGCTCATGGAAATCATCCTCCTGGCCTGCTCGAGTTCCTGCAGCATATAGTCCGCAAAGCTGTTGAGGTCTGTATCCGCCACCTTTTCGAAACCGTTCAGGCCGTTCAGCTCGTTGTACTGGTCCTGAAAGCCGCTTCTGACTGCGGCAATGGCTTTGCGGTCTTTTTCCGAAAGACTCTCCAGAGTCGAGACAGTATCGAGAGCCCTGAGAATTTTCTGCAGCGTCATATTGAGCATGGCCCTTTTTTCAACCGGATCATCGATTTCTTTTACCTTCATCCTGATCTGGTTCATATACTCCTTGAACTGATCCTCAAGACGACTGCTGCTGTCCATGGCAATAAGGGGCTGTACCGCAGCGAACAGTAAAAGGATAATACAGAGAATTTTCACCTTGCCCATACGCTTTCCTCCATTTTTATATAATGCTCCCGTTAAGCGGCATGTCCGCCGCACCATGTAATCGAGGATACACCGACGGCATAATCCGGTCGAAAAGCATCCGGCCAATAGTACAACAGGACTTACCTTCTCATACCGTATTACTATATTCGCAACCTAGTATGAAGCCCAAGTGTAGACCATTGAAAGATCTTTTGCAACAAAAACTTCCGCATACACCCGAAAGAACGGCTTATCGAGCTCATCCACGAAAACAGGATCGACCTGGTTGCGTTCTCGTACAGCGACGTCCCCCATGTAGAGGTTATGCACAAAGCTTCTACAGTCATGGCCAAGGAACCGATTTCATACTAATCGGTACGACCTATACGATACTGCGGTCCGAAAAAACGGTCGTCGCCGTATGCGCTGTCAGAACCGGATGCGGAAAATCCCATACAACCCGCAAGGTAAACGAAATTGTAGAGGGAGTGGTAAAAAAGGTTAAGATGGCAGAGAGAGGCCGATATAATCATCTGGGACGGCGAAACAACGACACACCCTTCTACTTTCCGGATGTGCATATCGTGCTCTTCGATCCGCACCGGGCCGGCCACGAGCTCCTGTACTACCCCTGCGAGACCAATTAGGTTTACGATAATTTTGATTCTGACATGCACTACTATATCGCCTGTGGTGTATTGACCGTTAGAATCTTCCACCCCCATGAACCGTGATAATGATCCCGTATTCACACTCATCCATTTCCATCGATGCCTCTGCCGGTCCTCCGGCGGTGGCCACATTGGATATACTCGATCTTTTTTTGAAATTCTCCAACATTACCAGTCAAAAAAAATTGACAATGATTTTCATTATCAGTATAATATTTAACACAGATGCTGTATATCTTTTTTATGAAACTTCATGCACTTGAGAGCTGTAACGAATAGAAAACCACTTAATTCAGGAAGAGCAGCCGGATACTGCGCCGGCTGCCCAGTACCGGGTTACATGAACCCAGTTCCGAGATACGGCTTTGACCGAAGTTGGGGTCGTGGATTTGTGCGTAGTCCAGGCTTTTGGGGCAGTCGCGGTTGGGTGGGCTATCGAAGTGCACCTTATGGTTCCCCGTGCCGAGTGCCGTCTGTCTACTATCCAGCACCCTACGGTGTAAGTCCGATTCCAGAGCAGGAAATGGAAGCGCTGAAGGGCAAGGCCGAATACTTCGAAGATGTGCTTGAAGAAATCAAGAAACGAATCCAGGAACTCGAAGCCGAAAAAGAGCAGAACTAGTACGACTGTATGGAGAGGGTGAGCCGCTGTCTCTCCCTCTCCTCCTTTCAATACGGCATTTCGAATGAAAATTATGCGTAATGCACAAAATGCTTCAAATAATAGGCTTCAGTTCCATGCAGACTTTATGCTCTCGGCAACGAAAAGACCATGCTCGTTATTAAACCCGCTTGAAACATGAGGGAAACTATCCATAACGGGAATCGTTTATGCCTTAACGGAGGAAATCATGAAGATAGCAGTCACATCAAGGGGGAGTAGTTTGGAAGATCAAATCGACCCGCGTTTCAGACGATGTCCGTATTTCCTGATTATAGAAACGGAAACTATGGATGTCAAACCCATAGCAAACCACAGTGTTGCGCTTGGAGACGGTGCCGGCATTCAGTCTACACAGCTGATGGCTGAGCACGATGTCAAGGTCGTCCTGACTGGTAATTGCGGCCCGAACGCATTTCAAAGCTTGAACGCCGCTGGTATTGAAGTGATTGTAGGAATCTCCGGAAAAGTGCGCGACGTAGTGGAACAGTTGAAATCAGGTTCTCTCTCATCAATACAAGCTCCGAATGCGGTTACCCATTTCGGGATGGGAGTTGGAGCTGTTCCTGCATCTAAGAACGTCGCACAGTCTCAAGGGCAGCAGATGGGCATGGGTAGAGGCATCGGTCGTTGTCGTGGCATGGGTAGAGGAACGGGCCGTGGTATATACATTGGGCAAGATATCCCTTCGACAGGCGCTCAATTTCGTCAAGACTCCGTCGGGCAAGAAAAACGGGCAGGAGGCGTCGTGCCTACAACAGAGCAGGGACTCGATGCACTGAAGGTTCGGGCTCAGGCGGTGAAACAACAGTTACAAACCATTAATGAGAGGATTGCACAGATCGAAAGGGATTCTCCATCCTATCGTCTGATAGCGGTTGTGAATACCAGGAAATGTACTGCTTGCAGTCTTTGTGAAGGCGTCTGTCCTGTAGCAGCAATTCAAATCGACACTATAGCCCTCATCGACAGAGCCAAATGCACAGGTTGTGGTAAATGCGTTAAGGAATGTCCACAGAAAGCAATCACTCTGAAAAAGGCATAAGAATATCAGCGGAAGGAGAAGGGACATGGAAAAATCGGCTATAGTCGGTTCAGGTCCGGCCGGGTTGACAGCCGCTATCTACTCCGCGCGTGCTGATCTATTTTCGCTGGTATTCGAGCGTCCGGAAACTGGAGGCCATCATACAGTTTCGCATGAGGTTGAGAATTATCCGGGTCTGGAGCAGTCACTCTCTGGAATCGAATTGACTGACAGGTTCCTTAATCAATATGGCGTGAAATTAACTTTGCTAGTGAAAATGAAAACTGGTAACCACTTATAGAGGAGGTGCTATGAGCAAGGTAGTTGTAGTCACTGACCAAACCTTTGAGGAAGAAGTTCTGAAATCAGAGCTACCCACTGAGGTCGATTTTTGGGCACCCTGGTGCGGACCGTGCATGATGATATCCCCAGTATACGATAAGCTTGCAGAGGAATATGAGAATTTCAAATTCTGCAAGATCAACGTAGATGAGAACCCCCAAACAGCAGCAAAATATCATGTCATGAGTATACCTATGCAGATGTTCTTCGCGGACGGAGAGGCGGAGTTGCCTCTATACCATTTTACGACATATGGGGAAAGACGCTTCCCCCTA